>CABUUO010000001.1 GCA_902494875.1 uncultured Pseudomonadota bacterium
GAACTAAAACCTAGAGAATATTATGTACCAAAGCGCAACAAAATACAACAATAAATTACCATCAGAATGGTAATTTTCACAAAAACGTCACAGAAAACACAAAATATTATGTATTTAACCGCCGCGCATTTGTCAACCTTTTGGGTATCGGAGCTGGATGCGGGGTTGAAATGTGTCAAATTCTGATTATTTCTTTGTCAGAACCTAAATCATCTGGAGAATCGTTATGGGTACATTTTTGAAATATCTTTTTTATATTGCTTTGGTTGTTGTCATTTATCTGGTCGGAAAAGGCGTTTATGAGGGACAGATTGATGAAAAGACGACAGTTGGACAAGTGGTAAGCGATATCGGCACCGGTACTAAGGAAATGGTTAAAAGCGGCGTCAATGCTACCGAGAACGCGATTGACAATTATAAAAAGACGCCAAAAGAAGATATTAATTTGGCAGAGTAGTGAAAAGCCCCGCAATCCGCGGGGCTTTTTTCAGGCCTTTTTGGCTTCGATGATTTTTAAGGCATCGTCAAGTGTCAGTTCCTTGTCCTTAAATTCTTTGGGAATGGCATAATTGTTTTTGCCCCACTTGAGGTAAGGGCCGTAACGTCCGGAATTTAAAGTAATATCCTTTTTGTCTTTGGGGTGGATCCCCAGAGATTTCCCAGCCGGGCGTTCGGCAACGCCTTTTAAAATCTCTTCGGCACGTTCCAAAGTGATGTTAAAGATGTTGTCGTTTCCGGTCAGAGATTTGGATTTGTTTCCCTGTTTGATGTAAGGGCCGAACTTGCCGATGTTAACCTCAATGTCGTTTCCGAGTTTTTTAGGTAAACTCAATAAGGTAGAAGCCTGTTCTAAAGTAACTTCCTCAGGTTTTATGTTTTTAGGCAAGGCTGAACGTTTGGGTTTTTCGGTGGTGGCCGTCGCGTCTTCACCAAGCTGTAAATAGAAACCGTAAGGACCTTTTTTGAGATAAATTTTGAGACCGTTCATTTCTCCCAAGGTCTTATCTTCGGGATTGGCCGGTTTGGGCGTATCGTTGGCCGCTTCTTCCATAGCGTCGGTCAACGGTTTGGTATATTTGCATTCGGGATAGTTGGAACAGCCGATGAAAGCGCCGAATTTGCCGAGCTTGATGCTCAGACGGCCTTTGCCGCATTCAGGACAGACGCGCGGATCGGAACCGTCTTCACGCGGCGGGAAAAGGTGATACGACAGGACTTCGTCAATCTTATTGATGACTTCGCTGATTTGCAGCGGCTGTACGGCGGAAATGTTTTTGATGAACTTGGCCCAGAAACCGGCTAACAGTTTTTTCCATTCCATTTCACCGGCGGAAACGTCATCCAGAAATTCTTCCAGCTGCGCGGTAAAGTCATATTCAACATATTTTTTGAAGTAGTTTTCCAAAAATACGGTCACGATGCGGCCGCGGTCTTCAGGAATGAAGCGCAGTTTTTCGACGCGGACGTATTTGCGTTCCTGCAAAACGGAGATAATGCTGGCATAAGTTGACGGACGGCCGATGCCGAGCTCTTCAAGCTTTTTGACCAGACTGGCTTCAGTGAAGCGCGGCGGCGGGGTGGTGAAATGCTGTTCGGGCGTGATTTCGCCTTTGTCAACTTTTTCGCCTTCGGCAACGTTCGGCAAAATGCGGTTTTCGTCGTCGTCATCGCTGTCGTCTTTGCTTTCCTGGTAAAGTTTGAGGAAACCGTCAAAATCAATGACTTGTCCGTTGGCGCGCAAAACGATTTTTTGGTCTTCCGAGGTTGAATCAATAACAACCTTGTCCAATACGGCGGGGTTCATCTGGCAGGCAACGGTACGTTTCCAGATCAGTTCGTAAAGTTTGTGCGCATCGGCGTCCAGACGTGCCTCCAGTTTTTTGGGCGTGTCCATAATATGGGCGGGACGGATGGCCTCATGCGCTTCCTGCGCGTTTTTGGATTTGGTTTTATATTCTTTGGCGGTTTTGGGCAGATAAGCCTCGCCGAAATATTTTAAAATGGCTTCGCGGCAGGCGTCGATGGCTTCTTTGGAAAGGTTGACGGCATCGGTACGCATATAGGTGATTAAACCGTCTTCATACAGTTTTTGCGCCACCTGCATGGTCTTTTTGGCGCTGAAACGCAGTTTTCTGGCGGCTTCCTGCTGCAGGGTGGAGGTTGTGAACGGCGGCGACGGGTAACGGTTGGCTTTTTTGCGCTCAACGTTTGAAACGGCAAAATTCTGCGCTTCAATTTTAGCTTTGGCCTCCATGGCCCTGGCTTCGGAATTCAGGTCAAATTTTTCGAGTTTGCTGCCGTCAAGCGTAATCAGGCGTGATTTGATGACGGCTTTGGATGCCGTAAACAGTTCGGCGTCTACCGTCCAATATTCTTCACTTTTAAACTTTTCAATTTCGGTTTCGCGGTCACAAATCAGGCGCAGAGCGACGGATTGGACGCGTCCGGCCGATTTGGAACCCGGGAGTTTGCGCCACAGAACCGGCGACAACGTAAAGCCCACCAGATAGTCAAGTGCACGACGCGCCATATAGGCAGAGACCAGATTGTCGTCGATGGTGCGTGGATTTTTAATGGCTTCGGTTACGGCGTTTTTGGTAATTTCGTGAAAAACGACGCGTTCGATTTTTTTGCCGGCAATTTTTTTGCGGGCGGTCAGCTCTTCCAATATATGCCAGGCGATAGCTTCTCCCTCTCTATCCGGGTCGGATGCGAGAATGATGGTATCGGCGTCTTTAACGGCGGAAATGATGTCTTTGAGGCGTTTCTGTCCGCCGGGCGAAAGTTCCCAAGTCATGGCAAAATCCTGATCGGGCAGTACCGAACCGTCTTTGCTCGGCAGATCGCGGATGTGGCCGAAGCTGGCCAAAACATTATAGTCTTTGCCGAGATATTTGTTGATGGTTTTGGCTTTTGCCGGAGATTCTACGATAACGAGCTTCATTTTTTCTACCTATTTGATTAAGGCCACTTTGTTGCCGGGCTGACGTTCTATCCTGCCTTCCATTTCCAGTTTCAGGAGTTCCAGAGAAACCTCCGAAGCGCCGAGACCGCTGGAGCGGATGATCTCATCGACATAAACGCCTTCACTGTTCAGGCAATCTATGACCGAGGACTTTTCCGCCGGCATGACATCATCTGATATTTGTTCTTGAGGAATATCGACATTTTTTTGCAACTTGTCAACATATTGTATAATTTGTTTTTGATTATTGAGACTTAAAACTTCCAAAATGTCGGCGGCGTTTTCAGCCAACGTTGCGCCATCCTTAATTAATTTGTTGGGGCCGAGGGAGCGGGCATCCTGTGGAGAACCAGGTATGGCAAAAACGTCTTTGCCCTGTTCCAAGGCCAAACGGGCGGTGATGAGCGAACCTGAATGCATGGTGGCTTCAACGACAAGCGTTCCCAGCGAAAGAGCCGAAACAATACGGTTGCGGCGCGGAAAGTTGCCGCTTTGGGGCTGGGTGCCGAGCGGAAATTCCGAAACAATGACGCCCTGATTGATGATTTGATTGTATAAAAACTGATTTTCCGCTGGATAAATGATGTCGGCGCCGGTGCCCAAAACCGCCAGCGTCGGTCCGTTTTGAGCATTGGCGTACATTGCGCCTTTGTGCGCTGCGCTGTCGATGCCGCGGGCCATGCCGGAGATAATCAGAACGCCGCTGTTGGTGAGGTCGTAGGCAATTCTTGAGGCCGTTTTGCGACCATTGACAGAAGCATTGCGTGCGCCGACGATTGACAAAGAGACGGGGCGGTTGAGCAATTCGACGTTTCCGGCGGCATAAAGAAGCGGCGGTGCGTCGTCGATATGTTTCAGAGCCTGCGGGTAGAGTTCGGAGGTGCGGGGAATAATGCGGATGTTTTTTGACGCAGCCAGTTCGACTTCCCGGCGAGCCAGTTCCCGCGGAAAAATCTTGAAACGGTGATTGCCGCCGAGTTCGTCCAGAGCGGCAGCCGCGCTTTGGTGGCGGCCGAGCAGTTTGTAAAAGGTTACGGGACCGATGTTTTCGGTGTTAATCAGCTGAATCCAGTCTAAAAGCTGCTCGTCTTGTTTCATTTACTGCACTTTTTCCTTTTTCTTAAAGCTGATTTTGCTTTCTTCCCCTTTAAGCAAACGGCGGATGTTGGCGTGATGGCGAACCAGTACCAGAACGGCAATGCCGGTATAAAAAACACAGTAAACCGGCGTCGTCATAAAAAAGGCATATAGAGGAACTAAAGCCGCCGCGGTGATTGCCGACAAGGAAGAATATCTGAAAATGCAGGCCATTATCAGCCAAGTGAAAAGCGCCAACAGTGCAAGTTGCCAATTAGTGGCCAGCAAAAAGCCGAAAGTGGAAGCAACGCCTTTGCCGCCTTTGAATTTGAGCCAGACCGGAAAATTGTGTCCCAGTATACCGCATGTACCGGCGATGAGTTCGGCCATGATGTTGGTTTCGGTGAAGAAGCCCCAGAAAATGTACGGCTGCGGCGTTACCAGCCTATAGGCGGCATATGCAGCGATGCCGGCTTTGGAGGCATCCAGAAGAACGGTTAAAATGGCTAAGTCTTTGCGTCCGGTGCGCAGAACGTTGGTGGCGCCGATGTTGCCGGAGCCGATTTTGCGGATGTCGCCCAGGCCGGCCAGACGGGTCAGAACCAAACCGAAGGGAATTGAACCTAATATATAACCGCCGAGGGCAGCGGCGAGAAAAGTCATTTCGATGCTCATTGGACAAACTCTTAATATTGTTGAAACTTTTTTTAGTATTAAACGCAAGGTTTTTATCTTTCAACTTTATTTTTCCGTTTGTCCTACGGAGAAGGCGATTTTTTTATGGAAAAAGTGGAAAAATATAGGTGACAAAACGATTAAATCAGATAATATTGGAAAAAATTAATAAAGGACGTCTGAAATATGAAACCGATATATAAGAGGATTTTGCTGAAACTTTCGGGCGAAGGCCTGATGGGTGACAAGAGTTTCGGCATGTCCGCCGAAGTTATCGAAAATCTGGCCCGTCAGATTAAGGCTGTTCACGATGCCGGGGTCGAAGTCTGCGTCGTGGTCGGCGGCGGCAACATCTTCCGGGGTGCAAAGGAAGCCTCCAAGGGGATGAACCGTACTGTTGCCGACCATGTCGGGATGTTGGCGACGGTAATGAACGCCTTGTATATACAAAACGCGCTGGAGAAAAACGGCACGCCGGCAAGAGTGCTTTCGGGACTGAACATTCCGGAAGTATGCGAGCATTATGTATACCGCCGCGCGCTTCGACATTTGGAAAAAGGACGCGTGGTGATTTTTGCGGCAGGCACCGGCAACCCTTATTTTACGACGGATACGGGCGCTGCGCTCAGGGCTTCGGAAATGCAGTGCGACGTTTTGTTGAAAGCAACGCAGGTTGACGGCGTTTATGACAGCGACCCGAAGGTCAATCCGCAGGCGGTGCGTTATGACACGGTTTCGTATGACGAAGTTATTGAAAAACAGCTGAAGGTGATGGACATCGCGGCCATTGCGTTGGCGAGGGAAAACAATATTCCGGTCGTGGTTTTTGCCCAGAGCGGCAAAGACGCTTTGGAAAAAGTTGTTTCGGGAAAAGGCAATTTTACTGTAATTAAAAAAGAGGTGTAATTTTATGGCTGATTATAATGACATTAAACAAGACGCGAAAACCCGCATGGAAAAAAGCTTGGAATCTTTGAAGAACGATTTCAGCGGTCTGCGCGCCGGACGGGCTCACGCCAGTCTTTTGGACGGGATTATGGTTGAGGCATACGGTTCTCAAAGCCCGTTGTCGCAGGTTGGCACCGTAAGTGTTCCCGATGCCAGGACTTTGTCGGTGAGCGTGTGGGACAAAGGGTTGGCCAAGTCCGTGGAGAAGGCAATCAGGGAATCCGATTTGGGATTGAATCCTGTTTCCGACGGACAACTGATCAGAATTCCAATTCCGCCGTTGAGCGAAGAACGCCGTAAAGAACTGGTCAAGGTTGCCGGCAAATATTCGGAACAGGGCAAGATCGCCGTTCGCAACGTGCGCAGAGACGCGCTGGACGGAATAAAAAAGCTCAAAAAAGACAATGAAATTTCCGAAGATGAAGAAAAGAAGTATGAAAACGAAATCCAGAAACTGACGGACGAGACCATCAAGAAAATCGACGAGGAACTGGCCCGTAAGGAAAAGGATATTCTGCAAGTGTAGTTTTACAGAGTGTTCGGAGTGATTTTCCGCAAGTATGTAAGTTTCATTACGCTGAAATTTTCTTTGCGGGAATTGCTCCGTCTGTTCCTCTGAAAGCATGCTTTCGATATAAATTATTAAAAACAGGTTTTTTAAGTTGAGTGAAGATAACAGTTTAGAACATATTGCAATCATTATGGACGGGAACGGACGTTGGGCCAAAAAAAGAGGACTGCCGCGTTCCGTAGGTCACAAAAAAGGTGCCGAGGTTGTGAAGGAAATTACCAAAGCAGCCGGCAATCTCGGGGTCAAATATCTGACTCTTTATGCTTTTTCCACCGAAAACTGGAATCGGGATCCCGAAGAAGTCGGGACACTGATGGATTTGCTGCGCCAGTATCTTAAAAGCGATTTGAAGGAAGTTCAGGAAAACGGCGTGCGCATCAGGTTTATCGGCGAGCGCTCGATGCTGCCTTCCGATATTGTCGAAAGCATGAACAGACTGGAAGCCGAGACCGCCCAAAATGATAAGATGACTCTTTGTCTGGCTATCAGTTACGGTTCCAGACAGGAAATTGTCAATGCGGCGCGGAAAATTGCCGAATTGGCAAAAAGAGGGGATATTCAGCCGGAAGATATTGATGCCAAGATGTTTTCGGGTATGCTCTATACGCAGGACATTCCCGATCCGGACCTTTTGATCAGAACCAGCGGCGAACAGCGGCTCAGCAATTATCTGCTTTGGCAGCTGGCTTATGCCGAGTTCTTTTTTTCAGATGTGTTGTGGCCGGATTTTGACGAGAAGACCTTAACCGATATTATTGCGGATTTTAAGTCCAGGGAGAGAAGATATGGAAAAGTCAAAAACTAGTTCTATTGTTAAGCGGATTGTAACGGCGCTGGTTTTGGTTCCCGTAACCGTCGGGGTTCTTTATGCCGGTTATCCTTATGTTCAGGTCATGGCGCTGGTTTTTGGCGGAATGATGGCTTGGGAATGGTCAAATATGGTACCGAATAAAGGAAACGGCACTTATGGTATTGTTTATGCGCTGGCGGTTGCCGCAGCTATTTTTGCCACAAGTCCGTGGGCGGTTGCCGCCGTGGTTGCGGGCTCTGCCGTATTGGTCTGGATTAAGGCCCGCGGGGAGTTTCGCCGTCATCTTCTGACGCTGGGCGTGTTATATATCTCAATCGGGATCGGTTCGTTGGTCTGGCTGTACGGACAGGTCGGCTTTTTAGACACAATGTGGTTTTTGCTGATGGTCTGGGGCGTTGATACCGGCGGTTATGTCGTCGGCAGCACGTTGAAAGGTCCGAAACTGGCACCGAAAATCAGTCCCAACAAAACCTGGTCCGGATTGTTTGGCGGCGTGGCTCTTTCGGTTCTGATCAGCATTGCCTACAGCTATGCCTTTACGGAGCATAATCATGTGCTGTTTTATGCGGTTTTGGGCGGTATAATTGCCGTTGTGGCTCAAATCGGCGATTTGGTCGAATCTTATATCAAGCGCAGTTTGGGAATTAAAGATTCAAGTAACCTTATTCCCGGGCACGGCGGTGCTTTTGACCGAATTGACGGTTTGATTTTTGCGGCACCTTTGGTGTTTTTATTGTTCAGATACGGTGTTTCTTTTAATTAAGTAGGATATTGTGTAATTATGGATTGGCTGGTTAATTTAATGTATTACGTTGTGCCGTTTGTGGTACTGCTCGGAATTTTGGTATTTGTGCATGAACTCGGGCATTATCTGGTGGCTAAGTTTTCCGGGGTTCAGGTGGAAGCTTTTTCTATTGGTTTCGGCAAGGAGTTGTGGGGGTTTGTCGATAAATCCGGTACCAGATGGAAAATCAGCGCCATTCCGTTGGGTGGTTATTGTCAGTTTTTGGGCGACGGTGATGAGACAAGCACGACTTCCGAAGCTAAAGAACTTACGGACGAGCAGAAGAAAAAAGCTTTTGCTTATCAGTCTCCTTTCAAAAAGCTTCTGATTTCTCTGGCCGGTCCGGCTGCAAATTATGTGTTTGCGGTTTTAATTTTTGCGAGCATTTTTTATTTTATCGGCAAGATTGAGTTTCCGCCAATAGTCGGCGAGGTAGTTAAAGGCGGTGCGGCCGAGCAGGCCGGCATTTTGCCCAAAGATCGGATACTGAGCGTAAACGGAAAGAAAGTAAGCAGTTTTACGGATGTGCGCCGTGAGGTGGAGTTGAATACCGAGGAAAAGGTTCAGGTGGAACTGGAGCGCGGCGGCAAGATAATCAGGCTGGCATTTCCGCTTCAGTATATTGAAATCGAAAATGATGCGGTGCTGGACAAGACGGAAACCAGACGCCCGATGCTGGGAATCCGTTCCGTGAACGTGGTCGAAGTCCAAAAGCTGGATTTGAACGTGTTTCAGGCATTGCGCGATGCGGGAATCGAAGTCTGGAACATTACGGATATGACGCTGCGCGGGGTCGGACAGATGATTGTCGGCGAGCGCGGTTCAGAGGAGATCGGCGGCGTTATCAGAATCGCCGAAATGTCCGGGGACATTACGAGACAGCAGGGAATATTGAACCTGTTGGTGTTTATGGCTCTGCTTTCCGTTAATCTGGGTTTGATTAATTTATTCCCGATACCTCTTCTTGACGGTGGACATGTTGTAATTTATCTGATAGAAATTGCAACAAGAAGAGAAATTAACGAAAAAGTTAAAGACGGTTTGTTTAAAGTCGGTTTTGCATTGTTGATTTCGCTGATGGTTTTTGCCACCTGGAACGATGTGGTCCGTTTGTTTAACAGATGGTTTGCTTAATTTATTATAAGGATTGTTCGGATGAAAAATATTAGTGTATTTGCATTGGCATTCACCATGATGACATCTATGAATGCATATGCTGCGGATGTTTATGTGAGAGATATCAATGTTCAGGGATTGGAACGGGTGGAAACAGAGACGGTTTTGTCTTATATCAATCTGCCGAAGGGCGAGAGCGTTTCTCAGGACCGTTTGGACGATTCATTAAAGCAACTGTATGCAACCGGGCTTTTTACCGACGTAGTTTTCAATGTGAAAAACAACGGGCTGTTGGAAATCAGAGTAGTTGAGAATCCTATTATCAACAAAAGGGTTTTCGACGGTAACGACAAAGTCAGCGACGAAATGCTTGAAAAGGAAGTCAGCCTGAAGTCGGGCGCCATTTATGATCGCGCCAAGGTTCAGGAGGACGTTCAGCGAATCCTTGAAATCTACAAGCGTACGGGGCGTTATGCTGCTTCGGTTGAGCCCAAAATCATCAAACGTGACCAAAACCGTGTCGATCTGGTTTATGAAATAGACGAAGGTCCGTTGGCCAGCATTACCAAAATCAATTTCATCGGCAATACGCACTATTCGGACGATGATCTGGCTAATGAGATTATGAGCAAGGAAAGCCGCTGGTATCGAATTTTCTCAAGTTCGGAGAATTATGACGCCGAAAAGACCAATTATGACAAAGAGTTGCTGCGCCGTTTTTATATGAAGCGCGGTTATGCCGATTTCCGCGTCGTTTCAGCGGTGGCGGAACTGAGTCCCGACAAAAAATCGTTTGTGTTGAACTATGTTGTTGATGAGGGCAAACGCTATAAAGTCAGCGATATTACGGTTAATTCCGAAATCGCAGATGTTGACGTTTCGCCGATGTATGAGCTGGTTGACTTTGAAAAAGGCGACTGGTTTAACGATACAAAGGTTGATGCCAGCGTCGAATCCATAACCGAAGAACTTGGCAAGAAAGGTTTTGCTTTTGTTGATGTGGAACCGGATTTGAAGATGAATACGGCTACGGGCGAGATGAAGGTGGCTTTCAATATCAGGGAAGGCGACCGTATCTTTGTCAACCGCATTAACATTAAGGGCAATAACCGCACGCATGACGAGGTTATTCGCCGCGAGTTCAGAATCGACGAAGGCGACGCATTCAATGTTGCAAAAATCAAAGCGTCACGCAAAAATGTGGAAAACCTGAACTACTTCAGCAAGGTTGACATTCAGACCGTGCCGACGGATGAAAACAAGGCGGATATTGATGTTAATGTCGAAGAAAAATCCACCGGTTACTTTAATGTAGGCGTGGGTTATTCTACGGTTAACGGTATGCTGCTCAGAACCGGCGTAACCGAAAACAACTTCCGCGGCATGGGACAGCAGTTGGGCGTAGATCTCGGTATTTCGCAGCGTACTCAGGAATATAACCTGAGCTTTACCGAACCTTATTTCTTAAACCGCAATCTGAGTGCCGGCGTTGACCTGTTCCGCACCGAAGAGGATTATCAGGACGAAGGTTCTTACGATACCGACACGACCGGCGGCCGTCTGCGTCTGGGCTGGAAATATACCGATGATTTGTCCCAGTATGTACGTTATACATATCGCGAAGACAAAATCAGCAATGTCGACGATGACGCTTCCGAATATATTAAGAGAGAAGAAGGCAAGTCTACCGGCTCCATTATCGGACAGACCACGGTCTATGACAAACGCGACAGTGCCATCAATCCGAAAGAAGGGTATTATGTTTCTTTCGGCAATGATGTTGCCGGTGCCGGCGGGGATGAAAAGTTCCTGAAGTTTGATACCAAACTCTATAAATATTATACCATTGCCGACTATTATACCTTTAAGTTCTTTGCCAATGCCGGATATATTACCGGTTATGACGATGATGACGTTCGTTTGTCCAATCGTTACAATCTGGGCGGTTCTACGTTGCGCGGTTTTGACACGGCCGGTATCGGTGCCCGCGACAAACGCACCGGCGATGCTTTGGGCGGTAACTGGATGATTTATTCCGGTGCCGAAGTTTCGTTCCCGATCGGATTGGACGAGCTGGGCGTAAGAGGCCGCACTTTCGTTGATATGGGTATGCTCGGCAAACCGGACGGAATTGATACGCGTGACGTTGATTATTCTTCAACACCGCGTATTGCTGCCGGTTTCGGTTTCCAGTGGCTGTCTCCTATGGGACAGATTGACGTTGACCTGGCGTTCCCGATCGTTAAGGAAGACTACGATGAAACGCAGGCTTTCCGTCTGAATTTCGGTACCAGATTGTAAAAGTCTTTTATATGGCGGAGCGGTTTTGTTCAGTTTCGAAAAATTTATTTACTATTTTTTCTTACTTTCAAAACCGCTCTGTCTGCCTATCTAAAAGTCTTTTATTTTAGGAAGTAAGAAAGGAAAATTGATGGTTGACACGACATTTTTCAAAAATACCGGACCTTTTACGCTGCTGCAGATTGCCGAAATATGCGGCGCAGAGTTGAGAGACAAAGCGCAGGGCGGTGTTTTGGTGAACGATATTGCGACAATGGCAAAAGCCGGAAAAAATGAAATTTGTTTTTTCTATGATAAAAAAGCCAAGGCCAAGGCGGCTGAAATAAAATCTGCGGCCTGTGTTACCACACCTGAGATGGAGGCTTTGATTCCGGCCGGGGTCGCGGTTTTGGTGACGGAAAATCCCAAGCTGGCCTTTTTGAAACTCAATCAGCGGTTTTATTCGGAATATTCTCCGCGAGCCGAGGTTTCTTCTTCGGCCAGAATTGCGCCGTCCGCCAAAATCGGTCAGAATACGTATGTCGGCGAGCATGCGGTTATTGAAGAAAATGTCGAAATCGGCGAGAACTGTGTTATTGAACACGGAGCCGTTATCAGCCGCGGGTGTAAGATCGGCAACAATTGCCGTATCGGCGTCAATGCTCAGATTGCTTACTGTCTGATGGGCAATGACTGTTATGTTTACGGCGGAGCGAGGATTGGTCTGGACGGTTTCGGCTTTATGGTTATCAATGGCAAACATCAGCGAATTCCGCAGGTGGGGCGGGTTATTATCGGCAATGATGTCGAAATCGGAGCCAACTCCTGCGTTGACCGCGGCGCTTTGGACGACACGGTCATCGGCGACGGCTGCCGGATTGATAATCTGGTTCAAGTTGCACATAATGACAAGCTCGGACGCGGCTGCGTTATTGTTGCCCAGACCGGTATTGCCGGAAGCTGCACTTTCGGCGATTATGTGGTTTGCGGCGGTCAGAGCGGTTTTGCCGATCATCTGAATATCGGCAGCGGCGCGCAGATCGGCGCACAGTCCGGTTTAATGCGCGATGTTGAACCCGGCGCGATTGTTATGGGATATCCGGCGGTGCCGATTAAGGAGTTTATGAAGCAGGTTGCCATGGTGCAAAAACTGACCAAAAAGTAAAAATATCGATTTAATTTAAGAGGAAAAAAATGTCTGAAAATAAAATTTATCATATTGAAGAAATCATGAAGATGCTGCCGCACCGCTATCCGTTTCTGCTGGTGGACAGACTGGTGGTCGAAGAACCGGGCGTCAAGGGCTACGGCATTAAGAACGTTACCATGAATGAAGAATTTTTCCAGGGGCATTTTCCCGGGAATCCGGTTATGCCCGGCGTGTTGCAGATTGAGGCCATGGCTCAGACGGCCGGGGCGTTGGTTATTTCTTCTTTTGAAAATATGGAAGGAAACAAGAAAAGCGTTTATTTTATGTCGATTGACGGTGTAAAATTCCGCAAAATGGTTAAACCCGGCGACCAGTTGATGATGCATGTCGAAAAGATAAAAGAACGCCGTAATGTTTTTGTCTTTAAGGGACAAAGCATGGTGGACGGCGCCGTTGTCAGCGAAGCCGAATTTACGGCCATGATTGCGGATTAATTTTTCTTTGGGTGAAAAGCTCCGTATCTGCGGGGCTTTTTTTATTGTCCAATCGGTATCCTGTTTATAACGGATCAAAACGGAGAGGTCTGAAATGTTGGCAGATGTGTTGTTGGCTTTGTCGGCGCTGGTTTTGATGTTTGTCACTATCGGACTTGAGCTTTATTTTATTTATGCCATTGTGATTTCTAAAAACTGCAAATATCCGCCGGCGTTTCCGTCTTTTGGCAATATGAAAAAACTTTCTTTGGCTGAAGCGCGTGAAGTTTTGGCGGAAAGCGGCACTCCTTTGCGGGTGGTTGATCTGGGGTGCGGGACGGGAACCATGCTGTTGCCGCTGGCAAGAGAGTTTCCCGAGCATTTTTTTGTCGGTTATGATTGGGATCGTTTCGTTACGGCCATTATACGTTTCAGAAGCCGAAAAATGAAAAATGTTGAGATTATCCGCGATGATTTTATGAAAGCGGACATTGCCTCTTATGATTTGCTGCTTTGTTTTCTTGATACCAAGGCTGCGGAAGATCTGTCGGACGAGATGAAGGAAAAGCTTAAACCCGGTGCAGTGGTTGTTTCCAATGCTTTTGAATTAAAAGGCATGGTCCCGGAAAAAATTTTGGATGCAAAGTCTTACGGTATGCCGCTGAAAGTCTATGTCTACAAAAACAAATAGACAAAAAACTTGATTTTGTGTCGGATAAGCGGTATAGTTTCTGTCGAGAAATTATAATTAATCTTAAGAATATGGAAAAGAGAAATGAGCTTGGAACCGTCAGAACGGCAGAAGAGCTGATACGAATGACGAGCCTGAACGGCAGCGGCGAAATTATTGTTGAAGGCGTAATTGATATGGCCGATACCCCGGTCTTTTTGTCCGAGGGACAGGTCTTGCGCGGAAAAGACGAGAAATGCGGCCTATCTTTTAATTTTTCCGACGGCGATGTTTGGCCATTGACTTTGAGCCGTATGTGCAGGTTGGAAAATATTGTCATAGAGGTTAAGGAAGAAGCCGTGTTCGGCGAGAACTGTCTTGGCGCCGTTTTGGTTGACGGGCAGCTGGTACGTTTGAAAAATGTTTTTATCCGAGTGATTTCCGAATTTGAAAATCAGGTGTTTTCCGCACTTTATCTGTGTCATCGTGTCGAGGCCGAGGGATATTTGCTGATTGACGTCAACGGAAAGTCCGCAGCAGCCTTGGGAGGAAATGATACCGCGCCGGCAATCCTTCGAATGTGTCCCGGGAGCAGTTTGAAAATGTGGATTTATCAAAGCCGCAGCCCGGTGGTTTTCCGGTGCGTGCTGGAACTGGACAATGCCGAGATGGAATATTCCAATTATTCGGAAGATTTTCCGCGGGAAGATTTTGGCGGAGGATATGTCTTTTTCATCGGCCAATGCCGGAGAGGCGGCACTCGCGCCGATAAAATGGTTTTGACCAAAGAACTCGGTTATAACAGCCGTTATCGGGCTGAAATATTCAATCCTGCGGTTGAAAAAGATGTGTCTCAATCTCGTCCCTGGTGGAAAGTTCTGCTGGGGGTAAAGTAAAAAAAGCGATTTTTCAGGAACCGGAAACGGTTCCTTTTTTTGTGTCCATAAGGTAACAATCTGTAAGTTTTTTTGTTTTTACATTGCAAAGTATGAAAGATATTTTATACTCTATGCAAAACAACTTATCAGAAAGGAATTTCTTATGACTAACATTCATCCGACTGCCGTCGTCGAAGACGGCGCCCAGATTGCCGCAAGCGCAAAAATCGGTCCTTTGTGCTGGATTAGTTCCCGAGCCAAGATAGGAGAAAACGTTCAGCTTTTGGGACGGGTTACGATTATGGGCGACACCACGGTCGGAGAAGGTACGATTGTTTTTCCGGGAGCCGTTCTCGGAGCCGGTCCGCAGGACCACGGCAATGAATTTCAGCCGGAAGCAAAGCTGATTATCGGCAAACGCAATATTATCCGCGAAAACGTGACAATGCACGCCGGCACGCCCAAAGAGCATTTTACGACGACGGTTGGTGACGACGGTATGTTTATGATAAATTCTCACATTGCGCATGACTGCGTGGTCGGCAATAATGTGATTATGACCAATAACGCGGTGATCGGCGGTCATGTCCGCCTCGGCGACGGCGTTATCCTGGGCGGCAACTGCGCCGTTCACCAGTTCTGCCGCATCGGCCGCAAGGCTATGATCGGCGGTTTGTCCGGCGTGGATCGCGACGTTATTCCGTTCGGTATCGTTACCGGCGACCGGGGCAAGCTGCGCGGTTTGAATGTCGTCGGTCTGAAACGCAGCGGTTTTGACGAGCATACGGTCAAATCCATTTCACGCGCATATATGTTCATTTTCAAAGGTAAAGAGGGTACTTTTGAAGAGCGTCTGCTTGAGGCCGCAGTTAAATTCAAAGACAACGAAATGGTTATGGAGCAGGTTAAGTTTATCGGCGAAGCGCTGGAAGGCCGTCGCAAAATTATGACGGCAGAATAGACTGCGGTCTGATGAAAATTTGGCGGAAGCCGGCTTTAACGTTTGTCTGAACCGTTGTTGGCCGGCTTTTGTCTTTTTAGTTTACGTTCTTTGAAATTGGTTTGATTAAGGATTATGATGATTGAGCGCAAATTGGGCATTATTGCCGGGGGTGGAACAATCCCGCAGCTTTTGATTAACCGCTGTCTTGAAACCGGGCGCGATTTTTTTGTGTTGGCCATAGAGGGCAACGCGTGTCCTGACTATTTTACGGAAAAGGTTCCGCATCAATGGATTCGTATCGGTCAGGCCGGAACGGGGTTTAAGCGTTTTGCCGAAGAGAAAGTGCAGGACGTGGTTATGATCGGGACTATTAAACGACCGTCTTTTAAAGAATTGGTTCCCGATTTGCGTACGGCGGCGTTTTTTGCCAAAATCGGCGCCAAAGCGCTGGGCGACGACGGGATTTTGCGGGCGCTGGTCAATGAGCTGGAAAGCGAAGGAATGAACGTGCGCGGCATTCACGAGGTTATGCCCGAACTGTTGATTAAGGAAGGCGTACTGGGAAAACACAAGCCGGACAAAAAAGCGATAACAGACATCAGACGCGGCGTGGAGGTCGCGTTGGAGCTCGGACGCCTCGACGTCGGTCAGGCTGTCGTGGTTCAGCAGGGACTGGTTTTGGGCGTTGAAGGTATTGAGGGAACCGACCGGCTGCTTCTGCGCTGCGGCGAGTATAAACGCAAAGGCGAGGGCGGTGTTCTGGTTAAGCTGAGAAAGCCTCAGCAGGATATGCGCATCGATTTGCCGACGGTCGGCCTGCGGACCGTTCAGAATGCGGCCGCTTCCGGTTTGCGGGGCATTGCGGTTCATGCCGGCAACGGTTTAATTGTCGATCAGGCCGAAGTGATTGAGCTGGCAAATAAGGAAGGATTGTTCATTATCGGCATTAATCCGGCTGATTATCTTGAAAACGGACAGGAGTAAAGCGATGAAAATTTATCTGATTGCCGGAGAACCGTCCGGAGATTTGCTGGGTTCCCGTTTTATGCGGGCAATGCGGAAAAAAATTGGGGCCGAGGCTGAGTTTTTCGGTATCGGCGGCGATACAATGGAAGCCGAAGGGCTGAAGTCTTTGTTTGATATTTCGGATCTGGCAGTTATGGGGCTGACGGAAGTGATCCCGAGTATTCCCCGGGTTTTGCGGCGTATCAGGGAAACGGTGGCCGATATTGTGAGGGTGCAGCCCGACGTGGTGGTCACGATTGACAGCTGGAGTTTTTCTTCCCGCGTTCATAAAGCTCTGCGCAAACTTAAAACCGGTATTCCGCAGGTACATTATGTGGCGCCGCAGGTTTGGGCCTGGAAGAAAAAACGCGCGCGTACGATGTATAAATACGTTGATACGCTGATGACGCTGTTCCCTTATGAACCTAAATATTTTACGCCTTATAAACTGGATACGCGCTTTGTGGGGCATCCGGTCATCGAAAGCGAAGTGATTACGACCAACGGGGACGATTTTCGCCGGAAATATAATATTGCGCAGGATAAAAAGATTATTACGGTTTTGCCCGGATCCCGCAAAAACGAAGTCGCTAAGCTGTTGCCGGTTTTTTTGGAGGCGGCAAAGGAGTTGAAGGCGGTTGATGAAAACCTGTTTTTTGTGATTCCGACAGTGCGAACCGTGGCTGAGAACGTTAAAAAACAGGTGCAACAGTCAGGGCTGCCGATTTTGGTGGTGGAAACCCAGGCCGATCGTTACGGCGCATTCAGGTCCTCTTCGGCGGCAATCGCGGCTTCGGGAACGGTTGCGCTGGAGCTGGCAATCTGTGATATTCCGCATATCATTGCCTATAAGGTATCTCCGTTTTCGGCTATGCTGGCTCGCAAGTTTCTGCATATTGAATTTGTGAATCTTTCAAATATTTTGCTCGGGCGCGAAATTATTCCCGAGCTGTTGCAGGAACGCTGTGTTCCGGGAAATATCCGCAGTTATATTACTGAGCTTCTGCGGCATGGGGATTTGTATGAAAAACAGATGGGAGGATTTGCCAAGGTGCGCGAGATTCTGGGACAGGGCGTGCAAACGCCGAGTCAGAACGCCTGTGACGTGATTTTAGAACTTGCGGCCCGAAAAAATAAAGAAACGGCTTGTCAAAATAAAAAAATGAGATAGTATAATCCATATTTTTTATTTTTATGGCGACTAAATGTTTTTTTATATATATCGGGGCTGTGCCCTTTTATTAACTTCTAAATTATTTTTTTATGGACAGAATCATCTTTGCCAGTCCGTTGACGTTAGGTTTTATTGCGGATTGCTGTTCGGCCAAAGTTGCCAGACAGTTTCGGGATTTTAAGGTAAAATCATTGAATTCCATTCCCCAAGCGGAAAGTTCCGATCTTTGCGTGGTGGAGAATGAAAAAGATATGGAGAAGGTTTTGTTGAGCAAAGCGCTGGCGTGTATTGTGCCGTCGCGTTTGAAGATGAAACTTCCGAACGATATCATTCCGTTGGTTACGGATGATTTCAGAAACGTTGACTGTATCAAGGGTTTCTTGGTGTAGTATACAACTTCTTTAGTCATTTTTTTGAGAAGATTGCCGTTGTGAAACGGCAATCTTTTTGGTTTTAAAGACTGACAATATAATATTATTAAAAAAAAGGCTGCCCAACAAAAATGTTTAGCAGCCTTTTTTCGGCAGATTGACAGGCCTAAATGCTAAGTAAGCCTGTCTTGGGTAAAGGTGTCAATCAATGCATTTACTGCACAGATAATTGTCTTCCTGAACGTCTATGTTACATTCTTTATAATTTTTATCATAACCGGGAGCGCATTCGCTTTCAACGCATTTATACCATCCGGCACAACCGGAGCAGGAACTCAGTTCGGATCCGGCCGGACAACTGCCGATATCGGGCGAATATCCCGGACATTGGTTCGGACAGGAATCTGCGCTTATATTTTCGGGTGTATCCGAAGCAGGAATTCCTTCCGAATATCCGGATACTTCGGCAGAATCACCAATGGTCTTGTCTTTCCATTCGTATTCGTTCAGCGGCGTGATACCGGCGGTAACACTTCCCGCATTTAAAATCAGGGATGTAAGGCAGATTAAAACAAAATTTGTTTTCATTGCTCTTTCCTTGTAGAACTTAATTTATTCCAGTCTATGGCGAAAAGAGTTAAATTTTTGCAAATAAGATTAAAATTGTTGTTTGATATTTGTTTAAACCGGTTTATTTCATTGAATTATAATCTGAAACGAGCGTTGTATGTATCGGTTTTTAAATAATATTTCGGAAAATTTCAATAAAGAACAGAATCGCTGGTCATTGTGGGTTCCGGTGCTGTTTGGCGCGGGGATCGGCATATATTTTCTGCTGCCCGGCGAAATCTCCATTTGGTGGAGTCTGGCGCTTATTGAGCTGATGATTGTTTTGGCGGTTTGGTTCAGATACAATACGGGGTTTTTAACTTTTCTTGCGATATTTTCGATGGTGGTGCTTGGATTTGCCGACATTCAGCTGAAGGCGGCTTATCTTAACGGTGAAAAGGGGCTTCAAAACGAAGAAAAACTTTATGTCAGCGGCAGAATTGAAAAAATCGGTTTCAATTATCGGGGAAACCAACGGCTGATTTTAAGCGATGCTACAAATTTTGACCGCAATCGGGATTTGGGAACGGTACGTGTCAGCCTGCGCAGCAAAAGTTCGCCGTTTAAGGTTGGCGAGTGCGTGGAAATGGTGGCGCAGCTGATGCCTTTGTCGAAACCGGTGCTGCCGGGCGGATATCAGTTTGACCGCAAGGCCTATTTTGAAGGGCTTGACGCCAGCGGTTACGCCATCAGCGAAGTCTTGCCCATTGACTGCATGGGGGAGCCTTCTTTTTCCAATCGTTTTCGCTATGCCGTGGATGAACTCCGCGGCAGGATTATCCGGCATATAAGAAGCGTTCTGCCGTCGGATCAGGCTTCGGTTACGGCGGCGATCGTGGCCGGCGAACAAGGTGTTATCAGCCGCAAAATCATTCAGAATTACCGGGATTCCGGGTTGGCGCATTTTCTGTCCATTTCGGGGCTGCATATGACGATGATTGCAGGGTTGATGTTTTTTCTGGTGCGGTTGGTTATTGCTTTTGTGCCGCCGCTGGCTCTACGCTGTGATTCAAAGAAAATTTCGGCAGTTTTTGCCATTTTGATCAGCGTTTTTTATCTGTTTATTTCGGGTGCGGAAATTCCGGCACAACGGGCTTTCATTATGAATTTTATCGTGGTTCTGGGCATTATGCTCGGGCGCCGTGCCATTTCAATGAAGACGATTTCGCTGGCGGCGTTGCTGGTTTTGGTCTTTACGCCGCAGGCTCTGATCGGCGCGAGTTTTCAGATGTCTTTTGCCGCGGTTATTGCCTTGATAGCCTTTTATGAAAAATATGCCGGTTCTCTGCACCGTTTTTTGAGCGGAAACGATAAGGAACAGACATTTCTGCTTAAAACGGTAAAAATCGTCTGGGTTTATATTGCCGGCATTTTGGTGTCTGATTTGGTTGCCAGTTTGGCGACAATGCCTTTTGCTGTTTATCATTTTAACAAAATATCCGTTTATACGACGCTGGCGAACCTTTTGGCGGGGCCGGTGATTGGTTTGGTCATTATGCCGTTTGTCCTGATAGCTCTGCTGTTGATGCCGTTGGGACTCGATTATTGGCCGCTGCGGCTGGTCGGTTGGGGAATAGGCCTGGTGAACGATATTACGGCTTATGTCGCTTCTCTGCCCAATGCCGGGTATCAGGTCTTGTCGATGCCTTTATGGGGTTTGCTGTTTATCGTGTTCGGCGGCTTATGGCTGTGTCTGTGGCAAGAGGCGTGGCGGAAATGGGGATGGCTTTTGGTTGCGGCCGGAATGTTCAGCATTTTTACGGTCAGAGTTCCCGACGTTATCGTGGATGCAGAAGCGGACTTGCTGGCGGTGAAGGACAATCAGGGCGAACTGGTTATTCTGCCGTCGCGCGGCAATTATTTTGCCAAGCAGATGTGGCTGGAAAAAACGGCCAACAAAAAACTGGATGATAAGAAAAACAAGCTGATTAAAAAAATTTACAAAGGTGCAACCGTTGACAAAAAATGGCTGGATTTGGAATGCAACGACGAGTATTGTCTCTACAAGAGGCGAATCAAATATTTCAAAGACCACAGATTGGAGGTTGACGGAAAGCCTTTTGACGCCTCACAGGCTGCCGGCGCCGTTTTTTATCTGGACGGAGAAAAAGTAAAAGTTAAGACCGTGCGCGACGATATCGGTGTAAGATATTGGAACAGCGTTGTTTCTAGATAGAGGGAAGCGTTTCGCTTTCCAACAGTTCAAGGTTTTTCAGAAAAATCTGCGAAGCCTGGTAGCAGATTGCCGCATCCCAGCCCAAATGGGAGTTGACGCCGGGTAAAAAGGCAAAATCGGCACGGCCGCGCAAGGTGGTGACGGCCTGA
This sequence comes from uncultured Pseudomonadota bacterium, assembly GCA_902494875.1. Taxonomy (GTDB): domain Bacteria; phylum Pseudomonadota; class Alphaproteobacteria; order RF32; family CAG-239; genus CAJLXD01. Next base: position 20,826 of record CABUUO010000001.1, read on the forward strand.
TAAGCTTCGGGTTTTTTCCAGATATCGGTCAGGGTACCGTTGGCCTTGTAGGGAATGCTGCCGTCGATTTTTATGCCGGTGATGCCTGCATAGCTGCGTTTGATATATTCTTCTTCTCCGTTAAGACAGGTTTTTATCAGGTTGCTTTCTTCGGGTGTGATATGTTTGCGGCCGCGGCATTCGTTTAGCAGTTTGTTGAGCATTTTGCCGAAAGCCAAAGCGGCGTATGAAACCGGCAGTCCCCATTGAGCCGAAGTCTTTTCGGAAAAACCTTTCTGGCGAAGGATGTAGTCCTTGACTGAGGAAACGGAACCGCCGTATTTTTCAATTTGGGCAATACGTTCCCGCTTGCCAAAATAAAAACGTCCGCTTTGGTTGTCTAACAGCAGATCCGAATTCAGATTCAGGTAACTGTCGCATGAATCTATGTCTTTGTTGTCTATGCGGCATTGGAACCGGTTGTAGCGTCTGGCGCCGAATTCTCCAAGCAAATTGTCCTGAAATACTTTCAGAGTTTCAAGACGTTTTTTTATGTTCTCGTAAATGTTTCCGTCGGAACTCAAATCTATGTCGGAGGCAGCCAACATGACGGAAGACGCGTCGATGCGTTTGATTTCGCGAAATTCGTTTAGGTAGTTTTCCGCGATGTTTTTTTGCGATGCGGCAATGTATTGTTTCAGTTTGGAAGGGTTTTCCAGCAAGGGTTCAAGCCGGAATTTTTCAAGCAGCTTTTTTTCGGCCTGGAGAAATTTGTTCAGTATGGGCAGTTCAAAGTGAAGACGAAGCAGCAGTTCGTTCATTTTCTGGAAAGCCTCAATGACGCAGGCGCAATCCCAGTTTATGCCGCCGGAAAAGGCGATTTCTTCCCAAGGGCCGCAGCTGGAGGGAGAGGGACCCAGCACATAAAGATAGTGCGTGAGCTGTACGACGGTTTGGATAATTTGCGGTGAAATGAGTTTGAATTTCGGGCGGGGGTTTTCCAAAAGCTGTAAAATACTTTGGGCAAATCCGTACAACAGTGCAGCATGAGATTCTGTGCGTTGGTTCATGTGCCAGTTTTTGTCTCTGGTCAGAAAGCCGTTTTTATCCATCCAGAAAACATGGCTTATACCGAGGTTTTTTTTGTAATTTTGCGGAACGTTGAAAATGGCGGCAAAGGCATTTTGTTCTTCCGGCGCGCTGTATGCCTCGGCCCAAGCCTGCAGCCCCGGCCACAGTTCCGCAGCGTAACGTTCGCTGATGAGAGGCAGCATTGCGGCATGGTCGCGCGGCCATTTTCTGGTCATGTGCAGGCTTCCGGCCTGTTCGGTGACTTTGGGAATATGATGTTCAAAGCTAAGGCTGAAAACACCGCGGTTGCAGCCCAGTTTGAACAGTTTTTGAAAACTTTCAAAATCGAATTTCTTTTGCAGATGTTTATAAACAAGGTTGTTGTTAACTTTGAATACGGTTTTGCTCCGATCACGGCGGTAATGGGAAAGCTGGTGGATGTTTTGCGGGTAAACCGTTGCCTCCAGCATGGCGCTCAGGGTATTTTGCAGCGCGGTGCGGTTTTCTTCGCGGTTTAGAAATTCAAAGTCGGGCGTGCCGTTTTTTAACAGACCGGAGTTGCAACGGCGACTGCCGAGGAATTCTTCAAGCTCAAAAAACAATGCCAGGTGTCTGGGTGCCGAAAGCGGCTCTCCGGAGGCTAAGACCTCAATCATTCGGATGATAAATCTTTTTTTATCGTTCAAATATTGAGGCATAAACTTCTCCCGAACCGCTTAAAAAATCTGTTCTCTGGTTTTGCTTAAAACAATGTCGGGAAAATCTTCCTGAGCTTTGTTCAGGTGCCAGGCGTTACGAGCCAGAAAAACGTCGGCGCCGTCGTGATCGTTAGCAAGGCTGGCCTGATTGGCATCAATAAACTTTTTAAGTTTTTGTTTGTCCGGGCAGTCAATCCAACGGGCGGTGTAATACTGTGTGGGTTCAAAGGCTACCGGGATATTGAACTCCGAGCGGATGCGGTCTGCAATTACTTCAAACTGCAAAACGCCGACGACGCCGACAATCCATTCGGAGCCGACGACTGGTTTGAATACGGATGCGCCGCCTTCTTCGGCAATTTGCTGCAATGCCGCTCCGAGGTGTTTTGATTTCAGCGGATCCAGTGCCCGGACCGATTTTAAGAGTTCCGGCGCAAAGCTCGGAATACCGGTGAAGTGAAGCTTTTCGCCTTCGGTCATGGTGTCGCCGATGCGCAGCTGTCCGTGGTTGGGAATACCAATGATGTCGCCGGCGTAGGCGTCTTCAGCCAGTTCGCGTTCCTGAGCCAGAAACATAACCGGCGTGGGAATTTTTATGCCTTTGCCGGTTCTGACCTGATTTAAGGTCATGCCGCGTTTGAAATGGCCAGAACAAATGCGCATGAAGGCAATGCGGTCACGGTGCTTAGGATCCATGTTGGCCTGGATTTTGAAGACAAAGCCGGTAACTTTGTTTTCATCGGGACCGACGGTACGCTCCGCTGCCGGACGAGGGCGTGGCGCCGGTGCAATTTTATGCAATCCTTCCAGGACTTCGCGAACACCGAAGTTGTTGATTGCACTGCCAAAAAAGACGGGGGTCTGAATGCCGGCCAGATAAGATTCCAGATTGAACTCAGGGCAAAGCTCTTTAATCATGGATACGTCTTCCCGCAGTTTGGCGACAGCATGCGCCGGCAGCAGACGGTCAAGTTTTTCGTCGTCAAGCCCTTTGCAGGTTTCAATGGTAGAATTGATTTGGGATTTGTCGCCGTTTTTGTTCATCAGGATGAGCTGGTCATTCAACAGATCGTAACAGCCGAGAAAGTCTTTGCCCATGCCGATCGGCCAACTGGCGGGCGTGACTTCCAGAGCCAGCGTTTTTTCGATATCGTCAAGCAGGCAGAAGGGATCCAGTCCTTCGCGGTCCAGCTTGTTGATAAAGGTCAGGATAGGGACGTCACGCAGGCGGCAGACTTCAAACAGTTTTTTTGTCTGAGCTTCAATGCCTTTGGCCGAATCGAGAACCATAACGGCAGAATCCACGGCGGTCAGCACACGATAAGTGTCTTCGGAAAAGTCTTCATGTCCCGGCGTGTCCAGAAGGTTGAAAGTAATACCTTCATATTCAAAATTCATTACCGACGAAGCGACGGAAATACCTCGTTCCTGCTCAACTTTCATCCAGTCGGAGCGGGCGTGCCGGTTCTCGCCTCTGGCTTTGACGGCGCCGGCCTGTTGGATGGCGCCTCCAAACAACAGGAGTTTTTCGGTCAGGGTCGTTTTGCCGGCGTCAGGGTGTGATATAATCGCAAAACATTTGCGTATATTGGGAGTCATTGTTCAATTACCTTATTATTTTTGAAAATCTGTGCTGAAAATAACAGATTGAGAAAAGTTTTCAATAAAATTCTTAACCACCCCGGAGGGTGGTTGAAAATATATAATGTTATGTTTTTTTAAAACGGGCTGCTGACCGGCGGCAAAAGCGGGGTCGGTGCCGGAGATGCGTCCGGTGGCGTTTGCGAAATCGGTGTCGTTTCCGTTATAGTCGTCTGCGTTTCTATAACTTCTTTGGGTGCGTTTTCAGCCGAAGGAACGACCGGTGACGCATCTGCGGACTTTGCGGCAGAAGCCGGCTGTTTGGCGGCAGGCCGAGACGTTTCGACTTTTTTCTCGGCGCGGTTGATGCCCAGATATTTTTCAATGGCTTTCTGCTCTCTTTGTTTTTCTTTGGAGGTAATCAGGTTCAGATCGTATAAAACTTCCAGCTTACGGAGATCTTTGGCCGCGCCCATTATGTCTTTGGACGGCGTTTTGTTCCGCATTCTCTGGCGCGGGGTCGGCGGCAGCAGAGCTTCGATAATCAGATTGCGTTCGGCAGAAAACTCGCGAGGCGTGATGGCCCGAGCTTCTACCGCATCTTTCAAAACCGAAATCCGCTCAATAATGAGATCCGGAGAGGGAACCTTGCGGTCAATGCCGTAGGCCGGTGCGGTGTGGGTGAGCGGCAGCAGGGCGCCGACGTTAGCCATGCGGGCGTTTAAAAACTCCTCTTTGGTAACCAAATCTTTTTCAGCCAGTTCTTTTAAAATCAGAAAACGCGAAATCATATTTTGCTCATTGTCATCAAACAGCACTTCGACGGCTTTGATTTCTTCTTCGGAACTGGGCCTGTTGTCGGCGGCCAGTTTCTTTTCTCTTAAAAACAGGGCTTCGGCGATGGCCGATTTGCTCTGGCGTTTGGCCGCTTCGTCACTGATGTTGAAAACCTTGGCTCCGTCTTTTTCCTCGACGACCAATTTGCTCTGTTTGACGTTGATCATGCGCAGTCTTTTTTTGGCAATGTCCGACATTTTTTCTGGTTTGCCGGTTTTGGAACCCAGAATGGTCGTCTCATTGCCGTTGAGGACAATCAAATCTTCATAATACTGGCGGGCGCGGTTGGGACGGCCGATCTGTTCATAGAGCATGCCGCCGACCATCAGGGCCTGAGGCTGTTTGGGATTAAGCTGCAGGGCGTTGACTATGTGTTCTTCGGCTTCGGGAAACTTGCCCTGAGAGTAGGCTACCGTGGCCAGATTGGCCTCTTCGGCCGCACGGTCGCTGAAAACCCAGATTGACTGTGCGGGCTCGCCGTTGTCCGTCGTTTTGAAAATTCCGCAAGAGCAGAGCAGTCCCGCAGTCGCCGCGGCCAAAAGAAAATTCTTTGTCAGATTTCTTGAAAACACAAGAGTTCTCCCTGATTTTTTTCTAAAAATAGTTATCTCTGCGGGTATCATATAAAATATTAACTTATATTACAATAATTTTATTGGGTTTGTGAATTTAGTCTTGATTTAAAAATTTTTTTCTATAGTATGCAAGCAAAAGTGAATAAAAGCAAGAAGTTGCGAGCGTGGTGAAATTGGTAGACACGCCAGACTTAGGATCTGGTGCCGTGAGGTTTGAGAGTTCGAGTCTCTCCGCTCGCACCATCTTTTTTGTGGAGAAGATGGGCAACCCCAAACATTTTGAATAGAGAAAGCTAATGAATGTTACTGAAATAAAATCCGAAGGTTTGAAAAAAGTTTTCAAAGTTACCGTTCCTTCAAGCGAATTTGCCAAACAGGTGGACGCGAAAATCAATAATATTGCCAAAACCGTAAAAATGCCGGGTTTCCGTGCAGGTAAGGCACCGGTGGCAATGATTAAACAGAAATATCAGGATGCCGTAAAAGGCGAAGCGCTGGAAGATTTGGTTCAGAAAACAACCGACGGCGTTATCAAAGAGCAGAAACTGCGCCCGGTTATGACTCCTGACGTTAAAATCACCGCTTTCAAAGACGGTGAAGACATTGAGTTTGAAGTATCCGTCGAAAATATGCCGGAAATCAAGTTTGACGGTCTGGATAAAATCAAACTCGAAAAACTGACGGCAGAAGTTCCGGCCGGAGAGGTCGACAAGGCTCTTAACTATTTGGCCGCTTCCCGCAAGGAAACCAGCAAAGTTGAAGAAAACCGTGCTGCCAAACAGGGCGAGACGGTTATGATTGATTTTGTCGGTTCGGTCGACGGCGTCGAATTTCAGGGCGGCAAAGGCGAGAACTATCCTCTTGAACTGGGTTCCGGTTCTTTCATTCCGGGGTTTGAAGATCAGCTGATCGGTAAAAAAGCCGGTGAAAAAGTTGACGTTAAGGTTAAATTCCCGGAAAATTACCATGCCAAAGATCTGGCCGGAAAAGATGCTGTATTTGCCGTTGAAATCAAAGAACTGCGCGAACCGAAAAATGTCGAAATCAATGACGAGTTTGCCAAGTCTTTGGGAGAAGAAAATCTGGATAAGCTGAAAAACGTCATTTCCGAACGTATTAAAGGCGATTATGAAGCCGCTTCCAAAATGAAGCTGAAGAGAGCTTTGCTGGACGCTTTGGATAAAGAATACAGCTTTGAGGTTCCGCAGTCGCTGGTTGATGCCGAGTACAAATCCATCGTTGACCAGTATGAGCAGGCCAAAAAGTATAATCAGCTGGACGAGAGCGAAAAAGCCAAGAGCGAAGACGAACTGATGGCCGAATATAAAGATATTGCCGTCCGCCGTGTCAAGCTCGGCCTGTTGTTGTCAGAAATCGGCCAGAACGCGAAAATCACGATTACGGCTGATGATATCAACAAGGCGATTATGAACGAAGCCCGCAAATATCCGGGACAGGAGAAAATGGTTTTTGACTACTATGTTAAAAACAAACAGGCTGTCGAATCTCTGAAAGCTCCGGTTTTTGAAGAAAAAATCGTAGATTATATTCTCGGTCAGGCCAAAGTAAGCGAAAAAGTTGTTTCCATTGAAGAGCTTTATGCTTTTGACGAAGACAAAAAAGAAACAAAAAAAACGGCTAAAAAATCTGCTAAAAAAGAAGAAACAGCCGAAGTAAAAGAAACCAAGGCCAAGAAAGCAACCAAGAAAGCTTCTTAGTTTTTGGGAAAAACAAAACTTAAAGCTCCGCAATGCGGAGCTTTTTTTATATTTTGGAATTTTTATCCGACATATTATTTTGTATAATCCTCGTGTTATTAATTGTTTATAATTTCCGTTTTTATGTTGCCGTCAACAGTTGTTTTTCTATATTGAAACAATTGTTTTAATTGTGACGGCGGCAAAATGAATTTTTTTATTAACAAATTTGATTCTAATAAGTTTCTGTGTTCGTTTATATTTTGGAATTTGGGGATTTTCTTATATATTTTATTTGTTTTCATACATATTTATTTTGATAAAATCGATTTTAATCAGTTTTTGTTTCATATTAAATATTATGAAGCTTTGGATTTGAAGGCATATGCCCCCATATATCGGCAGTTTTTGTTTTATAGTATGTTATATGCTTTCTTAATGATTGTTTTATATGGCATTCTTTGGAAATATTTTAAATCGGAGATTGTTTTTCTTTCTTTATTCTTTTTGATATTCGCAATACTGTTTGTCGGGTTAAAACTTAAAATATTTCAATATGTTGAGAGTTATTATCATAAAAGTGATTTTTATGAAGATAATTATCGAATGTCTGATAACATTTCGTTTTCGGAACGTAAAAATCTGATAGTTTTGTATTTGGAATCTATGGAAAGTATTTATGCCGAAGGCGGAATTTTCGGAGAAAACCTGCTGCCGCAGCTTACGAGCCTGCAAGAAGAAAATATCAAGTTCGGAAGATATCATCAGGTTGCCGGCAGCGGCTGGACGGTTGCGGGGCTGGTTACATCTTCCTGCAGTCTGCCGTTAGTCTTGCCTATTGATTCACATTCGTACGGACGGAACGGCTTTTTGCCCAATGCATCCTGTTTACAAGATATATTGAAGAAAAACGGATATCATGAATTTTTTGTGAGCAGCGGAGAGACGGGTTTTGCCTATACGGACGTTTTTTTGAAAAGTCATGCCGAGGATATGTTTTTTGCGGATGTTGAGCCAAATGAATTTGTGTGGCAATGGGGAAACAGCGACAAGAATACATATGGGAAAGCCATGGATTTATTGTCCGCAAAGGCCGTGAAAAATCAGCCTTTTTTTATGACGATTATGACTTTGGATATGCATCATCCCGGATATTTGGATGAAAAGTGTTCCGGAAAATTCGGTGATTTCCGGGATGTGGTAAAATGCGCCGATATGATGGCAGCTGATTTTATCCGCTGGTTTCAAAAGCAGGTTTGGGCAAAAGATACCGTTTTATTGGTTGTCGGAGATCATCTGGCGATGAGTAATCCCGTTTATGACCAATATCTGAGAAACAGAGATGAAAATCGAACGATTTTTAATCTGTTTATTGATGGCGGCAGAAAAGCGGATATGAAACGCGATTTCAGCGGCTTGGACATACTGCCGACGTTATTGAAAAGTTTAGGTGCCGATTGGCAAGGCAATAGATTGGGATTGGGAACGGTTTTATTTTCGGAACAAAAAACTTTGCTGGAAATCTACGGGCATGAGGGACTGAATCGTCAATTAAGCGCGCCGAGTGAGCGTTATAATGCCTTTGTCTGCAAAAATTAGCATTGTAAAGTTTATGAAATTTTTTTGTGCATAAGGTTAATAAATTTTGTATTTCCGATATTGATTTTATATCCTTCTTTTTAGGAGAGCAGTATGAAAATCAGTATCAGAAATGTTTTTTTGTTTGCAGTTTTGTTGATTATCGGCGCGGTATGCGGCTATAGTTTTATGTATGAAAATAAATGGGATTTTACGAATTATCATTATTATAATGCCTGGGCTTTTTTGAACGGACGGGTCGGTTATGACATTGCTCCTGCTTCCGTAAATACTTATAATAACCCTCTGATAGAAATTCCGTTTTATTATATGGTCAAATATTTAAACGATTATCCCGGCGTAGTTTCCGCTTTGCAGGGAATGTATTTCGGTATTCTTGTTTTTATGGTTTTTAAAATTGCGGAATTGTTTTTTTCTCAAGGGTATCGTTATAAAAATCTGCTGACTGTTTTATCAACGTTAATTGGGGTAACGGGATTTGCTACATTTATGCAGGTTTCGACAACCAGCAATGAAATACAGACGGCTATATTGGTTTTGTGGGCGTTTTATATTTTATTGAAAGTGTTTTCGGGAGGTAAAGGCGAAACCTTGCCGACATTTTTTTCGTCCGGGCTTTTGCTCGGTATGGCAGCTGGTTTGAAACTGACGGCCGTTATTTATTGCGCTTCGATTTTTTTAACTCTTTTAATTTTTCGAAAAAAACTGAATCGCCCCGGAATGTTAATTTTTATGTTTTGTCTGGGCGGAACCGTCGGATTTTTGCTGATTAACGGTTTTTGGATGTGGAAGTTATGGACTCTTCTGGGAAATCCGGTATTTCCGTTTGCGAACACAATATTCAAATCTGAATATTTTGACAATTTTAACTATTCTGACCGCCGCTTTCTTCCCAAGAATTTGACTGAATATATATTTTATCCTTTTATATGGGCTTTCCATTTTGAGCGCAGAGTGGTGGCGGAAACCTATTTTATAGATTTTCGGTTTGCCGCAGTATATTTGATTTTGCTTTATTATGCGGTGCGCCGGTTTGTCTGTAAATTCAAAGAGTCGGACGGTATCCGTTTTCTGTTTGTTTATATCGTATGCAGCTATGCTATCTGGCTTTTATTTTTTTCTATCCTTCGTTATGCGATTCCGATTGAGGTTTTTTCGGGTGTGATTATTGTCAAGTTTGCATATGATACTTTTCCTGTGGCTCTTTGGAAAAGAGCTATAACGATTTCTGTCTGGATTCTACTCTTTTTTATATTGATCAGTATGGCTGCATACAGCGTTCCGTGGGGAACAAGACGGGGAGACGCAAAGGTTATTGATGTGGAAAAAATAGAAGTTACCGAGGATGATGTCATACTTCTTTATAATATGCCTTCGGCGGCGATTGTTTCAACTTTGATTCCGGGAAAGAGCAAAGTCAGAGTGATGGGAACAAAACAGGGCAATGTTATTGTTATGGGCGGAACTGATTTTACCGAACGTAAAAAATTTCGTTTACTAAGGGATGAAGTCCTTAAAAACAGAAAAGGAAGAATAATAGCAATTGTAAGAAAATGGTATAATTCTTTGTATAATGTGGATGAGACGAAAGACCCGTATCTTAAAGATCTGCAATGTCGTCCGTTGTTAAATAATCTGGACGATCATCTTAATATTTGTATGTAAGATATTTGTGTGGGTGTTTGGTGCCGCTCGTTTTGTGTGTTCCTCCGGAACTTAAGTATGATATTGGGAAGAAAAAGGCGAAACAGTGCTTTCTGTGTAAAAACTTTGCGGCGCTTGTTTCTGCAAGAATTTTATTTTACACTTCGGGAGTATAGAAAGGATTATAGATATATGAGAAAAAAGAATCTTGTACTGTTGTTTTTTTTCCTTATTATCGGTGGAACTCTTAGTGTATATTTGAAGTATGAGTTGTTGTGGGATTTTGCCAATTATCATTATTATAATCCTTGGGCTTTTTTGAACGGACGTGTTAATTTTGATGTTGCCGTCGCCGGATTAAATGCATTTTTCAATCCTCTTCCAGATGTGCCGTTATATTTGTTGATAAAGTATTTCAATAATTATCCTGATTTTATTTATTTTGTTCAGGGAATGTGGTTTGGGGCGTTGGCATTCACTTATGCCAAAATAATAAGTTTGTTTTTTGATTTTCAGACGCCTAAGGGAAAAATTCTGTCTGTTATTACGTTTTTGATAGGCATTACGTCTTGGTCTTGCTTTATGCAGATAGGTACGTCTACAAACGAAATACCTCTTGCTTTTTTTGTTTTAACGGGATTGTATCTTTTGCTAAAGCAATTTTCGGTTCCAATTCAGTCTCTTGCGGCTTTTGGCATTTCAGGTTTTGTTCTGGGAATGGCGATGGGATTGAAATTGACCAATGTTACGTATTGCATTGCTTCAGGAATTTCACTGATATTATTTTATAGAAAATTGCAACGGCCGCTGGCCGTTTTGTTTTGGTTTTCTTTTTCCGGTATGGTAGGATTTCTTGTTGTAAACGGTTTCTGGATGAAAGAAATGTGGGAGCTTTTTCACAATCCGTTTTTCCCGTTTGCCAATGAGATTTTTAAGTCTGAATATATGGAACAGCAAAATTTCTCAGATCGTAATTATGTTCCGACTTCAATCTGTGAACTGTTGCTTTTCCCGTTTAAATTTAACCATAGCGAAGGCAGTGCTTTTATTGCAGATTACAGGTTAGCTTTTTCTTATATAATTTTCATTGTATATTTTATTTATCTTTGGGTTGAAAAATTAAGAGGAAAAGACATCGTCAGACAAATGGATGTAAAGCAGAGTTTCTTGATAGTTTGGGGTTTGACTGCATATATTTTCTGGGTTAATGTTTTCACAATTTTAAGATATGCTGTTCCTATTTTTCTAATACTTTCAATATTTATTGTAAAATCGGGAGCATTTTGTTTGCCTCGGCGGAAATCGTTGCAAATTATTTATTTTTCAATAGTTAATATTTTAATTTTTCAATTTGTAATGACGCCTTATTTCAGTCAGCCTTGGGGATATAGGAAAGATATTACTTCAGAAAAAAAAGAAAATAGTTATAATCGTTTTGTTTATGTGGAAGATGTTGATATTCCTGAAAATTCTTTAATTTTAATGTATTCAAACAGGACATCTGCAATATTGCCCTATTGGGGACAGGATAAAAAAAGGATTAGAGGAATAAAAATCGCTCAGAGTTTCTATTTGGTAAAGACGGTTCAGGGAGATAAAGATTTTTTTGAGTATAACAAAAAATGGAAAAAATATAAAGAGGATGTTATCAGAGAGCATAAAGGACCTAAAATAGCATTGGTTACCAGTCTTTCTCCGTTTTTTTTGAGGGATAAATATTTAGAGGGAATGGTTTGCCGAAAGTTGAGAAATAATATGGCTGATTGGGTATTATGTGTTCCCCCGGAATTTGAAAAATCTGTTTGGAGTGAAACATAGATGAAAAAAATATTGAATTTGATGAGTAAAGATAGTGTTGTTCTTTTTCTTCTTTTGCTGTGCGGCGGTATATTAAGCTGTGTTTTGAAATATGATCTGTTTTGGGATTTTGTTAATTATCATTATTTTAATCCGTGGGCCTTTCTGAATGGTCGGATAAACTATGATGTGGGGGCTGCGGGAATGAATGCGTTTTTCAATCCATTGCCGGATATTCCGCTGTATCTGCTGATTAAATATTTTAACGATTATCCGAACTTTATCTGCTTTATGCAGGGAATGTGGTTCGGTGCGCTGCTGTTTTTGTTTTTCAAAATTGTATGTCAGGTTATCGATACGTCGACACGGGTCGGTAAATTGCAGGTATTCGTGATTTTGCTGGTGGGAGCGACGGGTTGGTCAACATTTATGCAGATAGGCACCTCTACCAATGAGATACAGATATCGGTATTTATTATGGCCGGTTTATATGTCTTATTAAAAGAGATGTATTCTTCGAAGCAGAACAAATGGCTGTTTTTGCTGTCCGGTCTGCTTTTGGGTATGGCGATGGGACTGAAACTGACAGCGGTGACATATTGCGTATCGTCGGCTCTGGCGGTATTTTTGTATTATCGCAGGCTGGAACGTCCGCTGGAAAAGATATTTTTCTTTGCCGCCGGCGGTATAAGCGGTTTTTTGATTTTTAACGGTTTCTGGATGTATATCCTGTGGGAGCATTTTCAAAATCCGTTTTTCCCGTTTGCTAATGAGATCTTCAAATCTGAATATGCTTCCATCCAGAATATAAGAGATACAAGATTTATTCCGCATACGCTGGGACAATTTATTATGCAGCCGTTTTTATTATTTGCCAGAGGTTTTGAAATTGCTTCGGATGGGGACGGATATGTTAGTGAAAGTCGTGGTTTTATTATTGATTACAGGTTGATCTTGGCATATGTCTTTTTCCTGTTGTTTATTTTATATGAAGCAGGAAATAGGCTGTTTAGAAAGCGTTTTGCTTTTGATTGGAATACTCCGAGCGGTTTTTTGCTTTTGTTTACATTACTTTCATATTTAATATGGGCTTTGCTTTTTTCGCTTTTCCGTTATATGGTGCCTATTGAGTTGCTTCTAGCACTGTTTGTTGTGAAAATTATTTTTTTATTTATTCCAAGGAGTGATTGGGCAAAAATATTGTATATCTCTTTGGTTAATCTGATTCTCTTTTTATTGATTTCGGTTCCTTTTTTCAGTGAGAGCTGGGGGAGCAGGAAAATGGATAATGTCTCTTATAAAGAAGGGGAAAAAATTAGTGATTATAATGGAGAAAAATTTATTTTTATTGAAGAGGTTGATATTCCTGATGATGCGTTGATTTTGTTTTATGAATATCCGGTTTCGGCAGTCCTTCCTTATTGGTTTGATTTTTTAGAAAAGAAAAATATCCGAGGGCTTTCCGTTTGGCAAAGTATGTATATAACAACGGATAAAGGACGTATTGTGGATTATTATGATTATAATCCCAAATGGCGGGCAATGCGGAGAGAAATTATGGACAAACATCAAGGACCAGTTATTGCCGTTTCAGGAGGAAATACGCAGGATCCGCTGGGAATATTGGAAAAAATGTCTTGTCGGGGAATTCCAAATAATATGTTGCCATTGATTTTGTGTGTGCCGCCAGAATTAGAGCATAAAGTTTGGAAAAATTTTGAACAAAACAGCAAAACTTTCCAAAAAAACATGGAGGAGAAGTAAGATGGCCAAGGAAAATGTAGCGGTAATTATTCCCTGTTATAACGAAGGTATTGCCATTGCCAAAGTGGTTGATGATTTCAAACAGATTATTCCGGAAGCTAAGATTTATGTTTATGACAATAATTCGACCGACAATACGGTAGAGGAGGCTAAAAAAGCCGGCGCCATTGTCCGCCATGAAAGCTATCAGGGCAAGGGAAATGTTATCCGCAGGATGTTTGCCGATATTGACGCTGACGTTTATGTGATGAGCGACGGAGACGAAACCTATGACATTAAGCGGACTCCGGATCTGATCAAAGAACTGCTTGACAACAATCTGGATATGGTGGTGGGAGCGCGCAAGGAAGTCGATCTGGCTGCATACAGGGTAGGGCACCGGTGGGGAAATGTTCTGCTGACGCGTTTGGTGCAGAGCTTTTTTCATCACAAACTGGTGGATATGCTTTCCGGTTTCAGGGTCTTTTCAAAACGTTTTGTTAAGACGTTTCCGTCTCAGTCCTGGGGATTTGAAATCGAAACGGAACTGACAGTTTATGCCTTGTCTTCAAGAATTCCGATGAAAGAAATTGACACGGATTATTTCGCCCGGCCGGAAGGTTCGGTCAGTAAGCTTTCCACGTATAAAGACGGTCTGAGGATTTTGCTGATGATTGTTACCTTGATTAAAGAAGAGCGTCCTCTGCTGTTTTTCAGCGTGTTTGGACTTGCTTTTATGCTTTTGTCCCTGATTTGCGGCATTCCGGTTATTGAAAACTATTTGGAGACGGGACTGGTGCCGAGAATGCCGACAACTGTTCTGGCCACCGGTCTGATGATATGCTCGGTAGTTAGTATGCTGGTGGGATTTGTTCTGGACAGCGTGGCAAAGAGCCGTAAGGAGGTTCGGAGAATGTCTTATTTGCAGTATAATCCGGTTAATGAATAATGGAATATAACGGCTGGGATAATCTTGAAACAATGAAGCTGGCAGAAAATTATAATAATTTTCTGATAAATGAGATTGTTTCAAGAATCAGAAAAGAAGACAATGTAATTGTTGATTTCGGTTCCGGCGATGGTTTTTTTGCCCGTCAGGTTGGGCGTCTGTCCGATAAAAGAATCTTTTGTATTGAACCGGCTGCAAATATGAAAAAATATTATGCTCCGGAGCAGAAAGTGCTGGACAGTCTTGAAATGCTGCCGGATGGTTCGGTTGATTTTATTTATTCCTTAAATGTGTTGGAGCATATTGAAAACGACACAGCCATAGCCGAGCTGTTTTACAAGAAAATGAAACCGGGAGGGATTTTATATTTGTATCTTCCCGCATTGTCGTGTCTGTACAGTTCAATGGATAGGAAGGTCGGCCATTACCGCAGGTATTCAAAAGAAAGTCTGAAACATTTGCTGAAAGAGGAAAAATGGAATGTTTCAGAACTTAGATATGCTGATTTTCTAGGCTTTTTTGCAACATTGGCTTTTAAAGTCTTTGGCAATAAGAACGGAAATATTTCCCAAGGTTCTTTAAAATTTTATGACCGTTTTATTTTTCCTTTCAGTCATGCGGCGGATAAACTTACCGGAGGAAGAGTCGTCGGCAAAAATATTGCGGTTGCGGCAACCAGAAAGTAGGAAACAATGGAAAGAAATTTTTTTGTTCAAATGCGGATGTCGGCCGTTTTTCTTGTCTGCGGCGGATTGCTGAGCGTTTTGCTGAAATATGAAATGCTGTGGGATTTTGCCAATTATCATTATTTTAATCCCTGGGCGCTGCTAAACGGACGGGTTAATGAAGACGCCGCCGTGGCGGGGCTGAATGCTTTTTTTAATCCGTTGATTGACGTTCCTTTGTATCTGCTGATTAAGTATTTTAACGATTATCCGAATTTTATTTATTTTATGCAGGGGCTGTGGTTTGGAGCATTGGCTTATGCCTATTATAAGATTGCAAGCCTGTTTTTTGCCGGCAGCGGTCGGAAGGAACGTTGGGGTGTTATTTTGTCTCTGGCGGCGGGGCTCAGCGGTTATGCCGTATTTTTTCAAATCGGCACTTCGACCAACGAGATTCCTTCGGCATTCTGGGTCTTGCTCAGTCTGTGGCTGTTGCTGCGTGAGATTTTTGAAAATAAACAGTATCGGAACAAGATTTTTTTCTGTGCGGGATTAGTTGCGGGGCTGGCTGCCGGTTTGAAGTTTACGGGCGGAATTTACGGAATGTCGATCGGTGTCGCGCTGGTGGTTTGCAAAGGATCTTTGCGTCTGTCATGGCGCAATATCATGGTTTTTGCCGGCGGTTGCGTTTGCGGTTTTGTGTTGGCGGACGGTTATTGGATGTGGATTTTGCAGCGGGAATTCGGCAATCCGTTCTTTCCGTTTTTTAACGCTTATTTTCGGTCACCGTATTTGGAGGCGGTTAATTATCGTGACGCGCAGTTTATTCCGACCGAGTTTTGGAGGCTGGTTTTGCTGCCTTTTTACTGGGTTGCGGATTTGTACCGCAAGGAGGGCGGCGTGGTGGTTATTGACTGGCGGTTGGCCTTGGCTTATGTCTGTCTGTTGTTTTGGGGCATTAAATATCTTTGGGCTAAGATTCAACATAAGGCGCTTCCTTTCAGAAAACAAAGCGTTTTTCTCTGCGTGTTTGCGGTGAGCGCGTATGTTTTGTGGCTGAACGTATATTCTATCGTACGTTACATGATTCCGATTGAAATGCTGGCGTCGCTTTTGATCGTGGGGACGCTCCGGGCTTTGATGCCGGAGGGAAAAACGGCGCGGGATATTTATCTGCTGCCGCTCAGCGCCGTTGCGGCGATTTTGCTGCTGACGCCGTTGTATTCTCAAATATGGGGTTGCCGCAATTGCGAAATAGACGGCAAAAAATTTGAGAAGTTTGTTGAAGTTAAAGGCGTAAATATTCCCGACAACGCGCTGTTAATGTTTTATAATTTTCCGACTTCGGCGTTGCTGCCCTATTTCAGCCGGACGGCGAAAAATTTGCAGGGCGTTAATGTCTTGCAGCAGAATTATCGTTATACGTCGATGGACGGTGATTATTTTAATGACAATCCACGCTGGAAAAAGCTTAAAAAAGATATTCTGGCGCGGGATTATGCCGCCAGAATAGCCTTTATTGCCGCGGAACCCGGCAGCCTGCTGCAAATAGACAAAGCCCGGGATCCGATTTTGAAAGATATGGATTGCCGCCGGCTTGAGACCAATATTTATCCTTATTACGAAATATGCGTTTCTCCGGATATGAAAGAAAAAATTTTCTCCGAGAAATAAATTTTCGCTTCAATGCGTTAATTTCTTTACTATTTATTGATGATATTGTTATATTGTCAAATAAATATTCAGATTTAACTTGAAGGAAAACGCAATGATTGAGAGAAGTTCTTTAGAGGTATATGACAATACTCTGGTTCCGATGGTTATTGAGCAGACGTCCAAAGGCGAGCGCTCGTTCGACATCTATTCCAGATTGTTGAAAGAAAGAATTATTTTTCTGACGGGAGAAGTCAATGACGAGGTTTCCTCGCTGATTTGCGCCCAGCTTTTGTTCTTGGAGTCAGAAAATCCGAAAAAGGACATTTTCCTTTACATCAATTCTCCGGGCGGTGTCGTTACTTCCGGTATGGCAATGTATGACACTATGCAGTATATCAGCTGCGACGTGAACACCATGTGCATCGGGCAGGCCTGTTCAATGGGGTCTCTTCTGCTGGCCGGCGGCGCTAAAGACAAGCGTTTTTCCCTGCCTAATTCTCAGATTATGATCCACCAGCCGTCCGGCGGTGCCAAAGGGCAGGCTACGGATATTGAAATTCAAGCCAATCTGATTTTGAATATGCGCAAACGTCTGAATCAAATTTATGTCAAACATACCGGGCAAAAGCTCAGCGTTATTGAAAAAGCCATGGATCGCGATAATTTTATGACGCCGGACGAGGCTAAAAAGTTCGGGCTGATTGACCATATTGTTACCAACCGTTCAGAGATGATGAAATAGGGTGAAGAAAATGACAGAGAATTCCGACAACGGAGAAGTTTTATATTGTTCCTTCTGCGGCAAGAGCCAGGCCGAGGTTAAGAAACTGGTTGCGGGGCGGGGCGTTTATATCTGTGACGAGTGTATCGAAGTCTGCATAAACATTGTTGCGGATGAAATGGCCGAAGAAGCGAAAAAACACGGCGGCATAGATTCCGAAAATTTACCGACACCGTCTAAAATCAAAGAGTTTCTTGATCAGTACGTTATTGGTCAGGAACATGCCAAGCGCGTGCTTTCGGTGGCAGTTTACAACCACTATAAGCGTCTGAACAGCATTGATTCAAAGTCTGACGTGGACATATCCAAGTCCAATGTGATTTTGATCGGTTCGACGGGGTCCGGCAAAACGCTGCTGGCGCAGACATTGGCTAAAATTTTGGATGTGCCTTTTGCCATTGCCGACGCTACGACGCTGACCGAAGCCGGTTATGTCGGTGAAGATGTGGAGAACATTATTCTGAAACTGGTGCAGGCCGCCAATTATGATATTGAAAAAGCGCAGCGCGGTATTGTTTATATTGACGAGATTGACAAGATTACGCGCAAGACAGACGGCCCATCGATTACGCGCGACGTTTCGGGCGAGGGGGTTCAGCAGGCCCTGTTGAAAATCATTGAAGGCACGGTTGCCAATGTACCGCCGCAGGGCGGGCGCAAGCATCCGCAGCAGGAGTTTCTGCATGTTGATACCACCAATATTCTGTTTATTTGCGGCGGTGCCTTTTCGGGACTGGAAAAAATCGTCGGCCGGCGCGGCAAAGAATCTTCCATCGGTTTCGGTGCGGAAGTCAGAGGTCCCGACGAACGTCGCATCGGCGAAATTATTCAGGAGGTTGAGCCTGAAGATTTGCTGAAATACGGTTTGATTCCGGAATTTGTCGGACGTCTGCCGGTTATCGCGACTTTGGAAGATTTGGACGAGGACGCCTTGGTGAAGGTTTTGACCGAGCCGAAGAACGCTTTGGTACGCCAGTATGCCACCTTGTTTGAAATGGAGCATGTCAAACTGACGTTTACCGACGATGCGCTGCGGGCCATTGCCAAAAAGGCTATTGAACGCAAGACCGGCGCCCGCGGTTTGCGCGCGATTATGGAAGAGAACCTTCTGGAACTGATGTATGATATTCCGGACAAGAAAGACGTGGCAGAAATCGTCATCGACGAGAAGGTTATCAATGATAAAAAAGAGCCTAAGTTTATCAAAAAGAA
This sequence comes from uncultured Pseudomonadota bacterium, assembly GCA_902494875.1. Lineage (GTDB taxonomy): Bacteria > Pseudomonadota > Alphaproteobacteria > RF32 > CAG-239 > CAJLXD01. The sequence goes on from CABUUO010000001.1 coordinate 39,310, forward strand.
AAATACCGAAAGCGACAAAAAGTCGGCATAGATAAGAAAGGGACAAAACCGCAGTCCGAGGGCTGCGGTTTTGTTGTGAACGAAATGTTGAAGAGCATTGATATAAAAAAAGAGGAAAGGGAACTTTTCGGTGCGTTTGAGCACTGTCTGGCCAGGGTCAGCGACAATTCTTTTTTGGAATTGTTTGCGCGTGAAAAAATAAAGCATTCGATGCAGGTAGTCGGCGCCGGAAATTATATTTTGAAAAACGAGAAGATTTTTCAACACCGAAGCGAAGAATATCTCAAGCTTGGAAAACTGGTAAATTTGTTTCATGACATCGGGCGTTTCAGAGAGATTGAATGTATGTATGAAGACGCTTCCCGCAGCTATAACCACGGTTTTTTCAGCTATGAAATGCTGAAGGAGCGGGGATATTCCGATCCGTGTCTGCTGCTGCCGGTCAAACAGCACGGAAATCTGGCCGACGCTTTGGAAAAAGACGTCGAATTTCAGAAGATTGGCGATGCCGGGATAAAAAAAGAAGTTGAAGAATTATACGGTCTGGTTAAAGATGCCGATAAGATTGCCAATCTTTATATTGCCAAAACGGATCGGCGCATTTTTAAGGATTTGTTTTTTGACGGATTGACGGAAGAAAACAAGCATGCTCCGGTGTCGGCAAAAGTTTTGGAAGCCATGGAGAACAAATGTCTGGTTAAGAGCGGGGATTGCGTTTCTTTTTCTGACAGGCTGTTGCAAATATTGTGCTTTGTTTTTGAAATATATTACAAGCCATCGCTGACATTTGTTTTTAAACACGGTTTACTGGAGAATATTGCGGCAGTAATGCGGATTTATAATCCTGATCAGTCGTTGCAGGATTATATTGAGCAAAAGATTTTTACCTATGTGCGCAGCCGCTACGAGGCCATGTGAGAGGCTAAGTTTACAGTTTGTTTATCATTGATCTGGAGAGCTTGATAATCTCTTCAAAATTGTCTTCGGGAGAAACTTTGTTTTTACGAAGATGACCGCATTTTTTGCATTTTTGCAACAGGATATATTCGCCGTTTTTCAGCTCAACGCCGACGGGTTCCATCAGTCCGCCGCAGTCTGCGGCACGGTCGCCGGGGTTAACGTCGACGTGTTTGCTCCACAGGCAGTTCGGGCAGTGGTTGGTATAGCCGTTGCCGTGTACTTCCGCGCCGCAATGCTCGCAAATAAAATCTTCAATCCGCCGGTTAAATTTTTTCATATTCTTCTCCGTCTGGAAATAGTATAAAAGATATTCCGCTCTGGCAAGCCTTTACTTTGTCTCGTTTCTATTATATTTTTATGCCGAGGGCAAGGAATAATGATAGAAGAGAACGTATTTAAAAAAACGAAAATTGATTATGCTAAACTTGAATCTTATGGTTTCAGTAAAATAAATAATGTCTTTGTTTTGGAACGATTTTTTATGGGCGGCGCTTTTAAGGCGATTATAAAAATAAGTCCACGGTCGGAAATTGTCGGAAAAGTTTGGGATACGGAATGTGATGAAGAATACCTTTTGCTGCACGTTGAAAGTGAAAATACCGGTTTTGTCTTAAAAGTCAGAAACGAGTATGTCAGAATTTTGCAAGACATACGGGAACATTGTTGTCTGAACAATTATTTCATATATCCGCAGGCTAATCGTCTTGCGGATAAAATGCTTGAGATATACGGAGGAAAAATAGATTTTCCCTGGGAGAAATATGAAGGTTACGGGGTTTTCCGCAATCAGAAAAATAACAAGTGGTATGCTTTGATTATAAACATTAATCAAACGAAACTGAATAAGGAATTGCCGCCGAAAGAAATTGAGGTCATTAACGTTAAGCTTAATACTCATAATGTTGAAAAGCTTTTGATGCGGAAAGGATTTTATCCCGCTTATCATATGAACAAGAAGAATTGGGTTACGATTGTTCTGGACGAAACCGTTGATGACGGATTGCTTCTGGAATTGATAGGGGAAAGCCATATTTTGAGTGAAAAATGATGAAACTCTCATTGGCCGCTGTCTGTTTAGATAGCCGAGCTCCGGCTCTAGCTTAGTAAGTTCGTGCGAAGCACTCACTAACTGCGCGTCGGTCACTTGTTTTGTAAATCGCGCTTTGCTTGCTTATGCATCGCGCGCTTGATAATAAAACTGCGCCTCTTGCGGTAAAAACAACCGGAGCAGCGGTTGTTTTCATCCTCGAGCCTGATATCGAACAGCCTGTTCGAACCAGTATCCAAAAGCATAAAAAAAACACCATCTTACTTAAAAGATGGTGTTTTTTTATGGCTCCGGCTGCCTGATTCGAACAGGCGACCAATCGGTTAACAGCCGATTGCTCTACCGCTGAGCTAAGCCGGAATAATATGCGGTAATGAATGAATTTTTGGAGGCCGGTACCGGAATTGAACCGATGTACAAGGATTTGCAGTCCTCTGCATGAGCCACTCTGCCAACCGGCCAATCGGGATACCTCATTTGAGTTCCTCATTCACTCAACGAGGTCTATATATACAGATTTTTTTATCGCCGTCAATATCTTTTTTTAATTATTTTGCACTTTTTTGTGAATTGTTTTTAAAATCAGAGAATTATTTTTTTATTGGGTGTAACCAAAGAGCCCGGTTGCATTTGACTGTCGATGCTTTATGATAAAAAAAATTTTTAACAGGAGACCATAAGATGGATAAAATAGCAATAGGGTCCGACCACGGCGGATTTGAATTGAAAGAGAAGCTTATCAATCATTATAAGGCGCGGGGGATCGTTTTGGCGGATGAAGGTACCTATTCCGAAGAATCCTGCGATTATCCCGATATTGCCGACAAAATGGCCGCAGACATTCTGAGTGGGAGCGTTGACTGGGGAATCCTGATTTGCGGGACAGGAATCGGAATCTCCATAGCGGCCAACCGCCATAAAGGAATCCGTGCGGCTTTGCTTTATGACGAGTTTTCGGCGGAAATGGCTCATGCGCATAACAATGCAAACGTTATTGTGTTTGGCGGCAGAACGATGAAGTTTGAAGACGTGGTCAGAAGAATTGATGTTTTCATGAAAACCAAATATGAAGGCGGCCGCCATCAGCGCCGTTTGGATAAACTGGACAGATAAGGAGCAGCACATGGATTTTGAAGATGATTTGAAAACGGAAGACAAAGAGATTTTTGACGCAATACGGTTGGAGCTAGACCGTCAGCAGAATCAAATAGAGTTGATAGCTTCCGAAAATATTGTTTCCAAGGCCGTGCTGGAAGCTCAGGGTTCCATTTTGACCAACAAATATGCGGAAGGATATTCGGCCCGGCGTTATTACGGCGGCTGCGAGTTTATTGATATGGTTGAGAATCTGGCCGTCGAGCGGGCTAAGAAACTGTTCGGCGCCGAGTTTGTCAATGTTCAGCCGCATTCGGGTTCGCAGGCCAATACGGCGGTTTATGTCGCGCTTTTGCAGCCGCATGATACGATTATGGGAATGTCTTTGGATGCGGGCGGCCATTTGACGCACGGTTCCAAGGTTTCAGTTTCCGGCAAATGGCTGAATGCGGTGCAATACGGCGTCCGCAGAGAGGATGCGATCATTGATTATGACGAGGTGGAGCGTCTGGCGGTTGCGAATAAGCCCAAACTGATTATTGCCGGCGGTTCGGCTTATCCGCGGCAAATCGATTTTGCCCGCTTTCGGTCAATTTGCGACAAGGTCGGTGCTTATCTGATGGTGGATATGGCGCATTTTGCCGGTTTGGTTGCGGGCGGCGTGCATCCGAATCCTTTGCAGTGGGCCGATGTGGTTACGACCACGACGCATAAGACCCTGCGCGGACCGCGCGGCGGTATGATTCTGACCAACAATGCAGAGATTGCCAAGAAAATTGATTCGGCCATTTTTCCGGGAACACAGGGCGGGCCGTTGATGCACGTGATTGCGGCCAAGGCCGTTTGCTTTAAGGAAGATTTGTCCGACGCATTTAAATCTTATGCCGCTCAGGTGGTTAAAAACGCCAAGGTGATGGGCGAGGTTTTGAAAGCGAGGGGACTGGATCTGGTTTCCGGCGGAACGGATACGCATTTGCTGCTGGTGGATTTGAGACCCAAGGGACTTAAAGGAAATGACGTTGCCGCGGCTTTGGAAGAAGCGCATATGACCTGCAACAAAAACGCTATTCCGTTTGATCCGGAAAAACCGAAGATAACTTCGGGAATCCGTATCGGCACGCCGGCCGGAACAACTCGCGGCTTTAAGGAAAAGGAATTTGAACAGGTTGCTGACTGGATTGCCGATGTTATGGACTCTTTAGCGGAGGGGACATCCGACAAGGTTATTCCCGAGATCAGGGAAAAAGTCATTGCTTTGTGCAAGCGTTTTCCAATTTATGAATAACAGAGATCTGTTGATTTTATAGCCCGGTTTTTGACCGGGCTATATTTTGGGACAGAAGAAGACAAATGTTTTAGCGAATCATATGTTCGCCGATTTCTCTTCTGACGGCATTGCTGTTGTCATTTTGTCTTATTCTTTGCAGCGTTTGATTGTAGGTTTCCTCTTTGCTGTACATATCGTGAATAATGTCAGGGCTGTTCAGGTTCGGAATGAAGCCCGGGGTTTCAAACAGGCAGTATCGCTGATAGGCGCTGAGGGCAATGTCCGGTTCGGCGTCGTTTTTGTTTTCTTTATACGTCTCTCGGCACCGGCGTTCAAAATCGGGACAGATGTGTTCAAAATTTTGCAATACGGCGTTGTGCAGGCTGTTAAATTCTTCGGTGCTGCAGCTGATTGAGGCGCCGTTTTTTTCGAGAGAATTCATTTGGGAAAGGCTCTGCGCTATTGCGGGATAAGTCTCGGCGGAATTGTCACTGCCGTTTATGCGGCTGCGGATCAGCTCGAAGGCAATTTCCTGAGATCTTTGCACCAAGGCAACTTTCTGATAATCGGAATAACGAAGCTGATTTAGGGCAGGATTGATGCCGAGTTCGGTTTTGTCGGTGCTTTGAGGCGGCGTGTTTTCAATAAAGCAAAGGGAAGGCGGGCGGTGCCGGAAATATCCGCCGTTGCCGAGACTGATGTTTAATTTGTCTGCCAGCTCTTTGTATTCGCTTATAAAGTCTGTTTTGGCGGTTACGGGGCGGTCTTTTTTAGCGGCCTTAATGCCGGCGATTTTTTGTTTCAGGTTTTGTTTATGCCGATGGTTGGCCTTTTCACGCAGTTCAAGGTCTTTCAGCGAATAATTGGTTATCTGCCAATCGGAAATGGCGCTGTCGGCAATCATGTTTTCCTCCGTTATATTTTCCAGTATAGCACATAGAGTCCATTTTGTCTAATATTCTATGTCGTTCCGGTTAAATTTTAGTTGTGATGACGGACAATGATTGTTTATTTTGCGGACGTAATATGAAAAAAGAGATGAAATTTTTTATATCCGGTATATAATGTCGCCAGATTTGAATATAAAGGTGATATATATGCTTAAACTGAATGCCAAAAAAATTGCCGAGATTGTTAACTCGGCTTCCAATGTGATTGATGCCGAAATTGAAAACGTTTCTTCTGACAGCAGGGACATCCGCAACGGCGATTTGTTTATTGCCATTAAAGGCGAGAAGTTTGACGGCCATGACTTTGTACCGGAGGTTATTAAAAACGGCGCGGTGGCCGCGATTGTTGAAAAACTGGTTCCCGATGTGCCGGCCATTCGTCAGATTGTGGTGCCGGATGCGCTGGAGGCTTACGGCAAAATCGGCGCATATGTCCGTTCGCAGTTTAAGGGAACGGTAATCGGCCTGACCGGCAGCGCCGGCAAAACCACAACCAAAGAGGAAATAAAGTTTATTCTCTCCAAATTTGCGCCGGTTTATGCCACTTCTGGCAATTTCAACAATAACGTGGGCGTACCCAGAACGCTTTGCAATCTGGATATGAACGCCCGATATGCGGTCATTGAAATGGGCATGAGTGCCAAAGGTGAGATTTCGCAGCTGGTCGGCTGGGTCAAGCCTGATATTGCCATCGTGACCAACGTTTATCCGATGCATATTGAATTTTTTCCTGATTTTGAAAGTATTGCAGAAGCCAAAGCCGAAATCTTTGAGGGGCTGAAGGATGGCGGAACCGCCGTTATCAATGCGGATACGAATTTTGCGGAGATATTGGAAAAACGGGCGCTGGAGCATGGCGCCAGAGTAGTCGAGTTTGGCAAAAACGTTCATCCCGATGTTCAGCTTGAGCTTTCTCAGGAGGGTGAACATCATTTGTATAATGCCTGGTGCGCGTTGAGCGTGGCCGAGGTTTTGGGACTGGACGTTCAGAAGGCGGCTTCGTATTTGAAAGACTTCGGCGCGTTGGACGGCCGCGGCAAACAGTGGAAGCTTAAATTTGCCAAAGGGGCTTATACGCTGATAGACGACAGCTATTCGGGACAGCCCGAAGCGATGAAACTGGCGGTCAGATCTTTGGGAAAAATGAAGACGTCCGGCCGCAAGATAGCAATTTTGGGCAAGATGGCAGAATTGGGGGAAACTTCGGTTCAGCAGCATATTGAAGTCGGCAAGGTTGTTGCGCAGTCGGGAATTGACATCGTTGTCGGCGTCTGTCCCGAGATGAAAGACATGCTGGCGCAGCTCCCGGACGGAATGGAGCGGCATTATTTTGAAAATAAAGACGGTCTGCTCGAGTTTCTGCTAAATAATTTGTTGCAAAATGACGATATTGTCCTTATAAAAGGAGCCAGATATTCTTCAAAATTGTATACGGTTGCCGAAGCTTTGATTAAACAGGGAAAGGAATAGGCCGATGAAATGTCCTTTTTGCGGCTGTGACGATACCGTCGTGAAAGATTCGCGTACGGCAGACGACAATACGGCAATCCGGCGGCGCCGCGAGTGTCCCGAGTGCGGATCGCGCTTTACGACTTTTGAGCGCGTGCAGCTCAGGGAACTGACCGTGGTGAAAAAAAACGGCGAGAAGACCATGTTTGACCGCGACAAGCTGGCCAGATCCATTCAGATTGCCGTGAGAAAACGTCCGGTGAATCCGGAGCGGGTTGAAAAAATCGTCAATTCCATTCAGCGGCGGCTGGAGAGTTCCGGCGAAGCGGAGATACCTTCGGCGGTTATCGGGCAATATGTCATGGATGCGCTTTCAACGCTGGATCATATTGCGTATATTCGTTTTGCTTCGGTTTACAAAGATTTTCGCGAAGTGAAAGATTTTGAAGATTTTGTTGACACAATAGACAGGTTCGCCAAACCTAAACAGTCGGAAGACGAAGAATAAAGGATTTAGAAAATGGGAAAATTTGTTTCGGAAAAGATTAAGATGAAATCCGGCGCCCGTCTGGCCGCCGTGCAGGCGACTTATATGATTGAATACGGACAGCTTTCGGTTGACGAGGTTATCAAGGACTTTATCAACGGCGAGGTCGGCCGTTACGTGATTGAGGACGAAGGAAATGACCGCGAGGAACTGGTTGAAATTTCGGAAATGGATACCAACTATTTTGCAACATTGACCCGCGGCGTGCATGAGAAAAAAGAATATATGGAAAAATCTCTGGCACACTATCTGAAAGAAGGCTGGTCTTTTGAACGTTTTGACGGAACCCTGCGCGCGTTGCTTTTGTGCGCAACTTATGAATTAATCAATACGCTAGACGTTGATGCTAAAGTAATAATTCAAGAATATGTCGATTTGGCCTATGCTTTCTTTTCCAAAAAAGAACCCAAGATGGTGAATGCGCTATTGGATCAGATAGCCAAAGAAGTCCGGTAAGGTACGGTGTTCGGAAAGCCGATACAATTTTTGTTATATTGATTTAAGAGAAAAAAATGGCAGTATTAAAAGTATATGAATATCCGCATCCGATTTTGAAGAAGAAAGCTTCGGAAGTTGAAGCCGTTGACGACGAACTGCGCAAATTTCTGGACGATATGCTGGAGACTATGTATCATGCCGTGGGCGTGGGTTTGGCCGCGCCGCAGGTCGGCGTTTCCAAACGTATTGTGGTGATAGACATTTCGCATGATGACGAAGATAAGATGGATCCGCTGTATATGGTTAATCCGAAAATTGTCTGGAAGTCCGAGGAAAAGGTCTGCGGCGAGGAGGGATGTCTTTCGGTGCCGGAGCAAAAAGCGGAAGTGGAACGTTTTGCCGCGGTTAAGGTTGAATATCTGGATTATCACGGCAACAAGCAGATCCTGGAGGCTGAAGACTTTCTGGCGATAGCGGTTCAGCATGAACTTGATCATCTGGACGGGATTTTATATATTGACCGTATCAGCCGTCTGAAACGCCAGATGCTGCTGAAAAAACTTCAGAAACTGCGTGAAGAAAAACACGAACGGGCCTAGTCCTGCTGAAAACATCTGAGAGGTTTTTATGAAAGTCGTATTTATGGGAACGCCAGATTTTGCGGTTCCGGTTCTAGAAAGTCTGGTTAAAGAGCATGAAGTGGTTTGCGTTTATACTCGGGCGCCCAAAGAAGCCGGACGCGGCCACAAGGAGACCAAGACGCCGGTTCATCTTAAGGCCGAAGCGCTTGGAATCGAGGTGCGCACGCCCAAAACGCTGCGGAATGAAGACGAGCAGAAAAAGCTTAAGGCTCTGAATGCCGATGCGGCGGTGGTTGCCGCTTATGGTTTGATTTTGCCCAAAGCTGTTTTAGAGGCTTTTCCCAAAGGCTGTTTCAATACGCATGCGTCCCTGCTGCCGCGGTGGCGGGGAGCGGCGCCGATACAACGCGCCATTGAAGCGGGGGACGAAAAGTCCGGCGTAACCATTATGCAAATGGACGAAGGGCTTGATACGGGCGACATGCTGCTCAAGGGTGAAACGCCCATAACGCCGGAAACGACCGGCGGAATGCTGCATGACGCCTTATCGGAACTCGGTGCGCGGCTGATGGCGGAAACTTTGCGCAGCCTTGGGCAAATTAAACCCGAAAAACAGCCCGAAGACGGCGCTTGTTATGCGGCAAAGCTTGAGAAAGAAGAATCTCATTTGGACTTTACGCGGCCGGCGTCTGAACTTGAGCGTAAAATCAGGGCCTTTAATCCGTTTCCGGGCACTTATTTTGAATATAAGGGCGAGCGTTTTAAGGTCTGGGAGGCGGAGGCGCTTGACGCTGTGCACGGTTATGCCCCGGCGACGGTTATTCCCAATGACTGCGGTTTGATTATTTCCTGCGGCGAAGGAATGCTGCTGATTACAAAAATCCAGCGGCAGGGAAAGAAGCCGATGGCAACCGAAGAGCTGCTACGCGGTTTTGATTTTGAAGCGGACACTATGGTTGCCTGATTGTTCGGGCAAGATGAAAAAAAGCCTCTCTTTTGAGAGGCTTTTGTTTTAGTTCAGCGGCGCGCCGAAACCAATCATCAATTGATAATCAGGGTCGATGTTCCGGTTGTCCGGATTGAGGCGGGTGGTGAATTCGGCCCGGAACCATTTTTCATCTTCAGTCTCGTGCGTATAGTAAAGGCCAAGGTCAAACTCTTTGGCTTCGGGTTCCATCGAGAGGCTGTATTTTTCCCGGTAAACCTTGTCTTCGTGCGGGTCGCGTCCGACCGGAACGTCCATCAGCATATTGCCGTTGGTGACGGACAGCGGGGACGAAGCCAAAAAGCCGATCTGCGCCTGTTCATCAAGTTTGTAGGCAACGTCCAAGGCAATGCTTTCGCTTTCAAGTTCGGACATACTGATCAGGCTGTCTTTGGCGCTGTCTGATTTTGAGCGGCCCTGATAATAAGCGGCGGTAACGGACAGATTTTCGGACGGCGTGACTTTGACTTCCAAACCGGCATAAGTCGTGAGACTGTTGTCTGTGGTCAGGGCGCCGCTGCCTTTCATACCGAGCACGGAACCGTCTTCCTGCAGAAAACCGCTTTTCAGTCCGAAAGTTACCAGAGACGACGGAGAATAATTAAAGCTGTAATCCAGAGCATTGAAACGATTGTCGTTTTGAACGCTCAGGCGATAGTCGTCATTGTAAAAACCGTTTTTACCGGAATAAACGGCAACGTTGAAATTTAATTTGCTGTTAAACGCGTATTCCGATTTAATGCCGACGGCGTCGTTCATGTTCAGGAACGGGTTGGCCGTGGTTTTGGAGAAATAGTCTCCGTGTTTGTAAAGCGTGTTTTCGGTGTAGAAAAAGCCCATAGAACTTTGATTGGAGATATGATAGTCAAATTCCATCGATCCCAGCAGCATATTGTTTTCCGAAGGGTCGGAAACACGGTCGGAAAAAGACATTGAAACATTGTCGTTCAGGGCAATTTTGCGGACAGCCTTATGATTCATAAAATGTTTCATATTGTTTTTGAGGGTATCTTTGTTTTCGGCAACCTTGAACATATTGGCGGTTTTTACCGGGTAAGCGCGGGCATATTTGTCCAGAATGATGATGTTTTCCGGCAGCTTGTCCATAACCGCGCCCATGTTGTAGGGCAGGGTAACCCTTGTTCCGTTGAAGGCCAGCAACGATGACGAGGCGGTGTCGCCGGCCGGAATGCTGATGTCGCCGACAGGGTTGGTGGCGGCGTCGAGATTGAGCAGTCCGTGACCGTATTTGTTGGAATCGCCAAGATCCGTCGCGGTGGCAAAAATGATGTCGACGGCCTGTTGCGGAGTCAGATGCGGAAAGGCATTCAGCAAGAGGTTGACGCTGCCGGTAACAACCGGAGCGGCCATGGAGGTGCCCATCATATCGCCGTAACCGTCAATCATAGTCGAGTAAATCGGGTTGTCGGAGGAACCTCCGGGAGCGGCAATGCACCAGCCTTTGGTGCTGCCGCAGGCGTTGGAGTATGACGCAAGCTGATTGTTCTCGTCAACGGAAACGACGTTGATGAACAAGCCGTTTGCTTCCGCCACCAGGTTGGGAATGCCCGACAGTGCCTGAGAGTCGCTGTAACTTTCGTTGCCGGCGGCAACGACCATAACGATGTTTTTGCTGAACAGGTTTATCATGTCCTGGGTGTTGAAGAGCGCGTCAATGCCCTGAATGTCGGCAACGTTGCCCGCGTTCATGGAAGCGTTTGCATCGTAGCCGAAACTCATATTGACGACGCTGACGCCTTTGTCGGCAATTTCAGACCAAGGGGTGCCGATTGAAAAACCGCCGATTTTGTCATAAATAACCGGAATGATTTCCGCCTGGGTTATACCCTGCATCGGCGGGTTGTCGGTACTGTCGATGGAACCGACATAGTCCGGGTTGGCGGCAATAATGCCGGTTACATGGGTACCGTGACTTTCGCCATTGTGGCCGTCTTCGGCGTCATGCGGCGAGGTATCGGTTTTGTTCCAGACATAGCCGTTTTTATAGCTGGCGGTATATTCGTTCCAGGTTTCTTCATCAATGGTTCCCATTGTATAGCTGGTGGTGTCATTGCGGAAGATAAGATTGCCGTTTTCTCTTAAATAACAATTGGAGGTGTTTGCAGAAGAGCAGGGGCCATAGTCAAAGTTAAGACCCTGTTTGATGATGTTGACACCGTCTTTGCCTTTGAAAGCTTCGTGGGTTGACATAATGCCGTTGTCAATGACGGCTATTTTGTTTTTTTCGGCAGTGATGGCTTTACTGCCGTCGGTGATGTCGGTAATCCGCTGATTGTTTTCATCAAGCAGGTAGCCTTCGCTGTCGCGGCGAATCTTGTAGCCGTTATAGCCGCGGGCATAGGCGTTGTTGGCGTTAATCTGGGAAAGGAAGCCGCCGGCCTCATATGACGCGGTTTTGAAGGCTTCGGGATCTTTGTCGTCCGGCGCAGAATAAACGACGTTGGTCGGAATCTCGGGATCGGGAAGCGGGGCTCCGGGCGTGTAGCCGTCATCGCCGCCGCTGCCTCCGCCGCCGGCAATGCCGATGGCGGCACCGGCCGCAACGGCCGTCAGAGTTATGCCGGTTCTGACACCGCGGGTAAAGAACTCTTTTTTCTCGGGCGGATATAAATAAGCATAACGGTTGTTTTTAGGCAGGTTTTTGAAAAAGGCCTGTTTGTAGCGTTTGCTCATGCGGCGCAGACAGGCGGGATCCGGGTCGGCCTGCAAAGCCGTAAGCAGTTCGTAGCCTTCGTAATCCTGCTGATAAACCGTGTGGCAGAGCGAGTTGATGCCGTTGGAATCCGGCGCATCTATCCAGACGCCGTTAGACATGGCGTTTTGCAGGCCGCGTACGTCACGGGCTTTCATAAAACCGTAGATGATGCGGAATTCATAGGAGTGTTGCTGAGCCTGAACCTGTCCGGCAGTGAGCAGACAGAACAAGAAAAACATTATAAAGCGGCAGATTTTATTCATTGTATTTTCCAACAGATTAATCGGTTAGGACAATTAGACACAATTGATAAGAGGTTGACAATGAGAAGAAGTTAATTATTAACAGAAAGTTAATTTTGTAACGGGCGGGATTTTTTGTGGCTAGATTCAGATTCCGACTTGAGCTTAATTATTATGAAATTATACTGAAAAACAGTTTTAACTTTTTGAGGAAATTACCATGGCTAACAAACTTTTCGGAACGGACGGCGTACGCGGCGTGGCAAACGTTTATCCCATGACGGCGGATTTTGCAATGAAACTGGCGATGGCTGCCGGCGAACTGGTTTGTAACGGGAAGAAAAAAGCCGCTATCGGCCGCGATACCCGCGTTTCGGGAGAAATGCTGGAGGCCGCCTTGGCCGCAGGTTTTACCGCCGCAGGCGTGGATGTGGTGCGTCTGGGCGTTTTGCCGACCCCGGCAGTAACGACGCTGACGCCGGATCTCGGCGTTGACATGGCCGTGATGATTACGGCTTCTCATAATCCTTATTATGACAACGGCATCAAGCTGGTTGCCGCCGACGGCAATAAGTTTTCGGATGAAATGACCGCTGCGCTGGAGGAGAAAATCAGCCGGGGCGATTTTGCGCTTAGTCCGGAAAAAATAGGCCGTATCAGCGAAGATGTTTCCGCGGTTGAAAAATATATTGAAGTTGCCAAGTCGACGGCTCCGTCCGGGCAGCCGCTCAGCGGGCTTAAAGTGGTTTTGGACTGTGCCAACGGCGTGTTTTCGGCAATAATGCCCGAAGTTTACCGCGAGCTTGGCGCGGAAGTTATATCCATGTCCTGTGAACCTGACGGGACAAATATCAATAAGGACTGCGGTTCCATGCATCCGCAGAAGATGATGGCCAAGGTGGTTGAGAGCGGCGCCGATTTAGGCATTGCCGTTGACGGCGACGGCGATCGCATTATTGTCTGCGACGAGAAAGGACAAAAGGTTAACAGTGAGCAGGTCATCGGTTTTCTGGCGGAGTATTTGGAGCAGAAAGGCGAACTGAAAGGCCGCGCTGTCGTTTCGACCGTGTTGTCCAATACGGCGCTGGAACGCTTTGTCCGGTCCAAAGGGCTGCCTTATTACAGCACTCCGGTCGGAGAACGCCATGTGGTGGCCAAAATGAAAGAAGTTAACGGTGCCGTCGGCGGCGAGGAGTCAGGTCATGTGGTGGCAATGGACTATTGCAAGTCGGGCGATGCGCTGGTGGTGTCGCTGATATTGAGTCAGGGGGTGTTGCAGAGCGGACGGAAAATGAGCGAAATTTTTCCGTTGTTTGCCTTTGATCCGTTTGAATTTGTCAATCCCCGTTTCGAAAGCCGCGAACAGGTTAAGGAACTGGTTAAAAACGAGGCTTTTGTACAACTGGTTGAAGAATGTAAAAAAGAAATCGGCGACGAAGGACGGGTGGTTATTCATCCTTCGGGAACGGAACCTCTGATCAGGGTCTGGGTCAGCGGCAAGGATGCGGCTCTGGTAAAAAAACTGAGCGCAAAACTGGTGGCCAAGCTGGAGGAATTGAAATAGTTTTTGGCAAGCCATTGGAAACGCTTAAACTTTTATTTACTTTCCGGGCATATACTGACCAACATCAGGTTAGTCTGATGTCAGGAACAGGAGGACACAGAGATGATCAACGATATAAGAACGGCTGATTTGGACTGGCACCGCGAAAAGGTTGTTGCGGCACCGCTGCGAGGAAACCGGGTACTGGTCAGTTATGCGATTAACAAAAACGAAGCCTACGGCATGGTGCGCAATATGTCTAAGAGCCGCTGCGTATGGCCGACTTCTCTGATGAGTACCGACTCCAAATATTTGAGCCGCCGGATTCAGGCAAAGGCATAAGACAATGATTAAAGGTATTTTAGCGCTGTTTCGCAGCGGCATTATTTTGGATCCGTTTGTTTTGTTCGGCGTTTTGAGCGGTTTGGTTTTTGCCATGAGTCCCAATAAGGAAATGGTTGAACAAATCTTGAGCCAGAACAGTTTTTATTTGCTCATTTTGCTGCTGGGCGCTTTATATAACTTTTTTGTAAAAAGAGTTTATAAGGACGACGGTGACACGGTCGATTATCTGAGAGTAGGCTGGAATACGCTGATGTCTTTGGTAAAATATGTTTTATCATGCGCTTTTGCAATGATGTTTGTTTTAATGGTCTTCAGCTTCTAAATACTAATATCCAAATTTTGTCCCAGATTTTCCGAGACGGGAACGCTGCGTTCGCTGCCACTGTTCAGCAAAATGTCGACAGCTTGTTTCTGCATATTTATGTCGGTTTTTATGACCGACATCTGCATCTGTTGAATGGCCAGAGCATAAGAACTTAAAGCGCCTAAGGTCGAAGACATTGTTTTTTCTCCCTGTTAATATCTTATATCTTAGCACAAAAACGTTTAACAAACAATTACCGGGCATATATTCGGAGCGTTTTAATCATTGCAAAAAAAAGAGGCTCCGGAGAGCCTCTTTTAATCTGATATAAACGGTTACATAAAGAACTCTATATGCAGATAGATAGTGGCGATGAGTACGCTTATCAGCATTGTCGGTATTGACCAAAGCAGGAAACCGATGAAGCTGATGGGGTGGCCTTCTCTCTGAGCCATACCGGCGACAATGACGTTTGCCGAAGCGCCGATAAGGGTTCCGTTGCCGCCGAAGCAGGCGCCGAGAGACAAAGCCCACCAGACCGGCATCATCGCCTCGCGTCCGCCCATGGATTCTTCCATGGACTTAATCATCGGGATCATAGTGGCGACGAAAGGAATATTGTCGATGGCGCTGGACACGATTGCCGATACCCAGATGATAAGCATTGCCGATTTTTGAATGCTGCCATCGGTGATTTCCACAAACTTGTTTCCGAGCATGGCCAGAACGCCGGTAACTTCAAGACCGTAGACAATGACGAACAGGCCGGAGAAAAAGAAGATGGTCGTCCAGTCGACAACGCCGAAGATTTCTTCAATCTTCTGGTCTCTTTCGTCATGTTTGGCACCGAGCGTATAGAGCAGAAGCAAAACCGCCGCGCCGAACATGGCAATGGTGCCGTTGGCAATATGCAAATGTTCTGCGCTCATAAAACCGCCGATGACGCAAAACAGAACAAACAGTGATTTTTTGAGCAGAGACCAGTCGGTAATGCAGTCGATCTCGCTGATTTTCATAACCGCGCGTTTGTCTTTTTCGGTAGTGACCATACGTCGGCCCCAGATAAGGTCAAACGAGAAAACCAAAACGGCCATCGTAATCAGAACCACCGGCGTCAATTGTACCAGAAAGTCAGTAAAAGAAAGTCCCAAAGCCGAGCCGATCAGAATGTTCGGGGGATCGCCGATGAGGGTGGCGGTGCCGCCGATGTTGGAAGCAAAAATCTCGGCAATCAAGAACGGGTAGGGGTTAATTTTGAGTTTGCGCGTGATCTGGAACGTTACGGGCGCAATCAGCAAAACGGTGGTAACGTTGTCCAAAAAGGCGGAGAAAAAGGCTGTGACAATTGCTAAAACGGCCAGAAGTCCGCGCGGGTTGGCTTTGACTTTTTTTGCCGCCCAGACGGCAACAAACTGGAACATTCCCGACCTTTCGGAAATGCCTACAATCGTCATCATGCCGATCAGGAGCGAAAGAGTGTTAAAGTCAATTCCCTTTAATGCGGTTTCCTGCGTGAGAATGCCGGAGAAAATCATGACGGTGGCGCCCAGCAGCGCAACAATCGCCCGGTTTACCTTTTCCGTAAACAAAACAACGTAGGAAATGATGACAATGGCCGTTGCCAGAATTTTGGCATCCATTCCCCAGATGAGCTGCGGTACAGAGGTTATGTCTGACATAATATGTTTTCCCTTATATCAAATTAATTTTATTCTACATTTTGTGTATAGCTCCATAAAGCTAAAATAATCTTAATTTTTGCGTTAAAAAAAAGAGGAGTTTGAAACTCCTCTTTTAAGAAATTCGGACGTTACATGAAGTGTCTTATATGCAGATACAGAGCGGCAATGCCGGTTGAAATCAGCATGGTCGGAATTGACCAGATTAAGAACTTCATAAAACTGATGGGGTGACCTTCGCGGCCGGCCATTCCTGCGACAATAACGTTGGCCGAGGCTGCAATGAGCGAGCCGTTGCCGCCAAAACAGGCGCCGAGAGACAAAGCCCACCAGACCGGCATCATCGCCTCGCGTCCGCCCATGGACTCTTCCATGGACTTAATCATCGGAATCATGGTGGCGACAAAGGGGATGTTGTCGATGGCGGTGGAGACAAAGGCTGAAATCCAGATTACCAGCATGGCGGCCTTTTCGATACTGCCGTCGGTATATTCGATGAATTTTTCGCCCATGACTTTCAGAACACCGGCTTCTTCAAGGCCGTAGACAATGGCAAACAGACCGGCAAAGAAAAAGATGGTAGTCCAGTCTACCAGGCCGAAAGCTTCCTCAATTTTGTGGTCTCTTTCATCGTGTTTGGCACCGAGCGTATAGAGCAGAAGCAGAACCGCTGCGCCAAACATGGCAATGGTGCCGTTGGCAATGTGAAAGTGTTCGGCCATCATAAAGCCGGCAATAACGGCAATCAGGATAAACAGCGATTTTTTGAGCAGCGTCCAGTCGGTGATGCAGTCGATTTCGCTGATTTTCATTACGGCGGCTTTGTTTTTGTCGCTGGTAACCATATTGCGTCCCCAGATTAAGTCAAAGCTCCAAATTAAGACCAGCATGGTAACGGCGACAACCGGCGTCAGTTCGTTTACGAAATCCATAAAGGACAGGTTTATGGCCGAGCCGATCAAAATGTTCGGAGGGTCGCCGATGAGGGTGGCTGTGCCACCGATGTTGGAGGCAAAAATCTCGGCAATCAGGTACGGGTAAGGATTGATTTTGAGTTTGCGTGTAATCTGAAATGTTACGGGAACAATCAGCAAAACGGTGGTGACGTTGTCGAGCAACGCCGAAAAGACGGCCGTAACCAAAGACAGCACGACTAAGAGGCCTCTGGGGTTGGCGTGAACTTTTTTGGCGGCCCAGACGGCAACGAATTGAAACATTCCCGATTTTTCGGAGATGCCGACAATCGTCATCATGCCGATTAAGAGCGCCAGCGTGTTAAAGTCAATGCCGGCAATGGCCGTTTCCTGCGAGAGAATACCGGAAAAAATCATGACGGACGCGCCCAGCAGGGCAACAACGGCACGGTTCAGTTTTTCGGTGAATAAAATAATGTAACTGACAATCAAAACAGCGGCCGACAAAATCATCGGGTCCCATCCGAAAATGGCTGTTGACTGATGAGGCAAGTCTTCGATAGGCATCTTCAGGCTCCTTTTAATATAAAAACAGCGCCAGTATAGCGGCAAATCCTAAATATTGGTTTAATATTCCCATTGTATATATTGATTAAAATGCGGATTTTAATCGTCAGATATCTTTTTTATGCGCAAGATAATTGACCACGCCATAGAGCGTGTTCAGTTCCTGTTCGGTGAGGCGGGCGCGGGTAAAGATATTGCGGAGGTTGATGACCATTTTTTCGCGTTTTTCTCCGATGCGGTAATTGCCGCATTCGGCCAGTTCGTCTTCAATATGTTCGAGAAATTTGACGACTTTGCCTTTTTCTGCCAATTCGGTACCGTTCATTTCCAGGCGGGGTTCTGGTTTTTCGATTTGGGTTTTGTAGAACTCGTATCCAACAAGCAGAACCGCCTGCGACAGGTTCAGCGAGCAATGGCGGGGATTCAGCGGAACGTTGATGATGGAATCGGCCAGACAGACGTCATTGTTGTGCAGGCCGGTGCGTTCGCAGCCGAACATTATGCCGCACTTGACGTCTTGCTGCAAAAGCCGGCTTATTTCACCGGCCGCGGAATCGGCATCGCAAACCTTCTTGATTTGGTCGCGGTGACGCGCGGTGGAAGCATAAACGTGTTGCAGGTCGGCAATGGCATCAACCGTTGTCGGATATATTTTGGCCTTGTAGAGGATTTCTTCGGCATTGGACGAGGCCGAAACGGCTTTGGGCGAGAGGTGATCTTCTCTCGGCGAGACCAGACGGAGTTCTTCCAGTCCGCAGTTCATCATGGCTCGTGCGGCCATACCTACATTTTCTGCCAATTGCGGATTTACCAGAATGATTGCGGGTTGTTTTAGCATAAAGTCCTCTGCCGTTTAAACGTTGTCAGCCGGCGGAGAGTTTTATTTTTCGGTTTTATTTGTCTCAGCAACGCCAAGCTGTTTGTTGATAAATTTACGCATTTGCTCTTTGTTGTCAACATTTACTTTGACGTCTTGAGCTTCGGGATTTTCTCTTTTGTTGAGAGCATTGGCATTGCGAACCAACTCCTTGAGGTCGGAATCTTCCGCACGGTAAATTTCGCCGTTGACGGTATTGTTGTATTCCTGGCGTGTTTTGACCTGAAGATCAATGATTCTTTCCTGACTGGAGGGTTCTTCCGCGGCAGGCATATCGACAGCAAAAGCAGCAGATGTGGAGAGCAGGGCGGTTATAAGACTCAATAAAAATTTGTTAAGCATCTTTTTTCTCCGTCTAGTCGGTTGAAAGAATGTCTATAGAATTGAACAGCAGGTTTTCGATATCCAGTCCGGTTCCGATTTCAAAACCTTCCATCATTCCGTTGGCAATGCCGCCGAGCGGATCGGTTTTGACGTCGGCCTGAAGCAGCCCGTCATAAGCTTCACGCAGTTTCTTGGCATAGTTTTTGGGCATATCGCTGATGCCTTTGTCATAACTCTCCGGAATTTTGTATCCCATGTTTCTCAGGTGTTGCAGGGCGACGTTCATATTGTGGCGGTTAACTTCAGGGGCAATCATCTCCTGACCCTTGGCATCAGTAAAGGTCGTGGCTTCACCGATATAATTCAGTTTACCATGCTGGCCGGAACCTCTCCAGGTCTTGATGCCGCTTTTGTCTCGGGCTCTGGCCCAAGGGTCGACCGGCAGGATTTCTCCGCCGCTGGAAGTATTGTTGTAAACCGGAGCGTGCGTAGGGTTCCCTGTTTCGGCAACATTGTCTCCGAAATATCCGTCATTGGGATGCGGCGCCCAGGGGTTAGACGGCAACTGGGCCGTCGCTGCGGTTCCCGCAAGCAGAAAACTTAAGAAAGCCATGATTCCAAATGTATTTTTCATAGATATTCTCCTATGCCGCCGATACTTACAATATAGCACAGATATTAGTATATTAATAGTTACAATTTCATTAAATATTGAGTTTTATAGGAAAACTAAAGCAATTTTGCATCGGCTCAAAAAATTCACGTACCTCTGCGTACGCTAAAATTTTTCCCACGTCTTAAATCACTTTATTTTTCTCTCTAAAACTCAATATTGCTTGACGTATAGGAAAACTAAAGCGAATTTATTTACAGATGAAACCGCCGCCCAAAACTCTGCTTCCGTCGTAAAAGCAGCAACCCTGTCCCGGAGCTGCTCCGTAAAAATCAGTCAGAATGTTTACTTCTGCCATGCTATTGTCAAGAAAAATGACTTCGGCTCGGACCGGTTCCTGGCGCGAGCGAAGCTTGGCCATGACGCTTATTAGCCGGGGCTGTTCTTCTCCCAGCCAATTGACGTTGCGGATGATGACTTTGCTGCGTTTCAGCTCTTCTTTGGCACCGACGATCAGTCTGTTGTTTTGGGTATCCAGCTTCAGAACGTATAAAATGCCGATGTCGCCGCCGATACCAAGACCGCGCCGTTGTCCGACGGTATAATTGACAAGACCTTTATGGCGGCCGATTATTTTACCGGCGGTGTCGACAATATCTCCTGGTTCGTTTTGAAATTCGGGACGAAGCTTTTTTATCAGTTCCGCATATTTTCCTTCGGCGACGAAGCAAATGTCCTGACTGTCTGATTTTTCGCTGACTTCGAGTCCGGCATCGCGGGCTATTTGTCTGGTTTGTTCCTTGCTGAAACCGGCCAACGGGCAGCGCAGCATTTCCAGATTGCGGCGCTCAATGTCAAAAAGAAAATAACTTTGGTCTTTTTGCAGGTCTTTTCCGCGATGCAGTTCCATGCCTGCCGGTCCGGATTTTATTTCGGCATAATGGCCGGTGACGATGAGGTCGGCTCCGAGTTCCCGGGCTTTGTCGGCAAGGGCGCCGAGTTTGACGTGGCGGTTGCACAAAATACACGGAGAAGGCGTTTCTCCGTCCAGATAAGAAGATGTAAAATAGTTGACGACCTTATCGGCAAACAGGCGTCTGAAATCAATAAAATGGTGCTCAATGCCGATTTGTTCGGCCACTTTGGCCGCATCTGCAACTGACGAAGACAGGGGACGGTAAGGTGCGTCAAGCAAATCCATTGTCAGTCCGAACACATCGTATCCCTGCCGTTTGAGCAAAACGGCCGCAGCCGATGAGTCGACACCGCCGGACATGGCTATGCATACTCTGGTTTGCGCAGGAGATTTGTTAAAGTTTAAGGAAAGGCCGCTCATTATTATTTTCCGTTTTTCTGTGCCTGCAGCTGCTTTTTTAACAATTCCAGTTCTTTGTTCAGGCAGTCTATCTTTTGCTCGATCGGATCTTTGATGTCCGGGTTGAGGCCGTAAGCTTCAAAGCGTTTGTTTTCCTTTTTGCTCTTTTCGGCTTTGTGTGCGGGAACACCGACGACGGTGGCGTTTGGTTCGACATCGCGAATGACGACGGCGTTGGAACCGATTTTTACATTGTCGCCGATTTTTATCGGACCCAATACCTGAGCTCCGGAACCGATGATGACGTTATTGCCGATGGTCGGATGCCGTTTGGTCATAACTTTTCCTTTTGCCGAAAACACGGTGGTGCCGCCAAGGGTGACATCATGGTATAAGGTTACGTCGTTGCCGATTTCGGCAGTTTCGCCAATGACGACGCCCATGCCGTGGTCTATGAAAAATCCTTTGCCGACTCGGGCGCCGGGATGAATTTCAATGCCGGTAAGAAAACGTGCAAACTGGGACAAAATCCGGGCGAAGAGCTTGAAATTCTTTTTCCAGAGATAGTGATTGAGACGGTAAAACAAAATTGCGTGGAGACCAGAAGAACAAAGCACAGCCTCGATTCTGGAGGTTGTGGCCGGATCTCTGGTAATGACGGCGTCGACGTCTTGAAGAATAGACTTGTAATTTGTTTTCATTTTGTGCTACATTCCTGTGAAAAATTAATAATTTATACAACTTTATAAAATTATAATCACTTGGTTACTAAATTTAAGTTAAGAAGAGATATTTAAATGACTGAAGTACTATTTAACGGGCATGCCGGCCGGTTGGAAGGGCGTTATCATCAGAGTGACAAGCCCGGTGCTCCGATTGCGCTGATTCTGCATCCGCACCCGCAGTATGGCGGAACCATGAACAACAAGGTTGTTTACAGTCTGTTCAGCTGTTTTCAGAATCTGGGCTTTTCCGTTTTGCGCTTTAATTTCAGAAGCGTGGGGCGTTCACAGGGTGAGTTTGAAGACGGTCCGGGCGAGCTTTCGGACGCAACGGTTGCCTTAGACTGGCTGCAGTCGGTTAATCCTGAGGCGCGTCAGTGCTGGATTGCCGGATATTCTTTCGGTGCCTGGATCGGCTTACAGTTATTGATGCGGCGTCCCGACATCAACAATTTTATTGCCGTTTCTCCGCCGGCCAACGAAAAGGATTTTTCTTTTCTGGCGCCGTGCCCGACTTCGGGTTTGATTACGCAGGGCGGTGCCGATGAGATCGTTACGCCGTCCAGCGTGGCGGCTCTGGCCAAACGTCTCAACACCCAGCGTAACGTTCAGGTCGATTTTGCGCTGATTGAAGACGCAGATCATATGTATAACAATCATTTGGTTGATTTATATAAAATCGTCGGCAATTATGTGATTGAGGCCGTAAAGAAGAAAGCGCCGCAGAAAAAGCGCCGCGGCCGTCGCAAAAAGGTCGAAATGCAGGAAGACGAGCCGCTGATGATTGCCGATGAAAGTGACAGCAGCGATGAGCTTGACAATGAGGCAGACGATTTCGTTGATGATGAAGAATAGGGCTTGAGTCCGACAAAAAAGGAGGAATTTTTATTCCTCCTTTTTATTTTTTAAATGACGTAAAATGTAGATACGGATAGCACTTGAAAGATTTTCTTTTTCGCGCAGGGAATCAATTTCCGTCACCAACTGGTTGATGCTCATACATTTTTCTTTCGAAATGTTTTGCAACTCGGTCCAAAACTCTTCTTCCAGAGAAATGCTGGTCGAGTGACGGCCGGCGATAATGACGGATATTTTTTTCATTTAGTGTTTTTTGCGGAAGGCATCAATAGAGATGACTGTTGCCGAGCCGGAGACTTTTTTGTTTTCCTTTTCTTCCTCAAACGTATCGGCGGTATCAAGATCTTTATTAAGCGTTTCGTCACTGAGGTTGAAACTTAATCCGAATTTGGCGTGCGGGTCGGCAAAATAGGTGATGGCGTCAAACGGAATTGTCAAAGTCTGCAATACGCCGCCGAAACTCAGGTCAACGGAAAAGGAGGTGCTGCCGACGCTCAGGTTAGAGAACTGATGTTGCAGGACAATGGTCATTTCTTCGGGATACTGATTTTTGAGCTGAGCGGAAATGTTGGTCTGCGGATGGTTGGTCTTGAATGTGATATAAAAATGGTGTTCACCCGGAAGCCCCTGGCGTTCGGCGATTTTTAACGCTTCAACGACAACGTTTTTCAATGATTTTTCAATTAATTTGTCATAGTTAATTTCGCTGATGAATTCTTCCTGCATGAGCCTATCCCAATAAAAAAATGTTAAAGGGCCGTTCTGTTGCTGGGTGGCCCAAACCCCACTTTTAACTATCCAAAGCTAAAAGGATTTAATTTGTTGCGACTACAATTAAGCAGCCATTGCAACTGGAGCTACGTTATTATCGTTAGCACTCATTTGATTTTGAACCGATAACGGTGGTATCTCACCGGGCACGACATACATATCTTTACTGCTTCCAATCAAACCTGTTTCACCCCCGAAAAAACTTGCTCTGCGGTCAATTTTGTCATCCTTTATTTAATTTTCTAAGTTATGTACGTTTTTCTACACTCCTGTCGAAAATTAAATAAACTCCTAAAATTTGCCTCACATATCAAGTCTTATTCTATTAAACAAAAACTTGACATGCCAGAAAATCTGGTGGAGGTGCCGGGTACTGCCCCCGGGTCTTAAAAGCCTATTTCATACAGCCTCTAGTGCCATAGTTGATTGCTCAACATTTCTAATATAGATAAACTTTAATGATATTTCAAGCTATATGTTTGATTAAGCGGTTGACATAATCCGACTGCCGTTTTAATTTGAAAGCATAAACTTTATAATTAATAATCATTAAATTTATTATTGTGTATGGAAAAGAATAAAAATTTTCGGATGTCGGCGGCAAAGCTGCTTACCGACGAGCAGAACGACAAGATTTTGTACGATCTGTTGCGAGAGAAGGATTTTTCAAGGTTCTGCATGTGTCTGAAAAACGGATACAGGTTGGACGCTTTTCTCCTGAACTGTATGTTGAACAATAATTTTGAGAAAAATATTCCGACGGTTTTGGGTTTGTGTTCTAGATTTGACGCTTCGGTTTATGATTTTCTGGTTTTGTACTGGGAAAAGGAAAAGGCGGAAGCGTTCCTTGCCAAGCAATGTCGGACGGAGCTGCTGCGTGAAAAGTTTGACGACGTTTCTCTGGTGATGTATGAACAATGGGAACTTTTGGCCGAAAGGGGGAGATATGACCTTTTGATTGCCAACAATCAGTTTCAGCAGCTGGAAAAGGCAATGAAGCATTGTTTGTATTCGGTCTGTGAGGCATTGCTGAAAGCAGAACAGTTTGATTTTCTATATCAGACCGGCCATGCGGACGAATTGAAGAAAAGCGCCGCGGGACGCAAGGAGTTATGGAAACGCCGCGATTGGGCGCTAATACTGAGTTTGCCGAAAGAGCAGATTTTGGAGGCTTCCGGCATGACTGACACGGACAAGGCTTATGCTTATGTTGCGGCACATGACGGTCAGGAAGCATTATATGCCTATTTGCGGGAGACCGAGGGTTTTCTGTTGCGAAAAGGTTTTTTTGAGCCTTTTATCTACCACAAGGATTGGGAGTTTCTGTATGACAACAAATGTTACCGGCAAGTCAATGTTGAAGACTGGTGGCTGAGCGCGGAAAAAATCCCGGTGTTGAGGAAAAAGGCTGCGGACTGCGCGGCCCGGCAGAAGAATTGGGATTTTCTGGAAGAAAAAGGGTGCCCGGCACCACTTTTCAGAAGGCTGCATTGGTGCCGCTGGTACAGGGCTTTGGCCGTCAAACTCTGTTTATAGCGATTTTTTATAAAAAAGGCTGGGGAAACACCAGTCTTTTTTTGTGTTTGGAAGAACATTGTGTTAATCTGAATGCCAAAGGAGATAAAACATGACAAAAGTTGCCGTCTGGTGTCGTCATAAAGGGGATGACATTATCGGATTCGGTTCACGGATTCCATGGGACGTTCCGTCCGACAAAGCGTTGTTTGCCGCTTTGGTTAAAAATCAGAATGTCGTTATGGGGCGGAGAACTTATGAGAGCCTTCCGGGG
Source organism: uncultured Pseudomonadota bacterium (assembly GCA_902494875.1). Taxonomy (GTDB): domain Bacteria; phylum Pseudomonadota; class Alphaproteobacteria; order RF32; family CAG-239; genus CAJLXD01. The sequence continues at coordinate 64,209 of CABUUO010000001.1, forward strand.
CGGACGCTTCCTGACTGTCAGATACTGGTGTTGACTTCTGATTATAAATATAAGGTGTCTGATAAAGACAATCATGCAACTGTCGAGAATATCAGAGATTTTTCCGAGTTTGAAGAGGACCTTTATATCGCCGGCGGAGCAAAGGTTTATGAGGCTTTTATGTGCAGCGGTTCCAAACTTATGCCGGATATTGTGGTTGACTGCATTTATACAGGAGAGTTAAATCCTGCGGTGAAAGGCGAAAAAATAAGCATAACCGCCTGTATTGACGTTTTAAAGAAAAAATATTTCAAGGCGGCGGAAACCGATGAGGTCGATAATGTGGTGCGGGCAGTATATATTAAGCGCGGGGACTTTGTGGATCAGGCGGTTTTGAAGAGCATTTTAAACATTGTGGAAAAAAAATAAATTTATGGGTTGACACGGAGCGTCTTTTGCTTTTATATACCGCCTTGGATTTCTAAAAAACAAATCACAATATTCTCAAGGATATCAGAGAGCATTTCACTATGCGATGTCATACATTTGTCTATACACCGCGGGTTAACCGTGCGGTTTCAATTATAAGCGCGCCCAAGAAGCTGGCTTCTTTGAGCATAACCCAGCTTATAAACCTGAAAGCGGATCTGTTTAACTATTCGGATATGAATATGGATGAACTGTTTGATGCGTTTAACTCTCCGAAACGTCTGAGAATTAAGGAATATAACGATATGGGCTATAAGGAGCAGAAGATTTTTGCGGCTTTGGAAGATTTGAACGCTCACGCCCGTCAGCGTATGAAAAAAATTGCCAAGGATTTTAAAAGCGGCAAGAAAACGGAAGATTATGCAGATATTCACAATCTGTCTTTCGCATTCAGGAATAACGGTTATAATTATAAAAGTTATCCTGAGGTTACGTTGATGAACTCTGAGGTTTCGTGGTATAAGCATGTTAAGGCAAGCAGCCGTTTTAAGCGGCGTTTGTCAAAAATGATGATTAAAAGCGCCATTGCGAAAATTAAGAGCCGCCTGCAAAAAGCCGGTGATTGGGTTGGAAATATTCTGTTCGATGAAGGGAGAAGTTATCGCCCGGCGAAATCCAGACAAGGCCACGGAATGTGATTTCCATATATAAGTTTAACCATAATAAGCATCTCCAATGCTTATCAAAAAATCCCCTCTTTTCAGAGGGGATTTTTTGTTTTTATTCGGCAGCCAGAACGGAAGCGTCTTCTTCAAAGTTTATATCATCAAAGAAAACCGGTATTTCGGCTTTGAAACGTCTTAAAACCATTTTCATAATCTGCTGGACGCTCGGATGGGCATGCGTGTCGCAGCGGAGTTTAAAAATGTGGCGCCATTCGCGCAGATTGGAGGTCATAATGACATCTGCTTTGGTCGAATGGGGCAGGAGCATACGCAGCTGGTCGGCCTTGGCGCCGAGTTTGGCCATATCTATATAGGTTTTTTCAATGTCCTGCATCGCTTTGAACCACAGATTGTAAAGTTCGGAACCTTCTTCTATGTTGCAGGGTTTGATGAAAGTCAGTTCGCTGCCGTATTTTCCTTTGGAGTAGTTGCAGAAACGGGTGCTTTCAATGGCCCAGCTGGCGTGGCGGTGACGCGTCAGGTCTTTGTAGGCGCCGACATCGGTGGTGAGTTTTACGGTAACGGAATAATGCTCAAGCATGGCTTCATGACCGGATTCGATAAGTTTGCGAACCATCAGGCGAGCCGAGTCCGATGTGATTTTGTCTTCGCTTTTGTAGCAGTTTCTGGCACAGAGTTCAATGTGTTTCAGGATTTCTTCGCCGTTGATCGGCGTGATGATTTCGACGCCGGGATTGACAATTTTTACCATTTTGCGTTTCCTTAGTGGTTAGGTTATTTTGAATAAAATGTAATGTGACGTGAATGCTTTGTCGACGATTAAAGAAAAGTTATGCAAGAAAAATTTATTTGCTTGCAAAAAACAGGCATATTTATACGATAAGGGCAAAGGAGAAAATGATGATTGCGAATGTGATAAAAACTCAGGTCAAGTTTGTCAAACTGCCGCATTATGTCGACAGTCCGGCCAATTTGACTTATTCTACCGAATATGCCGCCTGTTTTGACATTTGTGCGGCGCTTGACCGGCCGATGACAATTGCTCCCGGACAGCACTGCATGGTTCCGACGGCCATAAAAACGGCGGCCGAGGCTCCGTTGTGGTTCAGAATCAATTCGCGCAGCGGTTTGGCAGCCAAGAATGGCATTATCGCCATCGGCGGAATTATCGACAACGATTATCGCGGTGAATGGAAGGTTATTCTGCTGAATACGACTTCCGGTGATTATGCGTGCGATTATGTCATTGAACCCGGGGACAAAATAGCCCAGGTTGAGCTTCCTTTTCCATATCGTGCGGAATTTGTTGAGGTCAGCGAAGCCGAATTTGAGGCCATGAAAACCGGTCGCGGCGAAGGCGGTTTCGGTTCCAGCGGCAGATAATCGCAAAAAAGCCCTGATTTCACATCGGGGCTTTTTCATAGTGTTTTAAGTATTAAAGGTTATCGGCCTCATTATTGCCGATAAGGTTGGTTCAGCATTATATTTTGTGTTGTGTTTTCCAGACTGATCATACTGTTTACAGTTCCTTTTATCCGGAAATTTTTATTGCCGATTTTTACTGTTTCTCCGATTTTAATTCGGGTTTTTGAAGCGGAAGAGCTTAAAATATATTTGAGGTCTTCCAAGGAAATGAATCTTGTTTCCATATAGTGTTTTTTATGAATATTTTTAGTGATAATTGTATGTAAGAAGGTTCTTTGTGTATCATAGTTGTAATGATATTGCAAGCATAAAATGACAAAGTATATTTTTTTGTCAAGATCAACCGAGAAGGGTGAGGATTATGCCTATGAAAAGCGGGATTGAAAGGTTATCGTCAATCTCAATTTTATCTTCATAAACTTCGGCAGCAGTGGCGGCCAGGCAGGCGACAACGCCGGCGTAGGTGAAATGAAACAGCGGTTCATAAAGCATATTAATAAACAATGCGCTCAGAAAAAAGGCGGTTGTGCCTTCCATAGACTTGCTGCGGTAGAGCTTACGCGTGCCGCAGGCCTTGCCGACAAGAGCGGCGACGGTGTCGGAAATGAGCATGACGGTCATGGCAATGGCCGCGACGGGTTTTGAGAAGAGCAGGGTGCAGGCAATGGCTGCCAGCAAAACATAAAGCGAACCGCTGACTTGAAACAAAATTCGTTTGGTTTCCTTATTGCGCAGCGTTTTAAAAAACAGGCGTCCGAACAGCAGGCGAGCCCAACGCCAGCGTTTGTAGTTGCCGTATTCAAGAAAGGCATCGCCGATAAAAAGAATTGAAAACAGCAGAATGGAAATGCCGGGATGAGCAAAGTAGATGACGGCAGGAATCCACAATGAGCTCAGGTGGATGGCCTTGCGGTAAATCTCTTTTTTATAAGACTTGTCTATCCTGCGGCGAAAGCGGAGCAGGTGTTCGCTGTGAAAATTTTTGAATCTGGCTCGAATAGGGTTAAACATTGCAGGCGTTTCCGGTCTTGTTTTTGTTTTGAGGATAATTGCGCAGAAGCATCAGGCGCGAGTTTTTCTTTACAAAGCTGTTAAACAAGCCGTAGGTTCCTTCTTCCGAAAGACGGCTGTTGAATGAATCGGGATTGGTTTCCAGTTTTTCGATATCAATGTTCATAAATGCCAAAATACAGACCAATGCATAAATAACGAGGTGAAACAACCTTTTGGCAAAATGGGGTGCGGAGCGTTCGGTGAAAAGAAAACCGCGGCTTATCCAGGTTATGATGAGGCTGAAAGCAGCAATGAGGCTTAAGAATGTAAACAGCGGATAGGACTGGTGAATGCTTATGATGATTTCCTGGGCTTTGCCTATATATTCCGCATTTCCGGTCTCTTTGAGAATGTTGAACTCTTTTTGAAAAATAACGGAAGAGGCTTCTTCCAGACAGGTCAGAAACACAAAGCCAAAATAAGCCAGTATGGTGAGTATTTTATCCAAGCGCCCGTTCTGCAGTTTTTGAGGCAGTATGGTCAGATAGATGACGTAAGGTGCGATCATAAACAGGAACGAAACAATTGTGGTCAGAAGCAGAATGCCGAGATCTTTGCAGAGCGTCAGAAGCTTCCAGTCTATTTCTCCAAAATTGGAGATGGCCATATAAAGCGTAACAACAAGCTCTATGCTGACGGCAAAAACAAAGAACGGCAGCAGCCGTCTGATTAAAAATGAGTTCATTACAGAGCCTCGTTTACAATTGGTTACGAAATAAAACTATATTAAAGGTAATATTGTATCAACTCTTAATTGATAATTATACATACTAAATTTCAAAAAAAGAAAAAGTCCCGGCCTTAAATACCGGGACTTTTTTCAGATGGCTTTTTTGATTGCTTCCAGAGCGGATGCGGTCTGAGAACCTTCGGGACCGCCGGCCTGTGCCATATCGGGCCGGCCGCCGCCGCCTTGGCCGCCGACCGCGGCAGAACCGATGCGAACCAAATCTACGGCAGAGTATTTTTCGGTCAGGTCGTTGGTTACGCCGACGACGATGGAAGCTTTGCCGTCGTTGTTGGAAGCCAGCGCAATAATGCCGGAACCGATATTCTGCTTGATTTCGTCAACAAAAGCCTTCAGCTCTTTGGCCTGAATGTTTTCCAATGCTTTGGCCACAAATTTTACGCCGTTCACTTCTTCGATTTTTTCTTTGTTGTCGGCGGTTTTGCTGCTGACGAAAGATTTTTTGAGGTTAAAGATATCCGCTTCAAGCTTTTTCTTTTCTTCCAGAAGCTGTGCAATGCGTCCTTCAATGCTGTTGAAGTCGGCTTTGAGCAGTTGTCCGGCACGGCGGAGCTTGTCTTCAATCTCCTGGACGTATTTTTCGGCCCCGTGTCCGGTGACGCATTCCAAACGGCGCAGGCCGGCGCCGACGGCAGATTCGGACACAATGTTGAAATAACCGATGTCTCCGGTGGATTTTACGTGTGTTCCGCCGCAGAGTTCGGTGGAAAAGTAGCAACCGTTGTTGCCGATGGAAACGACGCGGACTTCGTCGCCGTATTTTTCACCGAACAAAGCCATGGCGCCTTCGGCGATGGCCGCTTCCTGCGTCATGAGGCGGGTCGTGACGGCATAGTTGTCGCGGATAATCTGATTGACGCGGTTTTCGGCTTCGCGCAATTCCTGATCGCTGATCTGCTTGTGATGAGAAATGTCAAAACGCATTCTGTCTGCGGCAACATAGGAGCCCTTTTGGGTGACATGTTTGCCCAGAATGTCGCGCAATACATAGTGCAGAATATGGGTAACTGTATGGTTGGCCGCAATGTCTGCGCGGTTTTGCGCGTTCACTTCAAAGGTCAGGATATCTCCCGGTCTGACTTGCCCTTTAATCAGGCGGCAAGCATGAACGGTAATTTCGTGGAGTTTCTTTTTGGTATCGGTGACTTCTATTTCACAATCGGAACCATAGATTTTGCCGATATCACCGACTTGTCCGCCCATTTCGCCGTAAAACGGAGTCTGGTTGGCTACAAGATAAAACTCTCCTTGGTTGACGCAGTCGGTTTCTTTGCCGTCAACAACCAGTGCCTTGACGAGGCATTCGGCTTTGAGAGTGTTATATCCCAAAAAGTCAGATGCGCCGAGACGATCCAGAATTTCAAACCAGACTTTTTCGGTTCCGGCATCACCGGAACCGGCCCAGTTTTTGCGGGCTTCGGCCTTTTGTCTATCCATGGCATCGTCAAAACCCTTGACGTCAACTTTCATATCTTTGTTGCGCAGAGCATCTTGTGTCAGGTCCAGCGGAAAGCCATAAGTATCATATAATTTGAAAGCAGTAGAACCAGGAAGCTCATCCCCCGCTTTAAGATTTTTAGTTTCATCGTCAAGCAGACGCATACCTTTATCCAAGGTTTTAAGGAAGCGCATTTCCTCGGCTTTGATGGTTTCGGTAATGAGTTCCTGAGCACGGTAAAGTTCGGGATAGGCTTCGCCCATTTCTTTCTGTAAGGCAGGGAGGAGTTTGTACATCATCGGTTCTTTGACGCCCAGCAGGTATGCGTGCCGCATGGCGCGGCGCATAATCCGGCGCAGAACGTAACCTCGTCCTTCGTTGGAAGGCATAACGCCGTCGGCGATCAAAAAGCTGGTGGAGCGCAGATGGTCGGCAATAACGTTGTGGGAAGCTTTTAACGGGCCGTTCGGGTCGGAATTGGCCATGTCGGCAATCGCTTTAATCAGGTTTTGAAACAGGTCGATATCATAGTTGGAGTGCACGCCCTGCAAAATGGCCGAGATACGTTCAAGTCCCATGCCGGTATCAATGGACGGGTGCTTCAGCGGAATGCGGGATCCGTCCGGCAGGTCTTCAAACTGGTCAAAAACCAGATTCCAGATTTCAATCCAACGGTCGCCGTCCTCTTCGGGAGTGCCGGGCAGGCCGCCCCAGACCTCGGGGCCGTGATCGTAAAAGATTTCGGAACAGGGGCCGCAGGGACCGGTATCGCCCATTTGCCAAAAATTGTCTTTGGTGGCAATGCGGATGATGCGGTCGTCGGGAAGTCCGGCAACTTTTTTCCATATGTTGTAAGCTTCGTCATCGGTATGGTAAACGGTGACGGCCAGTCTGTCTTTGGGCAGGCCGAATTCTTTTGTTACCAGTTCCCAGGCCCAGGCGATGGCTTCGTCTTTGAAGTAATCTCCGAAAGAGAAATTGCCGAGCATTTCAAAAAAAGTGTGGTGACGGACGGTATAGCCGACATTGTCCAGGTCATTGTGTTTGCCGCCGGCGCGAACGGATTTTTGGGAAGTGGTCGCTCGCTTATAATCCCGGGTTTCGTTGCCAGTGAAAATGTTTTTAAACTGCACCATGCCCGAGTTGGTAAACATCAGGGTCGGATCGTTGTCGGGTACCAGAGAAGAGGACGGGATAATCTTGTGTCCGTTCTTGGCGAAAAAGTTCAGATAAGTAGAGCGAATGTCTTTTAATGTTGTTGTCATTTTTACTTCCCAAAATCAAAAAATTTTTGAATTTATTTAACCTGCTATTTTTAGAGCATAGATTAAGCAATGTCTACAAAAATTTTATGATTTCGGCTTAAAATTCAACAATTAATCCGTTATTGACGACAAAAAGCAGATTAAGGAATGCGGCGTAGCAAAGCCATATGAGGTACGGGTACAAAAACCAGGAAGATTTGGAAACGGTTCGTTCAAAGCTTTTGATTGTTTTGTATACAAGGAATATCATAATCAAAATCAGTGCAAAAGCGGCGGCCAGCCAGCCCTGACCGAAAAAAGCAAAACACCAGGCGGCGTTCAGGAGCAGCTGGCTCATGAACAGAGCCTGCGCTTCGGTGCGCTGCGGCGAAGGCGGTTGCAGCAAAATGGCGTAAAATCCCAGAGCCATCAGCGTATATAAGACGGTCCACACTATCGGAAAGACAGAATCGGGCGGCGTAAAGATCGAAGACACTGCCCGATGATACCAGGCATTTATGCCCAGACGCGTAAAATAGCCGGCGATAAAGGCGATGAGAAAGACTATAAAAAAGCTGTATATGAGTTTTGATATTTTTTTCATGTCGTTTTCCTTTGTTTTTTATATAATTGCGGCGGGGGGATTTTCAAGCGGCTGTTGACTTAATGTAAATCAGGATTTAACATAAACCAATATGATTTAAGGAGAGGCCGGCAGGTGGATTTTAATACGGATTTGATCAAGGCCGAGGTCGTCGGAAGATACAAGCGGCTGATTGTCGACGTCAAGCTGCGCGACGATACGGTGGTGCCCGCATTTTGTTCCGATGACAATCTTTTTCCGAACCTGTATGTGAAAGGTGCGGAAGTTTGGATTGCCAAAATAAAAAGCAAGTTTCGCAAACTGCGTTACGAAATCTATATGGTTAACAAGGGGGACGGTCTGGTTATGGTCAATCAGCGCGGCAATCCCAAAATGTTTGTCGAGGCTTTCAAAAACCGGGTGATGGAAGATTTTATACAATACAGCAAAATTCGTCATATGGTTTTGGCCGATAATCTGCCGCATCTGGATTTTGAACTAAGCAATCAGGACGAGAAGTGTTATGTCAGCCTGCGTCCGATATACAACAAACAGGACGGACGTGCGGTGTTTCCTTCAAAAGTGAATTTTCTGGATATGGAAATGTTTGAGGAAATGCGCCGGATGAGGGCGCTTGGGCACCGGACGGTAGTGGTGCTGATCGTGCCTCGGATTGATTGTCTGGAGACGAAGTTTTCGTGGACCATAGATCCGACATCTGCTGCCAAGATTTTTGAAGAGGCAAAAAGCGGTTTAGAGTTTGTCAGTTATGGTTGCAATCTTGATAAAAAAAGTATAACAATCACAAATAAAATGGATATTGTCGTTAATAGTTAATAAATGAATAGAGGTTTGCTGTGTCTCACAAAAGAAAAGACGGAATAACGATTTATGAGAAAGAAGATTTTGAGGGAATGCGCAAGGCCGGGCGATTGGCTGCGGAATGTCTGGACTATATAACCGACTATGTGCAGGTCGGTGTTTCTACCGGCGAGCTTGACGATTTGTGTCGGGAGTTTTTTACCAGTCGCGGCGCCATTCCGGCCTGTCTGGGATACAGAGGTTATCCGAAATCGGTGTGCATCTCCATCAATCATGTCATCTGCCACGGTATTCCTGATTATGAGCGCAAGCTGGTCAACGGCGACATTCTCAATATTGACGTTACCTGCATTCTGGACGGATGGTACGGCGATACTAGCCGTATGTATTATGCCGGCGAACCAAAGATAAAGGCCAAACGTTTATGTGATGTGACCTATGAATGTATGATGCGCGGCATTGACGTGGTAAAACCGGGCGCCCGTTTCGGCGACATCGGCGCCGTGATTGAAGAATATGCCCATAAATACGGCTACGGTGTGGTCGATATGTTTTGCGGACACGGTTTGGGCCGGGTTTTTCATGATTCTCCGAATGTGATGCACGTAGGCAAGAAGGGGACCGGCCCGGTGATGGAAGAAGGTATGTTCTTTACAATTGAGCCGATGATCAATATCGGAAAACCCGATGCCATCATTTTGAAAGACGGTTGGACGTCCGTTACCAGAGACAAGACGTTGTCGGCGCAGTTTGAACATTCAATGGGTGTTACCAAAGACGGGGTTGAAGTATTTACTTATTCGCCGAAAGGGCTGGATCGTCCTCCCTATAAGAAGGCATAATCCGTTTTTTGCAGCGCTGAGGATTGTTGATGACAGAAAAAGCCAGACCGAGTTTGGGCAATGAAGGACACCACCACCGGGTGCGCGAACGCTTTTTGAAAGGCGGCGGCAGAGATATGGCCGATTATGAGTTGTTGGAAGCCTATCTGATGATTGCCATCCCCCGGCGCGACGTTAAACCTATTGCCAAGGCGCTGATTGTAAAGTTCGGAAGTTTTGCCGACGTGATAAACGCTCCACAGTCTGAGCTGCTTGAGATGGAGGGGATTGGCGAAAATTCGGTTTTTGCGTTGAAGATGGTCAGCGCTGCGGCGGTGAGAATGTCTTGGGAACAGCTGAAAGGCGCCGATCTTCCTGTTATCGGCAATATGGATATGCTGATTGACTATTGCCGGATGAGTATGTGTTATCAGGATGTGGAGGAATTCAGGATTATTTATCTGAATTCCAAAAATCAGGTTGTTGATCAGGAAATTCAACAAAAAGGGACGATTAACCACGTGTCTATTCATCCCCGTGAAGTGGTGAAAGCGGCTTTGGAGAAGAAGGCCTGCGCCGTTATTATGGTTCATAATCATCCTACCGGGGATGCAACACCGTCCAAGGCGGACGTCGAGGTAACCAAAAATGTGAAAGCGGCGCTGGAATCAATGAATATTGAACTGCATGACCATGTTGTTGTCAGTCGTTACGGCTATTACAGTTTTCGTGACGGCGGGTTGATATAGTCCGAAACATTTTTTTAGCAAAAAATGCTTGCAAAATAAAATAAATTCGCTAAATTACGTTTTGTTATTGAAAAGGGCAACGCTTAGCGAGCCTGCTGCCGGCGGTGAAGATGCCGTATTTGGAAATTATTTGAATTTTTTTTCGGGGCATAGCTCAGCCTGGTAGAGCGCTTGCTTTGGGAGCAAGATGTCGTAGGTTCGAATCCTGCTGCCCCGACCAAGAAGAATATTATTCAGCTAATGGTCTCGTAGCTCAGCTGGATAGAGCAACAGCCTTCTAAGCTGTGGGTCAGAGGTTCGAATCCTCTCGAGATCGCCATTTCTAAACCGCCTTTCAGGGCGGTTTTTTCTTAAGTTAAAGGTGTGGAAATGAGTGAAGTGTGGTCTGCAACAGATGATTTTTCTCCGATTTTGATTGAAAATTACATTCGGACGGAGACGGCAGTTAGAAATATTAAAAATGACGAAACCGAAAATAAAGGCAACGCCGTTGCTGCAAAATTTAAAATTGCGGAAGAGTATTACAAACAGCTGCGCGACGGAGAATATCCGGCGCCTTTAATCGGCTTGAGCCTTAATTACGATAAGGAAAGCGGGATCTTGACTGTTGAACCGGACGAAAAATTTTTAGAAATGTACGAGAATCAGATTATGCGTGACGTTGCCTTACAGCAGTCTGAAAAATGCAGGGAACGTTATTCTAAGTTTATCAGCGTGGTTGAATAAGATTAAAAAATACCCTGCTTATCGCAGGGTATTTTTTTCAAAAGTGTTCTTTTTTAATAAAGTTCTACCAAAGCTTCGTAGAACTCTTTTTCGTTGAGAAAATCAGCCTGGCTGATGAGTTCTTGAGTGGTGAAACCGGCGGCAATCAGGTTTTTGTTGGTCTGAATGGCCAGCTGCATCTGTTGTCGGTCCTGAACTTCTCCGCTGTAACCTTTGTCATGCTGCAGAAGCATCAGCGAACGGTTGAGTTTCAGAATCAGCGCTACATCTTCGTTGGTTCCGCACAGTTCATGCGGAATGTTTTTGTAAGAATATCCGAGCGCTAACTGCAGCAAAGGCTTCATCGCTTCGGGAAACTTTCCGCCGTCGGGCAGGGGAAAGCGTGTGGCATTTTCACCTTCGGTCTGACGGAACGGATTGGCAATGCAATTGGAAATCAGATCCAGCCCCTGCATTTCCAAGCTGTCGTAGCTGAGAAAGCGTATCTGCGTGATGTCTCCCGCGTCCCGTTTGGTCGGAATGTCGGCAACACGGAGATATACGTTCGGCGCATCAATCCTTTTGGCAAAGCCCTTGGCAAATTCTGCCATTGTCCGCCATTGGTATACCGGATAACCGAGAAGAATGAGGTTCACATCGTCCAGCTTATAGTGTTTAAGCGTGTCTATGATGAAACCGATGTTTTCTTCGGTTGAGGTATCTTTTACCTCCAGCATGGAGAGTTTGTTGGTCAGTCCGAGCGGGAGACCTCCGAATGCCATATGGCGGAAATACATTCCGTATTCGTGTTTCTGCCGGAAAGCAAAACGGGGATTCCAGTCTGTCAGACCCTGGTTGTCTGTCATTCCCAATGAAGCGACATACAGCGGCTGTTCCAGAAGCCGGTCTACAATTTTCTCACAGTTCAAGCCCTCTTTTTTATAACGGGCAATTTTGTTTTTGAGATAATGGTAAACGGCTTCAACAAACCAACAACCGGTTTGCTGGTGTCCGCTGAAAGCAACCAAGATGTCAGGCCGTCCGCCTTCGTTGGCCGGAATATTCAGGTAAGGATAACAAAAAGCTGTCTTCTGTCCGTACCGATCAGAATATTTCAACACGGCGTTTTTTACTCTTCCCTGTTCTTCGGCTTGTTTGAAAGCGGCTATTTCTTCCGGAAAAAAACGGTATTGCGGAATGACATATTCCGCAGCAAGAGCCTCGCAGGGAGCGAAGGTTTTGTTTTTGCCGATTTTTTCGGAAGCCTGAAACCATTTTTGGTTCAGTTCATCAGATGAGGAAACGCCTTTTTGCAGGAGTTCAAGCGCAGCTTTCTGGTATTCTTTTTTAGCGTTGTCGTTTCCGCCGAACTGCGTGACGAACAATGAAAATTTAGAATAGGCCGCCCATGCTTCAAACTCTTCCTTGGAATGACCGCGTTTTTTGAATTCCGGATAATTTTCGTAAAGAAGATTTGCATCGGGGTTTTCCGTCAAATCAATGATCAGTTGTTCGTAACAAGTCGGCCGATAGCTTAATTCTGTTTTCATAATAGTTTGTTTTTAGATGAATATTAGTTTATTTAAAACATTATCAAGACAGAAAAGCCAAAAGTTTTTGAACACTTTATGCATGGTAATAGTCTTAATAATATTTTGTAACAGCAGTATTTATATCATATTTTGCCGAAAGCGTCAATTTGTATTTTGGAAAAATTTTGTCTAAACTTTTGCTAAAGGCAAAAATTCATTTGATAACTTTGCTTATTTTATTGTTCGGAAGGCAAAATTTGTATAAAAAAAGGCAGAGTATATACTTTTCTGGATAAAAATTTGGTTCGCAAAATTAATTTAATGTCAGGCGTTCTGGGCCTTTGTTTATGGGCGAGTCCGGCGGATGCGGGGCTGGCGCCGGCCAATTTTGACGCCATGTATAATTTTGCGGCTCAAGGCAAAAGCAAGGTTCTGGCCGACGCCGTCAATCGCGGGCTTGACATAGACAGCGTTGACGCTCAGGGCAATACCGGCTTGTGCATTGCGGTTTGGAGGAGCGACTATACGGCTTTTCGGACGTTCAGAAGTTTGGGAGCCGATATCAGCCATTCCTGCGTTTCCCGTATTCCCGACGAAAGAAAAATTGCTTTTAACGAAGGGTTGAGACATCCTCCGGTCTACAGGCAACAGGCCGCTGCGGCGCAAAATATGCCTAAGACATATAAGTATAATGCCAAGGATTTTGCCAATATTGAACAAATGTCTTCCAACCGGAATCTGGGGTATATCGCCTATGATCCCCATGAAGAACCGCTGATTTCGTCAACAACGGCATGGACCATCGGCGGCGTTGCGCTGGTCGGCGGCACGGTGGCGCTGATTTTGAGCAGCAACAGCGACGATGATGACGATGAAGTCAAAAACATTGACGGAATGAACGGCGTTAATGCTCCGCCGTATGTCGTAGCCGAGAATATCAACAAAGATGTGATAGAGACAACCGGCGGCAGCCAAAGCGACTACTGGGGCCTTTATATGCCGGAGAATAAAAACATTATCAACAACAAGGATATAACCGTCACCAATAATTCAGGCGCAGACGTCTCTCTTGATCATTGGGGAGCCATTTATTCCAAAAACGGATATGTTTACAATACGGGAGACATTACCATTACGTCTTCCAACAAATATGCCAGGGGCATAATGTCATGTATTGTTGACGTTTATGATCCGAGAAATACGTCTTGTCAAGTGGATGCAGCCAATCCTATGGCCGGCGACATTCATAATGCCGGGACGATTAAAATTATAGCACCGCAGAGCATGGGTATTTTTTCGTCTACGGTAGGCAAGATTACCAACAGCGGCGTTATTGATATTGCCGGGGATAACAGTACCGGTATCTGGTTGTGGGGAAAAGGCGACATATATAACAGCGGCAAGATTATCGTCAGCGGCGCGCGAACCGGCGATTTGGCCGGTGCAGCATCCGGAATATGGGTTTCAGAAGAGTCGAACGTTACCAATGACGGAAAAATCAATGTGGTCGCCTCGGGGCAGGGTGGCACCGGCATTTATGTGAAAAAGGGTAATATTACCAATAATAAGGAAATAACCGTTTCCGGCGGCGGTGTCGGTATGGAAATCGGTGAAGGCAAGCAGATTAACAACGGCACAATTGAAGTCAGCGGCAGCGGAAGCGGCGGAAACTACGGCATTAAGACCGACAGCAGCGGTGATGTGGAAAACAACGGTACCATTACCATGACCAACGGCGGTACCGGTATTTATACGGCCAGCGGCAGTGTTACCAACGGATTGGGTGCGCTGGTGGAAATCAAGGGAGGCGGAACGGCGATTTCGGGCGGAAGCGTTACCAACAAAGGAACCGTTATATCCGGCGGCAATGGTATTTCCGGCGATACGGCGGTTAATGAGGGCGGCGTTTCCGCAGACGGAGGCACGGGCATTATGGCTTCTTCTTCCGGAGAAAACAAAGGTACGGTTACGGCTTCGGTTGGTATGAGCACGTCTTCGGGCAGTCTGACCAATGCCGAAGGTGCTGATATTACGGCGACCGGAGAAGCAGCTATGATGTCAACCGGATCCGGCACATTTAAAAATGCGGGAACGATTACGGCAAGCCAATATGGTTTCTCTCTGGCTTCGGGGTCTGTGGAAAACAGCGGTACTGTGACGGCCGAAATCGGCGCGACGACAACTTCGGCCTCGGTTACCAATGCCGAGGGCGGTGTGATGAACGTTTCTTCCGCAGGAATGATTGGACGTAATGACGGAGAAAATTCTGCTTCCGTTACCTTTGACAACAAGGCTAAGCTTGCGGTTGTTTCCGATACGGCCGGCAGCGGAAGTCTTTCGGGGCAGGCTTACGCCATGTATACGGAAACCGGATTGGTGATTGAGGATCAGAAGGTATTCAGCACCATGACAGCAACAAACGGCAATAAAGGCGAGATTGTTTTAGACAACGGCGGGGCGGCGACAACCAGACTGGCGGCGATGTGGGCAGAAGATGCCGGTACGCTGACCAATGAGGGAACGATTACCATTAATGATAATGACGGTAAGGCAGAAACGATTGCAGCCATGAGAGCCGGCAATTATTTTGCCGAGGCGGAGGATGATCCGTCGACAATTACATCTACGGATTCAACGCTTACCAATTCCGGCAAGATTGAAATTAATGCGGCTTACAAAAACAGCGGCAGCGTGGTCGGAATGTCTTTGTCTGGCGCCGGAACCATAACCAACAGCGGAGAGTTGATAGTCAAATCCAATAACGCGTATGGTATGAAGGTAGAATATGATAACGCTTCGCTTAAAGATGAAAACGGCGTTATTACGGTTGCGGCCAGGGCGATTAACAACGGTACAATACAGATGTGGGGAGATAATAATACCGCAATGTATGCCAGCGGCATCGGTTCGGCCATTCAGAATAACGGAACCATTAAAATCGGAAAAGCCAATATGACCGATGTATCACAAAAAGTAGGAGCGGAAGCTTATACGGGAGCATCACAGTGTGATTCATTCATCTGCCTTGAAAACGGTGCCATTTATGAAAACGCCGGCAGTACGACTTCTGATACAGCGCTGGATTTGGACAGCTTTGGCGACGGCAGCGTCTATCTGATGAAAGGCGGAACTTTTAATGCGCCGGAAATCAGCGGAAAGGTATATGCTTCCAACAATATTGTTACCGGAAGCAATGAAGATTCTTATGTCAGCGAGAAGGCTTTTGTCGGTGAAGACACGGGAATTGATTTGACGTCTGCGTCTTATATGTTTGAAGCTTCGCTTAAGGACGGCGGCGACGGCAGTCAGGATGTGGTTATGAACAGAAAGGCGTTTGACGATATTATTGACAATAAGTCGGCAGCGGCATTTCTGGAAGAAAACTATGTCGACGGTAACGGCGTAGATTTGTATGACGATTTGAAAACCGCCGGGGCGCACAGCAGTTTGAATGCCAAGGCTTCAGCCGAACTCGGGCTGGATTTCTTTCCGAATTTTGCCAAGCAGAATCTGGATGTGATCAAGAGCTTGAACCGCAATATCAACAATACGGTGTTGAACAATACCGATACCAAGGAAGAACGAGCAACCGTAGGGTATGACTATATGTCCCGTGAGCAGGACGGAACGGCGGCATTGGCCGGTTATAAAGACGACGTAAGTACTGTTTATGGTATTTTTGATCGTAAATATGACGCTTATTGGCGTTATGGTTTTGGTTTGAGTTATACCCGTTTTGACAGTAAATATGACGGCCGCGGGAGTCGGGATGAAAATATTGTTCAGCTTTTTGCACCGGTACTGTATCAGGATGATACGTACAGTTTTATCTCTACGCCGCGTTTGGGATACGGTTGGGGCGATTACAACCGTTATGCCGGCGGAAGCGTTTTCGGGGCAGATACGGACGTTTATTATTACGGCATTGCCAATGAACTGCGCCGGGAGATTGATTTGGAAGCGCTGGTTTTTGAACCGATTATCGAATTTAACATTTTAGGGCTTTATCAGAACGATATGAAGGAAGATGACAAGCTTGACATTGACGGCGCCAATAATTTGTCGGTTGAAGCCGGTATAGGCCTTTATGCCAAGAAAACCTTCGCGCTGGGTGAAAATCATGAAGTCAGACTGCGTGCCGGCGGCTCGTTCTATCATGAATTTGGCGATCCTTATGCCAATCTTTCGGCCAGAATGGCGGGAATGTCCGGCGAATACGGGCTGAACAGTTATAAAGTGCAGCGAAATCGCGCAGTTCTCTCGGTTGGTGCCGAATATCAGTATCGGCAGTTTAACCTCTACAGCCGTTACAACAAATACATTGAAGATGACGGTGGCTGGCAGATAGATGCCGGCGTTAACTGGAAATTCTGATATATATATACAATGAACGGGCGGCCTTTGCAGACTTTGTATCGTCCGGAGCAATCAAGGGCTGTGTATCGCCGTTAAAAACGGAAGGAATATTTGCTTGAAATATGAAAAAATGCCTCCGCTTTTCAGCGGAGGCATTTTCCATCATTAGAGTTTATTGTGTATGTAAACATTCAAACTCATTTGATTTCTTCAGCCGGCAAAACATCCTCAGTTGTGGTCGTCGTTGTAGAGGTTGTTGTTGTGGTCTTGGTGACCGTGGTTTCAATGTCGCCGGTAGCTTTAATTTCAACGCCCGGTTTATAGGGTTCTTTTTCATAAGTTACGCTGGACGTTGTTTTAGGTTCATAAACGGTTTTATAAGTCGTTTTCTTGTAAACGATTTCGACCGGTTCACGAGTCTCTCTGATTTTTGCCGGGCAGGGAGAACCGTCAGGCAAAGTTGACTCGCTGCTGGTGGATTGCAGAGCTTCGCAAGCAGCCAAGTCAGCGGCGGAAGGTGTGGTAACTGTTACGGGAACGGGAGCCGGAGCGGGAGCTGCCGTCTGTGTTTCCTGAATATTGATTTCTTCCCGGTAAGCTACGTTATTTTGCGGCTGCGGATAATCGGCTACATATAAATCAGCCCGCTGCTGATAATTTTGAGACTGGACATAAGATCTGCGGTCACGTTTGCAGTCTTCGTCAGTGAGATAACTGCATCCGCGATCGTCCAAACCTCTGTAAACATTAGCCGGAGCTTCAACCGGAGCCGTTTCTTCGATGTAATCTTCTTCGCATTCAAAGCAGGCGCAACCGGCTAAGAGAGCAATGGCTGATATAGCTAAAAGTTTTTTCATATTCCCTCACTTACAAGTTTTCTGAGTATTGAAAGGTAATGTTCTGAATACCCGAAGTTATTTTTTTCACCATATTTATAATATTTTTTTAAATTTGTCAAATTTTTGTTTAAACGTTTTTGCTTAATATAATTATTTTTAAGCTGATTATAAGAGTGTAAGTATTAATTTTTGGTTTTCATTTCAGAAAAATATTGAAAATTTTGATATAAAAAACGCTCCCCGGCAGATGGGGAGCGTTCGGTGTGTTCCTGCCTCCGGAGAGGCTTGGAGAATGGCTATTATTCTTCTCCGACGGCAACAGGTTCTTCGTCGCCGATCATTTCGGTGGTGATATGGCCGGCATCGGCGCGGATTTTATTTTCAATTTCCTGAGCAACATCTTCGTGTTCTTTCAGGAACAACTTGGCATTTTCGCGTCCCTGGCCGAGTTTTTCGCCTTTGTAAGAGAACCAGGCGCCGGCCTTTTCAACAATGCCTGATTTGATACCGAGGTCAATCAGTTCGCCGGTTTTGGAAATTCCTTCTCCGTACATAATGTCGAAATCAACAACCTTGAACGGCGGTGCAACTTTGTTTTTGACGATTTTGACTCTGGTCTGAGTGCCGATGATATCTTCTTTGTCTTTGATTTTGCCGATGCTGCGGATGTCAATGCGAACCGAAGCGTAAAACTTGAGCGCGTTGCCGCCGGTGGTGGTTTCGGGACTTCCGAACATGACGCCGAGTTTCATACGAATCTGGTTGATAAAGATAACCAGCGTGTTGGAACGGGAAACGGTAGCTGTCAGCTTGCGCAGGGCCTGGCTCATCAAGCGGGCCTGAAGTCCCATATGCTGATCACCCATTTCGCCCTCAAGCTCGGCTTTGGGAACCAGTGCCGCGACAGAGTCGACAACCAGAACGTCAATGGCGCCGGAACGAACCAACGTGTCGGTGATTTCCAGAGCCTGTTCGCCGGCGTCCGGTTGGGAAATAAGCAGATTTTCAATATCTACGCCGATTTTCTTGGCATAGGACGGATCCAACGCATGTTCCGCGTCGATGAAGGCGCAGGTTCCGCCTTTTTTCTGAGCCTGAGCAATGACGCTTAAGGCCAGCGTGGTTTTACCTGAGCTTTCGGGACCATAGATTTCGACAATGCGGCCTTTGGGCATACCACCGATGCCGAGCGCGATGTCAATGCCGATGGAACCAGTGGAAATGGCCTCAATGTCAACGCTGGCATCGTTTTGGCCGAGTCTCATAATGGAACCTTTGCCAAAGGCCTTTTCAATCTGCCCCAGTGCGGCGTCCAGTGCTTTCTGCTTATCCATATTTTTTACCTCTTATAAGTTTTGTATGTAAACATTGTTATAAATGCCTGGCCGGAAAATACAATTTGACTTTAGCACTTATCCCTATGGAAAATAAAATGTACTACTTTTGTTCTTTTTGCAAGAACTTTTTTCGATAAGGAATGCTTTTTTTAATACGGTGAAGGTAACGGTTTGTTTTATCTTCTTTTTCGTCTGGACGCTCCAAGGCCTGAAACTCTTCGAGGGCGGCGGTGACGACGGCGCCGAAGATGACGACGGCCCAGGCCAGATACATCCAGATCAGAAAGATGGGGAGCGTGGCCAGTGCGCCATAGATGGTCTTATAGGTTGCGCTTTGCATGATGATGAGGCCGAATCCCTTGCGCAAAAACCAAAACAGAATGACGGCTATGACGGCGCCGATGCCGGCGTTGGCAATTTTGACCTTTTTGTTGGGGACCAGCACGTAAACCATAATCAAGGTCAGCATGGTTATCAGGCTCGGCAGCATATCGCTCAGAAACAGCGGCGAGGAGACGATTTCCTCAGGCATAAAACGCTGCAGGGTAAAAAGGTAGCTGCGCAGGGAAAAGGCCGCGCCCAGAAGCAGCGGTCCCAAAGTGATGACGGTCCAGTACAAGGTGATTTTGGTTTTGACGTTGCGGGGCTTGTATACTTTAAATATGAAGTTGAGGCTGTTTTCTATGGTGGAGAGCATCAGAATGGAGGTAATAACCAGACCGATGACGCCGATGGTGGTCATTTGGGCGGTCGCATTCAGAAAGTCCACGAAATAGTGGCTGATTTCCTGTTCGATGTCGGGAACAAAGTTTTTAAGGATAAAGTCCTGAAACTGCTCCTTGATGGCCGTAAAACCAGGAAAGGCCGAAAAAATGGCCAGACCTATTGCAAACAGAGGCACAATCGCAATCAGCGACGTGTAGCTCAGAGAGGCTGAAACCCGGAAAATCGTATCGTTTTGTGCTCGGTGAAAAAGAAAGACGGTGAAGTTTTTAACGGTTTCTGCCGCGGTTTTGATTTTGGTTTTCCAATACATACGAGCCCCATAAAAAAAGTTGTTTACAAACGATATTAAATTTTATAATAAGTGTTTGAGAGTTTTTACATAATATATTTAATTTTTTTTAGAAAGCAAAGGAAAATATTATGGCTACACCTGCGCCTCTGATGGCTGGCAAAAAAGGTCTGATTATGGGCCTTGCCAATGACAAATCTATCGCCTGGGGTATCGCTCAGGCTCTGAATGCTCAAGGAGCTCAAATTGCAATTTCTTATCAGAACGAAGCCCTTGAGAAAAGGGTTCAGCCGCTGGCAGCCCAGCTGGATAAGGAATCCCTGCTGATTAAATGCGATGTTTCCGATTCAGAGAGCGTTGAAGCCTGCTTTAAGGAGCTGGGTGACAAATGGGGCAAAATTGATTTTGTGGTTCATGCCATTGCTTTTTCCGACAAAAATGAGCTGAAGGGTCGTACGATTGATACCAGCCGCGCCAATTTTGTAAATACGATGCAGATTTCGTGCTATTCTTTTCTGGAAGCCTGCCGTTGCGCTTCTCCGATTATGAACGAAGGCGGTTCCATCGTTACGCTGACCTACCTCGGCGGTGAAAGAATCCTTCCGAACTATAATATTATGGGCGTTGCCAAAGCCGCTTTGGAAGCTGCGGTTCGTTATGCCGCAGGCGATATGGGCGCTCAGGGTGTTCGCGTTAATGCGATTTCCGCCGGTCCGATTAAGACGCTGGCCGCTTCCGGAATCGGTGATTTTCGCAAGATTCTGCATTGGAACGAGCTTAATGCTCCGCTGCGCCGCAACGTTACTCAGGAAGAAGTCGGTATGGCCGCATTGGGTCTGCTTTCTTCCATCGGCACCGGTATTACCGGCGAAGTTTTGCACGTTGACTGCGGTTATCATATTCAGGGTATGCTGAATTTGGACAAAGCCGCCGAGACGGCCGCCGCTCTGGCAGAGTAAAACTTGTAAAATAATCTTGTGAAAGCAGGATAATCATTTAGAATAAAGGCCATTGTTTTCAGTGGTCTTTATTTTTTTATCGGGAAGTGTTTTTTATGACAGAGTTTGACAGTCCGTTTCCGTCCGTTGACATTAAAAAGAACAAAAAAAAGATCTTGGCGGCAAGAATCCTGCTTAAGTCTTTAATTTATTCGTTTGCGATTTTCGGTATTTTGTTTATTTTGCTGCTTATTGTCGTTATTTCCATGCTTAAGCCGCAGTCGGCTCAGATTATACCGGTGCCGGATCAGGCGGTGCTGAGCATTAATTTTGACGACAACTATTCCGAAACGCGGAGCGACGATCTGCTGGCGGAAGTGACAGGCGTACGCTCACAGACCTTTCTGGATCTGATTAAGGCCATTAACATTGCTGCCGGAGACGACAGGATAAAGGCCATTTCCGCGACAGTCAGCAATACCGGGCTGGGGTTGGCGCAAATTCAGGATTTGCGGGACGCTGTTTTTCAGTTTCGTAAAAGCGGCAAGAAGGCATATCTGTTTTCCGGCAGTTTCGGTTCTTTCGGGCAGGGAACCCGTGCGTATTATCTGGCTACGGCTTTTGACGAAATCTGGATGCAGCCGAACGCCGAAGCCGGAATAACCGGTTTGGCGCTTGAAGTGCCTTTTTTCAAAAAGGTTTTGGATAAGATAGGCGTTACGCCGGAATTTTATCAGCGCTATGAATATAAGACAGCCATGGCGTCTTTGACGGAAGAGAAGATGTCCGATGCTTATCGCAGCGAGCTGAACCGTCTGGGCAAGGATATTTTCGGGCGGATCGTCTCGGATATTGCGTCAGCGAGGAAAACGGACGAGCAGAAAGTCGTGCGGCTGATCAATCAGGCGCCGCTCAGCGCAAAAGAGGCGCTTGAAGCCGGGCTGATAGACAGGATTGGCTTTCGGCAGGATTTGACAGATGAACTGAAGGCGGCAACCGGCGCCGAATATGTGGATGTTATGAGCTATGCGGCCAGCCTGAAAAGTTTTGGCAAAAGTGTTCCGGCAGTGGCTTTTATGACGATTGACGGCGTTATTGCCGAAGGGCCGAGTTATCGTTCTCCGGTGCGGGACGAAGCGATTACCGGAGCGGATACCGTCTTGGCAGATATTGAACAAATTGTTGAAGATGATGGTGTAAAAGCATTGGTTTTGCGTGTTAATTCTCCTGGAGGTTCTTATGGGGCTTCCAATGAAATCTGGTATGCCCTGAAACAATTGAAGCTGCAAAAGAAAATTCCGATTGTGGTTTCGATGGGAGATTATGCCGCTTCCGGCGGATATTTTGTTGCGTTGAGCGGTGACTATATTATGGCCGAGCCGTCAACAATTACCGGTTCTATAGGCGTTTTGGGCGGAAAAATGGTGCTGGAGGGGTTATGGAAAAAGCTCGGAGTGAGTTGGGAACGCATAAGTTTTGGTGAGAACGCCGGCATCCTGAGTTCGAATCAAAAATTCTCGAAATCAGAAAAGAATATATTTAACAAATCATTAGACAGGGTTTATGAAGATTTTACATTAAAAGTTTCCGAGGCGAGAAAAATTAATCTCAAAGAGATGGATAAACTGGCGCGCGGACGGGTATGGACCGGGGAAGGAGCCGTTGAGAACGGCCTTGCCGACGGTCTGGGCGGAATTGAGGCTGCGGTGGCCAAGGCTCAGGAACTGGCGGAAATGAAGCCTGGCGAAAAGTTCCGTCTGGTTTATTATCCGCGGGAAAAGAGCTTTCAGGAAAAAATCCAGCTGCTGATAAACAGCGGCAAAGGAATTTATGTAAAGCGGATGTTGTCGGAGGCAGGATTTGAGACGGAAACCTATGAAGGGCTGCGCCGCCTGCGCTTTGATGCCGTGCTGCCGCCTCTTAAAATTGTCTTCTAAGCGCGATTTCTTATTGCAATATTAGAGAATTGTTCTATTTTAAAACGAGTTTAAAAAAGAGGAAAATAAAATGGCTATAGATGCAGAAACCGTAAAGAGAGTGGCTTTTTTGTCACGACTGAAAATTGAAGAAGACAAAATCAAGGAAACCGAGGATGAATTTAACAAGATTCTCAATTGGGTAGAGCAACTGAACGAGGTAAACACCGACGGGGTCGAACCGCTGGTTTCGGTAAACGACAGTCATCTGATTTTGCGTGAAGACATTGTCAATGATGGTAATCAGTCACAGGCCGTTCTTAAGAATGCGCCGCAGGCTCAGTATGGGTATTTTACGGTGCCGAAAGTTGTCGAATAAAAACTCACATAACGGGTAACTAATATAGATTTTGCGGATATTTTGCTCGGTCATGTACCTCTTTGTACACTCCTTCGCAAAATTCCTGAAATCTTATTATTTGCCGCGTTCTTTGAGTTTTTGATGATTTTTAGAAAATTTAGAATGGTAAAAAAGCGAAAGAAGAAAAAATGAGCGATTTAACAAAATTAACAATAGCCGAGGCTCTTGACGGGCTTAAAAAGAAAGAATTCAGCGCCGTGGAACTGACGCAGGCTTACATTAAGGAAATGGAAAACAAGCGCCGGTTGAACGCCTATGTTCTGGAAACGCCGGAGATTGCTTTGGCTCAGGCCAGGGTTTCCGACGAAAAATATGCGAGCGGAACGAACGGCGCTTTGGAGGGTATTCCGCTTGGAATCAAAGACCTGTTTTGTACTAAAGACATCCGTACGACGGCTTGTTCGCACATTTTGGACGGTTTTGAGCCGCAATACGAGTCAACGGTTACGTCCAAGCTTTTAAATGCGGGCGCCTCGGTTCTGGGCAAGCTGAATATGGACGAGTTTGCCATGGGCGGCAGCAACGAGACAAGCTACTATGGTCCGGTGGTTAATCCGTGGAGCAAAGATAAAGATTTGGTGGCCGGCGGTTCTTCCGGCGGTTCGGCTGCCGCGGTTGCCGCAGGTATATGTGCGGGCGCGACGGGTACCGATACCGGCGGTTCCATCCGTCAGCCGTCGGCATTTTGCGGCGTGACCGGCATTAAGCCTACTTACGGCCGCTGTTCCCGTTATGGCATCATTGCCTTTGCTTCGTCTTTGGATCAGGCTGGACCGATAGCCAAAGACGTGCGCGACTGTGCGCTGCTGCTGAAGGTCATGTCCGGTTATGATGCCAAAGATTCAACCTCGGCCAAAGCGGAAGTTCCTGATTTTGAAAAGTTTCTGGGACAGGATATCAAAGGCTTGAAAATAGGTATTCCGGCAGAATACCGCCCCGAGGGGTTGAATGAAGAAATTGCAGCTTATTGGGACAAGGGAATTGAACTTCTGAAAGCCCGCGGCGCCGAAATTGTCAACATATCGCTGCCGCATACCAAATATGCGCTTGCAACTTATTATATTATCGCGCCGGCGGAGGCTTCTTCAAATTTGGCCCGTTATGACGGTTTGCGCTTCGGATTGCGGGTACCGGGCGAGCATTTGGACAATATGTATATTAACAGCCGTACGGAAGGGTTCGGCAAGGAAGTCAAACGCCGCATTATGATCGGCACTTATGTTTTGTCTGCCGGTTATTATGACGCTTATTATCTGAAAGCGCAGAAAGTGCGTCGCTTGATCCGTCAGGATTTTTTGAATGCCTTTGAAAAATGCGACGTGATTTTGACTCCGACGGCGCCGACTGCGGCTTTTCCGATCGGGGACAAGTCTATGGCAGAGAATCCCATTAATATGTGGCTGAACGACGTGTTTACGGTTTCGGTCAATCTGGCGGGGCTGCCGGCAATGAGCCTGCCGATCGGCTTGTCTAAAGAAGGATTGCCGCTGGGGTTGCAGCTGATAGGAAAAGCCTTTGACGAAGCGACGGTCTTCAAAGCTGCCGGCGCTTTGGAAGCAGATGTGAAATTTATGGAGAAGAAATAAGATGAGCGGAATGATTATTGAAACGGCAAAAGGCAAATGGGAAATTGTTTGCGGTTTGGAGATTCACTGCCAGATTATTTCCAAGTCCAAAATGTTTTCAGGGGCTTCGACCCATTACGGTTCAGATGCCAACGAGAACGTTTCTTTTGTTGACGCAGGCATGCCCGGCATGCTGCCGACCCTGAATGAACACTGTGTTTATCAGGCGGTCAAAACCGGTTTGGGACTGAATGCGCAGATTAACAAATATTCCGAATTTTCACGTAAAAATTATTTTTATGCCGATTTGCCGCAGGGATACCAGATTACGCAGTTTAAGTTTCCGATTGTGGGCGAGGGTGCCATCAGCATTGACCTGAGCGACGGTACCACCAAAGATATCCGCATTGAAAGAATGCACATTGAGCAGGATGCCGGAAAGTCTATTCATGACATGGCGCCGGACAAAAGCTTTATTGATTTGAACAGGGCCGGCGTCGGTTTGATGGAGATTGTGACCAAACCGGACTTCCGTTCGCCGGAAGAGGCCGGCGCGTTTTTGCGCAAGCTGCGTTCAATCGTTCGGTATCTCGGAACCTGCGACGGAAATATGGACGAGGGTTCCATGCGCTGTGATGTCAACGTTTCGGTGCGGCCGCTGGGTAGCGACGAACTGCGTACCCGCTGCGAAATGAAGAACGTCAATTCGGTCAAATTCGTCATGCAGGCGATTGAAAACGAAGCCAAGCGCCATATTGAGGTTTATGAAAGCGGCGGAACAATTGCTCAGGAAACGCGTCAGTTTGATCCATCAACCGGGCAGACCAAAGTTATGCGCAAGAAAGAATTTGCTCATGACTACCGCTATTTTCCGGAGCCGGATCTTTTGCCGCTGGTTTTGGACGACGCTTATATCGAACGGGTTAAAAAAGATATGGTCGAACTTCCCGATGCCAAAAAAGCCCGTTTTGTCAACGAACTCGGTCTGACGGCTTATGATGCCATGATTATCTGCGAAAACCGCGAAACGGCCGACTTCTTTGAAAAGGCAGCCAAAGGGCATGATGCCAAAAAGGTGGCAAACTGGCTGATGGGCGACTTTTTTGCAATGCTGAACGAGAAAAAGGTTGAACTCAAAGATTCTCCGGTCAGCGCGGAAAATCTCGGCAAACTGGTTGAACTGGTAACTTCGAACGTGATTAACGGCAAAACGGCCAAGGACGTGTTTGCAATTATGGCCGAGACCGGCGGTGATCCCGAAAAGATTGTGGAAGAAAAAGGACTGAAGCAGGTGACGGACAGCGGCGCTATTGAGGCCGTTATTGACGAGGTTATCGCTTCTTCTCCGGAGAATGTTGCCGCTTATAAGGCCGGAAAAACGGCTTTGATGGGGTGGTTCGTCGGACAGGTGATGAAGGCCTCCAAGGGGAAGGCTAATCCCGGAATGGTTAACCAGCTCCTTAAGTCAAAGCTCGGATAAAGGTTTATCAGAGGCAAATCTGTACGGTTTTGAAAAAGTCTTGCGTTTTTTTACAGGCGCCGGATTTTTTCAAGCCGCCGGAAATTGTTTTGCTTCAACCATTCTAAAAGCTTTGAGTATTGGTAAAAGGAAAAAGCATGGATTTTTTGAGCTTTCTAAAAAGTTACAAAGCCTATAATGAAGAAGAGGAGGCCGAACGCCTCGCTTTTGTTCAGTTCTTGGAGGCTTTCGGCGATAAGGCCTATGAGCGGGACAATCTGGTCGGGCATTTTTCGTCTTCGGCATGGATTGTCAATAAGGACCGCAGCAAGGTTTTGATGATTTTTCACAATATGTACAAAACCTGGGCTTGGGTCGGCGGACATGCGGACGGAGAAAAGGACCTTTTGGCCGTGGCGTTGAAAGAAACCGGAGAGGAAACCGGTTTGGAAAAGGTGCAGCCGGTTTTGGCGTGTCCGATAGATTTGAATATGATGGTGGTGCATAATCATTATAAGCGCGGAAAATTTGTGCCGAGACATTTGCATCCGAATGTGGTTTATCTGTTGGAAGCCGATGAAAACGAGCCGATACGCATTAAGGAAGACGAAAATTCCGGCGTGGCCTGGGTGCCGACGGAAAAGCTCGGGGACTATGTGTCCAATGAATATACGATTGTTTATTACAAGCGTATTATGGAAAAAATCAAAAAATACGGCTGGTAAGGGGACGGGTTGATGTTTGACGGTGTTTTTATGCAGGGGCTGCTGGCCTCAATAGTGGCGGGACTGGTCACCGGTGTCGGCGGCTTTATGATTTTTCTGAAAAAGAAATATTCGCAAGATGACATTAATTTTATGCTGAATCTGGCGGCCGGCGTTATGCTTGCGGCTTCTTTCTTTGCTTTGCTGGTGCCGGCGATGCATCGGATTTCGGAATTTGATCCGGATATCCATGTGGCCGGGTTTTGGTATGCCGGCGCGGTTTTTGCCGGCGTGGCGCTGGTGTGGATTTTGAATGAACTGCTGCCGCATGAGCATAATAACATGGGACAGCACGGGCTGCATTTCAGTCTGCAAAAGGCTTGGCTGTTCATTATAGCCATTACGCTGCACAAACTGCCCGAAGGTTTGGCCGTCGGTGTGGCATACAGCGCGGAAGACTTTATGAATCCGGACAGTCTGGTTATAGGCATTGCACTGCACAATATTCCGGAAGGTCTGACAATAGCCATATCATTGGTTGCGGCGCACAGCAGCAAGCTGAAAGCGGCTTTGACGGCACTGCTGATCGGTATGGTGCAGCCGCTGGGCGCGATTATCGGGTTGTTGACCATGGACTACAGCGACAAGATTGTGCCGCTGGGAATGGCTATGGCCGGCGGTACGCTGTTGTTTGTGGTCATTAATGAAATACTGCCGGAAACTTACGGGACCAAACAAACCGAGAAATCGGCGTTTGCCGTCTTTTTAGGGTTTATTTTTATGACATATCTGACCATGGTTATGGAGTAGGGGCATTTATTTGCTCAAAAGCTGAAAAAAGCTATTGACGTTGTTTGAAACATCATATAAATATAACTCCGTACCACAAATGGAGAGTTGGCAGAGTGGTAATGCAGCGGATTGCTAATCCGTCATCGGGAATACCGATGCACAGGTTCGAGTCCTGTACTCTCCGCCATTAAAAAAGCGGTGTCCTTAGCGGATACCGCTTTTTTAATGCTTGAATGGAGAGATAGGACTATATCTCAGAAATTCATGGTTCGTTGCGGTTGCCGTTTATAGTAAAAACAGTTAATTTGGTTTCAATCGTTGACGAAAGTAGCTTATATAACTGCGTCGTGTTAAAATTTTATTTATTCTGTTTCTCTTTAAGCCAAATATTTTGCGATTATATCTGGTGCTGACGATGTATTTCTAACAAGGAGAAGTTAATGAAAAGCGTGAAATTGAATACCGAGCAGGAAATGCCGATTATCGGTTTGGGAACCTGGCGTTCTGCTCCCGGAGAGGTTTATCAGGCGGTTCGCTGGGCAATCAAACTCGGTTACCGGCATATTGACTGTGCCAGCATTTACGGCAATGAGAGCGAAATAGGGCAGGCGCTTAAAGATGCGGTCAGTGAAGGAGACATTAAGCGGGAAGAGCTGTTCATTACGTCTAAACTTTGGAATGATTCGCATGCCCCCGAAGACGTGCGTCCGGCTTTGGAGCGGACATTGAAAGATTTGCAGTTGGATTATCTGGATTTGTATCTGATGCATTGGCCGGTGGCTCAGAAAAAAGGTACGGGGGTTCCCGAAAGCGACGATGATATGGTTTCCTTAAAAGAGGAGCCAATTGATTTGACTTGGGCGGAAATGGAAAAGGCCTATAACGACGGTTTGGTCAAGGCAATAGGTGTTTCCAATTTCGGATCGAAACGTCTGGCGGAACTTTTGGAAAAGGCTTCCGTTTTGCCGGCGGTTAATCAGATTGAGTGTCATCCGCTGCTGCAGCAAAAGGAATTGGTAAACTTCTGCCAAAAGAACAATATTGCGGTTACGGCTTACTCTCCGCTCGGTTCTCAACATAATACCGGAGAACATGGCGTTTTGGACAATGTCGTTATTCAGGAGATGTCCAAACGTTTGAAAGTTACGCCGGCGCAGTTAGTTTTGGCGTGGATGATACAGCGCGGCGTGGTTGTTATCCCAAAATCGGTTCATCAGGAGCGTATCAGGGAGAACTTTGCTTCCCAGGCGGTGGAACTTGACGAAGCGGATATGGAAAAGATTGCTGTTTTGGACGAAGGACACCGCTTTATTAACGGTTCCGTCTTTGAAAAAGGCGATTATGTTAATATTTTTGAATAAGGAAAAAGCCCCGCATTGCGGGGCTTTTTATATTTTTAAATATTTTTTCAGCAATTCTTCCAGTTGTTGCTGATTTTCCCAGCGGATTTTGATTTCAAGAACCTGGAAGTGTTTTTGCAGTTTCGTTGGAATTTTGACAAAGTCTTTGGCGGTGGTGTAAAGGGCAGCCTGATGTTGGTCGGCTTCTTTGATGAGAAGGTTCAGTTCTTCGGCGGAATACTGGTGATGATCGGGAAAATCAACGGTTTTCAGCAGTTCAAAACCTTGTTCTTTCATTGAATTGTAAAATTTTTGCGGACGGCCGATACCTGCAAAGGCAATGACCCTGCGGTTGGTCGAGGATGTTTTTTGCGCTGTGACGATGCCTTTGAATACCGGCAGAAAGGAAAACTTTTGCGCCAGATTATGTTTGTCTTCGCCGACGATGATGACGGCCTGTGCGCGTTTCAGTCCGTCGCGCAGGCTTTCGCGCAAAGGACCGGCAGGGATGCCGCGGCCGTTTCCGTATCCGAAACCGCCGTCAAAAACCAGAAAAGACA
Organism: uncultured Pseudomonadota bacterium; assembly: GCA_902494875.1. Classification (GTDB taxonomy): domain Bacteria; phylum Pseudomonadota; class Alphaproteobacteria; order RF32; family CAG-239; genus CAJLXD01. The sequence continues at coordinate 93,665 of CABUUO010000001.1, forward strand.
GGTCTTTATGCAAACCGGGATTTTGGAAGCCGTCATCCATAATGATGACTTCCGCTCCGGATGTAACGGCTTTTTGAGCGGCGGCATAACGGTCGGGATTGACTACGACGGGAGCTTGTCTTGAAAGGAGCAGAGGTTCGTCTCCGACTTCCGCGGCCGAATGTTTTTGAGAATCTACTATGACGTTTTTCTTTGTTCCGCCGTATCCGCGGGAGACAAAAAACGGTTTGCAGCCGAGTTTTTGCAGTATATCGGCAATTGACAGCGCAACCGGGGTTTTGCCGGTACCGCCGGCCGTCAGGTTGCCGATGCAGATGACCGGGCGGTCTGTCTTTCGGGGTTTGGAAAACAGAATATTCAGTCTGGTGGCGAGATTATAAAGCATGCCAAACGGCAGCAAAAGATCGGAAACCAGATTTTTATCCTGCCAAAAGCCCGGTGTTTTCATGATTACAGATATCCTTTGATTTTTTCGACAATGCCGTCTAAAACCTTGGCTTCGCCGTATGCCCAGTTGTAGGCCAGGCTGCGTTTGGCTTCGAGCAGATCTTTGTTTTTAAGAAGCTGAAGAAGCGTGGTTTCAAGTTCGGCGGCGTCGTTGATCTGAATGACGGCGTCGGCTTTTTTGGCGCGGTTCATAGCATCCGTAAAGTTGTGCATATAAGGTCCGACAATGACCGCGTCGCGAAAACGGGATGGTTCCATGAAGTTTTGGCCGCCATGCGGAATAAGCGAACCGCCGATGAAAACAATCGGCGACAGGTCATACCAGATGCCGACTTCGCCGATGGTGTCGGCAATATATACGTCCGTGTCCGGGGTGATTTTCTCGCCCTTGGAGCGCAGAGCCGTTTTGAGACCGAGACTGTTCAACTGTTCCTGAATTTCGGGGCCGCGGTTGGGGTGACGAGGCGCAATCAGGGTGAGAAGGCCGGGAACTTCGGAATTTGTTTTCTTTAAAAAACGGCCGATTTTGAGTTCTTCATCATGGTGTGTCGAACTGACGACCCACAGCGGGCGGCCGTTGATTTGGCTTTCAATTTCGGCTTTTTTGTCCGGGTCGACAGGCGGATTAATGCCGGCATATTTCAGGTTGCCCAGACACATGGAATTTTTGGCGCCGAGCACGCGCAGCCGGTAGGCGTCTTCTTCCGATTGTCCCAGACAAAAGGTAAAACAGTCAAGCAGCTCTTTGCTGATGAAGTCAAACTGCTGCCAGCGTTTGAACGATTTGTTGGAAATGCGGCCGTTAACCAGAATCAGCGGAATGTTTTTGCGTTTGATGCCCGAAAGCAGTGCCGGCCAAAGGTCTGATTCGAACCATAAGACCAGATCCGGCTGCCAGTGGCGGATGAAACGGGTTACAAAAGCGGGATTGTCTATGGGGATATATTGATGGAAGGCCCGTTCGGGAAGTCTTTTTTCCATGACTTCGGCCGAGGTGACGGTACCGGTGGTAACCATAACGTGAGAATCGGGATAGCTTTCCAACAGTTTGTTTATCAAAGGCAGCATGGATAAAGATTCACCGACGGAAGCGCCGTGCAGCCAGATGAGTTTTCCTTCTGGGCGTTTTTTTGCGGGGCGGCCGATACGCTCGTTAAAACGTTTGACGTCCTCTTTGCCGTTGAGCTGGCGTTTTTTGATATAGCGCTTAATAACCAAAGGGTATAAAATGCGGATCAGGGTGTTGTAGATGCGGATGAACATGTCTTAATTCTTTCGGTTATTTTCGTTTGCTTTTCTGTTTTTTGGGTTTGAGACCCGGTTGAACCGGAGAAAGCCCCATGGCCCGATCCGATTCAAAGTTGATTTCGTTTAGAGCCGTTTCGACCTGAAGCCGATATTTTTCGAGTTCTTCGTCATTTTGGGTCCGTGGAATGTAAATAGGGGCAGTGAAACGGCAAATTCCTTTGCCAAAGGGGAAAGGAACCATCATTTTATCCCAGGCTTTGCCGATGATTTTGCATTTTTGGACACTGTATGTCATGCCGATGATAGGTTTTCCGGTTTTCTGGGCATAGTAAACGGGACTCATGGAGAGATGCATTCTCGGACCGCGGGGACCGTCGGGAATGATGCAGATGGAGCGGTTTTGTTCCAGTGAAGACATTAAATTCAACGCGGCGCCGCGGGCGTTGTTGTTGCTGGAGCCGCCGATGGTGCCAAGGCCATAGCGCTGAAGAACGCCGGCAATCATCCGGCCGTCGTTGTGCAGGGAAACCAGAGCGTCAAGCGGATAGCGATAATCGCGGAAAGAAGGCAGCATCAGAGCGCGTCCGTGCCAGCCGATTAAAATGAAGCTTTCGTCTTTTTCCCAGAGGCCGAGGGCGTTTTCGCGGCCCTCAATCTGCCAGCAGGTGGTTTTGTATACCAGACGGGTGTACCAGTATATCAGGCAGCTGATAAGGCCGGTGACAAGGTTTGACTTGGTGATTTTCTTGTTAAAGTTTTTGATATGTTCTTTTAGTTTCATCAGCGGTTATTTCTTTATGGTATCGGTTATAGAAATGCCGATTTTGTCACTTTCCGTTATAACGACTTCTCCGTGGCCGATCAGAACGTCGTTGGCATAGATGTCGACATAGTCGTTGACGTCCCGGTCCAGTTCCACAACGGCGCCGCGTCCCAGCTTTAAAAGCTGGTGAACCCTCAAGTCTGCGCTGCCGAGTGTTACGGAGACGTTAACCATTATTTCCTCGCCGATGTCGGCGTTTATTTTTGAGCCAGCCATGAAAAACCTTCTTTTGTTATTATGTTTACCACATAATATATAATTTTTTTTAATCTGCAAATTCAATTTGTTTATTTATTATACCTAAAAATGCGTTTTTGCAGGCAAAACAGAGCTTGTTGTGGATTAAAAAGTTTAATGATTGCCCGGAGAGGCTAAATGTGCCAAAAAAGTTCAGGCGCTGTATTGCAGTTTGGATTATGTTTTCTTATATAGATATAGTAACAGAGAATTTTTGAGGAAATTAGAAATGGCCGCAAAGAAAAAGAAATATCCGGTTCTCCCGCTGAGAGACATTGTTGTTTATCCGAAGATGATTGTGCCGCTGTTTGTCGGGCGCGACAAATCTATCAGGGCTCTGCAAAATGTTGTGGACAGCGACGGAAACATTATTCTGGCGACTCAGAAAGATGCGGCGATTGAAGACCCACAGGCCGATGACATCTATAATATAGGTACGCTCGGTACCGTGGTGCAGATGCTGAAACTTCCCGACGGAACCGTGAAGGTTCTGATTGAGGGAATGGAACGCGTGAAAATCCTGAAATATGTAAAAAACAAAGAGTTTCTTGAAGCCGAAGCGGAAGTCGTGCCCGAAGTCCGGGATGAGGACGGCGTTGAACTCGCAGCTTTGGTGCGCGCCGTGCTGTCACAGTTTGAAGAATATGTCAAACTTTCCAAAAAAACGCCGCCCGAGGTTTTGGTTTCGGTCAACCAAATTGAGGATTACGGCAAACTGGCGGATACCATTGCCGCACATTTGTCTTTGAAAATTTCGGAAAAGCAGGCTCTGCTGGAAGGCAAAACGCTGGCTGAACGTTTTGAAAAGATTTTGGGCTTTATGGATGCGGAACTTACTGTTTTGGAAGTTGAAAACAAAATCAAGACCCGCGTGAAAAAACAAATGGAAAAAAGCCAGAAGGAATACTATCTGAACGAACAGATGAAAGCCATTCAGAAAGAGCTCGGCGACGGAGACGAAGATTCCGAAATTACGGAATATATGAAGAAAATTGATAAGACCAAGCTTTCTAAAGAAGCCAAGGAAAAAGCCCTGGCCGAAGTTAAAAAGCTCAAGTCCATGAGTGCCATGTCCAGCGAGGCGACCGTGGTGCGCAACTATCTGGACTGGCTGCTGGACATTCCCTGGAAAAAACGCTCCAAGGTCAACAAAGACCTTAACAAGGCTTTGGAAATTTTGGAAAAAGACCATTACGGCCTAGAAAAGGTCAAGGAAAGAATTGTCGAATATCTGGCCGTGCAGGCGCGCGCGGATAAGGTCAAGGGACCTATTTTATGTCTGGTCGGCCCTCCGGGCGTGGGCAAAACGTCGCTGGGCAAATCCATTGCCCGGGCAACCGGCAGAAGCTTTGTCCGGGCTTCGCTCGGCGGTATGCGCGACGAGGCGGAAATCAGAGGGCATCGCAGAACCTATATCGGTTCCATGCCGGGCAAGATCATCAAAGGCATGAAAAAGGCCGCCACCTCCAATCCGCTGTTTCTGCTTGACGAGATAGACAAGCTGGGCAACGACTACCGCGGTGATCCGTCATCCGCGCTGCTGGAGGTGCTTGATCCCGAGCAGAACTCAAGCTTCAACGATCATTATCTGGAAGTGGACTATGACCTTTCGGACGTTATGTTCGTGACGACTGCCAACTCGCTCGATATGCCGAGGCCGTTGCTTGACCGTATGGAAATTATCCGACTGTCGGGATATACGGAAGAGGAAAAAATTGAAATTGCCAAACGGCATTTGATTCCGAAAATATTTAACGAAAACGCGGTTAAAAAACAAGAACTGGATATTTCCGAAGATGCCATCCGCGACATTATCCGCTATTATACCCGCGAGGCAGGTGTGCGTAATCTGGAAAGGGAACTTTCAACGATTGCCCGCAAGGCGGTTAAGGAAATTTTGCTTTCGCAGGGCAAGAAGACCAAAGTAAACGTTACGCTGAAAAATCTGGAGAAATATCTGGGCGTTATCAAGTATCGTTACGGCGAAGCGGAACAAAAGGACCATGTCGGCGTGACGACGGGGCTGGCCTGGACGGAAGTCGGCGGCGATATCCTGTTTATTGAAGCGGTCGATATGCCGGGCAAGGGCAAAGTTACCGAAACCGGCAAACTCGGCGACGTGATGAAGGAATCCATTGAGACGGCTTATTCGGTTGTCCGGGCGCATTGCCGCGAGCTGGGTATTAATCCGGAGATTTTCGAGAAAACGGACATTCATGTTCACGTTCCCGAAGGCGCAACGCCGAAAGACGGTCCTTCCGCCGGTATTGCCATGTATACGACACTGGTTTCGGTGCTGACCAAAATTCCGGTTCGGAAAGACGTGGCCATGACCGGCGAAATTACGCTGCAGGGCAGGGTTCTGCCGATCGGCGGTCTGAAGGAAAAGCTTCTGGCAGCTTTGCGCGGCGGAATAAAAACGGTAATTATACCGAAAGATAACGAAAAGGATTTGGCCGAGATTCCGGATAATGTCAAAAAAGGCATGAAGATTATTCCGGTTTCGGAAGTCAGCGAGGTAATAAATATTGCGCTGAACGGAAAGGTGGAACCTCTGAAACAAATATGCCGTTGCGAAGATGTTATTGAGCCGGTGTGCGACCAGCGTCAGTGATGTTTTGCCGTGAAAGAGGCAAAAGACCCGGAATCTTTGTGAATTTCGGGTCTTTTACTGTAAAAATCAGAATCGCAAATATGCGATGGAACATTGTCTAAAAACATTACCAGGCTTGATTTAGCTGTGAATAAGTGCATAAAAAGTGTTGGAGTGGGGGCATTGAGATAAAAAATGTGCACTTTTTTGTATGTAACCATTGATTTTGTTTGACTTCTAAAAAAAATCACGCTTAAATTTTTGTGTGAAGCCGATAAAGGCTTTCCAATGGTTTATAACTTATATTTAGAGGGAGTCCTCACCGTGAATAAAAATGAACTCATTTCTAGCATTGCTAACGAAACTGGCTTGACAAAAACCGATTCAGCCAAAGCTGTTGACGCTTTTGTTGCTTCTATCACTAAAGCTTTGAAGGCCGGCGACGAAGTTCGTCTGGTTGGTTTTGGTACTTTTGCCGTTACCAAACGTTCTGCTACTACCGGCCGCAATCCGCGTACCGGTGCCGCTATTAAGATTCCTGCTCGTAAGCAGGCTAAATTCAAAGCCGGTAAAGCTCTTCAGGATTCTGTAAACTAATTTAAATCAGGGTCGGTTTGTCCGACCCTTTAGTTTATGATCCCGGTATTATTTTTGAATGCAAAAGCGGATACGATGTGTGTATCCGCTTTTTTTTCTTTATTTTGTCAATTTTCTGTGTTATAGTTATATTAATCTTGATAAACAACGTGTTGCAGAGGTTGATATGAAAAAGTTTAAACTTGCGTCAGATAAGATGAAAAAAGTTTTTCGCGGGGCTTTGATTGCCGGTGTGGCGATGATGGCCATGGGCACTCCGCAGCAGGCTCAGGCTCAGAGCCTTTTGGACCGTTATAAAAACAGCGGCATTCATAAGATTATCAAGGGTGTTACGGATGTTTTGGCTGATGTCAACAATACAACCGCGTATGCCCGAGGCGATGTCGCCGGTATCAGAATATATGGCAACAGTGTGAAAAGCAACGTGCAGGGTGTTTCTATGGAAGTGGAAGACTTGACGGGTATTTCTTTGAAACGCCAGAGAAATCAGGTTGATGACAATACCGCTGAGCAGGAGTTGCAGCGACGCAGGCAGCAGGTTGCTTCGACCAGACAAAGCACGGCAGCGGCCAGAAGCAGCGGAGGTCAGAATCGGGCGGCCGTGTCTACCGGACAAAACGCTGCGGTCAGAGAAGTTTCTCTTGATCAACTGGTGAAAATGAGCGGCAGTGTTCAGCGTCAGGAAACCGTAAGGTCAAATGCCAATGCAGGCCAGAACAGGGGAACGGCCTCGGTTAGTCTGAATGATTTGGTTCAGAGAATGAACAAGACGCGTTAATAAAGCAAGCCTTGAAAAAAAAAGCGCCGTTTAAATCGGCGCTTTTTTGTATAAAAAATATTTTTTCGAAATTTTGTCATTTTTCTATTGATTACATTTGTAATATGTGTTATATGTTAACCCATGCAGTAAGAAATTATCTTTATTATTAACATAAAAAACAGAAATTATGGCTAAGTATTCAAAGAAACAGTTAAAAGAGATTGAGGGTAACGCAAAGAGCGCAGGTTTGGAAAAGTTCCGTCACTATGCTACGCCCCGCGGATATTATATGCTTGAATCCACATACGGCGTGCGCGTTCTTATCCATCATAACAAAAAGTCTCAGTGCGAAGCTGTTGATGCCGTTGCCGAGAAAACCGGAGAGAAGGGTTGGATTGTCAATATGGCAAACAGACAGCGCAAATTTGTAACCGAGAAGGGAGGCTACAAGGTCTTGTAAAACTGTTTTGGGTATGAGAGTTAAAAGTGTTGCAGCGTTTTTATGCCGCAACACTTTTTTTGTATCTGAATTTCATGTAATAAGGTTGGGATGTTTTGTTGTGTTCAGCATGATAAGACTAAGCAGCAGAGATTCTTCACTGCGTTCAGGATGACATTGTTTTGAACGTTATGGCGGAATAACTTCGGTATCCAGATGGAATAAAGGAAGCAATATTTGACCTGGATTCTGGTGTCAAGTATCAGAATGACAGGATGGGGGAAAATTAAATTTGTTGTTTTTGTGGCGCTGTTCGATTGGCTAATGGCTTGCCATGTACGCCGGTCTCAATTTCTTGCTCTTGCAGACAAAAAACACCGGAGCAACGGTGTTTTTTACTTAGCGAGCTCTTTCGAGTTCGAACCTCTCAGCCATAAAAAAAGTCTGCATAAAGCAGACCTTTTTTATGGTGGGCGCTGAGAGGTTCGAACTCCCGACCCTCTCGGTGTAAACGAGATGCTCTTCCAGCTGAGCTAAGCGCCCATCGTGTTTACAGAGGAGTTTATACACTTTCAAAAATAATTAATCAAGCTTTTTTTTCAAAAAAAATGTTTTTATTGGCAATTATTGCGCTATACTTCGGTTATTAATTGAAAACAGGAGATTTTTAATGCTTATTTTGAATATCAACGGTCCAATCAACGCCGGCAAAAGCACGGTCGGAAAACTGCTGCAGGCCAAAATTTCCACTTCTTGCTTTATTGAGGCGGACGATTTGCTTTCAGATGAAGAACAAAAACGGTTGAAACTTGATTTCAGGGCCGGAATCCGCGAACGGCTGAAGCGTTTGGACATTGAAATTGCCAGAATGACGAAAGCGAAGCGGTATGAAACGATTATTTTTGCCTATCCGTTGAGCGAACGAAATTACCAGCAATGGAAAACATATGAAAATGAAGACATCAGGCTGATTTGTGTCACCTTGGCGCCCGATATGGAAAACTGTCTTAAAAACCGCGGTACCAGAACGCTGAGTGACCGGGAAAGACAAAGAATCCGCGAAATGTATGAGGAAGGGTATGCTGCTCCCGTCAATGCGGATTTGGTTATACACAACGATCATCAGACGCCGGAACAGACGGCTGATGAGATTATCCGTTTTCTGAAACAAAAAAACGGGCTCTAAAACGGCTTGTATTTTGATTGAAGTTTGGCTATATTAATTTTATTGTTTTTTTTATCGTAAGGAGATATCCATGGAAAACAGAGTGGCCATTGTCGGCATTATTGTTGAAAATATGAATTCGGTTGAGGCTTTGAATGCTATTTTACACGAATATGCCGGATATATTATCGGCAGGATGGGAATCCCTTACAGAGAAAGAAAACTTAATATCATTTCGGTTGCCATGGACGCTCCGCAAGAGGCAATCTGCGCTATGTCCGGGAAAATCGGCAATCTTGAAGGAATTACCGTGAAAACAGCTTATTCTAATTGTTAGAATAATTTATTAACCTGACAGGGAAGAGAAATCTGACCTAAAAGAAAGAGAACTGACATAATGTATAATCCCAAGTCATTGAAGGCAGAGGAGTTCATCAGCCACGAAGAGGTGATGGATACGCTTAAATATGCCGATGAAAACAAAAACAACGCCGCACTGATAGACAAAGTTCTGACCAAAGCCAGAGAAAGGAAAGGGCTGAGCCACCGTGAAGCCATGCTGCTTCTGGATTGCGATATTCCTGAAAAAAATCGGGAGATATTTGCTTTGGCCGAGCAGATTAAGAAAGATTATTACGGCAACAGAATTGTAATGTTTGCGCCGCTGTATCTGTCGAACTACTGTGTCAACGGCTGCGTATATTGTCCTTACCATGCCAAAAATAAACATATCCCGCGGAAAAAACTGACACAGGAGGAAATCGCCAGAGAAGTGGTTGCACTACAGGATATGGGGCATAAGCGGCTGGCTATAGAATCCGGCGAAGATCCGGTCAACAATCCGATAGAATATATTCTGGAGAGTATTAAGACCATATACAGCATTAAGCACAAAAACGGAGCCATCCGTCGCGTTAACGTGAATATTGCGGCGACGACGGTCGAAAACTACCGTAAGCTTAAAGAAGCCGGAATCGGTACTTATATTCTGTTTCAGGAGACCTATCACAAAGAGAGTTACGAAAAACTGCATCCGACCGGGCCAAAGCATAACTACGCATATCATACCGAGGCAATGGACCGGGCCATGGAAGGCGGAATTGACGATGTGGGTCTGGGCGTTTTGTTTGGGCTGGAAATGTATCGTTATGAATTTGCCGGACTGCTGATGCATGCCGAGCATCTGGAAGCTGTTCACGGCGTGGGACCGCATACGATTTCGGTGCCGAGAATCCGCCGAGCGGACGATATTGATCCGAATGTTTTTGACAATGGCATTGACGATGAGATTTTTGCCAAAATTGTGGCCTGTATCCGCATTGCCGTTCCTTATACGGGAATGATCATGTCGACCAGAGAATCCAAAGAATGCCGCGAACGGGTGATTCATTACGGCATTTCTCAAATCAGCGGCGGTTCTAAGACCAGTGTCGGCGGCTATGATACGCCGGAACCGGAGGACGACAAGTCCGAACAGTTTGAAGTGAGCGATACCCGTACGCTGGATGAGGTGGTTCGGTGGTTGATGCAGATCGGTTATATTCCGAGTTTCTGTACGGCCTGTTATCGGGAGGGAAGAACCGGTGACAGATTTATGGCGTTGTGCAAAAATTTGCAAATTCATAACTGTTGTCTGCCCAATGCCCTGATGACGCTCAAGGAATATCTGATGGATTATGCCAGCCCGGAAACGCGTAAGGTCGGCGAGGCGCTGATTAAGGCGGAACTGAACAATATTCCGAAAGAAAAGGTTCGCGGAATTTGCGAGGATTATATCGACAAGATTGAACGAGGCGAACGCGATTTTCGTTTTTAGGGCCGGCTTTTAAAGCAAAAAAATACCGTTAGAATGTTTTGGCGGTATTTTTTTTGAATCCAAAGAATGACAATCGGTAAAATTACAAAAAGAGTGATTAATTATCTTATTGTTAATACTTGCCGATTATGCTAAAATAGTTTCTTGGATAGTCTCTAGCGAGGATAAAGCAATGCCCGGGTTTGAACAAGCTTATCAATATTGGATGACTAAAGGCGGCTATGACACTTTTGCCGGAAACTGGTATGACTGCCGCAAAAAGCGGGAGAATCCCGGTTATTTTTCTCATCATCGGGATGCCGCGGACGTTGCACGTTATAAAAGGCAGATTGATGAGGCTTCTGAGAAAATCGTTAAAATCCTCTATGATTTCGGAAGCGACTATTATTTTGGCAACAAAAGGGGATTTGAAGTGAACTACGGTCAGCTTCTGGAACTGGAAGCGCCGGAGCTTGAAGAGTTGTGTGATCTGACTTCCAAGTTTAACGGCGTTTTGAGCAAGTTCGATTTCAGCAAAGCTCCCGATGATAAATTGATTTTATGTTCTAATTTTGCCGCAATTACCAAATATGGGCACCGATTGGAGCTGACCGGCCGAAAAATAAGCATGACGGCCTGTTATAACCGGATTGTCAATCTGGTGCGCAAAATTCCTGCCGGCAGCGGCAAGGCTTATTTTATAAATGAATTTTTCTGTAAGAACAAAGGCGCGCCGGCTTTTTTTGCCATGCGCTTGAAAGTCTTGGAAAAGCTGGCGGACGAGGTGTCCGACCTGAAGCTGCAGTATGCGTTGATGAGCGATTTTGACCATTGCGAGCATATGGCGGACGAAGCTTTTTATGACAATTTTATAGAAAAGGTTATTCCCCGAGCCGTAGAAAATCCTAAAAACACTTTTGGTCTGGCGGCCGACAAATGGAGCAGCAGAGCCGGCGGAATCGGACTGGCCGATTTTGCGTACCAGAGCTATGCGCGTAAGATAACGCCAAAGAACATTCATCTGCTGATTTGCATGTCGCGGGAAATTCCGTCGCTGAACGCCAGACTGCATGAGAAAAACCGCAAGGACGCAAAGTCTCTTGACGCAGCGTTTGAGGGGTTTAAGGACGCTTTTTATGCGGCGGCTCCGGGAATGGGAATTTTGGCGGACAAAATGCTTGCTTATTACGATGCCAAGGACGATCCGGCGTTATTGTCCGATAAAAGGCGCGATTTGATAGAAACGGGTGACGTCTTTCTTCCCGAAAGCGACGGGATTACGGATTTGGCACGCTATGATGCCCAGAACGAAACCGGCAAAAAAAATATTGCCGTTCTGCGACGGTTGCGCAAAAATATGCCCGGAGCCGGCTGTGTCAGGCCGGAAACCGGAGACAGAGAGGCGGATGCCCTGGCAAAAGAACTGGAGGAACATCCGTCTTTGGAAACTGTCGGCGCTTTGCTGGAAGACGTCAACAAAAAGCTGGTCAAGATGATTGAACGCGGGCAAAGAGGTATTGTGCCGGAGACAGTGGAGCTTCTGGACTGGATTGATATGCGTACGGCGGCCGTTTTGCAAAAGATTGACGTTAAAAAACAAACCGGCCTTTATAAAAATCCGGCTTTTAAACAGATTCTGCTTTTCAGCGATTTGATCAACAACAACTGCGATGACTTTGATCCCGAGGCTTTTGAGAAGTTTTACAACAAGAAAATTTTTAATGCCGAAACGCCGGAAATGGCATATCGCAAGGCGGCGGAACGGCAGGTGAAAAATATGTTTTCTCTGTTTGCTTTGTATGACGAAATCCGAAAGACCGGATTCTTTGATCGGGAAAGCGGCGGAACGGCCGTGTGCAACTATGCCGATATTGTCAAGCTTCAGTCCAAGGAGCGTAAGGAACGCATCGTTTCTGGGACCGTCTTGAAGGCGGTTCAGGCTTTTTCCTGCATTGAAGGCAACGATAGCTGCGGCGTGCATGAACATCCGCAAAGCTATGCGGAAATGGAAAGCTTGTATATGCCTTCGGGAACGATGGATAAAATTGCCAAATGACAAGCGCCGAAAAAGATTGTATAAATGCAAAAACAGTTGTTAAATGAATATCAAAAACATCAAATTGGAACTGAAAGCAATGAAAAAAGAACTTTTGGCGCCGGCCGGAGACATTGAAGCCGGATATGCCGCGCTTTATTACGGTGCGGATGCCGTTTATTTGGGGCTGCGACAGTTTTCGGCCCGGGCAACGGCCGCTAATTTTGACGAACAGGCGCTTAACGAATTTACGGCGTATGCCCACTCGCTGGGGCGCAAGGTCTATGCTGCGGTTAATACGCTGGTGCAGGAAGACGAGCTTGCGGATTTGTTGAAAACGCTGGACATATGCGTGAAATACGGTATTGATGCCGTCATCATTCAGGATATGGGCGTGGCCGAAATTATCCATGAACATTATCCGGAACTGGAAATGCATGCCAGTACGCAAATGGCGGTACACAATAAAGAGGGCGCATTGGCGCTGCAAAAGATGGGATTCAGCCGCGTGGTGTTGGCTCGAGAACTGAGCCTGCCGGAAATTCGGGAAATTGCGGCAATTCCCGGTTTGGAAACCGAGGCTTTTATTCATGGCGCATTGTGTTATTCTTACAGCGGCATATGTCTGTTTTCGTCTCTAGAAACCGGGAAAAGCGCCAATCGGGGAAAATGTCTGTATCCGTGCCGGGCGGCTTTTCACGGCACATGCGGCGAAAAGCATTATTTTTCGATGAAAGACATGGCGCTGCAGGAAGATGTTTTAAAAATGCCGGTTACGTCGCTGAAGATAGAGGGACGTAAGAAAACGGCTCTGTATGTGGCGGCGGTAACGGATTATTACCGGCGGATCTTGGACGGCAAAGGCTCTGACGGAAAACGAGCGGAGAACATACGGCAGATTTTTTCAAGACCTTGGACAAAATTTCATTTCAACGGCAAAAACAAAGATGTAATCGACAGGGACTTCGTCGGCCATCGCGGTTTGAAAATCGGGCAGATCAGCCGTTTGGAAAAGGGGCGTTTTTTTGTTAAAACCAACCATAAAATCGCGCGTTATGACGGTATTCAGATTGATGTCGCCGGAGAGGAAAAGCCTTTCGGATTTTCTCTGCAAATGCTCAGGGTGAACGGCAAGAACGTTTTTGAAGCCAAGCCCGGAGAAACGGCGGAAATCAGGCTGCCGTCCGGAGCGCCGGGGCTTGAGTGCGGCTGGAACGTTTATCTTGCTTCTTCAAGCGAGGTTAAAGGCGCTTATCCTTTTGTCAAACCCCGACCCGGAGAGTATAAACGCCGGGACGAAATTGAAGTTATGCTGAAGGTTTCGGCCGGCGAAATTGCTGCTTCAGCCGCCGGAAAAACGGCGCCTTTGACCGGAACGTTTATGCCGGCAAAAGACGCGGCAAAAACCGAGAACGCGGTCAAGACGGCGTTCGGCAAGACCGGAGACACGGATTTGGCGTTGAAAGCCGTAATAATCGACAATCCTGACGGGCGTTTTGTTCCGGTTTCGATGTTAAACGAACTGCGCAGGGAACTTTATCGTCAGATAGAAACGGCGGATAAGCAAGGCCAGATGACTACGGTGAAGGCCAGAAAACTGCCAGAGAAAGCTCAGTGGCTGATTAAGACCGATAATCCGGAATGCCTGCGGCAGACAGATCTCAACAAGGTTGCTGAGGTTATCATTTTGCTTAATCGCGAGACGGATATTGAAAAAATCGCCTCTTTCCCGAAAAACATGGTTCGTCTGGCCTTGCCCGCAGTGTGCCGCCATCCGCAGATTTTTGAAAAACAGATTAAAACCCTGCTCGACATGGGGTACAAAAAGTGGGAAATCGGCAATTATTGGGGCTTGTCGGTTCTGCCGGAAAAGGGAATAGATTTGAGTTTTGACGCTTCTTTATATGTAATGAACACGCAGGCGGCCCGAATGGCCAAGGACTGCGGAGCAGGGCGTGTTTGCACCGCATTGGAAGACGATTTGAAAAATATCCGCGAACTTTCCCTGTCGTCTCCGTTGCCGGTTTGTATGGTGGTTTATCAGGACGTTCCGTTGTTTACAAGCGCCGATTGTATTAGAGACAACGCCTGTAAAGACTGTTCCCGTGGGGAAAAATGGCTCGAACTCAGCCGCGGCGGCATCAAATATAAGGCATTGTCTAAAGACTGTCAGGTTATGTTGTTTGACGAGCGGCCGTTGTGTCTGGCCGTGGAAGCAGGCAGCGTTCAGGCAGATTATTATCGGGCGGATTTCTGTTATAAGAAATATTTGCCGGAAGAGGTAAAAAATATTTTTGCAAAACTGCAAGCCTTTGAAGATGTGGAAAATTGTTGCAAGGGAAATATATGTCGTCCGTCTTTGCTGTAAAAAAATGAACTTTGCGCGGCATTGCTCCGTTATAAGTTATGTAAGGAGGTAAACATGGAAGATATTTCTAATCTGCTTAAAGAGGCAAAGCCGTTATATTTTGCAAGAAAGCGCCGCAACAACCGGATTAAGGCGACGCTGGCAATGCTGATCTGTGCGGCCGGCATCGGAATGTTTTATCCTGAGACCGACAACATTCAGTATAGTTACGGTTCGTATTTTGATTATATTGAAACGGTGTACAGCGACAACGGTTCCGTGATTGAAGATATGGGCTTGCCTACGGATGAGTACGGCTTGTTGATGGTCGGCTGATGAAAGAAATTATTGCTGAAAACAAAAGCCGGATAAAGGCTATCATAAAAAAACTGACAGGGTCTTATAATGAAGACATTGAGCAGGAGGTTTATATAAAAACCTGGAAAAATATGGGCCGTTATCAGGAAGAGGGCAGGTTCAAGCAGTGGATCAGCGCTTTGACCGCCAATGTCTGCCGCGATTATTTTCGTTCCAGACAATATAGGATGGAAACCAGCCAAGTCAACGGTGACGAGATTCTGGACAATATCCGGGTCGGCGGACGTCAGGACGAGATTATTGATGCCAAGACCCGCCAGAAAATCATATTGAAAGCGGTTGACGAACTGCCGTGCAAAATGCGCCAGGTCGTGGTCTGGTTTGAATTTGAAGAAATGAGCTATGAGCAGATTGCAAAGAAAACCGGTCTTCCGGTGGGTACCGTGAAATCAAGGTTATTCAACGCCCGAAAAATCTTGAGCGAAAAACTTAAATTTTTAAAAGGAGAATAAGTATGGACAAAAAACTTTTAAGCGTATTTTGTGCTTCGGCATTGCTGTTTTCGGCTTCGGCTCTCAGAGCACAGGAAGAAGATTTGCTTCCGCCGCCTCCGCCGCCGGGACATGAAATGGATCATCCCGGACCGCGTCCGGACCATATGCGCAGAGGTCCTAAATTTGACAAGGAAATGCATAAGAAAATGGCTGAGAAATTTGCCAAGGATCTGGGATTAACCGAGGATCAACAGAAAAAGGCGGATGAGATTAGGGAGGCCGGGCGCAAAAAGGTTGAACCTTTGTTTAAGCAGATGGATGAACTGCGTAAAAAGATGGACCAGCTGCGTGAAGAAAACATGAAGGAGTTTGAATCTATTCTGACGCCGGATCAAAAGGCCAAACTTGAAAAAATAAAGGCTGACCACGATAAACGCCGCGCCGAGAGAATGGATCGTCCGGGGCGTCACAAGGGGCCGCGCCATGATAAAAGAGCGGATAAATAGATACCTTCCTTGATTGAAAAGAGCTTCGTTCTAATTCGGAACGGGGCTTTTTTTGTGCGGAACGGTTATAAAAAAATTAAATATTAGGACTTATATTTAGAAACAGTAAAAGTTTTTTATGAAAGGGTAAACAGATGGCTAAACGTTTTATCTTAAATGAAACAAGCTACCATGGTCACGGTGCTGTTAATGAAATTGTCACGGAGGTAAAGTCCCGCGGTTTTAAGAAGGCGTTGATCGTGACCGATGCGGACTTGATGAAGTTCAAGGTGGTCAAAAAAGTGACCGATATTCTGGATAAGAATAAGCTTCCCTACGAAATTTTTGACAAAGTTAAGGCCAATCCGAGCGTGGAGGTGGTACAAAAAGGCGTTGAAGCCTTTAAGAAGGCCGGCGCCGATTATATGATTGCCATCGGCGGCGGTTCTCCGCAGGATACAGCCAAGGGTATCGGCATTATTATCAATAATCCCGAATTTGCCGATGTCGTTTCTTTGGAAGGCGTTGCTCCGACCAAAAACAAAAGCGTACCGGTGATTGCGGTGGCCACGACAGCGGGAACTGCCGCTGAAACGACCATCAACTATGTGATTACCGATGAGAAGAAGCGTCGCAAGTTCGTGTGCGTTGATCCGCATGACATTCCGGTGGTGGCAATCGTGGATCCGGATATGATGTCTTCTATGCCCAAGGGGTTGACTGCGGCAACCGGCATGGACGCGCTGACGCACGCCATTGAGGGATATACGACTCTCGGTGCCTGGGAACTGGCTGATACGCTCAATCTGAAAGCAATAGAACTGATTGCCAAAAATCTGCGCAAGGCCGTAGAAAACGATCCTGACGGCCGGGAAGGCATGGCACTGGGGCAATATGTGACCGGTATGGCTTTTTCCAACGTCGGTTTGGGCGTGGTTCACGGTATGGCGCATCCTCTGTCCGCTTTTTATGACACGCCGCACGGCATTGCAAACGCAGTGCTGCTGCCGTATGTGATGGAATTTAACGCGCCGAAGACGGGAACCAAGTTTCGGGAAATTGCCCGGGCCATGGGTGTTAAAAACGTGGATGCCATGAAACAGGCCGAGTATCGCGAAGCAGCAATCAAGGCGGTAAAAAAACTTTCCAAGGATGTCGGTATTCCCAAAACTTTGAAGGAAATCGGCGTTAAAAAGGAAGACCTGGAAGCGTTGGCCGAAGCGGCCATGGCGGACGTATGCACCGGCGGCAATCCGCGGCTCTGCAACAAAGAACTGGTTTGGGAAGTTTATAAAAAAGCCTATAACGGAAAATAAAAAATTCAATATCGCAAGCCGTCCTTTGGGGGCGGCTTTTTTTTGTTTTATACAAAACTTGACAAATAAGAATAAATGGTGTTTGATAGATAACGTATTAATCCTATTAATTTTATAAGCATATGGAACAGATTTTGAATTTTGCGAAAAACCTTTCGCATGAAGAGATTGTAAGTTTGGTAAAAAAATTCGTGTCTGAAGAGAAAATCAGACCTGAAGAGATTTTTACGCAGGAAAAGATTTCTTTGTCGCTTTTGCATCTGCTGGCAGCAAAGGTTCAGTTTTCCGCAAGACCCGACACCGGCATCAAGCTTGATTTCGGCGGGGTGGGTTTCTGGGTTTATAAAGAACTGAAGCATCATGACCGTTACGGCAGTCTGTCTCCTTTAGAGGCCGCGGCTTTTGCCGCTCGTCTTCCGGAAATTGACGGCGGAAAATGGCATATTATGTCAGCGCTGCAGGGCAAGCTGTTTAATCTGGTGCGTCATCAGTTTAACGAGTTTGCCCGTGCAAACGGTTTTCCCGAAGTCATTCACGGCAATTTTGTCGTGAAAGAGAGAGCCATGATGGCGAGTCCGTGTCAGATGCAGACTTACGTCTTTGCGGCTGAAGCTTGAAACTTTCAGCCTCCTTAAACCTCAAAGGCCTTTATCTTTCAAGATAAAGGCCTTTTTGTTAGCAAATAATTTATGGTTATGGGTTAGAATAAAAAAATATAAGCAATTTATAAAAACGGAGACAGAATATGCATTTGGTTATTTTCGCCCTGGGATTGTATATTGTTTTTGCCGAGTGGCGCAATCAGGCTTTGCGCCGGCGGATAGACAATGCGGAAAAAAATCTGAATAAAATTAAGAAGGATAAAACGATCTGGTATTCGGGAGTTCTGCCAAGTGCGGACAAACTGTGCCTGATTGAAGAAAAGAGCGGCGGTTATGTCGTTTCCAGACTTTCCGACAAACGCTGGATGAAAAAAGACGGCGAAGTGGATTTTGACAAGATTAAACGCTGGACGTATATTGAAGATTTGGAAGGTTTGTGAAATGATGATACGCCTTTTGGATGAGAGTGATATTCCGTCGGTTTTGGAAATATGCCGGGAGATAAGAGAGCATCACCGCAGGGTATTGGGCGGATATTTCAAATCCATTGACGAGGATTATGAGTGCTCTTCTCTGGTGAAAGCGCTTGATGACGGGAATTCTCCGGTTTATGTTGCGGAAACCGAAGACGGAAAAATTGCCGGGATGGTACAGGCGGCGTTTGAGGTCAGGCCGTATCTTGAACGGGAAAGTTTTTGCCATATCGGAGGATTGGGCGTGCTTCCCGAATATCGTCGGCAAGGTGTTGCCAAAGCTCTGATGGATAGGGTGTTTGAGGCGTGCAGGGCACGGAAAATAACGGAAGTTACATTGGGCGTTTTTAACCGAAACACCGGCGCGTATAAGTTTTATGAAGAGCTTGGCTTTTTGCCGTTAGAACAAAAAATGAAATTGGATTTGGACAGAGAATAGCCAAGTTGCTGTATTGAACATGAAAGATGTTGCCGCGGATTGGTTTCCGCGGCTTTTTCTATGTTCGGGGCGGCAGTTTTTTTATCAGCTCCTCCACATAAGACGGAAGCGTTTCTCCGGCTTTGCCGTAGACGTGTCGGTCGAAAAGATAGTTGTTGGCCGTCATATCCAGGGTAAATTCAATGGTATCGGCGCCGTAATATTTGGCAATCTGCACAAAACCGGCAGCCGGATACACAACGCCGGAAGTTCCGACCGAAACAAAAAGATCGCAAGTACGAAGAATGGTGTCAACCTTATCCATGCAAAGCAGATTTTCGCCGAAAAAAACAATGTTGGGTTTCATCATTCCGGCGATGTTGCAGTGCGGGCAAACGGTTTGGGTATCGACATCGCCCCAGGTTTCCAGAATGTGTCCACAGTTGAGGCAGACGGCCTGATTGATTTGTCCGTGAATGTGATAGACATTTTTGCAGCCGGCTTTTTCATGCAGGGTATCTACATTTTGGGTAATGACGTTTACTTCCGCGGGATATTCGCGTTGGAGCCGGGTAACAGCCAGATGGGCGGCATTGGGCTTCGCCTTTTGAATCTCAAGTTTCAAATCGTTGTAAAAATCGTGTACCAGAGCCGGGTTGCGTTCAAAACCCTCAATTGAGGCAACGTCTTCAACCTTATGATTGTTCCATAATCCGTTGGAACTGCGGAAAGTGGCGAGTCCTGATTCTGCGGAAATGCCGGCGCCGGTCAGAACGGCAATTTTGCGGTATGTTTTGTTCATTTTATCCCTCCGCTTATAAATAAAAGGCATATATGTTAAAAAAACAACTTTTTTGTTGGTTTATTCTCAGTATTTGCTTTACGCTGAAACAGACATTTACAAACGAAGGAAGAGAAGATGCTTTTTTGGAAAAAATGGTTTGTTCCCAAGCCGTTTAACGAAGGATATCTGCCGGAGCTTGACGGACATGAAGTGTATTTTGCCGAGTACGGAAATCCGCAGGGTGAGGTTATTTTAACCTTTCACGGCGGTCCCGGTTACTGGTCGCGTGCGGAAAATGCCAAAAATTTTGATTTGCGGAAATACCGCGTGGTTATGTTTGACCAGAGGGGCAGCGGAAAATCAAAGCCTTTGGGAGCGACGGAAAACAATACGACGCAGGATTTGCTTGACGATGCGGTGCGGCTGCTGGATTATCTTAAAATCGAAGGCGGAATCATATTATACGGCAGTTCTTGGGGATCCACCCTGGCGTTGCTTTTTGCCGAGCAGTATCCTGAGACTGTCAAATGTTTGCTGTTGTCTAAAATCTTTCTGGCAGACAGGGACTGCCGGGAATGGGAACTGAAAGGCAGCGGCCGTTTTTATCCGGATATTCTGGACGCAATAAAAGGCGATTTGCCGGACAATTCACAAATTCCCGGATATTATGACAAAATGATAAATTCCGGCGACAAAGCATTGCAGAGCAAGGCGGTTTCTCTGTATGGAAGTTATGAAAGACAGTTGGGCCGGCTTAATCCGAAAATCGAAATTTTGGAGGCCGATGAAAGAAGTCTGGCGGCAAACCGAATTTATATGCATTATTCGGCGGAAGAATTTATGCTTGCCGAAGACGAGATTATGGACAACATCGGCAAAATACACCATATTCCGACTCTGATTGTCCATAACCGGCTGGACTTTGTGTGTCCGCCGTCCAATGCCTATAAGCTTCATAAGGCGATGCAGAATTCAAAGCTGGTTATTGTGCCGGATAAAGGACACAGCAGCAAAATGTTGTCGGCGGTTAATAAGAAAGAAATGGCGGAGTTCCTTAAAAATGTCTGATAATGAACTGATTCTGAAAGAAAATCCTACTATTCAGGATTTTCAGCAATATGTTCGAGAGATGAAAATTGTCCGGGGCTTCCGGCAGGATCCGATCTATGAATGCTGTCTGTTGGCCGAAGAAACCGGAGAATTAATTTCAGCCGTGCGAAAACATACCAAAGGCGGAAGCATCGGCAGCGGTTCTGAGCCGGGAAACGTTAAGCTGGAGTTGGCCGATGTGCTGATTTATCTGTGCAGCATTGCCAATATGCACGGCATTGATTTGGAAGAAGCCTTTCGCGAAAAAGAAGAAATCAACAGGCAAAGGGTGTGGAAGAGAATATAAATGCAGAAGATTTGTAAAATCTTGAGGAAAAATAAATGAAAAAGATTGGCATAATTGCAGCAATGAACAGCGAAATCAATATGATAAAGTCAATTCTTAATGATGTAAAAGAAGAAAAGAGAGAAGGAATTGATTTTATTACGGGGCAATTGGGCAATAAAGAGATTATATTGATGGAAAGCGGTATCGGCAAAGTTTGCGCGGCCGTGAAAACAGCCGAACTTATTCGTGAATTTATGCCGGACTGCGTGATTAATTCCGGCGTTGCCGGCGGCATTGGAGATCAGGTGTCAAAGATGGACATTGTGGCAAGTACGGAGACGGTTTACAGTGACGTTTGGTGTTTGGAGCCTAATCTTTACGGACAGGTGCAGGGGTTTCCGCCGCGGTTTGCTTCGGACAAAAAGCTGCTGGAATTGATTGCGGAGGGCGAAAACGAAGGTATTGTGGTTCACAAAGGTTTGATTTGCAGCGGAGACAAGTTTGTTTCCGGGAGCGCCGAGGCTTTGGAAATCCGCCGGAACTTTTCCGACGGGCTGGCGGTCGACATGGAATCATGCGCGGCGGCTCAGGTTTGTTATATGAAAAAAGTTCCTTTTGTCAGCCTGAGAATTATCAGTGACAATCCGTTGCGTAGCAATGACAATTTCAGGGAGTATGCCGATTTTTGGGGGGAGATGGCTCAAAAATCGTTCAAAATATTAAAAAAACTGCTTAATGCTTTGTAAGGAGATGATATTTTGCTTGACAGGAATCTGGTGAAAGACATTTTGAACGAGGCTTTGTCAACCGGCGGTGATTATGCGGAGGTGTTTGTTGAAAATTCTTTCGCTTCAACCCTGCAAACGGCGGAGCATAGGGTAAAACAGAGTGCGTCGGGACTGGTTTTCGGCGTGGGTATCCGCATTTTCAGCGGCGTTAATTCGGTTTATGCCTATACCAATCTTTCCGATCGGGAAAGCCTGCTTCGGACGGCGCAGAAAGCGGCGCGGGGAATTTTGGCTCATAAACGGAATATTGTATTTGATTTCGTGGATGTTGAAATTGAAAATATACATAAAATCAATAAGAAATTTGAAGAACTTAATAAGTCGGATAAAATTGATCTGATGGAAAAAATCAGTTGCTATGCTTATGAAAGCAGTCCGCTTATCAGCCGGGTTGATGCGACTTATCTGGAAAAAAAGCGTCATACTCTGGTGGCCAATACCTTGGGCGTATGGGCGGAAGACACGCTTTTTCGCAATCGTTTTTCGCTTTCGGCCATTGCTGCCAAGGACAATTTGAGCGAAAGCGCCGGCAATAACTTTGGCGGTCTGTACGGTTTGGAGCTGTTTGACAAATACGATCACCGCGAATTTGCGGAAAAAGTGGCTGAAGATGCGGTTTCCAAGCTGAGTGCGGAAGATTGTCCGTCGGGAAAAATGGATGTGATTATCGGCAACGGTTTCGGCGGCGTTATTTTTCACGAGGCCTGCGGTCACGGGCTTGAGGCCGAGGCGGTTGCCAAAAATGCTTCGGTTTTTGCCGGAAAGCTGGGGCAGAAAGTGGCAAGCGAGCTGGTAACCGCTTATGACGATGCGACCATTCCCAACGCATGGGGATCAATCAATATTGACGACGAAGGGGTTAAAACCCAACGCAAACTTTTAATTGAAAACGGGATTTTGAAAGGTTATATGGTCGACCGCCTTAACGGCCGGCGGATGGGAATGGAACCGAACGGCTGCGCCCGGCGGCAGAATTACAAGTTTGCGCCGACGTCGCGGATGAGCAACACTTTTATTGCCAACGGGAATTCCACATTGGAAGAAATGATTGCCAAAACCGAATACGGCCTGTTTGCGCAAAAAATGAGCGGCGGCTCGGTCAATACGGCCAGCGGTGAGTTCAACTTTAGTGTCGACAAGGCTTTTATCGTTGAAAAAGGAAAGATAAAACAACAGGTTAAGGGCGCAAAATTAATAGGTTCGGGAGTGGAAGTCCTGCAGCAGATTGACATGGTCGGCAATGATATGGATTTGGCCTGCGGCATGTGCGGCGCTTCTTCGGGAAGTATTCCGACGACGGTGGGCGAACCGGCGGTCAGAGTCAGAAACATTACGGTAGGAGGGCAAAGATAATGGATGCCGAAAAATTTGTGGAAAAACTTTATGCAGCCAGCCTCCGGCAAAAAGCGGGAGAGTTTCAGATAGATTACGGTTATCGCAGCAGTTTCGGCCTGCGCGCGCTTGACGGTAAGATTGACAAGCGTTCCTTTACGGAAAACCAGGGAATAACTTTTTCCGTAAAAAAAGGAAAAAATATCGGCTCATTTGACTGTGGAGAGTTGGAGGAGCGTAATATTCCGCTGATTATAGAGCAGGCAGAGGCAAACGCGCTTTTAATCAGCAGTGATGACGAAAACTTCTTTCATGATGGCAGCGGGCAATACCAAAAAGTAAAAAAATCAGCCCCTATCAGTGAGTTATATGTAAAACTGGATAAAGAAAAATATGTATTGGAGCTTGAAAAAGCCGCTTATGCCTACGACAAGCGCATTAAGAAGGTCATCAGCACCTTTTTGGGCGAAGGCGAGAGCAAAAGGTTTATGAAAAATTCGCACGGGCTTGATTTGTCTGAGAAAGAGAACAGCGCCTATGCTTATTTGTATTTGAGCGCGGAGAGCGGCGACGTAACCAGAACCGGCAGTGAGATTGTCTTTTTTGACAATAAAGAAGACTTTGATCCGGTTGTTGTGGCGGCTAAGGCGGCGCAGAAAGCCCTGGACAAGCTTAATCCGACAAACATTAAGTCCGGAAACAGAAAAATTGTGTTTGAAAACAAGGCGTTTGCCGATTTTCTGGAAACGACGGCTGGTATCTTTTCTGCCAACAGCGTACAGGAAAAGCGCTCCAAACTGGTCGGAAAACTGGGACAGAAAATAGCCTCTGGCTTTGTCAATCTGGTTGATAATCCGTTGCTGGACGGCGGATATAACAGTCGCAGTTTTGACGGAGAAGGTTATCCCTGCCGATTGAATGAGGTGATAAAAGACGGAATATTAAATACTTATCTTTATAACTTGAGAACGGCTCACAAAGATGGCGTCGGTTCTACGGGCAACGGCAGCGGATGCGGCGACCGGGGAATCTCTTTTTCCAACTTTTATGTTATGCCGGGAATGCTGAGCCGCGACGAAGTGTTGGCCCAGGCCGGGGACGGCGTTTATATCGTCGGTCTGAACGGTATGCACGCCGGCTATTCTTCTGTTTCCGGCGATTTTTCCTTTGGCGCGGAGGCCTTTGAAATCAAAGGCGGAAAATTAGGAAGAGCGTTGAATCAGATTACGGTTTCCGGCAACGTTTACCGACTGTGGAGTGAGATTGAGGCAATCGGCAGCGATTTAGCTTTTAATCCGTCTGCTTTCGGTGCGCCGACGGTTTTGGTGAAAGAACTTTCCATATCCAACGAGTAGGGGACAAATGCGGGAGCTTAAACGTCTGAAACGGTTGAAGGTTGTTTTTATTGATTGGCACAAAACTTTGTGTTCTTGCGTTTTTTTCCATGAACTGCATGATGTTGACGAAGCCCTGTTTCATAAGCTTGACAGCCGTCTGTTTGATGAAATGCCGATAGAGGGATTTATTGACTGGATGCGCGGAAAGATCAGCTACCGCGAGATTGTACATTATCTGGCCGGGGATGATCTGGCGCCGGAGAAAGTGTTTGAGGTATTGAAAAACGGCTGCGAAAAAATGTTTTTGGACAGGCGGGATTTTTTGAAATGGATCAGAAAAATCCGTAAAAAAGGGAAAATGGCTGTTATTGCTACGGACAATGTAGACGTTTTTGTCGAATATACGGTTCCGGCATTAAAGCTGCGGCGGCATTTTGACGATATTTTGTGTTCTTCCGAACTGAAGAGCCTCAAAACGGATACGGCAGATGGAAAACTGTTATTTTTTGACGATTTTTTAAGAAAACACAATATAAAGTATGAAGAAGCCATCTTGCTGGACGACAGCCGCGAGACGACGGATTTGTGCAAAAAGTACGGTATGCAGGCAAAGCTGATCAGCTCGCCGGAAGATGTGCTGAAAATGCTGATGATGATAGAGACCAGTTGTGACAGAGATGAATACTAGCAAGCTTAAGGTGCTTTTTATAGATTGGTTTAACACCCTGACATCCAGAGCTTTTTTGCATAAACTGCGGCAGGACAATCCGCAGCTTTTTTCCCGGATAGACCAGAAGATTTTTGATCAAAGTCCGACCGGCTGGCATTTGGAATGGGCGCGTGGAAAAATCGGACAAGAAGAGGTTGCGGAAATTATTGCTCAAGACGTTTTGCTTTCCAAAGAGGAGGTCTTGGATATTTTTGCCGACTGTTGCAAGCATCAGGATGTGGATAATGAAGAAATCTGGGAGGTTATTGCCAGAATAAGAAAACGCGGCGTGAAAGTGGTGTTGGCGACGGATAACTGGGACATCTTTTGCCGCTACACTATTCCGGCTTTGTCTTTGGAGCGGCATTTTGACGATATTCTGTCTTCGGATACGGTTGGGTTTCTGAAAAGGGATGCAGATGGCGGAAAGCTGTTGTTTTTTGAGGAATATCTCCGCAAAAACGGCATTGACTACGAGGAGTGTCTGTTAATTGACGACAGTCCGGCGAATATCAGCCGCTGTTGCGAATGCGGTTTGCCGGTTTTAAAAGTGTCTTCACCGATAGACACGCTGATTTTTCTGAAAGAACTGGAGGAAAAACTGTGATTGAGACCGCCGCTGTGACTGAACTGTTGGGAAAGCTGAAAGATTTGAAACGTTCGGGGTGGATCATGAAAAAGGTTTCGGCGCCGGAAAGTGTTGCTGATCACAGCTGGGGCGTAGCTTTGCTGGCCGTATTGCTGACACCGGAAGGTCTTGACCGGCACAAGTGCTTGCAGCTGGCCATTGTTCATGATTTGCAGGAAACCATTGTGGGAGACATTACGCCGGCGGACGGAATTTGTCGGGAAGAAAAAAGACGCAGAGAACGCGCGGCGATTGGTCTTTTGTCCGAAAAACTCAATTTTTCCGAGTTGACGGCATTGTTTGAGGAATTTGAAGCGCTTGAGACTCCGGAGGCGCGTTTTGTGAAAGATCTGGACCGGATTGAAGCGGTTTTGCAGGCTAGATATTATGATATAACACAACGCAGTCCGGAAAAACTGTTTCCCGAATTCAGCGCATATGCGGAGAAAAATCTGTGCAGCGGCGAAAAGGCGATTGCAGAAATCCTGAAAAAATTAGACGGCTAGTTTCTGCGGGTTGTCAAAATAGCGTCTGACGGTGTCCATTACTTTGACATAATAGCTGTCTTCATGCGGAACAAAATCGCTGACGGAAACGGAACCGGTGTGCGGGACATAGTTTTCGTATTCGTCCAGCAGCAGACCCGAAACATATATATAATCAACTTTGTGGCTGAAAAGATTGCGCAAGTCGTCTATAGTCGCTTCCAAAACCCCGTCGACTTCATTGGGATTCATGCTGAGTTCGGACAGGTTTTTGTCGGTTTCCAGAAGATAAGTCGGATTGAACTCATGATTGATGTATCCGTTGCGTTCAAAGACATGGTTGATGGTGAAAAGTTTGTTCAGTTTGTCAAAGTCCACTTTTATGCCCAGTTCTTCTTCAATGTTTTTAATGCCGTCCTTAGGCTGTTCTCCGGCTTTGAGGTGTCCGGCGGCGGAGATATCAAGCAGGCTCGGATGCGTGTCTTTGTTTTTGCTGCGGAGTTGCAAAAGAACCCGGTGACGTCCGTCGGAAGCGCGTTTGACAATCCAGCAGTGAAAAGCCTTGTGCCACAGTCCTTCGCGGTGGGCCTGCGAACGCGGCGCCGTTCCGAGATGATTCATATTGCCATCATAAATATCGATCAGTTCGTCGCTCATGGCTATTCTCCTTTTGTCGTTTCTATAATCAGTTTTAGCACAATTCATAAAATCTGCAACAGAAACTTTCCTGACAGAATGTATATGGGCATAAACCGGGGAATAATGCTGCGGTTATCCGTTGGAAGCCTCAAGATGCAAGATGGGATGCGGCTTACCGTTGCCGTCCAGTTCGTCGCGGGAGACGATGCGAAAGCCTAAATGCTGATAAAACCCCAGGGCATCAGGATTTTCTTCGTTAACGTCAACTTTGCGGATGTTCAGCTCATTAAGCGCAAAGGAGAGCAGTTTCCGTCCCAGCCCCTGACCCCGACAGTTCGGCCTCAGGAAAAGCATTTCAACTTTGTCCTCTGAGACTCCCATGAAACCAAGTATGACATTGCCTTCTCTGATTCCGTACAGGCTGACGCCGGGCAGGGCATATTTGAGAACCACAGGTTTGTAAAACGCAATGTCTTCTTCGCTCAAAAACAAATGGGTAGCACGAACGGAAGCTTCCCATATTTCTATGAGTTCATTATAAGAAGAAGCTGTAAGCGGTTCTATTGCAATATTATGGTTTTGCATAATAAATTATTCCTTTGACGTCTTCACCGTTTTCCTGCCTTAAAACGGTTTCATATTTATTGATTTGCGAGAAGCCGTTGTCTTGCAGGAGTTTTTCGACATATTGCGGATTGTGGCGATAACGCCCGTTGTCTGAAATTTGATATTCCGGCCGGTCGGAGAGCAGTTCGACCGAAAAGCAGACGTTATATCCTTTCAGCGCGGCAATGATATTTTCCAGCGCGCCGAGATAGCCGAAGACGTCAGCGGCCACAATCAGGTCGGCCTGAGGTTTGGTTTGCATAAACTCAAGAATGCCGCTTTTGATTAATTTGGCATAGACTTTCTTTTCGGCGGCAAGATTGAGCATATTTTGAGAAATATCGACGCCGATTATTTGGTTTTGCGGGTTTTTGAGCGCCTGACCGACCAGTCCCGAACCGCAGCCCAAATCGATAACGGTACCTGCAGCATTTCCCGCAAGCTCTCTAATGCGTTGCGGAAGGCTGTAAGCAATCTTCTTAAGAACCAGCTCATAATTATCAGCAAAACTGTCAAACAGCTTTTCGCTATAAACTTCAGAATCTTCAATGTTTTCTCCTTTGAGAGCGGCCAGCGTATGTTTGGCGAAAACATTGTCGGGAGCGTGTGTTGCCCAGTTTTGGGCGGCGTTCAGCGCTTTTTCGCGTTCGCTGCGGCTGAACAGGACCAGCGTTTCGGCAATGTTTACGGCATATTCTTCCCGTTCGGGTTCCATGTAAAAGGCGTTAAACATCAGGGCCAGAGCCTCTTCATATTCTTTAAGGTCTTTTAAGATAATGCCGATGTTGTTGCTGGTTTCGGAAGAAGCGGGGTTGATGATTACGGCTTTGCGATATTCTTCCAGAGCCTCGGCGGTTCGGTCCGCAAGGTAGAGCATATTGGCGTAATTCAGGTGAACGTCCAGGCTTTCGGGGGCGAAAACGGCGGCGCGTTTGTAATGTTTTTCGGCTTCTTCAAAATTTTTGTCATTGGTTTCGATGTTGGCCAGATTGACAAGTGCCGCAACATTGGCCGAATTCAGGTCAACCGCCTGAGAAAAATACAGTCTGGCGTCGTCAACGTTTCCTTTTTGAGCGGCTATCAATCCGAGCACGGTTTTAATTTCGTCGGAAGACGGTGTGATTTTTTCTGCTTCCCGGGCGTATTTTTCGGCTTCGTCAAAGCGCCGTTCGTCAAAGAAAATGGTGCTCAGAAAGTAGCGGCTGAGCGCTTCTTCTTTATATTGAGCGGAAATGTTTTCCAGAAAAGAAACGGCTTTGGCGCGGTCGCTTGCAAAGTAAGTCATGGCCAGATGGCTTTTGGCTTCGCTGTAGTCCGGATCGAGGCTGACGGCTTTAAGAAAGGCTTCCTGCGCTTCCTTGACGTGGCCGGATTTGTATTGGATTATGCCGGTCTGGTTGTAGAACTCTTTGACATCGGGATCCAGATCTATGGCCTTTTGCAGGTTTTCAAGCGCTTCGACGGGGTGTCCCGAAGCATCAAGGGAAAAGCTCAGATTGAAATAAAACGGAGCATGCTTAGGAGCTTTTTGAATGGCTTTGTAGAAAAGTTCAACGGCTTCGTTATGGACGCCTTTTTCCTGAGCTATCAACCCCAAAAGGTTAAGAATGTCCGGATGTTCGGGCGCCGTTTCCAGAATCTGGCGGTAGAGATGTTCTGCCTCGTCAAAACGCCCGGCCTGATGCGCGGTCAGGGCCTGCTGAAATAATATATCGTAAGACATTGAAACTCCTAAATTCTTTATGTTTTGCTGCATTTTAGCAAATTTGGCGATAAAATCCAGCAGATTTTTAAAATATTGCTTGAAATTATCGGTTTTTTGTTGTAGTTATCAGGATACTTCCGGGAATGAGGGCAAAAAACCCCGTTTGGAGCAATAACCAAAACTACCGGGACAATAACGTAAAATTAAAAGGAAAATTTTAATGAAAAGTATCATTTCTGCAAAGAAAAAATTAGACCGCCGTTTCGGTGAAAATATCTGGGGAAACACCAAGTCTCCTCTGGACAAGAGAGCTTATGCTCCGGGTCAGCACGGTCAGAGAAGAAAAAAACCGACTGACTATGGCGAGCAGCTGATTGCAAAACAAAAGATGAAATTTTATTACGGCAACGTTTCTGAAAAACAGTTCCACAAATACTATGTCGAAGCTGTCAGAAGAGGCGGCGACTCTGCCGAAAACTTGGTCGGCCTGTTGGAATCCCGTTTGGATAACCTGGTTTACAAAGCAAAGTTCGCTTCGACGATTTTTGCTGCCCGCCAGTTTGTCAACCACGGACATATTCTGGTCAACGGAAAAAGAGTTAACATTCCGTCTTATATGGTAAAAGCTGGCGATGTTATCGAAATTCGCGAAAAATCCAAAGAACTTCCGATTGTCATTTCCGCTTTGGAAGCCGGAAACAGAGATTTTCCGGGATATCTGGAAGTCGACAGCAAAAAGAAGACCGCCAAATATTCTTTTGTTCCTAAGTTTGAAGACATTCCTTATGCCGCAATGATGGAACCGAACCTGGTTATCGAGTTCTACTCAAGATAATAAGGACAGATGGTCTTATAAGCCTCAAGATTGTATATATCTTGAGGCTTTTTCTTTAAATGGTACCAAACATGTGTTTATATAAGGTGTCAAATTAAAATAATGAGGAAAGAGATATGCACGACGTTATTATTGATGACACCAAAACCAGCATGGCCGTTACGGCCGACAAAAATTACCGGACGGTAAAAAAGCCCAAAAAACGGCGCAGTTTTTCCGTATATCTGATTGACTGGGTGGAGAAAGCGATGATTATTGCCTGCCTGCTCAGCATTGATTTTCTTGTTTTTGCCGGTGCGGGAAGTTATAATATGTTTTCCTCAATGACGTTTTTTACGCCGGAAGTTTTGTATATTCTGATCGGAATTTTCGTTTTTTCGATTGCTCTGATGTATATCGTTTCTTTTTCTTCGTTCTTTCAGAACCTGTTGACGGCAGGCGCTGTAGGGCTGTTTGTGATTATCATGCTCAATCAGTTTGCCGCATTTGACAAGAACTCGATGCTTTCCAAACTGGCGGCGACCTATATTTCGCAGGATTTGGGGCTGTTGTTTAACTATGTTTCTCATCTGGTGGTAGCTGGTGTCATCGGTTTTATCTTTTTCCTGTTTGTAACTTATGCTTCCAAAAAGGTGATTGCGTATTTTGTCTTTTTGCTGATGTTATGCATGGGCGGGGTGGTTTTGACACAGTTTATGGACAGCGGCGAACATGCAAAATTTAAGGTTGTTAAAGACGACGTTATTATTCCCAACGCCAAGCCGGGGAAGAAGTTTGTTTATATAGCGCTGCCGACGGTCGGTTCGTATAATTATCTGAACGATGTGGCTGCCAAAGTACAAAAAAAATCTCAGGAATATGACAGTCTGCGGGAGACACTTGACATTATGCTCGGTTTTTACGGCAAAAACAACTTTACACTCTATCCCCACACTTATGTCAATGACCTGGATCCGGCCAATAATATCGCACAGGCGCTGAATAACAACAATTCCAAGTCTTTGAACGAATATCTGCTCAGCAATATCAGCGTCAGCAGTTTTTGGAAATTCAACAACTTAACGACAAAATATGTGTATTTGAAAGAAAACAAGCTGTTTGACACCTTTAAGAGAGCAAAGTACGGCATCAACGCTTACCAGAGCGGCGGTATAGAAATGTGTTATGTCAACAATGAAATGGTTGTCGACCGCTGTGTGGAAAAGAACGGCCTGCCGATAGATTTTGACGGTATGAACCTGAGCCAGAAGGAAAAAATAGAGGTTTTGATGGCGCAATGGCTGGAAAGCTGGGGGCTGTTTGACGATTTTGCCTATTCTTACAATATCCTGCGTCCGTTTATTGATGTGGAAACGTTTCCGATGGTCGGCGTTTCTTACAAAAACATCGATGTCAAAAACTCTTTGGATATGCTTGACATTTTGGAAAAAGATATTGCCAAGGACAATGGCAACAAGGCATATTTCGTATCGCTCAATATCCCGTCCAATACGTTTATCTATGATGAGTTTTGCAATGTGAAGCCGATTGACAAGTGGCAGAACAAGAAAGACCTGGCCTGGGTTAAAAAGGTCAGCGACAAGAACAAGCGCCAGGCTTATGCCGACCAGTTGCGCTGCGTATACGGACGGTTGCAGCGGTTTATCGACTATCTGAACAACAGTCCGTCCGCACAAAAGACGGTCGTGGTCATTCAGGGCGTCAGCGGCATTAACGGCATGACTTCTCTTGCGGGCAAGAACTTTATCGAAGAGTTGAAAAATCAGAAATATGTCGATATGGCCATCAGAGATCCGCTGAGGAAAGATTTTAGAGTTCGGTATGACATTTGTTCGGCACCAAACGTTTTAAAACAGTATCTGTACCGAAAAGGAAAATGTCCGGAACTTAAGGAATTCAACCTGCATATAGACGTTTTGAACGAACTCCGAGCTTCTCTCAACACATTGAATTTGGATGAAAAAACGGTCGATAACGCCATTGTTAAGTTTGATGAATGGTATCAACAGTGGATGAAAGCCCGGAATCTTACGCCTTATGCCAAAGAAGAAAAAGTTTCGGCGGCAGAGGAGGGCGCAGTTAAGTCCGAACAGCCCGAAACCGTTCAGGCGGAGGAAAAAACTCAGGAGGAGACAAAGGGTGTTGAAGTGCAGGAAGTTCCGGCGGCCGCCGAGAACGAAGCGCAGGCGCAAAGCGTTTCCGAAGAAAATGCAGCGGAAAATGCGGATGAGGTTCCCGCCGCAGCAGACGTGGTGGTCGGAAAGGCCAAACTGATGAGCAATGAGATTGCCGAGGAGCCGGAAGCAAAAGTTGAAAAGCTGAATATTCCGGTTGAGGGCAAGAAAACCGAGGTTAAAGAAACGGTAACGGAGGTTCCGGCGGCCGATATCAACGGCAGTGACAAACTCAACATCGTGATTGACAATGTGCCGCTTTCGCCACAGGCGCCGGCTTCCGTTTCTTCTCCGGCTCCGGTTCCGGCCGCGGCCAATGACAATATTCCGCTTGAAAACTCGGCCGCGCAATAAGGAGCTTTGCCGTTTGGAAAATAAAATGTCCGAAAAAACGCAGCCTCTGTTGTCTCCGATTTGGCAAAGACGCATAAAGGCCTTTGCCAAAAACAAGCGGGCGGTTTTTTCGTTGTTTTCGTTTCTTTTGGTGTTTGTTCTGACTTTGTTTTCAGAATTTTTGGCCAATGACAAGCCGCTGATTGTCAAATACAAAGGAGATTTTTATTTTCCGATTGTCAAGGAATACGATGATTTGACGTTTGGCGGAGATTTCCCGACCCCGGCAGATTATAAAGACTATTATCTTATTGATAATATTAATAAAAACGGCTGGATGGTGATGCCGCCCATTCCTTTTTCTTTCAATACGGTTGATTATGAACTGACGACGCAGACGCCGGCGCCTCCATCTGCTGCACATTGGCTCGGAACCGACGACGAGGGAAGGGATATAGTAGCCAGAATCTTATACGGCGTACGTTTGTCTGTGGTTTTTGCCTTTGTTTTGACGGCGGCGTCTTCGCTTATCGGCATTGTCGCCGGGGCGGTGCAGGGGTATTTCGGCGGCAAGATCGACATATTTTTTCAGCGTTTTCAGGAAGTTTGGGAGGCTCTGCCGCAATTGTTTATCCTGATTATCATTGCCAGTATTTTTGTGCCGACGTTTTGGACGCTGCTGCTGATTTTGCTGCTGTTTTCATGGATGAGCCTGACCAGTGTCGTGCGCGCCGAGTTTTTGCGAACCAGAAATATGGAGTTTGTGAAAGCGGCAAAGGCCATGGGAGCCGGAAACTGGCGGATTATGACCCGGCATATTCTGCCAAACGCGGTGATTGCGACAATAACGTTTGTGCCTTTTTTGCTGTCGGAGGCCATCGTTTCCCTGACGGCTCTGGATTTTTTGGGGCTGGGGCTGTCTGCAGAATATCCTTCTCTCGGAGATTTGGTTCGCCAGGGAAAAGACAATTTGCAGGCGCCGTGGATCGGAATTACGATTTTTACGGTTTTGTCGACGCTGCTGACGCTGCTGATTTTTATCGGGGAAGGTGTCAGAGACGCTTTTGACGCAAGGAAAAACAAATAATGGCGCTTTTGGAAGTTAAAAATCTGTCGGTTTTTTTTAAGGGCGACGAAGCGGGGAAAGATATATGTGCGGCATCCGGGGTTTCGTTTGAGCTGAATAAGGGCGAGATACTCGGCATTGTCGGTGAATCCGGTTCGGGAAAATCGGTGACGGCACTGTCGGTTTTGGGGCTGCTGCCTTATCCCAAAGCATATCATTCTCAGGGAAGTTCCATTCGTCTGGACGGAAAGGAACTGTTGTATTCCGAAGATTTGTCCGAGGTTCGCGGCGGGCGTGTCGGCTTTGTGTTTCAGGAGCCGATGTCTTCTCTTAATCCGCTGCATACGATAGAAAAGCAGATTGCCGAAAATCTTATGCTTCACAGGCAGATGACGCGGCGTCAGGCCAGAAAAGAAGTTTTGAAACTGTTGAACCTGACCGGCATCAGAAATGCCAGAAGCCGGATGAAAGCTTATCCTTATGAGTTGTCCGGCGGCCAGCGGCAGAGGGTGATGATTGCCATGGCTATTGCCAACAATCCGGATATCTTGATTGCGGACGAACCGACCACGGCTTTGGACGTGACGGTTCAGCAGCAGATTATTGAGCTGTTGCTGGATCTGCGCCGCAAACTCGGCATGGCGATTATTTTTATCAGTCATGATTTGCAGGTTGTGAGGAAAATTGCCGACCGGGTCTGCGTGATGAAAGACGGTCGGATAATTGAGAGCGGCGCGGCCGAAAAGATTTTCAAACACCCGGAGCACGCTTATACCAAGGCACTGATTCAATCTCATAACCTGTTGAAAAAGGAAAATAAAATAAGCGATGAGAAAATATTGGAAGTTAAAAACCTGAAGGTCTTTTTTCCGCTGAAGAAAAATTTCTGGGGGCGGGTTATGTCTTACGTGAAGGCTGTGAACGAGGTTTCTTTAAGCGTGCATAAGCGTGAGACGCTGGGAATTGTCGGCGAATCCGGTTCAGGAAAAAGCACGCTGGGTTTGGCCATTGTGGGACTGAACAAGGCTGAAGGGAAGATTTTGTTTAAAAATCAAGATGTTATAGATAAAAAAGCCAGAAAATTTATTCAAATTGTGTTTCAGGATCCGTATAACTCCTTGAATCCGCGTATGAATGTTGAGGAAATTGTCGGCGAAGGGCTGGAAATTCATTATCCGGAGATATCCGGTGCCGAGCGGAAGCGAAGAATATTAAAGGTATTGAAAGAAGTCGGCCTCAGGGAACAGGATATGTACAAATATCCGCATGAGTTTTCCGGCGGACAAAGGCAGAGGATTGCGATTGCACGGGCGTTAATCCTGGAGCCGGAGTTTTTGATTCTGGACGAACCGACGTCGGCTTTAGATGTGACAATTCAGGCGCAGATTTTGAAACTGTTACAGGAAATTCAACAACAGCGCGGTTTGTCATACATATTCATATCTCACGATATGTCTGCAATTCAGGCCATGGCGGATAATGTGGCGGTGATGAAAGACGGAAAAATTGTTGAGATGGGAACGCGCGAACAAATTTTCAAGCATCCGCAAAACGAATATACCAAAAAGCTGATTGCAGCATGTTGATTTAGAGCGAGCTGACGGACAATTGTGCGCATAAAATACTTCAGCTCGTTCTGAGCGCTGATTTATGAGTTATCTGTCTTTCGCCATCTGCTATTATACATAATATGTATTATGCGACAAAATATTGTGATATTAAAAGGTGGCTTCCCCTCAACCTTTTGTTATTGCGCTGCTTTTTGTTTTGTCAAAGGTTAATGTCGTTTTGTTGAAATGTTTCGATTGCGCTTTCCACTCAACAAATGTAAAACGTTGTCTTGACGGTAATTAAAAATGAGAGACCGTCAGCCTTGCAGCCACCGATGAAGCTGACAAACCCGGAAGGATATCAGAAAAAGTTTCGTAAAGACAAAGAGATGTTAAAAAAAAGCCTCTGAGAGCGAGCAAAATGTAAAATGACGGGTATTTACAGGCTGAACTCGTTGTGAGCGCCCTGTTCTTTTTTACCGTTTGCGGAAGATATTGCGGAGTTTGTCATATATCCATCCGGCAATGTTAAAAATCAGTTTGCAGATTTCTCCCGGAAAGGTTATGAAAACAGATTCAAATATGATAGACAGTAAGCTGAGCATAGGTTCTCCTTTGCCGTTATTTTATCATATTTCGGTCGGCGGTCAAGACAGCGTTTCCCTGCCCGGCAAAACGCCAATAAAGATTTCCGTTGCAAATTTGCAAAATGTCTTTAATATAACTTTTGCAGTTCAGAGATGAATTGCGGAGTGTCGAAACTCTCATAAGAAATAAAGAACAACTCCTTTATGGGGAGCTGGGGATATAAGCGTATTTTTACGGCGAATAACCCAGACTGGTTCTTATACAGTTTCGAACTCCCCGCCTTAGGTTTGGCCTTGGGCGGTTTGTTTTTATCTAAAACATTAAGGAGTTTAAAATGAAAAAAGACATATCGTTAGTTGATCCGTCCAACGCCAGTGAGGAAGACAGCTTTTATTATAACGAGCTGACCGGCAAGCCCTATTGGGATTTGCGCAAAATGCTCGGCCGCCAGCTGTTTCTCATCCGCCAGAGTTATAATCGCACGCTTAAACGCGTTTCCGCGAATACGAAAATTCCGGTTGACGCGATTGACCGGATAGAATGCGGAATCGGCCGGTTTTACTGGTATGAGATTGCCCAACTGCTGGAATATTACAAAAAACGGGCCAAACTGGTTCTGGTTAATACGCTGACGGACGAAGAACGCCTAAAAGCTGCGGAAGAAAAAGAAACGGCCCGCAAACTCGAGCTGGCGGAGGAGATTATTGCCAAGGCCAAACAGCGGGACGAAATAAGCGAGGAAATCGCAACCGCTGATTCAACAGCTTATTATCGCAGTCCCGACGTCTGAACCGTTGCATAAAAAAACACCCGTCACTAACGGCGGGTGTCCTTTTTTACGTTTGGTTCCGACTTTCTTATTTGAGGGTTCGAAGAACGACAGTCGTGTCTTTTGTGGAACCGTCTTGTTTGCGAAGCGTCAGTTTACAACAGAATCTGTTTTTTCCGGTTGTTTTGTCGGCGGTCAGAGAAGTTATCTCCGCGGACTGTACATCGGGTGCGGACATCAGCTTTTTTACCGGTTCAGGAAGAATCATCCGGGTGGATTCCGTTTCCAGGCTGCTGTGCTCCCGGTCGTAGGGTTCGTAGATAACGACGGTGCTGTCTTTGACGGCGGTGTCGTTATAGATTATCTTGAGGTTGCAGATGCGGGCAAAACCATCGTCTAAGACCTCAACATATTTTTCTTCTCCCTGCTCGACCAGCGCAACGTTTGAATCTCTTTGAATTGAGCCGATGATGACATCCAGAGAGTCTATTGAAACCGGAACATATTCTTCTGCCGGGGCTTGAGAGCTCTGCGGCGAAGACCAGCAGGATGACAAAGACAAAACGGCAACAACGCTCAACAGAGCGGCAAAATGGAACTTTTTCATAATTTTTATGTTTTTTTGTTAATATTTCAGGAAAAATCTCATTCTGCCGTTTGCGGAAGCGAAACGTTTGAATACACAGAATAAGAGTAAAAATGATTATTTGATTTGTTCAAGATAACACATTTTTACTCTTTATTCAATAGACAAATTTGTGAAAAATGTTGCGTTTTTATTTGGTAATCAGGAGCTTGCCGAGGTTTAAGACATAAACCACGCTTAAAAAGGCCAAAGCGCGGTAAGCAATGGTATAGACCCCCGCCCCGCCGCCGATAACCAGGTATTGAACGGCCAGAGCCGTAATCAGGGCACAGCCGATATTAATCAGCCAATAGCGTCCGCTGCCCATAAAGATGAAGGCGCAAACGGCTGCGGGACCAAAGACCCAGGGATTGGGCAGCATATTAAACACGGACAGCGCCGCGGATTTGATTAAGGCAATATTCATAATAAAGCCGGCGGCAATGATGATGGCTACGGCCGCCAGAACATAGAGATAAGTTGATTTTTTGCGCATTTTTTTCCTCTTTGCTTGTTTTTTTATGGCTTAATCTAACATTCGCCGCGGTTGCCGGCAACGTTTTTGTGCAAATTACGAACTAAAAAACCGCAGTTGCAGGACTGCGGTTCTTTATAAAGGAAGTTTTCTATCGGCTTAGAATGTGTATCTTACGCCGGCGGTAACTTCATTGAAGCTGTGCAACTGGCCGTTGCCGATGTAGTTGTATCTGCCCATGATACGGCCGGATAAGTGTTCGGTGAAGTTGTATTGGGCGCCGAGACCGAGACGATAGCCTACACGGTCGGTCGTGCTTTTCTCGCCGTCTTTTTTAACGGAAATATCATAGATGCCCAGACCCAGAGAGCCCAACAGCTCTACTTTCTGTTCGCATCCCAGCGGCAGGTGGCCGTAAGCGTCTACGCCGTAGGACGAGAATCTGGCCTTGTATTTGGCGGTATCGGTATTGGTCTTTTTGTCAGCAGACATCTGCCAGTAGGCCTCAATGGAAGAATAGTCTCCGATCTTGGTGCCCAGACTGATGATGCCGGAACTGAATTTGTTGTTTAAATCTTTTGATTCTTTTTTGAAATCTGCGTCGGAATAAGCATAATCCAAACCAATAGTCGGATTAAATGTTTTGAAATCCAACGCATGAGCTGCGTTAGCGGAAAGGATGCAGGCAACACCGGCTAAAAGTAATGTTTTTCTCATATCTTATAAACTCCATTTAAATAGGTTCAAAATATATTTATTGTTGTAGTCACACAGGTAGTTCGTTTACCTGACTAGGTATATAATTTTGGATAAGGATAATTAAAGGGTTGGGTTGCAACTTTTTTGTGTTATGATGCTAACAAATTGTAATTTAGTTTTATTTTTTTGAGGTTTTTGCAGATGAGTTTTGTTTGTCCGGGGCGCGACTGCCCCCTCTGCCCGCGGTTGGTCGAATATCGCGAGGGCAACAGAATCAAGTTTCCGGGATATTATAACGGGCCGGTTCCGCCTTTCGGCGGTTTGGATGCGGAGGTACTGATTGTCGGTCTGGCTCCGGGATTAAACGGTGCCAACCAGACCGCCCGTCCCTTTACCAATGATTATGCCGGAGACGTTTTGTATCCGATTTTGAAAGAGTTTGGTTTGGCGCAGGGGCAATATCAAAAACGCCGCGATGACGGTTTTGAGCTCAAAAACGTAAGAATCACCAATTCCGTGCGCTGCGCGCCGCCCAAAAACCAGGTGACTGGCGATGAGGTCAAAACCTGCGGCCGTTTTCTGATTGAAGAACTGAACGATATGAAAAACCTTAAGGTGATTTTAACGCTGGGCGGCGTGGCTCATAATGCGGTTTTGGGTGTGCTCGGCTATAAAAAGGCAGCCTTCAAGTTTGCCCATAATGCGGTTCACCGCCTGGAGCGGCATAATCTGCTGATGGTAAATTCGTATCACACCTCGCGTTACAACATCAACACCGGAGTGTTGACCGAAGATATGTTCCGCGATGTGATCCGCAACATTCTGAATATACTGAAAAAGGCTTGAGTTTCAAACTCAAGCCTTTCGTGTTTTTGGAGATTAATGGTTTTGTATTAGTTGCCTATGCCGGCAAAACCCATAAACGCCATGGAAAGCAGGCCGGCCGTAATCAGGGCGATCGGCGCGCCTTTCATGGCATTGGGCAGTTTAGTCATATTCAGGCGTTCGCGCAACCCGGCAAATAGTACTATAGCGAGCGTAAAACCCAGAGAATTGGCTAAGGCAAAACAGACGGCCTGCGCCAGACTCAGTTCTTTTTGCACGGCCAGAATCGCCACGCCCAAAACCGTACAGTTGGTGGTTATCAGCGGCAAAAATATTCCCAAAGCCTGATATAAGGCCGGCGATACTTTTTTTAAGATGATTTCTACCATCTGAACCAAAGCGGCAATAACCAAAATGAAGACTACGGTGATCATAAAGGTGAGATTTTGAGGTACCAGCAGGCCGTGATAGATGATGTAGGTGACAATGGTGGACATGACCATAACAAACATTACGGCGCCGCCCATTCCCGCGGAAGTGGAGATTTTCTTGGATACGCCGAGAAACGGGCAAATGCCCAAAAACTGAGACAAAACAATGTTGTTGACAAAGATTGCCGTGACGAAAATCATAATGTAATCCATTATTTCGCTCCTTTGAAACGATTGATGAGCAGAATCAACCCGGCCAAAGCCAGAAACGCTCCCGGCGGCATAATGAAGAGAAGCAGGGTTTCAGCTCCCTCTCCGACAAAACTCCAGCCGAAAATGGATCCGGAACCCAATATTTCGCGCACGCTGCCAAGAAGCGTCAGTGCCAAAGTAAAGCCCAGCCCCATGCCGACGGCATCCAAAACGGACTGAAAAACGCTGTTTTTGGAGGCAAAAGCTTCCGCCCGCCCCAAAATGAGGCAGTTGACCACAATCAAGGGGATAAAAATGCCCAGCCTGGCGTGAAGCGCGGGCAAATAAGCGGCCATAGTCAAGTCGACAACGGTAACGAAGGTGGCGGCAATAACAATGTAGCACGGAATGCGCACTTTGTCGGGAATGAGATATTTTACGGCGGAAATGGCAAAGTTTGACAGCATCAAAACAAACAGCGTGGCCAGTCCCATGCCTAAGCCGTTTTCGGCGGAAGTGGTCACGCCCAGAGTCGGACACATTCCCAGCATCATTACGAAAATGGGGTTTTCCCGGATAATGCCTCTGGTCAGATTTTCATAACTGGTTTTATCCATGGTTAGTTTCCTGCAGATGAAGAGTTGAGTTTGCGGAAAGCGTCAAAGGCGCGCTGAATGGCGTCTATAACTGCGCGGGAGCTGATGGTCGCGGCGGTAACGGCGTCAATTTCGCCGCCGTCCTGACGAACCTTGAATATGTGTTTGCCGGGGTTGAGCCCGTTGAACTGGCTGCTGAATTTAGCTTCTGAAACCTTGGTGCCGAGACCCGGCGTTTCTTTCTGGTCAATGATTTTATATTTGTTGATGGTTCCGTCGACAAAGAAACCGACCATCAGTTCCATTTTGCCGCCAAAGGCATTGTTAGTATAGGTCTTGATGGCCACGGAGGTGATGTTGCCTTCTTTCCTTGCCGGATAAAGCTCAACTTTCCCCTTGCCGTCCGCCGTGGGAATAATGTGCTTTTCTTCAAACGGATTGTTGTCAAAATCACCGTAAACCACTTCCGAAATGGCTTCAAGCTCCCTTTGGTCTTTGGCCTTGCGGATCGGTGCCTCGGTCAGCCGGTAAACATAACCCAGGATCAGAGCAGACAAACCGGCAACGGCAACAAGAACAATAATCATGTGAGACAGGCTTGAAGATAAGGGGCTTTTTATTTTGTTCATGGTTATTTTCTCCCGGTTCCGAAAACGCGCGGATAGTAAAATTTGTCAATCAGCGGAACAAACGCGTTCATAATCAGAATGGCGAAGGACACGCCTTCCGGATAGGCGCTGTAGAGGCGGATGACGAAGGTCAGAATTCCGCAGCCGACGGCAAAGACGATTTTGCCGTTGACCGACATCGGCGACGTAACATAGTCCGTGGCCATAAAAATCGCGCCCAGCATCAAACCGCCGGACAAAAGATGCGTCAGCGGCTCATAGCGTATGTCTCCGGTCAGCAGCCACATGATGCCGGTCATTAAAAAGACCGTGCCGATATAATAAAAAGGTATGTGCCAGGTGATGATTTTCTTATAAAGCATATATACCAGCCCCAAAAGCAGCGCCAAAGCCGAAACTTCTCCCAGCGAACCGCCGGTGTAGCCGATAAACATCTGTCCGTAATCGGGCAATCCTTCCGCGCCGCCGGTCAGAGAGGTTGCGGAGCTGGAAGCGTCTATATGTTTTAAAATGCCCAGCGTGGTGGCGCCGGTCTGAACGTCAGTATTGAGAAAGTCCTTAATTGAAGGTTTCATCCAGGTGGTCATTTGCACCGGAAAAGAAATAAAAAGGAAAACTCTGCCGACAAGCGCCGGATTGAAGAGGTTTTTGCCAAGGCCGCCAAAAGCCATTTTGGCAATGCCGATAGCCATAAACGCGCCGATGAGAATCATCCAGGCCGGAATGGTGGGCGGCAGGTTGAAAGCCAACAGCATACCGGTAATAACAGCAGAACCGTTATGAATGGTTGAAGGCTGACGCAAGAGATATCTGACGATAAGATATTCCCATAAGACGCAGGCCGCGACCGAGGTCAGGATTACTTTCAGTGCGCCGATGCCGAAAAACAGGACGGCGATGAGCGCCGCCGGCAGCATGGCAATGATGACGCCCCGCATCAGGGTGTCGGTATCGGCGGAAGAGTGAAGATGTGGCGCAGTAGATATTTTCAACATAAGTCAGTCTCGCTTATTTTTTTGTTTTCTTTACTTCCATTTTGCCCAGTTTGCAATAGTCCAGAAGCGGTATCCTCGCCGGACAGATGTAAGCGCAGGAACCGCATTCAATGCAGTCGAGGACGTTGATGTCGCGAAGTTCGTTAATCATGTTTTCTTTGGTATAACGCGCAATCAGAAACGGGCGCAGGCCTACCGGGCAGGCATCGACGCATTTGCCGCAGCGAATGCAGTCCTGCTCCGGTTCCTTGTGGCTGAGGCGATCGGAAAGAAGCAATATGCCCGAAGTCAGCTTGGTTATGGGCGCGTTGACATTGACGGCGGAGGTTCCCATCATAGGGCCGCCGAAAATGACTTGTGCGGTGCCGTCAGAAATACCTCCGCATTTTTCAATCAGCCACGAGGCTGGCGTACCTATTCTGACGCGGAAATTCTGCGGATTTTGACATTCGTCGCCGCTGACGGTGACAATCCTTTCAAACAGCGGTTTGTTTTTCATTACCGCTTCGTAAATGGCAAAAACAGTGCCGACGTTTTGGACAATGCAGCCGACATCCATCGGCAGCCGGCCGGAAGGAACCTCTCTGCCGGTGATGGCCCTTATCAGCTGTTTTTCACCGCCTTGAGGGTATTTGGTCTTGCAGACCTGAACATTGACGCCGATATAGCGTTTGGTGATCTGCGTCAGGGTTTCAATTGCCAGAGGCTTGTTCTCGTCAATGGCTATAATGGCGTTTTGAATACCGAGGATTTTGTTGATGATTTTGGCGCCGATGACGATCTGTTCTGCTTTTTCAACCATAAGTCGGTCGTCTGCAGTTAGAAAAGGTTCGCATTCGATACCGTTTAGAATCAGACAGTCGATTTTTTTATTGTCGGGAACGGAAGTTTTGACCGGGGTCGGATACCCTGCCCCACCCATGCCGACAATTCCGGCCGAACGGATTTTTTCGATGATTTCGTCATGTGTAAACGGAATTTCTTTGACAATGTCATCGCTGCGGTTGATGGATGGTTCAAACTCGTCGCCTTCCACTTTAATGGTTATCATGCTTTCCAGATAGCCGAATTCACCCTCAACTTCTTCGACCTTTGTCACTTCTCCGGAAACGGAAGAGTGCACGTCGGAAGAAACGATGCCGTCGGCATCGGCCAGCAAAGTTCCGACTTTGACCTTATCGCCTTTTTTTACCAGAATTTTTGCCGGAGAGCCGATATGCTGTTTAACCGGAATGTAAACGGTTTCCGGCAGGCCGGCGTCCGTAATCGGACAATCTGAAGTTATTTTGTATTTATCGGGGTGAATACCGCCGATAGAGAATGTTTTTTTATTTGTCATCGGAAGCCTCGTTTTTATGGGCCGGTTTGTATATAATGGCGCCGGTCGGGCAGTTTTGAGCAAGTTCCGCGCCGTAACGGGAAGCAGATACGCTTTCGGGAATGCGGGAGAGATTGTTTTCCACAACGACTTCGGGACATATTTTGACGCATTTCATACAGCCGATACAAGCTGTTTTGCAGTTTTTGCGGGCAATGGCGCCCTTTTGGGTGTTGCTGCAGGCGACATAGACGCGTTCGCCGTTTTTGCCTTTGGGGCGAATGACGAACAACTGGCGCGGACAAATGTTGACGCAGGTGCCGCAGGATGTACACTTGTTTTCATCAACCACGGGAATGCCGGTTTGCGGATCAATGTGCAGGGCATCGAATTTGCAGACTTTGACACAATCGCCAAAACGCAGACAGCCGTCAGGACAGCCGCTTTGTCCGACGGATATTTTATCGGCCAGACGGCAGCTGGAAACGCCGTCAAAGGCAATTTTGGCCGGAGCGTTTTGGCAGGTGCCGTTGCATTTTAAAACGGCAACGGTTGGTTCTTTCTCCCGTGCCGAGTATCCTAAAACGGCGGCAATCTTCTGCATGACGGCGGTGCCGCCGACCGGGCAATACAGGTTTTGGAAGCTTTTTTCGTCAGCTTTAACGCAGCTTTCGGCAAAATTACGGCAGCCTGCTTTGCCGCAGGCACCGCAGTTGGCTCCGGGAAGCGCTTTTTCGATTTCGTCGATGCGGGGATTTTCGATAACGTTGAATTTCTTTGAGACCATATACAAAACTATTGCGGCGGCCAGAGCTATTGCGGACAAAACAATAACGTTTGAAAATATGACATTATCCATTAAAAAAAACTCACTTAAAATTTATGCTTTTGATATTTATTCGTCTACAATCGAAAAATAAAATTTCTTCTGAAGATGTTTCTGGGCTAAGGATAACCCAAAATAATAAGGAATCAAGACAATAATGCTATATATACCACTTGAGATTTCGCCGAGACCGCCGTACAGGCAGGAAAAAAGGACGCCTAAAACCAGTATCAGCGGCGCAATATAGCCCAGAAAAAGCGCCAGAAAGCCGGAATCCTGCCGCAAACTGACAGTAATGAGGTCTCCGGGATGATAAGAGGCCGCCTTGTCATTATGTATTTCTACGATTTTATCTGCACAGTCACCCAGCCCGCAGGCGCCTTTGGCTGCACAGCTTCCGCAGGCAGAACGCACTTGTATTTTGGCTGTTATTTTCTGTTTTTCAATTTTGATGATAACCGCCTGATGTCTGATAAGCTCCATTTTTTTATTCTCCAAGCAGTTTTTGCGCCTGTTCAGAATATAGTTTGTCGATTTCTCCGTTGCTACCTCTGACGAACAGAATGGCGGT
Source organism: uncultured Pseudomonadota bacterium (assembly GCA_902494875.1). Classification (GTDB taxonomy): domain Bacteria; phylum Pseudomonadota; class Alphaproteobacteria; order RF32; family CAG-239; genus CAJLXD01. The sequence goes on from CABUUO010000001.1 coordinate 138,145, forward strand.
CAGGTTATGTTTATTTGCAAAAACAAGGCCTCTTTTTTCACCCATAGCCATAATGGCCGTGGCATAAGCATCGGCCTTTTCGCAGCTTCTGTCAAAAACGCTGGCCGAGAGCAGATTATCTTCGGCGGGATAGCCGGTTTGCGGCGAGATGGTGTGAGAATATCTTTTGCCATCGACATAATAAAAATTGCGATAATTGCCGGAGGTGGCGACAGCCATATCCGTAAGGCCGAGACTCATCAGATTTTTGTTCTGCCCCTCTTCTGGTTCGGCAATACCTATGTTCCAGCCGCTTTCTCCCTCTGCCCGGCTGCCGGAAGCGTATACTTCTCCGCCGATGTCAACAATGAAATCCGCATAGCCGAGTTCTTTAAGGCGGTTGGATATGACATCCACGGCGTAGCCCTTGGCAATGGCTGACAAGTCTAACGAAACAAAGGCGTCGGTTTTCATCAGCATATTGGGCTTTTTGAGTTTTATTTTGTTGAAACCGATACGTTTCAGCGTGCTTTTTACCTCTTTGTCCTCGGGAATCTTTTGTTTTCCGCCGGGACCAAATCCCCAAAGGCTGACCAGCGGGCCGACTGTCGGGTCAAAGGCTCCGCCGCTTTGACGGTAGATGGTTTGAGAATCGGCCAGAAGGCGATATAGTTCCGCGGGAATTTCAATCCATTTTCCGTTTGGCGCGCGGTTAATGCGATTTAACTCAGAATCTGGTTCAAAAACCGACATTTGACGATTTACCAGAGCAAACTCCCGCTCGACGATGGGAGCAAAATCTCTGATTTTATACGGCGTGCGGACTTTTATGCTGTAATAGGTGCCGAATATTTTTCCGGACAGAACCTGATAATCGGAAGAACGATGGCGCCAGATTAGTGCGGCGACAAGGATTAGAACGGCTATTGAAAAATATTTGAAAAACCTCATATTTAATTTTACACCCACGAAAATATATATTTTAATTATACAAAATATGTTTTAGTATTGAGTTCAGCGCAATTTTTCTAAGAGGTAATTATAATATGTTAAACAGAATAAAATCAACACTTAATAACGTTAAAAGCAGATATGAGGGTTCCAAACTGCAGGCCGGCTGGAAGCATAAACGCGAAATCTGCCGGAAAACGGCCGATGCTTTCCGCAGGGTTTTGGACGCTGTTGCAAAAAAAATAAACAAAGCCGGTATTTCAGCCAATTTTGTTTCCATTTTGGGTTTCCTTATCGGCATTTTTGCCATCAACTTTTTGTCTTTGGAACGTTACGGTTACGCGCTGATATGCATTTTGCTCAACCGCGTGTTTGACGCTTTGGACGGCGCCATTGCCCGCAATACCAAAGTAACGGATTTCGGCGTGTTTTTGGATGCGACGCTTGATTATATCTTTTATGCCGGCGTGATTTTCGGTTTTGCCCTGGCCAATCCTTTTCAGAATGCCGTTGCTGCTTCTTTTCTGCTGTTTTCGTTTGCCGCTGCGGCTTGCGCCATGCTGGCCTATGCCGTTATCGCTTATAAAAACAATGCTTCTCAAAAACTTGAACTGGAGCAGTCTCCTTTTTATCTCGGCGGTCTGGCTCAGGGATTTGAAACTCTGGTTGCGCTGATTGTTCTGTGCATTATTCCAGGATGTTTTTTGCAGATTGCCATCGTTTTGGGTGTTTTGTGCCTGGTAAAGGCTTTCAGCATTATGGTTACTGCTTATTACAACTTTGTGATTGCCGGGAAAAAAGTTTCTAAGGAATAAGCCTTAATGATGAAGAGATTATCTTTATTTGGAATCTGTTTGGGTATAGCTCTTGTCTTTTGCGGCAGGAGCTATGCCTTTATGCAGGATTATAATACCGACAAGGTTTCGGTATCAGTAATGACGAAATACGATGCTTTTGCTGCCGGAGAAAACCTTAACGTACTGGTGAAGTTCAGACTCAAGGACGGATGGCATATATATTCCAGCAATCCCGGAGAAATCGGTTTGCCGACCAGCGTCAAATGGAGACTGCCGGCCGGGGTTCGTATTGAAAACGAACGCTGGAGCCCCGGCAAGGATTTTGTAAACAACGGAATCGTGCAAAACGGTTATGATGACAAAGCCTATTATCTGGCCGAAATAAAAATTCCCGAGAATATGAAAGGAAAAGCGGACATTTACGGACAAATCAGCTGGCTGGCCTGCCGGGAAGAGTGTATCAAAGAGAAATTTATTTTTAACTTCAGCCTGCCGGTGGTTGAAAAGTTCGGTGAACCCTGCGATGGCTTTGCTAAAGAAATCATTGCTTCTCAAAGCAGTTTTATGAATCAGAAACCGGATAATCCGGCGGATCTGCATCTGTTGGTTATTTTGGCTATGGCATTTACCGGCGGCCTGATCCTGAATTTTATGCCCTGTATTTTTCCTATTCTGACCATAAAAGCCATATCTTTGGCTCAGGGGACCATTAACCGTGCCAAAAGCAGAATAGAAGCTTTGTTGTATATGGCGGGCGTGATAGCATCGTTTTTAATCATAGCCAGCGTATTGGTCTTTCTTCGGTCCAGGGGCGAGCAGATCGGCTGGGGTTTTCAGTTGCAGTCGCCGATTTTTGTGATTGTAATGATTGTCATTTTCTTTATTATTTTTCTGATGCTGCTTGATGTGGTCAGCGTTCGCAATCCGTTTGCCAACAGGGTTGGGCGCATATCTTTCGCCCGGCGAAAGATAAATGCCTTTATGACCGGCTTTTTTGCGGTTTTGATTGCCAGTCCGTGTACGGCGCCGTTTATGGGCATTGCCATCGGCTATACGCTGGCTCAGCCAATTTATGTATATTATCCGGTGTTTGTAGCGTTGAGCGTCGGATATGCCCTGCCCTTTACATTGGTCGGTTTCTTTCCGAAAGCCGTTCACCGCGTTTTGCCCAAACCGGGAAAATGGATGGATATTCTGAAAAAGGTTTTTGCCATTCCTGTCTTTTTGACCTGCATTTGGCTGGTATGGGTACTCTACAGCCAGATTAATCACGATGCTGCCGCCCAAACGCGAAAAGTGGAATGGGAGGATTACAGTCCGGAAAAAGTGGAACGGCTGCTTAAAGAAAACAAGCCGGTGTTTATTGATTTTACGGCAAAATGGTGCATTACCTGTCTGGTTAATAAAAAAATTGCCCTGCAATCGGACGATTTCGTCAATCTGGCTCATGAGAAAGGTATTGCCCTGCTGCGGGCTGACTGGACCAACGATGATACGGAAATTGCCAAAGCGCTTGAAGGTTACGGGCGCAACAGCATTCCTTTGTATGTTTATTATAACGGCAGCGGTGTCAACTACAAGATTTTGCCGCAGCTGTTGACACCGAGGATATTGCTTTCCGAAATTGATTAAGCATAAAAAAACACCCGTTGAAAGCGGGTGTTTTTTTTGAGGCGGAAATTTTATTTTCCGAAAATGCCGAGTTCTTTAACGCGGTCCTTAACACTGCCGACAACGTTGTTCAGGTTTTCCTGAGCTATGCCTTTAACGTCGGCCAACTGGCTTTCGACAACCGTTTTGGAAGCTGTAGCCAAAATGGTGTTGATGACTTTGGAAATGGTGGCTGCGATATTGGCTTTCTTATTACCTTCGCCGATGTTCTTCATTACGATTTTAGGCAGAGCAACTTTAAGGTTGTCGGCCTTGCCGTTGATGTTGGCAACCGCAACAACTTCGCCGCCTTCGACGGTTAATTCCTTGATAATGACCTTCTTGGAAGATTTTGTTTTTGCTGCGTCAGTTTTTTCAGCGGCGGCGGTTTCCTGTTTTTCGGCAGAAGCGGTGTTTTTGGCAACGTTTTTCTGGATTTCGTTGATGTTGTTTTGGGTCAGAGACAGCATTTCGTAAGTGATAATCGGTTTGCTGACGGCAATTTTATCTATGATGATGGTATCAGTGGTCAGACTTTTAATGTTGACCTTGACCGAGATTTCTCCCAGCTGAAAAATATAAGGAGAGCTGTAATTTTTAGGGTTAGCGACCGTAATTTCGCTGATTTTGCCTTCACCGTTGGTCAGGGAAAGCTTAAAACCTTTGAGGTTGACGTCGGTGCCGGTGATTTCGCTGCCGTATTTATGAACGACTTTCTGAACAATGGTTTCAAGAGATGGCATAAAGTAATAGCCGGCGGCGACGGCGGCTACCAATACGCCTAAAAACACATATCTTTTTTTCATCTGTTTAATCCTTAAGTTGTTGATATTTATCAGTTAAAAAAGCGTCTACGATATTTTCGACCTGATTTTGCGTCTCTTTATCTTTATTATATTCGGATAAAATATGCAACAGGTTTGTTATTAGCCCGTGCTTCAGGCAAAAGTCAAATGAGACTTTGTAATTGAGATCGAAAATCCAGCAAATCAGGCTCAAAAGGTAATCACTCAAAGAATTGACAATGTTGTTGGGAGCCAGCTCCCTCCGGGCAAAAAAGCTTAGGACGTCCGCACTCAACGGCATAGCAATCTGTTCTGCCGTGCGGCTTTTCAAAAAAAGATAAGTAAACTTTTCCGCTTCTCGTTTCATCATCTGGAAATTGGCTATTTTGTCAGCGTCCATCACCACGGAAAGAACCGTTCTGATATCTGATTTCAGCTCGGGAGAGGAGATTTCGGCATATTCGGGATCACTGTAAAACTTCGGCGCCAAATGTCCGTGATGTTTGACTGCCAGTATGATTTCCGGGCGGTTGTAAGCGGGAATTTTCCGCAAAATTTCCGCACCGAGCTGTCCGTGATCAACATGTTCAAGCGGATGGACATAGTTTTGATAGACTTCTTCAAAACGACCGATGTCATGTAACAAAACAGCCGTCTTGGCCATATTGATAAATTCGGGAGTGCGGTTTTGGAAGTCCTTTTCATGACGAATGATATAGTTCCCTGCTCCCAAAACCTGATAAGAGTGTTTGATTTTTTCGTCCAGCCAGCGGATATGATATTCGCTGTTGTTAATTCTGGGACAGGTTTCTTCGTATTTCTGTCTGATGAGCTGTTTTTCTTTTTCGAGCATTGTTTCCTCCGTTTTTACAATGCCTCAGCAGGGTTAAGATTTGTTTAAAAAGAAAAAGGGCGGATAAAATCTTTGCAGATTTTGAACCCCGCCCCACCTTTGCAATTAACTCAGAAAAACCGACTTTCGCAAGCCAGCCCAAATATTTTTGCAAAAGACGGCTTTTATTTTCCAATGCGGACGGAAACCGCAAGAAAAACAAAGCCTGATTGTCTTTTGTGTAATTTCAGAAATAAAGTAATACTTAACGCTTTAAGTATTACTTTGCCGATTAATCAAATAAATAATCAGATTCTGTATTAATTACACCGGCGGCTGTCAAAAGAAGAATTCTTCACAGAATTTTTTTTGACAACGGAATAAAATCGGGCAAATAAAAAAATATTTTTATTTATCGAAGTGCCGCCAAATTCATAATTTATACATAATCCGTATTTTTACGTTTATCAGGCTAATCTTATCAGGTCGTTTTGTCAAGGTATTTGTTGGGCGGCATTTCAGCGGCAAAAAAGCCTGGTGCGGAAAAAATGAAGGATTTTCAGAGTTCAAGCCCGATCCTTGTTTCCATTAATAAAACAGCCTCCGTTAAAGGAGGCTGTCTGAACAAAGATTGGATGCGCGGGGGCGTTTGACTTGTAACGTTCGCAGGTATGGCTGTCGCCAAGCCTGCCCACTAACAAGTCTGCACCTTTCGTTAGAAAAACAGCCATCGGGCAGTTTTTCTTTCCTCAAGCCCTCTCAGGGTTCGAGCCCGGTCTTCATTCTCATTAATAAAACAGCCTCCGTTAAAGGAGGCTGTTTTATTAATGGTACGCGCGCGGGGGCTCGAACCCCGGACCCACTGATTAAGAGTCAGTTGCTCTACCAACTGAGCTACGCACGCATAATTGTGTGTCGATGAGCGGAATATAAACCCCATTATTTTTTTTTGCAACAGTTTTTTTTAACTGTGATATATTTTTATGAAATGACGATTATATTGATATTTATTAATGAAAATTTATATATTTACGGTTAATCATTTATTTGATTTCAGTTTTAGGAGGAAAATTCCGATGATGAAAAGTTTTACTTTGGCTCTGCTTCTTTCTGCTGCGGTTGTGTCCGGTGTCCGGGCTCAGGTTACCGATACGGAGGACAATACCGTGACTTACAACAACTGCGTTGATCTTGCCGACGGCAGCAATATGAAACTGACGGAATGCACTGTTCAGGAAACGCGCCGTATCTACAAACTGGTACAGGAAAAATACAAGGAATTGGCCGCTGCCGGTTATTTCAGCCAATGGAATGCCGGAAACGGTTCCGTTAACAGCAATATGCAGAAACTTTTGACCGACTGGGTTAACTATAGGAATCTGTATTGTTCCCTTTACGGTTACGCTTATTCTCAAGGCGAAGGCACCATTACGCCGCTTAATGAGGCAGAATGCAGTCTTGAACTGACCAAGCGCCATAATAAGGATATGGATGCCGTTATTACGCTTTATAAAGAAAATTCGGCCTCATAAATCCAAATCAAGGTAAAAGCAGCTGCCGTGGCCGAAACGGGACATTACGCCAACGTCGGCACCGATTACGGCAGCCGTTTTTTTTACAATTGTCAAACCCAGTCCCGAACCTTTCTTTTTGTTGTCGGGAATCTTGTCGCTCTGGTAGAATTCGTCAAAGACGGCGTCGATTTCGTCATCGGCAATCCCTGCTCCGTTATCAGCGACCATTATCCGCAGTTTTTTGTTGTGTGTCCGGCAGCCGGCCAATATTTTGCTGCGGGTGTATTTGAATGCGTTGCTTAAGAAATTGCGCAGAATCCTTTCAATCAATATCGGGTCGCTGTATACCATACGACAGCAGGACGCTTTTTTCAGAATGATACCGTTTTCCTGAGCCAAAGCCTGATATTCCTGCAAAATGTTGTCAATCATGCGGCCAAGGTTAAAAAGTATCTTGTGAGCCTTGATACCGCCGGCTTCAAGTTTTGAAATGTCCAGCAGATTGTCCATCAGGGTTCGCAGGTTGTGCGTTGATGCGTCTATCTTGTCTACGATCTCTTTTTGTTCGGGACTCAGTTGTTCTTCGCTCAACGCGTTTACAAAAATGGCCAGAGCCTGCAAAGGCTGTCTTAAATCGTGGCTGGCCTGAGCCAGAAAATATGACTTGGCGCGGTTTGAGCGTTCGGCTTCTTCCTGTGCGGCTTTCAGTTTTCGCTGAATGTTAAGCAGTTCGGTAAGGTCCTGAAACGTTCCTGCAATCTTGTCCTTTTGCCGATGAAGCAGGTCGGCGCGAAACCAGCAGTCGATGATTTCGCCTTCTTTTCTTTTAATACGCACCGTTCCTTCCACCGGGCGGCCGCTGATCAACAGTTCTCGCAGCTTTTGTTTGTATACGGGAAGATCTTCGGGAAGTATTCCTTTTTTTATAATATTGTTTTTAGCAGAGGTTTTTGCCGCTTCAATGTTAAAAATTCTGAACATTTCGGCGGACCAAAATATTTTTTTTGATTTGATGTCTACTTCCCAATAGCCGAGCTTGGCGGTTTTTTCGGCAAATTTCAGGCGGGCGGACTGTTTATCCAATGTTGAGGAAAGTTCGCTGCGTTCGGTAATGTCTTCAATGCAAACCAGAATATTTTCCCGCCGGGGATGTATGTAAAAGTTGAAAATACGGGCAGTTTGTCGGAGCTGAAAGGTTTGGGACATATTACGGGAAAATGTTTGATTCAGCTCTTTTCTTATTTTGGCAGCGTTCTGCGGTTCAAAAAAATCTGCAAGGTATTTTCCTTTTGGCGTTTTTTCTCCGAAAAGGTATCTGCAGCGGCGGTTGCAAAACTCTATCCGCCCGTCGGCGTCGCATATCAAGAGAATGTCCGTTGATATGTCGGTTAAATCTTTTAATTGACTGTCTGTTTCTTTCATTTGCCTGCTAACGTATATTATAGTTCAGCAGCCGGGCTCCCGCTTCGGGATGTATCTTAAATATCCATCCGTGGTAGAGAAAGCTGCTGTCTTTGATATAATCGCTGGCAAGCTTGGTTGGAAGAGTATTGCTTGATAAATTTATTCTTATCCAGAATTCCGTGTCCTTACGGTACAATTCAATTCCGTAAATCAGGCCGGAAAACATAAATATGGCGATAACCCGATCCGGATCCGCATTTTTGAATTCCGAAACCTCATAATCGACGACATCAATCAATTTGAGGTTGGTAAAAGGAGTAAGCAACGGCGAAAGATCCGTCTTTTCGCGCCGTACATTATAAAAAGAATCGCTTTCCTGCGGTTTGAAAGCCATTTGTTGTCCGATATCCGATTGTAAAATTATGGTTTCGATCCCCTCCTGCGTTATTTGTAGCAGAGGCTGTTGCAGCCAGTCATAAAGTTTTCGCGGAAGATCAAAACCGCCGGAAACCATCATGGCGTAATCACTTTCGGGGCGTTTGGCATATTGCAGGCCGTTTTTAGCGCTGCCGATGATGACATCATCAATCAGGCGGCCCTGTTTGTCATAGGTTCTGATTTCGGTACCGTTGCCGCCGGGAATGTCGACACCTGGCCGGGGGCGTTCCAATTGCATATCAGGCGTGATGTTGTGGATGATCGTTTCTATTTTGGCCGTGTTTATCGAATATAACAAGGCGTTGCTTATAAGCAGACCCGCATAGTAGTTGTCGGCCTGAGGTATCCGCCAGTATTTTTCATTCAGAAGCAGTGTTTTTTCCGAGGCAGAATCGGTAATGAGAATCTTGTTGACGTTCAGTGCCTGATCATAAGTCTTTGAAAACAAAAGCTCTTCCGTTTCTATATGCTGCCGAGGTTTTCGACTGCTGATAACGCTTAAGGCGAACGCGGCGGACAGCAGTGCAAACAATGCGGCAAAAATCAATGTCTTGTTATTCATTTATTAACCTCGTTATTTTTTGTCTGCGGCGGCGGTTGAAAATTTTGGTCCCGACAACAACAATCAGTATAATAATGAACGGGATGGTCACCGTGTTGTGGAAAATAATGGTTTTTATTTTGTCTTCCTGAATCATTTTCAAGATATATTCAAAATGTTTGAGCTCTTCCCTGATGGAAATAATGCGGCGGTTTAGGTCTTCCAGCTCTTTAATATTGCTGATACTGGTACTGATCTTTTGCGTGCGGATATCGTCATTGAACCGTTCCAGCCGTTTTTGAGCCTGAAGCAGTCTTTTTTCCAAATCGTTGTATTGTTTGGCATATTTTCCGAAAATGCGGCTGTAAAGCTGGTCTCCGGCAGACTGATCCGTATTGTAGAGATAGTTCGGCGCAATGCCCAGCATCATGCTGTTTCCGCTCAGGAAATCTACGGCGTTTAGCAGAAAATCTGCATTGCTGGCAGCGGGAATCAGGTCATATACGGAGGCCTGATCGTCATAAGAAGTGTCGTTCCAGGCGCCGTTGTCCAAAAAATCGGTGTCGGCGATAACAATAACCTGGGATTTTTCAATGGAACCGATGATAAACGGCAGCATATCCCGAGCCTGGGGCGTTCCCTGTATAATATTTTCTTCAAAAAGAGATTCAAACCAGCCTTCAATCAAATAGCCCAGAACAAAAGGTTTTTGCTGAGGTTGAAAGCCGGCATTTATACTTTCGGTCGAGGCAAAGCGAGCCAGCGGCGCATTAACGGTTCCTCCCTGCTCAGAAGTGTTAAACAGAGGTGTGTAAACGGCTGTTTCCTTGGCGTTCAATGCCAGACTGCCGGGACTGCGGAACTTTAATTTCAGAATACCGGAAACAAACGGAAGATCGGTATTGGCATATTGCGGAGAAAGTTCAAAATGGGTAATGTTTCCGCCGTTTTTGATTTGTTTATAATCATAACTGAGTAATGTGTCGCCGACAACTGTTTCATGGTCATAGCGCAGTCCGAGGTTCTTGAGAATCGGTTCTATTCCGTTTTTATAAAGACTGCCGGAAGGATTTTGCCGGACGGCCAGTTCAGAATACGGATCTGTCAAGATGATAAGTTTCCCGCCGCGGAGAATGTACTGATCCAACGCATAAATCATAGATGGAGAAACGCGTTGCGGATTAAAGGCGATCAAAACGTCGACGTCCATAGGAATTTCCAGGTCGTCCTTGCCGATTTTGACGATGTCATAATCGTTGCGCAGCAATTTTAGGAAAAGCATATCGTCTTTCAGCGGCGTAACAAAGCTGACGATGCCAACGGTTTGTTTTTTGAAGCCGCCGCCAAGCTTGGCAAAGATGCGGGCCAGATCATATTCCGCATAATTCTGCCGCTGAACAGAAAAATAAGGAATTGTATACTTCTCTCCCCGTTCATTGATAAAAGAGGCGCCGAAATACATATTTTCGTCTCCCGTCATGTTGGGAAAAGAGCGAATGGCGTTGCGCCGTGCTTCTTTTTCAACTGTGGAATAAGGCTGCGGGTTTTTGATACTGATATTGATTTTTCCTCCGGCATAAGACTGAAACTTTTCAAGCGTACGCAGAACGTATTGGCTGTGAGCTCCCAATGAAGGATATTCTTCGCCCAGGTTTTCTGACATATACAAGGTTACGTTAACGGGATATTGGAGCCTCTTTATATTTTCCAGGCTTTGAGCATTATCTTTATAACGATGAAACGACGTAAAGTCTTTTTTGTGTCCGCCGAAAACCAGTCCAGAACCGATCTGAAGCAGCGCAAAAGAGAGAAGCAACAGTATAATCAAAGTGAAAAGTTTATAGTTTTTGGCTTTTGACATCAATATTTCTCCTAAGCTTTCTTATATTCGATGCTGATGACGTTGAGCCACAGGGAAAAAAACATAATGCTGAAATAGTAAATCAGATTATCTATGCTGACCTGTCCTGACACCATATCCTGAAAGTGCTTGTCAAAATTCAGCGCCTGCATGACGCCGGAAAGAATGCCGTTTTCCACCGGAAGTATGCGTATAAGCGGGCTGAAATTGATGCCGATGATACCCCAGCCGACGAAAAGCGTGAGCATATATGCGGCTACGGGCGAATTGTTGAATGAGGAAACCATGCAGCCTGCTGCGCAAAACATACCGGACATAAGCAGACATGCTGCGTAAGCACAGAGAATGTTCATATTATCAAGCGCAAATTCCGCGTTCATATAAATCCAGAACGGAAACGTCGATAGAAGCATTACTGCAGCAAAACACCAGGCGGCCAGGAACTTGGCGACGACAACCGCCGTCAGGGAAACGGGCTGCGTTAAAATAAACTCAATGGACCCGGATTTTCTTTCCTCGGCCCACAGACGCATGGTCAGAGCCGGGGTTACAATCAGAAAAATGTAAGGCTGGAAATAAAAAAAAGAAAACAGGTCAAAATTGCCAACCTCGAAAAAATTGCCGAGGTAAAACGCGGCAAACATTGAAAGCAGCATATATACGGCCAGCATAATACTTCCGAGGCCGGTGTTGAAATATGCAAAAAACTCTCTGCGGAAAATGGGGCAAATTTGTTTAAACATGGCGGTTACCTGTCTTCGCTGGTGATTTTCAAAAATGCGGTTTCAATGTCGTTTTCGGGGAATAATGTTTTCAGTTCGTCAGGCGTGGTGTTTTTGACGAGTTTTCCTCTGTTGAGCAGAATAACCCGGTTGGACAGCGCCTCGACTTCTTCCATAATGTGTGTGGAAACAATAATGATATGGTTTTTGCCATATTCGCGAATGAAATTGCGGGTGCTGAATTTTTGTCCGGGGTCAAGACCTTCGGTCGGTTCGTCGAGAATGAGAATTTCGGGCTTGTGAATCATGGCTGCGGCAATCCCTACCCGGCGTTTAAAGCCTTTGGAAAGACTGTCTATCTTTTGGTTGACGACGCCTTCCAGATCCAAGCTGGCAAGGGTTTCTCTTAGGTTGTCGACAAAATTTGTTCCGGTGATGCCGCGTATGGCTGCGCAAAATTCGATGAAGTCGAAAACGCTCATGTCGTTGTAGAGGAATCCGGTTTCAGGGACATAACCGATGCGCTTCAGGCATTCCAAGCGGTGTTTCCTTATGTCAAGTCCGAAGATATCCACTTCTCCGGCCGTAGGTTCTATATAACCGGTCATCATCCGCATGAGGGTGGTTTTGCCGGCGCCGTTGGGACCAAGGAGAGAAACGACCTCTCCTTTGGAAATACAAAAGTTTACATTATCGACGGCTTTGATTTCGCCATAATTTTTGTATAAATTTTTTACCGTAATCATTTTATAAGCTACCCGGTTGCCTCTCTTTAATTAATATCATATTAGAGATTTTTTTTTAAATTTTAACAATTATTTTCATTTTTCAAAATGATTGGTGACAAAATGTTTATTTTACATTATTTATATACTAACGATAAGGTTTATTTTTGGAGTTATAATGATAGAGGAAACATACTCGAGAGAGGAATCTAAATATCTGAAAGTGGGCATCTATGCAGCGGCCGCAATTGCGCTTTTTACGGCCTATTATGTGACTCACAAAGACAGTATGTCCCATAAAAACGACGGAACCTATTATACTGTCGATGCCCGTTTTAACCGTACGGACGGCCTGCTCGTCGGAGACCGGGTTCGTATGGCCGGCATGGATATCGGCCGAGTTGTCGGCGCAAAGCTGGATGACAATTTCAAGGCAATTATGACGTTGGATATTAAAGACGGGATTCATATTCCCGACGACAGCAGCGCGTCTATCGTCAGTTCGGGACTGATGGGGGCAAAATATATTGAAATCGAACCCGGAGGTTCCGAAGACTTTATCCCCAAAGGGGGCGAGTTTTCCTATACTCAGGATGCCATGGTGCTGGAAGAGCTTTTAGACCGCATTGTCAGCATGGGAAAAGCCAACCGCAAGAAGGGCTGTGCCGAGTGCGCCGCTAAAGCTAAGCAAGAAGATAAATAAGGAGAGTTTGATGAATAAAAAACCAGTAGAAACAATAATGGGCATTATTGTACTTTTAGTTGCGGCATTTTTCCTGTTTTTTGCCTACAAGGTTTCGGATTTGCAGGTGGTTAAAGGCTATGACGTTACCGCCAGATTTCTGAAGGTCGGCGGTCTTAACGTCGGTTCCGACGTCAGAATTAACGGTATCAAGGTCGGTTCCGTCATAGGTCTGGAACTTGACAATGAAGATTATATTGCCAATGTTACCATGAGCATTCTGCCTAATGTCAAACTGCCGACAGACAGTTCAGCGGCCATTGTTGGCGACGGACTGATGGGTGACAAATTCATTAAGATTGAGCCCGGCAAGGCGTCTGAGATGCTCAAAGGCGGCGATTCAATTGCCAAAACCAAAGATTTCAAAACGCTGGAAGACATGGTCGGTGAAATTATTTTTATGGTGACTGACGATGGATCTAAAGATTCTGAATAAGCTTCTGGCCGGAACGGCAATCTGCGGCGTTTTGTTCGGCAGTTCCGTTCAAGCAAAGGAGATTGACGCCAATACGGCGCAGATGCAGGCTATGGACAAGATTACCGGCAAAGTCAGCGTGATTGAAGTTCCGGTTAACGGAGACGTTAAGTTCGGAAGTTTTTCCATTGTGGTCAGAGCCTGCAAAACCAGACCGCCGGAAGAAACGCCGGAGAATTTTGCTTTTGTGGATGTGGTTGACAATTATGCTTCGGAAAATCCGGTTAACATCTTCCGCGGCTGGATGATGTCTTCCACGCCGGGACTTAATTCTGTCAAGCATCCGATTTATGACGTATGGTTGCTTAAATGTATTGATACAAAGGTTGATAAATCAAAACTGTTGTCTCCGCAGGCGTTGAAAGATCGTGACAGTATCGTTCAGGTTAAAGATGAAGATATCAAAGAAATTTCGGTTCCGGCCAAGACGGCAGATAAAGTTTCGGAACAGACGACTCTGAATGAAACGCCGGTATCGAATCCGGTTGTTGCTCAGGAAGCTCAAACTGTTTCAGAACAGTCGTCCGCGGTTGACGAAACGGTAAGCATTCCGTCTTTGTCAGAAGTTTCAGAACCACAGGCTCCGCAGCTTGTGCCAAATGAAAATGATGATATTGCCGAAGAAGGCGCCCCAAAATCGTTGCTGAACATTTCTAACGGCAAACCGACAGCAAAAGAAGCCGTTTTGCCTGAGGCCGAAGCGGTTTTGGAGCAGGAGCATTCCGTAACGGAAGAAAATTCCGTTGACGTTTCGCCGGTTTCTGAAAGTGCAGATAAAACTTCTGATGCGGCAGCAGACTTTTCTGACGTCCTTCAGGACAAGGCCAGGCAGCATCTTCCGGTTACACTGGATGAAAATAACCAACTGATTGATTTTGAAGATGATGGGGAAGACGAAAATCTTTTGGATCTTCCGGAAAGTCTGAAAGCTGAATAAAAAATTTTGTATACTTGAATGAGAACGCGAGCGTCCCTGCCCGCGTTCTTTTTTATGAGAAACAAAAACTTGAAATTATTTGTGCCAGAAGTTTTTGGTAAAAACAACCAGAATGGTTAAGACTTCCAGACGTCCAAGCAGCATGGCAAAAGCACAAACATATTTAGCAAAGTCTGAAAAAGAGGAAAAATTTCCGGCAGGGCCGACTATTTTTCCGACACCTGGTCCTGAGTTGGTTATGCAGCCAACAATGCCGCTGAAAGCGGTGGTAAAGTCTACACCGGTCACGGCAACCAGCATTGTCAACAGAATCGTACTGAATGAAAAAGCAGAAACAAACACAAATACAGAAGATATAATGCTGTAATCGACATTTAAATTGCCGATTTTAACAAAAATTATGCGGTTGGGTTCGGTCAGATTTACCAGCGATTTTTTCAAAAAGGCAATGATAACCTGCCAGCGAAAGATTTTTATGGAACCGCTGGTTGACCCGGTGCATCCGCCGGTCAACGCAAAAATGATAAACATTGTCTGGGCAAAAAGCCCCCACTGTCCGTAGTCCGTTGAGGCAAAGCCGGTGCTGGTGGTGATTGAGACCACATTAAAGGCAGAGTAGCGTAAAGACTGCCAGAAACCGTATTTTCCGCTCCAAGTCAGCCAGAAGGCCATCAGCAAGATATAAAAAGCCAGCGTTTTGAGAAAAAAACGAACTTGTTCGCTGCGGAACGAACGGGTGAAATTGCGTTGCAACAGTACCAAATAATAAGTCAGCGGTATAGAGCCTGAAATCATGCTTAAAATTAAAATGATTTCAATCCACAGATTGTCGTAGTATTCAATGGAGTTGTTTTTAGTAGAAAAGCCTCCGGTCGAAACGGCCGACAGAGCGTGGTTGACAGCGTCAAACTTGTTCATGCCCGCCCAAAACAGGCCAATGGTCGACAATGTGACCAAAATGACGTAGATAATGATGATCCTTTTGGCAATATAACTGATTTTGGGCATAAGTTTATCATTGAAGTCGGAATTTTCCCGCTGAAAAATCTGCATACCGCCAATTCCCAAAAAAGGCAACAGAGCTACGGCAAAAATAACAATTCCCACGCCTCCCAAGCCGTTGAGCAGAGAACGCCACAGCAGTACGGCGTGATCCGAATTGTCAACGTCAACCAAAACGGTTGCTGCAGTTGAGGTTATGCCGGAGACAGCTTCAAAGACGGCATCTGCCCAATTCTGCGTGGTACCGGACAACATAAAAGGAAGTGCGGCCAGCAGACAGATTGAAACCCAGATGATGACAGTCAGCAGATATCCCTGCCGGATACTGATTTTTTCAATTTTGGTCCGGTTGCCCAAGAACAGCGACATACCGATAAATATGGAAATGATGGAAGCCGTAATGAACGGCGACCAGTCGCTTTGTTTATAATACAGATCAATCCCTGCCGGAAAGAGCATAGCCAGCCCCAGAACGCTGATAAAATATCCGCTGATCATCAGAACCGGCTGCCACATTTTCTTACTCCCAAAGCTCGGCGGCTAATCTAATGCGACGTTGCGCGAATAGCCTTTGTTAACCATCGTCAGGTTGATGTCCTCTCCGCCCAGAAAACAACGGAGCGTGCCTACTCCCTGATAGGTATAGGCTTGAACAACGCAGCGAATAGTGTTTTCGCCAATCATATTTCTCAAAAAGTTTTTGGCTTCAAGACCTTTCTGGGTGTTGGGATCTACATAAATGCCATGCATAAAATACGATTTGCCATTCATTTCTATTTCATTGGCATTGACAACCCGTGCCGTACCGACAATTTCTTCTTTCTGCTCGACGTAGATCAGAGCCAGTTTTTTTCCGCTGTCGCCAGATCGAGACGCATTTGCGGCTGTTGTCGAAACAGGCTGTTCTGACGTTTTGAACTGAGGGTCTATCCGTTGGGCGTTTTTCAGCGCATCAATCGTTTCCAAATCCCCCTGAGCTTTTTCGAACATTTTACGGCGGATGTTCTGCGGATTGTTTTGCGGAATATCAACCACCTGTTCAATCGGTTTGGAAGATGACAATCCGAGGCTTTCAATATTGGGCATGGAAATATTGATGTTGTCCACCATTGGCATAATAGCCTGCGTCTTTTCGCTGATCGCGCTGCTCAGGGTGTCGGTGTTGTGTTTGATTTTATTCCAGTACCAAAGGTGAACTTCCGCCGGCTTGGCTCCCATAAAGGTCGGTGCCAGATAGGCGACAATCAGTACCGGGATGAAAATTCCGGGATGCCGAATCGGAAAGGTGACAAAGAGGAACAGACGGTGCAACAGCTTGCCCAATCCTCTTGTCTTTAAGCTTTTTTCTTTTTCTCTTCTGCTCATTTTGAACTTCCGTATTTTGTTTTGAGTTCTTCCACTCTTTCCTGCGTAATTCTTTCAAACAAGGCTTCGCCAACACTGAATTTTTGTCCGGGTTTGAGCGCAGAGATTTCGTTTTTAACGTTAAAACCGTTTAAGGACGGCATATTTTCGGCCTTCAGGCCCAAACGCTGCAACATACTTTCCGCAGTCTTCGGCATAATCGGCGCGCTGAGGACGGCAAAGATGCGTATCAGGTTGATGCAGGTGCGCAATATGGCAGCGGCACGTTCCGGATTTTCCTTGATAACCGTCCAAGGTTCTGCCGCGGAAATATAGTTGTTTCCCTCCACCCAGATGGCGCGCAATTCGTTCAAGGCTTTGCGGAATTCCAAATCTTTCATGTATTTGATATAATCGTCGGTCCTTTCCTGCAGGACTTTGATTAATGCCTCTTCAATTTCAGTATCTTCTCCGCCGGCCGGAACCTCCTCCCCGATTTTGGATGCGGTCATTTTCAAAACCCGGGAAACGAAGTTGCCGAGAACGCCGTTCAAATCTTTGTTGATGACGGAGGCAAAAAGCTCAAAGCTGAAAGACGCGTCTGAGCCCTCGGGCGCGTTTGACATCAGCCAGTAGCGCCAGTAGTCGGCCGGATATTCTTTGACGGCGTCTTCGGCAAAAATGCCGCGTTTTTCGGATTTTGAGAACTTTCCGCCTTCAAAAGTCAGGTAGCTCATGCCTTTCAGATAATCAACCAGCGTCCAGTTTTCACCGGTACCGAGCAATGTGGCCGGAAACGAAATGGAATGGAAAGGAACATTGTCTTTGCCCATGAACTCGACGTAGTTTACGTCTTTGGCATCCAGCCACCAGTCTTTCCAGCTGCGAACAGAAGGATTCTGGTCGGCCCATTGTTTGGTGATGCCGATGTAGCCGATCGGCGCATCAAACCATACGTAAAAAACTTTGTCTTCAAAACCGGGTTTGTTTACCGGGAAGCCCCATTTCAAATCGCGGGTAATACAGCGTTCCTGCAAACCTTCCTTGAGCCATTTCTGAGCAATGGAATAAGCGACGTCGGGCCAGAACGGTTCTTTTGACCTGACCCATTCGGACAGGCGTTTTTCAAGCATCGGCAGCTTGAGAAACAGATGTCTGGTTTCTCTGATTTCCAGGTTGGTTGAACCGGATATGGTCGAACGGGGATTAATCAGTTCGGTCGGCTCCAGTACCTTGGTACAGTTTTCGCACTGGTCCCCGCGAGCCTTATCATAGCCGCAGTGCGGACAGGTGCCGGTTACGTAGCGATCCGGCAGAAAGCGTCCGTCGTCAACCGAATATATCTGTTTAATGGTTTTTTCTTCAATACAGCCGTTTTTGTCAAGCTGTTCAAAAATATGATAGACCAGTTCCTGATTCTGCGGGCTGCTGGTGCGGCCGAAATAGTCAAAAGAAAGGTTAAAGGCGGCATAAGCCTCTTTGTGGCGGTTGTGATATTTTGTACAGTATTCGCCGATATCCATGCCTTCTTTGGCTGCGCCCACTTCAGAGGGCGTGCCGTGTTCGTCAGTGCCGCAGATGTATAAAACCTCGTTACCCATCATTCGCATAAACCGCGCATAAACATCTGAGGGCAGCAGACAGCCGACCATGTGGCCAAGGTGCGGTACGCCGTTTACATACGGCAATGCGGAAGTAATCAGGGTTTTAGACATTATTAAATTCTCCAGTTTTATTATTTTTATTAATTTTACGCAGGGATTTTACAACATTTCAGATAATTCTCAAGCAAAAATCTCATTTTAAACCATAGGAAATATTTTTGTCTATTTACATCCAAACACCGATATGATATAAGATATTCTGACTTTTTAAGAATATGGCGATAATTAACAATATTATAAACTATTAAACACAGAAGTTATGGAAAAAACAAACATCTGGGGTGACGGTTTCGTTAATAATGCAGATGAAATCGGTCACTATAATGTCTTTGGCCGCAATGTGCGGATTAATCCCCTGCACGACGGTCAGAAATATGCAAAAATAGGAAATTTCTGCCATTTTGCAGACAATGTTGAAATTGGCTGGTGCACTTGCATCGGAGACCACGTTACAATCGGTAAAAATGTCATAATTTCAGATGATTGCAAAATCGGAAACAATGCGGTTATCGGAGACGACGTTATTCTGGGCAAAAACACCGTTGTCCGCGACGGCTGCGTCTTGGAGAAAGACGTCATTGTCGGTGACAATAACGAGTTTTCTCAAGGATGCGTTATCGGGTACAGCGCTGAAAATTCCGAAAACGGCAGCCTGCGGATAGGCAACGGCAATTTTTTCGGTGCGCATTGCACCGTTTGCCGCGGAACAAAAGTTTCGGGCAGCGAGGAAACTGTCGTTGGAAACCGTGTCTTTTGCGGCAGCGGCGTTTTGCTTGCTCCTGGCTCTCGGATTGCGGCTGACGCGGAAATTCCCTATCACCCGCAGGAAAAATATTCGACGCATTTGCAAAACGGCGCGCAAATAGGATTTGCTGCTGAAATCGCGGTCGGATGTACCATTGCCGAAGCGGCGGTTATCCGTCCGCATGTGAGGATCGGCGCCGGTTGTTATGTTTCTCCTTTAAGTCTGGCTGAAGCCGACATTGTTCCTTTTGCTCTGGTCAAAGGGGACAAAGTGGTCTTTTATCATCCGGTTTGTCTCGACAAGAACCTTGATTTTGGCACAACGGACGATGACATACTGGGACTGGTCGGCGAAATGGTGTTAAGGACTTCTCTGGCCGGCGACACCTATACGGCTCAAAGCGTCATTGAACGTTTTAAGGGGCGAGGACAATGGTATGACCGGGCATATAACGTCATAAAGTCTTTTTTGACCAAACATGACGATGAACGGATGCTGATGAAACCGATAGTTTGGTGACTGTTTCCGTAATTAAAAAAGAGTGCGGCTTTGGGCGGCACTCTTTTTCATTTTAAATGATGGCGTCACGAATAACGCAGGCAGCATCCGTTTGATTCAGATCTACCGGGTCAAGCTTATACAGAAATCCCATGGCGTCAAAAGAATTGGCCGCCAGTTTTTCCGCCTCTTCCTTTTTTATTCCCCATTCAGAGAGTTTCAGATTATCAAGCCCGACAGCGGCTATCAGATCTTTAAGCGCGTCGATAAAAAGTTCGGGATTGTCGCCCTGACGCCCCATGGCTCTGGCTATATGAAGATATCTTTCCGTTACTTTGGCACGGTTTTTCTTCAAGAGGTAGCTGAAATACGGAACCGACAGCGCCACCAGTCCGGCACCATGCGGAAGCTCGGGATAAAAGGCAGACAAGGCGTGCTCCATCGAATGTTCGGAAATGCAACTGGATATGCTTTCGACCATTCCGGCCTGGGTACTGGCCCATGCCATTTCTTCCCTGGCCTGCAGGTTGCTTCCGTTGGCAACGGCCTGCGGCAGAAACGTACTTATGCGGCGAACAGAGTCCAAGGCATACATATCGCTCAGCGGCTGCGCAACATTGGCCAGATAGCCTTCAACCGAATGGAAAAAAGCATCCATTCCCTGATAAGCGGTTAATTTGGCAGGAACCGAAACCGTCAGTTCCGGATCAATGATTGCAAGCTTTGGAAAGGTTTCCTTAATGCCGAAACCGACTTTCTCGTTGGCGGCGGTATTGGTGATAACCGTCCAGGGATCGGCTTCGGTTCCGGTGCCGGCCGTAGTCGGAACGGCAATAACGGGCAAAACGTCTTCTCCCGGCTTTTTCAGACCTTTGACATAATCCCAATAGGTGCCGGGATTTTTTACCATTAAGGCAATGGCTTTGGCCGAATCGATTGCGGAACCGCCGCCGAGACCAATGACAAAATCGCAGTTCTCGTTACGGGCAAATTCCGCCGCCTGCATAACGTGGGTCTCAATCGGGTTAGGCAAAATCCGGTCAAAAACGACAGCATCAATTCCCTGCTCTTTCAGGTAACCGGCAACCCGGTCCAAGTAGCCCAGATGACGCATGGATTTGCCGTTGGTAATGACAATCAGCGCTTTTTGTCCCGGCAGATGCAGAGAGGAGAGCTCTTTGAGACGGCCGCGCCCGAAAATCAGCCGGACAGGCATAAAATAATCAAAATGCATGACAAAACTCCTTACATTACGGTTGTGCAATGTATTTGATATAAGAACGAGTTATTTTTTATCAAGTAACGAGACTGCCTGTTCCAAGGCTTGGATATCGGACGAGAACAGATGAGGACGCAGTGCGGCGAACTTGTCTTCGGGATAATCATACAGCTTGAGTTTGAGCACGCGGTTTATGACGTCATCGGCAAAGCGCTTTTTTATTTCCCGGGCCGGATTGCCGCCGACAACGGTATAAGGCGCAACATCTTTGACGACAATACTTCCGGCAGCGACAACAGCTCCTTCGCCGATGGTTATGCCGGGCATAATCATAGCGCGCATTCCAATCCAGACGCCGTCGCCGATAACGGTGTTCCCTTTTCCCCGATAGCATTCCGTCAGTTTTTCATAAGCAGGATAGGAAGAAAACCAATCCATGCGATGCGTGTTGTTGCCGCCCATCAGGATTATCGCTTCGGCACCGATACAGACGTAATCGCCGATATAAAGTTTGTCAATCTCCCATTGGGGCTCCCAGTGTGTGCGGGAATATTCGTCACCATAGTGATAGCGCACACAGTAGTCTTCAAAATTCCCGGTCCAGGCATTGCTGTAGTAACTGTGCGTGCCTTTAACTATGATATTGGGGTTTTTAACGCTTTGGTGCAGATATTCGACCTGAGACCAATGTTTGACACTCATTTCAGACCTTTTAGCAAAAACTCGGGCAGCGTTTCAAGTTTGGAAGCGCCGGCAGCCTTCTGGTGTCCACCGCCGCCGAAACCGGCGGCAATTTTGGAAACGTCAACATTTTCCCTGGCTGTATAAAATGAAAGGTTCCAAGTGTTTTTCTTATTCATGTAAAAGTTTATCATAACGTCATAATCGTCTATATTTTCAAGAGAATCAAAAAACTCTGAATATCCCTGAGGCATATTGGCGCAGATGCACTTATACCCCATGTAGGAAGCTTCGAAAGCCAGCGAGCGAACCAGACGATAGTTGCGCGCCTTAATCCACGCCAGAACGGTTTTGCCTTTTTCCACTGTGGCGTCAATATCTATGGTGTCGTTGATAATGTCTTCCCAGACGGAATCATCGGGATAATTGGGACCGAAAGACTGAACGGCATATTCAAACGGACGAACGCGCGGATCTTCCAGCTTAAACAAGTCGTTTAAGCCAATCAGCCTGATCCCTTCGGGAAGTTTTTTATCCGGATAAAAATATTCCCAAGTCAAGCAAACAGCGGCGGTTCCGACGCGGCGCAGACCTTTTATCGGTTTTTTGCCGGCGGCAACGGCGTCTTCATATTCCTTAATGACGGAAAGATGATGATCTATCCATGTAAAGTCTTTGGTTTCGCTGAGTTCAAACATAAAATCCAACGGCAAAGCTATGTCGCAGACAACGATTTTATCATGTTTGCGGATTTCGTCATAAGGAATTTCCATATCGTGGTTTAAGCCAAAAAACTCGGTGTCGGGATATACGCTCTTAACGACAGCCGCAGAACCTTTGCCGTCATGATCGGCGATATGGTAAATGCACAACATTTTATTTTTCCTTATATTCATCCAGGGTTATGGTCAGTCCGTCATAAGCCGGCTCCACAAAGTCCGGCGTCTGCAAATTTATGGTATTATAATCGCATTCGGTTGCCATATGGTTAATAACGGCATGTTCGGGATTAATTATTTTAATATATTCCATCACGGCGTCAAAACCGGCATGCGCCGGCTGGCCGAAAGGTGTCGTCAGCGGAATAATCAGCAGTCTGGGACGAACTTTGATTTGTTTGAATACCGAAGAAGCCAACGTTTTGAAGTCGGCAATCAGAACGACCTCCCCATCGTTGAATGCATAACCGGTCGAAGGCACGGTATGCCCCAAAAGCTTAAGCGGCGTTATTTTGACGTCTTTAACATAAAAAGGATGATTGGCTTTGACTGTATTGCATATCAGGCTTGGGACGAAAAATATATTCTGTTTTTTCAATCTGGAGGCAATCAGATAGCTGAAACGCTTTTTTATCACGGCCGCCGTCGGCGCGGAAGCATAGCAGTTGATGCTCAGTTCGCGGCTGTTGATGATGTTGTCCTGATTGTAAATACCGTGCAAATGGTCGGTACAGCCGTTGGAACGCAGCATTTTATCCAAGCGGATACGGGTAATCTCCCTCAAATCGTCAATTCCGTGCAGATGGTCGGCATGGGAATGCGTATAGAGAACCGCGTCAATGTCTTTGATTTGATTGTCAAGCATCTGCTGCCTGATGTCGGGCGGCGTATCTATCAGAATTTTGGCGCTGCCGATTTCAAGATAGGTTCCGGTGCGGGTGCGGATATTTTTGGGATTGTCGGGATCGCAGGCGCCCCAGCCGCAGGAAAGCGACGGAACACCGGGCGCTGCTCCGGCTCCGAGAATGATTACCTTGCTCATTTGTATTCGTATCTCCCTTTGTCGCTGGCCTTGCGAAACAGATTGAAAAAGTTGTCCGACGTGATTTGCGCCAGCTTTTCAAGCGGAACATTTTTCAACTGCGCCAAACGCTCGGCCGTATGCAAAACAAACGAAGGTTCGTTGCGGCGGCCGCGCATCGGTATCGGCGCCAAAAACGGCGCGTCGGTTTCAACCAGCAGCCGCTCAAGCGGTATATGTTCAAAAATCTCACGCAATTCGCCGGACTTATTGAATGTGATAATGCCGGAAGCCGAAATGTAAAAACCGATGGACAGAGCAAAATCCGCCAGTTTCTGCGAAGATGAAAAACAATGGATTTCTCCGGTGAAGGGTTTCTTCTTATACTCCTCATCCAAGACGGCCATGGTATCTTCGTCTGCGTCGCGGGTGTGGATAATCAACGGCAGTCCGGTCTCCTGCGCTGCCTTTATCTGTTCTCTGAAGATGCGAATCTGCGTGTCTCTCGGAGAGTAGTCGTAATAATAATCCAGACCGCATTCGCCAATACCGACGACTTTTTTATGCCCGGCCTTGGCGATAAAATCCTGCGCGGTAATGTTTTCATATTCGGAAGCATTGTGCGGGTGTACGCCGACGGCGGTATAAATGAAAGGATATTTTTCGGAGAGTTCAAGCTGCCTGTCCAGTTCGTCGATGTTGTTGCCGGCATTGAGAATGGTGGTTATGCCGTTTTCCTTGGCCCGGCAGATTATTTCGTCCAAATCTTCTTCAAAATCATCAAAATCAAGGTGACAGTGACTGTCGACTAACATTTTATATCCTTTTGCATAAATTAACGATAATATTTATTAAAGCCTGTTTTTTATCCAAATTCAAGCCGGATGTTTCATTGAATATTCTGACCGCCTCGTCCCAGGATTTGGCAAATTCTTCGGGATTGTCCGCCTGACGCACGTTTTCGGCAATAAATTTGAGTATCAGCTCCCGGGTCAGATCGTAGCTGTCATCATCAGCACTGCCGGCGGTACAAAAATCCAGAACATCGGCAATGGCAAAGTGATCCTTGGCATAAATGATTTTGCAAAGCTTGTCATAGACGGCAAGCGCGGCATTGTCCGCATAGCCGATGGCCTTGCCGATGCTGCCGGAACTCAAGGCGGCCAGCTGTTTGACGTTTTTTTCATCCAGTTCCGGCCGATAGCGGCGCAACAGCGAGGCCACGGTATTTTCCGGCAAAGGCTTCAGATTCAGCTTGGCGCAGCGCGAACGGATGGTTGGAAGCAAGCGGTTGGGATTATGGCTGACAAGAAGCATCAGCGTTTTGTGAGGAGGTTCTTCCAAAACCTTAAGAATGGCATTGGCACTGGCCGTATTCATATCATCTATGGCATCAACGATAACGACGCGCCAACCGTCATTGCCCGAACGTTTGGATAAAAATTCGTTAATGGTGCGCACATCATCGATACGGATGAAAGCCGACTTTTTGAGGCCTTTGAGTTCTTCATTGCTCATTTGTTCGCCGTCTTTGATGGATTTCATCACTTTTTTGCGGTCGGTTTCGGTGTAGTCACGTTCAATGACTTTCATGTCCGGATGCGCATTGTTTGCAACCAGTTTGAAGGTTACAGCATTTTCGGGAACATCCAGCGACGTATACTTTTCCTTTTGGGTTTCATCGGCGCTGAGAATGAAGCGGGCAAACTTATATGCCAGAGTGGCTTTGCCGATGCCCTCAATTCCCGAAATCAACCAGGAGTTGTGAAGTGTATTGTTTTTCCAAGCATCCAGCAGAAATTTCTCCTCTGCTTCAAAGCCAAGCAGATATGCATTGTTGCGCGGGATGATGTTTCCGGTTTCTATTTCGGACATGGGCTCAGCTTAAACCTTTCGCAGACAACGTCAATAATGTCTTTTTGCAGTTCGGCAATCGACTTGTCCGCATTCAACACGACTATGCGTTCCGGCTCAAGAGCCGCCAGCTCCAAAAAGCCCTGTCGCAAGCGGTTGTGGAATTCCAATCCGCGGCTTTCGTGCCTGGTTTCCTTAATTGCCATGTGCCCAGCTTTCTCCATAGATCTGGCTAAACCGATTTTAGGATCAATGTCCAACAAGATAGTCAGATCCGGTTTGAAACTGCCGACGGCCATGGCATAAAGCTGTTGCAAAATTTCCAACGGAATTTTCTTGTCATAGCCGTAATATTGATAGGCAATCGTCGAATCAGCAAAGCGGTCGTTCATAACCCAGGTTCCCTGCTCCATTGCCGGCCATACTTTCTGCACCAAATTGATGCGGCGGTCGGCATAATAGAGCAGCGCTTCGGTCACGGGGTCTATTTTGTCTTTATCCCCGGTAACCAGAATTTTTCTCAGTTCCAAACCGACTTCCGTGCCGCCCGGATCTTTTGAGGCAATGTTTTTTATGCCGCAGGAAGTGAGAAACTCTGACAACAGTTTTATCTGTGTAGATTTTCCGGTTCCTTCGCCGCCTTCAAAGGTGATAAAACGACCTTTTGCCATTATTCGGCTCCAAACAGAATATATTTGATATTTTCACCGATTTTGCCGAACCAACCGAGTTTTTTTATGTCTTTATTGGCAATCAGCGGCACTTCAACCATTTCTGCACCGGGCACTTCAACCCGGACAAAACCGAGCTTATCTCCCTGTTTGACAGGTGCTTTGACCGGCTTGTCGTAAACGGCGGTCATTTTGACTTTTGAAGCTTTGTTCTTTTTGATGGTACGCAAAACATCTTCATTAACCAGCAAATCGACATTTTTCTCGGTACCGAACCAGACCGGAAGCTCAGCAACCTTTTGCCCCTGTTTTAAGATTTTGTAATTATCAAATTCACGGAAGCCCCAGTTCATAATTTTCTCCGCTTCCTCCGAACGTTCCTTGTTGGAGGCCAGGCCGCTCATAATGCTGATCAGGCGGCGATCACCGCGTTTGGCCGAACCTGCCAGACAAAAACCGGCCTCTTCGGTGTGTCCGGTTTTCAGGCCATCTGCTTCAGGCATTGAGTAAAGCAGCGGATTGCGGTTGCCTTGTCTGATGTTGTTGTGCGTATAGTTCCGTTCCGAAAACAGATAATAGTATTCGGGAAAATCTTTAATGATGATGCGCGCCAGCTTGGCCAAGTCTTCAACCGACATTTTCTGATCGGGATGCGGCCAGCCTGTCGCATTGGCAAAAGAACTGTTGTGCAATCCCAGTTTCTGCGCTTTATCCGTCATGGCACGGGCAAAGTCTTCTTCGCTGCCGGATATATTCTCGGCCGCAACGATGCAGGCGTCGTTGCCGGACTGAATAATAATGCCCTGAATGAGATCACCTACACGGACTTTTTCGCCGATGTTTAAGAACATGGTCGAACTGCCGCTGGCCGCACCGCCTTTGCGCCAGGCGTTCTCGCTGACGGTGAAAGTGTCGTCCAGACTTAAGGAGCCGTCTTTCAGTTTTTCAAAAATCATGTAGACGGTCATCAGTTTGCTCATGGAGGCCGGCGGGATCATCTTTTCCGCATCTTTGGCATATAGATACTGACCGGTGTCATAATCCATCAAAATCAGATTCTTGGCTTTGGTTTCAATAGCCTGAACCGCAGAAGCCATTCCCAGAACCATTCCCGAAACCAATACGGTTGATATAAACAATCTGTTTCTGAATTTCATTTTATCTACCTCTGTAATACATTATTCGACAATAACCCGGGCGTCAGACAAACCGGCGTCTTTGATTTTCAGCAACGTAATATTGGCGTCCGTTTTTCCGTAGAAAGGCCCGACACGGACACGGTAGAACCTGCTGCCGTTAACTTCTGCGGGCATAATATTTATTTCTCCGTATTTATGCAGCTGCGATTTCAAATTGTCGGCCACATCCTTGTTGGCAAACGAACCGGCCTGGATATAAAAAATTCCGTCGGAAGCGTTTTGGGCCGTTTCCGTATAAGAACTTACCACTTTTTTGGGAATGGTAATCGTTTTGGGTTCGTTCTTCACGACCACGGTCGGCGCCGGTGCTCCGGTCATAGCCGCTTTCAGCGCCTTGCTTTCCTCAGCCATAATTTCAACTTTTACCTTGGCCGTGCCCTGAGCCTGAAAGCCTAAGAGCTGCGCGCCGCGTTTAGAAATGTCTATGATGCGGTTTTTGGCAAACGGACCGCGGTCATTCACTCTCAATACCAGCGAACGCCCGTTTTCCAGATTGGTCACCCGGACGATGGAAGGCAGCGGAAGCGTGCGGTGTGCGGCAGTAAGCGTGTTCATGTCGTAAACTTCACCGTTGGCCGTATATTTGGCGTGGAAATCCTTCCCGTACCACGAAGCAGTGCCGGTTTCAACGTAATTATAATCTTCTTTAGGATAGTACCATTTGCCCATTATTTTGTACGGCGTGCCGATTTTATAGGTCCCGCCTTTGCCGCTGATTGCAGCTGATTGGGAATATTTGTCGCCAAGGCCGATTCTGTCGGAGGTACAGGAAGTCAGAGCCATGAGGGACAAAGCTATCGCACCTAATATCTTGTGGTTTATCGTAGTCATAAATTTTCCTAAATTTAAATTTTGTCAGAGCTAATCTAAACTTATTTTCAATATTCGTAAAGCACCTTTACGAACCCTTGTGCAATTTTCGCGGAGGCACCGGAATCGCAAAGCCGATTTCCGGATTGTAGTTGTTTATCTTGTTGAGCAGGCTTGCGTCCGGATAGCCGTCCTGCGGCAATTTTGCCTTTTGTTGGACCTGTTTTATAGCCTCCCGGGTTTGAGCGCCGAGCATACCGTCTTCATCCAGCTTTCCGAACCCTAGTTTATTAATGAAAGCCTGAATCTTTAATATGTCGTCCGTTTTCAGACGGACAGCCGGATTTTCCGCTACCGGTTTCCAGTTTCTGCCGGTTCGCAGATAATCAGCCAAAAGGCCGACGGCCAGGGCATAGTTTTCTGAACGGTTCCAAATCATAATTTTGCGGAAATTGTTCAAAACCATATACGCACGGCCTTTTTTGCCTTCGGGAACGATGACCGCCGCTTTAAGATCATCCGGCAGGTTTAGTTTTTTGTGGCTCAGGGTTTTGACGCCAAGTTTTTTCCATTCTTTTACGGTTTTAATATTTTTGCGGCCGCTGTTTGCAAAGTCGAAGTTCCACGGCAGGGTGACGGGCATTCCCCATTCCTGATTTTTGTCCCAGCCGATTTGATGCAGATAGTTAGCCGCAGAAGCCGCAGCATCTTCAAAGGAATGCCAGATATCTATGCTTCCGTCGCCGTTATAGTCCACGGCATAGGCGTTAAAGGTCGACGGCATAAACTGGAAATGTCCCATGGCGCCGGCCCAGGAGCCCTGCATTTTTGTATGATCAATGTGCCAGGTGTCTATAATCTTCAGCGCTTGGTACAATTCTTCCTTAAAAAATTTTGGACGTCTCCGGTCATAGCTGAGAGTGGTCAGCGCATCTATGACATCATAGCCGCCGAAATTCTGTCCAAAGTTGGTTTCAATTGCCCAGAATGCAATGATATAATGCGGCTGCACACCATATTTATCGCTGATTTTCTTCAGCCGGGGATAAAGCTGCTTATAATGCTGTCTGGCCTTTTCAACGCGTTTTTGGCTGACAGCGCGGTTCAGATACTGTGTAGAGGTCAGGATAAATTCGTTTTGTTTGCGGTCTATTTTAACTACAGCCTGATTGGGTTTGTAGTAGTTTGTTTTGTAGACCTCGTCCACCGTTTGTTGAGAAATGCCGCGGGCGACCATTTCTTCTTTCAGCCCGTCCAGCCATTGCAAATATTCTGACGGCGGCTGCGTTTGCTCAGCCGGTACCGCAGCACATGCCGTTGCCGATACCATCAACACGGCGGCTAAAGAGACAAAACGCTGCGGCCACGACATCCGATTATTCTCCAAACATTTAAATATTGTTTAATATTTAGCAGACGATGTTTTAAAAAAGATTAATTTTGAGGTTTAAAATAACGTTTTTTCGCTTTTTCTCCGGATTTTAAACGCCAGTATTTACGAAATTCGCAAAGCGAATTTTGAATGTCGTGCAAACACAGATACGGCGTATTCGGATACCTCGGATTTTGCCAACGAACCGCTTCCCAATCCAATCCCTGCTCTTTTTTCAAAAACTCAAAGGCTTCTTTCTGCATTTTGAAAAGCTGCCGGCATTTTTCCGCTGCGGCCGTCGGCGTCAGCTTTTGCCCGAAAATGATGTTTAGTCCCCAATGGGCTCCCGGCCCGACCACAAGAAAATCGTTTCCGCTGTAAGGGACGATGTTTCCGGCATAGGTCGCATCCAGCAAGATTTGTCCCGATAAAAAAGGTCCGGCCAGAGCGACATAATCCGCAATCAACCTTGTCCCTTCCTGCGGAGCCTGGGCGCGCAGTTCGCTTATCAGCCCGGGCAGACGTTTTCTCACGTCATTAAGCATAAGCAAAATCTGAACATGTTTATCTCCCGGACGGTAAGCGGGATTGTACGGATGAGAGGAAATGAGGTAGGCATTTGAGAAAACGCTTTGATTTTCTTTCAGCTTGTCCAAGCGCCGCTCATAGTCCTTAACGTTAAAGTTCTCGGGATCAAGAAGGCCTCCGAACAGATTTTCTATGGTGTCGCGGCGGTTGAAAAAACGGTAAGCGATGATGTTAAAAAGTTTTTGTTCGGCAGAAAGGTTCGGATTATGCAGATATTTGGTTATGGCCAGCGTGCCGCCGTCCAGCTCGCGATATACGTTGCAAAAGCGGTAATTTTGAAAAATTTCGTCATCAGACCACGGTGGCGACAGCTTCAGAACGCAGCGCTTATGCCAGATTTCCTGGCGGCAGAATATAAACGTAAAAAAAGAAAGAATCATTTCGTCCATTGCAGTTCTCCTGCAAAAATTTTAGAAAATCTGATATAAAATGCAAATTTAAAATTAAATAAAAAAAAGAACTTGACGTTTTATAAAGTTTTCGTTAAAAACATCGACATAAACCAACTCTTTCGGAGAGGTGGCAGAGTGGTTTAATGCAGCGGTCTTGAAAACCGTCGAGGGGGCGACCCCTCCCAGAGTTCGAATCTCTGCCTCTCCGCCAATATAAGCCTGACTTTATGTCGGGCTTTTTTATTTCCGTCGGAGATACGCATCAGGCCGCGCCATAGCTTGCCTTCTGCGGGCAGAGCTTTTTCAGTTTTGTCCGCAACAAAAAAGCACCCTGGCGGGTGCTTTAACGAGAAAATAATAAATCACGGCAGCGTGTTCAGCATGTCAATTTCGCTTTGCATTTGTCTGAGAGCCTTGGTCTGTACCCAAGAAGGAAAAATCTTATAGTCTAGTTCCTTCATCAGCTTTGTCAGCACGTTTGTCCGTTCCCGGCCATATATCCCCATGTCATATTGCTTATATTCTTCACGAACGCGATACATATAATCCGCATAATTGTCCTCATCAAACAAAATTGACAGATCAAGATCTTTAATGACACGTTCGTCTCTTTCAGCCGCTTTGCAAGCGTCGTTCAGATAGTCCGTCGCCATAACCAGCCGGCGGAAGTTTTGGTCTTTAAACGGCGCGGCGTCTGCCGAAGCAGCCGGCGTTTCACAAAGGTCATGATAAAATATTGCACGGCGCAGATTCTCAATATCGTCAACCGCACCACCGTTCCGCAGGTAAATTTCCAAACGGTTCAGCATATATGCGATATGACTGAGATTGTGGTAGGCGCGGCCATCAAAACAACGGGCAAACTCATACCACCAGCCGGACGAGATACGCTCGTATTCCCTTGAGAGATACTTTTTCATCAGTTCGTTATGCGTCGGCGGAAAGACATAACTCATTGCCAGAATATATTCGCCGGCAGCGCAAAGAGCCTTGACGTCAGAAGAAGAAACGGAAGCATATTGTTTTGAGGCTTTTATCAAAACCTGTTCTATATCCTCCCGAAAGCGGATTTTCAACAGTCTCTGATTAATTTCAAACAACCGTTTTTCATTGTCATCATCCATAGCGCCGCGGGTTCCGCGCACAATATGGCTGCATCCGAGCTTGATTGCCATATCTACCGTACAGCCGTCATAACTGACGACATCTATATCAAGCTTTTCCTGAGGCGTATAGTAGGTTTGGTAGAAGTTCAAAGCTTCTCTGACCATCTCTACTCGCGTCTTTTGCGAAAACAGCGGTTTTTTACAGTCATTTATGCCCACGGCTATAACGCAACTGCCGTATTTTCGGGCAGCGACCGCGGCAATGTCAATATGACCGCGGTGAACAGGATCAAAGGAACCTGCATACAATGCTTTTGTTGCCATACATATAATTTTTAAGGGTTAATAATCTGTTTTAACCTAAAAAATTTATTACTGTTTTTGATTTTTGTCAAATTTAAAAGCGGCGCAGACTGTCATAAGCCAGCCCCAAACCAACTGATGAGAGTTTGTTTTGTCCCGAAATCTCGGCGTTTTTGAAAATTCCGCATAATTGTTTTTGAATATAAGGAATTTCCGCAGAACCGCCGGTCAAAACAACCAATTCAATATCCGAAGGCTTTACAGCCGCCTGTTTAAGACATTCGTCAACAGCCGCCGCCGTTTTGGCAACATTTGAGGCTATGGCGCGGTTAAAACTTTTTACATCGGCGGTTATTGTCGGATATCCGGAAAGAAAATCTAAAATCCGGGTACAGCTTTCCCTTGTTGTCAGTTCGATTTTGGCACTTTCAACCAATCTTAACAGTTCATGCCCCTTCTCTTTTTCAATCAGCTCCTGCAATCTGACGTAAAGCTCCGGCTGTCTGGCTTCCGCCAAAACCTGGCTTACGATGCGTCGGTTTTGATAACTGTAGGCAGAATTGACTTTGCTCCATTCAGCCAATTCAAAATATTGGGAACTCGGAACCGGAAGATTTTTATTACCGTAAGTTGTCTTCATGCCCAGAGCCGGCATAAAAGCACCAATGCAGAGATTTTGGTCAAAATCGTTGCCGCCGATACGGACGCCGCTGCTGGCCAGAATGTCATTGCTCCGGTCAGCCTTGCGGCAAAGAGCCGCCCCTATCCTGATGACGGTAAAATCCGACGTACCTCCTCCGATATCCACCACGCAGGCCAGTTTTTCACCGGGAACGGCAATTTCATGAGCATAGGCCGCGGCAATCGGTTCATATTGAAAAACGATGTTTTTGAAACCGACCCGGCGGCATATTTCTTCAAGTTCTTTCTCCGCCTGCCTGTCCCCCTTGGGATCTTTATCCCGAAAATGAACCGGACGTCCCATAACGACGCTTTCTATATTTTCTTTAGAGACAGCTTCAGCTTTTTCTTTTAATCTGTTGATAAATTGAGCTAAAATGTTTTCAAATTTTACGGGTTTTCCGTTAATCGCCGTACCGACCGACATTAAATCTGTTCCGAGAACGCGCTTCAACGAGCGCATAAACCTTCCCGGTTCACCATCGACATAGGCTTTTATGGCTGCGCTGCCAAACAGCGGCGCAGGTTCGTCTTCCGCATAAAAAACCGTAGACGGAATGGTCGGTTTGCCGTTCTCCACAGGAACCAGCAACGGAGACTTATCCGCGCCGGCCACAGCGACAGACGAATTGGACGTGCCAAAGTCTATGCCGCAAAACGTATATAACATTGACGGCTTCCTTCTGCTTGTTTATTGTTTGTTGCCGGAGGGTTCTAGCATCTATGCCGTTGAATGTCAACCTAAAAACTTACTCCGGCGGTAAACTGCAGAGAAGCAATATTCAGGCTTCCGCCGTCAAGACTGAAAGAACCCGAAAGTTTTGTAATCTGATTATTGATTTCTATGATTTTGTTTTCCAACATCAGTTTTTTTTCTTTGTCGTCTTTATTTTCGTCATCTTCCAGAGCAATTTGATATTTTTGCCGGACCTCTTCCCGGGCCAAAGCCGAAGCATCGTTCAGCAGTTTTTTCAGCTCTGCGGTAAATTCGGAATCTTCATTCAAAACCTGTTCAATGGCTTCTTTGCCGGCATTTTCGCCGTCGACCCGAATATTGCCGTTATCATCTATTTTGAACTTGATATTTTCACTATAGTCTATATTGCGAGACAAGAGCAGCCGCGTCAGACGATCTTGAACATTAACCGTTTGTTCCTGCACGCTTTTCAGCAAGGAACCATAACTCATATCAACTGAGGCCGGCGATTTTCCCGCGGATATGCCGACATTTTTCCGATCAGACAAATCAAGGATATAAGCCTCATCGGTTTGCCGGGTTTCGACAGCGGCGGCAATGCCGTCTGAACGTTTTCCGAACATATTTAAGGGCTGCAATAAAGAACTGACTGACAAGATGCTCATTTTTTTCTCCTTTGTTTTTTCCATGCAATAATCGTGCCGTTTAATTATCCCGTTTTTGCACTTTACTTTTGCTTTGATAGTTTATAAGGTATGAGCAGTGCAATTTTAAGGAGATGTTTAATGCATATTCTGGTTATCGGCGGCGCCGGTTACATCGGCAGCCACGTGGTCAAGGCTCTGCTCGGCCACAAAATGAAAGTGACGGTTTTTGACAACCTTTCCACCGGAACCGAGCTCAATCTGTTTAAGGAAGCCGATTTTATCAAAGGCGACATTTTGAACTATGACGAAATTTTGACGGCAATGAAACAAAATGTGGACGGGATTGTGCTGCTGGCCGGCAAAAAGGCGGTCGGCGAATCTATGGAAAATCCGATGAAATATGCGCTAAACAACATCAACGGCGTTATCAACGTTTTAAACGCCGCTACCGAAGCCGGCGTCAAAAAAGTGATTTTCTCATCCTCCGCTTCGGTTTACGGAACGCCGCAATATTATCCGCTGGATGAAAAACATCCGGAAAACCCTATGAGCTTTTATGGTTTTACCAAACTTGAAACGGAACGCTTTTTGAAATGGTATGACCAGCTTAAAGACGTTAAATTCGTTTCGCTGCGCTATTTTAATGCGGTCGGTTATGACGAAGACGGTGACGTCCGCGGTTTGGAGAAAAATCCGCAGAATCTGCTGCCGATTGTAATGGAAGCGGCGGTCGGCATTCGCGACAAGGTCAAAATCTTCGGCAATGACTATGATACCAAAGACGGTACCTGTATTCGCGACTATATTCACGTGACCGATCTGGCCACCGCGCATGCTCAGGCTTTGGAATATTTGGAACGGGGCGGTCAAAGCCAGATTTTAAATCTGGGGACGTCTCAGGGCAGCAGCGTTTTGGAAATGATTCTAAAAACCGAGGAAGTCATCGGTCGCAAAGTTCCTTACGAATTTGCACCGCGCCGCGCCGGAGATCCGGCAATTGTGACCGCCAAAGCCAACAAAGCGCGAGAAGTTCTGGGCTGGAAGGCAGAACATTCGAGCCTTGACAACATTATCCGCTCGACCTGGAACCTTTATAAGGATTTGAAATAACGCAAAAGCCCCGTTCAGGGGCTTTTAATTTGCAAATAAGAAAGTCAATTCAGCCAATTCCGCATTTGCCGACGGATGTCTTCGGCGGCAAGGGCTGCACCGCAGTCAATTGTCTCGCGGCGGATGCCCCGGGGCGTGTTCATCTCGTCAAACAAAATCCAGAGAAAGCCGTCACGAACGTATCCGCCGTAAGAATCAACCAATTTTTGAAGGAGTTTGTCAGGTCCGATGCAGATAAAGCGGATATATCCGTAAGCCAGCCCAAGCTCCAAAAACAAAACCATACCGCAGTCTTTCTCATAATATTTGCATATATGGGGGATTGTTTCGAGAATATCCTGAGCCTTAACGGCCATAATGCTTCTGAAAAAAACGATATTTTCAGCATCACTGACAAAACGAAAATTAAATATTCTCAGGTGCAAAGCAGCGCGGCTGACGATTTCAGACTTATTCATAGGACATAAATTTAAAGATTAATAAATATGTTAACCGTTAAATATTATACTATGGATAATGTTTGTCAACATAAGAGGGCTTACCGCCGATTGAAAAGCTTTTCAATGTCTTTCAACTTGAGTTCGATATAAGTCGGCCGTCCGTGGTTGCACTGGCCCGAATGGTCAGTTTTTTCCATATCGCGCAGAAGACGGTTCATTTCTTCAAAATTCAGAGCGCGCCCTGCCCGCACCGAACCGTGGCAGGCTATGGTGGCGCAGATATGGTGCAGTTTGTCGGTCAGAGCATATTCTCCGCCCCATTCGGCAATTTCATCTGCCAAATCCACAATCAGAGCCTTGACGTCACAATCTTTAATCAGCGCCGGAATTTCACGGACAATGACGGCAGCAGGGCCAAACTCTTCTACCTCAAGCCCCAGCTTGTTTAACTCTGCGGCAACGCTTAAAATGCGTTCTTTGGCGGAAGCGTCCAGTTCGACAATTTCGGGAATCAGAAGCATCTGAGAAGACAGACGTCCGCTTTTTTCCAGATTGGCCTTCATCTTTTCCATAACAATCCGCTCATGAGACGCATGCTGGTCGATGATAATAATGCTGTCTTCACTTTGAGAGATGATGTAGGTGTTATGAAACTGAGCTTTGGGAATTCCCAGAGGTCCCGCTTCTTCCGGTTTGCGGCTTTCATAGACTTCGGGCGCTTCAGTCTTTACCGAAAATTTGTATTCCAAATCCGGCAGATCTGCCTGACGGCAGGTTTGGGGCGCATAATCACGCTGGAAGGAAAAGGCGGCCGGCCGGGGATGGTGTTCGCGCAATTCAACCGTTTCGGGAATGTCGGCCGGCAAACCGGATGCAGGCATTGAAGGCGCCGTCTGCGGCACGCCGAAATCGGGGATCGCATCCTGAACAAATGCCGCCAGATCCAAGGTTTGAGAAGCGCGCCGACTTTCGGTATTAAGCGCGTTGCGGATAGCACTGACCAGCAATCCCCTGACCAAAGCGTTGTCATAAAAGCGAACTTCGGCTTTGGCCGGATGAACGTTTACGTCCACATAGGCAGGATCAAGGTCAAAAAACAAAGCACAAAGAGGATAGCGATTGGATGCCAAAACATCCATATAGGCCCCCTTAATGGCTCCGAGCAGCAGTTTGTCCCGAACCGGGCGATTGTTGACAAACAAATACTGGTGCAGGGAATTGGCCTTGTTTAAGGTCGGAAGGCTGACATAGCCGGAAATACGGAGATTTTCGCGCGCAGCATCAATCAGGACCGAATTTTCGCCAAACTCCCGCCCCATGACTTCCGACAATCGTTTCAAACGAGCGTCAAACAACTCGCCCTGTTCTGCGTTCAGGCTTAGTTTTTTGCGTTCGCCGTCTTTCAGATAAAACGAAATATGCGGATTGGCCAGAGCAATGCGGGTTAAAATGTCGACGCAGGCATTGGTTTCCGAGACGGAAGCTTTCAAAAATTTCAAACGCGCCGGCGTGGCATAGAACAAGTCACGTACTTCTATGCGGGTGCCGCAAATGCCCGAAACCGGAACCGGTTTGCTTTTTTCTCCGCCGTTGACCTCTATTTTCCAGGCGCTGTCTGCGTCTTTGGTGCGGGAAATGATGCTCAGCCTTGCAACCGAGGAAATGGAAGGCAAAGCCTCGCCGCGAAAACCCAGAAAATTGATGTTGAACAAATTGTCATCGGGCAGCTTGGAGGTGGCATGGCGTTCAACCGCCAGTTCCAGTTCGTCAGGAGACATTCCTTTGCCGTTGTCTGATACAATCATCAGGCTTTTGCCGCCGTCAACCAGCGTTACCTCTACGGAAGTCGCTCCGGCATCAATGGCGTTTTCGACCAGTTCCTTGATAACCGAGGCCGGTCGTTCGACAACTTCGCCGGCGGCAATCTGGTTGACTAAGGTTGACGGCAATATCCTGATGGGCATGGACTTACTTTCTCAAACGACGAATGTAACCAATCAGCGCGGAAGTTGAGCTGTCATGTCTGCCTTCGGCCGCATTACCCTGAAGCTCCGGCAGAATGTTGGTCGCCATTTCCTTGCCCAGTTCTACGCCGAACTGATCAAAAGAATCAATGTCCCAGATAACGCCCTGGACGAAAACTTTGTGCTCGTACATTGCAACCAGCATACCCAACGCATAAGGATCTATTTTTTTGAACACGATCGTATTGGACGGATTATTACCCGGGAAACTCTTGAATTTTTTGAGGAAGTTGACTTCTTCCTTGCTCTTGCCCTTGGCAGCCAGCTCGGCGGCCGCTTCTTTTACGGTTTTGCCGCGCATTAAAGCCTCGCCCTGAGCCAGAACGTTTGAAACCAAAATTTCATGATGTTCGCCGATTTCGTTGTGGGAAATGGCCGGAATGATAAAGTCTACCGGAATCGGCGTGGTACCCTGATGCAGCATTTGGAAGAAAGAATGTTGGACATCGGTTCCGGGACCGCCGAACAGAACCGTGCCGGTGTTGTATTTGATGAAATCATTGCCCATGGAGACAAATTTGCCGTTGCTCTCCATCTCGAGCTGCTGCATATAAGCCGGAATGAGCGACAGATACTGGTCATAAGGAACCAGAGCATTGCTGCGCAGGCCGAAGAAATTGCTGTTCCAGACACCGAGCAGAGCAAGAATGACCGGGATATTGTGTGCAAAATCCGTGTGCAGGAAATGCATATCCATGGCATAGGCGCCATCAAGCATTTTTTCAAAATTGTCCATACCGACGGCAATGGCAATAGACAGACCGATGGCCGACCACATGGAATAGCGGCCGCCGACGAAATCCCAAAATTCGAACATATTTTCAGGGTCAATGCCGAATTCCTTAACTTTCTGCGTATTTGTCGACAAGGCGACAAAATGTTTGGAAACGGCATGCTCGCCCAAAGCGTCGACCAGCCATTTGCGGCAGGTTTTGGCATTGGTCAGGGTTTCTACCGTGGTAAAGGTTTTGGATGCGACGATAAAAAGTGTCGTTTCGGGATCTATTTTGTTCAAAACTTCGGCGCAGGCCGTGCCGTCAATGTTGGAGATAAAGTAGGTGTTAATATCCTTTGCCTTGTATTTCTTCAGGGCCTCGACCGCCATTTTGGGACCGAGATCCGAACCGCCGATACCGATGTTGACAATATTGGTCAGTTTTTTGCCGGTATGGCCTTTGAACTCGCCAAAACGGACAGCTTCGGAAAATTTGCGCATTTTGGCCAGGACTTCGTTGATTTTAACCATAACGTTTTCGCCGTCAACATAAACCGGCGTGTTGGCGCGGTTTCTCAAGGCCGTGTGCAAAACGGCGCGGTTCTCGGTGATGTTGATGCGCTCGCCGCTGAACATGGCTTTGATTTTGTCTTCAAGGCCTCTGGATTTGGCCAAATCTATAAGATAAGCCATGGTTTTTTCGGTAATGCGGTTTTTGGAATAGTCAAACAGCAGTGATTCCAACTGAATGCTGAATTTGGAAGCGCGGTTATTGTCTTTTTCAAACAGCTCGCGCATATGCAGCTTTTTCATTTTTTTGCAGTGGCGTTCCAGTTTTTTCCATGCTCTTGATTTGTTTACACCTGATTTAAGAATCATCTTGTTTTCTCCTTGAATTAAAATTCTCCGATATTGACAAAGAGCATATTTTCAGGACGGAAATATTTGGCTGCAGCTTTGTTAACATCATCTTTGGTTATTTTGCGGATTTTATCATTGCGGGTTTGCAAAAAATCCAGCCCTAAGTTTTCTTTTTGCATATACATTAAAATATCTGCAAGATTTGAAATTGACGAAAATCTCAGATTGTAGGAAGACACCAGGTAGTTCTTGGCGTTTTCGACTTCTTCTTCCGTGGCGCCTTCGGTACCGAACCTTTGCCATTCGCGGTTCAAAATTCCGGTCAGTTCGGCAAAATTTTCCTTAGTGGAAGAAAAACTTCCTTGAAGCAGCGGCGATTTGTCGGCCAAACTCATATAACTGTATATGCTGTAAGTCAGGCCTTCTTTCTCCCGCGCAGCCACAGACAGGCGCGAATTAAGTCCGGAACCGCCCAAAATGTGGTTGGCGACAAACAGCGGATAAAAGTCCTTGTCGCTGCGCGCAACGCCCGGAGCGGCAAAAACGGAAATGTTCTGCCCGGTACGGCGGCTGACGTTTTTGGCACGCCGGTTGAAAGCTATATCGGCCTGACGGACAAAATTGGTGCTGCCGCTTTTTTGCAAGACACCGAATATTTCATCCAGAACCAAGCCCAGTTTTTCTGGACTGATATCTCCGGCCACGCCGACAATCAGGTTGTTACGGGTTAAGCGGCTGCGGACAAAATCTAACAGATCATCGCGTTTCAGACGCATAATGTCATCCCTGTCACCAAGGGGATTGCGTCCGTAGGGATGCGAACCGTATATAAAACGAGCCGCCTCTACCCCCAGAACACTGGCCGGATGTTCCTTCTGGCGCAAAAAAGCATTATTCGTCCTTTGTTTGGCAAGTTCAAGTTCTTTATCGGCAAACCTGGGACTGCCCAGAACGTCGCGCAAAAGCGCATAAGCGGTTTCCTGATTTTCCGAAGTAGTTATCAGCGAGCCGGTAAAATCGTCCAGCCCAGCTGAAAAACCGATACCAATGGCCCGGTCTTCCATTTCATCTTTCAGGGCGGTGGCGTCCATGCTGTCCGTGCCTTCCAAGAGCAGCGCAGCCACAATATTGGAAATTCCCCGTTTGTCGGCATCATCAGAAGCCAGTCCCGCATTTTTGAACAAGAAGCTCATACTGATAATAGGATTGGTATTGTCTTCTATCAGATAGGCTTTAATGCCGTTTTTGGGGGAAACGACCTCAATGACTTTGCTGTCAAAAGTTTTTTCTTTCAGAACCGAATGATCCAGAATCTGTTGCGGGTTGAACTTAAAGCGGCTGGCATAAATCTGCGGCGCAATATAAATAACCAGTCCGATGAAAGCCAGAAGGACCAGATATTTGAA
Organism: uncultured Pseudomonadota bacterium; assembly: GCA_902494875.1. Lineage (GTDB taxonomy): Bacteria > Pseudomonadota > Alphaproteobacteria > RF32 > CAG-239 > CAJLXD01. Next base: position 178,267 of record CABUUO010000001.1, read on the forward strand.
CAACCCCGATGATTTTCGACGGCGGCGATACATTATTTATCTCCTGTCTGCGGAAGCAAAACGCCGGAAAATACCGGGCTTTCTTCAAAAAGTTTTTTGGCCGCGGCCTTAACGTTTTTATATTTTACCCGGCGAATCATATCCGCATGATTTTCAATTTCTTCCAAAGACATTCCTACTGTGGCCATGGTACCCACAATATCCGCCGCCTCAAAAGGATTGTCCTTCAGATAAACAAGTCCCGAAAGCATTTTGCGTTTGGTTTTCTCAATGCGGTCAAGACTGATATCGTTCACAGCACGAGCAACGGCCTCGTCTATGGCCTGATTCAACGCCTCCGGCGCAACGCCTTCGGCTGGGAGAGCAGAAATGCTGAAAACAGAATGGCTGCGATTGGTATAATCAAAGCCCGAGGATATGCTCAAAGCCAGTTTTTTGTTCAGCACCAGTTCTTTATAAAGCTCGGAAGTGTCCCCTTCTCCGAGGTATCTTGAAAAAACGGCAAGATTGTATGCCTGAGCCGGGTTTTCCCGGTATGAAGATGTTATGTAACTGCGGGTAATGCGGCCGGCGTTGATGTGCGGCAAGGTCATTTTCAGTTCGGCTTTGACATCGGATTTGATTTGAGGAAAAGACGCCTTGATTCCGAGCGGTCGTTTTTCTATCCGGCCATAGTATTTTTCCGCCAATTTGCGGGCGGTTTGAACGTCGATGTCTCCCGAAAGGATTAAAACGGCATTATCCGGCGAATAAAAGCGCTCATAATAACGGCGGACATCTTCAAGCCCCAGTTTTTTGATTTCTTCGGAAGTTCCCGAAACCGGACGGGCATAAGGATGTTCGCCCCACATCAGGCGGCGATAACCTTCCGAAAACGGAGAGGCCGGATTGTTTTCAATGACCTGCATACGTTCCTGGAAAACGATATCCCGCTCCAAGGCAAAAGCTTCCGGCGAAATGTTCAGATTTTGCATCCGGTCGGCCTCCAGAGCCATGGCCAGTTCCAGTTTGGAAATGTCCAGTTTCTGGTGGTAAGCGGTATAGTCCAGAGACGTGAAAGCATTGCTGTCTGCGCCGTTTTGCTCCAGAATGTTATTGAAGTTCTGCTCAGGGACATCTTTGGTACCGCGAAACATCAGATGTTCCAGCAAATGTGCCGAACCACCCTTCCCGGCTTCTTCATCAACGGAACCCGCCATGTACCAAACCATATGTTTGACAATCGGCGCCTTATGGTTGGGCACGACAATTACCCGCAGACCATTGCTCAGATAAAATTCAGACGCATCAAAAAGTTTTGCATTAGCAGAACTAATGCAAAAAACAAACGAAACAACAAAGCTTATGGTTTTTAAAATATTACGCATTACGGCAGAAAATCCCGGATTAAATTGCAGACATACCGCCGGAAGCGCGAATACGTTTCATCAGCGCCTGTTCGGCCGGCGTCAGATCTTCCGCGACAGCCGGTTCGGCAATTTCCTGCGGCTGGACGGCAACCGGAGAATAATCATATTCCGGCGGCAGAGATAACGGCGCCTGAGGAACAACCATAAACTCGTCCGGGGCTTTTTTACTTAAGCCCAGTTTTTCTTTGGTAACATTGCTGCAGGCACTCAGTACGGCAGCTGCGGCAAGAACACAGATAACAACTTTTTTCATTATTTTACCTCTTCTTTTTGTTTTTTGGCAAGCAAAGTATGAACAACAATAATTGTCGCACCGATACAGATAAAGCTGTCCGCAACATTAAAGGCGGGCCAATGGCTTTCGCCAATGTGAAAGTCCAAAAAGTCAAAAACGGCGCCGAGACGAATCCGATCAATAACATTGCCGACGGCACCGCCGATGATAAAACCAAGCGCGATCTGAATAATCCGCACCTTTTCGGTATACAGCCAATAAACCAGAAAGCCGACAATGGTCATGGCAACTACGGACAAAACGACGACGCCCCACATGCCCCAATTGTTAAACATGGAAAAACTGACACCGGTATTCCAGGCGCGAACCAGATTGAAAAACGACGTATAACTGATAACGCCGTATTCGCCGAGAACTTCATTCATGATATAATATTTTGACGCCTGGTCAAAAACGATAATCAGAAAAGCAACACTTAGTCCGAGCAACAAAATTTACAACTCCCAACAAACACTAAATTTCTGCGCCCATTATACGCAGTTTTTGCAATATAAAAAGACCAAACTCAAAGATATTCATATATATTTATCAGAACAGCAGCAACTTGGCCAGCCCCAGAAATATGAAAAAGCCGCCGGAATCTGTCATGGCAATCAGAAAAACGCCGGAAGCCAAAGCAGGATCAACCTTAAACTTGTTGAGCGTCAACGGAATCAAAATGCCGGCCAGACTGGCGATCATAAGATTACAGAGCATGGCAATGGCGATAATATTGCTTATCATTATTTTATCGGGAAACATCAGATGAGTAATGCCCCAGATCATGGCGGCAAAAAGCGAGCCGTTGCACAACCCGACCAGAAATTCTTTTAAAATCATACGCAGCGTATTTCGAGAGGTCAGCTCCTTGGTTGCCAGAGCTCTAACAACAACAGCCAAAGTCTGCTGTCCGGTCGTGCCGCCCATTGAAGCGACAATCGGCATCAAGACCGCCAGCGTGGAGACCTGAGCGATTATTTCCTGAAAACCTTTGACGACAGAGGCAGCCATAATGGTCGCAAAAAGATTGGTCACGAGCCAGACCGAACGCGATTTGAAAATGGAAAAGACCGATTTGTAAACGTCGCCTTCTTCCGTTCCCGAAAGGTGCATAATGTCTTCGCTGGCTTCTTCATGAATGATGTGAACCACATCGTCGACGGTAATGGTGCCGACCAGCCGCCCTTTGTTGTCTACGACTATGGCCGACATCCAGCCGTATTCGCGAAACATGTGCGCAACTTCTTCCTGATCGGTGTAGGCGTCAATCGGGCAGATTTCTCCGTCCATAATATCGCGCAGCTTTTGATCGGATTTGGCACGGAGCAGCTTGTCCAAAGCGATTTGCCCGGTTGGGTGCCAATGAGAATCGGTTAAAAATATTTCAAAAAATTCGTCGGGAAGCTCCGTTTCGGTTAAAAGGTATTTTTTTGCCTGTCTTACACTCCAGTCATCGGGCATACTGACAAAATCGCGGGACATGATACGTCCTGCGGAATCTTCCGGATATGAAAAGGAGGCCTCAACCTGAAACTTTAACTCCGGATCCAAACGGCGGATAATGCTGGCCTGTTCTTCATCGTCCATGTGCTCCAAAATTTCGACGGCATCATCAGAATCCAATTCGTTAACGATTTTAACGACCTGGTCTTCATCCATGTTTTCGATGATCTGTTCCTGAACAATTTCGTTTAACTCAGGAAAGACATCCGGATTGATTTTGTCACCAAGGATATCAACCAGTTCCTGACGCTTGTTGTGATCCAGAGATTCAATCAGGCGAGCCAGTTCATATTCCGACAGACCTTCAACTATTTTGCGGACGTGAATTTTGTCATCTTCATCAAGGGCATTGACGATTGAATTAATCATTTTGGGACCGAGCCCCAAAATGTGACTTTCTTTTTTCTTTTTCTTGAGTTTGGATTTGGGAAGTAAGTCACGCTTGAAACGCTTGCTCATTTTACTACCTCCCATATTTTTAAGAATTAAACCGCCGGGACTGCTGCGGGGCAGGAAATTTATTTAAGTGGTGCGGCCAAGAAGACTTGAACTTCCACGGGCTTAGCCCATAACGACCTCAACGTTACGCGTCTACCAATTCCGCCATGGCCGCACATCAAAACTAGGGTTTGTATAAGGCACAAAAAGAAAATAATCAAGCTTTTTCTGCAAGCGTGTGAAAAAAAACTGATTATTTTTTCTTCAAACGCGGATTACCCGGTTCTACCAGACCGCCGGAGATGATAAACTTAATTCCCTCTTCAACCGTCATATCCAGCTCAATTGTATCTTTTTTGGGCACAAAAATCAGAAAACCGGAAGTTGGGTTCGGCGTCGTCGGGATGAAAATATTCAGCATCTCTTCTTCCAGTCGTTCATACACTTCGCCTTTGGTATCCGAGCTGACCAATCCCAGTATCCATATTCCCTTGCGTGGATATTCCAACAGCACGACCTTGCTGAATGCCTGGGTCTTGGTTGAGAGAAAGGTTTCAAACACCTGTTTCAGCAAAGAATAAACGCTGGAAATGAGCGGCAATTTATAGACAATCCATTCGCCCAGGCGCATAAAAAACTTACCCAGGAAGCCGGCGGCAAACATTCCGACCAAAATCAGCGCCACAATCAGAATTATCAACCCCAACCCCGGAACGGTAAACGGAATGATGCTGTTCAGATATTCGTTAATCCGCGGCGGAATCATCTGATTGACCATGCGATCCACCCAGACGATAAACTTGTAGGCCATGTAAAAGGTAATGGCTACCGGAGCTGTCACCAGAATGCCGGTAAACAAATAAGCGCGGATTTTGGCGCCGAGTTTCATAAAGACGGCCCGTTCCCGTTCAAGGCGAATCCTTTTGATGTTTAAGGCGCGTTTTTTTACTTCTTCTTTCATCAGACCCTCATCATATCTTCTATAATAAACTGTACTGAATTACGCCCCTGCCAAGTATCGCGGCGCAATACACCCACCACGTCGTAAACATCGCCGCGAGAGTTGAGCATGGCATTGCCGATGTCATTATCTGCCACGCGGAAAGCAATAGCCTTAAGGCTGCCGCCCATATTAGAACTCAGAAAACAGCGCACATGCCCGCTGCCAATAACCGAGGGCTTGTTGACGCGAACCGAACGCAGCAGCAACTTCGGCTCCGCATTTCCCGAACCAAACGGCTCCAGACGCTCCAGATTTTCGGCCATTTCCACAGTAGCGCCGCCAACGTCCAAAACGGCGTCGACATCTAAAACCGGCACAATGGCTTCGCCGCCGATTTTTTCACTGACATATCGGCCGACAAAATCACGAAAAGCGTCTATTTTATCCTGATTTAAGGAAAAGCCAGCCGCCATGGTATGTCCGCCGCCTTTGGTTATAAGCCCCTGCTCTTTGGCTGCAATAATCAAAGCCCCCAAATCCACCTGCGGAATTGAACGCGCGGAGCCTTTCACTTCATCTGCCTCAATCGACATGACAAAGGCCGGAAGATTATAACGCTCTTTCAATTTTCCGGCGACAATGCCAATAACGCCCTGATGCCAATCATCCCCGGCGACAAAAGCAACCGGATATGTCTGCGGCGTACCTTCCAGCATCTCAATGGCTTTGAGCAAAACATAATTTTCAATATCTTTGCGCTGTTCGTTAAATTCACCAAGTTTTTCGGCCAGAAGTTGAGCCTGAAACTCGTCTTTTGTACACAAAAGACGGTTTCCCAGAGCCGCATCGCCCACCCGGCCGCAGGCATTGATGCGCGGTCCAAGAACATATCCCAAATGAAACGCATTGGGCGCTTCCGTAATGTTGGCCTTATCTATCAGAGACTTTAATCCGGGGTTGCCGCGGCGACTCATCACCTTCAGCCCCTGACGGACAAAAGCCCGGTTCAGGCCTTTTAACGGAACGACATCGCAAACCGTGCCCAAGGCAACCAGATCCAGCCACTGCATAAGCTGCGGTTCGGGATTTTGCGCATTATAGAAATTCTGCCGGCGAAGTTCGCGATTGACGGCCACGATGGTAACAAACACAACGCCGACGGCCGCCATATATTTAAGATAATCAACACTGTCATCGTCAAGCCGTTTGGGATTGACCACGGCATATACTTTCGGCAGCCGGACTTCCGCTTCATGATGATCCAAGACAATAACGTCGATATTTTTTGCCGCGGCATATTCAAAGGTGTCAAAAGCCGTCGTGCCGCAGTCTACCGTAATGACCAAATCAATGCCCAAAGCGGAGAACTCGTCGATTGCCCGACAGCTGGGACCATATCCTTCCTCACGATCGGGAATATGGATTGCCGGTTCACCCCCCACGCTTTCGAGAAACAGGCGCAAGACGGAAGAAGAAGTTGCCCCATCGACATCATAGTCGCCGATAATGGCAATCTTTTGCTTCTTCACAATGGCTTCGGTAATGCGCAAAGCCGCTTTTTCCATATCTTTCAGACAAAACGGATCCGGCAGAAGATTTTGCAGACGCGGATCCATAAAGCCGGGGACATCATCTATCGGTATACCGCGGACATTCAAAATGCGGGCAACCAAAGGAGGTAAATCATAACGCTGGGCAATGGCTTCAGCCATACGTTCGTCACAGGATGACAGTTTCCACAGATTGCCGCCTAAAGATTTCTCACTATCTGCCATTAAATCCAAAGACACATCCCCTGCCGGTTGTTAATATGTGATATATATTTCGGCGCGGCGGTTCAGGCGCTCTCCCTCGGGCATAACTTCCTGATAGGCCGGCGCGGTGTCGGACAATGCCTCGGTTTCAATCTGGGATGCTTTCAGGCCATAGCGTTTGAGCGCGTTGGCCACATTCTGTGCTCGCTCGGCCGAAACCGTAAAGTTGGCCAGTTTATGCGAAACGATATCCGTATTGCGGGTACGGCTTGAGGCAAAACCAAAAACTTTGACAACGGCATTTTTTTTGCTCTTGGCCAGTTTGGCAATATCGCGAAGTTTTTTGTTATATTGAGAATCCACAACTGCGCTGCCGTTGGCAAAGTAAATCGTTTCAATCCGATAACTGACGCTCGGGCCTGCATTTTCCTGAGCAAATTCGGTTTGTTCTATATAACTTTCATCAAGGGTCAAATCTTTGCTCTCGGAAAGTTCGGACAATTTTGTATCTTCAGGTTTGGGCTCGGATTTTGTCACCGGTGCCATATCCTTCTTTTCCACCGGTTTGCTTTTGGCCGGTTCAACTTGATCGGCGCCGCTGAAATTGTCTGAACTCATAGCTGAGGCAAATTCACGGTCTTCTTCGTCTTCCTCATAGGCTGCATTCTGATCGTCAGCTCGGAGACTGGAACCTTCTTCCGGCATGGACAATTCAATCTTTGTGCCTTTTTTGGTGGTAAACGTTGTTTCTTCGTCTTCCTGCGCCACCGTATCCTGATCTTCGATGACTTCGGGGAAAACCGCCGAAGAACAAGAGCACAACAAAGCCGCGATACTCAAAATACCGCAGCAACCTCTAAACATTTTGAGCGAATTCATTGAATCAGTACCCTATAAAAACATTTTGCAAAAAATAAAATACAATTAGTTATATAAATATATTATTAACATTCATAACACAAGAACAAAAAATAATTAACAAGCAGTTTTTCTCATAATTTAAACTATTTGTTTTTATCGATTTATTGAATTATACTGTTTTCAATTCAAAAACGGCGAGGATAAAAAATGGGTGTTCCTGCAACAGAATCTGCAATTGACGTGGCCTACTGGTTTTTTGAAAGAGCCGAAAAAGACGGAACTTTTTTAGACGATGAAAAAATGTTTCATCTGCTGTTTGTCGCACAGCTCGGCTATGCACGGCGTTATGACCGCGAAGTTTTGGTCCCGAGCCTTTTTATATGTGACGAGGACGGTTTTACGGAACCCAATCTGAAAAAAATGTTTTCTCTCGGACGGCCTTATATGCCGCCGGTAAAACTAACCGACAAAGTCAGTGCCTTTTTGGAAAACATTTGGAATCAGTATGCCAAAATGACAACGGCAGCCCTTTCATCGCTGATTAAAAATTCAAGCGCTTATAAAGAATGCCGCCGCTCCGGAGAAAAATACCTTGTGGCGGCAAATGACATTTTGAACAAGTTCACGCCACTGCAGCCTGAAAAAATTGCCGACAACAAAAAAATCAGGATTTCTCAGAACGGACCGGTAATGGTTTCGCGCTGGAATCCGCGCAAACTGCAACCTTTTGAACAAAGGAAGAAAAACAAATGAAAAAGATATCTGCCGCCTTATCCGCAGTTTTTATGCTCTGGGCTTGTTCCCCGCAGGATGAAAATCCGCAGCGAGGTCTCAGCCGGTTGATCATCGAAACGTCTCCCGCCGCCGAATTTATGGTTGAAACCGCCCAAAGCTCGCGCGAAATGCGCACCGGCCTGATGTACCGCAAATCCATGCCCGAGAATCAGGGAATGATTTTTGACGTCAAAACTCCCAGAAGCATCACCATGTGGATGAAAAATACCTATATTCCGCTTGATATCGTTTTCATCGGTCCAGATTATAAAATCAGCGGCATATACAAAAACGCCAAGCCGATGTCCGAGAAGCTTATATCTTCTCCCGGAGATGCCGCCGCGGTTCTGGAACTTAACGCAGGCAGTGCCGAAAAACACCATTTGAAAAAAGGTCTTACGGTTCGGCATTTTATTTTTCAGAATGAAGCAAAATGACAAACGCCGCCCTGCCCGAGCTTAAAACCTATACGCCCGAAGAAGAGTTGTGGTGCTGCATTATTCACGGTATCGGCGCGGCTCTGAGCATTGCTGCTCTGGTGCTTTTAGTTACGTTGTCCGCAATTTACGGCAGCGCGTGGACTGTCGTTTCCACAGCCGTCTTCGGAACGTCAATGATTGTGCTTTACAGCGCCTCGACCCTGTATCATGCGGCAAGTAGACCGGAACTCAAAAGAAGGCTTAAAAAATTTGACCACATTTCGATTTATTATCTGATTGCAGGCAGCTATACGCCGTTTTTGCTGGTTTGCATGCGCGGCACCGTCGGCTGGATCATTTTCGGTGTCGTTTGGGGACTGGCGCTTCTCGGCACCGTTCTCAAACTCTATTCTCAGGGCAACGGCACCAGACTCTGGTCCATTAGCTTGTATCTGCTGATGGGCTGGATGATTATATTTGCCTCAAAGATATTGTTTGCCCAATTGCCAAAAACCGGTCTCGTTTTTCTTGTTCTGGGCGGCATATTCTATACGACAGGCATTTTCTTTTATGTCTGGAAAAGCAGAAAATACACACATGCCATCTGGCATTTCTTTGTTCTGAGCGGAACAATTATGCACTTTTTTGCGGTTTTGTTTTCGTGTGTTTTGGTTTAATCGCCGTTTTTGAAAAAAAAGATGATATAGTCATAAGTGTTGACGGCCAGATAAACAACCGCAATCAAAGCTACGGCAATTCTCAGAAATCCCATGATTGTCTTCCTCCTTCGCTTTGGCTGTAAAGTATCCCGAGAGATCATACTTTCTGACAAATCCCCGCGGACGGTATCTCAGTTTGGCTCTGCGCAGCCCCGGCAGGCCCAGATCCTGCTCCCGGTTTACGGTTCTGATACCAGAAAGATTTTCCAGAAAAATACGGTTGACGGCCTGATACGCCCCCTTATACTTATCCAAAGCTTTTTCAAAATGAACAGCTATCGTGTCCTTATCCAATTTCTCGGCAATCGTATAAGCCGCTATTTTCCCTTCTATCCATATTGCCGCACCAAAAACTTCAGGTTTCAGTTTATTCCAGTTCCGCAGCACTCTGTAAATGGCCTTATTTTCAAAATCAAGGCTGTTTTTTTCAGCATCTTCGGCATGAGCGGCCATCCATTCTTCTTGAAAGAGCGTTAATGCCGGAACGTCTTTTTGATCAATAAAACGGAAAGCATAATTGTAATATTGTTTGAACTGGTTGGAAAGTTTGCGCTGCGTGCTGAAATCCTGCCCTTCCAAGGCTATGAGCATTGAGGCGTCATAAAGGTATTCCCAGTTGTCTCGGTCGTTTTTCAGGATCAACATTCCCGGAAAATCCATTTCCAGTTTCAGTGCCAGAGTTTCGGGAAGTTTTTTTAGCGCAAATTCCGTTCCAAGACGGCGATATATTATCTTTTGCCATTCCGTCCGCTTCCAATCCCCGATCGGCGCGGCATAAAAGACGTTATCGCCGCAACGCTGCCGAATCCAGCACAGGTTATCCGCATAAGCCAGTTCCGTATGATATTTTTCCTGCCAGCTCCATAAATTTATAAAACTGTAATCTGAAGATTTTTGCGGACAAGCCTGATAATATGCCGAAAATTCTTTTTTATCTTTCAGCGATATTTTATGGAAGTCCAACATTTTCTATTCCCTTGCAACGCAGTCGTCACCATTGAAGGTAAAGTCAGTAACCAGACCGTTGGTAATGGTAAAAGAGGTTTTGCAGTAGTAAAAATCTGAATTTTCGTCATTATTGCTCAAATTGTCTCCATAATCTGGCGTCTCTATGGCCTGATAAGCGACTTCAATTCCGGCATAAGGTCTGGTATTACCGCCTATGGGCTTGTTTCCGCTCCGAACATAGGTAACAATCTTGGTTTCAGGCGTGACATAAAATTCATTTTCAGGATATCCCCAACTTTGATACAACCGGGTCTGCGAGCGCCCTACCCATTTTTGTAATTCTGTCTGGTAGTTTCCGGTTGAGACACAGGCGCCTAATATCGTCAATACAGCTAAAATCAGTTTTTTCATTCCGTATTTCCCCTAAAATTATAAATAATATTTAGTGACGGAAAGAAACTATTCAAGACTAGTTCAGAAGTTTTATCAAACTGCGGCTGCTGATTTTTGACAAATTCATATTGTCTATCCTGACTTTGAAAACCTGATATTCGTCAACATTTTGCAACGAGAGAACCTCTCCGTGATTGTAAAGCCACGAAATCATTTGTCCGTCAGAGCTGGGAACCTTGATTTCTATCAAACGATGGCGGGCAGAAAGCTTATGATCAAGCGCGTCAAGAAACGCATCGCACCCTTCTCCGGTCTTGGCCGAAACGGGAATGACGAAAGGGAAACGCCGGGCGTTTTCCGCAACAAAAATTCCGCCTTCTTCATCCAAAAGATCCGTTTTATTCCACAATTCCAAATAGTTGTCTTGTTTTTCGATATTTTCTAACCCCAGATTTTGCAAAACGCTCAGAACATCCTGTTGCTGCTGCCGGTGATTAGGGTTGGACAAATCCCGGACATGAACGACGATATCCGCGGACAAAACTTCTTCCAGCGTAGCGCGGAACGACATAATCAATTCGTGCGGCAGGTCGGAGATAAATCCTACAGTATCAGACAAAATGACTTCCCGTCCCGAAGGAAGCTTTATTTTGCGCATGGTCGGATCAAGGGTGGCAAACAGCAGATCCTCGGCAAAAACGCCGGCCTTAGACAAACGGTTGAACAGAGAAGACTTTCCGGCATTGGTATAACCGACCAGGGCAACGACGGGATATGGCACACGTTTGCGGGCGCCGCGTTGCAGTTCCCTGGTTTTCTTTACCTTTTCCAGCTCTTTTTTAATACGGACAATTTTTTCATCAATAATACGGCGGTCAAGCTCAATCTGGGTTTCTCCGGGGCCGCCTAAGAAACCGGCGCCGCCGCGCTGACGCTCAAGGTGTGTCCAACTGCGCACCAAACGACTGCGCTGATAAGTCAGATGAGCCAGTTCGACCTGCAGATTGCCTTCTTTGGTATTAGCCCGCTCTCCGAAGATTTCCAAAATCAGAGCCGTGCGGTCAATGACTTTCGCATACAGAGCCTTTTCAAGGTTGCGCTGCTGAATGGGAGTCAACGAAGCGTCGACTATGACGAGCTCTATTTCTTGCTCTTTTATTGTTTTTTGAAGCGCATCAATATACCCGCGGCCAAAAAACGCCGACGGTTTGATTTCTCTGATTTTGACAATTTCCTGAACAACGACCTGTAAATTGATGGCCTGAGCCAGACGCACCGCCTCTTCCAACCTATATTCAGGAGAAAGCGAAAACTCTTTTCCTCCGACAAGAGGGAAAATCACACAAGCTTTGGAAGGCTTTTTATCAAAAATTATTTCCGGCAAGGCTTATTCTTCAGCGGCGGCCTGATCTTCTGTTTCATCCACCTCAAAATCAACCGCGGAACTCGGCATAATCGTTGAAATGGCGTGTTTATAAATCAACTGGGTATGTCCATCGCGACGCAAAAGCAGAGAAAAGCTGTCAAACCAGGTAATCAAGCCCTGAAGTTTTACCCCGTTAACCAAAAACACGGTTACAGAAATTTTGTTCTTGCGGAGGTTATTTAAAAATTCATCCTGAACATTCTGAGACATCATATTTTTCCTTATTAATTATTTTATTTTGTTAATTTAACATCATTTTATCAAAATAGTAAAGCAGAGATTGCAAAATGGTGATATTTTCCACCCGTTGGTCAGGACAATATTTTTTCCACTTTGCGAATAGCCCTGGAATCGACATACAATATTATAACGTCGCCGATTTTCAATTCTTCCTTTTCCGAAGGAAATGATATTTCGTTATCACGAAGCAGTGCGCATACTTTGCTGCTGGCCGGCAAATCTATGCTCCGGATCGTCTTGCCGGCCGCCGGTGAATTTTCATCTATTTCCATCTCCCAGATTTCGCCGAAACCGCGGCCGAGAGAATATGCGTCCTTAATTTTCGATTTGCGCAGCTCCTGCAAGATACTCGAAATCGTCACCGACGAGCGGTCTACCAGAATGTTGTTGCCGACAATATCTATCAGATTGTTGTACGACGGAGAATTTACCAGAGCCAGCGTATTGTTGACACCGCTTTTGCGGGCGAGCATGGACGCCAGAAGGTTGTCCTTGTCTTTGGATGTGACGGCTATGGCTGCATCGGCATTGCCGATGCCGGCCTCGCTCAGAATGACGTCGCTCATCTGCTGCCCGTTGATAACAACCGTATTGTTTAGCTCTCTGGCCAGTTCTCTGGCGCTTTGAACGTCTTCTTCAATGATTTTGCAGCTGACAATATTGTCATCTTTTTCAAACATTTTGCCCATGCAGCGCGATATCTGATTACCGCCGAAAACAATAACGCGTTCCACCGCAGGCTCTTCCAGCCCGAAAGCTTCCAGAGTAAAATTGATGTCATCATCTTTAACCAGAAAATACACTTCGTCGCCAACTTCCAGCATATCGCTTTTATAAGGAATATAAACGTTGGAACTGCGATTGATGCAGACAATTTCAACATTGAGCTCGGGAACCAGCTGATTGAGATTTATCAGCGGCGTTTTAATCAGCGGACAGTTTTCCGGAAGCTTAAAAGCCAGCAGCCGCAGTTTTCCGTCGTACAGACTCAGCGCCTCGGAAGCGCCGGGAACTTTCAGCAGCTGATATATATATTTGCCGATTTCCACTTCCGGAGAAATAACTAAATCGACGGGAATGTTTTTGTCATTATACAACGTTGCCCACAACGGATTCAAAAAGTCCTGCGCGTCAATGCGAGCTATTTTGCGGGGAATGTTAAAAATTGCCGAAGCAACCTCGCAGGCAATCATATTAACTTCATCAACATCTGTAACGGCAATCAGCAGTTCGGCACTTTTGGCATTGGCCTTTTCAAGAATTTCGGGATGGGACGCGGAACCGAAAACCGGCTGGATATCAAACTCTTTGGACAGATCGTCAAGATGGCGCTGATTATTGTCAATAACAACAATATCGTTGTTGCCTTTGACCAGATAACTGACGATACTCCGGCCGACGCTTCCGGCTCCACAGACAATTATTTTCATTAGCGCTCCTTATTCTTCTTTCAGGCTGTCAAAATAGCGGTCGATTTCGGCAAAAGCATCGGCAAAATTATTAATCCGCACATAGTTTTCGCGAAATCTGCGCGCATCTCGGCAATTTTTGCAGTACCAGCATACATATTTGCGGGAAACTGCCAATGCCAGCCTTTCGCCATAATAAGCCGTTAATTCTTTAATATGGGTTAACAAGGTGTCTTTTACAAGCGCCGGACTTATCCGCGCCGGAGTAACGCCTTTTTCCAGATAATCGTGAATCTGGGAAATGAGCCACGGATTGCCCAAAGCGCCGCGACCGACCATAACAGCGTCGGCACCGGTATATTTCAGCATTTTTTCTGCGTCATAAACATCGGCGATGTCTCCGTTGCCGATAACGGGAATTTTCACCGCAGCTTTGACTTCGGCAATAATGTCCCAATCTGCCGTTCCGGCATAAAAATCGCTGCGGGTACGGCCATGAACCGTAACGTAAGACGCGCCGCAATCTTCGCACATTCGGGCAAAATCGACCGCGTTTACCGAGTTGTGGTCCCAGCCTTTGCGAAACTTGACGCTGACTTTCAGCCCCGTGGCGGCAACGGCGGTTCTGATTATGTCAGCCGCCAGTTTCATATCTTTCATCAGATAAGAACCGGAATTGTTATTGACGATTTTTTTCACCGGACACCCCATATTGATGTCAATTGACGCAGCGCCGAGCTCTGCTGCCAACTTGCAGGCGTCGTCAAACAGCGCAGCCTCTCCTCCGACCAACTGCACCACCACCGGATAGGGTTCGTCGCGGACATCGGCGATTTTATAACTTTTGGGATTTTTGCGCTGAATGGCATTAATTGCCACCATTTCCGAAACCATCTGCCCGCCGCCGAAACTTTTGACCAGACGGCGCATCGGCTTGTCGGTAATACCGGCCATCGGCGCCAAAAAAACTTTTGAATCAAAATCGAGCATTCAGCTATATCCTGTAATCAAAACTGCGGTTGTACCTGTGCATCAGGTCCAGACGGATCTGCGGCTTGTTGTTAACATTAAAATTGAAAGCATAGGTTTTTGTTGCATATTTTATGTCACTGAAAAAGGACTTTTCCAGTCCGTAACTCATATTAACCGTCGAGGGCGCCGATAATGAAGACTGCCTGTAGGCGGCGCTGACATAGGCGGCTGACGGCAAATCCGCCGAATTGTACAATTCATCCTGAAAACTGACCGGATTCGAACCTTCCGTTGTTCCCGTGTCGGGTGCAATGTTTTTTTCACCGGCGTCGTCTGAAACCTGCCCACGCGGACGGCGGTCTTTGGCGCCCTCTCCCACCGGCATTTCCTGAACAAAGCGCTGCAACGTATATAAAGATGACGGCTCCAGATAAGAAAAAGCCATATTTTGCAGACTGTAACTGCCGCCCAGCTCTGAGACTGAGACTTTGTCCGAAGCATTATCCGCCGGCAGGCCGAACCCCTGTCCGCGCTTTTGCACAATGTTTTTTACGGAATCCGCAATTCCTGACGTCAGCGTCCGGTAGATATTTTGCATTTTATCGGCTGATATTGCGCTCATCGGCTACCTTTTAGTTCAATTTATCCAACGCTCTGGCCAGAATATAATATACCTTGCCGATATCAGCGCCGGAAATGACCGACAGCAGAATGCCCGAACGTTCGTTGGTTCTGGCCTTGGTAATAAGGGATTCAAACTCGGACAGATATTTGGTTACCAGCGTGCGAAACTCCATATTCTTTTCAAACTCGCCGCGGATGGCCAAAACCTGCTGTTTGGTCATGGTCTTGGAAAGGTAGCGTACAAAGGCCGCCGTATCGCCGTTATAGTACTTCTTCCAAATTTCTTCTTCCGCCGTCGGGTTAAAGATGCGGTTGATATCGACCGAAGCGGTTTCCAGTTTTTCTATAATATAAGAAGCGTCTTTCAGGAAGCTGTCAACACGCACGCCCTCATAGCGTCTTTCAAGTTCGGCCAGCTTGCCGTCAGCCTTCTGTGAGGTCTCGTTCAAAACCTTAAGCTGTTTGTTGACAATATCGCTGAAAGAGATTGACTTTTTAATGATGTCGTCCCCTTTGGCCGAAAATTCGTTGGTACTGTCATTTAAGACATTCATAACATCGTTGACTTTTTTCAACGTATCGTCGGTTGCAACGACCAAAACGCCGGATTGTTTCAGGAAGACTTCGCCCGAAGAACGGATTTCGTTGGAAATGCGCTCGGCATTGGCGGCAACTTCATTCAAGGTTGCGCGCAGTTTGCCGCTTGAGTTTTCAAAATGGGTGGAACTCATCTTGGTCGCCTCTTCCATCTGCATACTCAAAACTTTCAGGTTCTCGCCGAGGCCTTTGACCTTTTCATAGGCCATATTGGCACGGTTGGAAAGCTGGAGCGACGTATCGTTCAAAACGGTATTGAAACATTCCACCAGCTGCTTGGTATCTTCGGAAATCTTAATCATCTTGTCGCTCTGAGCGGAGATGAGATTGTTGATTTCAAAGACGCCGCTGCTGGCTTCAGCCGTAACCGTATTAAAGTTGGCTATGTATTTTTCATAATCTTTCATTACGTTGCCGATTTTGCTGCTGGAACTGTTAACGTTGACCGCCAAATCGTCAACCAGCTGGCTCAAGGACATGTTAACCTGCTCGACGTTCTTTATCGAATCACGGGAAGATTTGTTGATGTCATCATTGACTTTAAGCAGCCTGTCACCCAGTACATTAAATTCATAGGCTATTTTGGCCGAAGTTTCAAATATGGTATCGGTACTGTTTTTGAAGTTGTTGTTGATTTCATTAACGCGCTGGGCAACTTCAGTCGAAGTGTCGGAAAGATATTTATACTGCTGCGCCAAAGAAGCCTCGCCCAAACGGGTTTGCGTCGCCACGGTATTGGCAATGTCGGTCAGAACCTCGCGCTGATGTTCGAAACTTTCGCGGATGGAATCCGTCTGGCTGACGGTCCGGTTTAAAATCTCGTCAATATTTTTGGCCTGAGCATCCAAAACATCGGTCGTATTTTTGCTTTCAGCCGCCAAATTTTGATTGGCTGCATTAATCTTATCGCAGTTATCCAAAATAGAATTGGTAAACTCATCAGAACTGACTGTAAGATCTTTAACCGTATTGTTGAAAACCTGAAAGTTTTCTCTGAAAGCCGCGGCAATCTGCGCAATTTTATCGGAAATCTGCTGAATGAACTTGCTGACGTCATTGTTCTGCACGGCAATCGACTGATTAACCTCCGAAAGCTTGTCAATTGATTTGACGGAGTTGGCCACAACCGCCTCAACTCTTTTGTTGACATCCTCTTCCAAAAGCGTCATCCGGGCGAAAACCTTATCGGCGTTCTGCTCAATGACGGCCACCTGTTTTTTGAGATTGTTGCCCATATTGTCGGTGTTTTCGGTCAAGCGGTCGCAAATATTGAAAAATTCGTTTTCCTGCTGTTTGAACAACAGATTAATATTTTCAGCCTTTTCATCCAAAAGCTGAACCACATCTGCCACATGGTTGACCGTTGCGCCGGTAATCTTGTCCAGCGTTTCATTCTGGCGGGCAAAAGCCTCCGTAATCTGCTGAAACGCGTTATCGGAGTTGGCAGTAGCAACATTGATGTTGGCAGCCTGTTTTTCCAAAACCTCGGACACATTCTCCGCACGTTCGGAAACACTCTGGGAAACCTTATCCAGCTCCTGATAATGGTTGTTTAAAATACCGTCCATACGAATAACCTTATTCAAGGCCTGATCCGCCGTGTTGTCAAAAATGCCGGCCTGCTCGTTGAGGCTGGCACTGACCATTTTGGTCTTGGCGACAACGTCATTGCAGGAAGAAAGCGTTTCGCCCATCTGCTGTTTAAGCTGGCTGACAGTCGTTTCGGCTTCCTGCGTCAGATAAGACGCGGCGCGGGTCAACTCATCGATCTGATATTTGAGCTCAACTTTTATTTCTTCAATCCGGTTGACAGATTCCGCAATGTTTTTCTGCTGCTGAATCAAGGAATTTTCGCCAACCTTACTCTGAGCCACAACCAAGGACGCAGCCTCTTTAAGATTGTCGGTGTGTTTATTGATAACGCCGCCGATTTCCTCAAGTTCTTTTCTGGAAACATCTGCCTGTTCTTTCAGTCCGATGGTGCTGGCTCCGAGTTCCTGAAGCAGTAACTTCAAGTTCAGTACAATACCGTCACTGACCTTCTGCAAAGTTTCACTGCGGCTTCCGACATCTTCGGACAACGCGGCAGACTTAGCCAGATGCTGTTCAGACAATGCCGATAATTTGGCGGTATTTTCTTCGGCCGAAGAAACCACATTCTGCATATTGTCAATAATTTCGGCTGAACGTTTTTCCAGAGTAACAGAACCGGCAGTCAGACGATTTTCCACGCCTTTAATATTGTCAAAAATCTCATCGGAAACGCCCTGAAGCTGATTAACCTGCGTGGCAACGCTCTCTTCTATCAAATTGGAACGAGCAATAATCTTGTCGACTTCCATAGAAATCATGGCGTTGTGATCGCTGAATTTTGAAGTCAAAACGTCGCTTTCTTCATTCAGCTTGCCCAAATACCTTTCAACGGCTTCGCTCTGGCCGCGCAAAACTTCGTCAATTTTGTTAACACCGCCGTCTATCTTGCCATAGATGTCGTCGCAAACGGATACGGCGCCGTTGGCAACTTCTTCCAGCCGCGCCGTCTGAGAATCAAGTATCTGGATGACATTGTTTACGCTCTGAGCCGCCCGGTCTCCGAAATCAAGCAATGCCTGATTGGCCTTATCCATTTTGGAATTGTTGTCATCGGCCATGCTTTGGAGCAACTGAGACGAGGTTTTGAGCTCTTGAATGTGGGGAATGATTTTGCCGAAAAGCTCGCCGCAGTTATTTTCCAGACCGGCCGCCGTGGCCGAAAAATCATTAATGTAACCCTTAAACATCTGAGTGGAATTCTGCGCACGTTCGGTCACATATTCAAAATTTTCAACCAGGGTTTTGACGCCGTCGGACAACTCGACAATCGTCTTGGTAGAATAATTGTCCAGCGTGTTGACAAGTTTGGAGAAATCGTTAACGCGGGCGCTCAGTTCCTTTTTTATCTTTTCGGTCTGCTCGGTTGCATGTTTGGTAACCTCATGGAGTTCAACCACCTGGGAACGGATGGCGTCAGCCATGGCTTTGGCGGTGTTGGCGCCGCCGTCTTCGGGATAAACGAGCTGATTCATATATGCGCGAAGGAATCTGGCTTCGTTCTTAAAACTGTTGCCGCGGTCAATATAAGCCATAACAACCCAGATAATCGCCAAAGGCAGCGTTATGCCGGCCAGAAACGCACCGAACTCGTCGGGCATCATCAGGAAAAGGTTGGACCAGCCAAAAAACTGAGTAATGTAAATCAGTACGATGATAAACCAGATTACGCTGATGGAAATCATCAGCCTGGTCAGATTATTGTTTAACCAGCTTCCGTTTTCGGTTTCTTCGTTATAATTAATGCTGCTGGCTTCAGACATAAACCCCGGCAAAGACGAATCACTTTTGGCCGAGTTGTTATTGTCAACTTGTTGATTTGACATAAATATATTTCCCCAAATATTTATATTTCCCTGTTTTTTGCTTCAAGCAGCCAATTCTTGCCGCTTGAAACTGCATAGATCTTATAATAAAAATCGGGATTTTTAAACCTTAAACTACAAGTTTAGAAGTTATCCACAGGAGCCTGAAAGAAAATCAGAACAGGCCGGAAACAACACCGTTTTCATCAACGTCGATTTTTTCGGCGGCAGGTACGGGCGGCAGTCCCGGCATATCCAAAATGCTGCCGGCAAAAACCACCACAAAGCCGGCTCCGGCGGAAACGGAAACGTCTCTCACCGGCAGAACGTAACCTTGCGGAGCGTTGAGCAGATTTTTATCATGCGAGACGGAATTTTGGGTTTTGGCGATGCAAACCGGAAAGCGCCCAAAACCGTTTTTGGCATATTCACGCAGCTTTGCCGCCGCGATTTCCGAAAATTCGACATCTGCCGCCCGGTATATTTCTCTGGCAACGGTACGGATTTTTTCTTCCAGCGGCAGTTCGTCTTCATACAAAAACTTAAATTTTGCCGGCCGGTCGCAGGCTTTGAGCGTCTCTTCAGCCAAAGAGAGCACGCCCCGACCGCCTTTGGCCCAGCCTTCGGAAACAAGCGCCTTGACGCCGCAAAGCGCCGCTTTTTCTTCTATCAGCGCAATTTCGGCATCCGTATCCGAAGCAAAGCGGTTAACAGCCACCACCACTGGAACGCCGTATTTTTGCATATTTTCAATATGAAGCTTTAAATTATCAAAGCCCTTATCAAGCGCGGCAAGATTTTCCTGTCCGAGGCACTCTTTCTCCATACCGCCGTGCATTTTGAGCGCCCGCACCGTAGCAACGACGACGATGACCGACGGCTTGATGCCGCCGAAACGGCATTTGATGTCCAAAAACTTTTCGGCACCCAAATCAGCCCCGAAACCGGCTTCGGTTACAACATAATCAGACAGTTTCAGCGCTGTGCGGGTAGCCATAAGGCTGTTGCAGCCGTGCGCTATATTGGCAAAAGGTCCTCCGTGCACCAGAGCCGGCGTATGTTCCAGCGTTTGAACCAGATTGGGTTTCAGCGCATCTTTGAGCAGCGCGGCCATAGCACCGACAACGTTAAGTTCCCGGGCCCGGACATCGCGTCCAGTCCGGTCTTTGCCGATGATAATCCGTCCCAGACGTTCTTTCAGATCTGCCATATCGCGTGCCAGACACAAAACCGCCATAATCTCGCTGGCAACGCTGATACAGAAATGATCCCGGCGTTCAATGCCGTTGATTTTACCGCCCTGCCCGACGGTTATGTCGCGCAGAACCCGGTCGTTGAGATCCAGGCTGCGTTTCCAGGTTATCTGAGCAGGATCCAGATTAAGAGAGTTGCCCTGATATATATGGTTATCAATGATTGAGGCCAGCAGATTGGCCGCAGCGGTAACGGCGTGAATGTCTCCGGTAAAGTGCAGATTGATATCTTCCATCGGCGCAATTTGCGAATATCCGCCGCCAGTGGCGCCGCCTTTGGCGCCGAAACAAGGACCCAATGACGGTTCGCGCAGCGCAATGGCCGTCTTTTTCCCCAAACGGCGCAATGCGTCTCCCAGGCCAATCGAAACGGTTGATTTTCCCTCTCCGGCCGGGGTCGGCGTAACGGCTGTCACCAAAATCAGCTTACCGTCGGGCAAAGAAGAATTTTGCAGTTTTTTTAATGCGGCATAAGATATCTTGGCTTTGAGGCTTCCGTAGGGTTCAATGTCTTCCGCCGCAAGTCCCGCCTGCACCGCAATCTCTGCAATCGGCTTCAAAACGGCCTGCTGGGAAATCATGATATCGCTCCGCATTATTCATCTTCCATTTTTTTCAAAACGTAACTGAGTTTTTTCAAAGCCTGAATCTGCATTTGCTGTTCGGACAGGCCGACCGGGACAACGACACAGACCTCGGTTCGGGTTTCCGGCTCGATTGCCGTTACCTTTACGTATTGTCCCTGTCTGGCATATTCAAACAAAACTTCAGCCACGTTTATTCTTTCAAGAACTTACCTGACTTCGGAAAACCGAACGGCGCCAGCTTGCCGACCTGTGCGCGGTGGCCAAGCCAGGACAACAGATCGGTCTCGGTTTTGGTGCCGCCGGCACGATTATAGGTAAAACCGTCAGCCTCATTAAATATCTGGATATCGCACAGACCGCCGTCCTTGTATTTTTGCAGCGTTACGCCGCGTCCGCGAGCCATGGTCGGTACTTCTTCAACCTTAAAAACCAGAAGCTTGCGATTGTCTCCGATAACGGCAACCATATCGCCGGTAATTTTTTTGCAGAAAGCAGCGTGCTCACCGTTTTCAACGTTCATAATCTTGCGGCCGTTGCGGGTCTGAGCCATAATATGATTTTCATCGACCAGAAAACCGCGACCGGAATTGGATGCAATGAGATACTGCGCTTTGGGCTCAAAGACAAACATATCGCAAATGTTGTCATTGATGCCGAGGTCAACCATCAGACGCAGAGGCTGTCCGAAACCGCGTCCGCTCGGAATCTCATTGGCGGAAATGGTGAAAAACTTGCCTGAGGTGTCAAACAAAATGATTTTATCCGTTGTCTGAGCGTGAATGGCAAACAGCAGCGCGTCGTCGTCTTTAAACTTGAACTCGTCATTCAGATCGGCATACCCCTTGAGCGAGCGTATCCAGCCTTTTTGTGACAGGATAACCGTAATCGGTTCCTTCTCAATGAACGCTTCTACAGGAACGTCCACAATTTCTTCAACCTCGGCGAACTCGGTACGGCGGCGGCCTAAGGCCGTTTTTTTGCCGAATTTTTCCCGGGTGGCCTTAATTTCTCCGGCCAAAGCTTCCCAGCGTTTCCCTTCATCGGCCATTAAGGCTTCAAGCTCTCCCTTCTCTGCCGAAAGGTCATCGTATTCTTTGCGGATTTCCATTTCTTCCAGTTTGCGCAGAGAACGGAGTTTCATATTCAAAATGGCCTCGGCCTGATTTTCGCTCAGCTCAAACTTATTCATCAACGCGGCCTTGGCGTCGTCTTCTTCACGGATAATGCGGATGACCTCGTCCAAGTTAAGATAAGCAATCAGATAGCCGCTCAAAAGCTCCATCCGGGCGTTGATTTTATCCAAACGGAAGCTGACGCGGCGTTTCAAAACGTTATGACGATGATCCAGAAATTCACGCAAGACTTCCTTGATGTTCATAACTCTGGGAACCGTATCCGAATCAAGAACATTCATATTCATGGCAAAACGGACCTCCAAATCCGTCTGCTTAAAAAGATGCTCCATCAGCAACGCCGCATCAACCGTGCGGTTTTTGGGCTCCAGCACAATACGCACGTCTTGCGCGGATTCATCGCGAATGTCGCTCAACAGCGGCAATTTCTTGTCCATCAGCAAAGCCGCAATTTTTTCAATCAGCTTGGATTTGACAACCTGATACGGTATCTCGGTAATGACAATCTGATACTGCCCGTGACCAAGGTCTTCCTTTTCCCACTTGGCGCGAATGCGGAACGAACCTTTGCCCTGCGTATAGGCGTCTAAAATGGTTGAAAACTTGTCAATGATAATACCGCCGGTCGGAAAATCAGGCCCTTTGATGCGTTTGACCAAAGGTTCCAGACCGCAGTCGGGATTTTCTATCAGATAGAGCAAAGCATCGCAAACCTCGCTCAGATTGTGCGGCGGAATGTTGGTCGCCATACCCACGGCAATGCCCATTGAACCGTTGCAAAGCAGGTTTGGCACCATGGACGGCATGACCACAGGTTCGCTTTCTTCCCCGTCATAGGTATCGCGAAAGTCAACGGCGTTTTCGTTCAGCCCTTCCATCATGGCAATGGCAAATTCAGTCAGGCGCGCTTCGGTATAACGCATGGCGGCGGCACCGTCTCCGTCGATGTTGCCGAAGTTGCCCTGTCCGTCAACCAAAGGATAACGCACCGAAAAATCCTGCGCCAGACGCACCATGGCTCCATATACGGCCGTATCGCCGTGAGGATGATATTTACCGATGACATCACCGACCACGCGGGCACATTTCTTAAAGCCGGACTTAGGGTCAAGATGCAGCTGACGCATGGCATAAAGCAAACGGCGGTGCACCGGCTTCAAGCCGTCGCGCACGTCCGGAAGCGCACGGTCGACAATGGTCGACATTGCATAAGACAAATAGCGGCTGCTTAATTCTTCCGCAAGGTGGACATCTTTTATTTTTTCTACTGCGTCTGCCATAATTTCACCCTAAAAACCCAAATTATGCAGCAAATTAGCACGGTTCAGCGGGAATTTCAAGCCGTGAGTTTGAAAAAAGTTTTTGTTCAGGAAAAACTCGGTCATTTTCAGCAAATCCTTCAGTTCCTGCCGTGTCGGCACATAATTTTGCTCCAGAACAAACTGTGGAAAACTGAACAGCCTGTTTTTATAAGGTTCGCCGGCTTCCGCACAGACGGCACGTCCGGTTTTGGGCGACACATATTTCAGATTTTCGGTGGTTCCGGTAGCCGAACATTCGCTCAGGTCCAGCGAAATACCGAGAAAGTCAAGAAGATAAAATTCAAAATAAGCATAATGTGTTATCCAATTATCTTCAAGTATCAAATTAAAAAAACTGTCAACATAGTAGAAAAGACGTTCCAGAGCCATTTGTTCGGGCATACAGACATTGCAGAGCTCGCAGAAAGAGGCTAAAGCTTCCAAACGGGCGGCATCGCCGAGAAAATTGACGGCGGTCGGCGCCAGCAGTTCCGTTTTCAGGCTCAGCATATTTTCATCTACCCGGGCATAAGCCTCAACCGCCACCAGATTACCCAGTTGAAAAACGCCGAGGCTTCTTTTGGTAAAGGCATTCTTGACAAAGCCTACGATTTTGCCGTGATGACGGGTCAAAACGGTCAAAATGGCCGAATTTTCTCCGTGTTTGCGCAGTCTGACAATGTAACCTTCATCATTAAACTTCATTTTTCTTTCCTAAAAACAGCTTTATTCTACGTTTTGGCGGTGAAGAGTCAACGGGAAAAGAATTAAGTTGAAAAAAGAGCCGGGATTTCAACCCGGCTCTGATTTTAATAAAAAAGTTCCCAATTAACTTGCTTTTTTCTTGGTTGTGGAAAGCACAAGCTTGGAAGCCTTGGTTATTCTGTCATACTCCATTAAATTGGATAAAACGGCTTCCATATCGCATAAGGCGATCGTATTCGGACCGTCGGACAAAGCGTGATCCGGATCTTCATGCGTTTCCATGAAGACGGCCGCAACACCCACGGCAACGGCGGCACGAGCCAAAACAGGAGCAAATTCGCGCTGACCGCCGGAGCAGCCGCCCAAACCTCCGGGTTGTTGTACGGAGTGGGTCGCGTCAAAGATAACGGGGCAGCCCGTATCCTGAATCATTTGGGGAAAAGCGCGCATATCGGTTACCAGAGTATTGTAGCCGAAGCTGGTTCCGCGTTCGGTAATGCATACGTTAGGATTGCCCGAAGCCAAAACTTTTTTCACCAAATTTTTAACATCCCACGGCGCCAAAAACTGACCTTTTTTAATATTGACAATTCTGCCGGTCTTAGCCGCTGCAACCACCAAATCCGTCTGACGGCACAAAAAGGCGGGAATTTGCAGCATATCAACATATTCGGCCACAACCGCACATTGATTTACTTCATGCACGTCCGTGACAATCGGAATGTTGTTATAGAGTTTTTTGATTTCGGCAAAGGTACGCATACCTTCTTCAAGGCCGACACCGCGCGGACCGTCAATCGACGTACGGTTGGCTTTGTCAAAAGAGGCCTTGAAAATGTAGTTAATGCCCAGTTTGCGCGTAATTTCAATCATCGCGCCGGCAATGTCAATCGCGTGCTGCCGGCTTTCTATCTGGCAGGGACCGGAAATAACGGATAGCGGCAGATCGTTGCCGATTTTTATGCCGTTTACCTCAACAACTCTTTGTTTTTCGGGGAATTCTAAAATTTTATTTTCCATATTTTACTCCTTTTAGGCATTTGTCCTTTTAACACTTTAGGAAAATATGTCAATATTTTTCGTTATTTTGTTCAGATAATAATAAAGCCTCCCGTTGCCGGGAGGCTTTAAGCTAAATCAGGCGGGACTTTTCAATCGCGGCCCTGACAAAGGAAACAAACAACGGATGCGGATCAAACGGCTTGGACTTTAGTTCGGGATGGAACTGAACACCGATAAACCACGGATGCTCCGGAATCTCGACGATTTCGGGCAGACGTCCGTCCGGAGACTTTCCGGAAATGACCATTCCGACGTCATTGAGCTGTTTTTCATATTTGATGTTTACTTCATAGCGGTGGCGGTGACGCTCAAAGATTTTTTCCGCACCGTAAACCCGGTTGACCAAGGAACCTGGCTGAAGGTCGCATTCATAAGCGCCCAGGCGCATGGTGCCGCCCAAATCGCCGTCTTTGTGGCGGATTTGTCTGGCTCCGTCTTTGTCCCATTCGGTCATCAGGCCGACAACGGCTTCGCAGTCCGGCGCAAACTCGGTGGTTCCGGCATTTTTAACGCCGCAGAGGTCGCGCATGGCTTCAATAACAGCCATCTGCATACCAAAACAGATGCCCAAAAACGGAATGTTGTTTTCACGGGCATAACGAATGGCCCTGATTTTGCCTTCCGTACCGCGGGCACCAAAACCGCCCGGAACCAAAATGCCGGAGACATCGCCCAGTTCGGCGGCAATGTCTTCTTTTTCCAGAGCTTCTGAATCGACCCATTTGATACGAACCTTATATTTGTTGGCAATACCTCCGTGCGTCAGAGCCTCGCCCAAAGACTTATAAGTGTCAAGCATCTGCGTATATTTGCCGACGACGGCGATTTTCACTTCGCCTTCAGGGTGTTTGATGGTCTCGACTATGTGCTCCCATTTGCTCAAATCAGCCGGTCCGTCTTCCAGACCGAAGTATTTGCAGACCTGACGATCCATCCCCTCACGCGAATATGCCAGCGGAACGGCATAAATGCTCGGCGCATCCAAAGCGGCAATAACGTTTTCTTCCTTAATATTGCAGAAAAGCGCAATCTTGCGTTTTTCATTTTCGGGAATCGGCATTTGCGAGCGGCAAAGCAACATATCAGGCTGAATACCGTATTCCTGAAGCTGTTTGACCGAGTGCTGGGTCGGCTTGGTTTTAAGTTCGCCGGAAGCTGGAATAAAGGGCAGCAGGGTCACATGGATAAACATAACCCGGCTACGCCCCAAATCGTAAGCCGTCTGACGAATGGCCTCGAGAAACGGCTGCCCTTCAATATCGCCGACCGTACCGCCGATTTCGCAGAGAACAAAATCTTCGTCGGTAATATCCGATTTGATAAAATCCTTAATTTCATTGGTTACATGCGGAATGACCTGAATGGTGGCTCCAAGATAATCTCCGTGGCGCTCCTTATCCAGCACACGTTGATAAATTTTGCCGGAAGTTACGCTGTCGGTCTTGTGACAGGAAACGCCTGAAAAACGTTCATAGTGACCGAGGTCAAGATCGGTTTCGGCACCGTCATCGGTTACAAAGACTTCACCGTGCTGATACGGACTCATGGTTCCGGGGTCTACGTTCAGATACGGATCGAGCTTGCGCATGCGGACTTTGAAACCTCTGGCCTGCAGGGTTGCCGCCAGCGATGCGGAAGCCAGCCCCTTACCCAAAGAAGAGACGACGCCGCCTGTAATGAAGATAAATTTTGTATTTTCAGACATTTAATTTTCCCTTGTTTTAAAGTGAGAAAGGCACCTTCCCGAAAAAGGTGCCTTTATGTTCGTTACGATATTCATTATTCACCGGCAACCGGAGCCTGCGGTTCTGACGGAGCCGTATCGGAAACCTCAATAATGGAATCCAATTTTCTCTCAAAACCCCGATGATAAATAGACAGTGAGATACTGGTAATAATGAAAATTGTGGCCAGAATGGCTGTCAGTCTGGTCAAAAAATTTCCGGTTCCTCTGGCCGTTAAAAAACTGCCGGCGCCGCTGCCGCCGCCCAAACCGTCAAGAGCGCCGCCTTCAGAACGCTGCAACAAAATCACGGCGACCAGAAAAATTGCCGTAATCAAATGGATTACCAATAAGACGTTTCCCATATTTATTCTTCCTTTTTAATCAGTTTACCGGCAAGACAATCTTAGAAACCGGCGTTTTTGGCGATATTTATAAAATCTTCAACCTTCAGGCTGGCTCCGCCGATCAGAGCACCGTCGACATCAGGCAAAGACAAAAATTCTTTGGCATTGGACGGTTTAACCGAACCGCCGTACAAAATGCGCATTTTGTTGGCATTGCCCTTTCCGAGCTTTTTGGCCAGAACCTTGCGAACGGCAGCATGAACTTCTTCAACGTCTTCCGCTGTCGGCGTTTTGCCGGTACCGATGGCCCAAACCGGCTCATAAGCGATGACGGTGTTGGCTGCGGTGGCCGTATCCGGAACCGAACCGAGAATTTGCGTGGTGCAAACGTCAATGGTTTTGCCGGCATCGCGTTCGGCCAGCGTTTCACCGATGCAGATAATGACTTTCAAACCGGCATCATAGGCGGCCTGAGACTTTTTGCAAATCAGTTCGTTGCTCTCGCCATGGTCGGCGCGGCGTTCGGAGTGTCCGGTAATGACATATTGGCAACCGGCATCTTTCAGCATAACCGGACTGACGTCACCGGTATGAGCGCCCTTCTCCGCAAAATGGCAGTCCTGAGCACCGAGAGCGACTTTTGCGCCGCGCAGCGCTTTTTTAACCGAGGTCAGCAAAGTGAACGGCGGACAAACCAGAAACTCGCATTCCGGTTTTCCCATTTTCTTTACTTCCGCAGCAACGCCTTTTGCCAAAGCCACGCCGTCTTCCAAAAGACCATTCATCTTCCAGTTGCCGGCAATCAGAGTTTTTCTAGCCATTTTTACTTCCTTAACAATATTAAAAAAACAAATTTGTTTTCTATTTAACATAACAAAAAAAAATATTCCAGACAAAAAAACTTTTCAACACTAATATTATTTAAGATTTTCGTGCATTATTTTAAATTATGTGCAGACATATTATAAAAATGCATTATAATCAGCGCAATTAGTAAATATATGGATAGGATTACGATAGAATGATTACTAAACTGACAAAAATCAAGGATTCTTGGATTATCAAGCTTTTATTGATTTTAACCGCTCTGAGCTTTGTGTCTTTGTTCGGCATTACGGGCTATATCGGCAGCGCCGGCAAAAACAAACCTGTTATCAGCGTCGGAAGCATAAACATATCTCAGGCCGACATCAACAGCCAGTTTAACCATGAAATGCAGATGGCAAAGAACCTGTTCGGCGAGAACCTCGACATTAACGAATCAATGCGGAGCGCCCTGCTGCAGGGAATTATCCAAAAAGAACTGATGAACGCCATTATGCAGGAAACAGCAGACGATCTGGGTGTCAGCATCAGCAATGACTATGTCAGACAAATCATCTTTTCACAATCTGAATTTCTGGATGCGGACGGACGTTTCAGCCCAGAAAAATTCAAACGCCTTTTGAGCGCTTCCGGCTGGAGCGAAGGAAAATACATCCAGACCCTGAAAGAAGACGTTATCAAACAACACCTGATTCACGGTTTGGTCGAAAACTTCAACGTTCCGAAGTTTATGACGCCGTATCTGGAAAAAATCAACAATCAGAGGAAAGTGTTCAAATATATTACCATTAACACCGACAAACTGCCGATTGACCGCAGAATTTCCAAAGACGAACTGGAACAATATTATCAAGACTTTGCGCCCCAGTTTGTTGAACCGGAGAAAAGAGACGCCTCTTTCATCGTATTGAAAACAGATGACATCGCTGCCCGCTTCAGTCCCGAAGAAGACGAAATCAACGCTTATTATGAGGAAAATATAAGCCAGTTTGTTACCCCTGAAAAAAGAAACGTTTTGCAGATGGTTTTTGATCAGGAAAGCGATGCCGAAGCCGCTGCTGCAAAACTCAAAGCCGGCGAAGACTTTTACAAGGTTGCCGAAACTCAGGCCAAACAGGATAAAAGCGCCACTGAGCTGGGCTGGGTTGCTCAGGATCAGCTGATTGCCGATATGGGCGGAAAAATATTCAGTCTGAAAAACGGCGAAACGGCCGGACCGGTCAAATCCGAGATGGGCTGGCACATTATGAAAGTCACCGGCATTAAAGCCAAAAGCGAAATGCCAAAAGCTGAGGCTCGCAAGAAAATCATTGATGAAATCAGAAAAGAAAAGGCTTATGACGAGGCTTACGAGATCGTCTCCCAGATTGAAGACCAGATCGGCGCCGGAAAATCTTTGGAAGATATTGCCAAAGAAAACAAAGTCCGGATTTATAAAGTCAAGGCTCTCAGCGACGACGGACAAGCCAGATCTATGCCCGAAGAATATAAGAAGCTGCTGAAATCCAATGATTTTCTGGACACGGTCTTTTCTTACAATATCGGCGAAATCAGCCAGGTTATTGAAGAAGAAGACGGCTTTGTTATCGTCCGCGTTGACGCCGTTGCCGATGCGCACCCTAAAGAGATAGCCGAGGTTAAATCCGAGATTGAGGAACTGTGGGAAGAAAACGAACGCAGCGCCATTGCTCAGGAAATCATTAACGACGTTACCCATGATTTGGAAAACGGCGACAGCATTGACGAAGTTGCCCGGAGATTCAAACTCAGCCTGAATGTAACCAAACCGCTCAAGAGGAACGAAACGTTCGCCAACCTCAGCAATGCTCAGGTAAAAGAACTCTTTCAGGAACAAATGAATACGCCCAAACTTTATTCTCTGGGCAATATCCAAATCATTGCCGTCAATACACAGATTGTCAACGACAGCAAAAACATTTCTTCCGAAGAGGCAAATGCCATGAAGATGAAAGTTGTCTCCGATCTGACTCAAGAAGCTGCCAATCAGCTGGTTAATGCATACGGCTCTAATTATAAAATTACGGTGGATTATAAAAACGCCGGTTTAAGCGATATCTAACCTAAAAGAACAGCTGATAAAAAAACCGCTCTCTTCCGGGAGCGGTTTTTTGTTAAGCCTCCGGTCCGCAGAAGCGCCATATTTGCCGCTAAAAACGATACTTTGCGTTAATCATGCCGGTATGGTTCTGATAATCCTGCCGGAACTGTCCTTCATAACCAAATTCCGCTTCTAAGCGATCATTGACTTCGACCGAAAATCCGGCACCTATTTCCAGCCCCAAACGATGGAGCCGATCACCTTTGATGACGTATGACGAATTGTTGCTTAAGCCGACTAACGCATTATCGGTATCGGAAATAATATCATAAGTTAAGGCCAACCGTGCTTCGGGCTGCCAATTGGTTCCGTTGCAGGTTGTAAAGTTTTTTGCAACTCTGGCACCGGCAACTGCCGTTAAGACGTCCATCGTACGGGAAGACACCCCCTGCCCCAGCGTATCCGTATAAGCTCCGCGGTCAATGCGGGCATAGCGCATTCCGCCTTCCGGCGTGACGTCAACATTGCCGACATTCAGTTCATAACCGCTCATCAATTGCAGTCCCAGCGTATCCGTATCATATTTAGATTTGACAATGCGGCCGTAAGCGCTTTTATGTTCTTTATAGTCAGCGAAGCTGTATGATGCGACAGCATTGAGATACCACTTTGACGGTTTATATTCTCCGTAAATAAAAATCGTATGCGTATCTATGTCCGTATCACGCAAAAAACTTTCAACGTCGCTTTGGGTATATGCATAGCCCACACCTGCTTTGCTATTATCTCCGACAGCCTTTTCAAATCCCATGGCCACACCGCCGGATTTTGTATCAAAACCGTGCGTTTTAGAATTATCGTCAAGTTTTGATTTGTTCGCCAGCATCTGCACCCAGGAGGCTCCTTTATCAAAAATTCCGTCTCCGGCAGACATACCGGGTAAAATGCCGGAGACAACGCCACCCGACAGCCTTGACGATACGGCATTAAAGACCTGAGAACTATGCTCGGTGGCAGCCGTTCTGGCTAACGGCGCGGCATCGGGAGCCAGAGCATAGGCTCCATCGACTATTTTTCCGCTGTCACTTCCGTTCTGAAGCGAAGTATTTATATAGTCCGCAATATCGTTAAAACTCTGATTGGAACCGTGACCGTTGGTAAAAGCATTGATGAGGCCGGCATTGTTTTTGCTCGTATTTAAAGCGCCTGCAATTTCCGTCTCTGTTTTCTTACCGCTGTAGAGTAATGAACCGTCATCGTTCAGTGCAAAATTGTAAAGATTATTGCTTATGTCAAATTTTCCTTCAATATGACCGCTTTGCAAGATGTCATAACTGCCGATTTCCGTATCGGAATTAACTATCAGATTAAGCTTGGCGCCATCTTCAATGTTCAGTTCATCGGCTTTAATCGAAGCGTATTCAGAAGTGTCTTTTATACCGATATTCAGTTTGGAATTGCCGTTAAAGCTAATCGAACCGCCGGAGACCGAAGCTGTCGATGCCAGTGTAACTTCGGCATCGTTGACATTTATTTCTCCGTTGCCATCTATACCGCCGGTAAAAGATGTATGTCCGGATGAAATAGTCACTACGGAAGCATTATGAATATCATTTAATTTTCCGGCGGCGGTATTGCCTTGAAAAATATTGTTCCCGCTCAAAGTCAGCGCTGCGTTTTTCTCTCCCCAAATAGCACCGCCGCTTGATGACGCTTTATTATTTATAAAAACGGAATCTGAAATTTCCAATTGGCCGCCATTCCATTCTTCATTATATACAGCTCCGCCATTAACCGCCTGATTTTCTTCAAAACGCGTATTATAAATATGCATTTTTCCCTGATTATTAATCGCACCGCCTGAGGCATACCAACCGCCGGAGACCTTGTTATTGTAAAAATAGCTGTTGCGAATGGTCGTTTCGGCCGAAGGTCTGGCAAACAAAGCGCCACCCAAAGCCATAGATCCGACACTCACACTGTTATTGGCCATTATAACATTATCCAAATCGGCTTTACCGGCATTGGTTATTGTAGCATGAACCGTTCCACCACTTAAGCTGCTGCCCGAAATAGAAGAATCAAAAATTTTCAGGGAGCCGCCTTCTTTATTGAAAATTAACCCGGCATCCCCATTGCTGACAAAATTGTACAAACCGCTTTTCTCATCAGCAGAATTACCGATATTTTCAAGGATAAGCTCTTTATCGCTATTTATAACAAAACCGATTTTGTTGTTGCCATTTATGGAATGACCGTTTCCATTAACAATTAAGACATCTGCACTCTGCCCCTCAATACTATTTTCTAAGGTTATATCACCGGTCAAATTAATTTTTTCCGTACCGTTTTGTACCAGAAAAGAAAAATTTTTTCCGTTATCGGTAGTTACATCCCGGCTTAAAACCAAATGCAGAGTACTGTCTTTCCGGATGGAATAATCCTGAAGCGTATTGCCTGCCGCCAAACTGCTACCGGCAAAAGTCAACAGTTGGTTTTCCGGCGAAACACCTTCTTTATCATATATTTGGGCCATAATATCTTCAATTCTGTCTGTCGGTTCGACTTCAAGGGTAATATGCTTGCCGCTCAGCGTTTTTACAAAAATCTGCATTGCCGAGGCATTTTCAGCACCAAGTATCATTACGGCAAACAATCCGGCATTAATCAACGCGCACTTCTTTAAAACGGAACGATATTTTGAAGTCAATACCTTTAAGGCGGTACGGGAATATTTCATAAAGCTCTCCATATTTTGTCAATTGCCACATTCAATTAATAATGTATACGTATTAACATTATGTAAACATTGTATAAAAAACACTACTTTAAGATGCGACAACAAAAAAAAGAGGAAACAGTGCTGTTTCCTCTTTTTTTCTGCCCGTTTAACATATTATTCAATACAGCAGTCTACGGCCTTGCGGACAAAAGCTTTCATTTTGGCTAAGGCTCCCTGCGGCGCCTTTTCTTCATCTGCGGACGGAGCAGCTGCAACGGCTTCATTAACCTTGGCGGTCAGTTTCTTTACGTCGTCAACATTGTCTTCAATCCATTTGACATCATTGATGTTGAGCATATTCATATTCAGCCCCCAGAACAGACAATATAGCTCATAAGCCTGATTAAACAAATCATACGCGGCTTCCTTATGGCCGAGGCTCTGCTGTTTGGTTCCGACCTCCATCAGACGCATGGAAGAAGCCAGCAGATGTTTGGAGATGCACCATACCTCCCCTTCATAAGACGGAATGATTTTTTGCATCAGGGTCTTGCGCTTTTCGCGAACTTCTTCAATCAGATCATAAAAAGCAGTTTTACCGGTTTTGGCGCCGGAAAAGACCAGATGTTCTTCAATCGAAATCAGATTCATAATCGCAATGGTCAGATCCTGGTCCGAAGACAAATCTTTGGGGTTAACTTTTTTGGAGCTGTCTATTCTTTCAACAAACTCTTTTACGTTTTTGGCTTTGTTCATGATATTACTCCATAAAATTTAACAGATCATCGGCACGGGCGCACAGCGGATTATAATAAAACCAGGTACTGATTAACGCCAATGCAGCAACCGGTACAAAAACCTTTTCAAACGGAAAGTGTGCATGACCGCCGTTTCGGGCTTTCATCCACTGATAAAATTTGGAAGAATAAATCAGAGCCAGAGCACCGACGATGACGCTGAACAGAAACGGATCAATGTAAAAAATCAAGATAGAAATCGGCTCATAGGTCATTTTGCTGACATACATAAAACCGATCATGGCAACGGAAAGCGCAATCAGCAAAACGTCACGTCCCTTGAAATTCCAGCCCTTCTTGTCAAACCAGACAATACACCAGTATCCAAGCAAAGCCAGAAAAGCGCCGGCCCAAACACCGACGACGCTGTCGTCAACGCCGAAATGGCGGGCTATTTCCAAAGAAGCGCCGACGGCAATGGTGCAGACAGCGCAGGCCGGATTGGCCCAGGCATTGAAACTAAAGGCGGTAACGAACATTAAAATTAATATACAAGCCATATTAAAATCCTCTTTATTAAAATTTTAGTTTATTATCGCCTTTCGTTTACAAAAAGCAATAAATTTCTAAGACTTATCAGAAACTCCGCCGGTTCCGGCTTCTTCTTCCATATTTTTCAGATAGCGCCTGGTCATTTTCAGCGCATTTTCAAAGGTGGAAGCGGTCGAAATGCAGGAACTGTCAATTCCCTCCTCGTTCAACGCTTCGTGCAGAACGCGGCGCGGCTGTTTCTTGACATTAGAAAATATAATCTTGGTATTATATTTTTTAAGCTTTTTTACAAATTCGACAATAACATTGGCACCCGTGGCATCAACCACCGGAACATAACCCATACGCAGAATAACGACTTTCGGATGCTGGTGCGGCAGGTTCAGCTTTTTGAAAAAGTTTGAAATCTGCGAAGCAACGCCGAAAAACAGAGGACCGGAGAAACGCAGCGAGACAACGCCCTGTTGATGCAGAACTTCAGTCAAATCACGGCCGCCGCCGACATTTTCAAGCGTGGTTTCATCGGTCTCGATTTCAATCTCGCGGCTCATACGGTGCATAAATATAATGCTGGCCATAATGAAACCGACGCTGATGGCGGTGTTCAAATCGACCAAAACGGTCAAGAGCACGGTGACAATCAAAGTATAACGATCACCGCGCGGCCCTAAAATAAGCTTATACATTTTATCAAAGCCAAGCATATTCCAGCCGATAATAATCAGAATCGAAGACAGGCAGGCCAAAGGAATGTATTTTGCCAGCGGCGACAACAAGAGCATAAACAGCAACAAAAAGACCGACTGCATCATTCCAGCAACCGGAGAATAAGCATTCGCCTTAAAGTTGGTTGCGGTGCGGGCAATGGCGCCGGTGGCGGGAACGCCGGTAAAAAACGAACAGATAATATTGGCCAGTCCCTCGCCGATCAACTCGGCATTGGAATTGTGGTTATCACCGCTCATACCGTCGACAACCGTTGCGCTTAACAGAGATTCAACGCCTGCCAGAAAAGCGATGGTCAAACCGCTCGGAACGACTTTTAGGAACAAATCCAAATCAAATTCGGGAATTTCCGGCATCGGAATAAAATGCGGAATACCGCCGAACTGACTGCCGATGGTATCAACATGAACTCCAAAAATGCTCAGAATCCCAACCAGAAACGTGGTCCCGACCACACTCAGCAGATACCCCGGAAGCTTGGGATATTTGGCTTTAACGTAAAAAATGATTCCGAACGACAAAACGGCAATCAGCAGGGAAGAAAAACTAAACGTGTTCAAATTGCTCAGATAAGCGCGCCATTTAGGCAAAAATTCTGCCGGAAGATTTTCAATTTTGAGACCAAGCATATCCTTAATCTGCGTTGTAATCAGAAGCAGGCCGATACCGGCGGTAAAACCAATTACAACCGGATAAGGAATATATTTGATATAAGTTCCGAAGCGGAGCAGACCGGCAATAATCAGTACCAGGCCGGCAACCAGCATGGTCATGGCCAGCCCCGGGTAGCCAAACTGCTGAATGACGCCGAAAATGACGACCACAAAGGCACCGGTGGGACCTCCGATCTGATAGCGACTGCCACCTAAAAAGGCAATGAAAAACCCGGCTACGATGGCTGTATACAGTCCCTGGGCAGGAGTAACACCGGAAGCTATGGCCAAAGCCAGAGCCAACGGGATTGAGATGACAGCTACGGTCAATCCGGCAACGGCATCACGGCGAAACTCTTCTTTCGTATAGCCTTTTTTTAAAACTTCAAAGATTTTGGGAGCAAAATTTTTACCATAGAACGCGGTAAGACGATTGAACGACGCAAACATTTCTTTTTTCTTCTTTCTTGATTTTTCTATTTTATATTTTCCGGCTGTAGGAATACTACTTTCTTCTGCCGTGTCAAGGGGTTCGGCCGTATTTTTTGAATATTTTGCAAAAAAAAGCGCTTCTTTTATTGAAGCGCTTTTTCCGGCAGATATAAAACTATATGATTTTATTTCTCCGCTGCAAAATCAGATAGGATGACATATTCCGGCTCTGATCTTCATCCAGATGAACTATCGGAAGATTTTTCTCCCGCATTTCGCGTTTGTGTTGAGAAAAGGCTTCTTTCTGTTCCTGGTAACGGCGCTGCGTTTCTATCCTTCTGCGCTCAAGACGCTGGCGGGATCTTTCGCTGTAACGTGCCTCTATCAGATTGCTGAACTCATAATCCTGACGGTTCTTAATGATATTGTAAATCCGCTGATAGTGTTCAAAATCAATGACGGACTCTTTTTCTTCTCCCATACGGTGAAACTGATAAAAGCGGCCTTTGCCGTTGTTTCCGTCAGGGCGGTATCCGTTAATAATGGAAGTAATTTCCAGAAACTCGGGAACCTTTTCCATATGCTCGACCGGAATGTGCATTTTTTTGCGCCAGTTGGGATAAGCCTTGTCGCCCAAGATGCACAGCGGCGTTTCCTGTTCGGAAATGTCCAACTCCTTAATGCCCGGAATATTGCCCATTTCCTTGGTACAGAAAATATCCGAAAAAGGAATGAGCATAACGGCAGAATTGCTTTGCCCCAGATAGTCGGCTACGGCCTGAACATATTTTTCGGGAATATAGCTGGCTTCCACCCGCGGATTGCGGCTCGGGCGGCCGCCTACCCGTTCCCAGCTTCCGGTTTCGCTCAAAGCCCAGTTCAGAGCCTCTCTCTGCGTGGCATATTGTTCAAACTTGTCATTAGCCTGCGCTTCGTTTAAGAAACCGTATTTTCTCTTTTGATAAATTCCCTGAACGTTCCACTGCCCCATAACCGTTTCCGTATCATGCGTAGAAGTGGCGCAGACGGATGCCTGAGGATATTCGTCCGGGTGGTGCATGGCATTACTGCCATAACCGCTTTTGAAACCCCATTCGCGCTCAAAAGGCAGTACCCGGTATGAAAGGATTCCGAAATCTTCAAGTTTTTCACGGAAACCCAAAGGCAGTTCGCCCAAATCCTCACCGATAATCATGGTTTTGTTCAGATGGCTTTCCAAAGCAACCATAGCCATCAGTTCATCAGGATTATAATAAATGAAAGTGCCTTCAAGTTCATTTTTGCCTTCAGGAATCATATAAAGGCGCTGTAGCTGCAAAACATGGTCAATGCGGATGCAGCCCGCATATTTCATATTGGCTTCCAAAATTTTGCGATACGGCTCATATCCGGCTTCCTGAAGTTTACGGGGATTGAAACCCAAAATGTTCCAGTTCTGGCCGCTCTGGCTCAAAATGTCCGGGGGCGCACCGGCAGAAGCGCGCAAATAGAGTTCCGGATGGCGCCAGGCTTCAAAGCCTTTGCAGGAACAACCTACGGCTGCATCCGTATAAAGACCGATGCTCATGCCCGAGTTAAGGCAGGCTTCCTGAACCTTTTGCAGCTGATGGTTAACAATCCATTGCGTATATTTGTAGTAGTTGATAGCGTCGCGGTTCTGTTCTCTGAAACGCGTTACGAATTCAGAGTTATAATCCTTATATTCCCGCGGCCATTGCTGCCAGGTCACCGGCGCCGGATCCTGCTTGGACATCAGACGGCTTAAAGCGCGAAACGTAGCATAACTTTCCAGATCATCGCCCAAATCGTCACAGAACACGCAAAAACGCTTATATTCTTCAGTTTTTTTGTCAGAAATGAATTTGGCAAAACAACGGCTCAGAATGTCATCTACCAGCATTTGGGTCGTAGCATAGTCAACATAGCCTTTGCGGCGGTTGCGGGTCACTTTTTCCTGAAACTCGGGGCTGTTGTAATAATCCTGAATTTCCTTGGAAGATTTAAACTCTTCGGTTGCCGTGACATCGACGTAAATGTAGTTGAAAAACTGCCTACTGTCCGGTTCATAAGGACTGGCATTTTCCGGCTGATCGTCACGCATGGCGTGCAGCGGATTGACGCCGAGAATGCCGGCGCCGTGACGACCGAGAATATTGCCGATCTGCGCCAGATCGCTGTAATTGCCGATGCCGAGATTGTTTTCGGAAACCTGTTCATAAAGCTGAACCGGCACACCCCAGGTTTTTTTGCCTTCTTTGACACCAATGCGGTCATAGCATTTTTCCGGCGCGGATATCAGACGCGAATTCTGACTGACAGTCTTTCCGTCGCGGTTCTGATAATCAAACTCAATATTATGGTAACCAAGTTTCACCTCAAAAGGAAACCTGAATTTGTATTTGTGATATACAACACCGTCAATTTCGCGCGAGCAGCCGTCATTCCTGAGCTGCTCCAACTCGGCAACGGGCGTTTCTCCGGTATAGGTATTCTTACCGTCTTCCATCAGTTTCCAATGAATCTTGTCCACACCTTCCGGCAACGAAATCGTTATATCGTTTACACGATTGCGCCGCATAATCGGAA
This sequence comes from uncultured Pseudomonadota bacterium, assembly GCA_902494875.1. GTDB lineage: Bacteria > Pseudomonadota > Alphaproteobacteria > RF32 > CAG-239 > CAJLXD01. The sequence continues at coordinate 216,768 of CABUUO010000001.1, forward strand.
CATGGTGCATAATGCTCAGAAAATCTGCATCTTTGTGTTCTTTAATCAACTGATCGAGAAGGTTTTTATTATTAAAGATATTGTCTCTGTCATTCAGATCAAAATCTTTGCTTAATATTCCCATTGCTTGAAGAAGGTAGACCTTATTTTCGACACTCGTCCGCATTTCAATGCCGGACAAGTGTGCCAACCGGCATATTTGTTCATCAAGTATCATATTTTCAAAAATCCAAAATAGTTATTTACAATGCCCAAAATGTACTATTCGTACGTTTTTTTGTCAATCAAAATCAGCAGACCGACGGCCGCTGCCGCGCAGCTTTCAGGTTTTGTTCCATACGGGCTTGAGTTTCCTCGCATATTTGCCTTTTTACCGCGAAAAACAAAAAACGACGCTGTGTATAAACAAGTATCTAAAATATATATTCGATTGCCTTAATTTAAAGTCTGGAGTAAACATAAGTTTGTCAAAATTTCAGTTGAGGAAAAAATGGATATTTTGCTGGAAAAAGCCCAAAACGAACACGAACTTACCAGGAAAGAACTGACGGTTCTGCTGCAACCCGAATACCCCCTGCCCGATTTGCTGTCTGCCGCAGACAAAGTCCGTAAAAAATATGTCGGCGACGAAATACATCTGCGCGGCTTAATCGAATTTTCCAATTTCTGCAAAAATAACTGCCTTTACTGCGGGCTGCGCCGCGACAACAAGCACATCCAACGTTACCGCATTGACATTCAGACTATTCTGGAACTGGCTTCACATGCCAAGAACATCGGTCTGAAGACCGTGGTTCTGCAATCGGGCGAAGATATGTGGTTTTCCACCGAAAAAATGGTTGAAATCATCCGCGGCATCAAAGCCATGGGGCTGGCTCTGACTTTGAGCATCGGCGAGAAAAGCCGCGAGGAATACAAAGCCTATCGCAAAGCCGGTGCCGACCGCTTCTTAATCCGCATTGAAACCACGGACAAGAAACTCTATGAAGACAATGATCCCGGAATGAGCTGGGAAAAACGCCGGCAATGTATGCTTGACCTGAAAGAGCTCGGCTTCGAGCTCGGCTCCGGCTGTCTGGTCGGACTGCCGGGACAAACACTTGAATCCCTGGCCGATGATATTTTATTCTTTAAGGAAACAAGCTGCGACATGATCGGCATCGGCCCTTTTATTCCACATCCGATGACACCGTTGAAAAATGCCGAAGGCGGAAAACTGGAGCCGGCTCTGCGCGTTATGGCCTTGACACGGCTGCTGCTTCCGGATATTAACATTCCAGCAACAACCGCCATGGAAACGCTGGCGCCTAACGGACAAACCCTGGCTCTGCAAGGCGGCGCCAACGTAATTATGCCCAACGTAACGCTGACTGCATACCGGCAGCACTATCAGTTGTATCCGGGCAAGACCACGACCGGATATACGCCGGATGAAAGCCTGAAAAAAGTCATTGCCAAAATAGAAAGCCTCGGGCGCAAAATAGGCACCGGCGCCGGACAAAGTCCCAAATGGCTGAAAGAACAGAATACGGAAAAAAAACACGATGATTGAATATAACCTGATAAAGAAAGATTTGAAAGCCATCGCCAAACTGGCGCTGCCGATTACCACCGCCTTTGTCGCCATGGGCATTATGGGGATTGTCGACACCATGATTGTCGGTAACTACAATACCGACCAACTGGCCTACATCGGGCTGGCCAATTCTATTTTTGTGGTTTTATTCACCATTCCGATCGGTTTGTTGCAGGGCGTTTTGATTAAATCCTCACAGAAATTCGGCGCCCGCAAATTCAAGTCCTGCGGAAAAATTTACAACGAAGGCAAAAAATATCTGATTGTCTTGTCGTTTATCTTTACGCTTATCGGCATCAACGGCCGGCTGATATTGAAACTGCTCGGACAGGACGCCGATATGGCCGCGCACGCGGGAAAGGTTTTGAGCGTGTTTGTCTTTTCCATTCCCTTTATTCTGATTTATGTCAACGCCAATTTCTTTTTACAGTCGATAAAGCGTCCGTATGTGGCCATGTATGCCATTTTGGCGGCCAACATTCTCAACATTATAATTAACCCGGTTCTGGTATACGGAAAATTCGGTTTTCCGGAACTGGGCGCCGTGGGTTCGGCTACCTCTACGCTGATTGTCCGCATTTTTCTCGCGCTTTATATGCTCTATTATATCCGACGGATGCGTCTGAATCCCAAGCTGAACAGACGTTTCGGCCTTGACCGCTCCTATGACACCTGGTGGAACGACAGCCGGACAACGCGGAAAATCGGCTACGGCGTGGCAATTACCACAGTCGCCACCAACGGTTCCTTTTCCGCGGTCAGCACCTTTGCCGGCTGGATGGGACAGCATACCATGGCCACCTTTGTGATTATGATCAACATCAGCACCATGGTATTTATGATCTGTTTTTCAATCTCGCAGGCCACATCCATTGTTGTTGCCAACGCTTTCGGCCGCAGGGACAAAGACGGCATTATGACCGGTGCATTGTCCGGCTTTATCATTATGATGGGGGTGTTGCTGATGCTTGAAACGCTGATTTTGAGTTTTCCCAATCAGATTTTCGGCATCTTTACCAATGACCCGACAGTTATGGTCGTTATTCACGCTCTGATATTTTATCTGATGGCCGACGTTTTTATCGACGCTCTGCCGTTGACGGTTATGGGAACGCTGAACGGCCGCAGCGACGTCAAGATTCCCACTATTTTTCAGATTATCTCATTTTTGGGCGTAAGAATCTCCGCCTGCTACCTTCTGGCGTTTCAATTTGAACTCGGGCTTAAAGGACTGATTATCGGCCTGGCCTGCGGCGGCGCGTCTTCCCTGCTTCTAAACGGCAGCCGGTTTGTATATCTGCGACGCCGGGACAATTTGTACGGATTAAAATAAAGACAGGCAATCTCATAATATTACGCTGTACACTCGGCTCTTCACGATACGGTAATGAAATTTACTTATAAAAAATTGCCGTTCATACCCAAAAAAAGCGGCAGTATTAAATACTGCCGCTTTTTTATTTCTTCCGCTTGTTCAGGCTATCATTTCCTTAACGCGTTCTTTTATTTTTTCGACCACGTCGGACTTCGGCGTATATTTTTCTTCAAACGGAGCGACGGTTTCCCAGCCCAAAGCCTCAAACACGGCTTGAATATTATTGACGACGCCCGGTTTCCAGCCATAAGACCCAAAGGCAAAACCTTTTTTGTTTTTCGGCTGCAAACCTTTCATATAGGTCAGAAATGCGGCAACTCTCGGGAAAAGCTCGTTATTCAGGGTCGGTGAACCCACGCAGACATATTTGGCGTCAAGAAAATCGACCATAACTTCAGACACGTCTTTGTTGCTCAGGCAGTATTTGACCACCGGAACGCCGGCATCCTGAAATACGGACATTACGGCATCGGCCAAAGTGGCAGTAGCTCCCCACATCGTATCATAAACGATTACGGCTTTGCCCTCGTCTTTGCCGCTCGCCCATTTGCCGTAAGCGGCAAGAATGGCGGAAACCTCTTTTTCGCCGGACCAGATACAACCGTGTGACGGAGCAATCATCTCAATGTCCAAACCAAGATCACCGGCAGTATTCAGGGCTTTTTCCGCCTGAGCGCCATAAGGAAACAGAATGTTGGCATAGTAGCTCTGGGCTTCACGCATAACGACATCAAACTTGGCGTCTTTTACAAACAGAGCGTCGGTGCAATAATGCTGACCGAAACCGTCGTTTGAAAGCAAAAGCTTGTCTTCCTTGACATAGGTCATCATTGAATCCGGCCAGTGCAGCATCGGGGTGGTTACAAACTCCAGACTGCGTTTGCCGATTGACAAAGAATCGCCGGTTTTGACAATTACATATTCCCAGCCGGCCGTGTCAAAATGATCTTCCAAAGCGCGTTTGCCCATGGCATTGGTTACGATTTTGGCCTGCGGCGCCAGCTTCATGAGCGCCGGAACACTACCCGAATGGTCTTGCTCAACGTGGTTAACGACGATATAATCAATTTTGGAAAAATCAACCAAGCTCTGAATGCGCGCCAGCTGTTCGTCCGTCAGATAATGCTTGACGCCGTCAACCAGCGTAATTTTGTCATCCATAATCAGATATGAATTATAGGTTGAGCCGTGCGGGGTCTTATATCCATGAAATTCCACAAGATTCCAGTCCTTTACGCCAACCCAGTAGACGTCTTTTTTTACTTCAACAGCATTCATCAGTGCTCTCCTTATTGTCTGAACATATTAATTTGTTGATATAAGCTTTAATATTTAAAATGTTAGTTGACAAGAATAAATTTAAGCTATAAACAATAATGAGAATTGTTATTAGTTTTAAACAAGAAGCCATGAAATATTCAAGACAACGAGAACTGATATTAAAAACTCTCAAAGAAAATCCGGTCCATCCGACAGCGGATTTTGTTTATGAGCTTTTAAGAAAAGAATTGTCCAGCATCAGCCTGGCGACGGTTTACCGCAACTTGAACCAATTGGCCGAAAACGGAATTATTAAGAAAGTGCCCGGCCTGGACGGAAGCATACATTTTGATCATTCTATCCACCCGCACTATCATTTTATTTGCACAAAGTGCAATAAGGTATATGATGTACCTTATGACGTTGCTCCCAATCCGGCTGAAAAGCTCTATGAGCGAACCGGCCTGACTGCGGAAAGCTGCGATCTCTCTTTCAAAGGAATTTGCAAAGACTGCCGCAAGGATTTTAACTAACTTATTTGGAGAAAAAATAATGGAACTTAAAGGCTCTAAAACTGAAAAAAACCTCATGGACGCATTTGCCGGCGAATCTATGGCTCGCAACAAATATACCTATTATGCGTCCAAGGCCAAGAAGGAAGGCTACAACATTATTGCAGACAAATTCGAACAGACTGCAAACAATGAAAAAGAACATGCCAAATTGTGGTTCAAACTGTTGCACAACAATGAAGTTCCCGACACTATTACCAATTTGAAAGACGCTGCAGCCGGCGAAAACTACGAATGGACAGACATGTATGCCCGCATGGCCAAAGAGGCCGAAGAAGAAGGCTTTACCAAAATTGCCTATCTGTTCAAAGCCGTCGGCGAAATTGAAAAAGGCCATGAAGAAAGATATCAGGCTCTGTTGGACTCCCTGTGCGAAGGCAAAATTTTTGAACGCCCGACCAAAGTTATCTGGGAATGCGGCAACTGCGGCCACCGTGTAGAATCTCCGAAAGCTCCGGCCAAATGCCCGGTTTGCGATCACCCGCAGGCTTATTTCTTCCAGTTACAGGAACAGGAATTCTAATTTAGGAAAGAACATGAAAAAAGCCTCTCGTTTGAGAGGCTTTTTTTTATTTCCCGGCATTGCCGCGATTGGCGGCGCGAACAATCTGCAACGGTTTGAGCAGCTTTTCCGTCAATCCTTTGGCAGGAGAAACCTTGTCTGCCGCCTTTTCATTTTTCGGCAGAACAATTTTTACCTCTTTGGTGTAGTCTTTCGGATCTTCCGGAACTAACAAACAGCGTTCGGCGTTCAGAACCTGTCCGACCGGACTGGCAATAAATTTTTTATGAAAGTCTTTCCAAACATACAGACGTTTGGCATCGTCCGGTTCGTTCAAGGCCTGGCTGACCTGGGCGCTCATTACCGAAAGATTGCTGTTGACCAGTTTCTGGGTCAGATTCTTATAAGGGCTGTTTTCGGGAAGTTTGGCATTGTCGACCGGTTTGGCAAAATGGCGTGCCAGTTTTTTCCAGCTCAGAGATATTTTGCTGTTCAGATATCCCAAATCAATGAACGTAACGACCGAACGATAGACTTTTTTCAGAGAGCCGAGCAGATTTTCTTTAAATGTTTTCAACGCTTTGGGCTGTTCTTTCAAAAAACGGAATAATGACGGCGCCTTGACTTTTGCCGCAGGATTATTGTTATGCACGGCTTGGGCAATATTGGAAGCGGCATAGGAACTGACGCCCACATTGCCGGCGATGATGCCCATATTCGGCGCTTTAGCCAACGGGCGTAATACCATAAAAGCATCGGGATATGTTTTGGAAATCTTTTTATCCAGCAGCAAAACCTTATCGGTCAGGGCTTTGGAGGCTGTATGTTCCCGCATTTGAGAAGCCGCGTTATCCAAACGGTTTACCTCGGCGAGCTGTGTGCCGATGATGTTGACGTTACTCAGCTTAAACTTGGCTTTGTTGTTCGGATTGATGATCGCTTCAAAACGTTTTTCCACCTCATTGGCAATTCTGGCCTTTTCCTGAATGGAAAGCTGACTGTGCTTGGTATGTGAAACATTTTCGACAATCTGGTTGGAAACCATAACAAAGACATTTTCCTCCATAGCCATAACAAAGGCTTTGGCATAGGCGTCTTTCTGTTCTTCCGGTTTCAGTCTGGCAAAATTTTTATTCAGGCAGATTTCCTTCAAGGCACTGACGCGAGCGATTTCAGCATTCTGCGCAAACAGATTTTCAGTCTTTACCGGTTCGGCAGAAGGCTTGTTCTCAACTTCAACACGTTTATAAAAATTGAAAACAGGCAGCAAAGACTTTTGCAACGAACGATCCAGCGTATCAAAATTAAAGAGACTGAAATCCGGTTCTTTGTTTTTTCCGACAACCAAACCGATGCTTTGTTCCACGGCCTTTACGGCTGCCATATTGTTATTGATGGCAGTCTGCATTTCCAAAGATTTTTGAGACAGTCCCAGCCCGGCCGCCGTATTTTGAAAAATGACCAGATACTGTAATGCCCGCGGATCATTGGAGGAAGACAGAACATCTTTAATCTGCCACAAAACTTCAATGTCCAATTCGTTCAGACGGTCGCTTTCAATCAGTTGTATTGCGTCTTTAACATCCATAACCTTGGGTCTCCATCCTGTTTATTGAATGCCATAATATACTATTTTTGAGTATAAATCAACCGCTTTTGTCAATTTTTTCTAAAAAAAGGTCTCCGATGACACCACCGGAGACCTTTCTTTGAAAGTAATATGGAACAACTTAAGCCAACTTCAAATTACCGGCTACGGTTTTTCCTCTTTCGGTCAGAAGTTCGTAAGCGATTTTTGCGCCTTCGTCCAAGCTTCTCAGACCGGCTTTCTGAACTGCGGAAATATGCACAAACACATCGCTGCCGCCTTCGTCAGGGGTAATAAAACCATAACCCTTTTTGTTGTTAAACCATTTTACTGTTCCTGTTGCCATAACTTTTATCCTTTGCATTAACAGGTTAATCCATTCAAATATAACTATTCAAGATGTGGTTAAGCTGCTTGGCCAAGACAAAGTTTTGTTATGGTATCAACATTAAAAGACTTAACTTTTAAAACCACCGAATTTAGTTATGGTTTGAGTCTAATATAACTAAATTAATTTGCAAGTGGTTTTTGATTACTTTTTTATCCGCAACGAATGTATATATTGTCTTTGCCGCAATCGCAATTATATCTGTTTCGGTTTACTTCCAAACAACAGACTGAGAAAGGATATCACATGAAAAAACTTTTGCTGGCGACGGCTCTCGCCCTGCCCCTGCTTCTGAGCGCAAACGCTCAGGCTCAAAGAGCCAACCATACCAAAAAAGACGTATCGACACAAATTTCCGAAACCTATGACAAGGCGGCCGACAAAACCAAAGAAGCCATGCACGACATGAAAGACGGCGTTTCAAAAAAAATGGACCAGATGAAGAAAAAACACTCTCCGGAACATAAAATGAAAGAAGAACAAAAAGAAATTGCCGAAAACTATGACAAGGCCGTCAAGAAAATCAATAAATCATCATTCAATCAGGATCAGAAAAATATGCTGCTCAAACAGGCCGCAGAAAACCGGGATCTGATGACAAAACAGCTTCAGGACCGAAGCAACCTGATGACAAAGCACTGGGACGCGCGTAAAAACGCCGACGGGTTCCCGGCAGCGGCAAGGTCCGAAAAAGACAATCGCAAAGCCGTTAAAGCCGTCAGGAAAATTCTCGACGACTAATTCTTTTTCTTTGTAAACTCCCAAAAAAAACAGTCCCTGAAAAAACTTCGGGGACTGTTTTTAGTCAAACATGTAAAAAATTAATGGAGAAACGCTTCCTCGTATTGACTGCTGTCAAAGCAGATTTGAGGAAATCTTTCGGCAAAGTAGCCGAAAACGGCAGAACTGCCAATATTCTCCCCGTCCAGACATTCGTCTCCCTTGTCTTCCTCAACCCTGACGGCCAGACAAGTCAGAAAAGCCTCCACCTCGTTTTTATCAGCCTCAGGAAACAAGCGGACAATTTCGCCGCTTAGCTTTGGCATTTCCCTTCCGCCGTACAGCGACATCTGCCAAACGGCATTGAGAAGATAAGTTATCTCCGGCACGGGAAAAACGGCGCAAGAAGCGTTCTGTACCTTTACCATTGCGGCCAGATGACGCAACAGACGCGGAAGTCCGGCATAAAGCAAGGCTTCTTCATAGCTTCTGAACGGATACTGCGGCGCCTTGACCAAACGCTGATCATCCAAAATGCAGTATTGGAGATGCTTGCCTTTGGCCGTTTTGTTGAAGTTGGCACAAAAATAAGAACCGACCAAAAGCGGATAACCGTTAAGTTCTCCGTCGCAAACAAAACTTTTTTCTCCGTTGCCGAGCGTAATCACGAATCCCTTGAGAGCCTCTTCTCTAGAGACGGCTTTAATAATTTGTCTCATAATGTGAATATATTTAAAATTAACTTTTATGTTATACGCCATTTTAGACAAAATTGCAAGAAAAAAATATTGTGTATTTACAACCGGGATTTGTTCTGTTATCTTTTGTGAGCCTGCGCCATTGGGGGCGCGGGCTTTTAATTGCGATATTAAACTAAAAAATAGGAATAAACTTATGACACTGAAAAACACAAGAGCAGGAAATTATCCTGAATGGTATCAAAACGTTGTGGCCGAAGCAGACATGGCGGAAAACTCCTCCAGCCCGGGATGTATGGTGATCAAACCGTGGGGATACGGCATCTGGGAACGCATTCGCGACGTTTTTGACGAGAAAATCAAAGAAACAGATCATGAAAACTGTTATTTTCCAATGTTTATTCCGCTTTCTTTCTTTCAAAAAGAGGCTGAGCATGTGGACGGCTTTGCCAAAGAGATGGCGGTTGTTACCCATTCACGTCTGGCGATGGAAGACGGTAAACTGGTTCCTTCCTCCGAACTGGACGAACCGTTGATCGTGCGGCCGACCAGCGAAGCCATTATTGCCGACTCTTTTTCAAAATGGGTTAAATCTTATCGCGACCTGCCGGTTTTGATTAACCAGTGGGCTAATGTCGTTCGCTGGGAAATGCGTCCCCGCCTCTTCCTGCGTACCCGCGAATTTTTATGGCAGGAAGGACACACCGCTCATGCAACGGCCAAAGAAGCCGAAGAAGAAACAACCAGAATGCTCGAAGCTTACCGCGAGTTGTGCGAAGACACGCTGGCCATGCCGGTAATTAAAGGCCGCAAACCCGAGTTCGACAAGTTTCCGGGCGCGGTCGACACTTATTGCGTCGAAGCCATGATGCAGGACGGCAAAGCCCTGCAGGCCGGAACGTCTCATTTTCTGGGACAGAATTTTGCAAAGTCTGCCAACATTTCATTCATCAACGCCAACAACCAGCCGGAATTTGCCTATACGTCTTCATGGGGCGTTTCCACCCGCCTTATCGGCGGCGTTATCATGACGCATGCCGATGACGAGGGAATGGTCGTTCCACCGAGGATTGCCCCTTATCAGGTCGTTATTATCCCGGTAGTGAAAAAAGCCGAAGACGAAGAAACCGTGACGGCCTATATCAATGAACTGGCCAAACAGCTCAAAACACAAACTCCGTTCGGCGAAAAAATCCGCATTAAAATTGACAAACGCGACCGTAAGAGCGTTGACAAGTTCTGGGAATGGACCAAGAAAGGCGCTCCGGTTATCTGTGAAGTCGGCATGCGCGACGTCGAGAACGGCGGCCTGATGGTTAAAGAACGTCTGAAACTAGGCACTCCCGAAGGCAAAGAAATCGTGAACAAAGATGCTTTTGCATCAACCATTGCCTCTCGTTTGGAAAACATACAGAAAGCTATGTTCAACAAAGCCAAGGCAATGCTGGAAGCCAATATCCGTACCGATATTGACACACCGGAAGCTTTCAGAGAATATTTCAGCCGATCCAACGCCTGGATAGAAGACGGCAAGCAAGGCAAGGTCGCTTTCGTCCGCGGCAAGTGGAGCGGCGACGAAAACAGCGAAGCCCTGCTCAAAGAGCTGAAAATAAACATTCGCTGCATTCCCTTTGACCAGGACGGAAAAGAAGGGAAATGTCTCCTGACCGGAAAACCGGCCACAATCGACGTTATCTACGCACGTTCTTATTAACTGTGACAGACAAACATAGTGCCCCGGAGCCAAAACTCTGGGGCTTTTTTTGATTATTATTTTGACTATGTATTCTATTTACAATAGACTCTCTGCTGTAAATTAAGGAGAAAACAGAATGAAAAAGCTTTGGTACTCTCTGGCTTGGGGATTGCTGTGTACGACGGCCGCCGCAACAGCGCAGGAAAATGCCGGACCGTTTCCTAAACCGGCAGCAGAAAGAATACAGAAAGAACCCGCGGCAGATTTTCCCCGCCCGCTTCAGCCCGTACAACAAAACGAAAAAGACAACGAAAGTTTTATCGTTTTACCCGAAGAAGTTTTACAAGCTGAAGAAAATGACGAAGACAACGAACTGAGAGCCGCATCGCTTATCGGCGACGATACGGACGAAGAAGCTCCGGTCGAATTTCCCAAACCCAGAGATCCGGTTTTGCCGCAGCCTCAGGATAACGATACCCCACCGTCTGAAAACATTGCCGTTCCAGAGATGCCTTCCAACATAAAGCAGCCGCGGCCTGCCGTCGTTTCTGCCCCCGCAGCAGCTTCTGACCATAAGACTGTTCCCGCCGCCGAACCGACAGGACCTCAAACTCTGAAAGAAGAACTTAAAGCGCCGGTTTCGGAGCCTCTCACGCAGCCAGAAGAAAATACAGCAAATTCAGAAGCATCTTCAGAACAAATTAAACCAAAAGATGAAGTTTCTTCATCTTCCAAAGAAAACCAGACTTCAGTCTCCGCTCCGCAGGAAAATCTGCCTAAACCAAAGGAACCGGCAGCGGTCTCTGCTGAAGAAAAAACTGTCGCAGAAGAAACTCCGCCGGCAGAAACAAACGATAAAGCATCGGATACGGGCAACGACGATGAGACTTCCAGCCTGCAAGATGCCATTCATGCGCAAACACCGGCCGGCCCTTACGCCTTGAGCAAAGACGCTCCCATTCCCTCCAAACTCTTGGGAGATTCCGGTTTTGCACCGGCTTTGCTAAACAAAACGATTGAAATTTCTCCCGAACAGCGCGTCAAGATGCTGATGAAAAAGAAATATGACGAAATGGACGCCAACCATGACGGAATGGTTTCCGAAGAAGAATTTGTCACTTACAAAACCGAAGAAGCGCGCAAAATCGCCAAGGAAATATTCAAACGCGTTGACCGCAACAGCAACGGCCTGCTCTCTGAATATGAATACGGAATCTTGATGAACAAAATGATTGAAAATTATATAAAGCAGCCCAAAATACCAAAATAGGAGAAGATTTTATGAATAAAACAATATTGACATTAACGGCGGCGGTTCTCATTTCCGGAAGTGTCGCGGCATACGCCAAGGAATGTCCTGACGGCGATCAAAGCCCAGAATGCACGGTCCAGCAGCAGCGCGCGGCGTTTGCCAAGGCTCAGGATAAGGCGCGGGTCAAAATGAATCAGAATTTAAGAAAGCAGTTTTCCGCCATGGATACCAATCAGGACGGAAAAGTAACCAAAGAAGAGTTTGTTACCTACCGTCTCAAAAATCTTGAAAAACAACAAGCGGAAATTTTTAACAAGATAGACGCCGACGGCAAAGGGAGCATTACCGAAGACGAATATGTGGGCAGCGTCAACAATTTGTTGAATGACATTGCTTCTCAAATTGCCAACAGCATAAAAAAGAATATGTAAGAAAAGCATTCTTTACGGAAAAACCGCCTTTCGGCGGTTTTTTTTTACTAATTACGGTTTTGTTTCAGCCATTGTTCCCAATTCTGCCCATTTATCAGCAGATGTTTCAAATGCGGCTGCTTGTCGGCCGGATAAGCAAAAACCAGTTCCAACGTCAAATTTTCCCTGCGGATAACCTTGTCCAGATATAAGGCATCGCCTTCCGGGAGATAGTAGTTATAAACGCTCTGGAACCGGCTTGGATGGCAAAGATTGTCACTAAACTGGCGACAATCCGTTTCCTGCCAGTTCAACCTCAGGCTCAGATAATGTCCGGAAATAAGGCTGCGGGGATCAAATCCTTCGGCTCTGATCGTTATTTCCTGAGCATGTTTGATTTTATATTCGACCGAAGCGGCCCAAACTGCCAGAAAAATTACCGGCAAGGCCAATGCCGCCATGAGCAGTATTCTTTTCTTCATTATTTGGGTTCCCTTACATCTATAAACTTTTCAATATGCAGGCGTTTCCACAGACAGATGATGCCGAGGAACACAAAGCCAGAAACAATCAGCCCGATGCCGGTTGTCAGCAGACTGCCGAAAACTTGTATATAAACAATGAAAAAACGCAGAGCCATCAATCCGGTTGCCAAATTAAGCAGCTTGTGCCGCCCCTTAATCAGAGCATAGGCACAAAGGCAGCTCAAAGCCGACATAGTTAGCAGAAAACCCCAGACGTCCAAAACGTCGGTATTGTGCGGAAGGCTGGTATATATAAAGGAAAAGCCGAGCAGAATCGCCAGAATGCAGGTCAAAAGACGAGAGTAGTTATATTTGTGGCTGAAGTAACCGAAACCAGCAACCGTAACTACCAGAAGCGATATGACGATTGAAGACACATAGCTGCCGGCGGAATGCATATGGCCGAACATACCTGAAACAAAAGGATTGCCGGCACCGAAATCCATCATCAGCACCAAGACGACAATGTCAAACACCAGCCAGAATTTCAACGCTTTTACAACCGCGGCCAGCCTGGTGCGGAAATGGATGGCCAGCAGGCGATAAACAAATGACAGAACTAAGATGCCGGTAATGGAAATGGCAAACGGAAAAGAACGTTCTACAATGCCCAAAATGCGGTCAATCCAGCTTATGTGGGTCAGCAGGTCAATCGTCGAAGCGGTAAAAACCGGAAACCAGACAATCGGCAGTACCAGTTTTTGCGTATAGAACAAAAGCGGCGCGGTCAGCAGGGACCAGATGAAATATGCCTTATAGCCGTCCGGCTGGATCTGGTATATCTGCGCAATCAGTCCGATGCTGGCCAGAATCATTACGGCATAAAGCACTATCGTCGTCTCAAACCAGAGCGTTTTTTCATTACGGGCAAAGCGATATGCCGCAACTGCCAGAACAATAAGAAAAACAAAGTCAAAAAAGAGCTTTACGCTCCCCGGAATGAGCTGCCAGTTGGCTGATATCAGCGAAACAATGCCCAGTCCGATACAAAAGACGGACAAAGCCAGAAAAGAATACATAAACATCGGTTTACGGCATTTTTGTTCATAGGCCAGAATGGCCTCTGCCTGAGAAGCCGTAATTAGGTTACGCTGTTGCCAGCCGGCCAGTTTTTTTGTCAGATTCATATTGTTTTTCCAATGTTATCAAGACTTTTAAGTATTGTTATGTAATAATAAGGCATTGTCAATCAGATTATAAAAAAAGGAGATGATATTTCACATCTCCGGGAATGTATATTACCCGCCGTAACCGGCCAAGGTGGTTTTACATTCTTCATAAAGGCGACAAGCGTCGACAACCGCCTTTTTGGCTTCTTCGGGGCCTAAGAAGGCCTCGATTTTGACTTCTTTGTTTTCCAGCACTTTATAGTCTTCAAAAAAGCGTTGCAGCGTTTTCAGAACATGTTGGGGAAGCTCGTCAATCGATTTGTACTGTGCATATTCGGGATCGTCTACATGGACGGCAATGATTTTGTCATCAGCCTCACCCTGGTCAATCATCTTCATAACGCCGATCGGTTTGGCGCGCACGATGGACAGCGGAACCACGGCCTCCTGCCCCAGAACCAGAATGTCCAACGGGTCATTGTCATCGCAATAGGTTTTGGGAATGAAACCATAATTGGCCGGATAGTGAACGGCACTGTACAAAATGCGGTCAACTTTGAGCAGACCGCTTAACTTGTCAAGCTCGTACTTGGTTTTGGAACCTTTGGGAACTTCAATTATCGCCGTAATGATTTCGGGCATATTTTTACCGGTTTCAACACCGTGCCATGGATGCAGCATTATTCAATTCCTTTTTGTTGTCGATTAAGGATTAAAATAGAGATTTTTGCCCGAATGTCAAAGCTTTTATTTACGCATAAAAAAACAGCCGTCGTTGCGGCGGCTGTCTAAATCTTCATAAGCGCGGTTATCGTTCGTTTTCTTCGCGTTCGGTAAAAAATTCGCGATAAGCGCGGACAAAGTCCTCTTCATTTCCAAGCTTTCCCTTTACAAACTTGCAGCAGGCCACGTTGATAAGCTCCGGCAACGAAATCTGCATGGTTTCAAGCTCCAAGCGTTCCGAAATCAGCTTTTTCATTCTCGGCGTACGGCGGAAGAAATAGTTCCAGAGGCTGACTTCCGAAAGCTCCGCATTTATTTCCTTATGGCGCCGATGATCCCGATGAAACTGACTGATTCTGTTCTCGGCGGCGGCAATATCCGGCTTGAAAGCGTTGACCGCTCCGGACATTGTTATTTTCAAGAAATCGTCCTTGCCGGCCAAAACGAGCACATTGGACAATTCGTCGTGGATTCCGCAACCTGAAACAATCGGCTGGTTTGCATAATAGTCTCTGACTACGGCATTATACAACAAACGGAAAATGCCATTGGCGTCAAGTCCTTCTTCCTGGAAAAACGAACTTGCATTGTAAACTTTGATGTTCATAGATTTACATTTTAGAGTGATAATATTTTAATAACAAACATGCTAATTGACGATATGTTTATCAATTAGCATGTTTTTGGACAAAACTCAATATAAATTATTGTTTTTCGCAAACAATCAACGGAACAAGCATTTCCTTTTCGCTCAAACCGGCGTGGTGTGCCACAAAATCAACCGGTTCGACACCGTTCGGCGTTTGATACTGAATGATGATGTCGCCGACGGCCAGCGCAACATAATCCCCCATAAAACCGCGGAAGCGAGGATGTATTCTGCCGGTGCCGGCGTAACCTTCCGCAATATAATCTTCCGTCTTGAGCAGGATATAGTCTTGGCCGAAGCGTTCGCGGAACAGTCGTTCAAAGTCTGCCTCTCTTCCCGGTTTGACATAAAACGCGATCGTCCGGGGTTCAACCGCCGGCGGCAGACGCAGGCAGTCGTCAAGCTCTTTGATTTCATTCAGCAAAACCGAATCTTTAATGTCAAGCAGTCCGTGGTCGGCCGTAACAATCAGCATACTGTCCTCCAGCGCCTGATAAAGCGCCTCAAGCTTTGCATTCAGAGAAGTGATACAGTTTTTGGTCTCTTCGCTGTAACAGCCGGTTTTGTGCATGATACCGTCAGGATTTTTCCAGTAAGCGAGCACGAACTTCTTTTCGTCTTTGCGCGACAGTTTTTCCAAAATGCGGCATATATCATCAAAGCTTTTCACCTCAAAATTTCCCCAGGGCTGAGCCACGCCGTATCCTTCGGCCGCACCGCTCTCGGCGATTTGCTCGTTCAAACGCTTAAAGCCCATTATCTGTTCCGGCGAAGGCGTTGACAGCGGCTGCTGGGTATAATAGTCAAAATTACGGAACAGTTCGACACAGCGGCCGTATTCCTCAAAGTAACACTGCCAGCCGGCCCAGCCGTGTTCCAAAGGCGGCAAACCGGAATAAATGCTGGTGGTGGCTGCCGCCGTCGTCGGCGGATAAACAGAAGAAATCGGTTTTATGATATGCGAACGGAGAAAACTGTTCTCTGGAAGATTGTGCTCCAGCATATCGGTTCCCATACCGTCCAATACCAAAAGAATAACCGTGCGCGGATTTTTTTCCGCCAGAGCAGCGTCCAGTTCCGGCAGCGTCTGATGCCGGGCGGGAAGACCGTAGTGTTTCAATATCGAGTTTGACAAACTGACCAGCGAATTTTGATAATCGGGTTTAAAAATCTTCTGCTTCATATTCTTATGCCTAAATAAATTATTCCGACAGAAAGTTTAGAAGAAGATTTTTGCGATGTCAAAGTTTATTTATGCGATAATGCTTTCTTCCGCGGCGCCACAAGTTAAGAACCAGCAGCAGACAGATTATGCCCAGTGAACCGCTGACCGCGGTCAGAATCTGCTGACGACTCCAAGCCCGGGTGATTTCATTGACATTAACGGCCGAACCGACAATTTTGAAATCCGGCGTATTATTCTTGTGCAGAACCGTCACGGTTATTTGGTTGCCGGGATTTAAGAAATCAAATTTTATGACTATGGCACCGCCGATGTCTTCCAGTTCAGCCGTTACGGCCGGCGAAGTCTGATTATTGTCTATGGTGTAATGTGTGACGCCCGCTCCTTTAGGAATGACGATGCGGATCGGATCATGACCGATTTTGGAAACGTCGGCTCCGGCCAGCGCCTGCTCACCGCTGTTTACTAAAGTTACATCAGTTTGATATAAGTCTTTATACTCTTCCGATTTGACAATGATTTTAAAGTCATTTTTATTGTTGGAAGATATTATATTGTTTGTCGTCGTGACATATTCCAATATCGGACGGTTGATATAAAACTGGTAAGAACCGACCAGAATGGCCGAAACGCCTATCAGAAAGGCCCCTGTCTTGCTGGTCAGAAAGTCCCAACAGTGTTTTAAAAAGCGCTTAAATCGGCTGCGATGAAAAAAGTAGCGGTGTTGTCCAAACATATTGTTCCTCCATAAATCAGCTTAATATGTAATCATTATGCCCGGCCTTTAAATACTTTTACTTCCGTTTTTCGCAACAAAAACAAAAATAATTAAAAATACCCCTTGCCTAACCGCCAATTTGCGGTTATATATAAACCCGTAACTAAACTCTGTGGTCTAAGAGTGACTCTTTATCTAATGATTTTTATCCTTATATTTTAAAGAAACATCGTTCCCCACATTAATCTAGTTTATTGTATCAAGGCATTGTGCCTTGGTTTGTTTTAACCTGTTTCTTTATAAAGGATTTTCAAAATGACTACAGGTATCGTAAAATGGTTTAACCCGGCCAAAGGTTTCGGCTTTATTTGCCCCGATAACGGCGGCACCGACGTGTTTGTTCATATTTCCGCCGTTGAAAAAGCCGGCTTTCGGACATTGAACGAAAATGACAAGATCGCTTTTGACCTTATCAGCGAAAAAGGAAAAGTTTCGGCCGGAAATCTGAAAAAAGCCTAAGCCAAACCCGTTAAAAAAATCCCCGTTCTCCAACGGGGATTTTTTATTTATACTCACCTTTCAATTTGGCAAAAACATTAATGTCGCGAAACTTGTCTTCGGCCCGGTTCCAGGACGACTGACGAAGAATCCCTTCCAGCCGGTAACCCAGTTTCTGCGGAACATTGGCCGACTTAATGTTCAAGACGTCCGTATGAATCGCAATACGGTTAATTCCCAACGCAAAAAACTCTTTTTCAATCAGGCGCACCGCTTCTTTCATAAAGCCGCGACCGGCAAAACGCGTCGATATCCAATAGCCGATTTCCAGAGATTTATAATCTTCGTTAACATTCAGCGCGGAAATCATCCCCATAAACTGTCCGGACAAATCGCAAAGCATATAATTATATCCTTTTCCTTCTTTCCACTCTTTATCACAGCCCTGCAGATATTCATAGGCGTCTTCAAGTCCGTACGACGGCGAGGCCCAGCCCAGCCAGGGATAAAGCTCGGCCCGGCTTGCGTCAACTTCCGCCAGGGAAATCTGCGCCTGTTTGAATGTCTTGTCGGCTTTTTTCAAAATAATTCTGGTTCCGGTAATTGTTTCTGGCGGATTCAGCATAAAATTTCTCCTCTTTTTCATTAAGACTAGATTTTAATTGTTTATTGTGCAATAAATAATTTATAAAGGAGATGAAAATGTTAAGATTAGTTCTACCCTCCCCTGAATATACCGAATCCGTCAAAAACGCCGTTGAAGAATATAAAGCGCACCCGTCGCCGTTTGATATTCATGCCGTTCGAAAACTGATTGAATTTGCCGACAGTAATTTTGAAGGTTATTTTGAGTATGTCGAAAACCAGCGAACGGGTATAAACCTTATTCCCGGACATGTTCCGTCAACAAGCCTATGGCTGGTTGAAGACGGAAATTATATCGGCTCTTTTGACATTCGCCATGAGCTTACGCCCCAGCTGGAAAAAAGCGGCGCACATATCGGCTATCAGATTATTCCGTCTCAGCGCCGCAAGGGCTTTGTCAAAGCCGGACTGAAATTGGCTTTAAGTTATGCGCGGGAAGTTCTGAAGCTTGAGCGCGCGCTTCTCACCTGCGAAGAAGAAAACATCGGTTCTTATTTGGCCATGACTTCCGTTATGCGCGAATACGGCGGCGAGGAAATCGAACCGGCAGTTACAGACGGACATAAAGAACGCCGGGTATGGATTGAAACTGTGCCCTATAAGAAAAAAAGTGCTTGCATTTAAGTATGGATGGTTTTATATAGTTTCTTGTCGTTCGGGACGTAGTTCAGCCTGGTAGAGCGCTTGCATGGGGTGCAAGATGTCGGAGGTTCGAATCCTCTCGTCCCGACCAGATATAAAAAGCCTGCTCAAAAGCAGGCTTTTTTTTTACGATTATTTTCAAACGGGACACCGTTTTTACTCATCAAACCGGCAGAGGATTATCACTTAAAGCATTTAGCTTTCGGACAGGTATCTGCTGAGAATTTTTTCCAGCAGGTCAGCCCATTCTTCCACCCCCTGCTCCAGATTGTCAAACTCGTCGTCGCGGATTTCTATTAAGGCATAGTCAAATCCTTTGCGTTCTCCGCAGAAGACAGCCGCGCCCGTATCATAGGCGCGCAGATCATAAGGAACGTTTTCACCGATCCGTTTATCGGATTTGCACAGTTCTTCGTACATAAAAGAAGCCAGTTTTTGCGGCCGGCGATATAAAATTCCGGCTTGCCACGGACGATAGTTTCCGCCCCGAAGCTGCGGCGTAAAACTGTGAACGGAAAAAATGACCGGCTGTTTTCCCTTCTTTTGCAGTCTGGATATCTGCTTTTCAATTTCAGCATAATAAGGACGATAATAGCGGCTGACGCGTTTTTCTTTTTCTTCCGCCGACAACGACTGATTGCCGGGAACCGGAACCTTGTCGCTTTCCGCCACAATCAGTTCGTCTTCATCAACAGCGCGGTTCAGGTCTATTAAAAGGCGCGAATATCCGCCCATTACGGCAAAACATCCCAGTCGCTCCGCCAGTTTCTGCGTAACTTCTTTACAGCCCTTATCACGGGCAATGTGCGTATCCAACGCTTGCTCCGATAATCCGAGATTGCCATATTCGCCGGGGATGCGGGCCGAAGCGTGCTCACAAGTCAGAATCAGGCTATGTTCGGAATTTTCATTAACGATATTAAACACATTAGCGGCCATTTCTCTTCATCTCCATAAATTTCTTGTTAAAACCGGCGTTAACATAAGGCACTTTGCCGGTTTCGTTCAAGGCGTGCATTATCAAAAGCCAGCACTTCTGCTCCTGCTCGATTACATCTTTTGAAACCGGCTTTTTCTGCGGATGGAAAGAATCATATTCATACTGATAGAAATACGGCAGCGCATGCATAACGGTTTTGGTATCCGTCTGCCGGTTTTGACGCCAGGAATATTTGTTCAACAGCTGACGGTTTACATGATCTGAACTGTTTTCCGCCGCAGATTTTACAAACTCACGATTAAACTGCAAAAAACCGCGGACAAAGCTTTTGTTGAAGTTGGCATTCATAAAGCGCATTTCCACCGTATGTTCGGGCATTATGTTCAAGGTTTTGTATTTATGACCGAAAGAGGTGAATTCCTGTAATTCACGCTTGTCTTCGCACAACTCGGCCATGACGCACAAAAACGGATAGTCTCTTTTGCCGTCATCACTCAGGTTGCGGCTGATGTAAGTGGCATACAACAACCTGTTTTCCCGTCTTTCAGGCGCGGCAAAAGCGGCAACGACCTCTTCTTCATGCTGCATCATCCGTTTAACCAATCTTTTGTATACGTCAAGGTCAAATCCGTCCGCCGACAAATGCTGATGAAGAGAACAATGGGCGTTGACATGTCCCTGCTCAAAAGAATCGAAAATTTTGAGACAGGATTCCTCGTCTTCCCGGCTTTTCAAAATGCGGCTGGCATACTCCACGGCCGCCAGTTTATTGTAGCGAACCAAACTTTCGTCACGCATGATGACACCAGCAGAATTTTCGTCATGATAAACCGCCGCGTCTTTATTGGTCGAATAAAGTTTTTTCCAACCGTTTTTATCTTTAAGATAATCTATCAGACGGCCATAGTCCTTATATTCTTCCGGTACGTAGAATTCCAGTTCAAAACCGCTGGGCCAGTAACCGCCGGAAGTTTTTCCGGGACGCGTTTCTTCGGCCTGGAACAGTTTTTTCATGGCCGGGCTTGCGGTACCTTCCCGCGCATAGTCCTGATAAAGACGTTCTTTCATCGCCGCCATATCTTTCATAAGCCGGCGGCGGGTTTTGAAATTGTAACTTCCGTCATAGCGATATGCTCCGGCCATTTTCTCGCGCATAAAACAATCGGCAGCATATAACGCTTTTTCATAACAATTTTCGCCCTGAACCAATTTTTGATAGTTTTTATCCAGAAAACGCAGAATATCCTCGGCAGCCATCATTCCGTAGAGCATGGAATAAGGCATATTGGTCTTTATCGGCCAACCGCTGAAAGCTTTGTCATGGTCATTTTTGTCGGCAAAATTATACATAAACTGCCGAAACTCAAAACCAAAGGTTTCCACGCCGTCAATCAGCGATGACAGCATTCCGTCCCCCGATTTTGAAAATTTTGAATTTTTCAAAACGCTGAGCTGCGGCTTGTCGACATTGTAAACGCTGACGGATGCCCGGATATCTTCGACAAATTCGTGAAATATGTGCGGCGCTTCCGCCCCGTACTGTTTGCTGAAATATTCGGCCAGCCCGGCGAACGGCGCCAGCATATTGTCAATATGCCAGTCATAGTAAAATTGTTTAAACTTTCTTCCGCCGATGGTTGAAAAATAATCGGCAAACAATGAGTTACATTCTTTAACGCTGTTTTCTAAATTTTGATTTGATGACATTTTTTCCTCTTAATTATCAGTTTTAATCCGTTTGGCTGGCTAAAGTGTGTCACTTTATTCTCCCTGAGCACCCACACTTTATAAAAAAACGGACGGAAATGCTCAGAGACTGATAATGAGGAGGGAAATGAGAATAAGAATCAGGGGAAGCGCATAGGCCAAAACACCGCGGATTTTATCAGCGGCCATATCAGACAATATGTTTTGGTCCAAATTAAACATTTTATTCCCTTACAAAACTTGTATCAGAATATAAAGAAGATAAAATTTAGGCAAGAAATTTTTTGCGCTTTTATAATTTTTTTTGAAAATCAGATTTGTTTACAGCCGTTTCTTTATATGCTATTATGTAAAAAAACAAAGGAAAAACGATGTCTTACAAGAAAACGCTCATTCTAGGCGGCATCATTGCCGCCAACAGCCTAAGCCTGAACACATCGGCGCGGCAGGATTTTAATTTGGGCGACTCCGACACAAAAACGGAATTGCCGGCTATCCGCAGCGATGAAAAAGACATTATGTCTGCACTTATCTTCTTTGAAGGATTTTCCAAGGTGCCGTATCGGGACTGCGTCGGTATATGGACCAACGCTATCGGCATGACCAAACTTCCCGACGGTAAAGCCGTGACGGAAAAAGACACCATCCGCTCTTTTTCCGAAGCCAAAGAAGCCACGGACTATCACTTGGAAACGGAAGTCAATCCGGCAATTGAAAAATATATTTCGGCAAAGCTAAACAGCAAGCAAAGAGCGGCTCTCACCAGCCTTGTCTACAACTGCGGCCCCGAAGCGCTGGGAACGGACAAAGGCCCGACGAAGCTGGCTTTGGCCATCAACCGCGGCAACGAACCCGAAATTGAGAAATGTTTTATGAAATACTGCTATGCCGGAGGAAAATACAATAAAGGGCTGGCCGTACGCCGCTATATGGAAGCTGCTTTATATAAAGGATTGCTGGATTTTTCCGACTTTTACATTTGCAGTTACGGCGAACTGGCTTCTTCTTATCTGATAAAAAACGGCAAACCTGACTTCAGCCGGGCCAAGCTCGATTATGTCAAGAAAATATGCACGCAGGCTCCCAGCCGGGAAAAAACCGAAAAATTCGCATGGTTCGGATATGGTTCCAAAGTCAAAGACATTTTTATGCCGGAAAATGCGCAAAAACCTTCGAAAATATTATATTCCCAGGTCTCCGTCAACAAACGCGGCCGCTGAAAACTCCTGCGGCCGCATTTTTTTATGGTTTCGATATCCTATTTATTTTACGTTTTTACCCATTTCATAGGCTTCTTTCATAGCCGGCATGCCTTTTATGTCGCCGGCATTCCAGGCGCCGGTACCATAAATCACACCTTTTTCTTTGGTTCCGGGCAGACAGTCTTCGGTGAAGCCGCGGAAGCCTTCCAACGTTTTTTCCATATTGGCATGCGAGCCGTCAGCCGCAGCGACAATAAAATAAAAGTCTTTGCCGCTGATCTCTTCATAACGCGGCACCGTGCGGTCGATCAGTGTTTTCATCTGACCGTTCATGGTATAAAAATAAACCGGAGTGGCCATAACAATGACATCGGCATTAACCATTTTATCCAGAACGGCCGCCATATCGTCCTTCTGGACGCAGCGGTGTGTCGTGTTGCAGACACCGCAGCCGCGGCAGTAGTTGATCTTTTGGTCATTCACATAAATTTTTTCAACCTGATGTCCGGCTTCTTTCGCACCGCGGATAAATTCATCGCACAATAGGTCGGAGTTTCCGTGTTTGCGGAAGCTTCCCGATAAAACCAACACTTTTTTACTCATATTTAATCCTTTCATTTTTCCTGAGAGTATACTTCATTAATCAGCGCAATGGCATTGAGACTGCGCGGATAGCCTATATAAGGGAGTATCTGGGTTACTGTATCAAGCAACAGGACACGGCTGTTGCCGACGTTTTGATTGGCTTTGGCATGTGCCCGAGCTTGGGGTTCGGCACCTCCCATGGAAACCAAAATAACAAACGTAACAAGTTCCCGTTTTTTTATATCCAAACCATCTCGGGTGTAATAGTCGCCGAAACAGTTTGCCGAAAGAAAATCCTGAATATGTTTCAATTCTTCCGGCGCGGAAGCTCGCATCGAATCAATATGTCCGGCTCCGAAAATTCCGCGCTGAACAGCCAGTCCTTTTTCCAAACGATCTGCCTCCGTCGTGGTCGACTGATCCGGCAGCGGCAGCCTGACGTTCCGATCAGCGAACACCTCATTGGTCAGGCGGAAAAAATCATAAACTTTAGCCATTCCCGCATAAGGCACGGCATGATAAAGCACTTCTTTGGCCTTGATCGGAGAAAGCCCCTGCTCCAGAGCCTCGTTTAAGACATTTTTATACCCGTCGCGCGATTGTATGGCAATATGGGCGGCCAAAAGCGCCGTGTAGCGCGTATCTCGGTCAAGACTTCCATGCTTTTTGACGTCTTTTTCCACAAAACTGTTCCATAAGGCCATAAATCCAGGATCTGTTTGATTAAAATCGTTCATATTCTTTTCCTGATTAAAACTGAAAGACCAAACAGCCGCCAGAACTGACAACGCAGCAACCGCGGCCAAAACATATCGCTTACTCATATTCTTCATCGGCAACCGGCTCCAGCCAGGTCGTTTGGTTGTCCGGAAGGTTGGTCTCAACCGAAATATGCGTCATCCAGGCACCGGGAGCGGCTCCGTGCCAGTGTTCAACATCCGGCGCAATGCGGACAACGTCGCCTTTGCGCAAGACTTTCATTTCTCCGCCTCTTTCACGATAACGCCCCTCTCCGTTCAAAACCAAAAGAATCTGTCCGCCGCTGTGTTTGTGCCAGTTGGTGCGGGCACCGGGTTCAAACGTAACGTTTGCCAGCGAAGAATGCCAGACATCGTCGTTGGCACTCAGCCTGGTGAGATAGGTTTGTCCGGTAAAAAAACGGCCGTAGGGATTGGGTTCTCCCTGCGCAAAAACAGTGTCAATCGGGGCTTTTTTCATTTCTTTTTCTCCATTTTCCGTGGTTAGTTTTAAAATTGCAGGTTCCGACTGCGCCTGAACGCGGTCCGCTCCCAAAGATGCAGACACGGGAAAACAGGCCGCCAATATGCATACAGCAAAAGATTTTTTCAGAAGGCCCAAACCTAAATTTCCGGCACAGAAAAACAGCAGTACCAAGCAGCTTAAAACCCCAAGCAGTTCCGCATAGGTCATTATCATTTCAATACTCCGCAAAAAATTAAATTCCGAGTCTGTTTTTATCATAAACTTTAGAGTTAACTTTAAGTCAAGCTTTTTCTTGACTCAAGGCAAATTTTGTGCTTTTTTATAGCTAACAACGGAGGTAAAATCATGGGATATTCAATCGGACAAGCCGCCCAAATGACCGGCTTGACGGCACACACTCTGAGATATTATGAAAAAGAAGGCCTGTTACCTTTTGTAAAGAAAAGCGGTTCCGGCCTGCGTGTTTTTTCCGACAACGACATCGGCTGGCTACAGATGATCGAGTGCCTGAAAGGCGTCGGAATGCCGCTGAAAGGCATTAAACAATACATAGACTGGTTTATCGAAGGCGACTCAACGCTTGAAAAACGTCTGCAAATGTTCAAAGAGCAGAAAGCCAATCTGGAAGCGCAAATGGCGCAACTGCAAAAACACATGAACAAAATCAACTATAAAATCAACCTTTATTCCAAAGCGGTTGAAAAAGGCAGTCTGGCTCTGGTTCAAAACGACCCTGAACTGTTAAAAGAAAAAGAACGGGTTTACGGACAAGAACAACACTAGGAAGCATCCATGATTTTTTATTTTTCAGGTACGGGAAACTCACGCTGGGCAGCCTTGGAAACAGCCAAACTGACGGGAGACCGCGCCGTTTTTATTCCCCGCGCAGAAGCAAACTGCAGGCTCCGGGACAATGAGCCCGTCGGTTTTGTTTTTCCGATTTATGCCTGGGCCCCGCCCTCTTGCGTGACGGCATTCATAAAATCCGTCCAGCTTGACAATTATCAAAACAATTTCTGTTATTTCATTGCCACCTGCCACAGCCAGACCGGAAACATCGACGGCATAATGAAAAAAGCTCTGGCATCCCGGGGCTGGCGGTGTGATGCCGGTTTTTCAGTTCGGATGCCCAACAACTATCTGCTGGCGCCCTTGGTTAAAACTGATACGCCGCAAAAAAGAAACGAACTTCTGCGCAATGCACAAATGCGTCTCAAAGACATTGCTGCTGATATATCCCGGCGTACTTCAAAATTTGATCTGCGCAGAGGTTCAAAACTTCTCAGCCTGATTACTCCCCTGTTTCAGAAACACATGACAGCAAAAGGCTTTCGGGTTGAACGGGACAAATGCGTCAAATGCGGCAAATGCGCGGAAATATGTCCGGTAAACAACATCCGCCTTACTCCCTTTCCGCAATGGGGAAGTCGCTGCGAAATGTGTCAGGCCTGCCTAAGCGTATGTCCGACGGCAGCCATTCAGTACGGCCGCTATACCAAAGGCAAGCAGCGCTATATGTTTTCGGAAGAATATCTGAATGAAGATTAAGGCTATGAAAAAAAGTGAAAATATTCTGCACTGTTTTGAACCGGTTATCGACCAAAACACCAAAGTGATGATTATCGGCACCATGCCGGGAGAAGCGTCTCTTGTTGCCAACGAATATTATGCGTATAAGCATAATGCCCTGTGGAAAATTATGGCACGGCTGTATAATTCCGACCGGAAATTTGCCGATTACGGAGAAAAGTTATCATGTCTGCGGGAAAATGGGATCGGTCTCTGGGACAATTTGCACAGCTGCGAACGCAGCGGCAGTCTGGACAGCGATATAAAAAATGCCGAACCGAATGATTTTGAAACGCTGTGTATCCGCTATCCTGCCCTGAAGCGCTTTTTATTCAACGGTCAGCAGTCTTACAAGTTTTTCAAAAAATTCCATCCGGCGCTGTTGGAAAAATACGAGTATTATATTTTGCCGTCTACCAGTCCTGCCAACGCCTCCATTTCATTTGACGAAAAGTTGAAACACTGGAAAGAGGCTTTGTTTCAGGCATAAAAAAAGCGGTTTCTTCACCGCTTTTTTATTTATTTGACCTTATCAACCGCCAACTGGAGCTCATTGCGCATTTCTTTCAACTCCGCAATAAGGGAAGTGATGAACTCACGGCTTTGCAAATCAAGTTGAACCTCTGGCACCGTTTCCTCAAAAAAATCTTTTTGAATTTCTTCGCCCAATAAATTTTTTAATCCTTTTTCTTTAAAGAGCTTTTGAACGCCTTCAATCGTATAGCGTTTTTCATAAAGAAAGGTTTTTATGACTTTAACGATTTCAACATCGTCCGGACGATAGTAGCGGCGGCCGCCGTTTCTCTTCATTGGCTTTATCTGAGGAAATTTGGTTTCCCAAAAACGCAGCACATGCGTTGCGACTCCGAGTTCTTCAGCCACTTCGGCAATTGTTCTGAATGCTGCTTTGCTTTTGTTTACAACCATTTATGCCTCGTGAAGAAAATTTAGGCGTTGATGATTTTTCTCATGGTTTGAGAAGGCTTGAAAGAAATGACGCGACGGGAAGAAATAACAGCTTCAACACCGGTTTTAGGATTGCGGCCGGCACGGGCTTTCTTATCCCTCAAAGAGAAGGTGCCGAAAGACGACAGTTTGACATCGTTTCCGGAAGTGAGTTCCTGTACAATCTCATCAAGAATCATATCCAAAATATCTGTAGAATCTTTACGGGAAAGACCAATTTCTTCATAAATTGTCTCTGCAACATCTGCACGAGTAATTGTCTTCATTTCTTAATACCTCTATTATTTACTTATTTTTACTTTGACAGACTTATATCAAATCAGAGTCCGTGACAAGTCCGTGATGGTGTTTTATCCAGATTTATTTAAATCCGCACTAAGGCGCCGCCCCAGGTAAAACCGGCTCCCATGGCGTTGAACACGACCAAATCGCCTTTCTTGATTTTTCCGGCTTCCATGCATTCGGACAGAGCCAGCGGAATGGAGGCAGCCGACGTATTACCGTGGTGATCGACGGTAACGACGACTTTTTCTTCCGGCAGACCCAGTTTTTGACCGACACCGGAAATGATGCGGATATTGGCCTGATGCGGGATCAGCCAGTCTAAATCTTCGGCCTTTACGCCGCACATGGACATAACATCTTCTGCGCCTTGTGCAAGCGAATTGATTGCATATTTGAAAACTTCTTTACCGTTCATCCAGATATGTCCGGCCGTTTGGGTCGTGGAAACACCGCCGTTAGTCAGCAGATTGTCAAACTGGGAACCATCGGCATAAACCTTAGTGGCCAGCACACCCGTATCGGCCGCCGTTCCCTCTCCTTCCACCGCACGCAGGACAACCGCGCCGGCACCGTCGCCAAACAAGACGCAGGTGTTGCGATCTGTCCAGTCGGTAATTTTTGACAAGGTTTCGGCACAAACGACCAAAGCCGTTTTGGCCTGCCCCAAACGAATCATATTGTCAGCCATGGTCAGGGCATAAACAAAACCCGAGCAGGCCGCAGAAATGTCAAATGCAGGCGTTCCGGCCTTAACACCCAGACGGGCGGCAATCTTGGCAGAAGTAGCCGGCGTAGTATTATCCGGCGTAACGGTTGCCAAAACAACAACGTCAAGCTCAGCCGCTGAAATTCCGGCAGTTTTGAGCGCCATCTGAGCGGCATTGAACGCCAGGTCAGAAGTATATTCCTTTTCGGCGGCAACGTGGCGGCTCTTGATGCCGGTACGGGTGCTGATCCACTCGTCGTTGGTATCAACCATCTGTGCCAAATCATCATTTGTTAAAACTTTTTCAGGCAGAAAATGCCCGTGGCCAATAATTTCAGATCTAATACACTTCATAAAATACTTCCTGAGATAATTCGTCTAAATCTACTTTTTCAACTTCAGAACGGATGGTGGCGACAAAGTCCTGACGGACCAGATTTGCCGCATTGCCGACAGCAACCGAAAAGCCCAGGGCATCGGTTCCGCCGTGGCTTTTAACGGACAGGCCGTTCAGTCCGACCAGCATTGCACCGTTGTAAAGCCTGGGATCCATCGTTTTTTTGACTTTGAGCATAACGCCCAGCATAAACGGCAGGCCGAGTTTGGCCAGAAAAGAATGGTTAATGGCGTCTTTCAGCAGTCTTACAACCAGACGCGCCGTTCCTTCAATGGACTTTAGAGCTATGTTGCCGGTGAAACCGTCGGCAACTATAACGTCGGCAATGCCGTTGGGAATTTCGTGCGGCTCAATATAGCCGATAAAATCAATGTTCATGTGAGAATGTTTCATGATTCTGGCAGCCTGGCGAATCTCTTCCTTGCCCTTCATTTCCTCGGCGCCGATGTTCAGCAGCGCCACCCGCGGCTTTTTCACATTCAGGGCATGCCGTGCTAAGATGTCTCCCATCAAAGCAAATTCGGCCAGATTAACGGCATCGCATTCCGTATTGGCGCCCAAGTCAAGCATAACATAGCGGCCGTAACGGTGCGGCATAATACTGACGATTGCCGGGCGGTGAATCTTGGTAATTGTTCTCAGCACAATTTTGGAAATAGCCATCAGGGCGCCGGTATTTCCGGCAGATACCACAGCTTTCGCCTCGCCCTTGCGGACGGCGTCAATTGCCATATACATGCTGGTGTTTTTATTACGGATGACCTGAGAAGGCTTATCTTCGTTGTGCACCACTTCGTTTGCGTGGCGGATTTCGCAGACTTTTTTCAGAGCCGGATAAGTATTGAGGATGGGATTTACTTTGTTTTCATCGCCAAACAGCAAAAACCGTATGTCTGGATTTTTTTTGGCAGCGATAGCAAGCCCTTCTATCACGACTCTGGGGGAATTATCTCCCCCCATAGCGTCTATTGATATGACCAGATTATTAGACAAGAAACCTGCTCCATATAGAATTGAACATACACAGACACACTTCGTATGTTCAAATGATTTTAATTATTCTTGAGTAGCTGCTTTTTTAGCAACAACTTCGCGACTGTCATACTGTCCGCAGCTCGGGCAGACGTTATGAGGTCTCTTCAATTCGCCGCAGTTCGGGCACTCATGATAAGAATTTGCTTCTAAGGCATCATGAGAACGGCGCATATTGCGACGAGATTTTGATGTTTTGTGTTTTGGTGTAGCCATTTTCTTATACTCTAGTTATTAAATTACACTTTTATTTTCTTAGCCATTAATAAACCAATTAGTTTTTTAAATCAACTAATAAAACAAGGTTTATGAATTCTAGCTGACGTTTTATATAAAAATTTTGCATTTGGCAAGTCTTTTTTGCGGCAAAATGCCGCTTTATGCCGCCGGGATATACTTTAAAGTCATTTTTTAAGTTTTTTCAACACGCTGAACGGATTTAGCTTTTCCGAATCCTCGTCGTCGAATTCCGACTTGAAAACAAAAACTTCGCCTTCCTTGCGGGGGTTGTCTTCCATAACCAAGGCCACCTGTTCAATGGCAATCTGGCCAAGATCTATCTGCCCGTTGACAACGACATCGGGCTCGTCTTCATTGAAATCAATCTCGAGTTCTTTGATTTCTTTCAGCGTAGCCTTGGTATCGAAACTGATTTTAAATTCAGGCGAATAGGTCTTGTAAAAATTTTCCAAGCTGATGACGCTTTTTAACTCCAACTCGGCATCTACCCGTCCCCAAACATCAAGGCGGTGTTCCTTTTTATACAGCTTGAGCATTATTTCGGCACCAAAAGAACGCACCCCTTCAACCTGAAGCACATCTTTTAAATAATCCAACTCTTGTTTATCGGCATTCAGATGATATCTTCTTTCCGTTGAAGGAAGATCATCTACAACGATAGGATAAGAAAAAAGATTTTGCATTAATTTTTTCCATATGATATAAATTTACAAAAATCTTAAATGATATAACTGCAAGGAACCACATATGTCAATAAACAAAATACGTTTTCTGGGGCTGTTAGCGCTGTTTTCAATCTGCGGATGTTCCAACGACCTGTTTTTAACCCATAACGGCAATATGCCTTCCAACGAACGGATCGCCAAGGTAAAAGTAGGCGATTCAAAAAATCAGGTCATTTCACAGCTCGGCTCGCCCTCTTCCGTCGTATCTTTAGACCAGAATACCTGGATATATATGTCGTCAGACATTAAGCGCGTGGCTTTCATGGCGCCCAAGGAAGTCAGCAGAGACGTTCTGACCATTGAATTTGATCCCAAAGGCAAAGTTGAAAACATTAAACGTCTGACCAAAAAAGACGGCGTTGAGGTTGCCGTCAGCGAGGAAAAAACCGACGCACTCGGTCATCAGCCCGGATTTTTTGAGAAATTTTTCGGCGGTATCGGCAACTATGCACCATTTCCGGGTATCAAAGATCAGATGTAGTCCTTTAAATTTTCAGAAAAAGCGCCCCACAGGGCGCTTTTTTGTTATATTTTATTCTACTTTTAGTTTTATTATGTATTTTTAATTGATATAAAATCACTTTTAAATTGCATTATTAAAAATAATAGGTATTATACCTCTGCATAGCCCCTGACCCGGGACAAAAACTTAAAGAAATACATTTTTTATGTTAGGCGTGTTCAGATAAATGCAGAAAAAATATCCCCATAAAATTGCGGTTCAGATATTCGGCCATTTGCGCAGTTATAAAAACTGCATTTCCGCTCTGAAGAAAAATCTTTTGGATCGATATGACTGTGATGTATTTATGCATTGCTGGGACGTTTCGGACTACACTCAAAATACATCCGTCACTAAAGATGAGATTGCACATATTAAAAGTATGTACGCCTTAAAAGATTTTAAAATGGAATCTCAAAAAAAACATGAGCCCATGCGTATTCCGTGTCTCGCAACGAGCAAAGCACAGCACATTGACATTTATGCGATGAAAAATATGCTGTATTCAATGCAGCAGGCCAATCACCTGAGAAAACTGTATCAACAGAAAAAAAACATAAAATACGATATTGTTATCTGCATCCGCCCTGACATATATCTGAAGAGTCCCATCCCCCTTGATTTGTTTTTATCCGAAATGTCCGTTTTGGGCGCATCACTAAAAAACAAACGTTTTTGCGCTGTTAATTATAATAAGCGGCAAAAAAATTATATTTTAAGTACCGATTTGGCCAGTGACATTATAACCTTTGCAGAACAGGACACTATGGATGCCATTATATCGGCTCTGTCACAAATTGACTTTGTCAAAGAACAAAAACGGTTTTGGAATCCGGAAAGTTTTTATTCTGCCGTTTTGGAAGAACACGGCATTTCGTCGTATGCCATTACCTATAATTATCGGGACAACTGGGAAATTATGCGTCCCATATATTTAAAATCTTTGAATGTTCGGCGGCTGCGTAAAAAAATCATTAAAATTCATATCAACAAGCGGGAGCTGCGCGTTTTTTTATTTAATTTCATTCCCAAAGAAGTTTTTAATTTTGAAGCCGTTTTTTTTGAGAAATTTACAATACAATTTTGCATAGGAATTCCGAAATGACAAATACCATCATTTTATCTGCAGGAAAATTTAACCCCAAGAACATTTCAGCCGGCATGATCAGCGATCCCGGTTTGTTGCCAATCAGAGGTAAACCAGCTATCAACTGGTGCATAGACTCTGCAATGAAAAACGGAGCTGAGAATATTAAAATTATTCTCAGAGAAAGCAATACGCGCCTCAGCCGCTTTCTAGGATACAGTTACCCCGAAGTTCAGCAGTATTTCATTGACAGCAACTCTGACTTTTCATCATCCGTATTGAACATTTTATCCGATTGCGACGAAAACCAGCCCACACAAATTATTCTCGGAGACACGCTTATTGACGAACCGTTTCCGGATGAGGCCGATGTTTTCTTATCTTCACCAAACATCAAAGCTTCCAAGCAATGGTGTCTGGTTACGAAAGACGATCAAAACCATATTGAAAGAATATATAACAAAGAACGTGACATATCTATTGCCGGCAAAGAGGCCTTGGTTGGTTATTATAAATTTTCAGACACAGCCCTGTTAAAGAAACTCACCGCTCTGGAGTTAAAATCACCAAATTGCAGTTTTATTAACATTTTGCTCAATTATAACCGCAAACATCCGATTGTTATTAAAACGACGCAGAGATGGTTCGACTTCGGCCATATCAGCGGCGCGGTTCAGGCCAGATTGGGATTGTTCAGCGCTAGGGAATTCAATTCGCTCAAAGTTGATGCCGTACGCGGAACCATTACCAAAATATCAAAGAAAAAACAAAAGCTTTTGGATGAGGCAAACTGGTATCAAAAACTTCCGGCGGACGTATCGTGTTACGCTCCCCGGGTTTTCAATGTTACCGAAACAGATGAACTTGCCAGCGTAGAAATGGAGCTTTACGGCTATGCCAATTTAGCAGAAACTTTTATTTACGGTTCCAACAATCTGGAAGACTGGTACAACATTATTGAAGCGTTGTTAAAGGTGCATAAAGTCTTTGAAAATTATACCGAACCACAAAACAAAGAAGAGCTGGAAGAAATTTACCGCAGCAAAACCCGGCAAAGAATAAATGACATTCAGAACAAAAATCCTGAAATTGCCAAAATGATGCAAAGCGATTATTTATCCATCAATAATGTTCATTATAAAAATTATCCTTTGTTGAAAAAAAGCCTAGATAAAGAAATTGATGCTCTGACAAACTATCCCAAAAGGACAATTGTCCATGGAGACTATTGTTTTTCCAATATTTTATTTGACC
Organism: uncultured Pseudomonadota bacterium; assembly: GCA_902494875.1. Lineage (GTDB taxonomy): Bacteria > Pseudomonadota > Alphaproteobacteria > RF32 > CAG-239 > CAJLXD01. Next base: position 249,917 of record CABUUO010000001.1, read on the forward strand.
CGATGCATTATATTTTCAAACTGATTGATCCCCGCGGCAGATTCAAAACGCAAAGTATTTACGGAGATCCCCGTTATGATATTGCAAAACTTCGCCACAGCATCGTCGGACTGTATGATTTTATAGTCGCCGGATTATACAAATTGAAAATTGCGGCTCCGGACGTATATGAATTTCAAATTTCTACGCCGATTTTAACTGAAAAGCTCGAACCTTTCTTTGACGAACTGGTTGTTGAATACGGATATGACCGCAGAGAAATAAAACTTATTGAGGCTCTGCTCTTTTTAACCATGATTCCTCTGCATGCCGACGACGTTAACAGACAAAAAGCTTTTTACCTTACTGCAATTCAAAAACTAAACGAGGTTTTATATGATGAATAATGAAAAAAAGTTGAGAATATGCATAGATCTTGACGGAACAATCTGCGAGATCAGAAAAGATCCTCAAACTTATGCCGACGTTAAGGCCAAGCCCGGTGCCAAAGAACGTATTCATGCGTTAAGGGCCGCCGGCCATACCGTTATTATCAATACTGCACGCAATATGGGATCAACCGGACATAATGTCGGCAAGGCTCTAAAAAATGTCGGTAAGATGACTTTTGAATGGTTAGAGAAAAACGGAATTGAATATGACGAGATATTTTTCGGCAAACCTAATGCAGATATTACCATTGATGACCGAGTTGTCCGTTTTGAAGACAACTGGGAAGAAATGACAGAAGATGTGTTAAATAAAGCTGCAAAAGCGAAATAGGTGTTAAAATGTTAAATATTGTAATTCCGATGGCCGGTGCCGGCAGCCGTTTCAAAGCGCAAGGCTATGATTTGCCCAAGCCGTTTATTGACATTAACGGCAAAATGATGATTGAGCATGTTCTTGACGGTATAAACTATCCGAACGCACACTATACCCTGATTATTCAAAAGCAATTTGAAACAGAAAATCGTGACCAGTTGGAAAAACTTTCCAAACACTATCATGTTGCGTTTCTTTCTGTTGACAAACTGACACAAGGAGCTTGCTGCACGGCTCTGGCCAGCCATGAAATCATCAACAACAATCTTCCCGTTATTTTTGCAGATTCTGATAATATTTTTGATAATCTGGCCTTTCAAAATTTTGTCAAAGACTGTTTGGATCGGAAGCTCGACGGCAGTCTGCTTACATTTAACACGCAAGAGGCTTGTTTTTCTTTTGTGGAAACGGATGAGAACGGCTATGCCCTGCGAACAAAAGAAAAAGAAGTTATCTCCAATCATGCAATTACGGGAGTTTATATGTTTCGCCGCGGAGCCGATTTTGTAAAAAACGCTATAGACATGATGATATACGGCGATAAGGCAAAAAATGAATATTACATGAGCAATGTCTATAATCACGCAATAAAAAACGGAGCTCAAATAGGCATTTATGACATTCATGTTCAAGACTGGGCGTGTGTCGGCACCCCCGAACAATTGAAAAAATATCTGGGAGACTGAAATGCATAGTACCCTCTCCGAAACCCATTTGTTCATTCTTTGGCCGAACGGAAGACAAAAAGAAAAAGAAGTTATGGAAATTGTAAAGAAAAATTTCCAGATTTTGAAGCTTTATGAAATATTATGGTCGCAAGATAAAATTTTAGATAACTACACTTCCTTTTACGGCTTTGACCACTCTCAAAACCACAACATAATCAATGAGCGAGGGGGGGGTATTTTCTACTTATGATTGTTAGAGACAATAATCCAAAGTACGAAAACAGAATGACTTCAAAAGGAATGGTTCCTGTTAACATTAATACATCAGATGTTAAATCATATATCAGAAATGTTATTTTTCAGGGAATAAACCTGCTTCATGGAACCAACTCTGAAGAAGAAACCAGACATGACTTAGCTCTGTTACTGGGACGCAGCCTTTCTGACTTTTTAAAAGAAACCAAACTTGATGGGGCATTAGAAAAATTATCTCAAAATCTTCCGGCAGTAGACGGATGGAAAAGTCTTTCTCAGGTATTTTATATTCTTAATGAAACATGCAGATACGCTGTTTTGAGAGGTTTTGAAAAACTTCCAGGCAATTTTACTCCTTTTGACGGGGATATCGATCTTTTGATTGAAGACCCTCAGTGCTTTACTTATACCTTAATGTCAGCCCAGTCTGACGGTTCCAATGATTTCGCTTTTGCCAATTTAGTAAAAGTTAAAGACAGTATTTTCAGTTTTCATACCAAATATATAGGCGACGGTTATTATGACACCCGGATGTCGCAAAAAATTATTGACACGAGACAAAAAAATAAAGCAGGCATTTATATTCCGTCTGATGAAATGTATTTTTACGAACTTTTATACCATGGCATTATACATAAAACCAATTATTTAAAATATGCTGACATTTTTAAAACCTTGGCTTCAGAATTAAAAATAGAAAAATTTAACCTAGAGTTTTCTTATTTAAAAAAACTGATAAATACGTGGCTGAAAAACAACAATTACAAATGCCCTCTTCATTTAGACCATACGAGAAGCAGGCATAATGAGAACATATCCGAAAAAAAACTGATAAAAGATATTCCCGATATATATATTTATCAAAATCATACGGATACAATCATCTTCAGTTCTTTATTAATAGCACGGCATCCGGGCCTAGCCTCCAGATATACAAAAATATGCGGTCCTTATCATAATTGGCAGCAGCATCTCTTGTCTCCGGAACATAAACTTTACAAAGAGATGTCTCGTAAGGCGGCAAAGGGACAAATTGCCTGGATTTTCAAAAAAAGATTTGGCCGGATAATGTTGACGACATTGACGGTAAAATCCGGAGAAACCATTTTTACCAGAAAGATATTAGGAACCCCGCAAGATATTGAATCTCCATATCTGATTGTCACGGCAGATAAAAAAAGGAAATTTATTGCCGGAAACAACGTAGGAAATATCTTAAGTTCAATAAAAGATTCAAATATTCTCAAGATAGAACTGGAGAAATTCGTTGGTGAAGTTTTTTCGCAGTATCGTACCGGCAATGCTGCTTTATTGCAGCCAAACGCATGGGATGCCGTACCTCATAATTGCATTTTAACCAATGAAAACAATTATTGTTTTTTTGATTTTGAGTATTCATTAAAACACGGCGTTGACAAGTCATATATGCTATGGAGAATTATCCGTCATACCAATATGATAATACAAGACAAATTTTCTCTATATGATGAATTCTGCAAAAAGTTTAATCTTGAAAATAAGTTTTTCTGGTGTGAATTTCTGGATGCTAAAATTCATGAAAGGCTCTTAGACGCATACTCTATGCCTCCGAGTTTTATTAATAAAATAAAAAAGTTTTTAATTAATCTGACGGTTACACCAATCGCTCAAAAAAATTTACGAGATAAATACAGAAAAAAACTGGAACGTCATTTTCTTTTTTTCAACCAAAAATTATGGAAAAGATATTTTATTAACTAGCAAATGAGAGGTTTTAATGAATAAAAATAAAATTTATAATAAGCTTATAAAGTTATTATCTTATTTCATTCCGCTGTCAAATAACAGAAAAAACTTTCGTAAAAAATTTCTAAAAAACAACATTTGTGCTGATGTTTCTTCCAGTATAGTAAATTATGGTCATAACAACATTGTAAAATTAATTCTGGAAAATGGTGAAGAAATTATAAATCCTGCTATTTCTGGCCTAAAAATCATATTTTACGGAAATAATAATCTGGTTGTCTTGCATTCTCCAATTCAATTTCGGGCATCTACATTTGAGATGCAGTCTGATTCTTTGATTAACATACAAAAAAGCAAATATTTTTTATGTAATCTAAATATTTCTCCTATGAACAATAATACACTATTAATAGGCAGAGATTTTTCCTGTTCATCTGTTAATATCCGTTTACATGATGAACCCAAGCTTACTGTTAAAATAGGCGATGATTGTATGTTTTCTCATGATATTGAAATTCGTTCGAGTGATGGGCATACAATATTAAACAGAAAGACAAAAGAGATATTAAATCCAGCAACAGACATTAAAATTGGCAACCATGTTTGGATTGGCATGAGATGTATTTTATTAAAAAATACACAAATTCCAGATCATTCTATACTCGGCGCTAATTCTCTCATAAATAAATCTTTTTCCGCCTCACACAACCGGGGGGGGTGGTTATTGCAGGGATACCCGCCAAGATTGTCAAGAACGATATTGTTTGGCTTAGGCACAGTACAAATCTAGCCTCTGAAGAAATTATAGACGATTTCTACAAAGAATATAAAATTAATATGAAGGAATAATAGTATGAAGACGCTACAGAAAGCTATAATTACGCCAACTTTTTCAGGACATTTTGGTTATATAAAAAACTATTTAAAAAGTTTCGATCGTTATCTTATAGATCGTGATTTTCCAATATTTTTTATTATAAATAAAAATGAAAACAGTATTTTTTCTCCTATTATCCAAAAGTACCGTAATCGTTTAAATTTAAATGTAATTTTTCTTGATGATATTTTTGAACATTTCAAAATTGACGAAACACCGGAAGAAGCCTTAAGCAAATATGGACGTTTATCTTTTCAAACATTAAAAAAATTTTACGGGGCATTATACGTTAATGCTAAAGAATTTTTATTTCTTGATTCAGAGAGTATGTTAATAAAACCAACGAACATATCTCTGCTTTTCGATGATTATTTTAAAAAACCAACATTTTTTATTTCTCGAATATCTGAGAGGGCTCAAGGCTTCAAAGAAAACTTTACATATGAATTTTTAAATGCGGTTACAAACCTTTTAGGAAAAAAACCAGAGTACTGGAGTATTGAATCTTATGAATGGTTTTATAAACTAGACATATTGAAAGATCTGATAAATGATTTGGGAACACCTATCGAAATTGTAAAGAACTATAAAATGCCCGGTAAGTTTCCAAATATCGAAGGAATTCTGGAAGCTCTTCTTTATTATCAATATATTTTATACCACAATGACAAATACGGCTATACAATCAAAATAATAGAAGATGAGCTCAGAGAAGCTCTGGGAGATAATAACTATAAGAGATTCCGTCAGTATTTTGACAAATCGCCCTTTTTTATATGTGGCGTTTTAGAAACGGCAATGTTTTTTATCGATAAGGACAATGCTGATGGTTTCATTCATTTCCTAAACAAATATAAAATCCGTTTATTACGTGTAGAAGATCCTAAAATTAACAATGCAACGGCCCAAATAAAAATAATTAAGAATACGGGAATTCATATTTGTCCATCTTCTCAGAACCATATCTTTGGAATAAACAGTACAATAAAAAAACGTTTCAATATACTGATAGGAAATAACAGAAATATTCAAAAACTGAAAAAACATTTTACTAAATTTGCCAAACCATTCATTTTTATTTGCAAGCCATTTCTGGCTACGATTAAATGGATGTTTGAAATTATTCCCATTTGCATTTATTCATTGAAATCATTGAATATCGTTTTGAAAAATCTAAAAAATATATTGTTTGGGTGATTTGCAAAAATGACTAATATACAAAAATCAGACATCACATTCATATGCAGCGGCAAGATATTTGCAGGAAAAAAATTTAATACTCTTGCATCAATAAAATCCGTAAAAAAATATTTTCCTGAATCCAAGATAATTCTTTCGACATGGGAAGGAGAAAATATTGAGCCTTTTGAAAAATTCTGTGATTTAATAATATTAAATCCATGCATGGAAATGAAATATCATACTTGTTTGGAATCATGTTCTTGGTACCCTAAATTGAATTCTTATGATTTGCAGCAAAAGAGCGTCAATGCCGCATTACGACAATGTAAAACTAAATATGCCGTTCGGTTCAGAACCGATTTTGTTCTTAAAAATGACAACTTTTTAAAAAAGTACATTGAATTTGAAAATATCTTTGATCGGTTTGTACCTGAATATAAAATATTTCAGAACAAAGTTCTGATTCATCAAACCGGAACAATTTCTCCTTATACCAAAGATGTTCCGATGCTTCATCATCCTTCAGAATTATTCCATTTTGGTCTAACTGAGGATTTATTGAAAATATGGACCGGAAAGAATATGCCAGAAAAGATTGCAGATTACTTTCATGATGAAAACCATAATGAGAGCAATCCGTGTCTTTTTAATCATAGATATACACCAGAACAGTATATTTGGTTAAAAATGCTTGATGATTCCGGTGTCGGCTACGAAAAACCGGACTATTATCTTTCCTTTTCCGAAAAAATGAGACAAGAACAAGACAGGCTTTTCATTTCTAATTTCATTATTCTTGATGCGCAAGGCTTGGGAATATCATCGAAATTTGATGAAAAATTGAAACATGTACAACATCGTTTTTATGACTTAGAGACTTACATTAAGCAGTATCAAAAATATATTGTCTCCACTCCTGATAAAACGCTCTTGTTAAACCAATTAACTTTACAATGCAAAATAAAAAGCTATTGGAAAAAATTGCATAAACACGGAGATCGGATTGCCTATCCCTTAAAGTCTGCTTTACGATGGTTTTCTGAAATTTTTTCCTTTTTCAGCTATTCACTAAAATTGATCTCGCTGTATCTTAAACTCTTTTTGTCAAAGTTGAGATTCTAAATGTTTGATAAAAAAAACATAACAATTTTGATTCAAGGGCCATGGCATGAAGAAATAACCTCAAAAGTTATTTCTTCTGCCAGGCTATATTTTCCCCAGTCTCCAATTCTTGTTTCGACATGTGATAATATTTCCTCGTCCCATGCCAAAGACAATTGCCGTTTCATCGTTTCTCCAGATCCCGGGGCATTTTGTTACCCTAACCATCCTTATGAAAAACCAAACAATATAAATCGTCAGCTTGTTAATACGATTAATGGCTTAAAAGAAGTTAAGACTCGTTATACGCTAAAACTTCGTTCCGATTTTATTCTTACGGGAAATTCATTCTTAAATTTTTACGACCGATTTTTGCCTGCTGATCCTGAATTTCAAATATTTGAACATAAAATTCTTTCATGTTGCTATTTTGCCCGGAACCCAAACAGTAAAATGTGTTTTCCTTATCATATTTCTGATTTAGTCCTGTTTGGACAGACAAAAGATTTGCGTAACCTGTTTGACATTCCGTTAATGAATACAAATGACGCTTATTTTGATCCGGCAGGAAAGCATCCATACCGTTTAATTCCCGAGCAGTATATTTTTATCAACTGTCTGAAAAAGAACGGGAAAAAAGCCGAACTGGAACTGTATAACCAGGCAACGCCGGAAAATATTGAGGACACGGAGCGCTACTTTGCTTCAAATTTTGTTTTGCTGTCTTTTGAGCAGTTTAACCTGCAATACACAAAAAAAACTTTCGATATGGCGATTCATCCTAACAGTTTCATTACCTGCTACACGCATTATGACTGGCTGAAACTGTATAAAAAATGGGTTGATCCGGCGGTTGAGCTTCCGAAACGCGACGAAGAAAGAGAGAAGCTGAACAAATTCTATAAAACCTACCGAAAATATCGCTTTTTTGCCAATATCATCGCCCTGCCCTTCCGCACCAAAGAAAAGCGCAAAAAAGTGAGAAACGGAATCTTGGAATATTTTCTGGAGAGAAAGTATAAATAAGGCCGGGATGTTTCGCTACGCTCAACATGACAAACGCAGGGCGTTTGATCCCATCAGTAAACTGTTTCACGACCTCCGTTGTCGGCATATTAATATGCCCCGCACGCCCACATTGGGTCACCCTGAGCATGTCGAAGAGGCTCTGCAAACTAATAAGGTTGAGATGCTTCACTTCATTCAGCATGACAGTTTATATTAGATATGGTTCGGCAACACAAAAAAGGCACCGGTTGTTCCGATGCCTTTTTTGTGTTGAAAAATTACCGATTATGCCGGCAAAACCAACGCTCCGCTGGTAAACGCGGCTGAAAAAGCCAGAAGTTCCTTAACTTCTTCATCTTCCAGCGCAATAATGCCGTCATGGTTAAGAACTGCTTCTTTCAAGCGGCGGCCGATTTCCCGCTCCTGAAGATAAGGATGTCCCCAATATCCGCAGATGGCCGAAACTTCTTTAAAAGCGCCGCAGCATACGACTTCGCCTTCTCTCCATGTTGTGTGCGGTTCCAGAAGCTCTCCTTTGGGCAACAATTCACGCAGCCTCGGATCAGCCCATATCCAGTTTCGGGGATCACTTGCAATCTGCAGCGAACCGATGAGCCGGCAGGCCTGTATCCAGCTTCCTTTCCAAACGGCAACATAACCGTTGTAGAACTCTCCTTCCGCCAAGGGTTGGGCATTGGTAATGTTGTTTCCGTCCAGCGCCGCTGCAAACGAAGTGTACCATTTTTGCTCGCTGCTGTGTTTCAGTGTCAAGGCCTGAGCTTCCGTGATTTTCACAACGTTAAAGCTCTTTCTTCCCTCGGCGATGAACAAATTTCCTTCATAACGAAGGGTTGCGGCTGGATTGATTCTATAATCTTTCATATTTCTAATAATTTAGGCGTGAATCCTAAAAAAACAGCACTTGCCTGAGGCGCTGCGGGATATACATAATACTTGTTAAACAATATGATAGTATCATATTTTGTAAAGCTTGACAATATTATTTTGTCTATTTTTTCATAATCCCACATCGGGATCCAAACCGTGTTCCCGCAGCGTTTGCAGAATTTCCGCAATGTAAATTTTTTCATTATAGGCCATTATTCCGTCGCTGACACAGATTTTTACGACTTCCCGCGCCAGATCTTCCGCCGCCTCGGGCGTTTTGTGGCGGATATTGTCCAGCGCCTGATAAAACTCTTCAATATCCGGCTCCAATCCCACCAGATATGTTTCAATATACTGGGAACTCAAATTTTCGACATCGGCGTGTTTTTTGATATAATCAAAAATCGTCCGCTTTTTCATTTCGGAGAAATAATCTATGCATTTGGCTATGTATATAAGAATGATAATATCATCGCGGATTTCCTCCAAATGCTTAAAATCGAGAACCGGCGCATCGTCTTCCGCGGCGGCATCTGCTCCCGCAGCCAGAGAATCGCGGTAAGCGGCAAAATCTCTGAGCAGATCCTGACAGCGGGTATAATATTTTTCCGTGGTCATATCCATAATATCGTGGACATAGGAGGCATCAATCACCCGGGAGGTTTTGGTGCGGTAAAAATAAAGGCTCAGCATAATATTGCCCTCGCGTCCCCAGATATTTTTCAGCGCTACGTTTTCTTCGGTCAGCGTATCGTTGTTTACCAAGTGGACAATAAGATTATAGAAGGCAATTTCAGTCATTTAATCTTCCAGCAGCCGGTTCAGCTTAGTTACAAAGTTTTTGATCGTCTCAACCCGGACAGCATAACTCTCCAGGTTTTTCTCAATGAATATTTTCTGGTCCGGACGTATTTTTACCGCACCAAACTGACGGCTGATAAAGTCTATCAGTTTATCGGGCCTTGCGAAAGTATTGTTGCGCAAGGTTATCAGCACGCCTTTGGCACCGGCATCTATTTTTTCAATATTGGCCGAGCGGCAAAGCTGCTTTATCTCAACGGTTTTGAGCAGATTGTCAACTTCTTCTGGCAGTTTGCCGAAGCGGTCAATCAGCTCCTCGCGGATATCATCCAGCCCGGCCTTGTCGGCAATGTCGCCGATGCGTTTATACAGCCCCAGACGCACACCCAAATCGCGGACGTAGGTTTCCGGAATCATAATCGGAATACCGGTTGTTATCTGCGGTGCCCAGTCGGAAATCTGTTTTTGCCGTTCATCGGCCAGTTCGCCGGTTTTCAGGCGCATAATCTCTTCTTCCAGCATATGCTGATACAAGGCAATGCCCACTTCTTTGATATGGCCGGACTGTTCTTCGCCCAGAATGTTGCCGGAGCCGCGGATATCCATATCGTGACTGGCCAAAGAAAAACCAGCGCCCAGCGTATCCAGCGCCTGCAAGATATTCAGCCGCCGCTCGGCAATCGGTTTTAAGGCCTTTTGTCTGGGAATGGTGAAATAGCAATAGCCGCGCAGTTTGCCGCGCCCTACCCGACCCTTAAGCTGATACAGCTGCGCCAGTCCGAACATATCCGAACGATAGACAATCATGGTATTGACGCTCGGCATATCAATGCCGGATTCAATAATCGTGGTTGAAAGCAGCAGATCGGCCTTGCCGTCGGCAAAATCGTTCATTACGTTTTCAAGCTGTTTGACCGGCATCTGTCCGTGAGCCACCAGAATTTTTACGTCAGGCACCAGTTCGCGCAGTTCTTTTTCCACGCCGAAAATATCCGATACCCGCGGACAAACGAAAAAGGTCTGTCCGTGACGAAACTTCTCGCGATAAATGGCTTCCTTAATCATAACTTTGTCAAAAGGCATGACGAACGTTCTGGCCGCCAGGCGGTCAACCGGCGGCGTGGCGATAATGCTCAACTGTTTGACGCCGGTTAAAGACAATTGCAGCGTCCGAGGAATCGGCGTTGCCGTGAGGGTCAGCACATGGACGTCAGACTTGATGGCTTTCAGCTTTTCCTTGTGAGCCACGCCGAAATGCTGTTCTTCATCAATAATCAGCAGCCCCAGATTGCAAAACTTAATGTCTTTTGAAAGCAGCGCGTGCGTGCCGATGACGATTTCGACCGAACCGTCTTCCAGACCTTTTTTGGTTTGTTCGGCCTCTTTGGGCGTTACCAGGCGGGAGAGCATCTTAACCCTGACCGGAAAACCTTCCATCCGCTGCTTAAAGTTCATATAATGCTGGCGCGCCAACAGCGTGGTCGGCACAATCAGCGCCACCTGCGCTCCGCTGGACGCCACGGCAAATGCAGCCCGCAGCGCAACCTCGGTTTTGCCGAACCCGACGTCGCCGCAGACCAGTCTGTCCATCGGCACGGACTGTCCGAGATCCTGCATAACATCGGCAATGGCGTTGAGCTGGTCATCGGTTTCATTATAAGGAAAATGTGAACAAAATTCGTCATAAAGGCCTTGTGGCGGAATAAAGGCATCAGCTTTTTTGAGGTGCCGCTGCGCCGCAATCTGTATCAGTTTTTCGGCAATGTCGCGAATTTTCTGTTTAACCTTGGCCTTTTTGGCCTGCCAGGCCATGCCGCCCAGCGTATCAAGCTGGATGTTGTCATCCTCTATGCCGTAGCGGGACAAGACGTCAATGTTTTCAACCGGGACAAAAAGCTTGGCATCGTTGGCATACAAAATTTTGAGACAATCGTGCGGGGCACCGCCGGCGGTGATGTTTTCCAGCCCCAAGAACTTGCCGATACCATGTTCAATATGCACCACCAGTTCGCCGACGTTCAAGGAACCGACATCGGCAATAAAGTCTTTGGAAGAAGCCTTGCGGACAGTTTTGCGATGCTGGCGTTCGCCCAGAATATCCTGTTCGGAGATGAAGCACAAACCGTCGCCCCTGAAACCCTGACTCAGATTTAAAACCACCATAACGGTTTTGGAAAGATCCTTTTCCTGCGCTTCGTCCCAATTGTCGGCGAAGCTTAAATCTTTTATCTCATGTTCGGACATCAGCGAAAAGACACGGTCGCGCGACCCCTCGGAATAGCAGCATATCACCCGTTTCAGTTTTTGATTTTCCCGCAGGTAGGCCGCCAAATCCGTGTATACCTGCCCCAGATTGACATTTTTGGCATGGGCAAAGCTGCGGCCGGGCACGACCTCGGCATCAATAATCTCTTCGGTGTTTTCAATGCTCAAATTTGTAAATTTAACCGCCTGTCTTTTAGCGAGAATTTCATAAACCTGTTTTTCGTTCAGATACAAAAGCTCGGGCTTCACCGGACGATAGACATCCTGTTCGGCGGCGGATTTTATGTTTAAGGCTTCAAGCCTGGCCTGATAATAGTCGGCAATGCCGTCGCATTTGGCTTTCAGCGCCTCGTCAAAACTGCGGCCGATGACAATGTCGGCAGAGGGCAGATAGGAAAACAGATCCGGCAGCGGGTCTTCGTAAAAAAACGGCAGCCAGTTTTCCATGCCCAAATGTTTTATTCCTTCGGAAATATCGGCATAGATTTCATCGTCTTTGAACGCCGCGCCGAAAGCCTCACGATATTTGGAACGGAAAGAGCGGATGGTGTTTTCATCCAGCGCCACTTCGCCCATGACCTGAAAACTGTAATGGGTCAGCTCGCCGGTGGTGCGCTGGGTCATGGCGTCAAAGGTGCGAATACGCTCAACCTCGTCATCAAACAGGTCAATGCGCAGCGGCTCGTTGGTTCCGACCGGAAAAATGTCGATAATGTCGCCGCGCACCGCATATTCTCCGGGTTCTATCACCTGTTCCACGCGGTTGTAGCCGTTCAGCGCCGCATAATGAATAAAGTCGTTGAAGCTGAGTTTGCCGCCGACCTTTACCAGCCGCACCGAATTCAAAAATATTTTCTGCGGCGGCAGTTTCTGAATCAGGGAACCGATACTGGCGATAATCACCCGCGGCTTTTTAGGATTGGGGTTGGTTACAATCTCGGTCAGGGTCTCGACCCGCTGCGCCACGATATTGACGTTCGGCGAAACCCGGTCATAGGGCACCGTATCCCAGGCCGGAAACTTCAAAACATCCAGTTTGGGATTAAGATACCGCAATATGTCAGCCGTGCGTTCCAGCGAAACGCCGTCGCTTACCACATACAAAATTTCCTTGGACTTGCGGCTGAAGCGGTCAAGCAAAACCGCGTCATAGCCATCGGGCACCGAAGAGAGGGTCTTGTTTTTCAGTTTGTTGAGATCGTACTGCATTATTATAATTCAATCGTTTACTTATGAAATAAAATATATACAATATAGAGGTGATAGCAACTGTTTTTTATGGTATGCAGGGTATAAATGAGGCCGGAAATATTGTTCCCGCTGTTTGCGGACATTACCACTATCGGCGGTTTGGGCGAAAAAAGCGCCAAACTGCTGCAAAACCTCGGCATAGGCAAAGTCATCGACCTGATCTGGCATCTGCCCGCCGGCCTGATTGACCGCACTTACACCCCAAAACTGGCCGAAGCCAGAACCGGCGTTATCGCCACGGTCAAAGTCCGGATTGTCGAGCATATTGCTCCGGCCAGAAAAGCGCAGCCTTACAAAGTGATTGTCGAAGACGGCTCCGACCAGATGACCATAAGTTTTTTCAAAGCCTATCCGGAATCTATCCGCAAAAATCTCCCGGTCGGCGAAATCCGCATTGTCAGCGGCAAAATTGAACGCTTCAACAATATGCTGCAAATGAGTCACCCCGACTATATCGTCAAAGAGAACGAAGCGGCGCAAATTGCCGGCATTGAGCCGGTTTATCCGCTGACGGCGGGCATTTCCAACAAAATGCTCAACAAATGGATTAAACAGGCGTTGCTGCGGCTGCCTCATCTTCCCGAATGGCAGGATCCAAAATTTCTGACCGCGGAATCTTTTCCAGATTTTTACACGGCGGCGGAACTTGCCCACCGCCCTCGCCGGCCGGGAGACCTGGACCCCAATGCACCGGAACGCCGGCGCCTGGCTTATGATGAACTGCTTGCCAATCAGCTGGCGCTGGCAATCGTCCGGCAAAAGGTAAAAAAACAGCCGGGGCGCGAGCTCAAAGGCAACGGCCTGCTGCGCAAAAAAACATTGGACAAGCTGCCTTTTAAACTGACGGAAGCTCAGGAAAGGGTTTTGAAAGAAATTTTTGCCGACCAGGCCGCACCCTGCCGGATGCTGCGCCTGTTGCAGGGAGATGTGGGCAGCGGCAAAACGATTGTCGCCTTTTTATCCATGCTCAACGCCGTTGAATGCGGCGCACAGGCCGCCATTATGGCGCCGACCGAGATTCTGGCCAAACAACATTTGGAAACCATTGCCCCGCTATGTGAGGAAATCGGCATTTGCTGCGAGCTTTTAACCGGACGCACCAAAGGCAAAAAACGCGTCCAAATTCTGGAAGACCTGGCCTCTGGCAAAACAGACATCATCATCGGCACCCATGCCCTGTTTCAGGAAAACGTGGTATTCAAAGACCTGGCTTATGCGGTCATCGACGAACAGCACCGCTTCGGCGTGCATCAGCGCCTCAACCTCTCCAACAAAGGAAACAAAGCCGACATTCTGGTTATGACCGCCACGCCCATTCCGCGCACATTGGTATTAACCGCATACGGCGATATGGAATATTCCAAAATAGATCAGGTTCCCGCCGGCCGCAAGCCGGTTGACACCCGCGTTATGCCGGTTGAAAAAATCGGCGAAATCGTTGCCGCTCTGCAAAGGAAAATTAAAGACGGCGCAAGGGCTTATTGGGTTTGTCCGCTGGTCGAAGAATCGGAAAAAATAGATTTGGCCGCCGCCGAAGAACGTTTTGAAAGCCTTAAACACTATTTTGGCGCCGAGGTCGGAATGGTACACGGCAAAATGAAAGAAGCCGAAAAAGACGCCGTTATGGAACGTTTTAAAAAAGGAGAAATCAAACTCCTGGTCGCCACCACCGTCATTGAAGTCGGCGTCAACGTTCCCGAGGCGACAATTATGGTCATTGAACACGCCGAACGTTTCGGCCTCGCACAGCTTCATCAGCTGCGCGGACGCATTAAGCGCGGCTATCAGGCTTCCACCTGCATTTTATTGTATTCTTATCCCTTGAGCGAACATTCGCGCGCAAGATTGAACATTATGAAAGAAACCGAGGACGGCTTCCGCATCGCCGAAGAAGATCTTGAACTCCGCGGCGGCGGCGAAATGCTCGGCACCCGGCAAAGCGGCTTTGCCGAATTCCGGCTGGCGGATCTTTCCGTCCACAAAAATCTGCTGCTGACGGCTTCCAAAGACGCCAAACTGATTATGGAACTTGACCCCGACCTTACTTCCGAACGGGGACAGGCTCTGCGCACGCTCCTCTACCTTTTTGAACGCGACAATGCCGTCAAAACCTATCTTGCCGGCTAACCGGGCAGCGCCCGGCGGCAATGGTTGGCTGTTTCACGGTCTCCGTTGTCGGCACATTAATATGCGCCGCGCGCCCGCGTCTGGTCAGCCTGAGCCTGCCGAAGGGTCTCAGCAATGTAATAAGGCTGAGATGTTTCGCTACGCTCAACATGACATTAATACACCGGCATAACAATAAAGAATGACACAAAAAAAGGGGCGTGATTCGCATCAGGCCCCTCTCAAAAAAATGAAAAAAATTAGTCTTATTGTTAAGAAATTAATCTACAACTTCTTCCAGGATTCCGTCACCAACCATTTTGGCTGTACGGTATCCGACCAAGACTTCCTGACCCTCCTTAATCTCCCGCAGCCATAAGCGGCGGTCGGTCACATAAGGTTTGGCGCCTTGGTACATCGGCAAAATGATTGCCAGATATGCCTGACTTTCCGTATTAATTTCGGCAATCCAAGAAGGTTTTCCCCACTTGCTCTCGCCTTCGGAAATAACGCGTATCCACACAGCTCTCGGCTTCTGTTTCAAAAGGGTGGTTCCCCTTTTGCGAAAAAGATGGTTCAAAACAAAAAAATCGGTCTTATTTTCTGCCGACATATGCTTCTTCAGAGCGGCCTTGAGTCCTTTTCTCATTTTGCCCAACATGCGGTCTGCATCCTGGCGCAGTATATTTCTTTTAGTCATTTTTTTTAGAATTTAGATGTCCAACCTTCGTTTGTCAGTTTCACCGGATTGCCGTCATTGGCAAACTGTGTGCCGACGGAAACTCTCAATACCGTTTTATCGATGTTCACGTTGAATTCGGTAATGAGTCCAATGCGCGCATCAATCAGTAAGACAGCCGGCGGCGTAGCGCTGCGGTTTTCCCCGATGATATAGGAAAAATCGATATGGCAGCACATAACGGGCACCATATCCAGCAGTTGATAGTTCGCTTCATACT
Organism: uncultured Pseudomonadota bacterium; assembly: GCA_902494875.1. Taxonomy (GTDB): domain Bacteria; phylum Pseudomonadota; class Alphaproteobacteria; order RF32; family CAG-239; genus CAJLXD01. The sequence continues at coordinate 265,807 of CABUUO010000001.1, forward strand.
GCTGTTTTTGATCCTCCGGAAGGTTGTCAAATACTTCCTTAGCCTCTTCTCTGGTCATAAATTCGCTCTCATTGTCTGCCGGGCGAAATTTACGGCCGTTAAAGAAATAATTTTTGTAACCGTGCATTTCCTTGTTGCGGATACGGGCGCCTTCCGTAATCAGTTTATATTCACTGAGAGGCAAACCCATTGTCCGTACGGCGGAAGTGGCAACGTCCACAAAAATTCCGAAGACCCGGTTTTTGTCTTTTTTCAGCTCAAGGACAAAATTGAGCGAACCAAGAGCCAAACAGGGTTTGAGCGTTCTTTGTTCCGGTTCCAGCTGATGATATTGACGGCGGACGGAACTTTCATAAGTCATGGCCATAAAGCCGTTGACAACAATTCCGGCACGTTCGGCATCGGCACAGAGTTTCGGCGTTTCATCCATGCTCAAAAGCATTTCCAAACCGTTTTCCGTCTCAATAATTTCGGACGAAACCAGATTGTTGTTATATCTTCCTTTTGCCACAGCGGGAAGGTACGTTCCCTCTTCTCCAGCCAAAAGCATCTGATTGGCCAAAGGCGAGTAGATGAGATATCTGGTGTCAAGCCCTTTTATCGCTTCCAATGTCACACCGGGAAGATAATCTTTCTTGGCAACATTGAAAATCAACGATAATCTAGGCTGAGAGAGTTCGTAACCCTGCAATTCTCCGGCGAAGATGTTGGCCATTTCATTGGCGGTATCTTCTAAATTCAGTAAAAAACTTTGTCTTTCCATTTTTTTTATATTTTTGGAGTTAATAATATTTTTTATAATTCTCGTAATATACTAATTGATTTTCGGGCTATAAAATATCAAGTTTTTAGACAAAAGTCAACAAAAAAAACAGAAGAACTTTTACAAATTCTTCTGTTTCCTTTTGTCTCAGAGATCAGACATTCTCCTGTTTGAAGCCGGTTTTGGTAATCAAAATCCGGGTGCCGGCGATTTCAATATGGTCACCGGACTTTGCATTGCGCATCTTCTGCCAGTTTTCATACTGATATGTCCGGCAGACAAGTTTTCCGCTCAGGGCATAAACAACCAAAATCTCAACATCTGAAGAGTATGACGAACGACAATAGCCGACCACATAAAGCGGCGTCTGGTTGCAAAAAGCCGGCAAAAGCCGATTGAAAAAAGTGAATCGCGGTGCTTCTCCCCGCTGCATAAACTTCTTTTTGTTTTTTGCCCAGACCGCTTCTGCTTCTCTCAGCTTCAGCATCTCTTGTCTGGCCGTAATCTTAAAAGACCCGTTGCTAAAATGAAAATCTAAAGCTCCTTTGCCAAAATGCTGCCCGTTTTGGAACAAAACTACCGTCTCGCTTTTGACGATATCCGAACGGAGAACTCCGGTCTGAACCGCAACATATAAAACGATACTGCTTTCCGGCTGATGTACGGACTTGTGCTGACTGACAATCCAAACCGGAACACTTTTCAAAACGGCGGCCTGAGGCATTGATTTAAATCTCGATAAAATGCGACGTCTGTCTTCAGGCAAAGCTGACAAACCTTCTCGGGCAATACTAACGGCGGTAGACGCTTTAGTGCAATATTCTGCTTTTTTCATAAAATAATTTTTTAATTGTTAATAAAATAAGTTAATTGCGGCTGCAACTATAAACCTCTCCGTTGACAGAAGTCAATATAAAATAATGCTTGCAAGATATAAGAAAGCGTATATAGTGGCCGCAGAGATTCTTGCAGCTCTTCATGTTTGTTGGCGGATTGCTATCCGCAATTTTAAGATTTTTCAATATCTTTCAACTTTTTGTTAGAGTTGCTTCTTAACTTTTTATGTTAAGAAGCGGAGAAAACTCGCGGTTGTAAAATGTTTTGCCGCCGGAATTAAACATATAATTTGAAAGAAAAAAATGACTAATTTTGAAGATTTGGGTTTGCCCGAAAATATACTGCATTCACTTAAACGCATCGGTTTTATCTCTCCTACGCCGATTCAGGAAAAGGCCATTCCCGTTATTATGGAAGGACATGACGTTTTGGGTTCGGCTCAGACCGGCACCGGCAAAACCGGCGCTTTCGGTATTCCGATGCTGGCGCAAATCTGGGCAGGCAACGAAAGTCTCGGGCTGGTTCTTACCCCTACCCGTGAACTTGCACAGCAGGTTTTAACCAACCTCAAACAACTTATCGGCGCCAATGCCGAAATAAAAACCGCATTGCTGATCGGCGGAGATTCCATGCCCAAACAGCTTCGTCAGCTGCAAAACAAACCGAGAGTGATTGTCGGCACGCCGGGACGCGTGAACGATCACCTGAAACGGGGCAGCCTCAGACTTACAAACACAAAATTTCTGGTTTTGGACGAAACCGACAGGATGCTGGACATGGGATTCGGCATCCAACTGGACGAGATTGCCAAATATCTGCCGGCTGAACGTCAGACACTGATGTTCTCCGCCACTCTGCCTAACAACATTATGACCCTGTCCAAACGTTTTCTGCGTAACCCGATACGCATTGCCGTCGGTTCAACCCACACTCCGATTGAAAAAATTCATCAGGAGCTGATTAAAACTTCAGAGGCCATGAAATACGGCGAATTGATGAATCAACTGCAAAAACGCGACGGATCGGTTCTGGTCTTTGTCAAAACCAAATATGCGGCAGAAAGGCTGGCTCGAAAACTCGGCAAAGAAAATCAAAGCGCCGACGCCATTCACGGCGATTTGCGCCAAAGCCGCCGCGACCGTGTTATTGCCGGTTTCAGAGCTCAAAAATACCGCATTCTGGTGGCGACTGACATTGCGGCCAGAGGATTGGACATTCCGCATATTCAGTATGTTATCAACTATGATTTGCCGCAGTGTCCCGAAGATTACATCCACCGTATCGGACGAACGGCACGCGCCGGTGCCGAAGGAACCGCCATTAACTTGTTGACACCTCAGGACAACTCCAAATGGAAAGCCATTTACAAACTGATTAACCCGTCCAACCAGGAAAAGGAAACGCTTACGGACGGAAATTATCCGATTTCGGCAGAGCCTCTGAAAGGTTTTGAACTGCCCCAAAAAAGTAAGACCAAAATAAAAACGGCACCGAAAAATCCGTTTAAGCCTTTTGCTCCCGACAAAAAAGCAAAAAACAGGAACAAATTCAACAAAAATACGCGCGGATTTTCGGCGGCCGCCAATTCCAGCGGCGGAAGGCCGTACAACCGCTCCGCTTCCCTACGGGCGGCATAAGCCAAACCCCGCCTGACCGGCGGGGTTTTCCTTGCTTTGAAGCATGTGAGAAAATATCAGGCGCGAAGAGTTTCCAAACTGTTTTGAAACTCTTTCATCAGCGGGGAAAAGCCATTGTCGTTGGCCTTTTGTTCTTCTTTGGCGGGACCGGTTTTTATTTTGCCGTTTTCTGCCAGATAGAGGTTATAATCGGAACAAAAACTTTCCAATGTATGCTTCTTGTCCATCTTAAAATAGCAGTCCAGCGCCATTACGGCATAGTCTCTGGGCTTGCAGACCATAATGTTGAGTTTGTCGAGCAGTTCTTTCTTGCGCTCTATTTTGCTGACCTGATTCAGCTGGTGATAAGTATTGACAATTCTTGGTTCAAAAGCCTTTATCTGGCATCTGGCTTTACAACTTTCTAAAGAGGCTACTGCAGAATTCGTCGGCAGACGCAGTTCTTTCAGACTGCACTTGCCTCCAATTGCCTTATGCAGATGTTCAAACAATTGGTCTTTGGTCAGGTTTCCGGCGGCCAGAGCTTCGGCGAAAGCATAACCGTTTGATTTTTTATCCATCATAATAACCCCCTGTCAATCTGAAGCGGTATATTTAAAATATATCACAAAAAATTCACATTCACAAGGATTAATCCGCCCGCAAAGCCTTTAATTTCTTTATTTTTTCACAAAAAAAACCTTGACTTTTTCAAACCATTTTTTATAGAACGGCGTAAAATATTCCGCGGGCAGTCTTTTGTCTTTAAACTGATAATATACATTGCCTTTGACGGTTTGAACCCGCAGCGGATCTTTTTCAATGGTCACCGAAGTTTTGCGCTCGACCGGGAGCTTCAGCAACGTCAGATTAGCACAGTTAAGCAGGATTAAACGTCCCCGGCAGCCGCGCGCGGCCCGCAGATATTCTATTCCCGACTCACTAAAATCGGCCGTACCGTTGAAATTTTCGCCGATTTTGACAACCTGAAGCGAGGGACAGCCGAGTAAATTTAATTTTCCACGGGTATGCGCGCCCAGCTCCAGCCGGGATACGGTCTTGGAGTTGCTTAAATCCAACTCGCCGTTAAACTCGTTTCTGATTTTTATTTTACGTGCGCCGTGAATGTCATCATGACTGCTGACGCTTATTTTTCCCTTGCAGTCGTCGCCAATCTCCAGCCCCGGAACATGGACGCCGTCAATATGAAGATTGCCGCGAAAAGAGTTGCCGATCTTAATGTTGCGGCGCCCCCAGTTTTTTTCAAGACTGATATCCGCATAGCAGTAATATCCGATATCTAAATGATGAAAACAGGAGTTTTTGACATTTAAAATTCCACTGAAGACGTCGCCGATATGCAGACTGAAGCACTTCAGAGAATCATTCAGACTCAGTTCACAACGGCAATTGTCAGCAATGTCAATATGTTTGAGGCTGGTACGGGCCGCGTTGATGCTGCCGACAAAGCCCTCCCTGATAACCAGCCGCTCGATATAGGGATTGTCCCTAAGGTCAATAATCAGATTGCAGCCCGGGCCTATAACCAGTTTTTTGACGGCCGCACGCGACAGGTTCAGCGCGGCGCCCTTGGTTTCCGGACGGATATGCAGAACGCGTTTTTTATACTTGTTGACCAAAACGGAAGCATTGGAAACGTTTCCGCTTAAAACCCGATCCAGTTCTTTTTCACTGAGATAAAAATTTTCTCCCGAAGCAGGCTGATAAACCGAGAGTTTCAGATCTTTGGCGGCCTCGGGCGTCATGGAGAGGCGGTTGTTTCTGATGAACTTAATCAGTTCAAGCCGGCCGACGTCAGAAAGTTTTTCTCCATTATATCCGCCGACACGGGATATTTTATCGTTGCAGACGTCTACGACGCCCTGAATTTCTTCACTCTTGTCGCGGAGCAGAACCGAACAGTTTTTACCCGAGATGCGGCTCATGGTATAATTGCTGCCCAGACGGTAGTGACTTTTGTTTTCGGTTGCAGAATTCATGGCAAAATATTCCTCTTGCGATTAAGGTTTGGGAGATATTTAATCGCAATCGGCAGAAAATCCACACCCGGAACAAATTATTTTTTATTTTTTTTCGCTTCGGCTTCCAGCATTTTATATTCGAAATACTTGGCAATCTTTAAAAAACGAAAATAAGCCATGGTCGTGGAATTTATGAAGCCCCACCAGCCGTCAAAACAGTTGCGGCGGCCGATGTAATAAGTCAGAAACTGACGCGGAAACTCGGTCAGCAGACGCAAGCGCGAATATTTTTTATTGGTGGCAACCGCGGTCTTCACCAACTCGTTGGTATAGACGTTCAGTTTGTTCCACAGATGAAACAGATCCAAATAGGAATAGTGATAAATTTCATGCCGGAGCTGTGCCGGTTTAACACCGGAACGCAGTACGACCCGGTCATGGGTCAGATCATCGGGCATATTGCCGCCGGTTTTACGATTATAAAGCCGCACCAGATTGTAGCGCCTCGTAAACGGACGCGGTCTGACATAACCGGGATACATATTGCCGATTTTTACCTTATAGGCCAAGGCTGCCGGCGCGGTTTTGATTTTGTTTATTTCTTCAATGAGCCCGGGTGAAAGAACTTCATCCGCATCCAGAGAGAGCACCCAGTCGTTGGAGCATTGGTTCTCGGCAAAATTTTTCTGCGACGAAATGTTTTTCCATTTGTTGAATATGAATTTTGCACCGAACGATTTGGCTATTTCTTCAGTTTTGTCGGTACTGCCGCTGTCCACGACAACAATCTCGTCCGCCACCCCAGACGCGGCGGCCAAAGTCTGCGGCAGTCTTTTTTCTTCATTAAGCGTGATTATGTAAACAGATAACGCGGGCATATCTCATCCTATTGTAAAAAAATTCAGTCGGGATGATGATAAAATAAATTCCGGCAGACTTTAACCGCTTATTGAAAGTTATGCAGAGCTATTGTATCAGACGCTTCAAAATCGGGTCGGTTTCGACATAGGTTATGGCGCGTTCCAGGCTCTCCTTCTCCGACAAAACCGTATAATAATCTTTTTTTATCAACGGAGCAAAGTGCAGCGCCTTGACAAAATCTTCCCGGTTCAGCGGATCCTGCGCGGCATAGTCAAAAAAGCCGGTCGCCCGCAAAAATTCGCGCACTCCTTCCAGGCTCGGGTTATTTTGCAGCAAAGCGCACAGATAAGTTGCCACACCGACCTGAAGCCCGTGCATCCGCGGCCGCCGGGCAACATCGTCCAGCGCATGGGAAATCAGATGTTCGGAACCAGACGCCGGTCTGGAAGTCCCGGCAATTTCCATGGCAATGCCGCTGATAAGGAGAGACGTGGTCAGCCCCCGCTGAAATTCTGGCAAACTGATGTCCGTAACCCGGCGGATGAGCAAAATGTCCAGCGAATTATAAGCCATCAGCGCCGCAAAATCGTTATAACGTTCATAGCCTTTGCGAAAAGCCGACTTCCAGTCCCACAGCGCCGTGACTTTGGAAATCATGTCGCCGATGCCGGAATAAAGGCAGATTTTGGGGCTGTTGCGAATAACATCCAAATCCACCACAACGCCGAACGGAATACCCGACTTGACGCTCTTGCGCCGACCGTCCACAAGCAGCGAGGTATTGGGGCTGCAAAAGCCGTCGTTAGAGGTTGAAGTGGGCACCGAAATAAAGGGCTTTTTCAGCAGATGCGCACAATATTTGGCAAAATCAAGCGCTTTTCCGCCACCGATACCGACGATGGCATCGGTATTGCGCGGCAGATTGAAAGCAACCTTGTCGACCTCCTCAATGTTAATGTATTTGACGTCCTGCTTATAAACGACTTCTATGTCGTGCTGTTCAAATCCCTTGGAAAGTTTGCCGCCGATGATATCTTCCATTCCCTCGCTCCAAAAGAGGGCAACGTTTGACAACCCCTTGTCGACCAGATATTTGCCGATGCGGGCGGTTTTGCCGTAGCCTATTTTTAAGAGATAGGGAATGTTAATCTGTCTGTTGGGGTAGAACTGGTATTGCATATTACATCTCCTTCAGATAGGCATATATATCCTCAAAATCGTCAAAGCGACAGGTTCGGATATGCCGCTTACGGCATTCTTCCAGCAATATCCTTTTGGCAAAAACGACGTCGGCCGCAGCCGCGGGGGCAATATCCGGCGGCCCGTCCCCGGCAAAGACGACGCGATACCCCTCCTTTCTGACTTTTTTGACCAGAGCGGCTTTGGATATGCCCACTTCCGAATCATAAAAAGGGCTGCCCTTTGCCGGCGGAAACATTTTCAAACCGAAATCCGGGCTGTAGGCGCCATGGTTGGTTACCAGACGGATGCCGTATTCTCTTATATAAGCGCCGATAATCCGCTCGATGTAATAATCACAGCCGGCAGAGCAGATATAAAAAGGAATGTTTTTTTCGCTGCACAGCGCCGCCGTTTTTACAAAAGCGGGATCAAAAGGAATCTCTTTGATAAAAGCGTCAAAGGCAGCCGCCGGCTCGCGAATGCGGGAAAAAATCAGATTCAAAGCCTCAAGATGGCTCAGTTTTCCGTCAAGATAGCGCTGCCAGGGTTCAAGGGCTTCCGCATCAAGCCAGCGCTCAGAAACATACCAGAAGAAATCTTCCGGCGTCAGGGTTCCGTCAAAATCACTGATAAGGGCTGTCTGTATGCTCATGGGCGGCCTTTCGCTGATGTATATATAATAATTAGCACATCAGGCTTTATTTTTCCATATTTTTTTGTTAGGCTTCAACATCCGTAACAAAAAAGGCTTAAACACAATATGACGCTTTTAATATTTTTTGCCGTAATGGCGATATCCGTATCTTTTCTGTGTTCGGTTATGGAAGCGGCTCTCCTTTCCATTACGCCGAGCTATATTGCCCAGCTGGAAGACAAAAAACCCAAGCTTTACAAACAGGTTTCCAATCTGAAGCAAAACATTGACAATCCGCTGGCGGCGATTTTATCGCTGAATACCATTGCGCATACCGTCGGTGCAACCGGCGTCGGCGCCCAAGTGGCCGACATGTACGGACAGTCTTATATTGGCCTGGCCTCGGGCGTAATGACAATAGCCATTCTGGTTCTGTCGGAAATTCTGCCCAAAAGCATCGGCGCCAAATATTGGAAAAAACTGATTCCGTCAATGGTCGTTACCCTGCACATCATGATGTTTCTGCTGGCTCCTTTTTTGTGGGTTTCCAAGTTGATTACCCGTTGGTTTGATTCCAGCGGGGAAGAATCCGACATTAAGGACGAAATCAAAGCGCTGGCCAAGATGGGACGCGACGAAAAGATTATCGACGAAAACAAATACCGCGTTATCGCCAATGTGGTCAATCTGCAGGAAGTCAAGGTCAAAGACATTATGACACCGCGGATTGTCGTCCATTCGGTGCCGCCCCGAATGACCATTAAGGCGTTTGACCAGTTTATTTCAACTTCGCCTTTTTCCAGATTTCCGATTATTGACGAACAGCAGCAGCTGTTTTTGGGCTATATCCACAAATCAAGCTCTTATAAGGCCAAAGACGACGAGCTTGTCGACGACTATGCGCGGCCGATGCGCAGTTATTCAACCGAAGCCAGACTGGAAGACGTTCTTTCCAAAATGATTGACGACCGCAACCATATGGCGCTGGTTATCGACCAGTTTGAGAACTGGGCCGGTATTGTAACGCTGGAAGACATTATAGAAACCATTCTCGGCAAAGAAATCGTCGATGAAACCGATCAGGTGCCCGACATGCGCCTGTATGCCAAAATCAAATGGAAGAAAAAAAGAGAGCTCCGCGGCATCAAAACCCCCGGCGAATAACGACAGGCCTCCCTCTCCGGGAGGCTTTTTCATATGCACAACTAAAGGTCAGGCTGTAAAACGCGCTCCGGCAACTACATTGATACGGAGCACACAATCAGACAGGAGGCCGCGATGGGCAAAACAGAAAATCCGTTCTGGAGCGAAAACGTCAAAACGCATTTTCACACTACGCCGGGAATTTTCAAACAAAACGCGCAGGAAGTCGTGGAAGAACTGCTGAGAAGCGCCGACAACGATCCGGCGCTGGCCCTGCACCGGCTGGTCTTTTATATGAACCGCGCCGGAAGCAGGCTTGAAAACGCCAGACAGCTTGCCATGGCAAAAGAACAGCTTGAAAATATGATTGCCCTCAGACGGCATTGATTTTTTCATATTTTATAACCTCTATTTTCCGGAGAAAACAAATGAGAAACGATATCAGTACAACCAATAATGACGAAAATCAGCAAAAGGTGCAAATTCACAATGCGCCCGGTCATGAACTCAGGTCTTTTTTCAACCATGTCTGGAATATGATCGATTTTCCTCATCACGGCGAAATCAGCGACATGGAGCCTAAAATCGAGATTATGAACAACAAGGAAGAGGTCGTCGTTTCCGCAGAGATGCCGGGCGTCAAGGAAAACGACATTGATTTGCAGATTTCTTCTGACGGATATCTGACCATCAGCGGCGAAAGACGCCAGAAAAACGAAGACACCGGCAACGGCAGCTATTTTTCCGAGATTTATTACGGAAAGGTTTCCAGAACCGTTCCCCTGCCCTGGGATTTGAATTACGACAAAGCGGACGCGGAGTTCAGCGACGGCATATTGAAAGTTTCCATCCCCAAAACGCAGGTTGAAAAACAAAAGGTGAAAAAAATCAGCGTGAAGAAAAGCAAATAAATTTTGCAAAATAAAAGTCCTGATTGTCAGGACTTTTATTTTTGTATAGAAAGCCAAATTATATTCAGCTTCGGAGATTTTGGTTTTGATAAGCCTGATAAGCCAGCAGATTTTTCTCCGCAACATTTGCATTGGCATTATCATTAGCAGCCAGCAGATTGGCGTATTCCGTCATTTTATGGCCAAAATCTGCCGTATAGCCGCCGGCGGCCGGAATTTTTTTCAGATTGTCGACGTTCATCTTTACGAAACGATTGTTGTTATAGGCCAGAAGATAAGCCTTGCCGTCTCCGGTGCCGACCAGCGTCTGCCGGTGCAGGCGGCCGTTGGTATGATAAATCCAAACCATGTGAATGCCGTAAGGATCGCGCTTCAGCTTGTCTTTCAGCTCGGCGCGCAGATTTCTGCTGTATGAGGCGTGAAAAGTCCGGGTATGCGACGCGCAGGTATGCGGATTGGGCACATTCAGAAGCAAATCACGACAGGCCCTCGCCACGTAGTTGTCAGAAGAACGGTTTTGCTCATAAACATTTAAGAATGTGGCGTAAGCCATAGATTCACAGCTTTGATTCCGCACAATATATCCCGGTTTTCCGTATTTGGCCAACAAAGCCTCCTGCGAACGGTACAGCTGGTTCCTGTTAGCCAGGGGATTTTTTAAAATCAGAATATTTTTGCGATACTGCGCCACCAGATCGTTGATGAAATCATGATAATAAGCGTCCTGTCCCGACAAAGCGGTTTCCGTCCGCGGATGAAATTCCGCCACGGCTTCTGTCTGCGGAACATGAACTGTTCTTACCCGAATCGGGCGAATGGCTTCTGCCGGCATCGGCTTTTCCGGCTGCGGCTGACGAATCGGTTTTTCTTCCGTCGCGGAGGGCAAAACAGTATTTTGGGCAACGACAGCGCTTGAGGGCATGGGCGTATTCAGACGGCAGACTTTTTCCTGCGCGACAGGCTGATTTTGATTGTTCTTCTGAGCATAGAAACCAACGCCTCCCAACAGCAAAAAGGCAACGGCAGCCCCATAGCGCCGCGCAGTCTCGGCAGTCCGGCGCCGAAGATCGGACACTTTGTTTTGAAGCCGTCCCCAGAATGTCATTGAACGCACTTTGCGCTTGATGCGGCGGCGGGCGATTTTGTTTTTTGGGGTTCCCGCTGTCGGTGTTTTTACGGTCGACGGGCTCGAATATGAAGGGAATGATTTTTCTTTTGCCACTTTTTGATAAAAGGAATCGGAAGACGATTGGATAAAAGCCGGCTTTTCAACCAAAGCCCCTGCCTTTTGTTCCGGTTCGACGCCTTTTTTTTGGCCCAAACCCAGCGAAACGCTTCCGGCAGCCAGACATTGCTGTTTGAACATCTTTATTTTGGCAAGCTGCGCCGCCGACGTATATTCATAAACCAAACCGCCGCTGCCGCGAACATATTCGCGTCCGAATTCCCGGATAAACTCCTGTATATGCGGCAGTGCGGAAGCCTCAACCGTTACCCGGCCCGAAGCAATATTTTCAATCAGGCGGGACGCTTCCCGGACAATCATTTCAAAGCGGTTAAAACTTATGTGATTGTAGCGTTTGCTGAAATCTGCATCGGAACATATGCGAAAAACGCGGAAGATTTTGTCTATATCTTCCTTTGACAATACGCTTTTGTTCATATCGGCCGATCTAAAGCCGATAACCTCTTGCAGAGCGGCTAATGCCATTTTACAGATTCTCCCGGTTTATTATGCTTAATATATATACCAAAAAAACTTTATGTAAAGAGTTTAGACAGAATTTTTGCGAAAAATAATTTTATCCGTCTTCCTTTAGTTTAATTACTATACACAATACCGCCGGCATTTTCTCTTTTAAATTGCAAAAAAAAAAAAACGATTATGATTGGGTGCGAAATGATACTTTTCAGTATTGAGGAAACAATTTGGACAGGAAAATTGACAATTCTGCAGAACAAATGGCCTCTTCTCTCTCCAAAGAAGAGATCATTGCCCTGCTGTCTAACCTGAAACTTTCCACTCTGCGGGAAATTATCACGCACTTTTTTACACTTACGGCTAAAGGAAAATAAAGGAACTTATGATGCAGAAAAAGAAAAATTTGATTGTCGGCTGCGGTTTTTCCGGTGCAACAATGGCAAATTGTCTGGCAGAAAAGCTGGGTGAAGAAGTTTTGATAATAGACGCCAAAGATCACATTGCCGGCAACTGTTTCGACTATTATGACAACAACGGCATCTGCATTCATAAATACGGCTCGCATATTTTTCATACCAATCTGGAAAACGTATGGCATTACATTTGCCGCTTTACGGATTTTAATACTTATATGCACAAAGTCGTGGCTCTGATTGACGGCATTGAGACAACCATTCCGTTCAATCTGCGCACGTTGTATGACGTATTTCCGCAGAGCATGGCGACCAGAATGGAGGAAAAACTGCTTAAGGCTTTTAGCTTTAACAAAAAAGTGCCTATTTTAGAATTTCAGAAACAAGATGACGATGATTTAAAATATCTGGCTGATTATGTCTATGAAAAAGTTTTTTTGCATTACACGACCAAACAATGGGGCATGCAGCCCAACGAAGTAGACGGAGCCGTCACGGCACGGGTTCCGGTTTATATCAGCTGCGACCCTCGTTATTTTCAGGATAAATATCAGGGCATTCCCCAACACGGATATACCAAAACCGTGGAAAAAATGCTGAATCACCCCAACATTTGCGTCAGATTAAACACGAAATATACGGACATTGACGAAGAATTCGACCGCATTTTCTATACGGGTTCAATTGATGAATTTTTTGACTATAAATTCGGACAGCTACCCTATCGCAGCGTATATTTCAAACTGGAAGAACATAATTGTGAATTTTATCAATCCAACGCCGTTGTAAATTATCCCTGCAATTATGATTTTACGCGTATTCACGAATATAAACACTATTTGAACGACCGGTCTGCCAAAACCGTAATCGCCAAAGAATATTCCGAAGCTTTTGAACTTGGCAGAAACGATCGCTATTATCCCATTCCCAAAGACGAAAATCAGCTTTTGTACAACCGTTATCTGGAAGAAGCGAAAAAGCTCAAGAACGTATATTTTCTCGGACGTTTGGGAGATTATAAATATTATGATATGGATAAGGCCATTGCCCGCGCCCTGGATTTGTTTGAAAAAATTAGATAAAGGAAATCTAAAATGTATGAAATATCAAGATTGGTTTTACCATCATCAAATTTTATAGAATATTCTAAATTGTTTGTAAGAAAAGATATTAAAGAATGTTTTATGCATGGGCAACTTGCAAATGTTAATATTTATAAATTTAACACTTGGATGAACTTGCTGGCTGCAAAAAAATATTATTTTTACTGTGATTTAGGAGACATATATTTAAAACTAAATATTGATGGCAATTATAAGCTTCAAGTAATCGGCTCTAACAGGAATGCCGCTTTTGATAGAATAGATAATATTTTAATTGATATAGATTGCATAAATGACTGTTGTATAAAAATTCCCAATGCTCAAAACTATGAAGGAATTTATTATACCATCATTGAAGATATAAAAAAACCAATCAAATTAAAATCTGGTGCATGGTGTACAGACAAATCACCGCAAAGAGAAAATAAACTGGCAATCATTTCATGCACTTATAAACGAGAAGATTATATTTATAAAAATATTGAGATTTTTGAGAACTATATAAAAGAAAATCCAACCTTAAAAGAAAAAATAAAATTCTTTATTGTTGATAATGGAAAAACCTTAGATACAACAAAGAATAATAGTAATGTAAAAATCATTCCTAATATGAATGCTGGCGGCGCTGGAGGTTTCACGAGAGGATTAATTGATATTATTGAAAATAACCAATCATTTACAAGAGTTCTCTTTATGGATGATGATGTGGAGATTTTCCCAGAATCTTTTTATAGAACATTAATTTTTTCAAACTATTTAAAAGTTTCTTTCAAAGATTCTTTCATTAATGGCGCAATGCTTGATTTATATAAACGTTCGGTTTTTTTTGAAAATCTTGCTATTCAAAAAGATTTATGGGTAGAAGCATATCATGGAACCCAAGAACTCAAATATAATAATATATTAACTATCAATGATATCCCTGCTGAGGTTTTTGAAAATGAAAATAGAAAAGTTGATAGCGCGTGGTGGTTTCATTGTTTTGATATTTCTACAGTAGAAAAAAATGGCCTTCCTTGTCCATTTTTCTTCAGAGGGGACGATGTTGAATGGGGATGGAGAAATTTCGGAAAACATCATATTTCACTAAATGGAATTTGTGTATGGCATTCTCCTTTTATGTATAGGGTTTCAAAAGTTGCTGATTATTATTATTTGCCAAGGAATATGTTTTTCTTAAATTCACTTTATACGAAAGATTTCAAAAAAACTCATAAAAAACTTTTAGAAAAGATATTGGTTCGTCTTCTAAAAACATATGATTATAATTCTTTAGAGATTTTTATACACGCACTTAAAGATATACTTAAAGGTAGTTCCGTATTCGAGGAAAATCCTGAAAAACAATTTGTTAACGTAAATACAATAGCGCAAAAGACTCAATGGGTGGAATGTAAAAACTGGACTGAATTAACTCATATTAAAGCAATTGATATGAATCGAAAAAAGCGGAAAAATTTTATTATTAACATAATCAGAAATTGTTTCAAACTTATGAAGAAGCAAAGCTTTGCCTTAGACTGGTATCCTCCTGTTCATCGTTTTAAACATGTAAGAGAAGTCAAGGTTTATAACTTATTGTTTCATAAATATGAAATACGAAAATTTGATTCAAAAAAAATAAAACATTATTCAAAAGAAGGATATAAGCTAATTAATAAAATTTCCAAGGACTACGATAAATTACATGATGATTTTGTGAACGCACATAATGAATTCACAAAATTAGAATTTTGGAAAAAATATTTGGATATGGCATAATATGAATAATATTGATATTTTAGAAAAAGAAAAATGTTATGGTTGTAGCGGATGTTATAATATATGCCCAGCTCATGCAATTGAAATGCATGCAGATTCTGAAGGATTTTTCCATCCAGTCGTTAACGAGGATTGCTGCATAAATTGCGGAAAATGTATTCAAAGTTGTCCGGCTTTGCATCCAGAATATCATAACACGGCAAATCCTCAATGTTATGCGGTTATGGCTGAAGATTCTATAAGGAAACAAAGCTCTTCCGGCGGTGTTTTTACCGTCATTGCAGAATACATTCTAAAAAAAGGCGGTGTCGTTTGCGGCGCTGAGTTTTCTTCAGACTGGCAAGTCCGACATACTATAATCGATTCCATTGAAAATTTAGAAAAATTGCGTGGTTCCAAATATGTTCAGAGCAATATAGGAAAATGTTATAATGAAATAAAGACATATCTTCAAAAAGGTATTGATGTTTTATTTTGTGGCACTCCATGCCAAGTGGCCGGCTTATACGCTTTTTTAAAAAATGACTATGAAAACCTTATTACCGTTGATTTGGTTTGTCATGGCGTACCTTCGCCTTTAGTTTGGAAAAAATATTTAGAAGAAAATTTTGGTATCAAAAATATTCAAGAGATTAATTTTAGAAAAAAGGATATTTTCGGTTGGAGAGCATCTCTTTCTATTGTCTGCAAGGATTCTTCTTTTAACGAGCTTGATGAAACCAATATATTTTATAAAGCTTTTATTCCGTGTCTCTGTAACAGACCCAGCTGCGGCAACTGTCAATTTGCAAAAACATCAAGGCAAGGGACAATAACTCTTGCTGATTTTTGGGATATTCATAAATTTGATTCATCTCTTGATGATGGACTGGGAACTTCTATGCTTTTGCTTAACAATTCAAAAGCAAAAAGTCTTTTTAAGAAAATAAACAAAAACTTTAAACTATGCAAAAAAGTCCCTTTAGAATTTGCCTTATCTACATTTAATATGGCTATTAGACAACCTTGGCCCACGCATCCCAATAGGAATTTGTTTTTTCAGGCAATTAAAAACAGGCCTGTATCGCAAGCTGTATCTGAAGCTTCAGAAAATAAATATGATTGCGCCATCAGCAATATTTGGTGGCATGCTAATTATGGTGCGATACTGACTTGTTATGCATTGCAAGAAGTTTTGAAATCTATGGGAAAAACCGTCAAAGTGGTTAATTATATTCCTGAATGGTATCGAAATTTTGTTTTCCCTAACAGTATATCCGAAAAATTTGCCAACAAATATCTTCAATTAGGCACCCCCTGTTATAACAAATTTGATTTAATGGGTTTGAACAGAGAAACAAATACTTTTATTTGCGGTTCTGACCAAGTTTTTCGTTATGGAGCTGAAATTTTATGGAATATGCATGAATTTTCAAAATACATATATTCTTATTTTTTCAGTTATGCTACTTCCGAAAAAAATTTAATTGCATATTCTGCAAGTTTTGGGCGGGATTTTTATGAGGGTGATACCGTTGATACATTATATGCAAAATATTATTTGAAAAGATTTAATCATATTTCTGTCAGAGAAAAATCCGGAATAAATATTTGCAAAAACACTTTTGATGTAAATGCCGAATTTGTTTTAGATCCTGTTTTTCTTGCAGATAAAAGGTGTTATGACGGATTAATTAAAAATGCAACCGTATCAGAAAAAAATTTTATAGCTTATTATATATTGGATAATTCTGATTCTAAGCAAAAAATATTGGAATATTACGGCAAAAAACTGAACCTTCCTTTAATAGACACCAGAAATGGCAACTCTGTAGAAAATTGGCTTTACTATTTTAAAAATGCAGAAATCATTATTACAGATTCTTTCCATGGAATATGCTTTGCTCTTATCTTTAACAAAAAGTTTATTCACTTAAAGCATCCTGATGATAGAGTTCTTCCTCATAGTCGTTTTGACACTATTTTTTCTTTAATAGAATGCCAAAACAGAAGTGTTTTAGACATTGATGATTGTGATAAGAACCCCATATTAACAGAAACGCCTGATTACGAAAAGATTAACAAAATACTTAACAATGAAAAATTACGCTCCGTTCAATGGCTTCAAAATGCTTTAGAAGATTCTCAAGGCAATAAACTTAATGAACAGGCTTTTGTACATGATAAACTGCTTTCATTAGAAGCAAGTCTTAATAACATACGATATGCTTCTGATATAGCTCTGCATAATCAATTATCCTTAATTTTGAATAAAAATAAAGTTTATCGGAAATATTATTGCTATAAGCTTCTATCAAAAGTTGTTCCAAACAAAAAAAACAAGTATATTGAGTATAAGAATAAAATACGCCAAATTAGACATATAAAGAGAGCATTATGACATCAGGATTGGTATTCGACATAAAGGAATTTGCCCTGAACGACGGACCGGGAATACGCTTAACCGTTTTTCTGAAAGGCTGTCCGTTGCGTTGTCTGTGGTGTCATAATCCGGAAGGGCTTAGTGCCGAACCGCAGATAAACCAACTGACGGGAAAACTGTGCGGGCATTATTATACGCCGCAGGAGATTGTTACCAGAGCTTTAAAATTTAAGGACTTATTCGAAATGTCCGGCGGCGGTGTTACATTCTCCGGCGGCGAAGCAACGTCTCAATTTGACTTTTTATATGAGACGGCAACCATGCTTTCCGGCATACATAAAAATCTGGATACGTCCGGTTATTGTCCGCAGGAACGTTTTTTGAAACTGCTTGACGTTTTTGACTTGTTCTTTTTTGACCTCAAGCTTGGCAATGAGCAGCAACATAAAAAATATACCGGCGTTTCCAACGCTCTGATTTTGAAAAATCTGCAGGCACTTGATTTTTCCGGCAAGTCTTATCATGTCAGAATTCCGCTGATTCCGGACATTACGGACACGGTCGAAAATCTTTCCGCATTGTCAGATATTATACTGCGGCTGAAAAACCCGCTCAAAATTGATTTGCTCCCATACAATATTTTGGCCGGAGCAAAATATTCTTCTTACGGACTGAAGTTTTCTTTACCGGATAAAAAAGAAATTAATCTCAGCCATGTGAATGAATTCAGAAAAAAACTGAAAAACTATAACGTTGAACTTTATTAAGGTGATATGATGTTAGAAGCCAGATTACAAAAACTTCGCGATTTTACGCAACAAAGAGGTTTTCGTCGTTATCGAAAATCAATTGAAGACAGTCTTGTCAAATATTTTCGCGCCAATAAATTTTCTTTTGAAAAAAGAAGCGCGCATTTATTAAAATTTATGTGCGAGCATGAAGATCCAATTGTTTTTCCCGAAGAAAAGATAACTTTTACCCGCACCTGCATTAATATTCCGCAATGGTTCAAAAATTCTGATTTAAAAAAACAACTGAACAAGAAAAAAGGCGATGAATTTTGGTCCACGGGAAACGTCTGTCCCGATTATGAAATTTTGCTCTCTCTGGGATTGGGAAACATCCGAGAAAAAGTATGCGGGTTATTGCAAAAAAATAAAGACCGAAAGAAGAAAGATTTTTGGGAAGCGGTTATAATTTCCATTGACGCCGTTCTCGACCTTGCCCGCCGCTACGCAATCTGCGCCGATGCGGTCGGCAATAAGACAATCGCCGCAATAATGAAAAAGGTTCCGCTCAAAGCACCGGAAAATTTTCATGAAGCGTTACAGTCCCTGCACTTCGTACACTCCATATTTTATCTGTCAGGAATGGCTCACATGGGATTGGGACGACTGGATCAATATTTATATCCGTTTTATAAAAATGATATTGAAAGCGGCGTATTGAAAAAGGAACAGGCCTTTAATCTTCTGGCCGAATTTTTTATTGCATTGAACAAAGATTCTGATCTGTATCCGGGCGTGCAACAGGGCGACAACGGACAAAGCCTGATGCTCGGCGGCTGCAAACAAGACGGAAGTTCCGCCGTCAACGAACTGACCTATCTTGTTATGCAGGTATCTAAAGAATTAAAGCTCATTGACCCCAAAATCAATCTCAGAGTGGATCGCAACACGCCGGAAGATCTGCTGGAACTCGGAAGCGAACTGACCAAAGTCGGTCTTGGATTTCCGCAGTATTCGAACGATGAAGCCGTTATCCCCGCTTTGGTGAAAAAAGGATACGATATTGAAGACGCCAGAAATTATACCGTGGCGGCGTGCTGGGAATTTATCATTCCGGGCAAAGGAATGGAAATTGTTAATCAGGGAGCATTGTCTTTCCCTTATGCCGTGGATGCCGCTTTTCGCAAAACGATGCATTTTCCGTATTTGTTTTCAATGAAACGTCTGAAAAACAACATTCGCCAAAATATGAAAGAGCAGATTGTCAATATTCTGAAAAACAGAAATGTACGTATGCTTCCCGCTCCTTTTCTTTCCATATTTTTTGACGGAGCCGTCGATGCCGGCAAAGATGCCGTCTATTCTGCAAAATATCGCAATGTAGGCATCCACGGCGCAGGTTCAGCCAACGGAGCCGACGCTCTGACCGTGATTAAAACCTATGCGGAAAGAAAAGACATTGCCGGCCTTAAGGAACTGTTAAAAGCCAAAAAACAAAATTTTGAACACCAAGAAGAACTGCGGCGGCAATTGGCCGATATTATGCCCAAAACAGGAAACGACAACGATTTTGTCGATTCTGAACTTAAATTTTTATTTGACGCTTATGCCGACTGCTGTGATGCTCTCTCAAACAAAAAGCGCCGTATTCGTCCCGGCAGCGGAACCGCCATGTACTATCTGTGGCTGACGGATACAAACAACCGTTTTATTATTGAGCCAATCGTTAAGGCAACCGTTGACGGACGCAAAAAGGGCGATCCGTTGTCGACATCGTTAGCGCCCGCGCATGGCGTTAAAGTTGACGGGATCTTGAGCGTTTTGAAATCCTTTTCTAAGATTGACTATTCCCGCGTCATGAACGGCGGCCCGATTACGGTGGAACTCACGCCTTCCGTTTTTTCTTCTCAAGACGGAATTAAAAAAACGGCACAACTCATCAGATATTTTGTAATGCTCGGAAATCAGCAGCTGCAACTGAACGTACTGGATGTTGCCCAACTGGAAGACGCAGTAAAACATCCTGAACGCCACCGTAATCTGATTGTCAGAGTCTGGGGCTGGAGCGGTTATTTCTGCGAGCTGGCTCCGGAATATCAACAACACGTTATTAACCGACATAAATATGCAATCTGAGGAGCAAAACATGCCAAAAATCTCAATCGTTGTTCCGATTTATAACGTTGAAAAATATCTTCATCAGTGCGTGGACAGCATTTTGGCACAAACGCTCAAAGATATTGAAGTTATTCTGGTAGATGACGGCAGCCCGGACAAATGTCCGCAGATTTGCGATGAATATGCCGACAAAGACAAGCGCGTCCGGGTCATTCATCAGCCCAACGGCGGTTACGGCAAAGCCGTAAACAACGGCATTGCCACCGCGACGGGAGATTATATCGGCATTGTCGAATCCGACGACTGGATTGAACCAAATATGTATGAAAAGCTTTATGCCAGTGCCGAGAAATTTGGTTCCGATATGGTCAAATGCCGTTTTTATAATTTCGATTCTTTCCGCAATCCGCAAGATAAAAGTTACGGAAGGAAAAAATATCAGCTGCAGAACATTGTTCCCAATGACAGAGCCTTTGATATTTTTGACTACCCGCTTCTGCTTGCCTATCATTCTTCCGTATGGGCGGCTTTATACAAAAAGGATTTCATTCGGAAGCTGAAATTTCAGGAAACCCGTTCCGCCGCATATCAGGATTTTCCTTTTACAATGATTGCTTTGGTAAAGGCCGCCAAAATTTCCGCCGTTTATGACGAACTTCTGCATTACCGTCAGGAAGAAGGAAACGCCTCTTCCACCCGCCGAACGGATCAGCGCCTGATCGTTATGGCCGAACAGGCGCTTTATGCCCGGCAGGAACTGAAAAAGCTTGGGGTCTTTGACAGGCTTAAAGAAGAGTTTTATCTGCACGTGTGGGGAGCTAATTACGGCTTTTACGAAGCGATTGACGCTGAATATAAAAAAGCTTACTTCGACAAGCTGCATGAAGTTTTTCGCGAACTGAAAGATGATGTTTCTTTCAAATTCAAACATTTGAAAAAGCACAAAAAACTTATAAAAGCCTTTATTGACGGCGACTTTGTTTCTGCTCAGAAACTGTTTGAAAACAGCCAAAATAAAAAGATTACGCTTTTTGGTATACCGTTATTTCGCAAAATAAAAAACGGAAATATCAAATCTTATTATCTGGGACCGGTCAAAATCTTTTCCAAACTGAAAAACTGAGGCGTAATATGGCTTATTTTGTTGTTTGGCTGCAAAAACAGATTATCCGCCTGGCGGCAATGTTCATTCGTTCGTCCAAACAAAAACGCAAACGTTTTTTGAAAGAGAAAACGACCAAAGCGGAAAAAAAATACCTGTCCCGTTATCTGGAAATTTTGAATCATCTGTTTCCGCTGCCGCCGGCCAAATGCGACGGCAATTGCTTATTTGTATGCTGGTGGCAAGGCATGGAACAAGCTCCCGATATCGTAAAAAAATGTATTCTTAATATGAAAAAATACGTTGCGGACAGGGAAATCGTCATCATTACGCAGCAAAACATCAACCGTTATGCAGATATTCCCCAATATATTTTTGAAAAGCACAAACAGGGAAAAATTTCCAATACGCAGCTTTCCGATATCATCCGGGTTTGTCTGCTGGCACAAAACGGCGGAATGTGGATTGACTCGACTGTTTTGCTGACAGCCCCGCTTCCCGACAAAATCAGACAGGCGGATTTTTTCGCCTTTCATGCCAATTATCACCTGAAAAACAACAGCTGGCTTTTGTCTTCCCGGCGTTCAGATCTGCTGATGGTCAATATGCGTTCGCTTATGCTTGCCTATTGGAAGGCAGAAAACAGGCAACTTAACTATTTTCTTTACCATCTGTTCTTTGATCTAATGACCGAAAACAATGCTCCGGCAGCAGCTCAATGGGCAAAAACGCCGGTACTGTGGGACACCGACTGTTATGATATCGAACATAACCTGCTGAAAACGTTTGATATCGGTTTATGGAACAAAATCTGCGCCCAAACCTCCGTTCATAAACTTAATTACAAATATGATAAGCACATAAATATCCAAAATACATTTTTGGAACATGTGCTTAAAAACGTTTAAGCAGTAATTGGTTGACCAGTTCTGCCCATTGGTTCCAGATTATATCCGGCGCATAGGCTTTCATGTCTTCGTGCGCGCGAGAACCATATTCAACACGCTTTTCCCGGGAGCTCATCAGTTCGCGCAAGCCGGCGGCCAGAGCATCAATGTTTTCATCAACCAGAAGACCGTTGCGGCCGTCTCTTACCAGCTCGTTGACCGCACTTGCGGTCTTGAAGCCGACGACAGGCAGACCGCAGGACATCGCCTCAGTCATAGCCAGCGGAAAGCCTTCAAAAGTGCTGGTAATCACAAAGATGTCGGCATTTTTATAGACTTCCATAATTTTGTCCGTCGTTCCCATAAAAACTACGCGGCCGACCAAATTATAACGCAGAACCAAAGCCTCCATTTTCCGTGCATATTCTTCCGACGCGCCGCCGCCCCAAAACTCAACCGTCCATTCAGGAAAATCTTCAGCAAGACGGCCAAAGGCTTCCAGAAGCAGATGCGGTCGTTTTTGATGCGGATCCATCCGTGAAACATAGACAAGTTTATACTTGGGGTCGTTCAGGCGGGCAACATCTTCATCCTTAACCGCCGGCACCGCATTGGGAATGACCACGACATTGGCCTTTGGCAGGCGCGAACGTATCTGCCCCACATAGCCCGGCAGCAAAACCTGTATTGCCGCAATATTGCGCAACAAAAACAAATTAAGCCGATAATTGAATCTTTTCATTTTCTGGAAATAAAAATCAGGGTAGCAATGCTGCATTAAAATTATCGGTGTTTTTACGCGTTGCAAAAACTTAATGCGATATACGTCAGAAACAAAAAAGCAAACAATGATATCGGGCTTTTCTCTTTCTAAAAACCGCCTCAGACGAAACGATGCCGGAATGAAGCGGCGCGCCAGCCAAGTGCCAGCATCTTTCAGCAGATTTCCGGTTCTGGCAGAGAGATTGCAAAAGCGGACATTCTGATCCAGTTTATAAAAAGGCGTGCCTTTGCGAAACTCGTCGCAAACGGTTAAAACTTCAAAACCGCGCGACGACAAGGCGTTGCTCATATTGCACAACACCTTTTCTGCACCGCCGGAAGAATTGACGACGCTCCGCCCCTGAAACAGCATTATTTTTGTCATTTGCCGACCTTTATATAATATATTATCCATTATATAAAGACTGAGCCGAAATAAAAGATTTTTTATGCGTTTTGTGTAAAAAAAATCCTCCGTCAGGCGGAGGATTTTTACTTTCAGCGATTTATCAACTTTAACTCGTCAATCACCATCTGGTAAAAGGCTTTGTCTTCATTATGCAGCGCATCGTCACGCTTTCGCTCGGCTTTTGCAATGTCTATGGTATCCACGGAAAACACCTTTTCGGCCGAAATAGCACAGCGGTTGCGGGCAACATCAGCTAATCCGCCTTTAACAAAATATTTTTCGAGCGGCTTCAGATGATTGTCCAAAATCTGGACAATACCGTTGCGCAGCAGAAACATCGTCGGCGCACGGTCGGGAAGAATGGTCACGTCTCCCTTTACCGCGGGTATGACTACCGCCGCAACTTTCTGCGTGCTGTATACCTTGTACGGACGGGATATTCTGAAAAGTATTTCTTTGCTAATCATTTTCGTTCCTAAATTCCTTATAATACGCTTCGATGTTTTTCTGCTTTCAAAACAACATATTCTTTATGCAGCCTCTTCCATCTTCTTGGCTTTGGCAACGGCATCTTCAATGGTTCCGACCATATAGAACGCCTGCTCGGGAATATTGTCGTATTTTCCTTCAATAATTCCCTTGAAACCTTTGATGGTATCTTCAAGTTTCACAAACACGCCCGGCGTTCCGGTAAAGACTTCCGCAACGTGGAACGGCTGAGACAAAAATCTCTGCACCTTGCGGGCACGGGCAACGGTCAGTTTGTCCTCTTCAGACAGTTCATCCATACCAAGAATGGCAATAATATCCTGCAATGACTTGTATTTCTGTAAAATTTCCTGTACCTGGCGGGCAACGGCATAGTGTTCTTCACCAATGACCTGCGGATCCAGAATACGAGAGGTTGAATCCAAAGGATCAACGGCCGGGAAAATACCGAGTTCGGCAATGGAGCGAGACAATACGGTCGTCGCATCCAAGTGTGCAAACGTGGTGGCCGGCGCCGGGTCGGTCAAGTCATCGGCAGGGACATACACCGCCTGCACCGAAGTAATGGAACCGTTTTTAGTCGAGGTAATGCGTTCCTGCATGGCACCCATATCGGTACCCAGAGTCGGCTGATATCCCACCGCGGACGGAATACGTCCGAGCAGAGCCGAAACCTCTGAACCGGCTTGCGTAAAACGGAAAATATTATCAACGAAAAACAGCACGTCCTGATGTTCTTCATCCCGGAAATATTCGGCCTGCGTCAGACCAGACAAGGCAACGCGGGCACGGGCTCCGGGCGGTTCGTTCATCTGACCGTAAACCAGAACGGTTTTGGATTTGCCACCCTTCAAGTCGATAACGCCCGACTCAATCATCTCATGATAAAGGTCATTGCCTTCGCGGGTTCTCTCACCGACACCGGCAAAAACGGAATAGCCGCCGTGGCCTTTGGCAATGTTGTTAATCAACTCCATGATCAGAACGGTTTTGCCAACGCCTGCGCCGCCGAACAAACCGATTTTACCGCCTTTGGCATAAGGTTCCAGCAAATCAATAACCTTAATGCCCGTCGTCAGGACTTCGGTTTCGGTAGACTGATCGACAAAGCTCGGTGCCGGACGGTGAATCGGAAACATGGTTTTCGATTTGATTTCGCCACGGCCGTCTACCGGCTCGCCGATAACGTTAACAATACGTCCCAGCAGTTCGGGACCAACCGGAACTTCTATCGGATGTCCGGTGTTAACAACTTCCAAACCGCGAACCAAACCGTCTGTCGTATCCATGGCAATGCAGCGGACAACATCTTCGCCCAGATGCTGAGCCACTTCCAAAACCAGATTACGACCATGGTTATCACATTCCAAAGCGGTCAAAATCGGCGGAAGCTCTTCGTTGTTTTTAAACTTGACGTCGACGACGGCGCCCATTACCTGAGATATATGTCCCAAAGAGCCTTTGGACTTATCGGCTTTTATTTCCCGTTTGATCTTCCTGACATCACGTTTTTCATCAGTCTGTTCTTCTTTAATGGCCTTTACTTCAGTTTTCAACTGAAGGGCTCTTTTCTCTGCGGCTGCGGAAACCTTAGCCGTCGTTTTTTTGGCCGCAGTCTTAGCCGCGCTTTTTTTAGCGGGGGCTTTTTTTGCGGCTGTGGTCTTTTTTTCTGTCATTTCAGTCTCCTTAAAACTCTACTATCAAAGCGCTTCTGCACCTGAAATAATCTCAATCAGTTCCGTCGTAATCGCAGTTTGACGGATCCGGTTGTATTTTATCGTCAGCTTATTAATCATTTCTTCGGCATTTCTGGTTGCATTGTCCATGGACGTCATTCTGGCACCATGTTCAGATGCCTGAGAATGTACAATGGCTTGAAAGATAGAACCGCGGAAAATAAGTGGAAGCAATCCTTCCAGAAGTTCCATTTTACCGGGTTCATAATCGTAAAAAGCACCGCGGACAACATTGGTCGGAATATGGAGCCGGTTATACTCATAATCTTCAATTTTAACCGGAAGCAGAGGCCCGACTTTCACTTCGCGATTGATGGCCGAACGAAAATGGCTGACAACAACCTCACAAACATCAATTTCACCTTTATTGTAAGCGTCAAGAATATAATAGCCGATGTCAGAGGCTTCATAATATTTTGCGCCTTTGGAAGACACACCTTCCTTAGTCCCGACAATCAAGTCGGCATATTTTCTTTTTAAAATATCCCGGCCTTTTTTGCCGACGCAGTAAACAAACACCTCCTTGCCTTCCGCCTTGAGCTCGTCAATCCGGCGCGCAGCTTCTTTGGCAACATTGGCATTATAGCTGCCGCAAAGTCCGCGATCGGAAGTAAAAACCAGAAGCAGATATTTTTTATCGTTGCCGGTTCCGCGCATCAGACGCGGGTAGACAAAACTGACGCCGGTCGCCTTCTCCTGCTGCTTCAGTTCAAAAAGGACACGGTTTGCGGAAGCCAGAATATTATGGGTATAAAATTCTGACTTCG
This sequence comes from uncultured Pseudomonadota bacterium, assembly GCA_902494875.1. GTDB lineage: Bacteria > Pseudomonadota > Alphaproteobacteria > RF32 > CAG-239 > CAJLXD01. The sequence goes on from CABUUO010000001.1 coordinate 292,075, forward strand.
CAATCAAACCCTGAGATTTACGCAGCCGGGCAGCAGCAACCATCTTCATTGCAGAAGTGATCTTCTGGGTAGATTTTATGGTTCCGATACGAGTTCTTAACTCTTTTAGTCCTGCCATTTTCTCTCCCTAAGCCGCTTTTTCGCTTTCGATAAACTCATTTAAGAAATTATCATAAAACTCGGCTAATTTCTTATCCAGTTCTTCCGATATCTCCTTCTTCTCCCGGATTTCCTTGAGATACTGAGGATGGTTGGCCTTCATGTCCGTCAGAGCCTTTTTCTCAAAGGCACCGACTTCTTTCAGTTCAATTTTATCCAAGTAGCCTCTGACACCGGCATAGATAGCGACGACTTCCTCTTCAACAGGCAGCGGATGATACTGGGGCTGCTTCAAAAGTTCAGTCAGACGGGCACCACGAGCCAACAGATTCTGGGTTGCGGCATCCAAATCAGAAGCGAACTGGGCAAAAGAAGCCATCTCGCGATACTGTGCCAGTTCAAGTTTGATTTTGCCGGCCACCTGCTTCATGGCCTTAATCTGCGCGGCCGAGCCTACGCGGCTGACCGAGATGCCGACATTGACCGCCGGACGAATACCCTGATAGAACAAACCGGTTTCAAGGAATATCTGACCGTCGGTAATAGAAATGACGTTGGTCGGAATATACGCAGAAACATCACCGGCCTGGGTTTCAATTACCGGAAGCGCCGTCAAAGAACCGCCGCCGAGTTCATCGTTCATTTTAGCGGCGCGTTCCAGCAAACGCGAGTGCAGATAGAAGACGTCACCCGGATAAGCTTCGCGCCCGGGCGGACGACGGAGCAGCAGAGACATCTGGCGATAGGCCGTTGCCTGTTTGGTCAGGTCATCATAAAAAATAACGGCGTTCATTCCGTTATCGCGAAAATATTCGCCCATTGCACAGCCTGAATACGGCGCGATAAACTGCATCGGCGCCGGATCGGAAGCCGTGGCGGCGACCACGATGGTGTAATCCATAGCGCCGTTGTCCCGCAGCGTTTTAACCACCTGAGCCACCGTAGAGCGCTTTTGACCGACGGCTACATATATGCAATATAATTTTTCTTTTTCAGACTTTGCCTGTTCGTTGATACGTTTCTGATTAAGAATCGTATCAATAATGATTGCCGTCTTGCCGGTCTGGCGGTCGCCGATAATCAGTTCGCGCTGCCCGCGACCGATAGGCACCAGAGAGTCAACAATTTTCAAACCGGTCTGCATCGGTTCATACACGCTGCGGCGCGCAATAATACCCGGAGCCTTAACCTCCGACAGACTGAATTCGTCTGAACCAATCGGCCCATTGCCGTCAATCGGTTCACCCAAGGCATCGACTACGCGGCCCAGCAGTTTTTTGCCGACCGGAACGCTGACAATTTTATCGGTACGTTTTACAGTATCGCCTTCCTTAATATTTTGGTCGGAACCAAAGATAACGACGCCGACATTGTCTTCTTCCAAGTTAAGGGCCATACCTTTTACGCCGCTGTCAAATTCAACGAGCTCGCCGGCCTGAACTTTTTCAAGTCCATAGATACGGGCAATACCATCACCGACAGACAAAACCTTTCCCACTTCCGAAACGTCGATATTAACGTCGGACTTGGCAATTTTATCTTTGATGATGGAAGATATTTCGCTTGCGTGTACAGACATTATTGTCCACCTTTCATCATTATTTCCAAACGATTTAATTTACCAGAAACAGAATCATCAATCATATTCGAGCCATAGCTTACCCTTAATCCGCCCAAAAGATCAGGATTAAGAACATAATTAACCACAACTTTTTTTCCGAGTTTCTTTTCCAGAACCGAAACCAGCTTTTTATCCTGAGCTGCGCTCAGTTTTTTTGCAGACTGAACCTCCACCTCTTCGACATTATGCCTTTCATAATACAGGCGGACAAAAGCCTCCAAGATAAGCTTAAATTCGGCAAAACGGTTATTATCGGCAATCACGTCCAAGCAGCCGAGCGTTTCGTCGGAAACCTTCAGCCGGGCAGCAATCTCTTTCAGCGCCGATTTTTTTGAATCCAACTCCCATAAAGGATTGGTAAAATATTTAACGAAGTCTTTGTCTTCCGCGACGATTTTCAGCAGCGTCAGAACATCTGCATGAACCCTGGCTACGGCTTTTTTTGCTTCTGCCGCTTCATACAAAGCTAAAGAATAAATTGAGGCGATTTTTGTCTTAGAATCTTTTTTCAATTTTCTTACTCTACTCAAATATTTTTAATGCAGTCATACTAGCCAACAATTAGTTTCTAATTTATTAAGAAGTTTTAAAAATATTCAACAAAAACTTCATCTCAGGTATGTAAAGGGCTGTTTTTAAAATCTTTACATAAAGCTGTAAGGATCAATATCCACCTCGACTTTCACGCCTGAGGGAATGTTTATTTTGCGCAGCCATTCCCGCAGCACGTCTTGTATTTTTACATTGCGCGCGGTTTTTAGCAGCAGACGGTAACGATATTTTCCCCGCAGCATATAAATCGGCGCCTGAGCAGGTCCCAGTACCGAAACATTGTCGCCGACCGGCGCCGTCTGCCCCAAAACGGCAGCCACCCGGTCTGTCTGCTCGCGGTTGGCGCCTGAGACAATGACGGCGGCCAATTTGCCGAACGGCGGCAGTTTTAACATCCGGCGGGTTTTCTTTTCCAGACGCAAAAACTCTTCGCGGTCTCCGGCCAGCAGCGCTTTCAGCACCGCGTTTTCAGGATAGAGCGTCTGCAAATAGACCGTGCCTTTTTTTTCTCCGCGGCCGGCACGCCCCGAGACCTGAGACAACAGCTGATAAGTCTGTTCGGTTGCCCGCAGGTCTGATCCCATCAAGCCCAAATCGGCATCGACGATGCCGACCAAAGTCAGGCTGGGGAAATGGTGACCTTTGGCCAAAATCTGGGTTCCGATCAGAATATCCACCCGCCCTTCTTCCATCTCTTTAATAACGCCGGAGACATCAGCCAGCGTCGAGGTTATGTCGCTGGAGATAATTCGCACTCTGGCGTCCGGGAATCTGGATTTAATCTCTTCGGCAACTCTTTCAACCCCGGGACCGCAGGCCGTCAGCCCTTCTTCGGAACCACATTCGGGACAGGCTTTGGGAATCGGAATATGATAGCCGCAGTGGTGACAAACAAGAGACCTGCTGCTGCGGTGTTCGGTCAGCCAGGCAGTGCAATTCGGACACTGGATGCGGTGTCCGCAGTCGCGACAGATAATCAGCGGCGCATACCCGCGGCGATTCAAGAACAGCATTGACTGCTCGCCTTTTTCCAGATTTTCCTTTAAAGCTGAAACCAGCGTCGGCGCCAGCCACGAAACACCCCAAGCGCCTTTCTTCGGCTTGTCTTTCTTAAGATCGATGATTTTGATTTCGGGAAGCTGCGCCGCAGCAAAACGGCTCCGCAGTCGCACAATATCATATTTTCCCTCTTCCACGTTGTTTAGAGTTTCTAGCGCCGGCGTAGCGGTGGAAAGAATCAACGGAAAATTTTCAAATTTGGCACGGACGACGGCCATGTCCCGCCCCTGATAGTTAACGCCGTCTTCCTGTTTGTAGGAATGGTCATGGCTCTCGTCAACCACAATCAGCCCCAAGTTTCGATAGGGCAGAAACAAAGCCGAGCGCGCGCCGACAATCACTTTGGCACGCCCTTCGGCTATTGCCGTCCAGGTATCGGTGCGTTCTCTCACTCCCAATCCCGAATGCCAGCAAGCGGGACGGACGCCGAAACGCTTTTCAAACCGGCTCAGCCATTGGCTGGTCAGCGCAATTTCGGGAACGGTAATCAAAGCCTGAGAACCGTTGCGCAAGGCTTCGGCCACGGCCTCAAAATAAACCTCGGTCTTACCCGAACCGGTCACGCCGTCCAGCAACGTTACCGAAAAACCCTGCCCGACCCTGCCCGCAAGGACATCGGCGGCTGCCTGCTGTTCAGCCGTCAGCCCGACTTTTGAAAAATCCGGCTGGGGAAGCTGATATTGCTTCTTATTCTCAACTTCCAGAGGCTCCAAAACGCCGGCATCAATCATTGTTTTGATGACAGACTGTCCCACGCCGGCGCCTTTGGCAATCTCCGCGCGGGAATAGGGATAATGCTTCAGCAAATCTATCACGCGCCAGCGGGCATCGGAGTTCTTAAGCTTTGCTTCAGCCAGCGTTTTTCCGGAAAGGCGGTACAAAGTCAAGGTCTGGGCATCCTCAAACACGTTTTTCACGCTGATGACCATTTTTAAAACCAATCCTAAAAACGCCATGTTGTAAGCGGCGACAAAACCGATGAAACGGCGCAGTTCTTCAGACAAGGGCGGAAAGGCATAAACCTTCTGAACCGTTTTGATTTTTTTGTCTTCCAGATCAGAAGAACGGCCGATTTTCCAGACCACGCCGATTTGCTGTTCTCTTCCCCACGGTACCCTGACCATGGAACCCGGAACAACGTCCATGCCGTCTTCAACCTTGTAGTCAAAAACGTCATTAAACGGCAACGGCAGCAAAACTCCGACAATCTGCGACAAGACATCATCCCCTGTTTTTATTTTGATAAAAATATATCAGCCGCCGTTTGCAAACTCAAACCGGATTGTCATTTACACACAAAAAAAGATTGGCATCTAAAATGTTTTTTTACCTTTCCGGCTTATCATTGTTCCTTATGAAGACGGAAATCAAATACAACGCCGACGCCGAAACTGCGGAAATCATTTCTCGCTGGCAGGAATGGCTTAAAAGCGAACGCAGATATTCTCCCAATACCTGTGACGCTTATTTTCGCGATTTTGCAGACTTTACGGCCTTTTTTGACGCGCCGCTGACACTAACGGCTCTCAAAAAAACGAGCATCCGGGATTTTCGCTCTTATCTGTCACACTGCATGGCGCATGGACTGGACAAGACCTCTGTTGCCAGGCATATTTCGACGCTGAAAAATTTTTTTCGTTTTCTCAGCCGCTGCAAAATTTTGGAAAACACGGAGGTTTCTCTGTTGTCTTCTCCCAGGCGCCCGAAGATTCTGCCCCGGGCCATGGACGTCAAACAGACATTTGACGTGCTGGAAAAGAGTCGGCACTGCGCCAAAAATTCATGGCAGGGACTTCGAGATGCCGCCATTTTTACAATACTTTACGGATGCGGTTTGCGAATCTCGGAAGCCCTGAACCTGAATGTCGGGGATATTACGGATAATGATTTTGTACGCATCTCCGGCAAGGGCAACAAGGAACGCCTGGTTCCGCTGCTGCCGCAGGTCCGTGATGCGGTGAAAGCCTATATGGCTGACTGTCCCTACAATTTTCGCCAAGGCGAAGCATTGTTTCTGGGCGCAAGAGGAGAACGTTTATCCCCGCGTATCATTCAGAGACAGCTGCAAAAAATCCGGACTGAACTGGGCCTTCCCGATAATTTGACGCCCCATGCCCTCAGACATTCTTTTGCAACGCATCTCCTGGCTCAAGGAACTGACCTCAGGTCTATCCAAGAGCTTTTGGGCCACGCTTCTCTCACCACGACCCAAAGATATACGGATGTCAACATTGAAAAACTCAAAGAAGAATACAAACGCGGCGCATTTGACCAGGCAACACCTGGAGACAATAATTAGCGGTTTTACGGCCTCCGTTGTCGGCACAGTAATACGCGCCGCGCGCCCACGTTGGGTCACCCTGAGCCTGCCGAAAAGTCTCTGCCTTATTAATCAGCTGAGATGTTTCGCTACACTCAACATGACATCAGGCAGTGCCGGGGCGTTCCGGGCGTTTTTTTCTTGTTGCCCGTTGCCGTAAATAATAAAAAAAAGCACCAGAGCCGGAGCAATGGTACTTTCATAAAATCTGCAAAAATCGGAAAAGACTACTTTAATTTCTTTTCAACGAACTCTTCGTGTTTTTTGGATTTTTTATCATATTTTTTCAAAACCAATTTTTCCGGATGAGTTCTCGGATTCTTTTCAGCAAGATAAAATGTACCAGTACCGGCACTGCTCTCTAATTTTACTTTAACTTTTACTGCTTTTGCCATTTCTTTATACTCTTAATTAGGGTTTCAATTTAAACATTTAGCCGCATTATGCACGTTCTTGTGCTAATGTCAATAAAATTTTTCAAAAAAGCGGTTTAAATCCGTTCCTTAAGCAGCTTTACGGCCGCCTCCAGATCCAAATTCCGCCGTTCGCGGTCTTCCCGGCCGCATTGTTGCGGCTGCGAACGGTTTAAGACGTCTTCCAGCCGGCGTCCGTCTCCCATATTAAAGGTACAGACGTCGGGACTGACGCCGAGCTTGTCCAGTTTCTGTCCCGAAGGCGTATAAATATAGGCCGCAGTACAGCCAAGTTCCGCACCGTTCGGCAGTTCGGACAGATCCTGTCTGGTGCCTTTGCCGAAACTATCTGTTCCGATCAATTTGGCACGGCTTTGTTCCTTGAGCGCCGCGGCAACAACTTCGGCCGAAGACATAGTGCCGCCGTCAATCAGCACTGCCAACGGCCGCCCCGCCAAAATGTCTCCCGTATGAGCATTATAATACTTAAGCCGGTTTTCGTTCCGTCCGTGTTCGGATGCAATAATGCCCTCATCCAAAAACGCGTCGGCGATATCCACAGCCTGAGAAAAAAGACCGCCGGGGCTGCCGCGCAAGTCCAGCACCGCAGCACGCGCCTGCGGATGATCCTCGGCCGCTTTCCGCAGATTATTCAGTGTAAATTTGTTAAATGCGCCGATTTTCATATACAGAACGTCATCAATCATCCGGGCGGCAAAATGACGCCGGTTTTTGAGCAATCCTTTTTTCTCGGCGCCAAAGGCTGGATAATATTTGGAATCGCCGTCCAAACCGTCGTTAATGCCGTTTTCCAACAGAATGTCGGCCAATTCAAAATCCTTTTCCTTCACCTTGTTCGAAACATCCTGCGCCGCTTTCAAAACTCGTATGGTTAACTTGAGTGAAGCATTTACATCTTCCGGATTCTCCGGTTTGAGAAAACTTCTGACCACACGCGCATCATAATATAATGAAACGCGCTTTTCATCATCGGCGACCCGAAGCTTTCGGTCGACGGCAGGCAGCGCCTTCAGTACCATAAGCGCAGAATCCGACGCAGGCTGCGGTTTTATGTAACCGGTCTGGAGTTTTTCATAAACGGCGCGGTAGGTTTCCGCATCCGAAAGTTCTTCGGCACGAAGCGGCAGAGCAAACAGGTTCAGTATTAAAAAAAACAGTAACGATTTTTTCATCCGGCAGTCTTCTTTTTTTTGGCATTTGATTTTTTTATCTTCTTTTTGCGCATTTTGCGTTCTTCCTTTTTCTTACTTCCGGCACTTTTTTTACCGTTCTTTATTCCGGCACCCGTTTTTGGGGAACCGCCGTAAAAACGTCCGCCTTTTTCGACATAGTCGTCGCCGTCTTCAGGATCAATAAACCGGAAAATCAGTCCGCCCGTAATCGGAGAGGCTTCCAGCAACCTGGCCCTCAACGCATCGCCGAAACAAAAGCGGCGGCCGCTCTCCTCGCCGCGCAATTCCATATTGCCGGCGGCAAGAACGTAGTTGTCCGCAGGCAGCGACGACATCGGCATCAGCCCTTCGGCTCCGATGTTTTCCACTCTGACGAACACACCTGCCGTCGACACTCCCGAAACTCTGACCTCGAAAACGCTGCCGACAGACGGCGTCAGAAACGCGGAAACGAAACGGGCCGTAATATCACGCTCGGCATTGACTGCCCGGCGCTCGGTCTCGCCCAGATGTTCGCCCATATCCTCAAAAGCCCTGATGTCGGCATTGTCGTCCAAACCGCCGCCGTCAGGCATTTTGCAGGCTTTTATCAACGCACGGTGAATCAGCAGGTCGGCATAGCGGCGAATGGGTGAAGTAAAATGCGCATAGTCTTTCAAACCCAAACCAAAATGCCCGATGTTCTGCGGCGAATAGCGCGCCTGGCATTGCAGGCGCAGAATCAGTTCGCTGATGCCCTGCCCCGCGCCGCAGAGGTCTATGAGCTTATTGAGATGTTCCGGCCTGAGAGCCGCGGGATCCGGAAGCTTTAAGCCCAAATTACGCAGCAAAGGCTCTATCTCCTTAAGTTTGTCTTCCAAGGGCTTTTCATGAATACGGTACATGGTCGGAAGCCGGGTCTTGCCCAAGGCTTTTGCCGCGCAGACGTTGGCCGCAATCATAAACTCTTCTACAATCTGATGCGAAATGAAATGCTCTTCCTTTTCTATGGCAATAACTTTACCTTCCTTGTTTACCTTGACTTTCAGCTCATCTGTTTCAAGATTGAGAGCGCCGCGCTTTTCCCGAGCCCGGTTGAGCGCCAGATAAGCGTCAAAAACCGGTTGCACCGTCGTTTTGAACACAGGAGCGATGTTGTCGCTCTTCTTACCGTCCAAGGCCTCCTGAACTTCTTTGTAGGTCAAGCACGCCGCAGATTTTATAACCGCCCGTTTAAAGTCGTATTTTTTGATTTTGCCGTTCCGGTCAATCTCTATAAAACACGCGATCGCCGCACGCTGTTCCTTCGGGCGCAGCGAGCACAGGTCGTTGCACAATATTTCGGGAAGCATCGGCACGACCATATTGGGCAGATAAACGGAGTTTCCGCGCCGGTAGGCCTCTTTGTCTAATGCGGTTCCGCTCCGAACATAAAACGCAACGTCGGCAATGGCGACAATGAGCAGAAAGCCGTCTTGGGTGCGCTTGGCATAGACGGCGTCGTCAAAGTCTTGGGCATCTTCGCCGTCAATGGTCACCAACGGAATATCCGTCAGGTTTTCGCGTCCCTTTTTATGAAAAGACGGCAGCTTTCCGGTCTCTTTGTCCACAGCTTCGGGAAATTCGTGAGGGATTTTATATTTTTCCAAAATAAGGGACGCCGTAGCCTTGTTCAGATCAAAACGGCCGAAGTTTTTGACAATCCTCGCTTCTTTGAAACGGCGGGAACCGGTCAAAGCCACTTTTACATAATCACCATCTCCGGCACCGGCGGGATCGTCAAGCAGATAATCCATATAATTGTTTTTTTCCGAGGGCTTAAGAAAATATTTTCCCTCGCGTTTTTCGATAATGCCGTATAGAATTTCTTCCGGTTCACCGGCTTTGGCCGTACGAGCCAGCGGCTTGACAAACCAGCCGTCCCGACGCCGCTGCAGGCGCCCGATAAAGCGGTCGCCGACGGCAAGCGCGGGCTTGATGCGTTTGTTGTCCATGACATATATCTTATGCCCGGCCGGATTGTCGGCCGGATCAACGGGAACGGCCATATAATCGCCGTATTTGCCGGTTTCGGAAATTTCAAGCAGGCAGTTTTCCGGCAGTCTGTCCGGGATTTGTTTTTTGTTTTTGCTCATTATTTTAACTCGGCGGTAAGAACGGTATGATCGGAAGGCTTGGCTGCCCGGCGGGGATTTTTGTCGACTTTGATGCTCTGCAGCCGGTCTAAGGCGGACGGCGACATCAGCAGATAATCAATCCGCAGCCCTTGATCGTTTTGAAAAGCGCCGCCGGCATAATCCCAATAGGTATAAGCCGTCTCGGCGGGATGCTGCGCGCGAAAGGCATCGTAAAAACCAAGGTATTCAACCGATTTCAGCAGTTTCCTGACCTCAGGCCGGAACAAAGCATTGTTTTTGAAAGCCTCGGGATCATAAACGTCCCGCCCGGTCAAAATGACGTTGAAATCACCGCCGAGGATGACGGGTTCGCGGCTCCGCCGCAGGCGGACCGCATATTGATAAAAAGCCTGCATCCAGCGGATTTTATAGTCAAAGCGGGAAACGTCGTCGGGAGCGTTATACGGCGGGTTGCCGTTGGGCATATAGATTGAGGCCACGCGCCAGACGGTTTCGTCCGCCTTAATCCGCGCCTCAAGAAAACGGGCGTGTTCGTCAGGGAAACCGGGCAGCCCTTCCGCCGTCACTTCAATTTTGTGCCGGCTCAGAACCGCAACCCCGTTATAGCTTTTTTCGCCCAAAATTCTGGCGTTATAGCCCAGGCTCTGCAGTTCGAAAAAAGGAAAAGCGTCAAATTCGCATTTGATTTCCTGCAACAGAACGATATCGGGACTTTCGGCTTTCAGCCAATCGGAAAGGCTATCTATCCGGGCGTTTACGGAGTTTACATTATATGTTGAAATCTTCATCTTATACCTTTGACTCATATTTGTTTTTGATTGTATATTAAAAATAAACTTATTGAAAGCGAAAAAAAGATGGACTTAGCAACTTATGCCACCAAGCCGGAACAAAGCCTGGGACGCCTGTATCCCGACTTTACCAACATTATCCGCTCTCCGTTCCAGCGTGACCGCGACCGGTTGATTCATTCTTCGGCCTTTCGGCGATTGGACGGAAAGACGCAGGTTTTTGCCTATCATGAGGGCAAAAACTACCGTACCCGGCTGACCCACAGCATTGAAGTGGCGCAGATTACGCGCACACTGTGCAAATGTCTGAAGCTCAACGAAGAACTCGGCGAAGCCATTGCCCTGGCTCATGACCTCGGGCATTCTCCGTTCGGACACGCGGGAGAACGCGGCCTGCAAAACGCCATGAAAAAATTCGGCGGATTTGACCATAACATTCATTCGCTGAAAATAATGACCGAAACCGAAATCCACTATCCCGAATTCAAGGGGCTAAACCTGACCTGGGAAACATTGGAAGGCACCGTCAAGCACAACGGTCCGATTAAAAAAATATCCAACCGTTTCCTGAAAAGTTTTAACCAAAAGTTTGATTTGGACCTGAAAAACTATTCTTCCGCCGAATCGCAGGTGGCCTCTTTTGCCGACGACATCGCCTATAACAACCATGACATCGACGACGGTTTCCGCGCCGGATTTTTCAATATGAAACAATTGCGCGAGCTGCCGTTTATCGACGAAATCATGCGCCGTTTTGAAAAGGAAAACCCGAACGCGGACAAAAACATTCAAATTTATGCCGTTACCCGCAATATGATTGCGCGGATGATCTTTGACATTCTGGACAACACCAAAAGCAACATCAAAAAACTTAAAATCAAAACCAGCGGAGACATTCGCAGCCAGAAGTGCTTTACGGTAGACTTTTCCGAAAAAATGCACGGCGAAATCAAAATGCTGCGCGGTTTTCTGAAAGAACATTTTTATACTACGACTTCCGTGTGCCGGATGGACATGAAATCACAGAGAATCGTCGAAGAACTGTTCAGCGTGTTTATGGGCGACTGGAAGCTGCTGCCGATGGACGTCCGCGCACAAATCAGCCCGCAAAGCAAAGAAGAAGACATTGCAGGAGCCGTCTGCGAATATATTGCCAACATGACGGACATGTGCGCCATTGAAGAACACAAAAAACTTTATGATCCGCACACAAGATTTTGAAAAAAAACGGTGAAAAGCCGGACTTGGAGATTAAATTACGGGCAATTGTTAAGTGATTATAAAGCTTTTTGCCTTAAATTGTGAGCAGAATAGTTTTATCTTGCAGGAGAAATGCAATGTTTCCAGAATTTCCAGACGACAATAAAAACGAAGATTTTTTGAACGAGTTCCGCCAAAAAATCGCCGAGCAGCCCACAACCTCTTTTGAAGAACGCAAAAACGAACTGAACCGCTCCAAAAGCGTGTTTATCGGCGCTGTCTCGGGCGTAGTGCTGGCTGGTATCGTCGGATGGTTTGTACTATCTCCGCGTTATGCCCAGGAAGGCACGGCCGAAGTTCCGGTTATCCGCAGGCCGCAGACGGCAATTAAGGTTCAGCCGACCGAACCCGGCGGAATGGAAATTTTGAATCAGGACAAATCCGTTTACGGTATTCTGGATAAAAAGGAAGAAGACAAAAAAGTGGTGGAAAACCTGTTGCCGCCGCCGGAAGAACCCAAGCTTCCGGTTATTGTTCCGACGGAGGGGGCTCCCAAGGCCGCAAGTGTTGCCGAAGTTGAACACCCGTCTACGGCTCCGGCTACAGACGTGCTGAAGGAAGCGGAAAAAATCATTGAAGTGGCCGAAGCGCCCAAAGCCGCGCCGGTTCAGGAAACCAGACCCGAGCCCGAACCCAAGCCCCTTTCTCAGGCGATGAACGAATCTCCGGTTCCGGCTAAGGAAGCTGCGCCTAAAACGCCGGCTAAGACCGAAACTTCGAAAACGGAGGCCAAACCCGTACCCGAAAAAATCGAAATCAAAGAAGATTTTCTTGATTTGAAAATTCCGACCGGCGTATGGCAGGTTCAGCTGATGTCTTCCAACAACCGGTCTGCGGTTGAAAAATCCTGGCAGACGCTCAGCAAGAAATACGCCTCGCTGAAAAACCAGCCTTATGAAATCGAAACCGCGGATCTCGGCGCCAAAGGCATCTATTATCGATTGAAGGCCGGCGCATTCAAAGCCAAAACGCTGGCAGACGGCTTGTGCAACGACATCAAAGCGCTGGGCGGAACCTGCATTGTAAAGAAAAAATAATATGACGGCACAGCTTATCGGCATCGTATTGAATTTTCTTCCGTTGCTGTTGGCGATTGTTCTGCACGAAATTGCGCACGGATACGCCGCCTGGAAGCTGGGAGACGATACGGCAAAAATAAACGGCAGGCTGTCTTTAAACCCGCTTAAACATATTGATCCGGCAGGAACCATTATACTGCCGGCTTTGTTGATATATTCCGGCGTCGGATTTGTTTTCGGCTGGGCCAAACCGGTTCCGGTCAATTTTTTCAATCTCAAAAACTATCGGCGTGACACGGTTATCGTCGCTTCGGCCGGGATTGCGCTCAATATTGTTCTGGCTGCTTTCTGCGCATTGCTGCTCAAAATCATTCCCGACTTTCCTGAAGGAATCGTTTTGGGCATTCTCAATGTGTTTCTGATCAATATGGTTGTGTATAACGTTATTCTGGCAGTATTCAACATCCTGCCGTTTCCGCCGCTGGACGGTTCCAAAATCCTGTTCGGATGGATTATGAGACCTTGGGCACAAAAATATATTTATGCCGAAAAAGCCGGAATGCTCATTATTGTCGCCGCAGCTCTGGTGTTGCCGGTGTTAGGCAAAAACCTCGGAGAAGACTGGAACTTTTTTGCCTTGTACATGAGCAAAGTTTCAAAATTTTTCATTTCGTTGCTGATAGGATAAGATTATGGAAAAACCAATATCCGCCGCTATGCTTTCCATTGCCTCGACACGCCTGAACGAGGAAGAAAAAAAGCTTTTGGAACAGGCTAACCCGCTCGGCGTCAGCCTGTTTGCCCGCAATATAAAAGACAAAGAACAGCTTCGGTTGCTGACCAGAGAAATCAGAGAAACTATCGGCCGCGAAGACGTTCTTATCGCCGTTGACCAGGAAGGAGGAAGGGTCAGACGCCTGAGCGAACCGGAATTCCGCCCTTATGCATCGCAGGCAGCCCTCGGTTCAATAGCGGATGCCGAGCTGCGGGAGACAGCCGTCAGAGACCACGCTTTTCTGATAAGCGCCGATTTGCAGGACACAGGCATTAACTGGAACTATGCCCCTTGTCTGGACACGGCTTTTGACGACACGACCCCGGTTTTGAAAAATCGCTGTTTCGGCGGAAACGAAAAAGAGATTGCCGCATGCGGAAAACTGATGGTTGAAGAATATACGGCAAACGGTATCTGCCCCTGCATAAAACATATGCCCGGACACGGACGCGCCACCAGCGATCCGCACCTCGGCCTGCCGGTTTTGAATCATTCGCTTCAGGAACTGGAAAAAGACTTTTACCCGTTTCGGCAGCTCAGACACGCTCCAGCCGGCATGACAGCGCACATTATGATTCCTTCGGTTGACGGCCAAAATCCGATAACGCAGAGCCCCAAGGGCATTAAGGAAATTATCCGCGGCATTATCGGCTTTGACGGGCTGCTGATTTCCGACGCCATTGACATGCACGCGCTCAAAGGTTCGCTCGGCGAACGCACCAGACGCTCGCTTGAGGCCGGATGCGACTGCGTGTGCTATTGTTTCGGCGAGACCGACGGTCTCAGAGAGGTTATTGCCCATTGCGGTTTTATGACGGATAAATCAATGATTAGATTTGCAAAAATAAAAAATATTATTAAAAATAAACTCCAGAAAAAAAATATTGAAAAAACCGCCGCGGAATATCAGAGTATTATCGGCAAAATCGATGAGTATAACGGCGGCTATGACGCAACCGAAGTCTTGCACAAAATGATGCAAGCCAACGCGAGGAGATAAACTGATGTTTGAATGGATTTTAATCGCGCTGATCGTAGCGGCAATTTTTTACGCCGGCGACCTGCCCAAGCTCAAACAATATATGGATGAAAAAACCAAGGCAATCATGGAAAAAGCCAAAGAAAAGAAAAACGAGCTGGAAGCTCAGATGAAAAGCAAACAGTCTAAAGACAAAAACGCAAAGTCTGACGATTCTGAAAATTAAGCAGATTTTTTTACCGATTAAGCGCCTGAAATGATCGTTTCGGGCGTTTTTTTGCGGGATAATTCATATTATTGTGGATTTTTAGCCGTTTACGTGTTATATATAGGGTATACATTATGTTGGAGAACGGCTATGAGTATATCGTCTACTAGAAAAGTATCGAGCTCAACCGCTCCTGCCCGCAGAACAGAAAGAAGTTACGCTGTCGGCGGACAGGGAGAAGCTTTTGTGGAAAATATTGACACAACAAACAACGTGTCAATCAATAACGATTCCAATGAACACCACAATGAGTCCGAACAGTCATTTCAAAGACCAAACAAAAAAGAAGAAAAAAGCAACATTTCTTCCGCACCGGCTTATGTTGCCAGCGCCATAGAGGCTCTGGCGGCCAGCGGCGTCTATGAACAGGCCGAAGAAGACAGCGAAGCCAATGCGTCTCACAAAATCGGCGTTTATGACAATAACCAGTCCATCATCAAAGAAGATCAGCAGGAACGGAACAACCATCCGTACCTTAAGCATTTTTACGAAAAAAACGAGATTGTCGAAGAGGTTGACGAACTGGTCTGACCGGGCAAGCCCTGGGGGCAAAGGTTGGCTGCCTTACGGCTTTTTATAAAATGCGCCGCGCGCCCATGTTGGGTCACCCTGAACGAAGTGAAGGGTCTCAGCAATATTAATAAGGCCGGGATGTTTCGCTGCGCTCAACATGACAATAAGAAAAGGTTCAGTATGACAAAAACTACTGCTTATTATCCTTACCAATTGCGGCTTTCTGCGCCGTTTCAATATCGCTCGGGTAATTGACGTCAAAAACAATATTTTCGTCTTTAACTTCCACCAGTTTGGTATAGTCCGAATGCTCGATGAACACAGGACGCAAATCAGCGTTTTCGGGAACCACGTCGGCAAATTCATACAAGTCTTTTCCCCAGATGACAGGATTGCATTTTATGCCGTGACGCGAGGCTATAACCAGTTGGCGCCCCTCTCCTTTTTGGAAGCTTTTAATCATCTCATTGATATATTCAGGCGTAATGTTGGGCATATCGGCCGGTATCAGAATAACGCCGTCACAGAAACCGGGAACCGATTTCACGCCCAAATCAATAGAGGTGCGAACCCCTGAACGATAGGCTGAATTGTAAATGACGTTAACATCAATGTCTTCGAGATATTCTTCCATATCTTCCGCCTGATGGCCCGTAATCAAAAACACCGGCGAGGCCTTGGATTTTACGGCAGCTTCCAGGGCATTCAAAAACAACGGGCGGCCTCCGACTTCGGCCAGCAGCTTATTGCGTCCGGCTCGGGCGCCCACGCCGGCAGCCAGTACCACGGCGGCAATTCCGGCTTCTTTCTCGGAAGTCTCGTTTCCGGCCGAACGTATCAGCCGTTCCGAGCGTTCGTCATCCAGCCGGCCGCGGCTCTTCATAATGAAATTCTGCGGATGATTGAAGTCAAACACATTAAGCTTATCCGCAACAATCGCCTGAACGATATAACGTTCCAGATAGGCTGTATCCAGCTTGTCGAAATTATAGGGAATGACAATGACCTTTTTTTCTTTTTTGGCGGCAATAATCAAATCCGACGCGCCGACCTGCGGAAGCGATGGACAGACGATTTCGTCGACAAAACTTTGCAGTGCCCGCATTAAGATGTCCCGGCCGCAACTGTTGCGCTGCCCGCCGATGACAAACAAAACGTCAATATGATCTTTCAGCGACATTTGCAGCGTGCCGGCAATGTCTTCAACCGTATGCGGTGTTTCATACTCATGCACAAAATTCATATTCATCTGCGGAAAATCTTTGACCAGACGTTTGACCACCGCCGTAAAATGTTTGGTTTCGTCACCATTGTTCAAAAAACGCGTATATATCAGCCCGGCACGTTTGCTGCTGACATCGTGCACCGACAACATATCAACGTTTCCCGACAGTTTGAAAACAAGTTCATCCACATCCGCCTGCGAAATCAGCGGCAGCGTCAGTTCCAGCTCGGCAATAATCTCGTTTTCCTCAACAAAGGCATACGGCGTCGCAATATTCAAAATGACATTGCGATTATAACGGTTAAACTTGGCTACACGGTCATCATTGACCATAAAAACGCCGCGGATGGTCGATATAATCCGGCAAACGCCGTCATTGCCGACACTATAGGCCGTATTTTTGCCGCAAAGCCTGGCGCCGACAATTCCCAACGCGGTTTGAAAGCTGATGTCGCCGTCTTCCATAACGGCGCCGAAAACCTTTTCCACGCCGTATTTTTTGAGCTGGACGATGTCTTCCTCCTGCAGGCGGCGGCCTTTTTCCAGCATTGCGTTTCCCAGTTTCAGCGGATTGAAAAGGATTATGCCCAGCGCGTCGCTTATCTTAAATTCATCACAAATCATTGCCGTTTTCCAATAATGTCATTTTGTTTCAATATAGTCTGCAAATCTTAAAAAATAACAAACGGCGGGCGACACAAACGCAAGGGCGTTAATGGTGTATTGTCATCCTGAACGAAGTGAAGGGTCTCAGCAATGTGATAAGGCTGAGATGTTTCGACTACACTTCGTTTCGCTCAACATGACAATTGTGATAAGGCTGAGATGCTTCGACAGGTTCAGGGTGACAAATTGTGATAAGGCCGGGATCCTTCGCTACGCTCAGGATGACAATAAAAAAAGGCTCAGGATGACAATATAAAGAAAACCTCCCGGCATTGCTGCGCGGGAGGTCTCCTGCAAAGGAAAATCAGAATGACCGAACACTAAAATTTATATTTAGCATTCAGCAAACCGGTGTGATCCTGGTAATCCTGACGGAAACGTCCTTCATAACCAAGAGAGAGTTCTATGTCGTCATTGACATCGGCAGATACGCCGGCGCCAAATTCAACACCAAACCGATCCAAAGCTTCGCCCTTAACCCTATAGGCCGAACCATTGGAGAGGCTTACGACCGAATCGGCATCATCGTTCATGAGGTCGTAGGTCATAGCCAGACGGGCTTCGGGACGCAGCGTAATGCCGTTTTCAAGCGTTACGTCAGTTGCGGCTCTGGCCTCGGCAACGGCAGTCAGAATGTCAGAGCTCAAGCCCTTGACTCTCTGGCCGGCAGTATCGGTGTAGTTGTCCTGAGAGAGTCTGACATAGCGCAGACCGGCACTCGGGGTCAGCTTATAACCGTTGAGGTTCATATTGACACCGCTCATAGCCTGCAAACCGAACGTGTCTACGTCATAATCGGCATGGTGCATCTTGCCGGCAACGTTCTTCTTTTCGGCGTAATCAGACCAGCTGTAAGAAGCGGTACCATTGACAAACCAGTCGGAAGGCTTGTATTCGCCATAGACAAATACGCTGTGCGTGTCTACGTCCGAAGAACGCAGGTGGCTGTCAATGTCCGCGTTGGTGTAGGCATAACCGACACCGGCTTTAACGTCGTCATTGACCATTTTTTCAACGCCCATTGCCAGACCTTCGCTGTCAATGTCAAAACCATGACCTTTGTCATATTTGGTTTTGTTGAACAACCCCTGAACCCAAGCAGCGCCGCGGGCAAAAATGTTGTCGCCGCTGGCTTTGCCCTGAGCTCCGGAGGTGATGGAACCGTTGCTCATACGCTGGGAGGCGGCACCAAAAATCTGATTGGTTGTCTGAACGGACATTGCCTGCAGAACCGGATTGGTTTCCGGCGCCAAAGCCTCGGCCATATCGGCGGCCTGAGAGGCCGAGCCGCTCTGAATCATCTCAGACATGGCTTTGGTGATGTCATTAGAGCCTTCATGTTCGCCCAAACCGGTGGTGAAAGCGGCAATAACGGCAGACTGGTTGCCGTTGATGCCCTCTGAAGCCAAAGAAGCGGCCACCTCAGACTGAGACTTCTGTTCGGCGGTGATTTTACCGTCTGTTTCCAAAGCATCGGCATTGATGTTAAACAGGTGGTTGCCGGCAATTTCAATATTGCCCGAGACGCCACTGTCAGCAATCTGAATGCCGTCCGTTGCCAGTTTCCCGGCATCGACACCGGTTGCAATGACCAGATTAACGTTGGCTTTCTCGTTATCTTCTGACGTTGCGGTCAAAGAAGTGACTTTACCGTTGGCAATATCCTCGCCGTTTTGAGCAACACCGACGTTCATGGTCGCGCCATTTTCCAAGGTTACGGCAGACGCCAGCGTATTCGTGCCGAGGTCTAAGACCCCGCCTTTTTCTACCGTGGCATTATCAATGCCTTTATAGTCATTGACAACGTTGACACGACCGGAGATATTCAAATTATCAGCCGTCAGTTTAGCATCTTTGTCTTCTTCAACATCCAAAGTCAGAGAAGCATTTTGCGCAACATTAACATTGGTTACGTTAGACGTTTCTTCCAACAGTTCGGAAACGACGGCGGCTGCCTTGATGTTCAAGTCGTTCAAGCTGGTCAGCTTTTTGATTTTGGCATAGGTGCTGTTGACATTGATGACTGAACTGCCGTCACCGGTTACGTTTGCAACCAATTCACCGGTCAAATTGACGGTGGAAGCGTTCAACGTTGTGTCAGCGGCCGTCAGCGTACCATCAATGTTGGCAACGGAAGCGTCCGCAATTGTTACCGTATTTTCACCGGCGTCGAGTTCAGCACCTGATCTGATGTTGAGTTCACCTTTAACCAGGCTGACGTTTTGTTCGGCAACCGTTGTTCCGGAATTGATGTTCATTTTGGCGGTATTAACCTTTGTCGTGCCTTTGATTATACTGTCTCCATCAAAGTTGGCAACTGGCATTGCGGCCAGTTGAGCGGCTTCAACATAGGCTTTATAATCCTCGGTCTCAGAAACGGCATTAAAGTCGTCATCAGTACGATCACCGCTGTTTTCACCCAGATAGGCTTCTTTGACGGCTTCATCGCTGATGAGTGCGTGTTTGGCGTCATCCGTCAAATCATTATCTGTTACTTCAGCAGTTTTTCCATCTTCAGAAGCAAGATATGCGGCCAGTTTGTCGTTTTCAATGCCTTCATAAGTCGCATTCTCTTGTTTCTCTTCTTTAATATCATCATAGCCAAGAGCGTTTCCCTGCGATAAATATTCTTTAACGTTCTCATCGCTCGGCTCTTTTTCTAAAGATAAAGCTTCTTTAATTTTCTCTTTGGCATCATCAGAAAGATTGTCCGCTGCTTGGTTTTCCTCACTACCCCAAAAAGATTCGGCCTGCTTGGCTTGGATCTCGTCTGAAGTTGCTTCATCAACATTGGTTTTAAACGATCCATCCTTTAAATCTTCATATTTCAGATTTGCAGCGAGGTCTTTGTTATATTCAGTCAGCAACGCCTCCGAACCTTCTCTCCACAGGGTATCTTTAACCGTGTTAACACGGATGTCATCCTCTTTGAACAGAGCATAGTCGGCTTCATTGCGTTTTCCGGCTTTATATTCCTTTTCTATCTCAGCCGCAACGCTTTTAACCGTTTCCGAACCGTCAAGAGTAAAGTTGTCACTACTTTTTGTACCGACAATACCGTTTCTGACGTTCAGCATACCGCCGGAAACCTTCATATTTTTACCGCCGATAATTGCTCCGTCGCTGACATTGACCGTACCGCCGCTCATTTGCAGATTTTGGGCATTAAGCAAAGAACCGGTTGTCCAACCGTTGTTTTTAATTGCCTCGGCATCATCCGTATTCAAAAGACGGATATCACCGCCATTAACGTTTACGGTTCCGCCGCTGATGGTCAGGTCGGTTACTTCTATCGAACCGCCGTTGGTAATGGTGGCTGTGCCGCTCTGAATGTCAACAAAACCGCCTTTGGCTCCCGCTCCGGTATTATCCGTAATGGTATTGCGGGTATATTTTCCTTTTAACGTTTCATCTTCCGGAGCATCACCGCCATGCTGACGGACTCCGTCAATTAAAACATTGGCATTGCCAGTAAATACAACGCCTTTGATATATTGGTCAGAATTTTCTTGCAAGACAATTGCGGATTCAACAGTATGATTTCCGTCTATTGCCCAAACCTGATCTTTCTCCGCGCGAGCGTCCGTCGCAGCAAATGCTGCGGCTACCAGCGCGGTTGAAAATAAAAGATTATTTTTCATACGATTTAACATCCTTTTGTTAAACTAGTTAAAACAAAAACCCGCTCTTGTTTTAAGAAGGCGGGCGGATGTTCGAAAACCGTATATAACCAAACGGCTCGGCTTATTTGGCTGAGCCTTATTCACCGACATCCGTCCATTAAAAGACATGAAGTCGGCATAAAGTTTAAAGTCGCATGCATACGACTGGTTATATAAAAGGGTTTTCGAAGCCCTAAACAGAGAGATTTCCTCTCCGTTCGGTTTTGAGGTTAGGCTATCGGCGCAGTCAAGTCAAGACAAATTTTTATATGCAATATGAGAAATAAGGCAAAACACCTTATCCGGCGGGGACGGAAGCGCAATTTATTGTATATAACTAAATTTTCGACTGCCGATATGCCATATAAATTAAAAAGTTGAAAAAATCTCTAAATGTGTTATATTGTTCGTCATTCAGATATTATTGTGAAAGTATTAGCGAATATTTTCATGAGACACTTTTGTTTAATCTATAAATCCGTTTTTATGAAAAAGATTATTACCGACACGACGCAAACAGCCTTTGTTTCCGGCCTTTCCTACGAAGAAAAAATCAGGATGGCCGAAACTGCGGAAATCCATGAGCTCCGCAGGCTTATTCTTCAGGAACCGCTGCATGAACCGGGAAGATATGCCGAGGCAGAGATCAAGCTTCTGGAAAGAAACTGCAAAAATCTGATTAAAGATTATATCTGCCGGCATGAACTTTTTGCCGAAGCGCAATTCCGGCTGATAGACCTTGGAGACGAGGAGCTTATCCGGCTGTATATCAAGCATCATCATTTCTGCTATGATGCCCGCGTACAACTCACTTTCCGCGGTGACGCTTACCTCATCCGCCTGTGCATCGAAAAAGATCCGCTGCATGAATACGGACGCTATGCCGACGCGGAAATAAAAATGATTGAACTCCGGGATTATAACCTGTTCAGGGAGTATGCCGACCGCTATGATCTGTTTGACGAGGCAAAAGCCAGACTTTATACCCCCGAAAACGAGATTATGCTTAAAATCTATAGAATAAAACATCGTTTTGCATAAGCGTATGCAATAAAAAAGGGTCGATTTACGACCCTTTTTTATTTTTAAAATCAGCGGTTCTGCATCGTATCTTTGAGTATCTGAAATTTGAACTGCGTTTCTCCGCGCAGTTCCGCAATCCGCATTTTGACCGCATCTTTGAGTTCCACGTCTTCCAGTTTGTGCGGGCCGAACAGTTCGGCTCCGGGCCAGTTTTTCCAGGCTTCCGGCTGCTCCGGCGTATAGTCAAACGGACCGCGCTGAAAATAGTTCAGATTGACCAGTCTGCCGTCTTTGATAAAGGTATAGCATTTGTCCAGAGCTTTGACATAAGCCCGCAGCGTCCTTGCGTCTCTTTTCTTCCGCACCAGCTGAGGATAGGCCTTAACAAACCAGTTCAGCCGTTTCAGGGTTACGCCAACGTTGACGTTCTGCTCTTTTTTTATCCACCATTCGCTGACGGTCTTGGCGATCAGAAAGTTTTCCATTTCCTGCATTCGGGGATCGGTGCTGCCGGGTTTTACAATGCCTTGCTTTACGGCGTCCTTATATCCCTGAAAACGGCTTGATATAATGTCGTCAAGATATTCCCGCGCATAAATTCCGCTGCGGGACATTGCCAGATACACTTCCCGCTCGTAGAGAAGATTAGCGATATAAGAAGCGATTTCGTTATGCTGGCTCAGACGCGCGTTGTCTTCCATGCAGACGCCGGTCTTGAAAGTTCCGCTCTTGTGGGTATGGCGGTGTTTATATTCGTGCGCCTTGTTTGACATTCGATAAAACTCGTCGTTCCAGGCTTTGGTATAGCGGATAATCTTTCTGGCCGTGGCGGAATCGGCGCCGCTAATATCCGGCACAAAATATTTCAAACGGACTTTATCGTCCTTTTGCTGATAAACGCCGGCGCAAAGGCGCATATTTACGTTTTTGCAGTTCAAGACAACCGTATCGTTTATATGCGGGCTTTTTTCAACAAAAGACATCAGGTCGGCGCATTTTCCCTTTTTAAAGGCTTCTTCCATGGTGTCGGCCGACAAGTCGAGATTTATTTCCTTTGCAAGCTTAAATTCCGGCAGCTCCCGATGCGGAAGCTCGCTGGAAAACGACGGAACCATAGCAAAAACCGCCGTCAGCAGCCGGGTTTTGTATTTATTGAACCTTATTTTGATTTTTTTCCACAAATTTGCCATGTTGTCCTGCCCGTTTTTTATCTTAAATATACAATAATTTTAAGTTTTTGGCAAAACAATATTTGTCTAACCGGAGACAAAATTTTGCGTTTTCTCCTCATAGGGGATAAAAATTGGTGACTTTTACAAAAAAAAGAGTTATAGTGCTTTGGATTAATTAACAGGGATATAAGAATATTGGTAAAAAAGATTATATCGCCAGCCGAAGCCGGTAGACTTATTCCGGCTAATGCCTCGGTGATGATCGGTGGTTTCCTGCGTTGCGGAACACCTACCCGAATCATTGACGAACTGGTTAAGAACCATACCTCGGGGCTGACGCTGATTGCTAATGATACATCTACACCCGATTATGACCGCGGAAAGCTTATTGTCCATAAACTGGTCAAGAAAGTTATTGCCGCGCATATCGGCACCAACCCCGAAACCGGGCGGCAGTTTAACGCCGGCGAACTTGAGGTAGAGCTGGTGCCGATGGGCACTCTGGTTGAGCGTATTCGTGCCGGAGGTGCCGGACTGGGCGGTTTTCTGACGCCGACCGGCGTGGGTACCGTGGTGGAAAAAGACAAAACCGTTATGGAAATGGACGGCCGGAAATATCTTCTGGAAAAACCGTTGCGCGCCGATTTTGCAATCGTCTACGCCACCAAGGCGGACAAGTTCGGCAACGCATTTCTGGAAGGAACTACCCGCAACCTGAATACGGTTATGGCAACCGCCGCACAGACCGTGATTGTCGAAGCAGACCAGATATCGGAAGAACCGCTTAATCCGAACGAAATTACCATTCCCAACATTTTCATTGATTATATTGTTGCATGAGGACAGATTGATGGAACTTTCTAAAGAACAAAGCCGCGAGATCATTGCCAAACGCATTGCCAAGGAGTTTTCCGAAGGCGACGTCATTACGCTCGGCATCGGACTTCCGACCGAAGTCGCCAATCACATTCCGCATGACATTCATGTTATCTTTCAATCCGAAAACGGTCTGCTCGGCGTCGGCCATCGCGACTTGTCGGCCGCGGACAATCCCAAAGTAATCAATGCCGGCGGAATGGCCGTCACAACCAAGCCCGGCGCGGCGTTTTTCGATACGCAGATGTCCTTTACAATGATCCGCGGCGGACATGTTGACGCTACCGTACTCGGCGCCTTGCAGGTGGATCAGCACGGCAATTTGGCCAACTGGATGATTCCGGGCGCTTTTGTACCGGGAATGGGCGGCGCCATGGATTTGGTCGTCGGCGCCAAAAGGGTGATTATTGCCATGGAACATACCAGCAAAGGCCAATCAAGGATTGTTAAAAACTGTACCCTGCCCCTGACCGCAGCCAACGAAGTGGATTTAATCGTTACCGAACGCTGCGTTATTGAAGTGACGCCTCAGGGACTGCTCCTTAAGGAAATCAATCCGCTGTTTTCTCTCGACGAGGTCATTGCCTCTACCGACGCGGACCTGATTGTACCCGACCACCTGATTAAGATTGCCGTATAAGAAAGGATATGTCTATGAACAAAGCTTATGACCAAGGGGATATTGCGGCCATGAGAGAGGCGATTAAGGCCTCCGCAACCTCTTTGAACGATGAAAATATTCCGACTGGCGGACCGTTTGGTTCCGTAATCTACAAAGACGGAAAGTTTATTGCCGACGGCTATAATCATGTGCTGGCAAACCATGATCCTTCAGCACACGGCGAAGTTCAGGCCATTCGCGAGGCCTGCCGGGTTCTCGGCACCTGGGACCTTTCCGGCTGTGTCTTATACACCAGCTGCGAACCCTGTCCGATGTGCCTGATGACCAGCAAGTGGGCCAACATCGGCAAAATATATTTTGCGGCAACGCGCAAAGATGCGGCGGATATCGGCTTTAAGGACGATGAACTTTACGCGCTGCTTAAAGACGGCGTTTACGGAATTGCCATTGAGGAATGCCGCGGCGAAGCTGTTGACGTGATGAAAAAATGGCACCGGAAATTCGGCCGTGACGGGCAATATTAAGACAATATCCCCTTCAGGAACACAAAAAAGAGGAAGTTTGAAACTTCCTCTTTTTTCAAGTGAAATGTCAGCATAAGAACCGATGCCTTCTTAATATGGCCTGCCCGTTGCATCCAATCTCTGTTTTCCCGGATATTTCCATTCAAAATATTTTTGAACTTTTTTCTTTGTATAATCATCATAAAGATAGTCTTTACTTTGCATTACGGTATCCAAATCTTTTTTGTTCCAAGTGGATACCGGTCTTTGTATGGGTTGTAAGTTTATTTGTTCTGATTTAAATTTTTTCTTTTTTTGTGCATACTCTTTCATATATTCATCTTCGTTTGCGGGATTGGCATTTCCAATATCTAACCAATCTTTTGCAAAATCATCAATATCTTCATTGGCTTCTCTTGAGGCCTTTTCTATAATTTTTCGCTTAATTGTTTTCTTTCCGTACTTATAAATTCCTTTTATCAATTTATCATACATTATGTTTCCCTTTGTCATATAAAAAAAGCTCTAAAATAAATTTTAGAGCTTTTTATTTGGTTACAAAAAAACTAAATCCACACATAAATTAAAATACAAAAGAAATAAAATATTACAAAATAGATTCCTCTTAAATACCATCTGCTATTTTTAATTTTGCGGGGCAAAAGGCTGAACAATATATAGCTGATAATGTATAATTTGATTAAAATAGAAAAAATTTCTTTATCCAAATTGGCTATAAAACTCTTTATTTCTTCTTCATTCATCTCCTTTAGCATTTCAGGAAAAGAAGACGACATAATTATTTGCGTCATAAAATGAACAAAAATCAATCCTACAAAAAAATAAATTATTTTTTTTCCCCAAGATATATATTTTTTCCATTCTATTGTCATATTTCTTACTTTCGCTATTAATTTTTTTACGGATTATAGTTTAAAATAAAAAAGTCTGCAATAAAACATTGCCGATTTTAGAATACTTGTCGCAAGTGATGTTTTGTATATAATTGAAAAGTAAGGATATTATTCTTATATATAAAAAAGAGGAAGCTTGAAACTTCCTCTTTTTTGCAATTCGAAACGAAATCTGTAAGATTAACGTTTGGAGAACTGGTAAGAACGACGAGCCTTAGCTTTACCGTATTTCTTACGCTCAACCGTACGATCATCGCGGGTCAGGAAACCGGCTTTCTTCAGAGCTGCACGCAATTCCGGCTCATATTCGTTCAGAGCTTTGGAAATACCGTGTTTGATAGCTCCGGCCTGTCCGGACAAACCGCCGCCCTTTACGGTGCAGACAACGTCAAATTCATTTACGCGGTTAGCAACTTCAAACGGCTGGTTAATGATCATTTTCAAAACCGGACGGGCAAAATACTGGTCAATGGATTTATCATTGATCGTGATATTGCCTTTACCGGGCTTAATCCATACGCGGGCGACGGCATCTTTTCTTTTGCCGGTGGCATAAGAACGGCCTAATTTATCGCGGCTGGCTTTGCGAACCTTAACTTCTGCCGTGGCAGAGGCGCTTTTAATATCTTGCAGAGATTCAATTTTATCAGCCATTATAATGCGCTCCTTTTATTCTTCGGGTTTTTGGCGGCAATATCCAGAACTTCCGGATTTTGAGCCGTATGCGGATGATTTTCACCGGCATAAACTTTCAGTTTGGTCATCATCTGACGGCCAAGAGGATTACGGGAAATCATGCGTTCAACAGCTTTCTCGATAACTCTTTCCGGGAAACGTCCGGCCAAAATCTTAGCCGGGGTGGTTTCTTTGATTCCGCCGATCCAACCGGTGTGTTTGAAATATTTCTTATCGGTCAGTTTTTTACCGGTCAATTTTACTTTATCTGCATTGATAACAACGACATAGTCGCCGCAGTCCAGGTTCGGAACAAACGAAGGCTTGTGTTTGCCGCGCAGAATCTTAGCGATTTCCGCAGAAAGACGACCCAACACAACACCGGAAGCGTCAACGACATACCATTTTCTTTCAATATCAGATGGTTTTGTTGCATATGTGTTCATTGTAACTCACTTTTTTGGTTAAAGTTGAATATTAAAATCAAGCTGAATATACAGGATAAAAAAACAATGTCAACAACAAAATGTTGTTTTATTTCAATATGATACAGAACGGTATTATATTACCATTGCATAACGCTTTGAAAAACAAAGCTTTTCAACTTTTTAATATTAAAAATATTTTTAACTTATTGTAAAAAAAGCTATTTGTTATCCTGTAAGGCTTTCAACTCATAGAGTTTGGCCAGGGCTTCCTTAGGGCTCATATCATCGGGATTGACGTTCCGCAGAGCCTGTACCAGCGGCGAGAGTTCTTCCTGTTCTTCTTTTTCTTCAATTTTTTTCTGAACCGAGGCAAAAAGCGGCAGATCGTCTATCATCTTGGTTATATAAGTGCTTTTGTCGCTGTGCTCAAGCGAATCAAGCACCTGTTCGGCCCGTTTGACCACCAGTTTCGGCAGCCCCGCCAGCTTGGCGACGTGAATGCCGTAAGAACGGTCAGCGGCACCGTCAATAACTTCATGCAGAAAAACAACTTCGCCTTTAAACTCTTTAATTTTCATACAATGCAGCGACATATGCGGCAGTTTATCATTCAGGAGCGTCAACTCGTGATAGTGGGTGGCGAACAAGGCCCGGCAACGGTTGACGTCGTGCAGATGCTCAACCACAGCCCAGGCAATGGACAAACCGTCATAAGTTGCGGTTCCGCGGCCGATTTCATCCAGAATGACAAAAGAACGCTCGTCAGCCTGATTTAAAATGCTGGCGGTTTCGACCATTTCCACCATAAAGGTTGAGCGCCCCCTGGCCAAATCATCGGAAGCGCCGACGCGGGAAAATATTTTGTTGATGACGCCGATCCGAGCCGAGCGCGCGGGAACAAAGCATCCCATCTGCGCCATAATCGCGATAATGGCATTCTGCCGCAGAAACGTAGACTTACCTGCCATGTTGGGACCGGTCAGCAGCCAGATTTTGCCGCCGTCTTCGTCAAGCACGCAGTCGTTGCCGACAAAAGCGCCGCCGTGTTCTTTGCCGATAGAC
Organism: uncultured Pseudomonadota bacterium; assembly: GCA_902494875.1. Classification (GTDB taxonomy): domain Bacteria; phylum Pseudomonadota; class Alphaproteobacteria; order RF32; family CAG-239; genus CAJLXD01. Next base: position 319,882 of record CABUUO010000001.1, read on the forward strand.
GCCTCAACGACCGGATGGCGCCCTTCCCTGACCTCAAACACCAGGCTCTCGTCAACAACCGGACGGCAATAGTTCCGTTCCAAAGACAAATCGGCCAGCGCCGCGGCCACGTCCAGTTCGGCCAAGGCCTTGGCCGTATGCGAGATGTCGTCCGAAAGGCGGATAACGTCGTCGACCATTTGGTTGAACAGCTCTATCTCCATTGCCAGCGCCTTGTCTTCGGCACCGCGGATTTTGTTTTCCAGTTCGGTCAGCTCCACGGTGGTAAAACGAATGGCGTTCAACACCGACTGACGGTGGATAAAGGTTTTGTTCTCCAGCATCTCGGCGGCAAATTTGGAAGGCGTTTCGATAAAATAGCCGATAACGTTGTTATATTTTATCTTCAGCTGAGAAATGCCGGTATCGGCGGCATAGCGCGCCTGCATATCTGCCAGCATTTTGTGGCTGTCGTTCTTGATGTGTTTAATTTCATCCAGTGGCGGATAATATCCCGGACGGATAAAACCGCCGTCCCGCGCCAGCAAAGGCAGATCATCGTCCAGCGCCTTGTTCAGCGTATCGACCAAATCGCCGTGGTATCCGAGCCGGCCGATGACGTCGGCAACCGCCGAGGGCATCTCTTTTATCATCTGCGCATCCTGCTGTTTGGAAAAAGAAGCCAGCAGATTTTTGATTTTGGGAACAACGTCCAGCCCCTGAGCAATATTAGCCAAATCGCGCGGACCGCCGCGACCGAGGGAAACGCGGGAAACGGCGCGCTCAATGTCGGGACAGGCTTTCAGCAGGCTGCGAAACTCTTCGCGAACCGAATTGTTTTCCATAAAAAACTCAATGATGTCCAGACGTTCGTTGATTTCGGCAATGTCCAGCAGAGGATTGGCCACACGGTTATGCAGCAGGCGGCCGCCGGCACCGGTAACGGTGCGGTCGATGACACCCAACAGGCAGGCGTTCTTGTCACCGGTAAGACTTTCGGTCAGTTCCAGCGAACGGCGGGTGGCGCCGTCTATCTCAATTACCTTGTTTTCAAAGAGTTTAACCGGCTTCTCAATTCTTGGAATGCGCCCTTTTTGCGTATTTTCAATATAGTCAAGCAAAATGCCCGCGGCAATGATTTCAGGTTTGGAAAAAGCGCCGAACACTTCCAGAGACCGAACCTCGTAAACGTCCTGCAAACGCTTTTGCGCGTTTTCAAAATTAAAACGCGCCTGCGGCAGCACGCTTAACTGCTCGCGGTAATCATTTAACACTCCGAAAATGCGCGGGTTTTGCAGATAGCCGTCCGCAACCAGAATTTCCACCGGATTAAGGCGCGCCAGCATCGTGCTTAAAATGACGGCCTCGTTTTTGTCTTTCAGGCTGACATCCTGCGTATAAAAATCGCCGGTAGAAACATCTACCCAGGCTGCGCCCAAGACATCGCCGCTGCGGGCCAGCCCCAGCAGAAAATTGTTTTTCTTGGAATCCAGCAGATGATCTTCCGTCAGGGTTCCGGCCGTCACCAGACGGATGACGTCTCTTTTGACTACCGACTTGGCGCCCCTTTTCTTGGCTTCTTTCGGATCTTCCATTTGTTCGCAAATGGCAACCTTATACCCCTGGCGTATGAGCTTGGCCAGATAGCTTTCATAAGCGTGAAAAGGCACGCCGCACATCGGAATATCCACATTCTCATGCTTGCCCCTTTTGGTCAGGGCAATATCCAACGCCTTGGAAGCAATTACCGCATCTTCAAAAAACAGTTCATAAAAATCGCCCATGCGGTAAAACAACAGGTAATCCTTATGAGCATTTTTAATTGCGAAATACTGCGCCATCATCGGCGTAATTGCAGCTGATTTATTTTCATCCGTCATTATTTTATCTAAAAAATTTATTAAATTTAAACTTGTTTCATCATAGTATGTTTGCAAGGATAGTCTAGTGTTTTTTACAACTTATGGGACAAGATGATGTTTAAGTACGGGCGTAATTTGCTAAATATCGAAAAAGACTCAAAATTTGCGCAGCGGATTGTTTTTTTATCAATTCCGACAGCCCTGGTCTTCATTCTGCTGGTTGCAATTCAACTGATGACGCCGATTATGGCCATTGTTTCCTATGCCTCGATCATCGTGTTTAACATTCTGCTTTTGTTTCCGATGACTTTTGAAATGCAGCAGCTCAAAAACTACATTTCCACCCTGGCCAGCGGCGAAAATTTTGACGAAAAAGCAATGTCCCTCTCGGAAAAAGACACCAAGGAAATCGTCAGCGCGGTTAATGCCATGCACAGTTTCTGGGCGCATAAAACCGACGTTTTGGAGGCACAGACCATTTCCGATACCGCGGTTTTGGATTCTCTTCCTGACCCGATTATGATGATTGACCGCGCCGGCAACATTCTGGGCGCCAACCTTTCCGCCCGAACCCTTTTCGGCAAAAACATCACTGATAAAAACATTGAAAAAATCTTTGATTCCAACAACTTTATTGAAGCGGTTTCAAAAGTTCTGAAAAAGAAAAGCCCTTCTGAAAACCTGATTTTCTACGTTCGCAAACCCGTGGCGCAGAAGCTTTACGCTCATATCAAGCAACTGCCCTGGCTTTCCAAAGGGCGCGCCGTGGCCGTCATATCCATTTATGATTTGACCAAGGCCATGAAAATCGAAAAAATGCAATCGGATTTCGTGGCCAACGCCAGCCACGAGCTCAGAACCCCGCTGGCGATTATTTCCGGTTTTATCGAAACGCTGCAAACCTCGGCTCGCGACGATGAGCAGGCTCGCGACAACTTTCTGAAAATAATGAAGGAACAGGCTGAATATATGTCAGCTCTGATTGAAAACCTGTTGTCGCTGTCCAAAATCGAGCTGAACCAAGATCAAAAACCGGAAGGGAAAGCCAATATCGCCAAGCTTGCCACCGAAGTTCAGGAAGCGCTGACTATAAAGGCCTCCGGGAGGGAAATGGCGGTCAAAATCCGTCAGGAAAGCGACATTCCCGAAATTACGGCCGACGCGCATCAGGTAAAACAGGTTATTCAGAACCTGACCGACAATGCGCTCAAATACGGCGTAAGCAAAACCGACGTGACAATTACGATCTATAAGGTGGACAACATTCCTCCGTCCAAAAGCTATAAAGTTGCGGAAGGCGCTGCCGTTGCCATCGCCATTAACAATAAGGGGCCTAAGATAAGCCCCGAAAATCTGGCGCGCCTGACCGAAAGATTTTTTCGCCTGCAGGAACACAAGGATCTTAACATAAAAGGAACCGGACTGGGATTATCCATTGCCAAACACATTATTCTGCGCCATAGGGGAAATTTGACCGTCACCTCAACTTCTTACAACGGGACGACATTTACCATTTATCTTCCGCTGGAACAATAGAGTTTTTTTCCGCTCTTAAGCAAGCTCCTCTTCGTTTTTTTGTTGATTCAAGGGGCAAAATATAGTATCATTTATAGTGGAGTTATTATTTTTAGAGTGGGGAAAATATTATGTTTAGGCATAACAGTATGTTAGTGTTTTCGACACTGCTGTTTTCTTTATGCAGCGCCGGAAACGAACTTTCGGCAAAAGAAAATTTCAATTCGGAATTGTTTTTGTCGAAAGCCGAATCGTTATCAACTTCAGTCAATTCCTTTCAGCTGGCAAAAGCGACCTTCCTGCCCGATACCAAAGACGACCTCGGCTTCTCCGGACGCGATGCCGCCAGCAGCGGCTATGGTCAGGGCGACGTCTGTAAAGACTATCCGCTGTCTCAATGTCCCGCTAACGGCACATGTTCTTCCTGTGTTAC
>CABUUO010000002.1 GCA_902494875.1 uncultured Pseudomonadota bacterium
ACTGCTCCGGTTGAAGCCCAAAGCGGCGACGAAAACGACGGCGACTGGGAGTGGGAATACGAAGAAGTCGAGGACGACACGGCTGACGCAACCGCTGCTCCGGTTGAAGCCCAAAGCGGCGACGAAAACGATGGCGACTGGGAATGGGAATACGAAGAAGTCGAGGACTATGAACACTCTGAAAGCGAGGGCGTTCAAACTGCCGACGTTTCCGAAAATACCGGCGACACTTTCGCGGACGCAACATCGTTCCAATCCGCAGAAACATCTGATGAAAACGCATCACAACCATTTTCAACGACGGACGAAAAGACATTTGATGCAGAAGAAACACCGCTTACCGATGATTTTGACCTCAGCCATCTTCACTATCAGGAAGAGCAAAAGACGCAACAGAATCAAGATCCGTACGGCGCTGTCGAAACCGGTGATGACTTTGACCTTGGACTGAACTCGCTGCAAAGCAGAAGCCTCTATTTTCAGCAGGACGTCGTTTCTGAGCATTCTGATATCAAACCTCAGAAAGCAGCTGCTCAGGAACAGGAAGAAGATATTGTCATGCCAGGACTGAATGACGATGAAAACTCAAATGAACCTTATAAGTTAAATAGTGATTTAAAACCGTAAAATAATAATTTACAAAGAGGTTCGGCTACACTAAATTAGAAGCATAATTAAGGAGCTGATAATGGACGAACAACAAACGCCGGGAAATGCCGTGCAGGTATCCAAGGAAACCCTCTGGTATCTGGATAACTATATTTTGCTGAAAGACTATCTGGACCGGACAATTTCACGGATTGCCGCAAGATGTATCCGTCAAAACAATATTGCCATGGAGGAATATCCTTTTTACGGTTATATTCTCGACGTTTTGGAAGAAATAAGCGAAACCGGCGACTTTATTCTGGCTCATAAGGAACTTTATCCGTTGGTTGAGAAAAAGATTCAGGGCGGAATGAACGCCTTTAGAAAAAACCTCGGCGAATATAAACAGGAACTGCGCAACAACTCCACGCCCGAAATGATTAAACAGGATACTAACCAGGAGTTGGAACAAATGAAAGAGGCGCTCGGCATGGTTGACAAATCGGAAGATCCGACCGTCGGCGCAGGTATGAGTATGGACGAAGTGATTGAAAAACTCATGAACAAACAAAATCTGGAAGCAGATCCGGACAGTTCTCTGGCGCAGACTCAGGCGGCAAGACAACAGCAACAGGTCAACGCTTCCCGTCCTCAGCCTCAAGCCGGTGCGCCCAGACCGGCGCCACAGCCACAAGTTCAGTCCGCACCGCAAAACCCGGCTGCACAGCAAACGGTACCGGGACAGCCCAGAATTATTAAAAAGATCGTAAAAATCGTTAAACCGGCCGCAGCTCCGGCGGCTCAGGCCGTACCCAACAAGGTGACAGAAGAATGAGTGCCAACCAACTGATAAAATTCTGCCTTTTGGCCGTCTGCAGCCTGTTTATCGGCGGCTGTCAGAATGAACCGGCCAAACCGCAGCAGGTTATTGACTTTAAGAAATCCGGCATTGAAGCAAAAATTGTTATTCCGCAGGATCCGAACATTATCCGCACGCCCAAAGGCGCCAGCTCCTTTGATCTGGAAACGCCGCTGCGTTGTTCGGTAAACTGGCAGACGCAGCAGATGATTACGACCATTCCATATAACATCAAAGCCTTTAATCTGGTCAAGAACGGAAGCAATGACATGTTGCCGCGCTTTGAAGTGACCGGTTTTTCATTTGAAACAATGCCGGCTGAAAAAGCTCTGCGCAAACTAACTAAGGAAGCCGGCATCAAACTGATTGCCAAAGATGCTCCTTATGCAAGCATTTCCGCCGAAAATCTGCGCGGCGAATTATCAGAGGTCATTCAGATGATTGCCGATGCCGCCGAGATATATTATTCTTACGACGCTCACAACAAGACTCTGCGTATCAGCCGCAAAGCAAACTTCAGCCTTTATGTCCCGAAATCACGGCCTATTTTGCTGGCGCTGCTGGACGTGCTCAGAGGTTCGGGCATTACGGACATAACTTCGGACTGGGATGACTATTCGATTACGTTTGACGCAGATTTTGAACTTAAAAACAAAATTCTCAGCCTGATCGGCTATTTTGAAGAAAACCCGCTGCTGATTGCCTTTGACGTTTATGTCATGAAAGTTTATCCGTATGGCGCGCAGAAAGACATTCAATGGCAAAATTTGCTCAGCACATTTGATTACGGAACCATTAAAACCGCCAAGACCGGCGTTCTGGGACGGGTTTTGACCACTTCGGACGAATTGAACATCGCTAGCCTGAATGCCTTTTTGAGCAGGCAGGGAAAAGTCGAACCGGTCGCTCAGGGCAAATTTGTGGTGCCTAACCTGTGGTATGCACGGTTTGACGTCGGCAAATGCGGCCAAAGAAACAGTATTGACGCCAACCTTTCCATTTTGGCCAAGGCTTCAATTGAACAAAACAACAAAATCTTTTCCAATGTAACGCTGGAATCGACCAACGGCGAGATAACGCAGTTTAACATTCGCAGCCAATTGGGAGAAAATTTCCTGATTATTGGTATTCCCAATGAAATTTTCGGTGCCAAAGGAAAAGATTCGCAAACGATAGTCTTTATGGTACCAAGAATAATCAGAACCTTGAAAACGTCAAAACACTTACAAAATAAGATATAACATCTGGTAAGGAAAAAGAAAATGAATGATATTAATACGCAAAATCCGAATATGACGGGCGAACCGAACCGGCGGCTGAAAAAGGTTAAACGCCCGGTCAAACGCCTTGTTCCTCAAGGACAGGGCACGCCGGTATCACCGCGCCCGCAAGGACAGCCACAAAATCCGCGGCCGCAGGAGATTGACGCGTTTAATTTAGATTCTTTCATCAACGAAGACGCTAATCTGCCGACCGTTTCTAATCAGGAAGATTATTTTAACGACGGCGGCAATTATCAGCCGCAACGCGCATCGCAGCAGCAAATGCGCTTTATTGAAGAAGAAGACCTGATTAACGAACAGCCGCAGAACACCGGAATATTCGGCTCTGACATGATTGCCAAAAAAATTGCCATTGCCATCGGCGTCGGCGCGTTTCTTATCGGCATGATTGCTGCCAAATTGATGTTCAGCGAACAAAAAATCGTCCGCGACGGCTTGCAGGGCGTAGTAGTTAATGCAGAAGTGCCAAGAGGACGAGCCAGATGCGGCGTGGCCGAAAAAACGCAAGGTTGCGTTCTCTATATCATGAATCCTCAACGCCAAGAATTAAGCGCCAGCGACTTTTATGACCTGGCATCACAGTTGACGGGGCGGCAACGGTTTGTGATTGAAACCGGAAATATGCGCTATTCCAACACAAAAATCAAACCCGGCGAAATTGCCCAATTTAACATTCCGCCATTGCAGTAATATGTTATACCGTTCAAACAAAAGCCTCCGAAGCAAGCTTCCGGAGGCTTTTGTTTAATCGGAAATCCCTCTTTAGAAGGCTTGGGACTAGGTCACTTCCGTAACCGCACGCAGGTTGCCGTCACGGTTAATCTGCACAACGCGCAGTTTCTTTTTCATTTCCTGAATGGTTTTATTACGATCAATGGTCGGCGACGCGTGCATAATACGATCAACGAACGCATTGTAAGCCGCCTCCGAACTTTCGGCGTGGATAGTGGCCAGACAGTTGTCGTGTCCAGAGCCCATCAACTCCCAAATGGCACTGGCATTACTGGTGGATATCTCTCCGCCGATAATGGCATCCGGCGTAAAACGAACCACCAAGTCGATAACCTTGCCGTAAGTCAACTGGTTGGTCTGCTCGGTACGGGACAAAGTGATGTGGACTCGGTTGGGATGCGGCACAATCAACTCGCGTGTATCTTCAATGGTCAGGATACGTTTGTGAATATCCAGAATTTTCAGCAGGTTGTTCAGAAAAGTGGTTTTACCTGTCGCGGTAGCACCCGAAACCAAAATATGGTCACCGCGTTTGATACTGAGCAGAAGCTTTTCATAGGGATCATCAGGATCCTTAATCTGCTTCAAAACGTTAATCTGGTGCAGTTTGGCGCCCTGCGACAAACCATAGTCACCGAGACCGAAAGCAACATCGTCGCTGTGAATACGAATGGTCAGCGCCACGCCGCCGGTCAAGTCATCCTGGTCATACATTACATTTTTGCCGGCAATAGCGGAGAAACGGTGTTCTCCGGGGATGGTGGCATATACTACCGGCGTGCCGGCCACCGGATCAAACGGCAGTTCGTAGGTATTGGCAATAATATAAAGCAAGTCAACCAGATATTCCTTGCTGAGTTTTTCGTCTTTGTACATAACCCAGGGATAAGCCCTTTTTCCGCGCAGACGCAGCCATATCTGGCCAGAACGGTTAATGGCCACCTCTTCGATATTTTCCTGATTATACCAGTATGACAGAGGTCTTAAAACCGACTCTAATACAGCAAAACTCATTTATCCCTCCTCTAAAACAGCTGGGGTACGGATTCATCAGCCGCAGTTGAAGACGACGACGAACCGCTGTTATACTTTGTACCGCTGCCCGACGTTGAACCTCCTCGGGAAGAACTTCCCGAAGAAGACGGCGGCGGAGGCGGAACGACAATCGGCTTGGGCGTCGTTTTCTTCGGCGGCTGAGAAGCAATCAGCGGCGTGGCGGCCTGCGCGGCTTCCGCAGAATTGTCCGTTTCATAACTTACCTGTGAATTACTGGCGGCACCGGAAGTTGATACGCCGGAACCGGTTCCGGTTCCTTTACCGGTACCATCATCTTTCAAACGGGCCGGATCATCAATCAGGACATTCGGACGCTGCATATTGGCCGATTCATCGCCATCGTTGTCCACATTGCGAATCCATAGATCTACCTGCGGGAAAACGATAATTCGGGTACCGGCCGGGACATAAGCCATAGCCTGAATATCAGATTTATCCTGCAAAATCTGTTCAAACAATTGATTCATCTGGTCTAAGAAGTTTTGACGCGCATCATTGGCGGCTTCCTGCTTGGAACTCTGAACCTCACCAGACGTTTCGCTGTCATCGGCCATAACGTAAGCCATCGCGTTGGTCAGAACCGAAGTCAAAACCGGCATTGAATATTTCTTGAACAACTGCTTGTCTATATAACCCAAAGCACCGCCCCGCCCCTGAGCATCCGCCGTCAAACCGTCAAAGACAAAGATTGAACCGTCGGGACGAATCAGCCGCTGCCACGAAATATTGACCTTTGCCGCTTCGGAAGACGCTTCCGACGTCGGCGCCAAGCCACCCAGCGTACCCAAAATACGGCTGCCGGCCGGAATGAGGATATTGCGCCCCTCCTCGGCATAGACATTGCGCTCGACAATGGCTGTTACCGGCGTCGGGTTGTTTGAATCTATCGAACGCGCCAAAACTGCCGGAATCGGTTTATCGGCCAGAATCATCTCGCTCATGTCAACACGCCAGGAAGAAAGCGTTTTTTGAATGCCCTGTTCCGTCCAGTCTTTCTGCATCCCGTCAAAAGCTTCTTTGCGGATGTTGGAACTGATTTTACCGACTTGCATATTCTGGCGGCGCTCGCCTTGCGCAACAGCCAAAGCGGCACTGCGCTGCGGATCATATCTTTCGCCGGGACCATAACCGCCGCCGGGACCAAGATTGTCGCCGGGACCGACGCCGGTACCATAGGCAGCCCCCTGACCAAAGGTTCCGGCCGGCACAAAAATCTCGCCGCCGGCAGGTTTTTTAATTTCCTCAATGCCTATCAGAGTTCCATTATCATCCATAATTAAACCATCGGGCATTTTCTGACCGATAACATTACCTTTTTTATCAATTACGGAACCATCATCCATAATGTCTCCCAGATAGCTGCCATCCGGCGTCAGGGCAATATTCAAAGACTTGCGGTATTTGTTATTCACATCCACTTTGGAGCCGCCGGGCACGCCGATGGCAGGAATTTCTCCGGCAGGGCGGCGCGGGCGGGAGAGGTCAACTTTTTCATACCAGTCCTTGCCAATGCCTCCGATAATGTTGTTATTGGCATTGGTTACGCTTCCGTCATCATTGAGTTTGCCAATGGTTTTGCCATTGACGTCCGCGACCGAACCATCTGCCTGAAGACGACCGACCAAGTTACCGTTTTCATCAAAAACCCGACCATCCGAAAACATTTTTCCCAGCAGTTTGCCCAGTTTGTTTACGGCGCGGCCGGCAGCATCGATAAAGCCGATTTCCTTACCCTTAAAATCGACGATTTTGTTATCGTTGTTAACGTGTCCGATGATTTTACCGTCGTCGTCGCGAACGGCGCGGTTGTCATCCAAAATTCCGACCACCTTGCCTGTATTGTTTACAATATTGCCGTTTTCATCTTTTGAGGCGATTACCTTGCCAGAAGCATCAACAACATTATTATCATCCTGCAGACGACCTATAATCTTACCGTCTTCATCGACCACATTGCGGCTGTCAGCCTGATAACCAATAATATCTCCCGAAGAATTGCGCAGAAAACCGCTGGCATCGATACTGCCGAGCGGATTGCCGTTTTGGTCGATAACGCGACCATCGGCAAGCTTCCTGCCGATAATATTGCCATCTTTGTCTACGACATTGTCCGGATTGACGTTCCGGCCTACCATTTCTCTGACTTTGTCCATACTGCCCAACGGTTTGCCGTTCATATCCACGGCGTTGCCGTTTTCATCAACACGACCAATCACTTTACCCTGCGCGTCAACGATATTGCCGTTTTCATCAACATACCCGATGATATTGCCATCGGCATCACGAACCACAGTCCTTTCTTTAAAAATATTGCCTTTGGAATCCTGAACACCGACAATATTGCCGTTCTTATCAAGCACATTGCCGTTTTCATCGACTGATCCCAAAATTCGTCCGTCGGCAGTAACAGCCAAATCCCGGCTTTCACCCTCCGTACTGACAACCGTGTTGACACGGCTGTAATACTGCAGAGGTTTAGCCACCGCAATTACGGCTCCGCTCTTGTCATTAATGGCGCCGGCACTGCCCAGTTTGCCGACCACTTCGCCGGAAGAAGAACGCACTTCGCCGTTTAAGCCCAGTTCGCCCAGAACGATATTTGCATGATCGCGGATGTTAAAGTCCCGGTTACCGCGAGCAATAACCGTATCATCGGCAGAAACGACAAAACCCCGCTGCAATTTACCGAGACTGCGGTTATTGAAGCTTTTGACCTCGCCGTCTTTGCCAATAATACCGACAGCATTGAAATCATTGTCATAGACATAAAAGTCATACAAAGCATACCCGATTTTACGCGAACCGCTGACAACGGTTCCGTCAAACAAAACCCTGCCGAGATTTTCGGAACCGTCACCCTTGACAGATCCGTCGGCCGCGACCCGCCCCAGATAGCGATTATTGTTGTCAAAAGCGATCGTATATTTGAACAACGTGCCCAACGGCGCTCCGGTTCTGGAATTGACATTGTCATCAGGCTGCATATTTCCCAGAGTGCGATTATCAGGACCGATGACGGAACCATCCAGCGTTGTACGGCCAATAATGTTGCCTTTGAAGTCGATGACAGGAAAATATTCAACCGGCTTGGCAATAACAGCGCCGTTTTTATTTTTTATCACGCCTTTCTTATCCAGACAGCCCAAAATTTCTCCGGCATAATTAATCATTTCTCCGGTTCCGGACAAAGTTGCGACAATGTTGCCGTTAAAATCGATTACGGCTCCCGGCGTTACTGTATAGGCAACCGAATTCCCGGTTTCATCAATAACCTGACGGTTGGTCAAAACCCGGCCAATGTAAATGTCCTTGAAGTTGCGCACATCGCCGCGGGAAGTGACAATACCCTTCTGCGCGCATTTGTTGTCAACGGCAATGCGATTGGCAATAACATAACCGGACAAGATGCCGTTATTGTCCAAAACATATGCGTTATCCAGAACACGACCAACTACGGTTCCGTCAAAATTTTTGACGCTGCCGTTCAAATCGGCATAACCGGTCAACATTCCGTCAAAATCAATTGCGATGTTTTTAGCGAAAGCGGTTCCTGCCTGCGGCATCATTGTTGCCGAATTGGCTTCAGACGTTTTAATCACGGCATTATCGGGAATGATTTTGGCCACAATATTTTTGTTTTTATCAATAAGCAAATTATTTTCCGCAAGTTCTCCCAAAACAGAACCGCTGCCATCTACGGCAAAATCCGCATTTATCAGCCGACCCAAAATAAGGTTGCGCTCATCGACGACAATACCCGACTGCGTCAGCCTCCCCAGTTCTTCGGCACCAAGATTCATTACCCGGCCGTCCAAACCGATATTTCCAACCCGGGCTCCGATTTGATTATAAACCGGAGCTATCGGCACGGACATACCGGCAAAGGTTCCGTCCGGCATAAAAACATAACCAAAAGGGGAAACGCGTTTTGAAACATCGCCATCTTTAACCTTTGAGTTGATACCGGTTATTCCGGCAACGGTGTTATTGGCATTAATGACCAAAGAGGGCTCCGCAACAACGCCCATCATCCGCCCCTGCAGATTATAAGCTTCCCGGCCAATCATCCGGCCAATACCGTTTCCGTTCAGGGAAATTACCTGCGTATTGCTCAAGGCATGGGCAATCAGCGCCGCCTTGTAATCAAATACCGGTCCGACGGCAGCAACACGGCCTTTGATTTTGCCGTTTTCATCCAAAACATCGCCGCGCGGCCCGACTTCAGCAATAATGTCGCGCGCTTTGGCAATCTTTCCGTTCGGCATAATACGCCCCAGATATTTACCTTGTAAATCGGAGACCGTAGCCGCAATATCCATGGCAAAACCGATTTCATTGTTTTTGTCATCGACAATTTTTCCGTCCGCGCGAATTCTGCCAACCAGCTTGTCTTTGCCGACGACTTCGCCGTTATAGGTAACCAATCCCAGATAGCGCCCGAAATTGTCGAAAGCGTAGCTTGATCTGACAATACTGCCAATGACGTCATTTCGTTCATTATAAACAAAACCGTTGGCTTTAATACGGCCGATAACATTGCCGTCAAAATCAGAAACTTCGCCGCCGGGGACGACGCTGCCTAAAAAATCTCCGTTCAAAGACACAACCATTTTGGAAGAAATCAATTTGCCGTCCAACAGATACTCATCACCAACTTTGCGATAAGCATAACCGTCAGGCGTAATAAAACCGACCGGCTGACCTTTAAGATTGGTATACAATCCATCACCGGTCAGGCGGCCGACGGTCTTGCCGTCATCATCATAAACCAGCCCCGGAAACAACACGGCACCCAAAATATTATAATAATCGTCAACGACCAGACCATTGGGCAAAACTTTACCTATAACCTTGCCGGAAGGCAGACGCACCGTACCGTCACTGGCAACCTTGCCCAGAAAATTGGTATCGTTGCCGACGGCAATGCCCTGCGGAATGACGCCGCCAATGAGCTCTCCGTCAAAATTTACAATCAAACTGTCGGCCGTAACATTACCGATCAAACGGTTATCAAAACTGACTACATTGCCGTCCGGAATGACCTTTCCGATCAAATCGCCGTTAAAATCGACCGCGGTAATTTCCTGTGCGGAAACGGTTTTGCCCAGCAGCAACATAGCACAAAAAGCAAAAGCGAAAACTTTTGCCAATTGAAAAAAAAGACCGGTCTTTCCGTTATATTTCCGCTCCAAACTTAATTCCTCCGGTTTTTAGCCACTTCCTGCAAAACGTAGCCTGAAACTTTTTTATCCAGATCTATAAAAGACCCGTTGTTCTTGATATAGCCGATGTTCTGACCTTTTGTATCCAAAACCCGACCTTCCGGTGATAACCTGCCAATATACTTACCATCATTTCCTAAAATTGTCGCGCCAATTTTATAGATTTTACCAAGAATATTGTCATTATTGTCAACAGCCAAATCCCGAGACAGGGTTCTGCCTATATTTTTACCATCTTTTGCGGTAATTACGCCATCAATATTTACATAACCCACAACTTTATCATTGTTGTCAATGACAATATCACCGTCTAAAATTTCGCCATAGAGTTTGCCGGCTTCGCTGATAACGCCGCCGTCAGACAGCGCCCGGCCGATAACAACGTTTTTGCCATCAGCGACAGTACCGTTGGGAAAGACGGTTCCGACAACGCTGCCGCTGAAATCAATTACGGATCCCTGCTTCAGCAGGCTGAGGTTTTTATCTGTCGAACCACCGGGCAAAATAACGCTGACAACATCGTTTTTCAGATCAATGACGTCGCCAAGGCCGTTGACAAAGCCCTGATAACGCCCCCAGATGTCTACGACGATATTCTCGGGGATGACTTCGCCCACGACTTCACCTTTGCCATTTAAAATTTTGCCGTCAGAACTGACCTTGCCGGAAACCCTGCCCTCAAAATCCAAAACTTTTCCGCCGTTGACAACATAACCGAGATAAGATCCGTCATAACCGACAGCGGCGCCTCTGGTCAATACGCCGCCCTGATATTCGCCCTTTTGATTGAAGAAATTGCCTTTGGCGTCAATATGCCCCAGTTTTTCGCCAAAGCGATTGGTTACGCTTCCGTCATAAGAAGCCAAACCGATAACATTGCCAAAGAAATCAACCACTTCGCCGCTGCGGGCCACACGGCCGATGATATTGCCGTAAAAATTGCTGCCGTCCCCTTTGATGTTGCCGACATAAGTCCCTTTGGCGCTGTACACCTTACCGTCATAGAAAGGGCGTCCCAGAATTTTGCCTCTGGCGTCAATAACAACCGCCTTGTCATCCAAAGCAACGCCGACGATATTGTTTTTGGCGTCCATAATCAAATTGTTTACCGACAAATGAGCCGAGGGTTGACCGTTTACGACAACGGTTCCGGTTGCGTCGACAACGTTCAAAAAATTGCCGTCTAAGTCAAAAGCATATTTTTTACCGACCACCCGTCCCGCATAGCCGCCTTTTTTGTTCAGAACATCGCCGAAAATACCGACACAGCCGACCGGAAGCTGCGCACCGTTAACAACCAGACCGTTATCGGCAATTTGTCCCAGATATTTGTTATTGTAATCAACAACCAGACCGCTTTTGACAACACTGCCAATAATCACGCCTTTTTCATCCAAAACGGTGCCGTCCGGATTGACACAGCCAACATACTTACCACCGGCACTCTTAACCACACCTTCGGTTCCGGCATCTCCCAAATAACTGCAGTTATTGTCAAAGACCTTGCCGGTCGGAACCACCTCGCCCAGATAATCTCCGGCCGCATTGGTCACAGTGCCGTCAAAATTGATTTTAGCATCAACCACTTGATTGTTTTTGCGGATTTTTCCGTCAGAATCAAGCAATCCAATCTGCTTGCAGCCATAACCGACGACTAAACCGCCGCGGATCATTTGCGCAATAACCTCCGACCCCGAAATATCTTTAACCAAACCGTTGGCAAGCACGCGCCCGACAATCTGCTGCGAAGCGTTAAAAACACTTCCTTCGTTGCCGACAGTTCCCAAAACCGTTCCCTGCGGCGTAATCGGAATCATCATTGAAGAAACCAGAGAACCTATGATTTCCGGCTGATTGCTGATAATTTTGCCGTTTTCATCAACCTTGCCAAGCTCATTGCCGTTAAAATCAACTACCGTACCGTCATTTTCGACAAAGCCGATAATATTGCCTTCATTATCAAGCGCAACGTTGGCTTCCGTATCCGCTCGGCCGACAATCTCCAGCTTATTGCTCAAAATCGAACCGTCTTCCTGAACGGTTCCGGTCAAATTACCCTGGCGGTCAAATACTTTTCCCTCCTGATTGACAAAACCAATTACCCGGCCGTTTTCGTCAACCGCGACATTCATTGGACCTTCGGCATGGCCGATAAGGTTGCCGTTCTCGTCAACTACGGTTCCGTCTTCCCGCATACGTCCTGCCTTTTTGCCCGAAAAGTCAACGATGCTTCCATCCGGTTGAACATATCCGATGGGACGACCGTTGTTGTCATAGGCAATCATATCCGCCGAACGGCCAATAATCTTGCCGTCTTTATCAATGATGGTTCCGTCCGCCTGCAGTTTGCCGATGACATTGCCGTCAAAATCAACAACCGTACCGTCATCATTGACATAGCCTATCGGATTGCCGTTTTCGTCATATGCCATTTTTACCTGTTTGCCAACCGTTCCCAACACCTTATGCTGCAAAACGTTTCCGTCCTTGTCCGTTACGGCTACGACATTGCCGTTGGAATCAACCACTTCCCCTTTTTCGTTGACATAACCGATGGCCTTGCCGCTGTTATCTCTGGCAATTTTGCGCTTGTTGCCAATGACGCCAATCACGCGTTCGCGGACAACATTACCGTCTTTATCCACTTTGCCGACAATTTTACCCTGAGCATCCACAACGGCTCCGTTGGGCATAACTACGCCCAGCCGATTGCCGTTGGCATCAATAGCAACGCGTCCTTGTTTGGAGACTGTACCGATGACATTGCCGTTTAAATCGACAACATCGCCGTTTTCATTGACCCGGCCGATGATGTTGCCGTCTTTGTCAACGACAGTGCCGTCCGGCATAACCTTACCGATGACATTACCATCCTTGTCATAAACATATCCGGTTTCGACCGCTTTGCCCAAAATGCTGCCGTCCGTACGAACAACGGTGCCGTCCGGCATAACCCGGCCGACGATTTTTCCGTCTTTATCCACCACATTGCCGTTGGCGTCGACATAGCCGATGACGTTGCCGTTTTCATCCAAAACAACGCGCTGATTGTCTGCGACACCGATAATATTGCCGTCATTATCAACAATCATACCGTTGGTATTCACTTTGCCTATCAATTGGCCGGAAGCGTCGCGCACCAGGCCGTCCTTATCAATTTTACCGATTAGCTGTCCTTCGGTTCCTACCGCGTTTCGAACGCTGTCGGCACCGCCCTCGGCCATGGAACTACCAGCAGTTCCAGGTTCGCAATAATTGCATTCTTCTTTGGTAACAGCATTACCGATAACCGGCACTTTTTCGGTTTTGGCATTGTCACTGCTGATATTGCTCTCGTGCCAGGAAACCAGAAAATTGTTCTGAAAGTTACCGGCAACAACCGGCGTCCAACCCATTTTGATATGGCAGGTATCTTTACCGCTCAGAGTCTTTCCCGTGCAACCGTCTTCAAAGCTGAACCCCTCAAACGGCGGTTCCGCCAGCAGCACCGAAACAATCTTAATTGAAGCTTTGCCGTTGGTTCCCAAAGTCAGAACATTTTGGGCATCCGTTCCCAACACGACCTGCCCCAGCGGGACGGGATTGGGCGTGGCTGTAATCGGAATACCGATGTCTTCGACCGTGTCAAATTCGATATTGTCAAGCAACGGGCCGCGTTCACCGGCATTGATTGCATCGTCGTTATCGGTAAAAGTCGGTTCCTCATAGCCTTCAATGACATCGTCGCTTTTAACCAGCAGCATCACACCAAACAAAAAGATGATAAGAGAAGTGATACCAACAATCAAAATGATATGATTGGTTTTTTTAATGTAGGCTTCAGAATGTGTTAACGGCTCGTTCTCTTTATTCATTGGGTTCTGACCACACTACAAAAGACACCATTGCGACCTAATTTCGAACAAATGGCATCGCCTTCTTCCAAAGTTTTTATAGGTCCAACGCGCAGATGAAACAGCTCCTTACCCTGACCGTCAGCCGGCGTATCGACGGAATAAAACGGTTCATAACCGGCCAAGTCTCGCGTATATTTGCGATTTAATTCATCCCAGAGGCCTTCCAAATTGCTGACATCGGCATCAGTTCCGAGTTCAATGGAAATATTGGCGTTGCCGGTATCGGTAAAACCGGTGCCATAGGCAAACTGCTGGAGATATTTGCTGTTGCCATTGGCGGCATTGGCTTCCGACTGATTCGGCAGACGCTGCATCTTGGAGTAGTCATAATTTCCGGCAGCCATCTGTGCACCGGCAGCTCCCGGCTGCTGATAACCGATGTTTGGCTGGTTGGGAGACTGTCCCCGGCCGTACTGGGGAACAATCAACTCTGAGCCTCCGACATTAACGTCATACTGAGCGGGCATTTTTCCGTTCTCTCCGCTTAAAGGCAGATAATCTCCGCCGCTTTGCGCTCCTGCGTTCTGCGACGGGTTAAAAGCAGCTTCAAGATCTCCGCTCTTCAGCGGCGGCGGGACATCCCACCCCGGGATTTCATCATTGGCATAAATAGCATTCTCCAAACCGGCAGAATCGGAACGGCGCAGTTTGAGACAAACAATTCTTTTGCCGTTGCGCAGTACCAAATCGCCGACAGCTTCAACCACTATCAGCCGGTTATTCGGCCCTTTGCTGCGGAAACCGACCGGCGTTTCGACCTTTTCATTAATAAGGGTTACAATCGGACGCTGGTTCATATTCAGCGCTTTGGCCCCCAAATCAATGTAGGTAAAAATATCGTCGCGCCATACGCGTTCGGGCGCAATTACCACATCATCGGGATTAGGAACATAAACCTCGACGTCAAAGCGAAACTTTTCCGGATCAACCGGCAGAGATTTCAGCCAATCTTCTTTTTGAAATCTTTTAGTATAGGTCGAAGCAACCGATTTCGAGCTGCTTCCGCTAAAACCCATGGACGAACCGCGCCCTCCTCCGCCGACACGACCACCGCCGCTGAAACCGTTATCGCTTCCGCTGTCTGCGCCGATAACGTCAATATCAATAATGGCATTGGTTAAGCGCTCGGTGTTGACGCCTTCGCTGCGAACATAAAACACATAGCGGTTGCCGGACCGGCCGAAAATGATGATATTGGTATCAACACCGACGTTTGCCCCCTTGCGAGGATACAGCAAAACCGTGTTCGGCCCGGAAATCTGCCCGTCAAATGTTGAGTTGTCACCGATAAAAACATCTTCCACCATTTCCCAGGACGGAAAATTAATCAGTGTAATCATACCTTCGCGCAAACGGATCGGCAAAACTAAATCCGGCGACCAGTAATACTTGGAATAGGCCGGTTTACTTTGGCCCTCGCCCAGATTTTGCAGAGGATCGAGCCAGGCGCTCTGCATCATGCCAATGGAGCCGAAACCGGCATAGCTCATGTCCATGGAACGATACTGCCCCTGATCCTGGTCAGCACTCTGGTCCAAACTGTTTTCCTGCGCAAAAGCTTCTCCGACCTGCAGAGAAGCTACGAACATACTCAGGGACAATAATTTAATAATGTTTTGAACCATTGTTAACCACCATTTCTATCTGTTTTTATTCTACTTTATTAAAGGTCAATGAATATCTGGTTACCGTAAAGCCGACCGGATTTTTCAGGCGCTCATCATATTTGACGGTTTTGTTGACATAAGCGATGCGCAACGACGCCGTCCAATAGTTAACCTCGGGTTTGGGCGAATCAGGATACATATCGCGGGTTTCATATTCGACCTGCCACAAACCGCGGCTAAGCTCGTTAACCGATATAATTTTGACACTGCGGGTCAGACTTTTGCTTTTAATAACGTTAATAGCCCGCTTGGCGGTTTTTTCAAGAAAGTCCGCATAGACGGCAGGCGAAGACATTTCCTGAATAGGGCCGCCGGGAAGCCAGCGCGCTTCCATTTCGGGAATATCACGATTAAAAGAACTGCGAAGCAGAACATATTGGCGGACAAAAACTTCGGTAATGGACTTGTCATCTTCCAGATTGGCAATCGAGCGAATATTATAGACCTGTTCCTGCTTGTTCTGAAAAGTCAAAAGAAACGGTTCGACACGATACAGAGGCATAACCTGCATAATGGCCAGAATGAGCACAATGTTGCAGCAAATGCTGATGGCCGTGATGATTGCAAATGCACGAGCGGTCCACAAATAGCGCTTTTCCGCGACATTGGCCACAAAGGCGTCGCTTTTGCGCGGACGCGGCGCAACAGCGGGACGAGGCCCAGGACGGCCGCCGATCATACGCTGTTCAACATTGTTTCCTTCAAGCTTATCTACCATTTCCGAGCCTTACATCCAAAGCTATATTGTCGCAACAAACCAGTCGGGAAGTTCTTTAGGCAAATCCAGTTGCAGACAGGCGCAGGGAGAAAGTTTCAACTCATTGACGCCTTTACCGATACCGACAGGCTCCGGCTCATAATAAGACCCGAAACAGCCTGACAACAAAAACAAAACGAGAAGCAATAACAGCTTTTTGGCATATTTCATCGCGCTTTACCCTTTCTCTGACTTTTAAATACTCTTTATGTTATTTTAATAACTATACTCTTTTAGTTTAAAAGTCTAATAGCAAGCGGAGAAAATCCCCAACTTATCAACAGCTAAGTTTTTAGATTTCCACTTCACTCTGGGAATAACGAGTGACGGTAAAGCCCATCGGATTAATCAGGCGCCGCCCAAGAAAACGCCGTTCTTTGAAGAAAAACGCCGTTACTGAAGCCGTCCAGTTGCGTTCCCGCATAATCATGGCGCCGCCGCTTTGCGCCGTAGGCGGCAAAAGCTCATAAGTTTTGAAGTCCACTTTCCATACAGCACTGCGTTTGCCGCCCAAACGGCCGATGGAAATAATTTCCACCTCTTTTACCATATCCAACTGAGTAAGGCTTTCCAGCGTCGGGATTGTGGCCGCGTTAAACTGGTAAAACACCGGCCAGGAAGACAGATAGTTAATGGTTCCGCCCGGAAGCCAGCGGCTATACATTTCAGTCACATCATTAACGATAGTATTGCGCAAGATGACATATTGCTTGATAAAGGTTTCCAACAGAAGGTCCTTGGAGGCCATATCCGAAGTTATCGGCTCATAGCGCACAATGCCTTCAGTTTCATCCTGATTAATCACCAAAAAAGGCTCAATGTTAATCATCGGCGCCAGCTTGAAAAGAGCCAAAGACGAACTCATAAACACCAACAGCGAAAGAATGGCAAAAAGGATGAACAGTCTGGAAAGCCACATATAATATTTGAGCTTTAAGGTTTCAACTTCCTTTTCTTCAACACTGATAAAATTCTGCCGGGGCGCGGCCGTTCCCGCAATGGACAAGACCTTGGTGCCGTCAGTTATCGAGTTTGGGTTATTCATCCTTTATGCTACATCCTTTTTAATATGCCACACAATAAGCCGGGTTAAAGCTGTTCAGCTGCTCCTCAAAACTTTTATCGGCCGTCTCCTGATAAGTACTGTCAACGGCCAGATTGGCTTTGCCGGTTTTGATCGTTTCATCAAGCGTTGTGCTGTCGGCAATGGCCATACCCATCGTCGTAACGGCATCCTTATCCTGCTCCAAGGCGTTATAGACCGCCGAATAGTTACGTTTACTGTCACGCAACAACTCCGAGCCGGCATCATTGATGCTGCTGATTTTGGCTCCGACCGTATTCAGATAATTCTGTTTCACGCTTTTCAGCTTGCTTACGGCCAGATCATAATCGCTGTCTTTGGAAATGTCAAAGTCTTCGCTCGGAGCAAAACCCATACCGCGCAGAACCTCAAGAAGATCTTCACGCATCTGGTCAATACTGGTTTTCAGCTCCTCGACCGAGTTTTTATAGGTTTGTTCGGTTTCGGCTTGGACCAGAAAATCGCCGATCTGATTGTTGCGATACTGAGCGTCTTTATAGATGTCATCGTTTATTTTCTCAACCGCATTCAGTTCCGGCATATTTTCGTCTTTGCTGGCCGCTTCCATACGTTGGCCATAAACCAGAAGAGATTCCATCTCCGGGGTCAGCGTCAACAGGTTATAAACCCGTTCGTTGCCGATTTTGCCGCTATTCAGCGCCAAAATCGTGCCCAGCTCGCTGTATTCTTTGTCTGAAAGCTCAGTCAGCTTTATCTGCCCTTCGCCCTTGGAAGTGATAAAATACGGAGAAGAAGGCTTAAAGCGGCTGCAGGCAGCGCTTACATTCTGGCAAACCGGCAGATTTTGATCCAAGAGTGCCTGTCTGCGTTCGCCTTTGACAAAAGACAGCCCCATCATATATTCGTTGGCATGATATTCTCCTTTGGAATTATAAGCCACATCAACAATACCCTCGCCGTTTTCAATCATGCCGGGCGCTTTACAGTTGGAAATATTTTTGACAACACAGGGATAGATACCGCCGCGGAACAAAGCCAGTGTTTCGCCGCCAAGCTTCAGGGCATCTTTTTCTATATTTCTGTCTTCCGGCGCCAAAGCCGAGGACAGGAAGAAATCCGTTTCCACAAAAGCCTTGTCCTGAAGCATAAGCTTCCAAATCTCAGGAATGCGGCCGCCGTAGTTCAGGAAAGTATTCTTGTTGACAACCGAAAGCGGAATGCTTTCCGTCTGTTTGAAGAAAATACTGGTTCCCTTATCGGGAAAGCCCGGAAACAGCTCTTCGGCAATGTCTTTGCCAACAATCATCTTCTGCGCATCCCCCACGGCATTTTTCAAGTCGATATAGTCAAAATGAACATATTCGCGCAGCGGAGGCAGATCAAAGTCCGGCATAATCCTGGGAGCTTTAAAATCCCGCTCCTTGGCAACGGCACCGACGAAAAACTCGCTGTCGGCAGAAGTATCCATGTTTTTCAAAACATCGTCAAACAGACTGACATTCAGCATTACGTTTGTATTTTTAATATACTGACTGCGGAGATCCACATACATTTCGTTTAAACTGTTTTCCAGATCTTTACCGCTGACTATCGTCTCAAGCTCTGTGGTAACGCCGCGGACTTTTCCGCCCACGCCTTCCAGCTCGATGCCGTCAAGATTTACATTTTTGCCGCGCAGATTTTCAATCAGGGCCTGATGATATTCCACCACCTTATCCTGTTTGCTGCCGCGGTATAAATCATCACCCAGACCATAAAAAGCCTGACGCACTTTTTCAATATTTTTGACGGCGTCATCCTTAGCTATGGCAATTATCAGGTTGGTGGTATTGACAATATCTTTGACCGTAACACCACTGTTGGTATCCAGCGTTTTCTTAGCAGCTTCGGCGGCCAAATTGATTTTTTTGATCTTGTCATCGCGTTTTTGGCGATTGGCCTGATCTTGTTTGTCAAACTCAGCCTTCAAAGCCGTCTTTTGCGCTTCTGCCGCCTTGTTGACATTGGCAATTTTGGCAGAATATTCGGTCAACAGATCATTTTTAGCTTTGGTTTTGGTTTCAATTTCACGAGTTTTCTGGTCATAAGCGGCTTCAACAGAGGCCTTTTCCTGATTTTGGGCCTGTATTTTAGCCTGAGCCGCCGTAATTTCACCTTTCAGTTCCGCGACCAGTTCTTCATGTTCCTTTTTCTGTTCATCCGTCATTTCGGCGCCGGCCGTCAGGCTCTCGGCAGCCGAAAGCTCCTGTTTGGTCTCGCTGATGAGCTTGGAAAGTTCTTCATTGGAAACAATCAGTTCTTCTCGACGCTGAGCATAGGACGTGCGTTGCGCCTGCAAAGACGCAATTTCGGAATCTATCCGGGCAGATTTGCCGTCGCGCTCGTTTTCCAATGCGCTCACATCCGCCTTGGCTTTGCTGACAGCCGCATTGACATTCGTATTATATTTTTCCTCAAGTTCGTGGTATTCGCTCTCATACTGCTGGTTGGTTTTGGTCACCGCCGCCATAGCCGCCTGTGTAATTTCTTTTTCGGCCTTGGCCATAAAGGAAGCCTGATCCTGAAGCAGCGCATTATAGATTTTATCCTGCGCATCGGCTGAAATCTCCAAATTTTTTATATATTGGGCGATGTTTAGATATTTTCCGTCAAGATATTGATTATAAAAAGTTTTCTGGTCATTCCAAATCGGAAATTCTTTCTTGATTGAACCCCATTTGGCCGGATTTGAAGCCAAAGATATTGAAGCTTCAGCGCCAATATCCGTAGGCAGCAGGTCTGACTTGCGGGAATCTTCTTCATACGCTTCCTGCTTATCCGGTTCCTTGAAAAAAATGCCGTCATGTTGGTTTGACAGTTCTTTCACGCTATCCTTTTTGCCCTCGATGTCCAATGCGGTATCACCATCATTTTGATCGGCATAAGCCAGCGTTTCCGCATCACTCATATTTGCCGTGGCATTCTCTGTTCCTTCAACGCTGATCATTTCCCCGCTCAACGCCTCATTTTTCTTGTCATAAGCTTCCGATTGCTTTGACAAGGCATCCATATCAAGAGTTGACACGTCTCCGACATCAATCGGCGACAATTGCGCAGCCTTAGCCGTTTCATAAGTCTCCAGAGCCCATGCAGACAACCCCTTACGCAGATCATGGCTCTGCGGCGTGTCGCGCAGATCTACGCCGGACCAAACGCTGACAGGGTTATTGAAGTAGCGGCCGATATAATTAATGACACATTGTTCGGACTGTTTTAAAACTTCAATTGACTTTTCATGAAGCTGAACCATTTCATTATAACGGCGCTGAGTATCACGATAGTTCTTCAAACCGTTTAACGTATTATGCGCGTCAATAGCCCCCTGCAACCCGTCAATAATCGGCTGCAGCTTGTCCAGTTCTTCCATTTGCGCCTCGGAGCCGGCAAAAGGACCGGTTGCATCCGAACTCTGAGCTTCGCCGAAACTCAAAACATTCTTGGTCTGGTAACGGGCAGGATCCGTATAGGCGGCCGACGAGGATTTCTGCTGAGAGGAAGATCCGGCTGAAAACGGAGAATAACCATCTGCCGCCAACGCATGGCCGGCAAACACCGCCGCTGCCGACAAAATGCAGCAGGCAACCGCATTTTTAATTTTACTTTTAATATTCATGGCCGTCCTCCCCATTGTCATTTCCTAATCCAATTGAATACCGACACTGGCCTTGCCGTGATACAACGGCTTTACCTTGTCTCTCATGGCGCTTGCCGCAGCCATTTGAGCTTTGATGGCCACCAGCTCCTGAATAATCATCATCAGTTCATCTGTTTCCACTTCAATCATATAGTTATTATACAATCCGCCGTTATAGTCATCGGCTTTGGTATAAGTCGTTCCGGCGGCAGCTATCTTCTTATCAATTTTCACCAGATTTTTTTCAAGTTCACGCACGGCCGTAAAAGCCTCGATAATCGTATCATCATAGAATTCACGCCGTTTGTCGTCATACAAAAGCTGAATGCGCTCCTGATCCGACGGATATTCAAAAAACAGCTTCTGAAACGCCGGCCTTATGGAGTTTTCATCATAGATGTCGGCTATTTTGCTTTCTTTGATCTCCTTGGTGCCTGGAATCTTGGTTTCTTCTTTTTTGTTAAAACGGCTGGTAAACTTATCAACCAGCGCTTTCAGCTTATTAAGCGTTCCCTTGACGACCTTGTTGGCAATGGTCGACACTTTATTCAACGTCGCATTTACGCCGTTGACCACCTGCGTTGCCATTGAACCCGGGTCAAAAAAGCCGACCGCTTCCGCACGGTTGCTGAAAAAAACCAGACTGACCACCAGACAGACAAATAACAATTTCAGATTAAACCCAGACATTATCATTTACTCCCTTCCGATGATTTTTCCGGCATTTCGAAAATATAATCGTCAAGATTAAACTCCGTAATTGTTTTCTGAGGCTTTTTAAGCTTGGTAAAAGTCAGCAGAGAAACTTCATTAGCCGTTTTCATTTTCAGATCGGCAACCAAAAGGCGCGCATAGCGGCGCAAAGCTTCCATACGCCGGATGCGGACTTCGGCATCACCGCCTACGGCGCCGCCCGTTGTATCATAGATGGTTGTGGCATAAGCCTGATCTTCCAGATCTTCGTCAACGTTTCTGATATCATGACGCAAGTCAATGGCATCCTGATAAACCTGAACAATGCTCTTGCGGCGTTCCAGCAGACGATTAACACGCACTGCCTCGGTTTTAGCCGGCGTTTCTTTTTCATTGTCTTTGATAAAATATGTATCACGCATATAGAGCAACGCTTTTTCGGGATCTTGCGTACTGTCGGTACTTTCCGTCAAACTTCCCAAATCCGCCAGCAGCGTTTGTATTTCCCGATTAAGACTCTCTACCTGAGACTGAAGACTTTCAGTCGCCGCTTTTTTCTGCGCTTCGGCATTGGCCTTTATCTGTTCTTTTTGTTTAACATAGCTTTCGCGTTCACTCGCCATTTGCGACAACTGGGCTTCATACTCCGCTTTCTTCTCCTTTCTCGGTTCCAGATCTACGGCTTTTTTCAAAACGGCGGTGTTGATGTCAATAGTATTGATTTTTCCATCAATAACCGAAATTTCAGAATCAACTGAAGACTGAATTTCGTTTGACATATTGGCTATTTCTTCCTGAAGGCTGTTTTTGCGTTCTTTGATATCTGAAATATCATCATTAAGTTTTTTGATCTGAGCCAGTTTAGAATCAATCAGTTCGGTTTTTACCTTGTCATAGGCAGCCTGCGTATCCTTATAGGTATCAACAAAGGGCTTGGCTTTCTGTTCGGCGGTTTCTTTCCACTTTTTGGCTTCTTCAAAACCTTTGCCGATTTTGGTAACAATGGCCGAGTTCATAACCTTATCGGCAACGTTTTGTACCTGTTTGGTAATTTTGGTAATCGCGGTCGAAGCCTCACCGGCCATAACGTCAAATTTAAAGATCAGCAGCGCTTCGGCGCGGGACGGCACCTGCAAAGCCAGAAACAGGGAGATAACAGTCAAAAATACAGTTTTTTTCATATCAGCCTCCCTCTCCGGCAGCGGACATATCTTTGCTCAAACTGATGTCTGTAACTTCTCCGGCTGTGTTAAACTCCAAAATCTGTGCTTCCATAAACAAAATGTCATTATAACGGCGGGCCATACTTTCCGTTAAAGCCCGGGTTGCCGCCAACACTTCTCTGGCACTTTCGGCATTGACCTCCATCGGCGGGAGCTCGCGTTCTTTGGCCAGATTGGTTCTGGTTGCCAAAGCATGGGCGTATAAGGTGGCTATGTTGTTTTGAAGGATTTCAGTTCGTTTCAGGTTTTGCGCATCAATTACGGCATTCTGATTGCCGGTTTCGTCATATTTGACAACCAGATTTTTTTCAGCTTCAGCCGCCATTTTATCCTTATTATTGGTATTTTTACCCAAAAAGTCCGGCATTTCAAGTTTGGGAACGGCTTTTTTTATGTCCAAACCCTTTAACGCTTCCGTATAGCCCTTAATCTGAGCCAGAGGTCCGAAAGCTCCGGCCTTGGCTTCTTCTATCTCCTTTTGAGCCGTGGCCAGTTTCTGCTCAGCGTCTTCCAGTTTTGCCGTCAGGTTCTCTACCTTGTCCAAAGCCAGATTGGCCGGATCTTTACCCGTCAGCGGAGACGGAAAAGGGAAAAAGGCTTCGGCCGCGGAACTAATCACCAGTCCGCCGCTTAAAAGCATTGCAAATATTCTAAAATGGCCTGACATCACCATTCTCCCTCAGTCATTACTGTTTTGAGCTTTATACTGCTCATCAATATTCGTAATTTCTTTGCTGTTAACTTCAAAGTTACTGAAATTTTTAAATGATTCCAGACTTAACAACGTAGAATATACGTCAACCAAACGGTTTACTGTTTTGGTCTGTTCCATGGCCATCAGGGTCAGGTTCTGCAAATCGCCGCGTTCGGTTGTAGACTTACTAAACTGTTCCTGAGACGGCATCAAGACCTTTTCCTCAAAACCGGAAGCCGTGACTTTATGCTCAACAGCTGCTGCATAACTGTTCAGGTTATCATCCATAAAGCTGCTGTTAACCAGCTCTTTAGCCGTCCGCTTGTCAGACTGTTTGGGACTGGATTGCAGTTCGATAATTTTATCCAGACACTTTTTGGCATTTTTGTTCTTGGCCGCATCCTCTGCCGAAAGCTGGCAATAATTGGCAATATTGTCCGAAAAAACATAAATATTCTGCTCAGTGGTTCCAACGTATGCCGTTGCTTCTTCTTTGGCAAAACTCAACTTATCCTGCATATGAACGCGGGCGTAAAAAACTTTTTCGCCGGAAGGCATCACCTCGCTGCGGATAAACGGACGACGCCCCCGTTTCTGCGGTGTCTTGGTGTTGGACGGAACGGAATAGACCGGCTGGCGCTGAAATGGATAAAGTGCTGGTTCGACAGCCTTTTCAGCCGGTTGAGACTGCCTCGTCTTTTCTACTGCGACCGTTTTTTTGTTTTCCCCGAACAAATCAATATCATCGGCAGATTTCGGCAGAACTACAGGCTCCTCGCGAACGACCGGCGCAGCGGTCTCGGCTTTTTCATCCATGGCTTTCTTTCTGGCTTTGGCCGCGGCTATTTTTTCCGCCTGATTTTTTTCAAATGCCTCCTGAGCGGTTTGCGTATCGGGGAGCTCTTTTTCCAGAGCTTCAATGCCGGCCAGCAGCTCTTTTCCTTCCTGCCGAAGGCTTTCCTGCTCCTTCAGCAGTTTTTCCAGCCTTGCGGAAACGTCATCCGCCGCGTCGGGAGCAGCCTGTACGGAAGAAACCGCCGTCAGGGTTAAAGCCGCGCATAAAACACATGATAATTTATGATACATTTGCACCTCCGCTCAATTGCTGCTTACATTCGTAAACACCATATTTTTCATCGCAGTCGATATCATCATCAGGATTATAATCACAGGTTTTGTCTTCATCGCTGCGGGTATCTTTGCCGATATTTGAGGCATAATTCTTGGCATCGGCCAAAAGCGCCTCACCCTCGGATTTTTTTGCCTTGCCCTTCTCTACCAGCGCTTTGGCGTCTTTGGTCAACTGTTCGCCCTGTTCAATCTTCTTTTCGCCATCTTCTTTCAGTTTTTCGCCATCGGCAACCAACTGCTCACCTCGTTTTTGAATATCTTCAATATCTTTTTGCAACTGTTTGGCTTTATTTTCCAGCTCTTCAGCCTTTTTCTGCTTGTCTTCGGCTTCAGCCTTGGCTTTGTCCAGCGTATCCTTGCCAATACCCGAAGTCAAAGATCCCAGAGAATCCTGAGCTTCTTTACGCAGGCTGTTGGCTTCTTTGAGCAGCGCCGTCACTTCCTTAGGTTTATCGGCAGCTTCCTTAATCAGTTCCTGACCTTCCTTGACTTTGTTTATACCGTCATTGACCAGCCGCTTGCTTTCCTCAACCAGTTTCTTTCCTTCTTCAAGCTTGGAATTTCCTTCGTCGATCAGCGCTTTGGCTTCGGAGATAAACTGATTGGCTTCTTTTATCAGCTTTTGGCCTTCGCCGACTTTGTTTTTGACTGCGGAAGCCGTCTGCGCCCATTTGCTGCATTTGGCCTTTTTGGCCTTCTGCTCAACCTTGCATTTTCCGGCCTTAACCTGTTTGACGCGGCAACCGAGATTGTTTTTGATGAAACCGTTCATGGCTTCGTTAAACTTGCCCATGGCACTTTGAAGCCCTTCGCCGGCCTTTTTGGCAAAACCAATAACTTTGGAATTGCTTACATCGGTAACGGCGCGTTTAACTGCTTGTGCGATTTCTTGCGGAGCAAACGCCAGAAACTGAGCTCTGGCCGGAGCCGCGACTAAAAAGCAGGCAATGACCGCCGCGGCCAAAATCTTTTTATTCGTCAACATATTACACCTCCACAAAAATCGTATATATACTTGTTCTCAGTATATCAAAAAATTCAATTATATTAAACGTGAATCACTCATATCACGCAATATTTAAATATTTTGTAACAAACTTGTCTTCACCATATTCTTTGATGAGTTCTTCCACCAATAATACATTCTTACGGCCGGAGTTATAAAGCTTCAGATAAACGCCCAAACCGCTTAAATCCACATCCAGAATGACCGATTCACCGGTAGCCGGCCGCGACAGCAGAATAGCATAAGGAAAATCACGGTAACTGCGGCCGAAAATGAAGTCGGTTTCACTCTTGGTCAGGTTCCAGTTGGCATAGTCTTCCGGCATACCCTGCGGGTTGCGGAAAAACAGAACGGTCTGACATTGACCGCGAATAACCTCGCCGACACCAAGCTTATCAATAATACTCGGCTGTTGAAATGCGCACAGATAAGCCTGACGTTTTTTACGGCCTTCTTGCAAACCGATGATGAAATAGTCGCGGAACATCGGGTGTTTTAACATCGGTGCGGTTTCATCAATCATAATCAGAGACGGAACGCCGCTGTCACCGGTTTCGGACATAATACGGTGCATGATATAGCTGATGACGGCCGGCGCCAGAGTTTCGTCTTCAAAAATATGCGTGAAGTCAAAAGCCATAAAACGTTTGGACTTCAAAT
Source organism: uncultured Pseudomonadota bacterium (assembly GCA_902494875.1). Classification (GTDB taxonomy): domain Bacteria; phylum Pseudomonadota; class Alphaproteobacteria; order RF32; family CAG-239; genus CAJLXD01. The sequence continues at coordinate 26,186 of CABUUO010000002.1, forward strand.
CAAGACTGTCGGTATCGGCGTTGAAAATATTGCCGTACTGATCGGGATTAACCCATTTGAAAAGTTCACGGCGCATATTTCCGGTCGGAGAAAAGCAGCTTTTATACAAATTTTTCATAATCCGTTCTTCGGGGCGCAGGTAGTCAAAAGCAGTCGTAACGGCGCGCGCGATTTCTTTTTCGGACTGCGCATCGTCCACCATAGTGATAGCTTTCATCCAGCGGCGCAGAAAAGCCCTGTTGTCCGGGGTGTTGGCACAGTCAAAGGGGTTGATGGAAACATTTTTTTCATCTCCGTCAAAGCCGATATAGGCCCCGCCGATGGAACGGGTAAAGATTTCGGCACCGCGGTGGCGGTCAAAGAAAAATACTTTCAAATCTCGATGACGCATTGCCTGGCCGGCCAGAAAAGTCAGCAAAGTTGTTTTACCCTGACCAGTAGGACCGATAATGCAACAGTGCGCGACGGCGGCATCTTCGGGAGAAACGTGAAACTGGAAGCGATAAGCCGATCCCGAAGTGGTACGAAAAACGCTGATGGCGCCCTTGCCCCAGTCACTTTTGCCGAAACCTTCGGAAGGTTTGTCAAAGCAAATTGCCGTTGCTACGACGCGAGACAGATAACGATAGGTTCTCGGATACGTTTCATAAGTCGGAAACTGGTTGAAGAACGTAGCCTGCGAAACCCAGCCTTCGCGCACCGGCGTAACGCTGAACAGACGGCAGATACGCTGGACTTCGCTTTCTCCAAACTCAATCTCTTCCAGACTTTCGCCGCGCAGAACGATCGAAAGCGCATATTCAGTCAAAGCCTGATAATCGGCGTCGCTGTCTTCAATGGAAGCCAACGCTTCAGCATATTGATTGACAACTTCACCGGAAAAACTGGTCATGGCCGCCATACGCTGCTGTTGCATTAAAAGTGCGCGCGCATGCGGCTTGAAAATGGGTTTAATGTTATGAACCAGATTAAGTTCACAGTCGATGGCCAGCAGGGATGAAATCATGCCCTCGTCCATATAGTCGCCGGAAGTGCGAATGCCCATGGTGATTTCATAAACTTCCCGGTTACCGGAGAAAAACTTGATAAGCCCTTCTTCGCCCGTGAAATGAATATGATCCGCCGTCAGCATCTGATTAAGCATCGCGCCCTCGGCACCGCGGACTTTCGGGGCAGGCTTGGATATCGGGCTGCAGATTTTGGCATAAACCGAAAGCGGGCTGTCCGCCGCCGGGCTGTCCTCCGTTTCATAAAGCGTTTTGACGCCGTAGTCGTTCAAAGTGGCCAAAAGAGCCTGCGAAGCATAGTTCAGGTCTTTCAACGCCTCGGGGCGATCAGGAACCGAAAGCACAATATAGTGCGTGTTGCTGTAAACGCGATCCAGATTTTGCGCCCAAGTCTGCGAAACCTGTTCCAAAATCTGATTGCCGAAATCGCCGGCATCTTCTTCCAGAGGGATACGTTCGCGCAAAGTGATGACACGGCAGACGACCTGAAGATCCGACATGCCATCAATCCATGACTTGCGGGCTTCATACATTGAGAAAACCTTCTCTTCGGTCACAAAAGACAGATCAACGCCTTCCACCTTAAAGACCCTCACCATGGAACCGTTATAACATTTAATGGTAATGCCGTCCGACATAATCTTATTGAAAGGCAAAAAGTCCGAAACCCGGGATTCATTTGGCTGAGGCAGAATCAAATGGCCGAACTTCGTCGCCCAGAATCCGGCAAAGGCCGCCGCGGAGATGAAACCGATGACAGCAACCAAAACTTCTATATTTGTCAGCCCTTGTACAAAGATGCTGAAAAAGTCAAAATCACGGGGCAAATTTATCTCCCTTTACCTTATACAGATTAGTGGTCGGCTTACGGGTCTGGCCAAAAGCCTGAATCATCGTGGAAAGATGAGGCTCCTTGACCCCGAGCGACACGATAAAAACATGAACAATGACAATACTGACCAAGAAAAACAGCGGGTTCATATTAAACACACCTATAGCCATGAACATCAGCGGAAACTGCAAGCCGATGTTGAGCAAGACCGGCAAAAAAGGCCCCCACAAAATCTTGGGAGGATTTGCCACTGCTTTTAAGACCATTTCTTTCATAGTGTCATAACCTCTGAACGGTTTGTTTTTATGATAGACGCCTGTATTTTTTATGCAACAAAAACCTGACTTTTACCACACGGCAAAAAAAAATGAGGCATACTTTATAAATAAGTATACCTCGTTTTTTATGAATAATGCGTTAAAATTTAATTTATCATCCGATTAAATACTGCAAGAATTGGTCGGATAAATCCATTGCCCGCCTTTAGCCTCACATTCCTTCACAGGATCGCTCGTTACCGGCATATTTTTTCCCGCCCACTCGGCAACCGGATTGTTCTCAAACGCGGATATACAGGTTTTTTTCTCAGAACTCCAAATGGTTCCGGCGGCACAATTTTGTTTTTCATTATCAGGATTATCTACCGGCGCCAAAGGCCCCTGTCCGCCTCCAGAACCATCACCCCCACCGCTCGGCTTGTAGCTTTGCAACTCATCGCTGCTGGACTGGCCTCCAGTTCCGGTATTGTCCTTGGCCTCCTGAGAGGACGGATTTTCTTTGCTGCCCTCGGTCGCTTTATAGCTGCCGTCGGAGTTTAATGTGTCGTTATATATGATCTTATACTGTTCATTATACTTGGCCTTCAGATGTGATTCCGTGCCTTTGCCCAGATCGGTAAAAGTATCTACAAACAGTCCCATATTGGCAACCAGAAACAGACCGATGGCAATATTGGAAAACCACTTCCAACTGATTTGATTGAAAATGGCCATCCAGGCAAAGCCCACGAGACCAAAGCCGGCCAGAATAAAGATGACCGGCTTCAGGTTAATCATCAGATCGACAGCGCGTTCATATACGGTTACAAGTACATCAGCCGCGGCCGCATTACCGGCGCCGAAACAACAGAAGAACAATGTCAGAAAAAATATTCCAAACAAATTAACAGACTTTATCATGGCGCCCTCCTATTGCTGGCTTTGGGCATTTGCCTCAATACTGAAACTGCCGTCATCCGCAACAAAGCGGAGAATCTCAGTCGTCAAGGCAATAACCATCAGACCGATAATAATCGCTCCCAGCCATTTCCAGTTCAGATTACCAAAAAAACCGCCGACGGCAACGCCGATAATGCCGAAGCCCGCTACGACATAAACGATATTGCGCACGCCGACAAATATCTGAGATCCCTTTTGAATGAGATCCGTAAACAAACCTTTTTCCTCGGCATACGCCGGCGCTGCAAATAAGACTGAAGAAAAGGCCGCGACACAAACCGCCAGCAAAACAAATTTCCTTACCCTTACGCACAGCATCCGATATTCAGACGCCGAAAACCTTGACGCAAAAAAGGCAAAAAGGAGGGCATAGGTCATATTTAAGATTAAATTTTCCATAATGCTCCTCCTTTTCGCACTTTATTACTAAATTATTACGGTATTATTAGCCTCTGGTACCGTCATAGCTTAAGTCTTTACCGAAAGTATCGGCAAGTTCGCCACCAGCACCGGCACCGGTAGAGTAGTCAACGATAGCACCGGCAGCAGCCAAAATGGCCAAACCGACGGCCAGCATTGCAAACTTTTTCCAATCCAGTTTACCAAAAATAGCCATAAATGCCAAGGCAACCAAACCAAAACCGCCGACAACGAAGATGATGGCCTTTACCGACTTAAATACGGCTACAGCTTTACTTTGCGCCGTACCCATCAGGTCTTGAGCTTTTGCCTGAGCAAAGGCGCTGTCGACCGAACCAAGCAGCACAACAAGCGTCAGGCAGCAAATGGTCCAGATATTTTTCTTCAAGAATTGCATTATCTTTCTCCTTTAATAATTTAGCAAATTTTCTATACTCTTTCAGAATAACTAATTTTTTTATGTTTTTCCAGCATTATTGCTTATAACGCAAAAGAGTTAACATATTGTTTACACTGCCAAAAATTTCCTGTAACAAAAAATTCACAGTTTAACTTTTGTAAATCCACAATTTTTTTGTTTTTCGGTGCTGCTCTTTTTTTCAATCTGTCGCAATAAATTATTTTAAAAGAATCCACAACCTGCAGGCATATTTTTATAAGCGCTTGCCAAGAGTCGCATTTTGATTTATCAAGGTTTGTGAGGGGTTTATTTATGGAAAAAGCAGGTTTAAAAACTTTTGTTTACAGCTTTGTCTTTTCTCTGTTTGCCATTTTTGGGACAAACAGCGTTTATTTGCGTACCCTCACCCCCAAAACCCCAGAAATAAAGATATCCAACAAAAACATCACCCTTTTTCTCCGGCGCGAAGCGCTGGCTGCGGCAGACGCGGCTCCGGCGCCGGCCAAAAAAATCGTTTTGTCCGTCCTTCCCGAAATCTCCGAAACCGTTTCGTCTGACACAGATGCTGCCGGAGATGAGATTCCGCTTATGGCCGATAACAAAACGGTCACAGAAGAAAGCGGCGCCCCGGTCTTGACGGCAACCAACACTATTCCCCTCCAACTGCCAGAAGGCTTTGACGCCTCAAACGCTTCGGAGCCGTCCGGGAACCTGAAGCAGAGCGAAGAACGGCATGAAAAAATTGCCGTTAATTTTGAAAAAATCATTAAATCGCCGCCTCCGGTTGACGAAGCAGAGCTTCGTTCCGTCCCTGCGCAAACCGCAGTTTCCATTCCGGCAAAAACAGAAACCGCAGCCTTATCCGAGGAGAAAAATCAAACTGTTTCCGAACCAGAAAAGCCGGTAGAACTGGCGGCATTGGAATACCGGCGGCAGAACGCTTCCACACAGAAGGCAGCACCTCAACCCGCCGCCCAAACGGCTTTACTTATTCCCCTGGAAAAGAACCGGGGAATTATCCGCACCGGCAAAAAAGAAATAGAAATTGCCGAAAAAGCGCCGTCAAACCAGATTGCGCTAAACGCAGCCAACGTTCCGATCAAGAGCATGATTGAGAGCGACAAGAGCCAAACGACAAAGAAAGAAGACCCAAAACCCCGGGACAATTGGACCAGTATGGCTGAAAAAAAGGCAAAAGACAACCCCTGGGCCGCTGCCAAAGGCGCCGGCCATCCAAAGAACAGCATGGTTCTGGAAAGCGAAAGCTATAAAAGCGACAACGACGAAATAAAAAAGGCTCTGGCCGGAAACAACCGAGACACGGACAAAACCGGTAATGTCGAACTGGCATCCGCCACCGTAAAAAACCTTCTCATTCCGATCCCCGAAGACATTTTGAACGATGAAAACCTCACCCCTCAACTGGTTTCGTCACCCAAAGAAAAATCTTCGGAGGAAGAGCTTGCCGCCAAAGAAGCTCAGCAGGAAGAAGACAGGCAGCGGCGGTTGGAGGAAAAGACTGCCGAAGACATTCCGTCTCCGGGCGAAGGAAAGAAATCTCTTCTCAGCAGCATTTCCTCCATTTTTTCAGGAAACAAGGGAAATATGCCGCTGATCGGCGATCAGGTTGAATCGGACGACGACCGCAAAGACAGTTTATTTACGGCGTTTCGGCGCAGAAACATGAAAACGCCCAGCAAACAAATTCTTCCGACGGAAATACGCCTTTCTTTTCAGCCTAACCGAGCCGAAATATCGGGACAAACGCTCAAATGGATAAGGGCTTTTGCCAATAAAACAGTAGAAGAACCCTCGACGGGGCTGGAGATCAGAATAGACGGAACCAGCGCCCCGTATCTGCAACAGCGGCGGCTGAACTTGCTGCAAAACATCCTCGGCGGCGAAGGAGTGGACTATGCAAAAGTCAACACCGTTTTCACTTCCAGGGAACCGAACTCTTTTATTATCAGAACCATAAGAATCAACAATGCGACGAAAGACGGAAACAGAAATACAAACAGCAGGAGAAACAACCCTTACAAGCAATGGTAATAAGTTGTTGCTCGCGCTTGATTATTTAATTTTCAGTATGTATGATAGGTAAAAATATGACAAGATTTTGCTTAGGAACCTCAAAAATGAACAAAAAACAACGATTGTTAGCACAGGCCGCCTGCGTTTTGGCGTTGGCGGGATGCAGCTGCTTCCAAGACTGGGGCAGAACCGAGGAAGTATACTATTATGCACCGAATGTCGAAGCAGCCAATCCGACCCCGGCCGAAGCGGCCGGCGCTCCTAATATTCCGACGGCAAACAACGATTTTGTCAATTATACGGAAGTTGCCGCCGACTATAAAGAATACGGCGAGAGAACGCCCAGAGACCAATTGGTTGTTCAGGGCGGTGCCGGAAGCAACGTATCTTCTTCCATTCCGCCGACAATAGAGGAAGAAGTTGCCGATTATGAGGAAGAAATCAACGTCAACGAAGAAAGCACTCCGCAAAACGGCGATGAGAACCTGGTTGAAGACCCGGTAGAAGATTGGCTTGCAGAAGAAGGCAAAACCCTGAAAACCCTGCTGACCGAATGGAGCGACAAAGCCGGCTGGAGACTGATTTGGAACTCTAACCGCAATTATACATTGACTGCAGGCGCAATGTTCCGCGGACGCTTTGCCGACGTCAGTTCAGCGCTGATCAGAGCTTTTGCAAGGGCGCGGCCGGCTCCGATTGCAACATTTTATAAAGGCAACCGCGTATTGGTTGTAGAGACACTGGAGGATGAAAATGCATATGAATAATTATACCAAAGCGGTTTTGGGCTTTTTTGCCGCGGCAGCCATCGCCTCATGCTCCATGTCAACGCATCTGGACGCCGAAATTGAACGCGAAATCGAAACGGCGACCAAACTGAAAGAAGAATCAAAAGCTCCGGGAAAGCCGATTGCTGATGATATCGTACGGGTTAAGAACGACATCTGGCTCGGAGACAAATCTCAAGTCGAATATGAAGGCGAACCCCTTCCCAGTTATCTGGAAGGCAAAGACGGCGTGACGCTTATCAGCAACAGGCCGATTACGCTGTTTGAAATCGGTGACATGATTACCAAAATCACGTCCGTGGGCGTTCGTTATGCTTCTCATCTTGAGAAAGACATTCGCGACATGGCCAAGGAAAACAAGCCGGATCCGGAAACGATTAATGCGGACTGGACCGAACCCGATAAAATGCTGGTTTCCTATAAAGGCCCTTTAAGCGGTTTGCTTGACGAAATTGCCACTCGGTTCGGCATCTGGTGGAAGTATGAAAAAGGACAAATTTACTTCTACAAATATGAAAGCAGGACTTTCGTTCTCTACAGCTTGCCGACAAAACCCTCGCTCAGCGTTTCCATGGGCGGAAGCTCCTCGGGCGAGAGCGGAAACGCGTCAACTACGCTTACCAGCCAGATTGACGTTGCTTTATGGGACAACATTGAAAAAGCCATTACATCCATGATCAGCGGCGATTCAAAGCTGACAATGGATCCGGCCAACGGAACGATTTCAGTTTTGGCGACACCGATCGAGGTTAAAAGAATTGCAAAATTCATCAACGAACAAAATGCAAGACTGTCCCGTCAGGTTGCCATCAGCGTAAAAGTCCTGCAGGTCACGGTTGCCGATTCAGACAAATACGGCCTGGACATTGCCGCGGCGTTTAACGACGGCGTGACCAGCTTGGGCGTAGCCGGCGCATCCGGTTCGACCGGCGAAACGACCAATAACCTGCTGATGAGCATAGCCCCCGGCAACTGGAAAGTTGACAGCTTTATTCAGGCGCTGTCTACCAAAAACGATACGTCTTTGGTTACCAGCGGTACGGTTACGACGCTGAACAACAAGCCGGCGCCGATCCAGGTCACCAAAAAACAGAACTATATTTCCGAAATTACAAAAACAAACTCCGGCAGCAGCGACGGCAGCAGCGACTATGACATTTCAACCACGACAGAAGAAATCGAAACGGGTTTCACGCTTGACGTTCTGCCGAGGATTCTGGAACACGGACGTTTGATGATGATGTTCAACCTGACTCTGTCAGACCTGATTTCACTGGAGAAGGTTTATCTGACAACCAGCGAAAGCGGCGAAGCAGATTCAGGACAATACATTCAGAACCCGATTGTCGAAACCCGCGGCTTTACGCAGGAAGTGGCGATGAAATCCGGTGAATCCCTGATTTTGAGCGGTTATGAACGCGTTGAAAGCAAAGCAGACAAAACCGGTGTCGGTTCGGCAGAAAACTCTCTGCTCGGCGGAACGGCCAGCGCTGAAAAAACCAGAAGCATGCTGGTTATCATTTTGACGCCGGTGGTTTTGGAATCGCCGCTGACGCCGGAATCCAGAATGAAAACATACTAAACTTGATTTAGGAAAAAGCAATGGCGCTTGAAGATGCTAATTTGACAGACATTAATCCTGATGCAGAAGGGAAACGCACTTGGGGAACCAAAATAACGGTTGACGGCACCAGTTATGCCACCAGTCTGTTCTGGCAGCCCCTGCAAAATCAGGAAGATCCGTTTACGGAAGTCGGAGAAGCGTCCGAAGGTATTCTGGAAGGCGCCGATTTGTTTTGTATCAAGCCGGGCAAGGCACCGCAGTTTGGTATCTGCGTTTCTCACGAAGGTTATAAGAGCGGAGAAAACGTCGCCGCGGTTGCTTTGGCAACCGCGCTGTCCGACCGTTCGTCTTTTGTGGCAGTTTTTCAAACCGACAAAGGCTGGTGGTATACCTGCGTCAGAAACGACATTATCCTTTCTGACGGCGATATGCTGTTTTTAAACGAAGAAGACGCCAAAAACCAATTTATTTCGATGTTGGCCGTACCGGACTGGGGACGTAAAATTGCACCGGCGGCTTGGGGTATTGAAGAAACCGAGGATATTGAGCTGGAAAAATTGATGCAGCGCGGATTACACTCCAAACTGCAAAAGATCAAAGGGCTCCGCGGCGCCAAACTGCTGATGGTTATCGGCATTTCGGCAGTAGTTGTTTTCTGGCTTTTGTCTAATATTATTAACGCATTGTTTTTTACCCCCAAAAAGCGTCCGGTCATTGTTCCGGTTCAGCCTAAAATAATCAAGCCGGTAGTGGAAAAAGCGCCGGAGGTTAAACCTTGGGAACGCTTAAACGATCCGTCTCAGGTTATGAGCGGATGCATGGCAAAAATCGAACAGCTGGTCAGAATTATGCCGCCCGGATGGCAAATTGGCAACCTCAGCTGCACTCCGACCGGCGTATCAACCAGTTGGAACAGACAAATCGGACGTTTGTCCTGGGTAAAAAAAGCTTTGGACGTGTCGGGAATTCAGTTTTCATATCGGACGTTTTCCGATACGGGCGACAGTATAGCGGCGGGCGTATCGTTGGGAAAAATCGTTCAGATTTCTTCACCGCCGATGAAAAGTCCGACGGAGCTTCGGGAGATGCTGAACGACTTTTTCCAAGGCATTAACCAAAACGTCGCTTTGAGCGACGGTTCTTATACATCGCCGGAAAAGAATATATATCGCTTTATCGGCTTTCGGTTTTCATCAACGTACAATCCGGAAGTATGGAGCGGCTTGTTAACAAAATTTTCAGGACTTGAGATTAAAGTTATAAATTATTCACCCAGTACAAATGTCTGGACCTACGAGGGGGCTATTTATGCATTATAATATGAAAAAAATATTTGTGACAACGGCGCTGGCGTTAATATTCGGTTTAACCTGTTCCGGAAATGTTATGGCACAGGCTGCCATTTCTTTGTCTGATGATGCAAAAAAAGCCGACACCCAATCTGCTGCCAACGAGATTCCAGATGAAATATCTCTGTTTGGCGATGACGGCGACGATATTCTGACACCGCCGGCGAAAACCGAACCAGAAACAGCGAAAACCGAAAATAAACCGGAAGCAGCCAAAGATGACAAACAGGCTCCGTCGGAAACGGCAGCTCCGGGTCTGCCGGTTTTAGACATGCCGGCACAGCCCGAAAACGTTGAAAAGCCGCAAATTCCGGCCATTCCCGTTATCCCGGCCCCGGCGGCACAACAGGCCCCCCAGCCCGCAGCCATTCCCGAACCCAAACAGCAGGTTCCGGTCTTCAGCCAGTTGGGCAGTCAGATTATTGAAGACATTGACGACGACGTCTTTGCCAAAATGTCTGATCTTGAAAAAGAAACGGCAGTTTTGAATTTGGAACTGCGCAAAGAAAAAGTCAAAAACGACATTGAGGCTCTGCGCGCCATGCGCGACAAAGCCCAAGAAGAGGAAGAAGCGCGCAAACACGCCGAAAAGCTTAAACAAATCGCTCTTGAAAAAGAGGAAGAGCGAAAAATCCTTTTGGAACAGCAAAAGTTAAAAAATCTTGAAATCGTTTATGAAAAAGAACGTCAGGAAAAGCTGTTAAAGGCATATAAAAACAAAATGCTGGAAGAAAGCCAGAAGTGGATAGAACGCAATGCCGAAAATTATAAAGAAATCGCGGACTTGAAAAATGAACGGCAAAAACTTATTAATGACTTTAAGGGCAAGTTTGTCCAACTGACCAAAATGGCCGATGAAGCAACAAACGAGGCAATCCGGGTACGGGATAATTATGCCAAGACAATATCAGATCTGCAAACTCAGATATCTATTCTCAATGCTCGTCTGGAAGCAAGCGAGAAAACCAATCCGTTTGCGGAAAACGGCGGAGAACAAGCGGCTCCGCTTGAGGAAGAAGAGGCCTTAAAGCTTAGTGATTTGTATGCCGTTATGGAAATTCGCGGCAAAGGAAAAAATTTGAGCGCAAAATTGATTAACGAGAGCGGAGCACCATTCTTTGTCAAAGTGGGTACCGTGTTGCAAAGCGGACATGTTGTTGACGAAATATCCTCAACTTATGTCCGGGCCGACAAAGAGGGCAGCAAAGATTATCTTTATTTCTCGGCCGGCGGCGTTCTTGATCAGGAACCGGTGACCAACGAGGAGTTGAAAGTAAAGGTTTCCGATCCGGAGCAAGCTCCGGCGCCGAGCGGTATTGTTTCAAACCAAGGGATTCCCGGAATTGCTAGAGAAATGACCGTCAGATAGTCATGGCAGATGAGATGGAAAACGAACCGGAAGAGAAAGAAGTCAAGGATAGTCAGGAAAAACCGGCCGACGGAGTACCCAGCGTAGCGGTTTCAACCGGTCCTGTTGCGGCTCCGATTACCCAGTCTTTAGGCAAGCTGGAACTTTATTTTGCCAACGGACGAAAATTGCTCACCGTTCCCGGCGGAACTCTTAATATCAATGATGACACGCGCCGGCTTCTGGCCTTGTTCTCTGACGGAAGTTTTTTGGTAGCCGAATCACATAAGTTCGACGGACGCGTTTTGAGCTTTGAAGTTTTGGCACGCAGGAAACGGATTAACATCTTAAAACCGGTCTATCTGTCTCAAAACGAGCTTAACGCCATTTACAACTATGCCGAAAGAAACGTTGCCGACGCCGATGCCGACGAAGATCTTGACGCATTGCAAATGCAGAAAGACTTTGTGAACGTTATTGCCCGGGCCGCGGAAAAAAAGGTGTCCGATATTCACGTTGTGGTGGCAGACAGCACGCAGATTATGTTTCGCGTCAACGGCATGATGTCCATTGAAATGGAATATAACAAAGACTGGGGCGAATCTTTTGTCCGCGCGGCCTTTGCTTCGGCGGACATTTCGGACTCCAACTATGCGCAGAACGAATTTCAGGGCGCACAGAAGCTGGGGTCGACCCCTCTGCGCGGGTCTAAAGGCAAGCTGATGCTGCCGCATAACGTTTTGGCCATCCGCTTACAGTTTAATCCGATTGCGTTTGGTTCTCAATATTTGGTCATGCGTCTGTTGTATGCCGACGACAATCCTAACGGCAGCGGCGATTTGGCATCGTTAGGACTGGGCGAATATGAAGAGAAGCTGTTTTACCGTCTGAGAGCGGTTCCGACCGGAGTCAGCATCGTTTCCGGTCCGACCGGTTCCGGAAAATCAACGACCCTGCAAAGAAACATGATTAAACTTTTGCAGGAAAAGAATTACGAAATTAATCTGATTACGGTGGAAGATCCGCCGGAATATCCCATTCCCGGCGCCAGACAGATGCCGGTGACAAACGCCAATACTGAAGAAGAAAAAGATGAACAGTTCACCAAAGCGCTATCGGCGGCGCTGCGTTCCGACCCTGACGTCATGATGGTCGGTGAAATTCGTTCGCTTTCGGCTGCACAATTGACTTTTAAGGGCGCTTTGTCCGGACACGGTATGTGGACCACGCTGCACGCCAACTCAGCGCCGGCAATTATCCCCCGTCTGCGCGATATGGGCGTGGAGACATTTAAGCTCGGCGACCCGGAGCTGGTTAAAGGATTAATCGGTCAGCGTCTGTTCAGAAAGCTCTGCCCGCATTGCCGCAAATCAGTCAAGGAAATGCTTGACGAACCGGCAGTACAGCGTCTGAAAGTAGCTTTGGGCGATTTTGGCATTGAAAACACCTATGTACGCGGTCCCGGCTGTAAGTTCTGCGGAGGTTCCGGAATCAAAGGACGTATGAGCGTGCCAGAGATTATTCTGCCGGATGCCATGTTTTTGGAACTGATCATTAAAGGCGAAACCCGTAAAGCCATTGACTACTGGACCAGCGATCTGGGCGGCAGAACGATGAAAGACGCGGCTATCGAAAGAATGCTGAAGGGATATATTGATCTTGACGAAGTAGAACGCTGGTGCGGACTGATGGACCAGCGCCCGGTTTATTAAAGTTTAGGAGAGAATTATGGCAGGCGAACAGGAAAAAAGAAGCGCGTCCAATTCGATGCAAAAGGCTATGCGCAAGCTCAATACGGTTGAGGAATATTACGCTAAGCTGATTTGTAACTTTTCCAATGAAGCACGATTAAAACTCTATCGCAAAATCGCCTCGCTGATGAGAAACCGCTTTTCTCTGATGAGTGCTTTGGATATGCTTCATGACAGCGCCAGCGACGGCGGCAAAAGTCCGGGAGAACCGATGGCTATCGCCATTGCCTGCTGGGGTCGGGCGCTCAACAACGGTTTGACGTTTTCCGACGCTCTGAAAGGCTGGGCTCCGGACCGTGAACGACTGATGCTGTCGGTCGGTGACGTCTCAGACCTGGAAGGCGCTCTGCTCAACCTTATTCGTGTTACCGAAGGTTCAACAAAGATGATCCGTCCGATTATCGGCGCAATTGCTTACCCGACCTTTTTGTTTTTGATGGCGGTTTTGATTATTTACGGTATCGGCGTATATATGGTGCCGCCGATGTTGGATGCGGCGCCCGGCGTTCGTTGGCGAGGACTGGCAAAAGATCTGGTTGATGTTTCGGCCTGGATTCAACAATATTGGCTGGTTGCATTTTCAGCACTGCCGATCACAATGCTGGTCATCTACCTGACAATCGGACTCTGGACCGGACCTATCCGCGCCATTGTCGATAATATGCCGCCTTATTCACTTTATAAGGTGTTCGTCGGCATCAGTTGGCTGCTGGCCTTGTCCGCACTGGTTAAGGGCGGTACGCCGGTATCAACGGCGATGCGGGCCTTGAGGCGCGACGCGACCCGCTATTTGAAAGAAAGAATTGACAAGACGCTGGTCTTCATCAACAACGGTGACAACCTTGGTATTGCCCTGAAAAAAACCGGACTTGATTTTCCCGATAAGGAAGTTATTGCCGATTTAAAAATTTATTCGGAATTGGATAACTTTGAAGAAGCTCTGGAATCGCTGGCCAATCAATGGCTGGAGGAGTCCGTTTATCTGATTGAGCAGAAGGCGGCTTTGTTAAATATGGCGGCAATTCTAAGCGTCGGCGGCGTTATCGCCTGGGCCGTCATGGGCACCTTTGAAATGCAAGACCAAATTACCAGCAGTATGGGACAAGGCTGATGGAAAAGGCAAAAATAATTTTTAATAAAGCAATAAAAATTTTTCATTCACCGGAAAGAATCGGCATTGCCGCGGCCGGAGCCGTTGTCATAATTGCCGCGGCAGCTTGGTTTTTGCTTAAAAGTCCGAAACCAGACGCCAATATTGTTACGGCCGGCAATCAAATCAGCCTGTTGACAGATAATGTACGAAAATTTTACCGTAATCGTCCCGATGCTTGGGGACTAAATACGCAATCTGTTTTGAAAAATGCAATTGCTCCCCAGGAAATGGTTCAAAACGGCAAATTGATTAACGCATTAGGAAAGGAAACCTTGGTCGGTGCGGATTCAAACGGCACGACGGTTATGCCCGGCAGCAGAAATTTTGCCATTACTTTCAGAGGACTGGATTATGAAGAATGCGTTGAACTGTCCGCACTGGCTCCCGACGAAAAGACAGCATTGAGCCTTACTTCGGAAACGATTGCCAACGAGACAGAAACAATGTTTATCTGGGGCGGAGAACATCCGCTTCCGATAACAAGAAAAGCTGCGGAAGAATTCTGCAAACAACAAAATTCTCTCATTTGGAACATATTGTTATAGTTTCTGTTTTACAGAATAAAGTTATATGTTTCAAAGCGTAATTATGACTAAAGATAGGCTTATTTATCTTTTATTAATAAGTTATAGTTAAGATGTGAGAAGAAAAAACTTTGAAGTGTGTTTTAGGAGAAAAGAGATGAAGAGTTTATTCAAAAATGAGCAGAGCGGACGTTCCATGGTGGAAATGCTCGGCGTGCTCGCGATTATCGGCGTATTGTCGGTCGGCGGTATCTCCGGTTATTCGAAAGCCATGGCTAAATTTAAACTGACCAAGGCGCAAGACCAGTTGTCCATGATGATTATGAACATCAGAACCGCATTTGCAACCTCCCCTGGTTATCCGGGTTTAACAACAAAAAATGCTATTGATTACAAGCTGGTATCTCAGGAAATGGTCGTTGCCGGAAGTACTTCGTTGATTAACGCATTTGGCGGCGATACGATTGTTGAAGCAATTAACGGAGCGGATGGTACTCCTAACGGTGCATTCCAGATTGTATTCTCCGGTCTCGGTAAAGATGTCTGCGTCAGCTTGGCTACCTCTGATTGGGGTACTGACGGCTTAATTGGTATCGGCGTTGCCTCTACCAAAATCAGTAAAATTACAGGTACGCCGTCCGCTGCAGTTTCATTTGCAGGTGGCGGCAGTTTGAACGGGCCTAAGGCTCTGCCGTTGTCTATTTCTGACGTTCGTAAGTCCAATGCCTGTGGTTCGGATAACACCAACTCGATTACCTGGGTTTATAACTAAAGTTATAAGAGGCATAATTTTCTATAAAAAGGTGTGTTTTGACACACCTTTTTATTTTACCCGAAATAAATCTATGTTATAATTAGGATGATATTATTTAATTAAGAGGGGTCAAAAATGAACAGAAACGAACAATCCGGAAGATCAATGGTTGAAATTCTCGGCGTTTTGGCCATTGTTGGTGTGCTTTCTGTCGGCGGTATTGCCGGCTATTCAAAAGCGATGGCTAAATTTAAGCTGACAAAGGCACAAGACCAACTGCAGATGATGGTGATGAATATCCGCACGGCTTACGTCACTTCCCCGGGATTTCCGGATCTTAATACCGCGCATGTAATTGAATATAAACTGGCCTCCTCCGAAATGATGGTTGATTCAAAAAATCTGCTGAACGCCTTTGGCGGAAAGGTTTATGTTGAGGCAACCGAAAATCTGGAAAGAAATTCCGACGGCGCGTTTGCTATTCTTTATGCCGGTCTGGGGCGGGACTCTTGCGTCAGTCTGGCAACCTCCGACTGGGGTACGGACGGACTAATCGGGATTTACGTTGATTCGACGACCGACCCGATTAACAAGATCGAAAATCCTAACGCATTGTCCAAAGAACAACTCAAACAACCTTCAGAACTTCCCATTTCGCTGACAACGGCACGAGAAAAATGCAGTTCGGACAATAACAACCTTATAACCTGGTATTATCTTTAAGACTGTAAAAGCACCGATTACGGTGCTTTTTTTATGTCGTTCCGGTGCTTTCTTTTGTTCTGTTATGCCGGACCTGATCCGGTATCCAGATCAAACATTGATTCCTGCTTCCACTTGGACTCCGAGGCAAGCCCGGAGTGACCCAGCGTGGGCGTGCAGCGCATTATTTGTCATGTTTCGCTACGCTCAACATCCCAGCCGATTAACAAGGCTGAGGCCCTTCGACAAGCTCAGGGTGACAACAAAGACATCTAAAACAGACTATGTATGATTTTTACCATATCCGCCATTTCTATTTTTTGCGGCAAAGGGTTCACTTTTTGCGACTTGGAATAAACCAGCAGCGGAATATTCCGGTAGCCGAATTCTTCAACGCCGTGGTCTCCGTAAATGACAAACAGCGAATCGTCCGGGCTGTTTTCGACCAGCCAACGCAATGACTGATCGACAAAGTTTACGGCATTGTAATAGTCATATTTCCGCTCCGGCGTTTTTGCAAACAGCGGACGCGGATTGTTTTTAACTTTATACTCGCTATGAGAACTGAGCGTAATGATAAAATTAAAAAGCTTATCATCCGAATGTTTTCGATTTTGTTTCAAGACAAAGTCAAACAGATCCCTGTCCGATATTCCCCAAAAATCGTCAGGATACCTGTCTTTCATATCCTCGTAGAAATAAATATCTTCATATTGCTGAGCTCTGACATGAGGACCGCGGTTGAAAAAGTCGGATTTAAAATTATGATAGAAACTCGTATGATATCCATTTGCTTTGGCTTTTTGCGACAGAGATTCCAAACGCGGCCAAACTTCCTTCGGAAGAAACATATGATAGATGATGGTAAACTCTTTTTCGGTAAAACCGCCGCTGTTCACAAAAAAATCGGTATTGGCAGAGGCGCCGTGAACCTTCTGGTTGACTTCGGCAAGCGTGCCTTCGGCGGCAAGACCGTTTAGAAACGGCGTCAATTCCCGTCCGTCAACTTTTTTATTGATAACGTTATATGTCAGGCTCTCGGTTTGAATGACATAAATATGCCGACTTCCGGGGAAGCTGTATTTTATTTGCGGTTCACTTTCAGACAATTCAATAATTTCATCTAAAATTTTACCGCTGCGTTTGCTTATTACCGTCTCATAAAGCCAGCAGGAGCGATAGCCGAAATTGAGGCAGGCATCATTAAAGAAACTCTGAGAAAAAAACAATATGGATACCGAGGCAAAGCTCGCATATATCAGCAAAGCCAGCGGAATAAGAAAAATCCAGAAAAAACGGCGATATTCTCTCAATATCGGATAGCAGCGGTTATAAAGCCCAAAATTGCCAAGACCGACAAGCAAAACTATCAAACTTTTATAATTTAAAACCGCTCCCGGAACCTTACTTAAAAACTCCGCCCCTTCACGATACTGAAACCAGATAATCGACAAAGACAGCGGCGGAACAAAATAGTTATGATACAGCAGCAGTCCCGAAGTTAAGACTATCTGAAAAGCTAGGGCCAGCCAGACCAAAATCCGGGGAAGAAAAAACAATATGCCCCAGAAACACATTCCGAAGATTAAAATAAAAAATCCGGCGGACATTATGTCCAAATCTGGAAAATACAATTTATTGGCTACAACGCCTTCCACACCCATCAAAAGTGCCAAAAGCAATATAAAAATGAACTTTTTATTATCTTTCATACTCTCTGCCGGCCTTTATTTAACAATTTATTTACTGAACTATATGACAATTGAAAAAGATTGTACAGTTTATTTACAGAAAGTGTGATTATATGGTTAAACTAAACAGTATCCGGTTTTCTGACATCTATATTACGCCGGACAAAACCT
This sequence comes from uncultured Pseudomonadota bacterium, assembly GCA_902494875.1. Taxonomy (GTDB): domain Bacteria; phylum Pseudomonadota; class Alphaproteobacteria; order RF32; family CAG-239; genus CAJLXD01. The sequence goes on from CABUUO010000002.1 coordinate 43,891, forward strand.
GCTTTATTCCCGACGGCGTGACCCAGAACGGTCTGGCCATTATCAAACCCGAAGATTTTGACGTTTTTTATAATTTGATTGAGGAATCTTGGGACGGAGAAAATCCCAGCTATTCGGTACTGTATGAAAACATATTTTACCGCGTTGAACGCACCGTAGCCATTTACGGCGTTCAATACTGCGCCCGAAAGATGCCCGAGAAAGTGCCGCCGCTGGCGGCTCTTAACTTTCCGCGCGAACTGTGCCGTCATCTGCTTTCGCTCAGTTCGGCCAGCGGCCTGATTTTATGGTCAGGACCGACCGGCGCAGGAAAAACGACTTCCATCTCCGGACTGCTGAAAGAATATCTGACCATGGAAGGCGGTTTTGCCTATACTATCGAAGACCCAACCGAAATGCCTTTGGACGGCATTTACAAATCAATGAAAGGCGGCTTGGGACTTTGTAAACAAACCCAGCCGGTTAACGGCAACTGGGGTGCTTCGCTGAAGTCTGCCCTGCGTTCAAAACCACGTTTCATTTTCGTCGGCGAAATCCGCACGCCGGATACGGCCAGCGAAGTTCTGCGCGCCGCAACTTCAGGCCATCTGGTTTTATCGACCATCCACGCCAACAACATTGCCGACGCCATTAACTCGGTAGTTAAATATGCCTCTTCCACGACCATGAGCGAAGAACTGGCCTATGACCTGTTTTCACGCGGCATTCTCGGCGTAATGCACCAAACGCTGATCGGCGTTCATGACAAAAGACCGGCAATCAATTATCTATTTGCCAATCCGGATACGACCAAGGGCGACCAAGTCCGCGGCATTATCAAAGGCGGCAATCTCAATCTCGGAACATCCATTGAAACGCAGATGACCAGAATGCGCAAAGGAATGAGCCTGTTTCCCGACTTGTCTTAAAAAAAAGCCGCTTAAAAGCGGCTTTTTTTTAATCCCAGGGGAAAACGATCCATTCGTCCGGCATTTCTTTTTCATAGATATCGACAACCGGTGCTCCGGCAGATTTGGCATAAACCGTTACATATTTGGCCTGCGGATAAATGGCCCGCAAAATGCGAAACGTACGGCCGCTGTCTGACAAATCGTCGACAATCAGCGTTTTTTCGTTTACGGTACCGGGATGGCCGGAAATCTCAATATCTTCGTCGGCGCGGCGGTCATAGTTATTGTCATAGCTGGCAATATTGATTGACTGCGTATTGCGGATATTCAGCTCATAGGCTATTATACCGGCCGGCAGCAGACCGCCGCGGCTGATGGCGACAATTTTATCATATTCGCCGGAAGCTTTGATTTTTTGGCACAGTTTTTTGGTATGTTGATGAAATTCATCCCATTTAATATAAATCTTATCAGTCATAGGCAGTTTTATCCGTGTTGGGCTTTCAGTTTGTAAATATATTCAATAACATCTTCGTCATCCCAGTCTGCACTGCCGCGAATCCGGCCGATTTCCTCACCGCTTTTGTTGATGAGAACTGTATGCGGAGAGGTGAAAACACCGAGATCTTCCGCCAGCTTTCCGTCTTTGTCGGTATAAAACTCAACATCGGGAGCCTTGAATTTTTCAAGAAAACGACGCTGTTCTCCGGCATCGGCCCATTCTTCTTCCGGAGAAAGGAGAAGCAGACGAATGCCGTTGCCTTTGGTCTTTTGCGTAAATCCATTCAGGCTTTCAAGCTCTTTGATGCAGGGTGTGCAATGACGGGACCATAAATTGAGCAAAACAAAATCACCCTTGAAATCAGCTATTTTTACCTTGTGGCCGGCTTCGTCATAAATGGCACGGTCGGGCATCGGACGCGGGTAGTCAAAGATATTTACGGCATCTTTCGCAGACGCATCGAAACAGAACAAAAAAGCCAATAAAATCCATTTTGCATATTTTTTGACTATCATCTATTAATAACTTCTTTTTTTGGTTTTGATTAAACTCTGATTAAGAGTATATAGGTATTATACCTAAATAAACAATGAAAAAAGGCCTGATGATGAAAAAAATAATGCGATATATGCTGGCAGCCGTTGTAATTTCGACAATTTTTGCAATTACGGCCTGCGGAAAAGTTTCCGGCGCAGTTCCGATTGAAGGCAGCGGCTATCCGCATACATATCCCCGCCGATAAGACTTTTGAGGAGCGTAATATGGTTTCTGCCGACGATAATTTTATTGATGAGATGATTCCTTATGTGGAATTTGCCGATAACGCCAACGAACGGACTCCGTGCGTGCTGGTTTTGGACTGTTCGGGCTCAATGCGCGGCGAACCGATTAAACAGCTCAATGCCGGACTGAAAGCTCTGGAAAAGGAACTCAAAGAAGACATCGACGCCAGTTCGAGAGTGCAGCTCCTGATTATCAAAGCTTTCGGCAAAGATGAGGCTGTGGTCTCTTCCGACTGGATTGACGCCATGAACTTTACGGCTCCGACCATGGAAGCAGGCGGACTGACCCCGCTCGGCAAAGCCATGGAGCTGGCATTGCAAAAGATTGAAGAACAAAAATGCCTGTATGACAGCTGCGGCATTACGTCTAAACGGCCGTGGATTTTTCTTATCAGCGACGGAGAACCGACCGATTATGACTGGGAGATCATTGCTGAAAAATGCCGTTATGCCCAGCAGAACAAAAAGGTGGTCGTCCATGCCGTAGGCACGCAAGGCGCCAACCTTGAAAAACTGGCCAAATTTTCGATTATGTCGCCCAAACGTCTGACCGGACTGAAATTTACCGAATTTTTCCTCTGGCTCAGCCGCAGCGTTTCCTGCATATCCAAAGCGGCTCCGAATGTTCCGGATTTATTAGAAGATACTGGCGACTGGGATGAAGACAAATAAAATCAAAGTAATTGCCTCAAGCATCCGCGGGCCTCTGCACATAAACAAGGGCCTGCCTTGTCAGGACTGCTTTCGTTATTCCCGCGGCGGAAAAAATTTCGTCGCGGTGGTTTCCGATGGTGCAGGTTCGGCAAAATTCGGCAGAAACGGTGCAAAAATCGTTTGCGAAACCCTGATTGACCTGCTGAAAAACGCTCCGTTTTCCGATGCTAAAAAACATATTCGGAAAGCCATAGGCATTGCACGGGAAAAACTGGAAAGGCACCGTTTCAACAAGACCAAAGACGAAAAGGGAATCATGGATTTTTCGGCAACCGTGGTCGGTGTCATCTGCAATAAGAATCAGGGCCTGTTTTTCCATATCGGCGACGGTGCGGCACTGGCTTTTCGGGACGGGGAATATGAAAGATTTACCGCTTCTCCTCCCGAAAACGGCAATTTTTCATGCGAAACCTATTTTTATACCCAGCCTGACTGGGAAAGAAATCTGCGCTTTACGGCTTTTGAAAACGCCGATACCGTTTTTCTGATGAGCGACGGGCTGACCAATTTTTCCTTTGCACAGGATTACCAAAGCATTGAAAAAGGATTTATTCTGCCGATTAACAAGTTTTTGAACGAAACCGGCAGCAAGCCCAAGGCTGAAAGAGCCTTGGCCAATACGCTGAACAACGCGGAAGCCAGAAGGCTGAATTCTGATGACAAGACTCTTTTATGGGCGAGGCTATAATCATGGAAAACAGCAACGAATCCGTTGAATATAATGCCATTTACGGCGACGGGCATTTCGAAAAAATCAAACTCGGCGAACTCATCAATAAAGGCGGTGCGGCCGGCAAAATTTATCTTAACGCCAATAACCCCAATATGGTGGCCAAGATTTTTCATAATCGCGGCAAAAGTTCCACCAACCGACAGAAGCTGGAGGCAATGCTCTTAAACCGGCCCCATTTTCCGGCTGCAGTCAAAGACGGCGTAAACTATGTGCAGATCGCCTGGCCAGAAGCGATGCTTGAGGACGAAGACGGCTTTTGCGTCGGTTATCTGATGCCGCTGATTAAAATGAGTGACGCCGTTTCGCTTGACCACCTGATGCAAAAAGCCATTCGCAAAAAACTGAAACTGCCGGAAAGTTATGCCTACAGGATATTTGCAGCCTACAATCTGGCGTCAATGGTAACGGCACTGCATAAATGCGGACATTATATCGTCGATATGAAACCTTCCAACGTTTCGGTATACAAAGACAACATGATGGTGGCCATGGTTGACTGCGACGGCTTTTCCATAAAAGGGGAAAAGAACCGTTATCCGGCCGAATTTGTCAGCGAAGAATACATTTACCCCGAGGGAATGGAACAATCCTGCGACGAAATGGGCGAGGAGCAGGATAAATTTGCCCTGGCAGTAATCATTTTCAAACTTCTGAATAACGGCATTCATCCATTTTCAGGCGTTCCGCGCAAAAACGACGCCGAAATGCTGACCATTCAGAATCGGATTGAACAATATCATTACGCCTATGGCCTGTGGCCGGACACATATCAGGCGCCGCACCCCTACTCGATTCACGAATATTTTGACAAAGCTACGCTGGAATTGTTTGAACGGGCTTTTGCCAAAGGCGGAGAACGCCCCAGCGCCTACGAATGGCAGGAACATCTGTGGAAGCTGATGCATCATTTGAAAACCTGTAAAAAAGACGCCAATCATGTTTATTTTACGTCCAAAGGCTGCGGCCTTTGCATGGTGGAAGAAAAATTTCATCATGACATGAGCGATCTACGCAGACAAAAATCAACCCCAGAGACGGTTCGGGGGCTGGAAATCGAATCTCTGAAACTGGAAAATCTGCAAAAAAACAAAAAGGAAAAACTGGCTTTTGACAACAAAATGCAATTGATTTCCGGCGCGGCTCTGGTGATTTATATGTTGTTTTTTGCCTTTTTATACAAGCTGCTGCTGCCGGCGGCCGATCATATTTTGCAAATGGGGATCGGCCTACAGGCGATTGTTGTTACCCTGACAATGCTCGGCATTAACAGTCTGTTTAAAAAATATTACGAACTGCTGCCGATTTTAAAAAATCGAACCATTACCCAGATGCTGCAGGTCTATGCGCTGATCTGCATCATCATTGCCTTAGTTTCAATTAACGATATTCCCAAAAATTTACTGGATTTAGCCGCCGATTAAAAAAATGCCGTAATTTTTTTTCGCATATAGTTGATTTTTGACTCTACAAAAAATATTATTATGGTATTGTAACACAGTTAAAAATATAAATTAGAGGATAAAACTTTGAAGACACTAAATCCCATAATGATTTCCGGCAAGGAAGTCCTGCCTCTGGTAGAAGGCGGCAAAGGCATCAACGGTTCTGACGGCAGAAGCAGCGGCGCCTGGGCACACGAAAACTGCGTCGGCACTTTTTCCGGCGTCAGCCCTGACTACTATGACGGTTTCGGAAACGTTATTTTGGAAAAATATTTTAAGAAAAGCCGCAAAGAGCGTCATGACGAAATGATTGAACAATCCATCAAAGGCGGCATTGCCCAAGCACAGATTGCGCACGAAGTTTCCGGCGGAAACGGACGCATTCACATGAATATGCTGTGGGAACTCGGCGGCTCCGAACAGATTTTAACCGGCGTTCTGGAAAAGGCCAAAGGACTGATTCACGGCGTTACCTGCGGAGCCGGCCTGCCCTACAAACTGGGGGAAATCGCTTCCCGCTTCGGCGTCTATTATTACCCGATTGTCTCTTCGGCACGCGCTTTTCAGGTTTTATGGAAAAGAGCCTATGCCAATTTCAAAGAGTTTTTGGGCGGCGTGGTTTATGAAGATCCATGGCTGGCCGGCGGACATAACGGCCTTTCCAATGCCGAAGACCCAAACAAACCGCAGTCTCCGTACGAACGCCTGGTTGAGCTGCGCAGAGTTATGAACAATCTGGGCCTCAGCAATCTGCCGATTATCATGGCCGGCGGCATCTGGTCGCTGAAAGATTGGGAAGACTACATCGACAATCCGGACATCGGCAAAATCGCGTTTCAGTTCGGCACCCGACCGATGATCACCAAAGAAAGTCCCATCAGCGAAGCCTGGAAAAAGGTGATGATGCAAGTGAAAAAAGGCGACGTTATTTTACAAAAATTCAGTCCGACCGGTTTTTTCTCTTCGGCAATAAAAAATACATTCCTTGAAAAACTGATTGAGCGCAAAAACGGTGAAATTGCATATTCAACGGAACAAAATCCCGAATTTTGCTTCCCGTTGAAAATCAGCGAAAACAAAACCTATTACATTCGCGCCGAAGACGTTGAAAAAGCTAACCGACAGAAACAGGCAGGGCTGACCGAAATAAAGGAAACGCCGGACAACACGGTGGTCTTTATGACGCCGGAAGACTGGAAACAGATGAAAGAAGACCGCGCCAACTGCGTAGGCTGCCTGTCACAGTGCCAGTTTTCAACATGGTCACAGGCACACGGCACGACCGGAAAAATTCCGGATCCGCGTTCCTACTGCATTCACAAGACGCTTTATGAGGTCAGCCACAACGGCAGCATTAAAGACAACCTTCTGTTTGCCGGACATCAGGTTTACCGTTTTGCAACGGATCCATTGTATCGCAACGGCATTCCTTCGGTAAAAGAACTGATTGAAAAAATCAAATCAGGAGAATAGTTCCGATAAAAAAGCCCTGAATTATCAGGGCTTTTTTTAATCAATTACTTCATTCGGATAAACGCCGAAAAGGTTGCTTTTGGGAATCCAGCCTTCGACACTGGCAAACTGAACCCGGCAAAAAGCATTGTCTGCCGGACATTTTATCACCTCGCCGACAACTTCGTCTTCAACCTTGGCAATGATCCGGGACTTATAGTCAGCTTTATTGTAAATGTTGTTTTCTCCGGGCGTAATAACCTTAACAAAACGCTTGCCGGCAAGCATGGACTTGTGCACCCAGGATTCCGACCCTTGCCAGTCTTTTATTTTGCGCCACAGTTCAAATTCAGCCCGGATTTCAACCGGAGCGTTTTTCTGCATGTAAACCCATTCTATCGGGTAACGGGCACCGGGACCGGAACGGGCATTGATATAATTTGAGCGCAGAGACGCAAAACGCGGCAGCGCCAAACCGCTTTCGCCGTCATCGGGGAGGGTTTGCGCCTGAGCGGACGTCATCGCCAGCATCAGGCTGAAAATTGCCGTAAAAACCGCCTTCATTTGATCCTCTTTTAATTATTTATTATTTTATTTGAGATAATTATAACTACATATATTAAACAAAACGTAAAAAATTGAGAGAGGAATGAAAATAATGAACGTTATCGAGCTGGCCCAGACGCTGATGAAATTTCGCACCGAAACCGGAAACGCAGAAGAAATCCGCAAATGTCTGGAATATATTACGAATCTGTTCAGGGATACCGGCGCCAAGGGCGGCATTTTCGAATACCAGGGCGTCTCTCCGGTACTGTTTCTGCACAACGGCGAAAGCAGCGAATATGACGTCTTGTGTCTGGGACATTTGGATGTGGTTCCGGCCGCAGACGAAATGTTCAGCCCGTATATCCGGGACGGAAAACTTTTCGGCCGCGGCTCTCTTGACATGAAGTCTTTTGCCGCCGTTGCCCTTAATTCGCTGGAACACGTATTGAAAAACAAGCTGCCGATAAAGTTCGGCGTCATTCTTTCAACCGACGAAGAAAAAGGTTCCAAAAGCACGCATGCCTTTATGGAAGCGCATCCTGACCTGCGGGCGAAAATCGTTTTGGACAACGACGTCGGCGGCGATATTTTGAAAATCATTACCAAATGCAAAAATCCGGTCTTTGTCAAAATATCGGCCCAAGGCGAGGCTGCGCACGGTTCAACGCCGTGGGACGGCGTGGATGCCAACGAACTTTTGATGCAGACCCTGTCTAACATCCGCAAAATATATCCTTATTATTCCAAAGGCGGCGTTCAGCCCCAAGACCAGTGGATTGACACGGTTCACGTTGCCATCATGAAAGGCGGCGAAGTTTCCAACATCATCGCCGGCGAAGCCGAGGCGGTTCTTGACTTTCGTCTGACAGAAAACTCCAGCGTTGAAAACCTTAAGAAAAATCTGGACCGTTGCATGGTTCCGGGCGTCAGCTACAAAATCGCTTCGGAAAGCACGCCGGTAGTTATGGATGAGAGCAATCCCCATATTTTGGAATATAAACGTTTTGCCGAGCAAATACTGGGACGCGAAATAGAATTTGAGCATATCGGCGGCGCAACAGACTCCCGCGCATTTGCCGTCCGCGGTTCAACCGTCATTATGCATTCCGGCAGCGGCGAAGGCATGCATGCGCCGGGCGAATATGTTGAGGTCGACAGCGTGGAAAAAATCGCCGACATTCAGATCCGCTTTTTAGACAAGCTGGCCGGAAAACATTCCTAACGCAACAAAGCCGCCGAAACATTTCGGCGGCTTTGTTTTTACAGAGATTTGCCCGCTCAGAGAAGCGGTTCGTGTTTTTTGGTTTCCGGCGGCAGAACATATTGCCGATTCCGATGCGAAACAACAACAGGCGTTTCGCCGAAATTATACATACACAGAATGTTATTCTCACCGGTTTCGTCCGAACGAATAAACGATATGACATCCGGACAACCGGGAACATCAAGAAAAGTAATGTTTCCGGGACAGGAAAATATGCTTTTCCGACGGTTCTTAATTGCCTCCCGCACCTGATTAAGCGTTGAATAAGGATCTTTCTCCTGTGCTTCAATGCAAAACGAGATCTGTCGTTCATCCGGATGAAGAGCCATATTGCCATGGGAAGCCGCATTCACGCAAAAGCCGGCACGCGCACCGTCCCAGGGATTGTTTGCAATCGACCAGACATTGCGCGGATCGCGGGCGGGATTTTTGCAGGCTTGCAAATCCAGCGGATTAGGCATTCCCAATTCATCACCCTGAAAAATGCAGACACTGCCCGGCAAAGTCAGCAGCAGATCCATCAGCATGGCGCTTTTGGCTGCGGAAAAATCATTTTTCCACAAGCGGGTAACCGCACGCTCCATATCATGGTTGCTAAACGCCCAGTTGAGCTTTTTGCCCTGCGGCGAAACCTCCAGCGCTTTAGTTACGCGGCGGCGGAAATCTTCCAGCGTTCCGCGCAGCGACCCGATATAAAACGAATCGCAGACGCTTTCCCTTACCGTTTGCACGCCTTTGTTATTGCCGTATTTTCCTTTGTCAAAAACATATTCAGCCAACAGCGTCTTAGCCGGGGCATAAGAACCGGCCAAAGCTTTCAGCGCGTCCAAAAACTCGGCACCGATACGGTTATTGATGTCATAAATACGCTTCTGTTCACCGTTTTCATCCAGCGGATTGTCCCGGAACAGCTCATCGCAACCATAATGCGTTGTCGCATCAAGACGAAAACCGTCAACTCCCAAATCAAACCAATATTCGGAAATTTTCAACAGTTCCCGCCGGACTTCGGAGTGGTTAATGTTCAGATTAGGCATGGTATAATCAAAACTGTGCAGATAAAACTGCCCGCGTTTTTCATTCCAAGTCCAAGCGCTTTCGCCGGAGGAATCCCATTTTGACGGCCAGTTGTTCGGCGCGACAGGATTTCCTTCATCATCAAAGCCAACGGCATCATGCCAGACAAAATAGTCGGCGTAAGGCCCGCTCCTTTTAATGCTTTGCCGAAACCACGGATGATTGGCGGAACAGTGATTATACACCTGATCTATGAACACCTTAACACCGCGGTCATGATAAACCGTGCACAACTCTCTGAAATCATCCAAAGAGCCAAACATTGGATCAATCCGGTAATAGTCGGTAATATCATAGCCAAAACCATTGCGATCCCAGCGGAAAAACGGTGCAATCCATACGGCGTCCACACCCAGCGAGGCGACGTAGTCCGCCATGGCCGTAATGCCTTTCAAATTGCCGTAACACCCAGGATAAGGATCACTTTTGCTACCCGGCGCATAATTAAACGTCAACGGATAGATCTCATAAATAACTTCGTTGTACATAAAAATAAAAGTTAAAATTATACAATCAGAAAATAGTCTCAAGCGGGTTTGAAAATAGCATAATTTTAACAGGTTGACAATAAAAATATGTCGATCCCCGCGGCCATCGCACGATTAATGCCGGGCGGCGCAAATAGAGCTTGAACTTTCGGCAAAATAAAATTATAAGAAAACTGTTGCGCCGGCGTAGCTCATCAGGATAGAGCAACAGTTTCCTAAACTGTGGGTAGTGGGTTCGAGTCCCGCCGCTGGCGCCATTGATTTTTTAGCGAGAATGCCATGGCAAAACGTAACGCCCCTGTTGTTGTCGGAATCGGCGAACTGTTATGGGATATGCTGCCCGGCGGAAAACGTGCCGGCGGAGCACCTGTCAACTTTGTATATCACGCGGCGCAAAACGGCGCCGACGGCTATGCGGTTAGTGCTATAGGAAAAGACGATTTCGGCCGAGAAATCATTGCCGAGCTGGATAAGAAAAAAATTCTGCATATTGTTGAAGCTACTGATTACCCGACCGGATATGTTGACGTGATGCTTGAAAACGGCATTCCCTCTTATACGATTGTCGAAAACGTAGCCTGGGACCATATTCCCTTTACCTTCAGGGCACAAAATATCCTGCGTCAGGCCGATGCCGTATGTTTCGGCACACTGGCGCTGAGACACAAAGAATCCCGGCAAAACATTTTGAGGCTGATTGACGAAAGCAATCCGTCCGCCCTGAAGTTTTTTGACATCAACCTGCGTCGCGGGTATTATTCTCGGGAACTGGTCGGAAAGCTGCTGCAAAAGTCCAACGTATTCAAAATCAATGATGAAGAAATTCTGACGGTTTGCAGTATGTTTGAGCTTGACGGCAGCGATGAAGAAATCTGCCGCTTACTGCTGAAAAAATATAACCTGCGGTACTTGATTTTCACGGCCGGCGAAAAATACAGCATTATTTATACCGCCGACGAAACGTCTTATCTGGAAACGCCGCGGGTAAAAGTCGCTGACACGGTTGGCGCCGGCGATGCCTTTTCCGGAACATTTATTTGCAGCATTCTTAAAGGCAAAAACCTGCGCGAGGCGCATCAAAACGCTACTGACGTTGCGGCCTACGTATGTACGCAACACGGCGCCTGGCCCGATTATCCGCCGGAACTTAAAATCAAAATCAGTTAAAAAAAATACCGTTACGCCAGATATCGGGAGGCATCATCTTCAAAAATTTTTAAAAGCGGAAACCCACGCCCGTAACCACCGCGTACCCGCGATTATTGTCATCGCCGGCACGGGAAAGCCCCTTGGCGTTCAGATAAGAGCCGACCAGATAAAGCTCAAAATGCTCCGTCAAGGCATAAAGGTTGGAAAATACCCAGAGATCGTCGCGATTGCGCGTATTGTCGGCTTTGGTATGCAGATAGGCCAAATTGCTTTTCCAGGCGCCGTATTGACAGCCGATGCTGAAGTTCCAGGCCTGGGATTCTCTGAAATTGTCAAAATATGCCGGTGTCTGCGGATTATCGGAGACGGTGGTAATCGGATTTTTATTCCCGTCAATATAGGCTTTTTTATAGCCCATTCCCATATTCCAATGCCCGCGGATCAGCGTGAGACCGAAAGAGGCTTCCTTATCGGTTCGGTTGAAAATGCCGTAGCCGAACGAAGTATAAATTTCGGTATCCTTTACCTGCCATTTGTTTTGCATGGCGGCAACATAGCCGTCTTCCGGCGTTTCGTAGTCAAGATAGCGGCTGCCGGTGCCTCGGCGGCTGGCATTGTCCGGCGCATAAGAAAAACCCAACACAGTATTACCCAGTCTGGGCGTAAAATAGCTGAACTTGACAGCACGTCCGTCATTCATAATCGAGGTGGACTTCGGCGTCTGATAGCTGACAGATTTGCGGCCGTTGCTCCAGTTCGGATTACTCAGAAAATAGGTCATATTGGAATCGTCAATTTTAAAAAACGTAATATCCCGCGCGCCTTTATGCAAAAGATATGCGGCATTATAGGTATAACCGGCGGTAAATTTTCCCCAAGGGGATTCATCGACTAGATACGGATAGAATCGCCAATCGCCGTGCGGATAAGAAGTGTCCGGATCCCGCAAAACCAGCGTATTGCTGGTATGCAGCCCCAAATAGTGTTCTTCGGAAAGACGGTAATTGAGCTTTACGGAGACATCTGCGCGATAAACCCAACGGTAGGGATTATTTTTGACATTATCGTGTTTGCGGGTTTGGGCTATGCCGTAGTAGCCGCCCATCAGTCCGGACGCATCAAACTCAAAATGTCCGGCCCAGAGCGAAGATGGGAATGATACCAGAAAACCGGCAATCATCAAAAGTCTTTTCATAGTAAGCGTTCTCATCAATTTAACTTATGGTCAGAGAATACAGAACAAACCTTAATATTTTATGTATTCAAAAAGAAAGCGCCCAAACGGCGCTTAGACTGAATGTCAACTCCGCTCGGCGCGGATGACATCAAAAATTGAGCGGAAACGCCCGTCGGCATCCATATCTTCAATATTGACATTCAATTTCACACGCCAGTTCGGATACTCGTGCGTGGTACCGGGAACGTTTTCCATCACCACCTGACCGTATATATCTTCTATGCGTTGTAAAAAGATGGCGCTTTTGGTACGGGCGACATACTGGTTGACGGCATACTCCAAACGGTCGGGAACACTGTTTCCGTCAAGCTTGGCTTTCGCATCTTCAAGGCACTTTTCATCACAGAAGGTATTTTGTTCGCTGAAAGCCTTGATAAGCAGCGCCCGTTCAGACGCACGCGTGGCCAGATTGCTTTTAAACTGTTCTTCGTTTACATACAGGCTGCAGCCGTTAAAAGTGTTGATGTCTTCGTCCAGCCAGTAGCCGTAAGCCGTGGCCTGATCATGCGTACTGGCCTGCGCCAGAGACAAATACTGATATTTATCAGGCGCAAGATAAGAACCGTCTTTGTCTTTCTGACGGAAGAAAACCTTGTTGGAAAGCAAGCCGTGTTCAAACATATATTCCCGGAATCCCGGCGGCACGGTTCCCAGATCTTCACCGATGACCATACATTTGGCGCGGTGGCTTTCAATGGAAAGAATGGCGACCATCTCTTTCATATTATAATAGACGTAAGCCCCCTGAACCACCGGATTATTCTGAACGAAATAAACCCAAAACAGACGCATCAACCCCATGGCGTGGTCTATACGCAACGCTTTGGCGTGTTTCATATTTTCGCGAATCAGATGAATGAAAGGCTCATAATAGGCCATGCGGAGTTTTTGGGGATGATACGGTGCAAATCCCCAGCTTTGACCGCGCGGACGCATGGGATCGGCCGGCGCGCCGATACCCATATTTTCGGCAAAAATGCTGCGGTTTTCCCAAACCTCGACACCGCTGGAGGCCGCTCCGATCGGCGAATCGAGATATAAGCCGACCTTCATGCCCAGCTTTTGGCACAGTTCGGCCGCTTCAGCCAACTGGACATCCGCCAGCCAATGACAATAAGCATAAAAATCCATCAGTTCTCGGTTCATTTTAGCAAATTCGCGAGTATGGAAAGAACGGATTTTATCATAATTATACGGCCAGTAACGCCAGTCGTTGCGGGTACCGTCAATGCCGTGTTTTTCCAGAAGCGCTTCAAACAAGCATATATTCTCAAACTTTTCGCCTTTTTCCTTTACAAAATCAAGGAAAGTGCGGCCGCGAGGCGAAATGCCTTTCTCCGCATCCAAATGCTCGGCGCGAAAATAGCCGAACATGGCTTTCAACAATTGCAATTTGAGCTTAAAGATACCGTAATAGTCAACCTTGTCCAAACGGCGGAGACGTTCAATTTCGGCTTTGACATCCGGCGTTTCAACCAAAATCCGAACCTGCGGCGCCTCCTGATATTCGGGCACAGCGGTCAGGTCAACATAAGCATAGTTTAAATAGACTCGGCTTAAAGTGCGGTATGGGGAAACATCCGTACGACTTTCGGGAAACATGGCGCCGAGCGGATTAACGCCAACAATGTCGCCGCCGTTTTCCGCCACCTGTTTAATAATGTTTTTCAAATCGGTAAAATCGCCGATGCCCATGTTGCTTTTAGAACGCAAGGCATAGAGTTGTATCGCAAGACCGTATACGCGAAACTTTTCCTCAGCCACGCCGTCTACCAGATAGCATTTCGGCAGCGCCATAATAATCATGCTCTGATACTTCTGCTCGCCGACGGTGACCGTCAGATGATAATAGCCGGGAGCAAGCTTGGCAAAAAAGACCGGCGCCAGCATCACATACTCCACTCCGTCAATGGTTTTGCGCGCCAAAACCGGCAGGGAAGAAAGTTCTGTCCGCCCTTCGATAATACGGCCGTTTTCATCTTCAAGTTCAAAAACGGCGGTATTTGTTCTGGCCGTTTCAGGAAGGCACAATTTAACCGAAGTGTCTTGTTCATCAGTGAAAAAAGAGTTTACACAGTCCAGACCTTCCCGCCACAGAGTTTCGTCAAGTTTTTTTATCGTTGCGTCAATTTCCGAATCCGAATCGCACGGATATCCCATATCTTTCAAAAAACACTTTCTGACTTCATCTGTCGTATAGTGAATCTGTCCAACTTTATCGGTATATTCTGATGATATGCCGGCAATTTTGGCTAATTCCTCAATTTTAGACATAAAAAACTCCCAATTTTGTCATTTTATCAACATTTTTGATTTTTTTCGCAAAATTATGTTGAAATCCTGTGGATTCATTCTAATTTAGACTCATTATAATCAATAGGAGAGATTTTATGAAAGGAAATAATGAACTTATTAACTACATTCATTCCCAGCGGTGGTGCGGTTTTAAGCAAGCCATTGCCGACGGTCAGGTAGTTGATATTCAACTGGACTCGATTCCGTTTGATAACGGGCAGAAATTTTTCACCCTGGGCACAGCCAAACTTAACGACGGCTCGGAACGAACGTTCTTTATGCCGATGGCCCGGGGACATTTGGACGACGTTGAAAGCGTGATGATCAACGGCGAAGAAATGTATGATGCCATGAAGGCGCCAGATTACTGGTCTGCGTTGATGGACTTTTTCAAAGAAAACCGCAATGAAGTTACTTTCAACAACGGTGCGGTTGTTCATTATCATAATATCGGCGACAGAAAAATCATTCAGGACAATATGCATTCGGTTTCCAAACCTCTGAACGTCGAACAAAGCAACACCACCATCAAGGTCGGCGACAATGCCATTGCCTTCAAGCAGGACCGCATGATTGAAAGCGATTTCGGCGTCAGCACCGAGGTCGAAATGAACGCCAAGCTGATGGAGGCCGAATGTTCGGCCATGCCGAAAACCTATGGCGCGTTTATTATGAAAGAACCCGGCGGGAAAATTGCCACGCTGGGAATCGTACAGGAATTTGTTCCCAACCGCGGCGACCTTTGGGAGTTTGCCAACAATTATCTGGTCGGCGCTTTGAACGAAGCTCAGGCTAACGGGCAGGATGAAATTGATGTTAACGATCATCCGGCATTTGTGGAAATGATGAGAAACCTCGGACACAAAACGACGGAAATGTCCGAATGTCTGTCCCGCCCCAACGGAAATCCGGACTTTGAACCGCAGCCGGTAGACGCCGATTATCTGCACGGATATGAAAAGAATCTGAATGTTCTGCTCTATCAGACAAAGAGAACCATTGAGCAGAACATTCAAAATCTGGACGGTGAAACCAGAGAACAGACCGAAAAGCTGATTGAAAACTGGGACAAGCTGACGCAAAACTTTGTAAAACGCAATATCAGCCTGCTCAGCAGCGGCGAAAAACAAAGCAACATTGTCCGCGTTCACGGCGATTTTCATCTGGGACAGGTCCTGGTTACCAAAGACGGCGATTTGAAGTTTTTGGATTTTGCCGGCGAACCGGGTCTTTCGATTACCGAACGCAAAAAGAAACACCCAGAAACCCGTGACATTGCCGGAATGTACCGTTCCATCAGCGGCTATCTGGGACCGGTGGTCGCAGAAACCTTTGCCGCAACCGGAGAAATTGTCAAACGCGCCAACGGCACAGACAAAAATGTAACCAATCCGGAAAAGGAAGCCTGGGCCAACCGTGCCGTGGCTCCGATGATTGAGGTTGCCACACGTTCTTTTCTGGACGGCCGCAGTGAAGCCGAACCGATGCTGGCTCTGGAAATTCTGCGCAAGAATCTGTATGAAGTCGGTTATGAAGTCAGCAACCGTCCGGATATGGCGCATATTCCGGTCAAAGGACTGGTCAGCCTGCTCAACAGCGGCGAAGAATTGGCTCAAAAGAGAACCAAACAGCAAGGCGGCGTGGACATATACGGCGCAGCCAACAGCAACTTGGCCGGCAAAATACTGGCGGAAAAGTTCGGCAATAGTTTATAATTATAAAAAAAATTCAACATCGCTCATAAATTTGCTTGCTTTTAATTTTTAAGTATGCTTAATTGTTGGCGATGTGAATGGATAGATGGCCGAGTGGTCGAAGGCGCACGATTGGAAATCGTGTGTACGCCTAAAGCGTACCGTGAGTTCGAATCTCACTCTATCCGCCATTTTATAAAAATACCCTCCAAAGCGGAGGGTATTTTTTTACCGTTTTCATTCAACGAATGAAGTTGGTGCGGGCTCCGTTTTCCGGTTGCGGCGTTTCAAGGCCGCAAGTTTTACCGTTTTCAATTATTTTAAGCAACCAGGCCATATTTCGGCCAATATTGCGCATAGTTTGAAGTCCTTCCTGATCCTGAGACACATCTTCGGTTTTGGTACCGTGGACCATATTCCAATAAGTGGAAGAAACAACCGGCATTTTGTTGATAGTGAAATATTTATTGATAACATCAATCGAAGCCGTGGTTCCGGCACGGCGGGCCGAAACTACCGCAGCACCGGGTTTGAAGGCAAAAGCCTCGCCGCCGGCGTAAAACGCACGGTCCAAAACCGAAAGCAAGCGGCCGGACGGATGCGCATAATAAACCGGCGAACCGAAAACAAAACCGTCAGCGGTTCTGGCTTTGTCAATAATCGTATTAACAATATCATCATTAAAAACACATTTGCCGCTGCAGGTTTTCCGACAGGTACCGCAACCAACACAATCGCGGTACGGCAGTTTTCCGAGTTGAACGATTTCACTTTCAACGCCCTCTTGACGCAGGACTTCCGCCACTGTTTCCAAAGCCTTATTGGTGCAGCCTTTTTCATTGCAGCTTCCGTTTATCATCAGAACTTTCATAGACACCTCCCATATATTTTCTAAAATTAATATATGTTTTTTTCTTCTATAATTCAATCGGAATAAAAAAAGAGCTGCTTCCCGTAAGGAAACAACCCTGTTTTTTTATCCCGGCTTTCAACCGCAGAGGCCGCCTATCATTCTGTATCCCTGCTTTGCTCCGCCTTCAAGTATGAAGTAAGAACAATTGGGAATGATCGGGTGCTCCAGTCCGAGCGTGGCAAAAATCATACCCATAACGCCGCCGTGGACGGATATGCCGACGGTTTTGAGGGCGTCATTTTCGGAAATGCGGTCAAGAACGGCAAATACGCGCTCGGACATTTCGCCAATGCTTTCACCTTCGGGAAAACGAACGGAAAAATTTTCTTTTTTGAAAATCTGCCAACTGCGGGCAATTTCCGGCCAGCGTTCCCTGGCTTCGGCAATGCTCAATTTTTCAGCGACGCCGCAATTGCCTTCCCGCAAATCATCTTCGGCAAAAATCGGAACATTTTCCGGTTGTGCGGAAGTGACGATTTCGGCGGTTTTCAAAGAGCGTTGCAAACTGCTTGAAAAAACGGCGTCAAGCTTGATGTCCTTTAACTTTTCGGCCAAAGCATGTGCCTGGTTAACTCCGTTTTCATTCAACTCAATATCTGTGGTTTGTCCAACCCACATTTTTTTAGCGTTGCCTTCGGTTTGTCCGTGGCGGAATACAACATACTTCATATAAATTAATTTTGATTACTTTCATGGTATATCATATTTCTGACCTTACTTCAACCATATTTTGCCAAATACTGCCGGCTTTTGTCCAAATCGCAATAAAAATAACTGTTTACATCTGAAATAAACGTGATATTTTAGCGTCTATGTTTTGTATTATTCTGGAAAGTTATTAAGGGTTGCCTTTTCAAAATGGTATAAAACCGAGTTAGTTTACAGTAATTTTTTAATCTTTTAAACTTTTGGAATTATGAAAAGAAGTACAGCTATCAGCTTAGGAATCGGTGGCGCGCTCTTAATCGGCGGCAGCATTTGGGCTTATATTAAAAGAGAAGCTCTCAAGCAATTGGTTGGCGACGTAGTTGAAGAAGCCAAGAAACGCCTTCCCGGAAAAAAAGACGCTCCCGAAGAAACGGCAACTGAGTAAAACATGCGATTTTTCAAATCGCCACTAAACAAAACCCCGGGAACTTAAAGGTTCCGCGGGGTTTTTTGTCAGTTTTTGCCGAACTGCCGGGCCGGAACGCCTTCGCGCCAGTTTTTTTCAATCTTTTCAAGAGAAATGCCCTTGGTTTCGGGAACCAGAAAATAGGTAAAGAGCAGCGACAGAACGGCAATGCCGGCAAATATCCAAAACGTATAAGCTTCGCCGATGGAATGAAGCAGCGGCAGAAAACTTAAAACGACAATGAAATTGAAACCGAAATTGGCAACCGTACACAAGCTCATGGCAAAACCGCGGATCTTTAAAGGCAAAATCTCCGAAACCATAATCCAGCCGATCGGCCCCAGGCTCATGGCAAAAGCCGTGATATACAAAACCACGCTGGCAACAGCAATCCATTTCAGATTATCGCCCAGTTCCGCGGCAAAATGAAACGCACCGCCAAGTGCCAGCAAAGCAATCAATACGCCCCACAGACCTATATACAAAAGCGGTTTGCGCCCCCAACGGTCGGTGAAGAAAATGGCGACAAAGGTCATCATGAAATTGACGGCACCAATACCGATGGTGGCATAAATTGCGCTGATATTGTCAGCAAAACCGGCAATTTTAAAAATCGTGGTCGTATAAAAAATGATGGTGTTAATACCTGTGCAAATCTGCATAAACATCATACCCACACCGACAAAAACCGGCATCAGCATCCATTTTTGGAAAACCTTCTGTTTTTTGGAAGGATTGTTCCCCTGAATGGTGGCCCGCACTTCCTTAATATGAGCCTCTGCATCGTCTTCGGGATTGATTTTCAGAAAAATTTTTCTGGCTTCGTCATCGCGTTTTTTGCTGATCAGCCAACGCGGCGTATCGCCGAGAAAAGTTATACCGACCAGCAGAATGACTGCCGGCACCAGACCTGCACCCAGCATCCAGCGCCAGTTATATTCGGCATTGGCAAACACACGGTTAATCAGATAAGAAAACAAAATACCGGCGGTAATGGCCAGCTGAAACAAGGACACCAGCATACCGCGAATCTTCTGCGGCGCAATTTCAGACAAATACAGAGGAACCACAAAGTTTACCATTCCGACGGCCAGACCGATGACAACGCGGGCGGCAATCAGCCAGTACGGCGTCGTCGCATAGGCACACATCAGCGAGCCTAAGGCAAAGATGACACCGGTGGCAACAATGATTTTCTTGCGGCCGTAAATATCCGACAAAGAACCGTTCATGGCCGCGCCGATAACAGCACCGACAATAGCGGCACTGACGATCCACCCCTGCTCAAACGGTGAAATCGTCCAGGTTTCGTTGATGAAAAGCAGAGCCCCGGAAACAACGCCGGTATCGAAGCCGGAAAGCAGCCCGCCCAGCGAGGCGACAACGGCAATAACATAAAGCCAGAAATGCTTGATTTTGATAACTTTGGTGGTGTTATAGGTTGTCATCGGAGAATGCCTTTATAAAAATTAATATATTTTAATATAAGACACGGCTCCCATATTGTCCAGTATTTAAGACAGTTTAATTAATATCCAGAACTTCCAGCACGCACTCAAAATCGTCGCGGCGCGGCGCGCAAGCATAGGCACCGGCCTTCAGTTCACCGTTATCGTTAATCAGGTGGAACAGCCGCAACTGATTATACACGATGCCGTCCAGCGAATAGTAGGCGATATAATCGCCGCCATTGCGCCGCAGCTTGTACCAGATTTCGTTCAGCGGCGAATCCAGGCTGACGACCGCCCAGTCAGAATAGCCAAAATTGGTCAGGCTGCTGCCCAGTTTAGGACGCGAGGCATCTTCCGACATCAGGCTGACTTTAAACCAATTGCGTTCATCTACGCGTAACATCAGGCCACATTGGTCAAACAGACAGGCTTTTTCAAAACTCCATTTTACCACCAGTTCAAAATCACGCTCGATGCGGGTGAAAAAGAAGTGTCCGTCGTCTTTATGGAAATTATGGTGCGTACTTTGCCAGAAATCCGTCTTGGCACGCGTATCTACAACCATGCCCGCGTCATTGAAACGAACGTTTTCCGGTTCGTTATACCACTCAAAATTTTTCAGGGCATCCAACAGCATTAAAAAGTCCTAACCGTTTCGTCAGGCAGCGCCGCCAACGCTTTTTCCAATTCCGGGCTTTTATTTTTCGGCGCAACGATTTTCAAAGTGATGATTTCATCGCCAACGCCGGTTTTGTTTTTGATTCCCTTGCCTTTCAAACGCAGTTTTTCTCCGCCGGAAGAATAAGGCGGAATAGTGACGTTCACTTTTCCCGAAATTGTCGGCACGGTCACTTTGCCGCCAAGGACGGCTTCTTTCATGGATATCGGCAGTTCCAAATGCACGTCCAGCCCCTGAGCCTCAAAATACGGGTGCCTGTCTACATTCAGCGTGATGAGCACGTCTCCGGCCGGACCTCCGTTAAAACTCGGCTGTCCTAGCCCTTTCAGGCGCAGCGTCTGCCCATCTGTCGTTCCGGAAGGAATTTTGACATTAATGGTTTTGCCGTTGATATTAACGGCCTTCTCCGCGCCTTGGGCGGCGCTCAGAAAATCAATCCGCATCGTATAAGCTATATCTTCACCCTTGCGGGGACGCCGCGACGCGCCGCCGAACGGATTGGCGCCGGCAGAATTTCCGCCGCTTGAAAACTGCGAGAAAATATCTTCTCCGAAAATGGAAGAAAAGTCAAAACCGCCGCCGTTGCCGCCAAAACCGCTGCCAAACGGATTGCTGCCGGCAGAATAGTTATAATAGCTTCCGCCGCCGCTGCCGGCACCGCCAAACCCGGCGCCAAACCCGGTCGGCTTGCCTTCGTCATCGATTTCGTTATTATCATATTTTTGACGTTTTTCCTTATTGCCCAAAATGTCATAGGCACAGGAAATTTCTTTAAACTTGTCGGCAGCCTCTTTACTGTCTTTATTGACATCGGGGTGATACTTGCGCGCAAGCTTGCGATAAGCCGATTTTATCTCGGCTTCGCTCGCATCTTTGGATATTCCTAAAACGTGATATAAATTTTTGCTCATTTTTTTGCTCAACAACCTATTGTTTCTTTATATTTATATAGGAAGACAAAACTTTATTTGCAACTTTCCAAGCCTCTGAGCAAAATTTTTATTAAAGATTTTTGCAGACAAACATCGCTCGTCTGGAATTATTGCGGTACAGGGTTATTTTATCCAAATACGCTTTTTTACCGGATTGATCGTGACAATACAAAGAAGCCAAAATTGCCAGTTCGTCGATACGTACGTTTTTATATTCATAAATCACGCCGGTTGAGGTTTGCTTTACAATCGAAACATTTTCGGCAAAACGTTGATAGTCCGGAACCGGAACTTCCATTTCCGCTGTCGTTTTGCCCGGAAGCCAGGAACAGGAAGAGACGGCGGCGGCCAGAAGAAAAATATAAAGCTTGTTCATCAGTTTATCTCTTTAGCTTTTGACTTCATAACTTTTTTGACCGAAACAATCTGCGGTTCATTTTCCTTTTCCAGCGGAGTCAAACCTTCTACCTCCTCCCCTTTCAGGGAGGCAACCTGACGGCGCAGACGGTTCAGATGTTCCAGCGAACGTTCGGCATCAAAATTTTCATACATGGGCGACATCCTTAAAAAAGCTTTATTACCAACAATTTAGCATTTTTTTCTTAAATAAAACTTAACCACCGTCTATTTCAAAATATCATAAATCTGTTTGCCGGCATTTTCCAAAATCTGCAATACCTTTTTATTGTCGCTGTTTTTGGTTCTGGTATTCTGAAGCTTGTTCAACATTTTCTGCAAATCATTGTTAAAACGTTTATTTTCCCGCAGGCGTTCAATATCGCGAAGCGTTTCTTCATCGTTGATTTTGTAAGCAGAAACCGCCTTGATGGTTGCCAGATATTGGGCATCCCGGCTGGCCGACATCTGAGCGGCCGCGGAGACCGGCAGCAGCAAGGCTGCGGCAAGGCTCAAGAAAATAATCCGCATCTTTGTTCTCCTTATAAGAAAAAACATTGTGTTAGCAATAATTGTGTTTATACTAACGTTATTAGAATCGGTTGACTATTTATTTTTTAGAGTTATCAAACATGAAAAAAATCATTTGGGCGCTTTTAGACAACAGAATGGGAAGCGTAAACGTGATCCGCGGCGTACTGGCTCAGTTTGCCGAAGACGAATTTGAAGTTATTGAAAAAAAGATTGTTTACACCCCTTGGGCCAAATTGCCGAATATTATCAAAGGCGCTTCGCTGCTGGGTGTTTCCAAAGAAAGCAGGCAAAACCTGACTGCACCGTTTCCTGATTTGGTGATTTCGGGTACGCGGCGGACGGCTTCCGTTGCCCGCTGGATAAAAAGGCAATCTAAAGGCAAAAGCAAAATCGTACAGTTGCTGCATCCCGGCCCCGGCGCCGGAATTGCCGAATTTGACGCCGTGTTCGTTCCCGAGCACGACCGTGGCAAAACCAAATGTGCCAATATTGTCTATACGGTAGGTTCGCCGACGAGAACAACCGAAAAAGCAATGAATGAGGCCCGGGCAAAATGGGAACCGGTTTTTGCTGGATTAGATCTGCCGCGTCCCTGGACAACTGTGATTGTCGGCGGCGCGGTCAAAGGCAAGCCGTTTTCTCTTGAAAATGCGCGCGGCTTTGCTGAAGAGGTTTTGAAGCTGAAAAAAGAAAGCGGCGGCTCAATACTGATTACGGATTCATGGCGTACCGGCGAAGAAGCCCGGCGTTTGATTATGGACATTCTCAAAGAAATTCCCGCTTATACTTATCTGTGGGGAGAAAAAAAGGATAATCCCTATATGGGTTATCTGGCCTGCGCCGACAATATCATCGTTACTGGAGACTCGGTTTCCATGACCTGCGAATCCTGCGGCACCGGGCATCCGGTCTATGTATACTGCGGAAAAAACTGGCTGACGCCCAAACAATTGCGCTTTGTTCAGTCGCTGTATGACGGCGGTTATGCCATCGCCTGCGACAGCCCTCTGAGAAAAGAGTTCAAAGGCGGCAAAAAGCTTAATGCCGCTTCCGAGGTCGCAGACAAAATTCGTTCCCTGTTTTAAGAGTTTGACAAAAAGGCACAACCCGTTTAGCATAAAAAATACATTGCGTATTTTTTATTCTCTATATTTGTAAACTCTAAATTCATTGCTATATGAAAAAAATTCTGTTTATGGCGTGGCTATTTATGCTCAGCATAATCCCCGCCGCGGCACAGTATGACTATGATTACGGATATGACTACACCGTAGACAGCGATTTGACTTTAACCGGCCGGCAGTGGCACTGGGACGGAACCTCCATTTTGGAAGCCAATGACGGAATCTATCTGGTTATTCAGGGACCGCGTCGATACCGCATCTGTTTTGAGCCTTATTATCCCGACCGGGGGCTGCTGCCTTATTTTCTCAACGGACGGCTGGTCTGGTACCGCCTGCTTAACGGCATCAGCTATTTTCTGGATCCGTACGGTTATTGGCGGCGCATGAGTTATACGCCGGTTTATTATCCGCATTATCATTATCCCGTGGCCAGATGCAGACATATAAATTTCTACAACTGGCATTTCTGGCACGGCAGGCCGCATTACCGCTATCACGGACATTGTTATGCCCCGCCGCCGCGACACAGATTTTATGACCACCGCCGCTTCCTTCCGCCGCAAAGGCAGATACGCACTCCCGAGCATCGGAACGTTACGCCCCAACGGCCGCCGGCAAGACGATACGAAAGCCCGCGCCGCGAGTCGAACCGCTCTTATCGGAACCAGGTGCGACCGGCACAAAACCGGAATCATGCTCCGGCAAGAAACGGCCAAAGGTCTATGCACCGAGACAGAGATGCACGACCGCATCGTTAAAAAATTATTGTCCTTATCAGAATCCTCCGCCGTTTGGACGGAGGATTTTTTTATAACAAAATCGTAACATTTAAATTTTTGACAAAAAGCCGTAAAAAAGATATAGTAAAGGGACTATTTTAAGACTATGTGATTTTTATCGAAAAATATTATTATAAAAAAACAAGTATATGAAACATTTTATCCATTCAATCATGGTTGTTTTGGCGCTCAGCGCAGCAACCTTGAGCATGACCGGCTGCGAAGAGATTTGGGACGATTTGAAAGACAGTCTGATCGGCGGTTCCGTCTGGTATCAGGAAGAAGGAGACTATACCATTGAAGCCCTGGGCGGGTGTCAGTATAAAGTAACGCAGAACTACCACGGCGACTATTGGTATTTTTATCTGGAACCCTTTTATACCTATCAGCAGGGACGGCCTCACAATCTGGTATATTGTGAATATTATCCGTATTATTCCTACTCATATCAGACATTAGGCTGGCGGGTCAGAGGAAACGGCCGCGAGTGGTTTATCACACCCAACGGCAACTGGCATTGATTATTATTTTCAGCAAAAAAAATCTCCCGGAATATAACCGGGAGATTTTTTTATTAATCCGCTGAAGATTAAGCGTTTTTCTTCAAGGCTTCACCCAAGACGTCACCCAAAGAAGAACCGGTTGAAGCAGAAGAATATTCTTCAAGAGCTCTCTTCTCTTCTTCAACTTCCAGAGCTTTAATGGAAAGACCCAGCTTGTTGTTCTTCTTGTCTACAGAAGTGACTTTAGCTTCAACGACATCGCCTTCCTTAAAGTTTTCCGGATTCTGAGCGGCTTTCTCGCGGGAAAGGTCAGCTTTTTTGATAACAGCACTGACACCGTTTACGTCAACGGTTACGCCTTTGTCATCGGCAGATGTGACTGTCGCTTTGACAACATCGCCTTTTTTGATGTTTTCCAAAGCTGTTGCCAGCGTATTTTCAGTCAGCTGTTTGATACCGAGGCTGATACGTTCTTTTTCAACGTCAACATCGATAATCTTGGCCTGGATATCCTGACCCTTGGCATAGTCTTTAACGGCTTCTTCGCCGGACTTATCCCAAGAGATATCACTTAAGTGAATCATACCGTCGATTTCATCGGACAAACCAACAAACAGACCAAATTCGGTAATGTTTTTGATTTTGCCTTCAATAACGGAACCGACCGGGTGCTCTTCAACATAAGCAGCCCAAGGATTAGGCGTGCATTGTTTAATACCGAGGCTGATGCGGCGTTTGTCGGCATCAACTTCCAAAACCTTAACTTCAACTTCCTGAGATGTGGAAACAATTTTGCCCGGATGTACGTTTTTGCGGGTCCAGCTCATTTCAGAAACGTGAACCAGACCTTCAATACCGTCTTCAAGTTCAACAAAAGCACCATAATCGGTGATGTTGGTAACCTTACCGGTATAAACTTCGCCAACATGATATTTGTCGGCAACAGCAGCCCAAGGATCAGCTTCCAGCTGTTTCATACCCAAAGAAATTCTCTGGTTGTCTTCATTGAACTTGATAACCTGAACTTTAACGGTCTGACCGACAGACAGAACTTCTGCCGGATGGTTAATGCGTTTCCAGGAAATATCGGTAACGTGCAGCAAGCCGTCAACACCGCCCAAATCAATGAATGCACCGTAATCGGTGATGTTTTTGACAACACCCTCGAGAATTGATCCTTCCTTGAGGTCATTGATGAGTTCGGCACGAGCTTCAGCGCGGGTTTCTTCAAGAACGACACGGCGGGAAACAACAATATTGCCGCGAACCTTATCCATTTTCAAAATCTGGAACGGCTGGGAAATGCCCATTAACGGCGTAATGTCACGAATCGGACGAATGTCAATCTGAGAACCCGGCAGGAAAGCAATGGCACCGTTGAGGTCAACGGTGAAACCGCCTTTAACGCGGCCAAAGATGACGCCGTTAACTCTTTCACCGGAGTTGAGGCATTTTTCAAGATCCTGCCAAGCTTCTTCGCGGCGGGCTTTTTCACGAGACAGAACAATGTTGCCGTCTTTGTCTTCATAACGGTCAACATAAACTTCTACCTGATCGCCGACTTTCAATTCTGCATTCTGGCCAAATTCACGAAGAGGAATGCGGCCTTCAGATTTCAATCCGACATCAACGGTTGCAAAGTCGGGAGTTAATCTGATGATGGTACCTTTAACAACAGAACCGGTAATACCGTTGTTGCCAAACTGTTCGTTCAGCAAAGCTTCAAAGCTTTCCGTCATTTCGGGCATTTTAATTTCTGTATTTGTCATTTAGATCTAAATATTTCAAAAAACTGCCTGTTCCCAAATAAAAGGCGGGACGGACTTGTGCGAGGTTAAAAAACAGCCTGTAAGCCAAAGCGCACCCTAAGGCTTCAGGGTGTTTACTTTATACACGCAAATTATTATTTTTCAAGCAGTTTTTTACAAAAAATCAATGAAGATGATGATAATCGTTCTCCGCGGGTTCAACACCCTTTTCCGCCAGCTTCAAAACGACATCGTCCATCCCTAAAATCTTGGCATGAAGCGCCGGATTATAGCCGCCGGACGGATAAATATCCGCCCCTTTTTCTATCAGCAGCAAAGCAATGTCAGCGTGTTCGTAGGCGATAGCCCAATACAGCATGGAACTGTTCATCGGAACCGAAGCGGTAACATCGGCTCCCTGTTCAATCAAATACCGCGCGATTTCCGGGCGATTGGCAAACAAAGCCCAGCCCAGCGCCGTAAAGCCTTCGCTTTCCGCACCGTCAACGGCGCTTTTATTAAAACGCTGCTCAAGATCGGCGCCGCTTTTCAGCAGAAATTTGACCGCCTCAAGATTGTTAAGAGAAACGGCTTCCTGCAATGACGATGCCTGACGCAGTTCCTTTTGGCTCTGAAGAACCTCGTTTTTCCGCATCGAAAAGAAAACATAAGCGCCGGCGGCCAAAACTGCCGCCGCGGCAAACGCCGCAATCGCAATTTTAATTTTTTTTCGCATCAATCACCTCGCAGGCTTGGTTAAAAACATCTTCTATACTTAATTTCGAAGTGTCAAAAATAACCGCGTCCGCCGCCGGCTTCATCGGCGCCGTCGAACGGGTCGCATCCCGCTCGTCACGGGTTTTGACATCAGCCAGAACGTCATTATAATTTACACTCATTCCCCGGGCAACAAACTCTTTATAGCGGCGTTCAGCCCGCACTTCCGGCGAAGCGGTGATGAAAAACTTGACATCGGCCTGCGGACAGACGACCGTTCCGGTATCGCGACCGTCATAAACCACACCCAAAGCCGGCGTACCGTCGGCAAAAACCGGGGCGGCAGCAAAATCCTGCTGCATTTTCAGCAATGCGGCACGAACAGACGGATAGGCAGAAACGACCGATGCGTTCTTACCGCCGATTTGAGAACGGAATTCCGGGTGCACGGACAGTTCCATCATCTTGGAAAAAGTCAGACGGCGAGCAACGGCGGTCGCGGCCGTTTCGCTGTTCAAATCCTGGCCGCTTAAAAACATTTCCAAACCGACGGCACGGTAAACCATCCCGGTGTCAAAATAGGCAAATTTATATTTTTGGGCCAGACTTGATGCCAGCGTTCCCTTTCCGGCTGCGGCCGGACCGTCAATGGTAATGATCATTTCTCTCAAAGCCTTCAGAAAAGTTGATATTTGTAACGAAAAGTTTACTTTATCCGCTGTATTATTTGTACTATAATGGTTATTATAAGTATAACAGATTTTACGCTTTATGCAGAATTTTTAGACCTCAAACGGAGACAACGATGAAACTGCCTCATTTTAAGATTTTGCCGTACACCGCCTTATGCCTGCTTTTGGCAGGGACGCCCCCGGCTCAGGCTGTGGTGGCACAGAGCGCAAACGATGCGCTGAGCAGCGATATTTTCGTCGGCGGAAAAAAAGACACTTCCAACGCCAAGGCTATTGCCGATTCAAATAAGAAAAACCGAGACGAAGAGACTCGACGAAAGGCCGATGCGGCAAGAAGGAAAGCCGAAAGAGAAAAACGCGAAGCCGCTCAAAAAGCGTCCGGCGGCACCGTATTTTTGCCGGGAAGCCAAAGCGTCAACACCCAAAACATCAGTCTTCCGGCGGCAGGCCGAAAGAACAGCGTTTCCGATGCGGATGATGCAGCGGCCGCCGACATCAACAAACATTACGCTTCAAAGCTCTTTTCCAGCCTGAGCGGGCACATCACCATCGAACAAAAGAATATTCCCAGAAGAATCAGCGTAACCCAAGGTTCAACCGTTCAGCTCAATTTGGAAAACGATCCCGATACCCTGTGGTATTTCAGCTTTGACAAAGAGATTGCCAGAATCAAAAGCGACAAAACGTCAGGAAATCTCAGAACAGTCGTTTTTGAAACGGTCGGCCGCGGCAAGACCAGAATCATCATGGATTACATTTCAACAAAAACTTCCGCTTACAAGGTTATTTTCACCAAGCGGATGTTGCTTATGGTGGATTGACAGACGGTGAGAAAAACTCCGAAGGCACGATTATATTATCCGCAGCCCCTGAACAACCGCAGCGAGGCAACGCTCAGCGACGCACCGGCGCATTATCTGTTGAACGTGCTGAGAATGAACTGCGGCGACGAAGTCCGGCTCTTTGACGGCAGCAGCGGCGAATATACTGCCCGAATTGAGGCCTGCGGCAAAAAAAGCTGTATGCTCCGCATTTTGGAAAAAAGCGCCGATTTCAGGCAGTCTCCCGACTTGTGGCTGTTGTTTGCGCCGGTAAAGAAAGACAAGACCGACTTTATCATTGCCGGCGCCACCGAACTCGGCGTCCGCAAAATCATACCGACAATTACCAAGAGAACCATCAGTGAAAAAATCAAAAAAGAACGCTATGAAGCTCAGGTGATCGAAGCGGCGGAACAATCCCGTCGAACCGACATTCCGCAGGTAGAGGATGCTCAATCGCTGGAAAAGATTTTAAAAAACTGGGATTCTGCCCGAATTTTATATTTTATGGACGAGACCGGAAACGGCGGCAGCATCTGTCCGGTCTTTGCCAAAGGGCCGCAAAGCGCGGCGATTTTGGTCGGTCCGGAGGGCGGATTTGAACCCGGCGAACTGGAAGTGCTCCGCGGCTTGCCTTATGCCCGCGGCGTTTCCATGGGCAGAAGAATTCTGCGGGCGGAAACGGCCGTGATGGCGGCCTTGTCCTGCTGGCAGGCTTTGTGCGGAGACTGGCCGGAAGACAAACCGGTCGCTTTTGAGGAGAAATGAAGTGAAAATTTTAGTTGCCGACGACCATGAACTGTTTCTTAAAGGCCTGGAGCTGATTTTAAGCGACATCGACGAAAACGTAGAACTTACCTTTGCTCACAACTATACCGACATATTCAACATTATTGAGCAAAAGCAGGACTTTAATCTGGTCTTGACGGATTTGGCAATGCCCGGCGCCAACTGGCTGGAGGCGATAAAAAGAATTCACGAAAAGCTCCCGGAAACGCCCATCATTATTTTATCCGCCGTTTTTGACAAGGAAATCGTGCAGAAGACCATTGAAATCGGCGCGGCCGGATATGTTCCCAAAACGTCTTCCAACGCGGTCATCCTCGGCGCGGTCAAACTGGTGCTTTCCGGCGGCGCATATATTCCGCCCGAACTGTTAAACAATTCGCTCAAAAACGAATTTGACATCTTAAAACAAGTGGAAACGATTTCTGACGACGAAAGCGTCAGCGAAAACGTCAAAACCCTCACCCCGCGCCAGATTGACGTCATCAGACTCATTGCCAAAGGCCGCTCCAACAAACAGATTGCCTATGAACTGGGATTGACGGAAGGAACTGTCAAGCTTCACGTTACCGCCATTTTGAAAATCTTCAACGTCTATAACCGCACCGGCGCGGTGATGGAAGCCACGCGCCTGGGGCTAATCAAGGAAAACGAAAATGAACATTGACCGCGAAACTCTGGAACAATACAAATCAATTTTCGGCGCTGAAAAAATGCGGTCCTTATGGAACGACTTTATTGATGATGCCGGAAAAAAGTTGGATAAAATCGAAAATGCGGACAATGAGGCACAGCGGCTCGCTTACCACAGCCTGCGCTCGTCAAGCCTGGTTTTCGGCCTTAAGGAATTTGCCGAACTGTGCACCGTTTATGAAGACAAAGTACTCGGCGGCGGACGCATTACGCCCGACGAGGCCGCGGCCAGCCGCAGGATGCTGAAGCAAAACATTGCCGAAGCGGATACCTATTTGAAATGAGGTAAAACTATGAGCAGCCCGAATACAAACAAAAAACTGCCGGTCTATCTGAAAGAAATTTACGGAGACTTTTACAACAACAAGAAGTTATGCGCCTGGGCCGACAAGCCATGGCTGCGAACGCTGTTAAGCCTTGGCAACAATCTGCGGCTGGTCGACGCTTCCCTGCGCGAAATTGCTCAGGGTGACAAGGTTTTGCAGATGGGAGCCACTTTCGGCGAACAGATGGACAAGGTTGCCATGCGGGTCAGCCGCTACGGACAATATGACGTTTTGGACGTCAGCAACATTCAGATACGGCGTTGCAAGGAGAAATACGGAAAACTCTATAGCCAGATGAATTTTATCTGCCAGAACGCCAACACGCCGGTTAAAGGCGATTATGACGTGGTGCTTTTATATATGCTGCTGCATGAGGTTCCGCATATCCAGAAAGCCAAAATTCTCAAAGCGGCGCTGGACAGCGCACGCGAGGGCGGAAAAGTGGTGGTCATTGATTATCACGAACCGCAGAAATGGCATCCGCTGAAATATTTTGCAAGAATGTTCAACCGCCTGTACCAACCTTTTGCCGAAGTTCTGTGGGACCGGGAAATCCCGACTTTTATCAAGGACAAGACACCCTACGCTTTCCGGCGGTCGTTGTATTTCGGCGGTATGTATCAAAAGGTCGTCATCGAAAAGAAATATACCGATATGCCGCAGCAGCCGATGCCGGCATACAATCCCTGGAACTGAATGCCCTGTAACAAAAATTTCATTAAACCGACGGCTACTATATTTTGACAGCAGGCTTAAAATTCGCTATACTGAAAGTGTTATTTTAAGTCGTTGTTTATTATTTGTCTTGTTTTCTTTTGCGGAAAACAATGAATTATTATTATAAAAAAACGACTTCATAATCAAAAAAATAAAAAAAATAAATAGCGGATATGGCTTAAAACACTCAGAACGCCCTCTATTCCATAAAAAATTAAAATTATGAAGACCTTAAAAAAATTTTTCGTAGTTTGTGTCTGTGTTCTGGGTTTGTCATCTTGCGGAACACTCGGCGGATCGCTTGGTTCAGGAACGGTTGGCGGCGCTTTGACTGACATTTTTGTCGGCAATCTCGGCACCAACAATACCCCGATCGGTGACGCGATGGACAACGTTTCCGGACGCTGGTATGACCGTACCCGCAACGCAACCATCACCACCACGGCACAAACGGCAACCAAAGGTATTTATCAGGTTGCCAACCGTGACGGACGTTATCTGCTTTATCTGGCACCATTCAGCGAGCAGATGAAAGCCATCCCGTATGGTGTCAGCGTTATTCAGTATAAACCGGCTTTCGACGGCAAAAGGCTTTACTGGAAAGTTAACACCACGCGCGGCGTCTATACCATCAGCCCGGCCAGCGGACAATGGTATGGGAGCACGGACAAGTATTAAAAAGAAGCACCCTTGTGGTGCTTCTTTTGTTATTGATTCCATATTAAACCTGGATGCCGGACCTGATCCGGCATGACCCAGCGTGGGCGTGCGGCGCATTATTTTCATGTTGAGCGGAACGAAGTGCAGTCGAAACATCTCAGCCGATTAATATTGCTGAGATGGAGTTCGACAACTACGTTGCTCACTCACTTCGTTGCTTCACTTCGTTCAGGATGACAGTTTACGTTTGACGGGTTCAGGGTGACAATGTTAAAAGAAGCCCCAGATTTCGTTGTTGAAATCTGGGGCTTTTTAGTATTGCAAAATTGCGCGGCTTATTTATTCAGCTGGGCGGCAACTTCGGCAGCGAAGTCTTCTTCTTTTTTCTGAAGACCTTCGCCCAAACGGAAGCATACAAAGTCTTTCAAAACAATGTCAGCGCCGAACTCTTTGGCGGCATCGGCAATAACCTGTTTGACTTTCTTGTCAGGATCCATAATGTAAGCCTGTTCTTCAAGAACAACTTCGTCATAATATTTCTTAATGCGGCCTTCAACCATTTTTTCAACGATATTGGCCGGTTTGCCGGAAGCGGCAGCCTGCTCGGCAAAGATTGATTTTTCATGTTCGACGGCAGCCGGATCGACATCGGCAATGCTTTTGAACAGCGGCGCAGAAGCGGCAATGTGCATAGCGATATGTTTGCCGAGTTCTTTCAACTTGGCTTTGTCGGCCGTTGATTCCAAAGCAACCAGAACGCCGATTTTGCCGATGTTGGGACCGGCGGCATTGTGGATGTAAGAAGCAACCACACCGTCATTGACTTCAACCATGGCGGCACGGCGCAAGCTCATATTTTCGCCGATTTTGGCAATCATATCGGTCAGGCGCTCTTCAAAAGACTTGTGAACTTTCGGGCACTGGAAAGTTTTCATGTCGCATACGCTGCCGTTATGCATTAAAGCAACCAAAGCGGCGTCGGCAACATACTCCTGGAAAGTCTCGTTTTTGGCAACAAAGTCGGTTTCGGAGTTAACTTCAACAATAGCACCTTTGTTACCTTCCACGGCAACCGCGACCAGTCCTTCGGCAGCGATACGGCTTGCTTTTTTGGCGGCTGAGGCCAAACCTTTTTTGCGCAGCCAGTCAACAGCAGCTTCCATATCCCCGTTGCATTCAGTCAAAGCTTTTTTGCAGTCTAACATACCGGCGCTTGTTGATTCGCGCAGTTCTTTTACCATAGCGGCTGTAATATTTGTCATTAATAAAAATCCCCTTTTGAATTTGAATATGGCGATATTCTAAGAAACCATCCTTAAAATACCGCCATGATTTTCTTGATAATATCTGAAATTAAAGTCGTCAGAAACTATTCTTCAGTTTTTTCTTCGGCTTTAGCGGCTTTTTTCGGAGCTCTTTTCTTCGGAGCTTTTTCAGCAGCGGCTTCAACCATTTCTTCGACTTTAACGCCCTGAGCAGCGATTTCGGCGGACATACCGTCCAAAACTGCGCCGGAAACCAGTTCCGAATAGAATTGGATGGCACGGATCGCATCGTCGTTGCCCGGTACCGGGAAGTCTACGGCATTGGGGTCTGCATTGGTATCGCAGATACCGATTACAGGAATGCCCAATTTTTTAGCTTCTTTAATGGCCAGGCTTTCTTTCGGCGTGTCGATAACGAACAGCAGGTCAGGCTGACCGCCCATATTCATAATGCCGCCGAGTTCCAGAGCCAGTTTTTCCTGTTCTTTTTTCAGGTTCAAAACTTCTTTCTTGGTGTAACCCTCGTAAGAGTTTTTCTCAGCCATTTCGTTTAATTTAGCAAGGCGGGAGATTGATTTGTAAACAGTCTTCCAGTTGGTGAGCATACCGCCCAGCCAACGGTGGTTTACATAGTACTGTCCGCAACGCTCGGCGTTTTCCTTGATGATGTCCTGAGCCTGTCTTTTGGTGCCGACAAACAAAACCTTACCGCCGTTGGCAGCGATCTCGCGAGCCGCATTCAGGGCAGAATACAGCATCGGGTAGGTTTTCTGCAGGTCGATAATATGAATGTTGTCTTTTTTACCGTAAATGAACGGAGCCATTTTCGGGTTCCAGCGACGGGCATGGTGACCAAAGTGAACGCCAGCTTCAACCATCTGACGCAATGTAAATGTTGGAATTGTCATATTTTTTATCCTATTTTTCCAGTTAAACCTCCGCAGACTCTGAACCGCTTGCGCGGCACCGGAGCGAAATGAGAAACATTCCGTTTATCTGCGTGTGAATTACGGCGCGACTCAAAAAGGCGCGTCCGGAACTCTTTTTATACGTATCTATTGATAAATGCAAGCATTTTTTACGTTCCGGCATAAAAAACGCCGCGGGACAGACGGCGCTTAAAATTTGTTTGTATTTGCAGTTTATTCCTTGCAAAACCCGCGGAAATACTGTAGTTTATCGCTAAATTTGAAAGTTTTGAGGATAAAATGAGCGATTTATTTGAAACGACAACCGCGCCCGCAGTCAAGGAATACAGCGCGCAAAGCATTGAGGTTCTGGAAGGACTGGAACCGGTCAGACACCGTCCCGGCATGTATATCGGCGGCACCGACGAAACGGCTTTGCACCACCTGGTAGCTGAAATTCTCGACAACTCCATGGACGAGGCGGTGGCCGGTTTTGCCAACCATATCGACGTGACGCTGAATGCCGATTATTCGGTTACGATTGCCGACAACGGCCGCGGCATTCCGGTAGACCCGCATCCCAAATATCCAAATATGTCGGCTTTGGAAGTGATTATGACCATGCTGCATTCGGGCGGAAAGTTCGGCGGCGGCGCCTATAAGGTTTCCGGCGGTCTGCACGGCGTGGGCCTGTCGGTTGTCAACGCCTTGTCCGAAAAGCTGGTGGTTGAAATCGCCCGCGACAAGAAGCTTTATCGGCAGGAATATGCCAAAGGCAAGCCGCTGACGGCGCTGGAACTTGTTGGCAACGCTCCCAACCGCCGCGGCACGTCCATTACGTTTAAGCCGGATCCGGAAATCTTCGGCGTCAATTCCAACCTGTCGCCGAATCGAATTTACCGCATGGCACGCTCCAAGGCCTTTTTGTTCAAAGGAATCCTGATTAACTGGAAATGCGCGCCGGAAGTTCTGGGCGAAGGCGAAGCCACGCCGCCGGAAGCGGAGCTGCATTTTCCCAACGGACTGAAAGACTTCTTAAATTATCAAATCGGCGCCCGCACCACCATCAACCGCACCATGTTTGCCGGTGATGCCGAACTGGCCAATGACGAAGGCAAAGTCGAGTGGGCCATTACCTGGCCGGAAGACGAAAGCGGCTTTTGTTACTCTTACTGCAACACGGTTATCACGCCGCAGGGCGGAACGCATGAAATGGGCTTCAAATCCGCTCTTGTCCGCGGTCTTAAGGAATACGGCGAAATGGCCAACATCAAAAAGGCCGCCGGCATCACCGCCGAAGACTTTTTGAGCGACGCCTGCATTATGCTTTCGGTTTTTATCCGCGACCCGCAGTTTCAGGGACAAACCAAAGACAAGCTGACTTCCACCAAAGCCATTCGTCTGGTGGAACAGGCGGTTAAGGATTCTTTCGACCACTGGCTGACTTCCGACACGGAGAACGCCGGCGCTTTGCTGGAATATGTCATTGACCGTGCCGAAGCCCGCAAGAAAAAGAAAGAGGAAAAAGTACAGAGCCGCAAGACGCCGACCAAAAAACTGCGTCTGCCCGGCAAACTGGCCGATTGTTCGCAGGCGGCGGCCGAAGGCACCGAAATCTTTATCGTTGAGGGAGATTCTGCCGGCGGGGCGGCCAAACAGGGCCGTGACCGCTTTACGCAGGCGATTTTGCCTTTGCGCGGAAAAATCCTGAACGTGGCCAGCGCTTCTCTTGACAAGATTCTGCAAAATCAGGAAATCAAAGACATGTGCGAAGCTTTAGGCTGCGGTGTTAAGGAAAATTACAAGGAAGAGAATCTGCGTTATGAAAAAATCATCATCATGACCGATGCCGATGTTGACGGCGCGCATATCGCTTCACTGCTGATGACTTTCTTTTACCAGCAGATGCCGAAACTGATTGAAAACGGGCATTTGTTTATCGCCACGCCGCCGTTGTATAAAATCGTGGTCGGCGCCAACAACTATTATGCTTTGGACGATGACGACAAGGACAAAATTCTGGCCAAGGTGGTGAAAGGCAATCAAAAGCCTGACATCAGCCGCTTCAAAGGTTTGGGAGAAATGAGCGCCCAACAGCTCAAAGAAACCACCATGGACAAGAAAAACCGGATGCTTTTGAAAGTTCTGCTGCCCAACACCAATACCGAAGAAGGCAAAGAAGAAGCTTTTGAAACGCGCCGTCAGGTCGAGCGTCTGATGGGCAAGAATCCGGAAACCCGTTTCAAATTCATTATTGAGCGTGCCAAATTCGTCGACGATTTGGACATTTGAGCCGGGCGGCCTCTTTATCTATAATGCAGGTTTGACACAGCATGATCAGAAAAGCAACAAAGCAAGACACGGACAAGATTATGAAAATCTGGCTGGATGCCTGCGTGAAAGCACATCGTTTCATTAGCGAAGAATTTTGGAAGGCGCACATGAACGAGGTGCGCGATGTTTATCTGCCGCAGGCCGAAACCTTTGTTTATGAAGACCGCCACCAACTTAAAGGCTTTATCAGCGTGATATTGGACAACTTTATCGGCGCATTGTTCGTCGATACGGAAAACCAAAATCAGGGAATCGGCACCAAGTTGCTGGAATATGTGCGGCAAAACCGCTCTTCGCTGACCTTAAAAGTATATACACAGAACGAAAAAGCGCTGAATTTTTATCAGAAAAACGACTTTAAAATCGTTGCCGAAAAAAAAGACGAACAGACCGGCGCCGAAGAACTTATTCTGAGCTGGGCGCAGGGCTGCAAAAACAACCGCCGTCTCAAATCCGGACAATAAATTTATTTTGATCTTGCAGGCGTTTGATAAAGTCAAGCGGATCAAAACCGACGGCTTCGGCAATTTTAAGAAATTCTATCAAATCCAGACGGCGCTCGCCTTTTTCATATTTGGAAACATAAGTCTGATTTACTCCCAGCTTATCAGCAACCAAAGCTGGGGAAAGCTTTGCCTTTTCCCTTTCGGCCTTCAGCATTTCACGCATTTTTTAATATGCAGGAGAATAAATAGACTTTGTCATTTAGGTTCTTTTTAAAAGTTTCGCTGGACTTTGCACGCGTTTTGGCGGCGGCCGGAATGTGGAAAATGCATTTGGATGATTAAAAGTGTTGACAGAAGCAAAAAGTTTTTTTATATTGCGTTTGTTCTTGGGGTTATAGCTCAGCTGGGAGAGCGCTTGAATGGCATTCAAGAGGTCAGGAGTTCGATCCTCCTTAGCTCCACCAATTCCTAAAGCACCGCCAAGCGCGGTGCTTTTTTACAAACGGGGTCATAGCTCAGTTGGGAGAGCGATTGGTTCGCAATCAATAGGTCGGGAGTTCGATCCTCCCTGGCTCCACCAATTTTTCAAAAGCACTGTTTCTTTCGGCAGTGCTTTTTTGTCAGCCGCTCAAACTTCGCTTAACGCTCGTTTTCCCGGGGGAGGATCACTTCGGCATCTAATTGCGCCGTCATTGCTTTTGCAATCCCGTCTCAATAAGATGTTACGAAGAACTGGCAGAACCCAAACACCATACACAGGTGTTTGGGTCTTAGCGTTCCCTGGCTCCACCAATTTTTTAAAAGCACTGTTTCTTTCGGCAGTGCTTTTTTTGTCAGCCGCTCAAACTTCGCTTAACGCTCGTTTTCCCGGGGGAGGATCTCTTCGGCATCTAATTGCGCTTATTTTATCTTCCCGGTTAATCACACCCTCGCAAATTCACTCTTTTATTTTTCGCTTTAGCTCTTAATATATTTATCAGACAATAAAATAAGGAGAAAAACGATGATAAAAAAACTAGTGTTTACGCTGATGATGACCGCCGCATTGCCGGTTTGGGCAGCAGACAGCGCCGTGAAACTTCCCGCTCCCGATACGCAGGGCGGCATACCTTTAATGGAGGCGATTTCGGCCCGTAAATCAACCCGGGAATTCAGCGCCAAAAAAATTGAAGACAAAGATTTGAGCAACATTTTATATGCCGCCTGGGGAATTTCGCATGACGGCAAAAGGACAATTCCAACCGCAAAAAACGAACAGGATTTGAACGTCTATGTTACCAAAAATGACGGCATCTGGAGATATGACGCCGAAGAGCATGCCCTGAAATTTGTCAGCAATGTTAACATACAGCCATTCGTCGCTTTACAGGATTATGTCAAGGATGCGCCGCTGACGCTGATTTACACCGGCAAAAACGCCAAAGACGCCGGTATGAATGCCGCGGCGGCATATCAGAATGTCGGCCTTTACTGTGCTTCCAAGGGATTGCACAATGTTGTCCGCGGCTATATCGACCGTGAAAAAATCGCTAAGGCGTTAAAGCTTGACGGCGAAGAGGTAATTATCAGCCAGACTGTCGGTTGGCCTTATATGTAGTTTCCCAAAAAAACAAAAGCCTGATTTTAAATCAGGCTTTTGTTTTTTTAACGATTTTGAGTTTGGGAAGCTAATTGCAAAAAAGTTTCCGACGACATGGTTTTATTAGCCTTAAGCTCTTTGTTTACCTCTTTTTCAATGCTGCAGTCA
Source organism: uncultured Pseudomonadota bacterium (assembly GCA_902494875.1). Classification (GTDB taxonomy): domain Bacteria; phylum Pseudomonadota; class Alphaproteobacteria; order RF32; family CAG-239; genus CAJLXD01. The sequence continues at coordinate 82,444 of CABUUO010000002.1, forward strand.
TAGCTTTTGCAAAAAGATTTTGCCTGCTGATAGGTCTCAGTCATGAATTCAGAATCTATCTGTGCCGCCTTGGCGGGGTTTTTCATGACAGACAGAATATCTTTGCGGAAATCCTGCGTCTCACGTTCCGCACCGGCAGCTTTAATTTTTTGTCCCAGAGACAGTCCATTATTGCCGTTTAACTCCGACACCTCCATTTGATTCGCCACCCTTTGAAGAAGTTCCGCCACATCCATCATGGCAGTATTCATAAAACCAGATATTTTTACGCCTAATCCCTCACCCAAGAGAGCCATATCATCGCCGGGTGCAGCGGTTCCGTCTTTCAAATTTTGCTTATGTTCTTCATAGCTTTGCACAAAAGACTGACATATTTCATAATGTCCGGTTTCCATATCTTCCTTAGTATAGGAAATATCCGGACTTTTCAGGGACTGTGGAGAAATTTTATCCTGAAACGGCGTTGATTGCGGACTGTAAGCGGCCGGACTTAAAGGCGGCATATCTTTTTCAACATTAACAGAATCGATAACAGGAGTTACAATCGGCTTATCAACAACGGGACTGACATTCGGCGCAGTCGGCATTTCCTTTGTATCAAGCTTGGGCTGCGGTTGTTTGATACCGGCAGTTTTTCCGTCGCCGATACTTAAAGACGCGGCCAGCATAGCTGCCACCGTACACCCTCGCAGAGCAGCCAGATTTTTTATTTCCTTCATGTCGCTCATAGATTTTCTCTCCTGTTTGTTCTTATTTTATCACAAATTTGTCTAAAAATGAACTTATTTCTCAAATAGGATATTTTTTAATTTAACTACTTATGGCTTTCGCATAAAAAAATGCCCCGCTTTCCATTTATCATAGAATCCGGGGCGAGTTTTTGGCAGATTATACTTACTTATTTTACAAAAATCTGTACTTCGGCAGAATTGGCTGCACTGCTGGTTTTGGAAGAAAGGGCAATCCTTTCCGGACCGACACCCATATCAATCATATCCTGAAAGATACGAGACGCATTGTTTTTGGCCGAAGTCTGCGCCAAAACATTGCCGTTGGACGGCGAAACGGCCACGACTTCAAACATTACGCCGGGCTTTTTTTCAATGGCGCGGCTGACGGCCTGTTTTAAGCCATCATGATATTTGACGTCGGTCTTGTTAAACTTGGCAACAAACAAAGGCGAACCGGAAGCCGCCGCTTTGCCGCCGAAACTGCCGGCGTTTTTGTAGGCAACACCAGAAGCCAACGGAACATTGTTAACACCGTAGCTGCCGGCTTTGATGGCGCCGCTCAAATCAACAATGTAGTTGCGGGCGGTTTCGATATACTGCTGCTGACGGGCGGCATCTGAGTTAATCTCGTTCAACAGACTGCCGATTAAAATCGAGGTCTGATTGGTTTCGTTTTCCAAAATGCGGAGCTGTCTGTGATCTTCGTCAACGGCACCGGAAACACTATAGGCGGCGCGAATCGAATCCAGCAGATAACTGGTCATGGCCGAATCAGAGGAAACTCTGGTTGCCAGCTGATTTAAGGCTATGGTATTGGCATTCATAACCTGAATATTGTTCTGCGCAGACTGGAGCATACCAAACATCTGCGGATTTCCCGGCGTGGTGCCGACCTGAAGTTTGGCTTCAATCGTGCCAATCAGCTTATGATACTGCAAGGCATTGTTAATGACGGAAGCACGAATCTTCTGCAAATCCTCGTTATGTTTGCGAATGGCACTTTGCAGCTGAGCCAGTTCATTGCGGAAAGTAACTACTTTCTGGCCGACAAAAGTGCCGGTATTACCGCCCTGAGAAATTTCCAAAGGTTTGAAATTGGTAGAACCGAGTTCCGGAATATCTGCGCTTTTAACATCGGAAGAAGCCTGTGCGGAAATCTCTTCCGACGAATCCATACCTACCAGCGAAGGAAACAAGGCGTCTTGCGAATACGTGCATCCGCCGAACGCGAATATGGATAAAGAAGCCAAGGACAGTTTGATTATGTGTTTCATTTAACAAAGTACCTTTTTTTGTGAATTTGTTTATAACTTGTTTTACAACTTCATTATCGTTTGTAAAGAATTTTATGCAAAAAAACAAGCCATAAATAAAGCTTAATACATTAAATAATTATCTGTTGTTCAAAGAATAGGCAAAATAGATTAAAATTCTTTTAAATTTATTGAAAATTTTACTTGCAAAAAAAAATAATTCGCTGTATTAAAGCTCTTGTTGTTACGAGTTGATTATGCGCCCGTAGCTCAATTGGATAGAGCATCTGACTACGGATCAGAAGGTTGTAAGTTCGAATCCTGCCGGGCGCGCCAGTTTTTAAAGGCTTCCTTAATCTTAAGGAAGCCTTTTTCATTTAACACCCGCAGTATTCGAATCAAGGTTCGTTCTATCTCATAAGTTCGCAAAGCTCACTAACTCGCGGCGGTCACTCCACTTGTATCGCTTGATACACTTCGTTTCTCTTGCTTTCAAGCTAACAAATTGTCACCTGCCGGGCGCACCATCAGGAGTTTTTTATGGTGGGAAATTTTCCGCCTAGACCTTTTCACACTGCGGATATACGCGATCCCTGATAATCAGCGTATTCTCATCACCCTTGTTCCAAAAGACTACCCCGGTGGCTTCATTTTCATATTTAGCTCCCGAGGCCGCAATCGTTTGAATCAAAAGATTATTGACGCCGTTTATTCTCAAGACCATTGAATCGCCGTTAAAGGCCTGAACAGAAACAATCTGATCTCCGCATTTCCAGTCCACATGTTTTTCCACTTCAGGCTTATGCGCGCAACCAGCCAGCAAAACCGGGAGCATCAACAGTAAAAACTTATTCATACCTTATCCTTTCCGTCCATAACTTTTACTTAGATGTATTCCTTAAACTTCAAAAATCAAGGTATAAAAAAAACGCCGGTCATTGGAGACGGCGTTTGAATGTCAGGCAACGAACAAATCTTTGATTTTATCCAAAAAGCTTTTGGATTCCGGCTGGCAGGCATCATCTTTGCTGATAGCGCGAAACTCTTCCAAAAGCTCTTTCTGGCGGGCCGAAAGATTGACCGGCGTTTCAACCCGGAGTTTGACAAACAGGTCGCCGCGGCGGGTCGAACGCAGCATGGTCATTCCCTGACCTTTTATTTTGGCAACCTGATCATTTTGGGTTCCGGGTTCAATGTCCAGTTCAATCTTTTCGCCGTCTATTGAAGGAATATTCACTTTTCCGCCCAGAGCGGCACAAGTCATCGAAATCGGTACCGAAGCGTAGAGGTTAGCGCCCTCGCGACTGTAAAGCTTGTGATCTTTGATGTTGATAAAGACATAAAGGTCTCCGTTTTCGCCGCCGCGCAGACCGGCCGTTCCTTCGCCGGAGATACGCATTCTGGTGTCGTCTTCGATTCCGGCCGGAATTTTAACTTTCAGCGTTTTTTCCTGAGCAATGAAGCCATCTCCGCCGCAGGTTTTGCATTTGTCTTTTACCAGACGGCCGCTGCCGCCGCATTTGGGGCATGTGGTTTCAACAATGAAAAAACCGCCCTGCTGACGACGGATTTTGCCGCTGCCGCGGCAATCGGGACAAACCGGCGCCTCTTTGCCGTCGGCGGTTCCGTGACCGTGACAGTCTTCGCAAACCCTGGTGGTCGGAATTTTAATTTCCTTTTCAACACCGGCAAAAGCTTCTTCCAGAGAAATTTCCAGATTATAGCGCAGATCCGAACCGCGTTCGGCCGAACTGCGCGGATGGGCACCGCGACCGCCGCCCATAAACTCGGAAAAAATGTCGGAAAAGACATCGGAAAAACCACCGGCTCCGAAATTGAACTCAAAACCGCCGAACGGATTGCCGCCGGCGCCGTTCATACCGCCGGCAAAAGCCTGATGCCCGTAACGGTCATAGGCCGCTCGCTTCTGTTCGTCTTTCAAAACCTCATAGGCTTCGTTAATTTCTTTGAATTTGGTTTCCGCTTCCTGATTGCCGGGGTTGCGGTCCGGATGATATTTCATGGCCAGACGACGGTACGATTTTTTGATTTCCTCACCGCTGGCCGTTTTGCTTACTTCCAAAAGTTCGTAATAATCTTTTTCGGTCATTTCTCTTACACTGCAAAAAAAATTAATTAAAAGCTAGTTGTTATTTAAGGTTTTTAGAGAAAGAAAGCAAGCTTTTTGAATAACTAATTAAAAATTAAGCATTTAATATTACACTTTTGTTAAAAGAGATTCTGTTGGACAAAAATATTTGCCAAAATTGCAAAATGATGGTAATATGTGTTCATATATATAAATATTTTGGAGACTTGAAATGGCCAGATATACCAATGATAACGTTAGAAACGACACCGACTTTCTGAATTTTATCAAAAACGAATACGGATATGACAGCACCGAGGCCATTCCGGCATTTGAATACAATGCGATTCTGTATAGATTCAAAGCAAAAGAAAATGACTTTGACGACGAAGATTTTGCCGCTCTGGAAGCTTATGCGGACAATGAAAAGCTTCAGGACATTGTAGACATTTACTATCCGGAAAAAACAGTCAAAGACTTGAGTATGGAAGACACTGCTTTTGTCCAGGCCATTGCCCGGGAAACGGCCAACAACCCCGACGTCTCCCTTGATATAATCAGAGAATCGCGCCGCCAGAAAAAAATGCGGGCGATAGATGAATCAATAAACGAAAGTGCACCTCAACAATTGGATGCAATAAAAGATGGCAAAAATGTCACTCTAATCGTGGATGACTCCGAATTTTCCAAAGCACAGATTTCATACTACGGAAAAGACAATGGGGATAAGGATCTGATCAAAATTGAATTATTTGATCTGGAAAGCAAAAATATTGGTTATGCCATTATGCCATTTACAGGCGGAGAATCTTTCGGTGAAATAAATGGTCATAAATTTGAAGTCAGATCCCCTGACGAAAAGCAGACGACCTTTAAATTAGACAATATTCAGAAAAATCTAACAAATACCTCTCTTGGCAATATGGTTGGACTTATTGATGATGCCTTTAAGGAAGAATCCCGAGAAATACAAGAGGTTGCACATTATGTTGCCATGGCAGAACGCGCAACAAGTCTTGCCGCTTTTAATTTTTGGCGAGATGATTTTAGAGAATTAAAACACTACTCCAAAGAAGAACTTGACGGCATTATGAAAGCCCATGAGGTTTATCTGCAGGCTCCCGACGAGGTTCAAAACCACGAAACGCTGAAAGCCATGGACGCCAATTATGAAAGTACGCACGGCGATCTGTTTGTCGAGACAGTTGAAACCGCCGAAAAAGACATTGCCGCCTATGCCGACGGAACCTTAACCATTGACGCCGACGCTTATGACAGCATGGAACAATATATTTCCACTTTCGGGCGCGGCACCAGAAAAGACGCCAACGGCGAGTTTATCTACACGCCGACAGCATTAAAAGCGCTTGAAAGACTTAAAACCGACCGTGAAAAGGCACCGGCCCAAAGAACGGTTTCCGGCGCCGACAAAGAAGCAACGCTGGCCGGGATTGTTTCCGGCCTTCAGAGAAACGCCCAAGAACGCGAAAAGCAACAAAACCGCGGCGCGGCTGGAATTATAATTAATGAAACGGCAGAAAAAGAACTGCAAAAAGACGAACGCAAAAGCGGCATTGACAAACTGCAGCAAAATGAAGGCGAAAACGCCCGCATCCGCAGTGACCACAACCTTTCCAACGAGCAGAAACTGGCTGCAGTCAGACTTTTGGTCATGTCCAACATGGAAGTCATTTCCGCCGAAGACTACCAAAAATATTCAACCGACATTCGCAGCGAAGATATTCAAAAAGCTCAGGAAGCCTTTGAATTTGTCGACAATGCCGAAGAAAAGGTCAAAAAGCCCGAAGAATATAAGAATCAAATGGTTGACGTGCTGCTGAACCGGGATTTGGCCGAGCTGATGACACCGGAAATGACGACCGTCGCCTATGACAATCTGCAAAAACGAATCGCCGAGGCGGAAAAGCAGGCAAAGAAAGAAAAATCCGACGAAGCAGACCAAAACGTTGCCGCTCTCAATACTAAACTGGAAGACGTTTTATCCCGCATGGACAGCCTGCAGGGCGATTTCAAAAACAAACGCGGCTTTTATCTTTTAGACATTACAAATGCCGCCGACGCCTATGACGGCTATATGCATATGTTTGATGTTCGCCAGAAAGACCTGGACGCCAAAAACAAGGCTTTGGAGCAGGACAAAAAAGAACTTGACGCCGAAGCAGACAAAGAGCGGATTGCCGAAATTGACAAGGAAATGGCGGCAAACGAAGCGGTTAAAAACGAATACGGACAATCTCAGCAGGATATGGACGAGATTATTGCCACCTATGATGAAAGATGGAATATTCCGAGCGGCAAGAATCCCCGCGATACGGCGATCAGCTTTAACGACCGCATCAAAACCGGCAGCAAGATTCTCGACGAGCTCAAATTTGACGAAGAAACGCTCGGCAGCGAACTTTTGACCGAAGTCAGCAAATTCAAGTTCAATGACAAAGACGGCAAACCGATTCCGCAGTTTATCGACCCCCAAAATCCGGAAACCAAGAGCGACGTATGGCGCGAGGGCCTGGAAGTTGATCCGAACGGACAACTGGCTACGGTTTTGAAACTGGCAGGAAACGACTCCCTGATGGAAAATCTGGGTTCAAAAGAAAAAATCACCAAAGAAAAAATGGTTGAAGAACTCAAGAGCAACGTTCCGTTCAAGCTGTTTGAAATATACAACGCCGAGGAAACCATCCGCGGCGCGGTTGAAGATCCGGAAAAATTCACAACAAAAAAAGAACAGTATCTGGCTGAATTTCAGGCCAAGCTGAATAATCCGGAAATTCCGCTCGGCATTTCTCCGGAAGGCTATAACGCGGCAATCGACGATCAGGTCAACAAGGTTGAGGTTTATGCCAACCGCCTGGACCGCAAACTCGGCAAAGCCAACACCGAATTTACCAAAGCAGTATTGTTTGAGCAGGTGCAGAAGATTGACCGACAGGCTCCGAATCGCGGCAAGAAGAGCAAAGACATTAAGAAAGGCGCCATGAAACGCGCCTTGTGGGGCGTGGCAATGGGCGGAACCATGGCTTATGTCGGTTCGCGTCTGGTTACCAACGCTGTCGCTACCGGAGGCATTTCCGTTATCGGAAGCTCTGCCTTGGCACTGGGCACCGCCGTTACCGTCGGCGCCGCAGCGACGGCCATGCAAATATGGTCCCGTAAGAAAGCCGCCAAAAAACGCGGTGAAAAATACGGTTGGAAAGAATTCAAAAAAGACAAAATGCTGCACGCTTCCATCTTAACGACAACCTTGGCTTGCGCTTCAGCCGCATTCGCCATGTCCAACGCACCGGAACTGTCAATCCCGGCCGCCGCCTGCGCTATCGGCTCGTTCGGCATGGGCGCCGGCCTGCGTTTTGCCCAGCCGTATCGAGAAATGCGCCTGAAAGGCCACGGCAAAGTTGCAGCCTTTGCTCTCGGCGCCGCCAACGCCGCTGCCGTTTTTGCCGGAGGATATCTGGGCAGACAACATGGTTTGGGCGACATTACGCCGACGCAGCATGAAGAAATCACCGGATATAAAGACGTTAAGGTCGGTGAGGTGAAAACCTACAGCGAAGACCAGATTGCCAAGGTTACCGAACGCAACAATACTGACAGTATGTGGGAATACCGCGGCGAAGGACCGCATGACATTCCGGCATACCGCAATCCGGACAATTATTCAAACGAAGCCTGGTGGACACCGGAACAGCATGACAAGGCCATTGCCGCTTTGAAAGAGCAGATGCCGAAACTGGGCTGGAAAGAAGGCGTCGGCAACGAAGAGGTTATGCTGCGCAAGCTGGCTTCTTTTGAAAGGCTGCACCGCAACAGCGATTTTGTGTTGCCGGACGGTCAAACCGTCGGCGAAAAGTTCGGCGACTACAAAGCCCTGCTGGACGGGCTGCTGGAAGGCAAACTGACGCCGGAAGGCGCCAAACAGCTTGACGTTATTCAGTATAACGTTGGCGAAAACGGCCACTCCAAAATTTTGGACAGCCTCGGCGGCGAACTGTATTCTTATCAGGACCATCCGCACGGAATCCACAGCGAAGACGTTATGGATAAAGTGCCGGTCAAGACCATGGTTGACGACAAAGTCAACGCTCCCGGCGGCGGCGTTTTCGGATGGGTGGTATCTTCCTGGAACAAGCTGAAAGACAAAATTCGTCCGGGAACCAAAGCCGACAAGGTAGAGAAAAAGGAAAAGCCGAAACCCGAGCCCGAAAAGCCGATTATCCCGGTGATTGTTCCCGAGAAGCCGAAGCCGGAACCGGAAAAACCGGTTGTGGTACCGGTACAGCAGGAAGAGAAACCAAATAATCTGATGCTTGACGAATATAAAATCGTTTACGGCATAGAACCGGAAACGACCCCCGGCAAAGACAAGGCCTGGAAAGAATATTGCCAGCGCGTGGAAGAAGAACGCAAAGCTGCCGCTCCTGACAAGGATATGAACACGTTTCTGCTTGACCGCCGTCAGAAGCTTGACGAAACCATTATGAACAATGTTGTCAGCGAAAACGACGTCACGGAAGCAGGCAAACCTATTCGCAGCGATTATATGGTCAAAAAAGCCAAAGATGACCGCGGCAAGGCCGGCGTTGTCATGGAAGCACGTCAGAATCTGATGCAGAGCAACCTGACCAAAGACAATTTTCTGCACAAGATTACGCTAAGCCACTTTACCAAGTTTATGGAGCACTTTGTCAAGCACGACGAAGTCGTAGCTGACGGTTCGCGCAACATTGCCCTTAATCCGAAGCTTAAAGACAAGTATAAAAAAGAGGGCAGCAAAGTTGCCATTGTCGACCTGAACCAATATCTGGTCGAAGATAAACCTTTGGACACGGCCAAACAAAAAGTCAGCGGCAAAGATGCCCGTCAGGCCATGACAGACCTGAAAAAGACTTATGAGCGTTAAGGATCGCGTCAATGAAAAAAACGGAAATTTCTTCCGAAGAAATTGAAGTCATTCGGAACAGTGCGCCTTATCGGGAATTTGTCAAGGCGCACCCCGATGCTTCGCCGGAAAAATTTATTGAAGAACAGATCAAAGATCTTCAAGGGTATTTGTTTAAGAAAAAATATAACCGCGCGTTGACGCCGCTGCAACATTATTTATCGCTCGGATCCGCCCGACGTCAGGAACTGCTGGCGGAATGGGGCGCTTCTGCATCTGCGGTTGCGGACAACGTGCGGACGGATGAAGCGCCAAACAGTCCGGCCGAAGAAAAAAACATGACCGACAGAGAGAAAACGGAAGAAAAAAGCAGTGCTGAACATCCGCTGCCGGCGGAACATAACAACCAAAAAGAAAAAGAGAAAGCGCCGCGACAGGAAATTCGCCGTTATCTGAAAATGGATCCGGCCGAACTGCTGGTTAATGCATTTGATTATGTCGTTGATGACAAAGGTTACATTTTGGCCGCGGACAAACCGATGGTTCTACGGTTGTGGAACAATGAAAAATTCCGCACCGGATGGGATAATTTCATTCAAAAAGTCGAAAATGCCGAAATTGCCCTGCCCCGCTCAAAGCTTTATACGGCGGCAGTCGCGTATATTTGTGAACGGTTGGGCAGAGAACAGGCGCCGAAAGAACATTTGCAGGCTGACCGCCTTATTGATTTTTCAACCGACAGGCTGCTTAAGGACTTGGCGGAAAACATTCCCGAACTGGCTCGGGACAAAGACGGCAATACACCGGAAAACCGCCAGAGAATCGTCGATTTTATGCGTTTTACGGAAAGCGGCAAAAAAAGCCGCGAGGCGATAAGGAACAAGGACTGGGATTTTCTGCGCAAAGAATACATCCGGTTTCCGAAAGTCCCGACGCAGATTTTATTTAACATATACCAAAACCAGCTGCAAAAAGAGCAAAATGACGAACATTTCAACTATCTGCTGGAAAAATTTACTGCCGATTCCGATGACAAGGAAAGGCTTCTTGTTCTGTTGAAAGCCGTATACAAAGACGATGCCGGCCATGGCGGCGACCGTGCCGAAATGTTGCGCCGGATTATCCTCATGCGTTTTGAAGACATCCGCCGCGGAAAATGGAAAATAAGCAACGATGACGAACTGAAAGCGATCGAAGACTTCATCAGGGCGGAAAAAGAAAGAAATGCAGATTTTGCCGCCAAGCTTGAAATTAATCAGGCAATAGCAAATTACAAAAAGAAAAAGGCAGAGAAACCGGTGCCGGAGGAAGCGGAAGACACGGCAGCAGTCATCGTGCGCGAAGGTATTGCCGCAAAAGGCGATGAATCGCCACAAGCGGCAAAGCCGGTTTCAACAGAGTGTACCGAAGCGGCGGCAGAGGCCGAAACCACCGGCAAACCAGAGCATCTTTCCACAGAAGAAAAGGCGGAAACAAAAGCCGTCAAAACGGCCTCCGAAGCTTCAGACGCCCATGAAAGCTCAGATGACCAAGCTACTGCCGTCTGGCAGAAAAAAACCGTTCTCTCATGGAAAAAATGGGCGCAAAAAAATGACAAGACCGTTGCGGAATATGTGCCGGAAGAAGATCCGCAGGCTCTGGGTATAAAAATATACAAGGACGAAGCCGCCCAAAAAGCCGAACAGGCCGAAACGGACATTTTATATAAGAACCCGAAAGAAATCGTCGTTACCGGAAAAACCGACGTCAGCCTTTTTGAAAACATTGTTGCCGAAGCCAAGAAAAACAGTCCGGAAATTAAGTTCGGCGAGATAAAATCTCCTGACTTCAAAGCCAAATTATGGCTGGCCTGCCTGCGGGACAAAGATATTAAAATTATTGATGCACCCAAAATAAAAGACTTGCAGGGCGCCGATCCGGCGATTGTCGAGGAAATAAAAAAAATCAAAGCCGAGAGATACAAACATTATACGGAAACCAAAAACAAGAAAGACAAAACCGTTCCGATGCCTCAGAGAGACGGCCGCTGAATCTTCATCTTGCAATAAAAAACCCCGTCATATGACGGGGTTTTTCCGTAACGAAAGATTGTTTACTTCACTTCTTCAAAGTCAGCATCAACGACTTTTTCGTCTTTCGGCTGCTCTGCGGAAGCTCCGGCTTCAGGACCTGCGGCGCCTTGGGTTCCGGCCGCACCTTCTGCCTGTTTGTACATAGCTTCGCCAAGCTTCATGGAAGCCTGCATCAAACTTTCGGTCTTGGCTTTGATATTGCTCAAATCATCGCCTTCCAGAGCGGATTTCAGAGTTTTGATTTCTTCTTCAATTTTGCTCTTTTCAGCCGGGCTCAGCTTGTCACCGTGTTCTTTGAGCGTTTTCTCGGTGCTCAAGACCAAAGATTCACCCTGGTTTTTGGCTTCAACCAATTCCTTGCGCTTTTTATCGGCTTCGGCATTGGCTTCGGCATCCTTAACCATCTTTTCGATATCGGCATCGGACAAGCCGCCGGAAGCCTGAATGCGAATGGTCTGTTCTTTGTTGGTCGCCTTATCTTTAGCCGAAACGTTGACAATGCCGTTGGCGTCAATATCAAAGGTTACTTCAATCTGCGGCATACCGCGCGGTGCAGGGGGAATACCGACCAAATCGAACTGGCCAAGCAGCTTGTTGTCCGCAGCCATTTCGCGTTCGCCTTGGAAAACACGAATGGTTACGGCACTCTGACCGTCTTCGGCAGTTGAAAAAACCTGAGACTTACGGGTCGGAATGGTGGTGTTGCGGTCAATCAGGCGCGTAAAGACACCGCCCAACGTTTCAATACCCAGAGACAGCGGGGTAACGTCCAGCAGCAATACGTCTTTCACATCGCCCATCAGAACACCGCCCTGAATGGCGGCACCGACGGCAACGACTTCATCGGGGTTAACGCCTTTGTGCGGCTCTTTACCGAAAATTTCCTTTACCTTTTCCTGAACTTTCGGCATACGGGTCATACCGCCGACCAGAATAACTTCGCTGATTTCGTTGGCTTTCAGACCGGCATCGGCCAAAGCTTTTTTGCAGGGCTCGACGGTTCTTTCAATCAAATCGCCGACCAAGTCTTCCAGTTTGGCACGGGTCAGTTTGATGTTCAGGTGTTTCGGACCGGTTGCATCAGCCGTAATAAACGGCAGATTGATTTCGGTCTGAGTGGTTGAAGACAATTCGATTTTGGCTTTTTCGGCCGCCTCTTTCAAGCGCTGCAAAGCCAGACGGTCATTTTTCAGATCAATACCGGATTCTTTTTTAAATTCTTCAACCAAGTAGTCCAAAATACGACGGTCAAAGTCTTCACCGCCGAGGAAAGTATCGCCGTTGGTGGATTTTACTTCAAAAACGCCGTCACCGATTTCCAAAATGGAAATATCAAAGGTACCGCCGCCAAGGTCATAAACGGCAATGGTGCCGGAAGCCTTTTTATCCATACCATAAGCCAAAGCCGCAGCCGTCGGCTCGTTAATGATACGCAAAACGTCAAGACCGGCAATTTTACCGGCATCTTTAGTGGCTTGGCGCTGGGAATCGTTAAAATATGCCGGAACGGTAATGACGGCTTTTTCAATTTTCTCGCCAAGATAACTTTCGGCATATTCTTTAATCTTTTGCAAAACAATTGCCGAAATCTGCGAAGGCGCATATTTTTGGCCTTTGACTTCGACCCAGGCATCACCGTTGTCACCTTCAACAATTTTATAAGGAACGATGTTTTTGTCTTTGCTGACTTCCGGCGAATCAAAACGACGGCCGATCAACCTTTTAATGGCAAACAGCGTGTTTTCCGGGTTGGTTACGGCCTGACGTTTGGCCGGAAAGCCGACCAGGCGCTCCGTATCCGTAAAGGCAACCATTGAAGGGGTAGTTCTGGCACCTTCAGAGTTTTCCAAAACCTTAGCTTCTCCGCCTTCCATTACGGCAAAGCAGGAGTTGGTGGTACCAAGGTCAATACCGATTACTTTATTGCTCATATTTTTATTTCCTTTTGTTATAAACTTATATCTAAAATCTTTCTATAAGCTTATATAGGGAGACAAAACGAGCTATGCAAGTCTGCAAGACTAAATTTTGCAATTTTTTTGGAAACGGCGTTTAATATTTGGTGCGGCCGGAAATTTCATAACCGGTATAACCGTCAACCACAGAATTGGCAAAAGCAAAATCCGTCGAATTAACGGCATGGACACGATAAAGCGTTTCTCCCTGTTCTACGCGATCGCCGACCTTTTTCAACAAATCAAGCCCAGCACCCGGATATTGCGCCGCGCCGGCCAACACGCCGATGCGGTTGATGCGTTCGTTGTCTATGCTTTCCACCACACCGCTGATGTTGGATACGATATCGCGAGTCAGATGTCCCAACTGCGGCTGCGGCGCCTTGCCCTGAGCATGAATAATCTTGTTAATGGCTTCCAGCGCGCGACCGGACGACAGAATTTCCTTGGCGACATGATATCCCTGTCCGCCGCGGAGTTTAGGATCAAACTCCAAGATACGGCCGGCCAGAAAAAGCGACTTTTCTTTCAAGTCCTGCGGCGCATCTTCCTTATTGCGCAAAACCTTCATAACGTCTCTGGCTTCCAGAACCGCGCCGACGCCGTTGCCAATCGGTTCGCTGCCGTCGGTAATGACTGCGTCAATTTCAATGGAAAGCATATCCCCGACATATTCTATCAGTTTGCGCAGGCGCATGGCTTCGCCGGTGCGTTTAATACGGGAATTGGGACCAACCGGAATGTCTATGACCAAATGGGTTACGCCGGCGGCCAGCTTGATGGCCAGAATAGAAGCGGCAATATGGTGAAGCTGAGTCAGACCGATGTTGCGTTCAACCGAAGACACCAATTTGTTGGCCGCAGCGATGGACAGGCCTTCATAATTGACAATGGCGCCGCGGTTTTCCTTAATCAGGCGTTTCAAATCCGCTTCATCCAAATCTACATTGGCCAAAACCGCCATAGTATCCGCCACGCCGGCGCAGGACGTCAGCGAACGGGAAGCTGTTTTGGGCATCGGCAAACCATAGGCCGAAACAATCGCGGTAATGATGATGTCGGTCTTGTTGCCGGGAACGCCTCCCAGGCAATGGTGGTCAACCACAATGCTTTCATTGTCCCAGCGCAGGGTATTGTCACCAATCAGCGCTTCAGTAAAAGACAAAACCTCGGGTGCAGTCATAAAAGAACCGCTGGCCACCAGAAAAGAAGCAATATCCATATTAGAATAGCGCTTGGTCGCAATATCGTTGACAATGGCGCTGTATTCTCCGGAGCTTAAGATATTGCCGGCAATTTTTCGTTTAATGGACGCCAGGCTCGGCGGCGGCGAAGACAGGGTCATAGTAATATTGGCGCCTTCGGGCAAATTTATCATATCAAAAGCTTCGGTATTTAAAGCAAGTTCAGTCGGTTTGACAACCCGCTCGTCATCAACCACCTGCAAAAAGGCAAAAACCGGTTTTACCCCGCCGTGGATTTCGACTTTGGTCAGGCTTTTGATGTCATCAACCTTATAGGCCGTGCAATCCCGGTGGATGTAAGCCAGATTTTCATTAAACGAATTGATAGCCAGGTGTTTCAGTGTCAGCATTTTCGGTCCGAATTAACATAAATTGAGAATATGAAAGATTATGTCATAAGATTGTTTAACAAACAATAAAAAACCGTAAAAAAGCTCCGTCTTAAAACAAGACGGAGCTTGCGGCTTTAAGCCAAAATTTTTTCACGCGAATCTCTTTTGCTAGCGAGCAGCAATCGACAAAGTGTTAAGCTTGGGCTTTTGGTGCGTGAGAATGCTGATGACTTTCACCAGCTCATTTTTCATTTCGCTGCGGGAGACTACAATGTCAACCATGCCGTGCTCTTTAAGATATTCGGCACGCTGGAAGCCTTCCGGCAATTTTTCGCGGATGGTCTGCTCAATTACGCGGGCTCCGGCAAAACCGATCATACAGCCCTTTTCGGCAATGTGGACGTCGCCCAGCATGGCAAAAGACGCCGAAACGCCGCCGGTGGTCGGATCGGTTAAAATCGAGATAAACGGCAAGCCTTTTTCCTTGACCATATTAACCGCCGCCGTGGTGCGCGCCATCTGCATCAGCGACAAGATGCCTTCCTGCATGCGAGCGCCGCCGGAAGCGGCAACCGTAATCAACGGACAATTGTTCTTCATGGCAATTTCAGCAGCCTTGACAATGCCTTCGCCGACAGCCATACCCATGGAACCGCCCATAAAAGAGAAATCCATAGCTGCAACAACGCAGGTAATACCGCCGATTTCACCCTGCGCAACCTTGACGGCGTCTTCTTCGCCGGTCGATTTGCGGTAAGATTTTAAACGGTCGGTATACTTCTTGGAATCTTTAAAATTCAGCGGATCTTCTTTAAGCTTAGGCAAGGCAATTTCACGATATTCGCCATTGTCAAAAAGCATTTCCAGACGTTTTTTGATAGCCAAACGCAAATGATGATCGCATTTGGTGCAGACATAATTGCTTTTTTCCAGCTCTTTGGTAAAAAGCATCTGGCCGCAATTCGGACATTTGGTCCAAAGATTGTCGGCAATTTCTTTGGCGGTGATTTTTTTTACCTTGGGTCGGACAAAGTCAGTTAACCAGTTCATTTCATAAGCCTATAAATTGTTAATACACTATTGCGAACAGCTTAATTCTGCTTTCTGGGTTTGAAAAAAGCGGCCAAGCGCTGTCTCATGCTTGGTTTAGGCTGGGAAAGCTCCTTTTCTTTCATAACGGAAATGTTTTCCTGCAGCCCCTCAACTTCCTTAGCCAGCTTCTGCTGCTCTTTGCTGAGTTTTTTATTTTGTTTCTTCTGGTGGCGCAACGCCTTACGCAGCGGAGAATATCCGAGCCAGGAATCGAGTTTGCCCCAGATAAAGCCGAACAAAACAAAGAAGACAACCGCTACACTTAAAGAGACGGTGACTTCGATATAAAAGGGCCACAGGCTGAATCTTGCCAAGTCGTTATTTACAAAGGCAAAAGCCAAAACAACAGCCAGCAGTAATAATCTGAGAACTATTTTCATAAAATTCATTGTCTGAGGCCCTTTCCAAAAATCGGTTCTTATTGCTTCGAATAATTTAGTTCTTCGGATTCAATAATTCAAACAACTGTTTTCCGGTTTTAAAGTGAGGGATATTGCGCTCCTCCACCTTTACCTGCTCACCGGTACGCGGGTTTTTGGCAACGCGCGGCGTGCGTTTGCGGACAGAAAAAGCGCCGAATCCGCGAAATTCAACGCGGTCGCCTTTTGCCAGAGAACTGATAATCTTATCAAAAACAACGGCAACAATCCTTTCGACATCTTTTAACATCAGATGAGGGTTTTTATTTGCAATTTTTTCAATTAGTTCTGATCTAGTCACTTTTACCTCTTTATTTTATTATTAATTTTCACAATAAGTTAGCTTTTTTTATTTTATAAATCAATATAGCAGATTACAAAAAAATAAAAAGCTTATTTCAAACTATCCCAAAGCATTGTCAGTCATTGGCAATTTTATGCTCCAAAGCGAGCCGGGGCTCACTTTCGCCGAGCTGAAAATCTTCAATTTTCTGAATCCGGCGGGATATTTTGCCGGAAGATACCTTGATATCGTTAATATCCCGTGAAGCCATATCAAAATGTTTGGACAGATTTTCAATACGGTCATCCAGACGACCGATATCATCGACAAGAATTCCAACCTCTTTTTGGATGACACCAGCCTGTTCACGCATGGAAGCATCTTTTAAAATCGCCCGAACTGTATTCAATGTTGCCATCAGCGTGGTCGGCGAAACGATCCAGACCTTGGAACGGTACGAGGCTTCAACCACATCACAAAAATTGGCGTGCAGCTCGGCATAAATGGCTTCGGAGGGCAGAAACATCAGCGCGGATTCTGCCGTTTCGCCGGTAATGATGTATTTTTCGGAGATGTCCTTGATATGTTTTAAGACCGAAGCACGGAAAAAACGTTCGGCCTCCACTTTTTCGCGGTCGGAAGAAGCCGTGCGCAAAGCATGATAGCTTTCCAGCGGAAACTTGGCATCAATAACAATGGTTCCCGGCGGGTTAGGAAGCTTTAAGACGCAATCGGCGCGTTTCTGGTTGCTCATCACCACCTGAAACTCATAAGCGGAAGGCGGCAGAATCGACTTAACCAGATCATTGAGCTGAATTTCACCGAAAGCGCCGCGCGCCTGCTTGTTGGACAAGACCTCCTGCAAAGACACGACCTGTTCGGAAAGCGAGGATATTTTCTGCTGCGCAACATCAATTTTGGTCAGGCGTTCACGCAGAGCCTGCAGTGTTTCGTTGGTTTTGACCGTTGACTGCTGCAACCCGTCACCGACACTTTTGGTTACCGCCAGCAGCTTTTCATCCATAATTTTCAAAACCGCCATTTTCTGCTCGTTAATGGCATCGGAAATACGGGTCTGTTCCTGACGGCTTTGTTCGGAGACCTGAGCCAGACGCCCTGCCAGTTCGGCCTGACCGCGGAGCAGAGTTTCACTAATACGATCCAGCTCACGGTTATTTTTTCTAAACAGCAAAAAGCAAATGTTGCCGATGAGCAATAAAAGCACACCGGCAGCAAGAGCTATTTCCAAAACGGAATTATTTGCGAAGACGTTCGTCAAGGTTACGTCCTATTTTCAAAAACTTTTCGGTACGCTGTTTTTTAAGTTCTTCACCGCTTAACGGCAGAAGCTCTTTCAGATTTTTGAGAATATGCTCGCCGACGCGCTCGATAATGCGCTGAGGATCGCGGTGCGCGCCGCCCAAAGGTTCGGCTATAATTTCATCAATAACGCCGAATTTTTTCAAATCCTGCGCCGTCAACTTCAGGGCTTCGGTCGCTTCGCGAACCTTGTCGGCCGAACGCCAGAGAATAGAGGCGCAGCCTTCCGGAGAAATGACCGAATAAATGGAATGTTCCAACATAAGGATTTTGTTGGCGGTGGCTATGGCAATAGCGCCGCCGGAACCGCCTTCGCCGATTACAACCGAAACAATCGGCGCCCGAACCTGCAGACATTTTTCTATTGACGAGGCAATGGCTTCGGCCTGACCGCGCGCTTCAGCCTCAATACCCGGGAAAGCGCCGGCCGTATCAACAAAGCAAATGACCGGAAGATTGAACTTATCGGCCAAATCCATAAGCCGCTGCGCCTTGCGATAGCCCTCGGGCTTGGCCATACCGAAATTATATTTAACGCGGCTTTCCAAATCGTGCCCTTTTTCCTGTCCCAGCACAACGACGGAAATGTTTTTAAAACGGCCGATACCGCCAACCATGGCTTCGTCGTCGGCAAACAGACGGTCTCCGCACAAAGGCGTGAAGTCTTCAATCAGGGCATGAACATAATCCAAACAATGCGGCCGGTTCGGATGACGGGCAACCTGCGTTTTTTCCCAAGGAGTCAGATTTGAATAAGAAGATTTCACTTGTCTCTCCAATTTTTGCTGAAGGCGCTGAACTTCCTGCGAAATATCGACGTCCTGCTCTTTAGCCAGATTTTTCAAAGACTCAATTTTGGCTTCAATTTCAACAATGTTTTTTTCAAAATCAAGAACCAAGGTGTTATTATTATTCATTCAACTTCTCTTAAAATTGTTTAAACTGTTTGTGTAGATACCACATTTTTTTTTATCTTTCGACTCTTATTTTAAAATATTGTGTAAATTTTAATTGAAATATCACTTAAATATACTAGTATGAGTAAAGTATTATTCGGGTTTTGGTAATTCTGAAAAGGATTTATTCGTGCTTGCATTATCTTTTTTTGCCGCCATATTTTCCAGCCTTTTATGGCTGATTTATTCCTTGGCCTATATCAGCGACAACACAGTCGGAATTAAGTTCAGTGCCTTGGGAATCGTCGATATTTCAGTATATGTTGCCTTGGTTGCCCTGCCGATACTCATCGTCTGGATTATCTTCGGCTACGTCATTCAGTATATGAACTTCCGGAGCATTGACCGCAACTTGTACGTTTTATTCCGGCAAATGAAAAAAAGCCAGGATTATACAGACCTTATTGCCCGGATTATGCTCGAATCCGAACAGCAGATAAAAGACGGTTTTATACTTAACCGGATCGATATTCTGATTTCGGATATGAACGAGTTGATTGCCGAAATCATTTCCCGCGCGGCTCTGGCCTCAAAAGAACAGATTGAAAACTTGTGGAGCAAAGTCCGCAACGGAGGAAAATGGGCTTTCGGCAAAGTTGTTATTGAAATCAGTCAGAATCAGCCCAATTTTCAAATGCGCATTTTTGAAAAATCGCAGAAAGATACCGTGCTGGCCGGAACGGTTCTGGAATTTTGCGCCAGATATCAAAACATTTTGTCCCTGCTGGAAAAACACGACAAAGAAAGAGTTTTCCTGAACGTCATCGAAACCGGTATTTTCGGCAAAGTCTATTCCATTTTGGCACCAATCGCCGATGAAATCCGCCGCC
Organism: uncultured Pseudomonadota bacterium; assembly: GCA_902494875.1. Taxonomy (GTDB): domain Bacteria; phylum Pseudomonadota; class Alphaproteobacteria; order RF32; family CAG-239; genus CAJLXD01. The sequence continues at coordinate 101,920 of CABUUO010000002.1, forward strand.
ATCGCGACATTAGCAGCCTTTATGAAGATGACGCCCAGAACAACGGCTTTTCGGCGGCACCGATATACGCAAAATCACCGGCGCCGGAAACGCCCCGTTTTGAAAAAAGAGCGGAACCGGCTAAATCTTCTCTGATAGCCGGCATTTCCAAATTGAGCATATTCAAGAAGAAAGAAAAGACCGCCGCCGTTGAAACCGACAAAAAGGAAAGAGATCCGTTTTCCATTGCTTTGGAACGCAGTTTCGGACACAATGACGACAAGCAGGAAGAAGAAACGTCGAAAGAGCCATTGCTCAGCATGCCGGCTCCGGAAAACGAACCAGTCTTCGACAACGAACCCAAGCTGGCTCCGCAAAGCGAATCCAATCAGGAAGAATTTTTTAGCGAACCGAGGTTTGAAGCTCATCTCAACGAGGAAGAAAGAGCTGAGTTGATCATTGCAAAAAATGACGAGCCCGCACAGGAAATTCCGACAGAAGGGAACAAAGAGAGCCGTCCTACAGAAAAAGACGCAGAACAGACAGAAACGGTTGAAGAAATTGCCATTACCAGCACGCAAAAAACTCTTAACGAGCTGAAGAAAGAATGGGAAGATATGCGAAAATCTTCCCAGGCCGAAGAAAACCAGAAACGCGCCAAAGAACCAAAATCAGAGGATGAAGACTTTGCTTATCCGTTCGGAGGCTGGACCGATGAGAGCAATTATAAATAGTCTTTGGCTGTCGGTTTGCTGCCTGTATTTATCGGTTCTGCCGGCTTCCGCAGCAATATACAACAGCCTGCCGCTTTACGGAAAAGCCAAATATGCCGACAATTTTTCGCATTTTGATTATGTAAATCCCGAAGCGCCCAAAGGCGGACGAATCGTTATGCCCGGTTATGGCACTTTTGACAACTTCAACCCTTTTATTTTTAAGGGAATCCCGGCTTCGGAAGCAGCCGTTCTGACGCTTGACACGCTGGGTATCGTTCCCGCCGACGACTATTCCACGGTTTATCCGCTGGCGGCCAAACAATTTGAACTGCCGGAAGATCACTCCTATGTAGGTTTTATACTTGACGAACGCGCCAAATTTCAAGACGGTTCACCAATAAGCGCAGACGACGTCATTTTCAGCTACAAGGCTCTGATTGAAAAAGGTTCGCCTTTATACAAGGTCTATTACGCCGACGTCGAACGGGTCGAAAAAATCAATGACAGGCATATTCGGTTTTATTTCAGAAAAGGAACAGCAAATAAGGAACTGCCGCTGATTTTGTCGCAGATATCCATTTATTCCGCAGATTACTGGAAGGACAAGGATTTTGGCAAGCCGATACCGGTTCAGCCGCTCAGCAGCGGTCCGTATAAAATAGAAAAGTTTGAACCCGGGAAATTTATCGTTCTGAAAAGGAATCCTGACTATTGGGCACAAGATCTGCCCGGCCGCCGCGGTTTTTTTAACATTGACGAAATCCGTATTGATTATTATCAGGACACCACCGTTACGCTGCAAGCGCTGTTTTCCGGAAATATTGACGTCAGGGAAGAATATATTTCCAAAATATGGGTGACGGGTTATGACAACGACCTCGTTAAAAGCGGTAAAATAATCAAAGAAGAAATCGCGCACAACAAAGCGGCAATTTTACAGAGTTTTGCCTTCAATATCCGCCGGCCGCAGTTTGCCGACAAAAGGGTACGCCAAGCCATCGGCCTGGCCTTTAACTTCGAATGGGCCAACGACAAGCTGTTTTATCATCAATACCGGCGGCTGCCAAGCTATTTTACCAATACGGAAATGGAGGCTTCCGGCAAACCCCAGGGCAAAGAACTTACTCTGCTCAAACAATTTCGGACGCAACTGTCGCCGGAAGTGTTTGGCGAAGTTCCGGTACCGCCGGTATTCGCAGACTATAAAGAGACCAGATCCCGTTTGAAAGAAGCCGTGTTTCTGCTTAAAAAAGCCGGATATGATTTCGTAGACGGGAAAATGACCAATCTTGAAACAGGAAAGCCGCTGGAATTTGAAATTTTGAGCAATACCGCCAACGGTACGACCTTTACCCGGGTGATGCTGCCGTTTTTAAAGAATCTGGAAAAAATCGGAATAACGGCAAAATTTCGCAATCTGGAAGTCAGCATTTTCAAAAACCGGCTGGACAGCTTTGACTTCGACATGGCCATCGTTTCTTTTCCCATCAGCCAGATGCCCGGCAACGAACAAAAAGAAATGTGGGGTTCCCAGTCGGCCGACGTCAGAGGCAGCATGAACCTCATCGGCATTAAAAATCCGGTGGTCGACGCATTGCTGGAAAAAATTGTGCAAGCCCAAGACAAAGACGATTATATCGCCAGCCTGAAAGTTCTGGACCGGGTATTGCGTCACGAGTATTATCTCATACCGCAATGGTATTCTCCTTATCAGCGGGTAGCTTATCATGATAAGTTTGAACATCCGCAAACAGATTTGAAAGTCGGCTTCCAGCCATATACCTGGTGGCTGAAGAAAGACGGAAAGCAAAAATGAGAAACTATATCATCAAACGCCTGCTTCTGATTCCCCTGACCTTATTCGGCATTTTGCTGGTCAATTTTCTGATTGTTCAACTGGCACCCGGCGGACCGGTTGAACATACGCTGGCCAAATTCCGCGGAATGAATACCAGCGCTACCGCGCAACTTGCAAACACCGCACAAATGCATATCGACAGCGGCAGCCAATATCAGGGCGCCCAGGGTGTTCCCGAGGACCTGATAAAAGAACTGGAAAAACAGTTCGGTTTTGACAAACCGGCGCATGTCCGGTTTTGGAAAATGGTTAAAGACTATGCCCGTTTTGACTTCGGCAAAAGTTTCTATCAGGACAAAAGCGTGATCAGACTGATCGGCGAGCGGATGCCTGTGTCCGTTTCGCTGGGGCTGTGGTCAACTTTAATCATTTATCTGATTGCCATTCCCCTCGGCATAAAAAAAGCCGTGACCGATGGTTCTAATTTTGACATCTGGTCTTCTTTTGCCGTCATTCTGGGTTCGGCCATTCCGGTTTTTCTGTTTGCGGTATTCTTAATCGTCTTTCTGGCCGGCGGCACTTATCTGCAATGGTTTCCTTTGCGGGGGCTGACTTCCGACAACTGGGAAGAATTGAGCTGGTTCAGCAAAATTATTGACTATCTCTGGCACATTACCCTGCCGGTGCTGGCTATGGTCATCGGCGGCTTTGCCTCGCTAACCATGCTTACCAAAAACTCTTTTCTCGACGAAATCAACAAGCAATATGTTCTGACCGCCAAAGCCAAGGGATTGTCCCAAAACCAAATATTATACGGCCACGTTTTTCGAAACGCCATGTTGATCGTCGTGGCCGGATTTCCGTCTTTGCTGATCAAGATGCTGTTTACCGGCGCATTGCTGATTGAGGTGATTTTTTCATTGAACGGAATCGGCCTGCTCGGATACGAGGCCATTATGAGCCGGGACTATCCGGTAATTTTCGGCACCATGTACATTTTTGCGCTGTTGGGACTGCTTTTGAAATTAATCAGCGATATTACCTATTCATTGGTAGACCCGCGCATTAATTTTGAAAAATTGTAAACAAACTTCATAAAATTTCTTTTAATTCGTTCAGCAGATTGTCGCAGGCGGCGGAAATCATGCGATAAACGTTTTCAAACCCGTTATTGCCGTAATAAGGATCAGGTATGTTTTCGCCATATTCGGGCGCATATTCCAAAAGTTTTTTTACCTCTGCATATTCATAACGCGCATCTTCGGTCGGGCGTTTCATATCAAGATTCCAAATGTTTTGTGAATCCATGGCAAGAATCAGGTCAAATTCGGCAAAATCTTCGACCCGTACCGGCCGCGAACGCAAATCGCGCAAATCCACCCCGTGCCGCAGGGCACATTCCACCGCACGGGCATCGGGCTCTTCTCCATGATGATAACTGGATGTGCCGGCAGAATCTATCAGGATACGATTTTGAAGTCCCGCCGCTTTGACAATTTTCCTCATATACCCGTCCGCAGTCGGAGAACGGCAGATGTTCCCCGTGCAGACAAACAGAATCTTAAACATTATTTTCCCAGACAGCCATGCGTTTCTTTGGCGAAACGGACATAATGCTTATAATATTCATCCAAAGCTTTTTGCACGCGGTTATTTATGGTACCGCGCGGAAATTTGCCGTTTTTGTCAGCCGTGCCGGCTTTTATGCCAGTCAGGATTTCAATACCGTCATCAACGTGGTCAATGGCATAAATGGCAAAAACGCCCTCATCAACCGCATTCAAAATATCTTCGCGCAACATCAAATCCTTGACGTTCGTACGCGGAATAATAACTCCTTGGGAGCCGGTCAATCCGCGGTGCTTGCAGACGTCAAAGAAGCCTTCAATTTTTTCATTGACACCGCCGATCGGCTGAATTTCGCCAAACTGGTTGATAGAACCGGTCACGGCAATGCTTTGTTTAATCGGAATACCGGTTAAGGCCGAAATCAGGCAGTAATATTCCGTTGAAGAAGCACTGTCTCCGTCAACGCCGCCGTAAGACTGTTCAAAGACAATAGACGCCGACAGCGACAATGGCGAATATTTGGCAAAACGATTGGCTATCAGGCTCTGCAAAATCAAAACGCCTTTGGTATGAATCGGACCGCTTAACTCGATTTCGCGCTCAATATCAAGAAAATCGCCTTTTCCGATGCGAACCTGAGTGGTAATACGCGCCGGCTTGCCAAAGCTATTGCGCGAAAAATTATAAACCACCAGACCGTTAATCTGTCCAACCCGTTCTCCTTCGACATCCATCAAAATCGTGCCTTCGTCAATCTGCTCCAGCATAGCCTGCTTGATACGATCGGAACGATAAATCTGCGCATCTATCGCCTGTTCGATATGATTTTTGCCGATTTGGTTAGATTTGGACTTGCGGGCCCAATAATCCGCCTCGCGCAGCAAATCGCCGATAGAGGCAATATGCGCCGTCAGTTTGCGGGAATCTTCGGCCAGACGCGAAGAATATTCGATAACTTTTGCTACCGCCTGTCGGTTCAGCGAGCGCAGATGTTTCTTTTTTGACAAAGAACCGATGAGTTTGGCATATTCAATTTCGTTTTCATGGGTACGGTCCATCAAAACGCCAAAGTCTGCCTCAACCTTGAAGAAATCGCCAAAGTCAGGATCTCGCTCGGACAAAACCTCATACAACTCGGCATCACCGGTCATTATCACCTTAACGTCAAGGGGAATCGGTTCCGGATCAAGCGAGATGGTCGTAAAACTGGTTTCATCGCTCGGCGCCTCAATCTTAATCTGCTTGGAAGCAATCGCGCGTTTCAGAGAATCCCAGGCAAACGGCTGCAACAGCAGCTTGCGGGCATCTATCAGCAGAAAGCCTCCGTTGGCCTGGTGCAGAGCCCCGGCCTTAATCAATGTAAAGTCGGTCAAAAGAGCACCGTATTGCTGAACGCGTTCCACACGACCGACCAGATTGCCCTGGGTCGGATGATCAAGGTGGATAATCGGCGCACCGGAACCAGGTTCGTTTTTGACGACAACGTTTACCTTAAACTTGGCAAATTTATCTTCCTCGGGTTTATTCATTTTTGAGAACAAAGCCGCCAAGGCGTCTTCACCGCCTTCGCCGCAGTTGTTTTCCTGAGCGGGCATGAACTCATCAACATTGTCGATAATATATTTCTGAACATTCTTCAAAAACTCGTTGGCGGGTTTATGCCCCTTATAGCGGTTGCGCAGAGCATCGACCGGATTTTTTACGGAATTTTTGATAAATTTTTCACGCAGAATGTTGGTTTCTTTGCGCTGTTTGTCTTCCCACTGCGGCAGATCCTGAGCAGAATCTTCAATCTCGGCCTGCATGGCGTTCAGATCGTCAATCAGGGACTTTTTCTCTTCTTCGGGCAGTTCGTCAAAGGCTTCGGGGCTTAGAACTTCGCCGTTTTTAACCGGAGCAACGACCAGCCCGACCGGCATGTGCAACAGAGAAACGCTTTTGCCTTTGGCCTTTTTTTGCAGGATTTTGATATATTCTTCTTTCTTTTGTTTATATTTTTCGCGGATGATGCTCAATCCGGCCTTGTATTCATCGCTTTCCAAAATGGTCGGAATCGACGAGGAGAGTTCTTCTATCAGCTTATCAACGTCTTTGGCAAACTCGACGGCGGTACCGGCCGGAAAACTGATGGCGACCGGTTTGTGCGGTTCCTCAAAGTTGTAAACATAAGCCCAGTCATCCGGGGTCGGACGATTTTTGGCTTCTTCGCGCAAAACCCTTTTGACAAGGCTGGTTTTGCCGGTACCCTCAGGTCCGAGACAGAAGAGGTTATACCCTTTTGACTTGATGTTTATGCCCAGCTCAACCGCACTCAACGCCCGGTCCTGTCCCAGCGCGGAAAGACGTTCTTCCAGCTCGGCCGTGGTTGAAAAGTCAAAGCCTTTAGGATCGCATTTGGTATAAAGCTGTTCGCTTTTAAGTTTTGTAATGGCCATTGTCAAAAAATCCCTATACATGTTAGGTTGGTATTGTTATTATCGGTCATTATATAATTGCAAAAACTAACATAGCGTAAAGATTTTGATGAAATATTTTGAATACACGGCCTTTTTGGCGTTTTTTCTGTCGGCTCTTGCGGTTACCGCATTGTTTTACAGGCGCCTGAGAGTCCATCATTTCTATCGGCTGGCCTGGAAATCCCTGCTCAAAAAACGGCAGAAAGCCTGCGATGCGGCTTATTGTCCGTCTTTTTATCTTTTTGAAATCGTAAAAAAACTGGTCGGTTCCACAGGTCGAGAAAGCCGACGAGCGCTGGCCGCGACCGCAGCCGGAAGACTACAGTCTGCCGAAAAGTATTTTGAGCGGCAAAAAGACGTTTTTCATGCTCTTGTTCTCAAAGCGCTCAGGGAACCGGAACTGGCCGCTTCTGCCATAGAGGCCGAAATCAGAAACAATCCTTCGGACGGGCGGCTGCTGGCCGAACTGGCATATTTGTATTTCATCTGCGGCGACACGGTCAGGTGCCGGCTTTGCCTTGACAACGTCAACGAAAAAAAAATCAATTCCTACGGTCTGGCCAAAGTCAGATATTTGCAGAGTTTTTATGACCTTAACGACGGAGATATGCTTTCCGCCTCGCAAAACTGTTCCGAAGCGGTTCGGCTGTTTCATAAAAACCGCGCTTATTATGAAGAGGCGCAGGCTTATTTGCAAATGGGAGTCATTTACCGGGCTTCGGTGGTTACCGACGTTTCCCAGATTATGCTGGAAACGGCGCTTAAAATCTTTTCAGCGTTGGGATGCCGGGCCGAAACGGCCGAAACATACGGCAATCTCGGAATGCTGATGGCCATTCAGAAACGTTTTGAAGAAGCGGAAGACTTTTATCTGAAAGCCGAAAAAATCTGCACGGAAACCGGACGCCGGCAGGCACAGGCGGAGATAAACAACCAGCAAGGCCTGTTGCAACTGCTGAAAAACGCTTTTGTCGAAGCAGAAGAACTGGCGCAAAAAGCTCTGAAAGCGCATTCAGCCTTGAAAAATGCGGCGGGAATCGCCTTCAGCAAAGAAATCATCGCCAACAGCCGCTGGAACCGCAAAGATTATCCGGCCGCCATTCATATGGCTTTTGAGGCCAAAAACCTTTACCGGCAAAGCAATAATTTTTCCGCCTGTTTTGAAATGATGTACCTGATGGCGCTGGCTTTGTTTGAACAGCGGAAATTGGCCGAGGCGGAAAAAGTCTTAAGAGAGATTGTCAGTCTGTCTAAAAAGCACAACAGCAACTTTCATACGGCAAACGCCTATAATCTGCTGGGGCTGATTTATCTGCAAAAACAGGATCTGCGGCGGGCCAAGGGGCTGTTTCAGCAATCGCTGGACCTGGAACAGGTCAACAACCGGCTCAGCGGCATCGCCACCGATTATGTAAATATAGGGACCGTTGAACTGACAAGGGGCAACCGCGAACAAGCGCACAAAACGCTGAAAACGGCGTTGGAATATGCCGAAGCCTCCGAAGACGAAGAACTTATCGCCCTTTTGAGAAAACGCGTGGACGAACTGCTAAAAAGTTAGCTTAATGTCAAAGCTTTTGGTTTCGGGAATGAAACGAAGCCGGCGGATGCCGATGTTGCCATAGCCCAAAACGTTAACGGTCGGCGCGCTGAACGGCGCAAAATAGCGGACACCATCGGTAAACAAAATACGGTTCTTGACGCTGAGGCCGGTTTTATCCAAAAATTCGCGGAAAAGCGGCGACCAAGAAGGCAGACCGAAATCTCCGGCAATGACCACCGGATCGTCCTGACGATCGACAAAACGCGCCAGATTCATAAAAGCGGTTTCCTTTTCCGATTGCGAAACTTTTGAAAAATCAATATTAACCAACGTAAAGACCTGATCATACTTTTCAAAGCTCATAAAAGAAACGCTGACATTCGGACTTAAACGGGCTATTCCCTGCCGGCGGAGCAGAACATCACGGGTATCGATTATGTTTTCGTAATTTTGCTCGCCTTTCTTATAAACGACATTAAAAGCGCGGGTACTTTCATTGGAATCATTAAGAAAAAGACGGGCGGTTTTGGCTATTGAGGCATAGTTTAAAACCAAAAGCAGAGCCGCGGCCGCCGTATAAAAAACTTTGCGGTGCCACAGGGTATATAAAAGGAGAAAAATATTAAACAGATAAAAATGAAACTGCCAGCCGCGCAAAAAACGCACAAAAGCATTGTTATCGCCGTCAAACCAAACTACAGAATATATTATGGCCACAACCAGCAGGGAAACGGCCATAAACATATTTTCCCGGGCGTGTTTTTTTCTTTGACTAAAGTAACCCATTTTTAATCTATTGCTATTATTGTCTTTACGTAAACGCGGCATTATAATGTTTGTGAAAAGCATTCTAGTCATTAAAAAACAATTTGTAAATGGTGTTAAGCAAAAATATGCTGGAGCAAGTGATAACTGTATTTTTATCCGATGAATTCATGACTTCCGTGGTCAGCAACGTCGACGTGCTGGCCGGAACGTTTAACAAATATCTCTCGGGTATGAGCGATTTGCGCATGGCGTCCATTATTCTGATGCTGCTTGCCCTGATATTGTTTTTGTTTCTGATTATCGTCTTATACGTCAAGTCCATTATTGCCTTTCTGAAAAGCGACGGCGCATCTGCACGGAAAAAAAATCGAAAAAAAGCAGAATTTTTTGACGAACTGGAAGAAAACGACGAGGAAGAAAGCCTGATCAACGAGCATGATCTGGAACTGGAACTTGAAAGAGAACTTGAACGGGATCTGGAACAATCTCGCGCCGAGAGGCTGCTCAACGAAGAAAAAGAACAGCAGCTTCAAAAACAGGCGGAACTTGAGAAAAAACGAGACGAAGAAAAAAAAGCGCGCGAAAAAGAAAAATTGAAAGAAAAGGAAAAAGAGAAAGAAACGCTGGCTTCATATAAAAAAGATTTTCAGGTTGACCTTGATTGGAAAAAAGGCAAGCTTAACGAGATGGAAACTGAACAGGATGCCGTCATTCCGCAGGACAAATTGCAGTATCAGCAGAGCAACAAGGATCTCAGCGAGCTGATGGGACTGATTATCGATATGCTGGGACGCGGGGTGGACGACCTCAAAATTGCCCAGACCGTCATGTATCGCAATCAGGGCAAAAGTTCCGAAGACGAAATCATCCAGACCATCACGGCCATTCGAGACTTTATCGCTCTGGCCGTCAACGGCCGCTTTAACGAGGTCAGACGCGAAAAAAAGCTTCCCGACGAAGCAACCGCGCTGTATTATATGGCGGAAGGCGACACCACTTATTCGCTGGCGCTGATTGAGGCTTTAATGGATCGAAACATTGAGCGGACTACTTCAATGTCTTCCGGCCCGAAACGCGACGAACTGTTTATCGAAACATCCAACGAAGCCTGCATCTTCGGCACTTTGTCTGCCATTTCGGACACGCATCTGGCAACGGGGGCATTCGAACTGGCAATCGAACTGGTTCCTAAAAACGTTAACGCCTGGAGCCGGGTCGGCGATATGTATAAACGCGCCGGATCCAACAATCAGGCCGTATGGGCGTATCAAAACGTGCTGAACATTGCCGATGAAGAAATCAACATTGCCCAGGTGGCCAACGCCAATAAAATGCTTTCGCAATATTATTACGAACAGGGCGACAACCTTCAGGCCGCCAAACTGTATAACGAGAGCAAACAGTATTACGACTCCCTAGGCATCAACCGCCGTCTAGACCGGCAGGAAATCGAAATTGTTGATATTATTGAAGCACGGCGCAAAGAAGACTTGCAGGAAACCATCCATAAGATATTGGGCAGCAAAGAGTTCAGGCAATACAGCTATGCATAAAAAAGCATTTCCGTAACGGAAATGCTTTTTGTTTTCATGCTTTGACACAAACGTCCGGCGCACGAAGGTATAAAGGTTTAGGGTAGTCGGTCCTTTTGGCGCGAAACTGGCGCAGGCCGGCAGCCCCCAGATATTCGACAGGCAAAGCATCCATCCGTCCGATACAATGCAGGCTCAAATTGGTCGGCCTCATCAGAAAACGCTCGACGCCGTCACCAATTATCGAAACCTTTTTGTAACGCAACTGCGGCAAAATGTCTTCAAACATTGCCGCTGACGGTTCGGTCAAAGGTTTCAGGCTTTTATCAAAAATCTGATAATAAAAATCTTCGCGTTTGGTTTCAATGACAACCAGATTAAAATCGGCGATTTCTTCGGGGTTGTAGGCCCAGTGAACAGCATAGGCGGCAAAAGCGTCGACACCGCAGACCGTAAGCTCCGGACAAGCAATGCCGAAAGAACGCGCGGCGGAAATGCCGGCCCGTACCCCCGTAAACGAACCGGGACCGGTACAAACGGTCAGCAGCCGCAAATCGGCAAAGGTCAGGTTGTTTTGTTCCAAAATATTCCTAATTTCGGGAATAAGCAGTTCAGACTGTCCGAAATCCATCAGACGGCTGAAAGAAGCAACGGGTTTGTCATCACACAGCAGGGCAATGGAGCAGGCCGCTGCCGTAGTATCAAAAGCCAGACTATACATCGAAATTCCTACATTTTCTTTCCAAACAGGGCGGTCAGGGTTTTCCACCTCTGAAAAAATTACGTTTTTCAAATAGCATTTTATATTATAAAATCATTTATCAGGCAACCAAATTTAATAAAAAAACAAAAAAAATGACGCAAGAACTTTTAATTGATATGTATTACGCCGCTCCGGAACTGTGGTACGGAATCGGCATGGCTTTTACTGTTCTGCTGGGAGCCTTTTTCTATTACTGGTACAATTATCTGCGCCTGAAACAAAAAAACTACTTTTTAAACCGCGACCGCGAACGTTATGCCGAAACGCTTTACGCCTCCAAAGACGGCTATTTTGCTTTCATTTATCCGGATCAGAAAATCGACGATCCAAGAAAATCAATGGTAGAGCGCTGTTCCCGGCGGCTGGCCGTCATCTTAAATCTCAGCGAAGGAACCAACAGTTCTTTTGAAGATATTCTCAAAAGCTTTTACAAAGAAGACGCAAAAAAAATTCAAAAATATGTAAGTCTGCTGCGGGAGGACGGCGTTTCCTTTGAAGAAGAGTTCGGCCTAAAAAACACATCAAAGCAGTTGCGGCTGTCCGGTTCCAGAATTAACGGAATAGACGGCAACATATACTGCGATATGATCTGGTTCCGCGATATCAGCACCGAAGCCCAGGCGTTAAGCGAGCTTGAGACCGAAAAGGAGGTTTGGTATAAGCAGATTATCCGCCTGGAAGACCTGCTCAACAACATTCCCTATCCAGTCTGGATGAGGGATGACAAACTCAATTTGTTTGAATTCAACCGCAAATATACCGAGTTTTTTGAAGGGAAAAGCCGCGAAGACATTTTGCAAAACGGACTGGAGATTCAAAACATTAACGGTGAAAACATTTCCCGGAATCTGGCTTTTGTGGCTCATTCTGTCAACAGACCAAAAAAACAGGCCGTAACCGTCATTAAAAACGGCGAAAGAAAAGTATACGAAGCCACGGAAACACCGTTTCACGCCGAAGAAAGCCTCGACAAAATCTACACTGTCGGCACCTTAGTCGACATCAGCGAGTTGGACGAGCTTAAACGCAACCTTAAAATCCACCAGAATGCCCACTTGGAAATTATGGGCAAACTCGGCACCGCCTTTGCCGTTTTCAGTCAGGAAACGAAGCTGGCCTTTTACAATCACGCTTTTGCTCAGCTCTGGGGGCTGGAAAACTCATGGCTTGAGCAACAACCAAACTATTCCGCCTTTATGGATATCCTGCGTGAAAAAAGAATGCTGCCCGAAGTGCCGGACTATATCGCTTACAAAAACAGCGAACAGCAGGATTTCAACACTATCATTGAAACCAAGGAAGATATGATGCACCTGCCGAACGGGCAGACTATCCGCCGCGTACGTATTCCGCATCCGATGGGCGGATTGGTTTTTGCCTTTGAAGACGTATCGGACAAGCTGGCGACCCGCCGAGCCTACAATTCTTTGCTGGCCATTCAGAGAGAATCGCTTGAAAACCTGTTTGACGCGGTCATTATTTTCGGACCTGACGGGCGTTTAAATTTTTATAATCAGTCTTATCTAAAATTATGGGACGCCGACAGTGACCTTCTGGACAAGGAACCCAGCATTTCCGAATTGGTCGAAACGCAGCGGGAATTCTTCACCAAGGTTGAGGACTGGAAAGGTCTCAAGGCTGACATTATCAATCACCTTATCAGTTTTACCACACGCACGTTTATTCTGAACCGCGACGACAAGGAACAGGTGGAAGTGATGTCGCGCAATTTATCGGATGGTTCAATCATGGTTACTTATAAAATATTCTGACCATAATAAATTATGTTTTCATTCCGTAAATAATTGACAATCTTTACGGGAAAGGGTACCCTTGAAACAGAGTGGCAACAAGAAAAACAGAATGTGTGACAAATATGGGCAACAACTCTTCTAATCCGAATATAGAATGGAAGAAAAGCGGTTTTGACGAACAGGAAAAGTTAACGCTTAAAACCAATGTGGCAAAAGCGGCGGAATATGAGGCCAAAAAAGACAACATTACCGGCAGCAAACCGCTGCGTCCGACAGACTTGCCGGTCGGCCTGAAAAAGATACGCAAAAAAATCAAAGACGTTTTTGATGAAGACGAGGATGAAAATGAAAGCACACAGTTTGTCATGGATCCGAGTTTGCAGGAAATGTCCAACAGTTCGCTTTTAAACGCCTTGCACGAAGACGAGAAAAAACTGCTCAAGCAGCAGGAGACCAACAGCATTATCAAACAACAGCTGGAAACAGAAAAGGTCGGAACCATCAGCTTGGCCAACAACATGGCCCGGCAGGCCGGTTTTACAGGCCTGAAAAAAGAAACGATCAATCAGGGTCTGATGGACAATTCGATTGATCCGCAGAAACTTAACAAAACCCTCAAAAAAGAATTTCAAAAAGAACTCAAAATCGACAACCAATGGAACAAGCTCAGCGACAAGGAACTTCTGGAGCTGATGGAGGGCGTACACAAAATTAAAAGCATCGGCGGCAAAGACACCAAAGATATGCTGAAAAAAATGGATATCAAGGAAATTGTCGAAACCGGACATGAGGAAAAGAACGATATGAAAGTCGCCCGCACCATCTGCGAAAAAACCGGCCGCAAGGAATGTAAAACCAACAAGCAAAAACCTGAAAAAGACGCGGCTGAAAAAGAAATGCTCAAAAACAGAAAGGCGAACCAAAAGTTTGCCCAAGACAGAGAACGCAGCTAGGTCAGTTTGGCCAGAAGCGCCTTATAGGCGGCACTTAAAAGTTTAAATTTTTCTTCCGCATTTTTGTCACCCTGATTAACGTCGGGATGATATTTTTTTACCAGTTTTTTATATTGTTTTTTTACAAGTTCCAAGGTGATTTCTTCTTCCGAGGAATAAATTTCCATAATTTTGAGATTACGTCGATCCTCATCGGAATAATAAATTTCGTTCATCGCCGAAAAATCGCTCGCATATTCCCGAAAAGCGCTGTATTCGTCCGTAAACTCGTCGCCGAAGCTGTACTTGATTTTGGAACCGAACCAACGAAAACGCATTCGGCCGCGGCGTTCGTTTTCCTCGTGCATTTCAGGGTCAATGCCGTCATAAAAGTTCCATTTCTGATTATACTCCTGCACATGCTTCAGGCAGAACCAGTAATATTCTTTCAGACTGCGATCTTTGGGCGCACGGTATTCTCCCTTTTCCGGACAACCCGGATGGTCACACTTATGTTCGCGCCCTTCATTTTGAGGCGCAAAATATTTTTTGGTTCGCGGTGTTTTTTTCATGATCATGATACTTTAAAAATTTGCGGCGAGTTTATATCATCCGGCTGTCGATGGCAAGCCTAAAAATATTTGAACAGCAGGTAGATAACGAGCAGCAGCGGCCCCCAATACAACACGCCGGATTTGCGAAAACGCGGGTCGTTTTTATGGCGCCGGGAATCCAACAGATAGGCTAAATCCGCCGCGGCAGGAAAATGCAGCTTTTTCGCCGGCGGCGTAACAACTCCGTTGCGGCTCAGATTGGCCAGCAACGATTTTTGTCCGCCGATGCCTATTTCTTTCGGCAGGAGCGTATTCAAATAGTTTTTCCAAAAGTCAAACGGGTTTATATCCGGACAATAATGCCGCAAAAGCTTTAAAGCCCGTTCCAATCTGAATTCGTTTTCCCGCTGCGGAAGAGCATGACCGCGGATATATTCCGCCGCAAAATTTTTCAGCGTCCAATCGGCTTCACAGACACAGTCAAAATCAGGAAAGGCCACCCGGCCGGCAGCATCAGCAAGCACGCCGCGCCAAAAAGAGATAAAAACAGCTCCGGCAAAAAACATATATCCCCAAACAGCGGCAAGACTTTCCTGCTCTTTTTTCGAAAGCACCGACGTAAAACGACAACCGGCACCGAAATTAAGGTAAAGTTCGCGTTTGCCGGTACGAATCCAGTCTACCTCAAACGGACAGCTGTACGGCGAGCCCGAAATCTTCTGGTTTAAAATTTCAAGTTCAGAAGCATAAAAACGCATATCGTTTAGATTATCCATACGCTTTTTATAAACAGTCCCGTTCAGGATAAAGCGCGAATCGTTTCGGGCAATTTCGTCCCAAAGCTTCCGATAAAAGACGTCTTTTTTCTGCCAGACTGCCGCTGAGCGAAACGGTTCGCTGACGGAAAGCAGGCGGCCTTCCCCACAGTCTCTGGTAAAAAGGCAACCATCGGCAACATCCGAACGGATGCCGACTTCTTCGGCGGCAATATCCAGAAAAACACTTTGTTCCGCGTCCAGAAAGCTGCGAATCCGAATACAAAGCGGCTGCCGGCTTTTCTTTTTCCATAACCTTGCCTGCGGAAGTACGAAACGAAACGGTTTCAGCCCTTCAAGCAAAAAAAGCACATCTCCGCGAGCCAGTTTTATGGAGAGGATTGTTTTTTTTATAAATTGTAAAATTTCATTTATCATTTATAATGTTTTGAAAAGTCCAGTCTGCGAGGTTAATGCAAAATGCCGGAATTGCCCGAAGTCGAAACCATAAAAACCGCCATAGAACAATCTATCGGCAACACCAATATAATCAAAGTTTTAATAAACAACAAGAACTTACGAGAGAAAATCCCGGATGATTTTGCAGATAAGGTTATCGGCGCCAGAATCTGCGGATATAACCGCCGCGGAAAATACATTATTATCAAGCTTGACAACGGATACAGCATCATCTGGCATCTGGGCATGAGCGGCAGGGTCAAAATTTCCGACGAGATGCCCGAAGCGGCTAAGCACGATCATGTGATTTTTGAGACGGGAAAAGGCATTATCGTCTACAACGACGCACGGCGCTTCGGTTTGATGACATATTGCAAAACGGAGGATCTGCCGCATCATCGCCTGTTTGCCAAAACGGGAATCGAACCATTTGACAAAGCTCTTAACGAAGATTATCTGTACCAGAGGCTGAAAAACAAAAAAATTCCGATCAAGGAAGCTCTGTTGGATCAGTCGATTATTACCGGAATCGGTAATATTTACGCTTCGGAAGCGTTATTTGAAGCGGGAATCCTTCCGACAAGGGAGGCCGGATCCATCAGCCGGGCAGAATGTAAAATTATTATAACCAAAGTTATTGACGTTTTGAAAAAAGCCATAAAGGCCGGCGGTTCAACACTTCGCGACTATCAAAAACCCGACGGCAGTCTGGGGTATTTTCAAAATATGCATTGCGTTTATAACAAAACCGGGCAAAAATGTCCCGGGTGTACCTGTAACGTAAATCAAACCGGCGGCATTCGGAAAGTCGTCCTGGGCGGACGCTCTACCTTTTACTGTCCGGTAAAACAAAAGTGAGAAGAAGATGTTTAAGAATCATTTGCGGATTTTTATATTTATCTTAGCGGCAATGACAGCCGGAATCTCCGGTGCCGGCGCAGCGTTTATCGAAGGGCTGGAAGACGTTCCTCTTTTGAGCGGAATGAAACAGGTTCAGAAAGACAATATTTCTTTCGGCAACGAGCAGAGCCGTCTGGTCGAAGCCTATCTGACTTCCAGCAAAATCGGCTTTGCCAGAGTTGAAAAATTTTATAAGGAAACCCTGCCCCAGCTCGGATGGACTTATCAGGGCAAACGCGACGACACCCTCACCTTTTACCGCGACGGAGAAGCCATTGACATTGCCCGGGAATCAATAAAACCCCTAGTAGTCAGAATTACGGTTAAAAGCAGGTTATAGGATAGAAAATGGAATATAAAAATATTTTGGCCGGTGTCCGCGGCAGCGCAGGAATCATTACGTTGAACCGCCCCAAAGCGTTGAATGCCATCTGCGAATCGATGTTGGAAGAAATTGCGGCACAGTTGAAAACTTTTGAAGAAGACAACAGCATCGCCGCCATTATCATCCGGGGCAGCGACAAGGCCTTTGCCGCCGGAATCGATTTGCGCGAACTTCAATCCAAGGTCAGCGACAATGCTATTGAGGCCTTGGACGATACTTACAAATATTTCCGCAAAATCGATGAGTGCCGCAAACCCATTATTGCCGCAGTGGCCGGATATGCCCTGGGAATCGGCTGCGAACTGGCTTTGTCCTGCGACATTATACTGGCCGCCGACAACGCACGTTTCGGGCAGCCGGAAATCAGCCTCGGCGTCATCCCCGGATTTGGTTCGACGCAACGTCTGTGCAAAACCATCGGCAAATCCAAAACCATGGAAATGATTTTGACCGGACGAGCTCTTAACGCCGAAGAAGCCGTCGCCTGCGGTATAGCCAGCCGTATTGTCGCTCTGCCCGACCTGTTTGAAGAGTGTATCAAAACCGCCAACAGAATCGCCGCTCTGCCGAAATATGCCGTCGAGCTGGCCAAAGACGCCATCAAACAATCTTTCAACAGCAGCCTGGAATCCGGAATCGCCTATGAAAACAAGAACTGCAAAATCTGCCTGGGTGCAAAAGGCTTCAAAGAATCGCTTGACCGCTTCATCGAAAAACGCAACAAATAACAAATATTTAGGCAAATTTTCAAAAATAGCTATTGACTAAGCCGGGGTTTAGAGTTTATAAAGCATTACAAATTTATATTGTTTTAACTTTTTTTGAAGAACAGGATAATAAAAATGGCCAATCATAAGTCGGCAAAAACCAGAATTAACAGAAACAACAAAAGAGCTGTCATCAACGGCGCACGCCGCAGCAGAGTTCGCACTTTCGTAAAGAAAGTAGAAGCCTTAATCAATGAAAAGAATAAAGAACAGGCTTTGGAAGCTTTCAAAGTTGCAGAATCCGAACTGATGATCGCCGTCCGCAAAGGCGTTTACGCTCTTAATACGGCAGCTCGTACCGTTTCTCGTCTGTCTAAGAAAATTAAAGCTCTTTAACCTTTAATTTCAGACTGTAAAATTTAACACAAACCTGATGCCTCTTTGGTACAAAGCGAGGTATTTCGGTTTGTGTTTTTTTATGCAAAAATCAAGAGAATCTGCGCGACTCTGTAGAAAAAGGGTGTCAAGAAATATAATTGCGATGTTCTTAGAATGTTCTGTTGTAATTATTTTTTTTGCCTTTAATATTCGAATCACTTTTTGAGAACAAGCCAAGTTTGAAAAAACGGCGAAAGAAGCCTTGGGGAAAAGGGTTTCTTTCCTTAGTTCGGAAAGGGGTTTGAATTCACCCCCTTGAGAAGACAAGTCTGGCAAAAAGAAAAGTTGAACCGTTAAAAACAGTTCTTTTATTATATAATTAATTATGTAGGCCGCGGGGAAGGCTGCCTGATTTTAGGAGCCATACGGCGGCAGGAGGAATCGGAAGGATAAACCAAGCTTTAAGAATCCGAAAGATCCGCAATTATACAAGTGAAGAAATGTTATTAATTTTTGAGTAATTAATATAAAAGAAAATGGATGGGGAGATAAGATGGCTGAAGAAGCAATAATAAACGACAGTTCTGTTCAGGATCAATGGGGACAGATTTGCAGCCAATTGAAAATCGAAGTCGGCGAGACGGCTTTTGACAGCTGGTTAAAACCGCTTACTTTAGGTTCCTTTAACGACGGCGTCATGAATATCTGCGTGCCGACGCGTTTTATGCGGAACTGGGTCATCACTCACTACAGCGAGAGAATCCATAAAATCTGGGAGAAAAAGAATCCCGAAATCAAAAGCGTCAACTTTATCGTTCAGGCCGTCAATGACGACGCCAAAGGCCTTTACAGCCCGACCTGCCGTTCCTTATTGAAAAAAATCACTTCAACGCCGGCACCGCAGAATATTTATCAGTCCGGCGCCAGTTCTCTGGCCGTCAATACCAACGAAACCTTTTCCAACAATGACCCCTTGTCGGTTCCGTTGAACCCTCAATACACTTTTGAAAACTTCGTCGTCGGCAAGACCAACGAATTTGCCTATGCCGCGGCTCGCAAAGTTGCAGAATCCCGCAACGTTTCTTTTAACCCGCTGTTCTTATATTCCGGCGTCGGTCTGGGCAAAACTCACCTGATGCATGCCATTGCCTGGCACATTAAGAAACAGGATCCCAGCCGCAATATCGTCTATTTGTCAGCGGAGAAGTTCATGTACAAATTCGTACGGGCTCTGCGTTATAAAGACACTACCGCCTTTAAGGAACAATTCCGTTCCGTTGACGTTCTGATGGTTGATGACGTTCAATTTATGGGCGGTAAGGACACCACTCAGGAAGAGTTTTTCTATACATTCAATTCTCTGATTGAAGAAGGCCGTCAGATTATCATTTCCGCAGACAAGTCCCCTTCCGATTTGGAAGGAATCGAAAGTCGTCTGAAATCACGCCTCGGCTGCGGTTTGGTTGCCGACATTCATCCGACGGATTTTGACCTGCGCATCGGCATTCTTGAAAACAAGGCCCGGCAGCTTGGCGTTGAGCTGCCTACCAAAGTGGCTGAATTCCTTGCTCAGAAAATCAGCTCCAACATTCGCGAACTAGAAGGTGCTCTGCGCCGGGTCATTGCTCATTCACAACTGCTTTCCGACAAGGAAATCACACTGGATATGACGCAGGACGTGTTGAAGGATATGCTGCGCTCCTATGACAAACGCACCACGATTGACGAGATTCAGAAAAAAGTAGCAGAACATTTCAATATTTCAGTCAAAGAAATGCAGTCTTCGCGCCGGGCCCGCACGGTGGCCAGACCGCGCCAGATTGCCATGTATCTGGCCAAACAGCTGACCTCCCGTTCTTTGCCGGAAATCGGCCGCAAGTTTGACCGTGACCACACGACCGTTATGCACGCCGTCCGCAAGGTTGAAGAGTTGATCGTCGAAGATACGACTCTGGCAGAGGACGTAGACGCATTAAGGAGGGTTCTGGAAGCTTAAATAAAGACTTTAAGGCCTTAATTTTACAAAGGTTAAAGGCAAAAAAACTGTTGACGAATCGTCGTTTTGTCTTCTGATTTAGCAAAATTATGCTAAAATCTGGAAAAAGGTGAAACGACGGTTCGTTTTTTTAATTTAATTTTTTATGGACAAAGATATGAAGTTTACAATTGAACGTGCAAAACTCTTGAAAACTCTGAGCCATGTTCAGAGCATCGTTGAGAAAAGAAACACCATTCCGGTATTGTCTAATGTAAGAATCGAAGCGCTCGGCGACGGTATCAGCTTCAAGGCAACGGACATGGATACGGAAATCACCGAAATTGCCGATGCAAAAATTGCAGAAACCGGCGCGACCACGGCTCCGGCACATATGTTGTACGACATTGTCCGCAAGCTTTCCGACGGTTCGGAAGTTGAAATCACCTTTCCTGACGAAAAAGGACAGCTGACGATTGCTTCGGGACGTTCCAAATTTTCTCTTTCCACCATCGGCGTGGAGGATTTTCCGGTTATTTCGGGTGACAAGCTGCCGATTAACTTTACCATGGAAAAAGACGAGCTCAAGGACGTTATCGACCGGACCAAATTTGCCGTGTCTACCGAAGAAACCCGTTATTATCTCAACGGTGTTTATATGCACGCCAAAAAAGAAGGCGAAGCAAAAGTCCTGCGCGTCGTCGCTACCGACGGACACCGTCTGGCCTGCGTCGAGACGCCGTTGCCCAAAGGCGCGGAAGAATTGGCCGGCGTCATTGTTCCGAGAAAGACGATCACCGAAATCCGTAAACTGTTGGACGACAACAATGCCGACCACATTACGGTTTCAATGTCCGACAACAAAGTCCGCTTTGCCTTTGAAGACGTTACGCTGACATCCAAACTGATTGACGGAACTTATCCGGACTATGAACGCGTTATTCCGACCGACAATGACAAAAACCTTGAAATCGGCGTTAAAGAACTGTCTTCCGCCGTTGACCGCGTTTCGGTCGTGGCAGAGAGAACCCGCGCCATCAAAATGATTACCGGTACCGCCAAGGTTACTATTACCACTTCCAGCCCGGATCTCGGATCAGCCCAGGAAGAACTGGAAGCCAAATATGAAGGCGAATCGGTTGAAATCGGTTATAACTTCCGTTATCTGCTGGATATTCTCAATGAAGTCAAAGGCGACGCCGTCCGCATTTCCTTTGCCGACGCGTCTTCTCCGTCCGTTATTCATGATACGACGGATTCCAGCGCAATCTACGTATTAATGCCGATGAGAGTCTAAAGCGGCAAAATGGACAATCTGGCCTTAAAACTGCAGGTTAACAACAGTATAAAGTCAGGCGTTACGCGCCTGACTTTAACTGATTTCAGGAACTATCAGTTTTTGCGCATAAACGCGGAACTGTGCCCGATTGTCATTACCGGTGAAAACGGCACCGGAAAAACCAATATTCTGGAAGCGATATCCTTTTTAACGCCCGGACGGGGCTTGCGCGGCGCCAGGCTGGCCGACATTCGCCGCATTGCTCCGGCTCTGGTCAGCGACGAATATGCACCGACGGAAATTTCCAATACCAGCTGGGCGGTATCTTCGACTGTCCAGAAAGGCGACGAAGAATTTGAAATCGGAACCGCGGTCGAAAAATCAATCCGAGAAACAAATGAGGACGACATCCGCAGTTTTGAACGCAGAATCGTCAAAATCGACGGCAGCAAAATATCCTCCCAGTCCGAACTCGGCAAATATATTTCCGCCGTATGGCTCACACCGCAGATGGACCGGCTTTTCCGCGGCGGTTCTCAACCGCGCCGCAGTTTTCTGGATCGGCTGGTTTATGCGTTTGACGTGGAACATGCCAAGCGCACGGCCAATTTTGAGCATTTGTACAAAGAGTGGTATCAGCTTTTGAAGTCCGGTTCTCAAGACAATCACTGGCTGCTGCCGCTGGAAGAAAACATGGCTTCGCTCGGCGTGGCAATTGCGGCGGCCAGACGTGAACAGATTGCCAAGCTCAACACCTTTATTGAGCATGAGCCTGACGACGTGTTCCCAAGCGTTATGCTGGAGCTGGACGGAAGCATTGAAAAAATGCTTGATAAAATGCCGGCCGTCGAAGTTGAGGATTTTTACAAAAGCCGCCTTAAAGAGCAGCGAAAAAACGTTTTATATAACGATAACATTGACGGCGTCAACCGAACAGACTTTAAGGTTTATTACCGCAAAAAAAGAATGCCGGCAGAGCTGTGTTCCACCGGCGAACAAAAGTCGCTGCTGGTCAGCATTATTCTGGCACAGACCAAATCGCAAACGCTGCATCAGGGATTTGCGCCTGTCATGCTGCTGGACGAAGTCGTGGCGCACCTGGATGACATCAAGCGTGAGGCGTTGATTGAAAAAATACGCGACCTGAACGTTCAGGCCTGGATTACGTCAACCAATCCCGAACTTTTCGCCTCTTTGAAAAACGAAGCTTTGTTCTTTAGAATAAAAAACAACAGA
Organism: uncultured Pseudomonadota bacterium; assembly: GCA_902494875.1. Taxonomy (GTDB): domain Bacteria; phylum Pseudomonadota; class Alphaproteobacteria; order RF32; family CAG-239; genus CAJLXD01. The sequence goes on from CABUUO010000002.1 coordinate 124,358, forward strand.
ATCGAACCGCAGGCAATCTCATAATGCCCGGGAAGGCGCGGATGCGCCGGATGTCACACCGACAAAACCGCCGGCCTGCATATTATACAGCCGATAATAAATGCCTTTTTTGCGCAAAAGGGTGCTATGAGTTCCCTGCTCGACAATTCTCCCCTTGTCAAAAACCAAAATCCGATCCATTTCACGCAGGGTGGACAGACGGTGAGCAATGGCGATGACGGTTTTATTTTTCATCAGATTGTTCAGAGATTTTTGAATATGTTTTTCGCTCCTGCTGTCCAGCGCGGAAGTTGCTTCGTCAAAAATCAGAAGCGGCGCATTTTTCAAAATGGCACGGGCAATGGCTATACGCTGACGTTCACCGCCGGATAAAACGACGCCCCGCTCGCCGACCTTGGTTTGATAACCGTCGGGAAAACCTTTAATAAACTCATCCGCAGCCGCCTTTTTAGCGGCTTTAACAACATCTTCATCGGAAGCGTTGGTTTTGCCATAGCGGATATTTTCCATCAACGTGCGGTTAAACAGACATATATCCTGCGGAATGGCGGCAATATTTTTATGCAGGGAATCCTGAGCCAAATCGCGAACATCGATGCCGTTAATTTTTACCGCACCGCCGCTGACATCAAAATAGCGCGCAATTAACTTGATAAAGGTCGACTTACCGGAACCCGAAGCACCGACCAGTCCGATTTTTTCCCCGGCTTTTATTTCAAGATTCAAGCCATGAAAAAGTTTCTTTTTGCCGGCATAGGCAAAATCGACATCTTCAAAGCTGACGGAAGCTTTTTTGAACTTGGGCTTTATGGCATTAGGACGGTCTTTGATTTCGGGTTCGACGGCCAAAGTTTCCAACGCGGAATTAATGCGTCCGAAAATCCGCAGAATATTATTATAAACCCAGGTGATGTTAAATATCGTGCCGCTCATGGTCATAAACAGGCCGTTTACAAAAATAAACTCGGTAGACGTCAGATGGCGACCGCGGAACAGCCATGCGGCATAAAACATAAACAGCGCAAAAGAGACAACAACTACCGTATGCTGAATCATAACGACCCGAGCACGGCCGTATTCTTCCCGGCTTTCGGCATTGCGAAGCAAACGCAGGGCCTTCAAGAGATTAAGCCGCTCAAAACGAAAATTGGCAAAACTTTTGATTTCGCTGTAATTGGCAAGAGAATCCACAATCATGCCGTTGGCACGGCTCTGTTCGGTACCGGAAGCTTTGGACCAGCCATGCACCCGGCGGCCAAGAACGAATCCCAAACCGATGACAGAAAGCGCCCACAATATAAAAACAGGGGCCAGCCACAAACTAACCGAGCTCAGGATTACCAAGCCGATCAGAACGTAAAAAACAGCATAACTGCTGTCTATACAGTGTCGAATAAGCTCGGTAACGCCACTCTGAAGCTGCTGGACCTTATTGGAGATGTTTCCGGACATTTCTTCGGAAAAATAGGCTATTGAATGCCGGTTGACATAGTCAAAGACGTCTCTGATGACAATTGTGCGCAGACGCGGCGTAACCTTGGCACTCAGAACAAAGCCCAGATTGGGTACGGAAGTTCCCAAAAACTGCAACAAAAACGCGCTGAAAATACAAACAATAACATTCTGCCAGGCTTCCGCCGTATCCTGATAACCTGAAACAGCTTCATAGAGCCTGGCCAGATAATAGGGTACAAACTGCCGGCAGATTTGTCCGACGATCAGCAACGCCAGCATGATCAACAGAAACCATTTAAAAATCTTTACATAATGCCAAACGAATTTCAGCGCGTTTTTTTCCATATTAATCATGCTTCTTGTTAACTCAAAATTGACACAATACAGATATTGTAATATCATATTTTCAATATTTACTCAAGGCGTAAGGTAAACATCTCATGGAAACACAATATTATACTCTGATCGAAAAGCAGGATTTTTACGAAATCATTGAAAACAAGTATGGCGAACTGGCTATTTTTATTGACGCGCGCGACGGGGCGCCGGTTAATCCGGTTTTGCAGTTCGACGGCAAAAAAACCGCCTTGCTTAAAAGAGACGAGCGCCTGTCGGTCAAGCTTGACGATATTGACGAAGAAACCAAAGGCCCGTTGGCGGAAGCTGAATTTTTGATGATTGTGGAGCTCCAAGGCAAAATGGTGGAAAGAGCTTATGCGGTTCCAGTGGAAAATGTTGAAGAAATTGAACCGGTCGGGCGGCAGACCCGTGCCGACGAATATGTCCGAGCCAAAACAAAAGATGAAATTCTGGCCAAATTCGGCGTCGTGAAGTCTTGGATCAGCGGTTCGGAAAACAGCAAATAAGGAATAAAAAATGATTGGTTTGGTTTTGGTTACCCATGGTAATCTGGCTTTGGAGTTTATTTCGGCAATGCAGCATGTTGTCGGCAAACAGGATCAGGTTGAAGCTGTATGCATCGGCCCTGAGGATGATATGGAAGAACGCCGCGCCGAAATTCTCAGCAAGGTTGAAAAATGCGATTCCGGCAGCGGAGTGGTGGTTCTGACGGATATGTTCGGCGGCACGCCTTCCAATCTGGCCATTTCGATTATGTCACGCGCCAATGTTGAAATTTTGGCCGGCGTCAATCTGCCGATGCTGATTAAAATTGCGTCGCTGCGCAAAGAAAAGTCTTTAAAAGACACGGTGGAAGGCGCACAGGAAGCCGGCAAAAAATATATTAACGTCGCATCACAACTATTAGGAATGTAGCCATGACTGAAGAAAAACTTTCCGCAGAACTGACTATTCAAAACAAAAAGGGGCTGCATGCCCGGGCCGCAGCCGCGTTTGTAAAAACCATCGCTCCGTTTGACTGCGAAATAGAAGTCGAGCGAATCGGCCAAACCGTCAGCGGCACGTCCATCATGGGACTGATGATGCTGGCCGCAGCCAAAGATACCACCATCAAAGTTTCGGCCAGCGGCAATCAAGCCAAAGAAGCTTTGGAGGCGGTTGTTGCCCTGGTCAACAATAAATTCGGCGAAGAGTAATTTTCCCGATGAAGGCCAAGGCACCGCGCAACCGTACCATTGAACTGGATAACAAACAAATCGCTCTTTATGCCAAAAGAGCGATTAAACTTTCTGCTCCAGCCGCAACTAAAGCGGTAACGGACAAGATAATCCTGCAGGATTCCCTCAGAGCCATGAATTATCTGCCCGATGCCTGCGTTGATCTGATGATTGCGGATCCGCCTTATAATCTGACCAAAAATTTTGCCGGCACAACATTTAAGGAAATGGCACTCAAAGAATATCAAAAATGGCTGGAGAAATGGCTGAAGAAAACCGTGCGCATTCTGAAACCGAACGCCAGCATTTACATCTGCTCCGACTGGAAAACCTCCATTGCCATTCCTGAGGTCGCCGGAAAATATTTTGTTTTGCAAAACCGGATTTCATGGGAGAGGGAAAAAGGACGCGGTTCCAAAAACAACTGGAAAAACTGTTTGGAAGACATCTGGTTTTTCACAAAGTCGGACACATATACTTTTAACCTTGACGCGGTTAAGATCCAACGGCCGGTCATTGCCCCTTACCGTGACGAAAAAGGGCTCCCCAAAGACTGGATTGACGAGGGAAAAAGCAAATTCCGCTATACACATCCGTCCAATATCTGGACCGACATATCCATTCCGTTTTGGTCTATGCCCGAAAACACGCCGCATCCGACCCAAAAGCCCGAAAAACTGATTGCCAAGCTGATTTTAGCTTCCAGCAACGAAGGCGACGTCGTTTTCGATCCGTTTCTCGGTTCCGGCACGACTGCGGTTGCCGCCAAAAAGCTCGGTCGCCGCTACATCGGCATCGAACGGGAAAAAGAATATGCGGCACTGGCGGAAAAACGTCTGGAAATGGCCGATGAAAACAAGGAAATCCAAGGTTTTGAAAACGGGATATTCAAAGCCCGCAATCAGGTGTAAGCCGATATGGCTTTAAGTTTTATCTGACACAAAGTTCTATTGTCATAGGTAAAGCGGCTGCTTAAATCTGTTTGGCGGCATGAAAAAGTCATGCTGAAATTTTCAATTTTTTAGGAGAAACAAAATGTCTTGCAAAACAAATATGATGAAATCAGCCAGCTCTTCCGACGAAAAATCTTCTAATTCCAAAGAAACATCTTCCAATGCCAATTCCAGTTCCAATTCCGCAAAATCGAGCTGTGGCTGCGGCAAGAAATAAACTTCCATAAAAAAACTCGTCCCTTCTCTGTTTTAAGCGGAGAAGGGATTATTTTATTTTGGCCTTTATTATTTAATTTATTCGTCTATATTAGATTTTGATTGGATTTATCTTGCAAGGGTTAAAAACGATGAAAAAACTGCTGAGTTTGATTATGGCATTAATGTGTCTGTCCGCACAGGTTCGGGCTCAGGCGCCGGACGCTAAAAAAGTCAAAGAAATAGAAGACTATCTTAACAACATTAAGACCATTCAGGCCGATTTTGTTCAAACCGCCAGCAACGGCAGCATGGCCGAAGGAAAAATCTACATCGCCAAACCCAATAAAATCCGCATGGAATATGACGATCCCACTTCGGTTCTGATTGTCGGAGACGGCAGCTTTATCGTTTACAACGACAAAGAGCTCGATCAGGTCACGCATATTGACTACGACGATATTCCGGCTACGCTGATTTTGGCCAACGATATCAAAATCGACGGAAAAAACCTGAAAATTACCGATTATTACCAAGATGCCGGCAGCACGACCTTGACGTTGGAATATCCTCAAAAACCCGATATCAGCCCGATTACGCTGACTTTTGAAAATGAACCTTTGGATCTGAAACAATGGAAAGTTATCGATCCGCAGTCCGTAGAGGTAACGGTGTCTTTGTACGGCGCAGTCAAAGACGCAAAATTGAACAGTGACCTGTTCAAATTCAAAAAATCGAGAAACAATCCCTTGAACTACAAAAACAAAAAATAATGGAAACCTTTAAGCTTATCACCTGGAACGTCAATTCCGTACGCATTCGTCTTGAACTGCTGAAAAAACTGATTGAAAAGGAAAACCCCGACATTGTCTGTCTGCAGGAAGTCAAGGCCAAGGAGGAAGATTTTCCGTATGATTTCATCAGGCAGACGGGATATGAAAACATCGGTCTTTACGGCATGCCCGGGTACAACGGCGTAGCCATTCTGGCAAAATGCGGACTGAATGACGTCTGCCGTATGGACTGGGTCGGAAAAAAAGATGCGCGGCACATTAAAACCACCGTGTTTGACGATATTGAAATAAACAACATATACGTTCCGGCCGGGGGCGACATTCCCGATCCGATAGAAAATCTTTCTTTTGCACACAAGCTGACGTTTATGGATGACATATCCGAATATTATGAACAGCGTAAACAAGCTCTCAGCGGCAAAAAAATGCTGCTTTGCGGTGATTTTAACGTTGCGCCTTACGAAAACGATGTCTGGAATCACAAACAGCTTCTGAAAATCGTTTCGCATACGCCGATAGAAGTGGAGCGGCTGACGCGGATGAAAAACTCACTTGATTTTGTAGATGTGGCGCGCGAATTTTATCCGCCGGCCGAAAAAATCTTTACCTGGTGGAGCTACCGCAATCCCAATTGGGCAACAAACGACAAAGGCCGGCGGCTGGATCACGTCTGGGTAACGCCTAACCTTAAAGAAAGGGTCGTTTCTTACAAAATATTAAAAGAAACGCGTTCCTGGGAAAGGCCGTCAGACCATGTGCCGGTTGTAGTCGAAATCAAGAAAGCTTAAAAAAGGGGAGCATTTTCTCCCCTTTTTTATATTTTCAGCCGGTAGCCGCCGTCTTCGGTTAAAATAAGCTGGGCTTCAGCGTCTTCGTGCTCCACTTTTTGCCGCAGACGGTAAATATGGGTTTCAATGGTATGGGTGCTGACGTCGGGACTATATCCCCAGACTTCCTGCAACAGCTCATTTTTGGTAACGATGCGGTCTTTGCATTTGTACAAATATCTGATGACAGCCACTTCCTTTTCGGTCAGCTTTATAACTTCCTTATTACGCTGATTATAAATGTCCTTTTTTATCGGCCGGACAATATAGCGGTTAAACTTGAGATAACCGGCTTCGCTGTTTTCCAGCAGGTTGATACCGGCATGAATGCAGTTCAGAAGGTCTTCAAGGCAGAAAGGTTTGCCGATGACCGTATTTAAAACCGAATTTTCAACTTTTTCATCAGATGACTTTTGCAACAGAATTACCGGCGTTCGCGGATGGTTTTTGCGGATTTCCGCCAAAGATGCGGCTGCTTCGTCCAAAATAATCATATCTACCATTACCGTTTCATCGTCTTCCCGAATGATGTTATAGTCACCGGCATAAAGCGCTATCTGTTCCGACAAATCATCGGCAAAATCAGACCGGGATGAAAGAAACAAGATGTTCGGCATATTTACTCCTTAAAAATTCAGACTCAAACCGGCAACGAAAGCATAACCCCGGTTGTTGTCAGCGACGGCAGCCGTGTCTCCCTCAAAATTTACGTGAGCGGCCGTCAGATATACATCCATATATTTATTGTACTGATAGCGGTTTGAAAAGGCAATTATTTCGTCTTGATTATCACTATTTTCGGCGACAGATTTGAAATAAGACAAAGAAGCCTTGTACGGTCCGATTTCATAACCGAGACCGACATCCCAGGCATATCCTTCGCGATAACCGTCAAAAAATTCCGGCGTATTGTCCGAAACCTTTCGGTTCAGCGGTACATCACCGTCTTCGGCATAGGTTTTGCGCCAGCTGCCGCCCAATGTCCAATTGCCGCGAGACAAACTCAGTCCGGCAGAGAACTCCTTGTCAATGTCGACAAATTCCGCATAGCCTAAAGATGTCGTCATTTCGGCAAAGCCCAAATCAAGATAATTGTACGCAGAAAAGACATAGCCCTCCTTGTTGTGGTAGGGGGCATCCTTGTTAACCAATCCCCGGCGGTTATAGCTATCGGGAACATAGCTGAAACCCAACATCGTGTTATAAAATTCCGGCGTGATATAGGTCAGTTTGGCGGCGACACCGTCAGTGTTGATGGCGGTGGAGTTCAGAGTTGCAAATTTTGCTTCGCGGCCGCGGCGCTTCCAGTTCGGGTTGCGGATAAAATCAACAACATCAACGTTGTCCGGACCCAAGAGTCCCGCTTCAGGCGCACCGACATGAAACTGATAGGCCGCGTTGAAAGTCTGCCCCGCCATCAGTCTGCCGGCCGGACCGTCAACAATCGCATAGACCTCCTCGCCCCATTTGCCCTGATTATAGTCTTCAAGCTCATGATTCAAACCGAACATCAAATCCATATACAAGCCGGCTTCAATTTCGCCGTCAAAAATATATTTGGCATAAGCTTCAAGCTCTGCATCGCCGACACCGTGGTTGTGGCTGTTATAGGCACTGAACTTTTCGGCAACATTGCTGTATCCGTATAAACCGCTTACGGAACCGGAAAAGCCGTATTCCCATTCCGCCGCCCGAACCGGAGAAGCCCCTAAAACGGCTGCCAGAAGCAAAAGACAAAATTTATTTTTCATGAGCGTTACCTTTGTTTAACACTCTGCAAGTTTAGAATCACTTCTCAAGCAGAGTCAACACAATATGTTTGCAATATGGCATAGATAATCTTATAATTCGTTAAAAAAAGGAGGAAAATGATGAAACCATTCAAATCTGGACTGGCAGTCATGCGCGCGCAGCCGCCGCATATCGGACATTTGAAACTTATCGGGCGAATGCTGGACGAATGCGAAAAAATCATCATTATCTTAGGATCGGTACAGGAACAGGGCACGGACAGAAATCCATACAGCTACATTCAGCGCAAGCAGATGCTGCAAAAAATTTATGAAAATACCGCCGAGCAGGAACGCATTAAAATTCTCGGCATTTTTGACATCAACAATCCAACCGAATGGGCCGACTTTGTCCTGGATTTCATCAAAGAGGCCGCACCGGAAACCGAAAAACCGGATGTATATTATGCCGGCAGCGAATATGACGCGCAATGGTTCCGCAAGTCTTTCCGCCACATTCGGATAGAAAACCGCATTGATTATGATTTTCCCTACGTCTCCGGTTCCATGGTGCGGGATATGATTAAAATCGGCGATCAGCGCTGGCATAATTTTGTGCCGCAAGCTATCCACAGTATGATTGAAGAATTGTCGCAAGCTAAAAAAGGAATGAAATAATGCAAAAAATATGGGACAAACTTGTAAACGGATTAAAAAAATATTGCGATGACAACGGTTTTACAGACGTGTGTCTGGGCTTGTCCGGCGGTTTGGATTCAGCAGTCTGCGCAGTTTTGGCCGCAGACGCCTTGGGCGGAAAACACGTTCATGCCCTGATGATGAAAACGCGTTACACATCGCAATTAAGCCTTAAAATTGCGACGGAAATTGCCACAGACAACCGTCTGGATTTCAAGGAAGCCGACATTCAGCCGACAATCGACGCGCAAAAGGCCTTTTTGGCGAACCTGTTCGGCGAAGAACCGCGGAATATTGTTCTGGAAAACCTGCAAGCCCGGGAACGAGGCAAAATACTGATGGCGCTTTCCAATCAATACAATTATCTGGTGCTGGCCTGCGGCAACAAATCCGAAGCCGCCATGGGGTATTGCACGCTCTACGGGGACACCTGCGGCGGTCTGGCGCCGATTGCGGGTCTTTACAAATCCGAAATTTTTGAACTGGCCAAATGGCGCAACAGCTTGAGCAAAGCCATGCCGGCAGAAGTAATTTCCCGTGCGCCGAGCGCAGAACTTGCCGCCGGACAGAAAGACGAAGACAGTCTGCCGCCTTACGGTCTGCTGGATAAAATTTTAAGGCTTCATATCGAAGGAGGGCAGAGCGCGGCGGAAATCGCGGCGGAAGGTTATGATGCGGTTACGGTCGAACAAGTGATAAAAAGATATAAGAGCCAGGCATTCAAGCGTCTGCAGCTGCCTCCGGCGCTGAAACTTTGATTTGACGTCCGCATTGTCAACAAATAAATTCGCGGGTAAAAAATATTTTTCGTGCTGATTAACAGATAAAAATATCTCCGAAAAACAAATGTGCTTTTCGGAGATATTTTTTTATGAATATTTAAATATCCAAGTTAACAACATTCAGGGCATTATCCTGAATGAATTCCTTACGAGGTTCTACCACGTCGCCCATCAAGGTTGAAAAGACTTCGTCGGCCTCGTCCATATGGTCGATTTTAACCTGCAGCAGAGAACGGGCTTCCGGATCAAGCGTGGTTTCCCACAACTGCTCGGGGTTCATTTCTCCCAATCCTTTATAGCGCTGAATGGTAATTCCCTTTTTGCCGCCGGACATAATCGCGTCAACAAAAGTCACGGGACCGGTGATTTTTTTCTCAATGCCGCCTTTGGACATCAGCACGCTGGCTTCACCGAAGTTTTCGCGCAGCAAATCGCGCATCGTATTTAAAGTTTTGGCCTCGTTGCTTTCCAGAATGCCGTTGTCAACCAGATAGTCTTCCCTGACGCTGCGCAGCGTGCGATGGAAAGAAATGGCGCCGTTGCTTAAAACATCCGCTTTCCAGCCGCGGTCATACTCGGCTTCAAGATTGTCGAGGCGAACGACCAGCTTGTCCAGCTCGGCCTTAAGCAAAGGGATGTCGGTATAGATCTTTTCATCAAACAGACCGAAAATGGCCATCTGTTCGATAATTTTTTCAGGAATGTTTTTGCTCAAATTAGCAAGCAAGGTACTGGCCTTGCGGTTTCTTTCAACCAGGTCTATCAAATCCTGACCGACAATCTGTTCTCCGCCGGCTCTGACCAAAACCGCATCATCGCAACCGCCGCGAATCAGATAATCTTCCATTTCGCGTTCGTTTTTGATGTATATAATCGAGTTGCCTTTTTTAACCTTATACAGCGGCGGCTGGGCAATGTAGACATAACCGCGTTCAATGAGTTCAGGCATCTGGCGGTAGAAGAACGTCAGCAGCAAAGTGCGAATATGGCTGCCGTCGACATCGGCATCGGCCATGATAATGATTTTGTGATAGCGGCACTTATCGGGATTAAAGTCATCACGTCCGATACCGGTTCCCAGAGCGGTGATAATCGTTCCGATTTCGGCCGAATTGAGCATCTTGTCAAAACGCGCGCGTTCAACGTTCAAAATTTTACCGCGCAGAGGCATAATCGCCTGATTGCGGCGATGACGTCCCTGTTTGGCAGAACCGCCCGCAGAATCTCCCTCAACGATGAACACTTCGGACAAGGCCGGATCTTTTTCCTGACAATCGGCCAACTTGCCCGGCAGAGAGGCTACGTCCAAAACGCCTTTGCGGCGGGTCAGCTCACGGGCTTTGCGCGCCGCTTCGCGGGCAGTTGCCGCCTCAACGATTTTGCCGACAATGATTTTGGCTTCGTTCGGGTGTTCGTCAAGCCATTCTTTGAGCTTGTCGCCGACAATGCTTTCCACTACCGGACGAACCTCGGAGGAAACCAGTTTTTCTTTTGTTTGCGACGAAAATTTCGGATCGGGAACCTTAACCGACAAAACGCAGCTCAGGCCTTCGCGCATATCGTCGCCGGAAAGCTGAACCTTATCTTTTTTCAAGAGTCCGTTTTCAACCACGTAGTTGTTCAGCGTGCGGGTCAGCGCACCGCGGAAACCGGCCAGATGGCTACCGCCGTCTTTTTGGGGCACGTTGTTGGTGAAGCAAAGCATGCTTTCGTTGTAAGCATTGGTCCACTGCAAAGCACAATCGACCTGAATGCCGTCTTTTTCACCGCCGATGGATATGACTTCTTCATGCAGCGGCGCTTTAGATTTGTTCAAATGATTGACAAACGCCTTCAGACCGCCTTCATAGTGAAAGTCAACTTCACGGGGCTCGGTGCCGCGACGGTCAATAAGCCTCAAATAAACACCGGAATTCAAAAAAGCTTTTTCACGAATGGCGCGTTCCAGCGTTTCAAAACTGAACTCCGTCATAGTGAAGGTGTCAGGAGAAGGAAGGAAGGTAACTTCGGTGCCATGACGGCCTTCGGCGTCGCCGACAATTTCCAGATGGCGGGTAACGTTACCGTGCGAAAACTCGGCAATATGTTCGTGTCCTTCGCGCCAAATGCGCAGTTTGAGCCAAACAGACAAGGCATTTACCACCGAAACGCCCACACCGTGCAAACCACCGGAAACCTTATAGGAATTATTGTCAAACTTACCACCAGAGTGAAGCTCGGTCATAATAACTTCGGCAGCCGAAACTCCTTCTTCTTTGTGCATGCCGACCGGAATGCCGCGGCCGTTGTCGCGTATAGTGGCAGAACCGTCGGGATTTAAAATAACCTCAGTTTTGTCGCAGTAACCGGCCAGAGCCTCGTCAATCGCATTATCCAAAACCTCATAAATCATATGATGCAGACCGGAACCGTCATCAGTATCGCCGATATACATTCCCGGACGTTTGCGAACAGCGTCCAAACCTCTTAAAACCTTAATGGAATCAGCATTATATTCGGATTCTTCTTTAAGAATTTCCTCTTGGGTCATTTCACTCATATTATTTTTTCTTCCTTCTTTTTTTGATAGAAAACAACTGTTTTGAAATATACACCGAAATATCCGAATCACCAAACAATAAATCAAAGATATCAACGGATAAACGAAGATTTAACAATGTTTTTGCCCAATCGAGGCCACATTGTTTGGACAAAAATATTTTATAGACAAAACAAGCCGGATGTGTTAGTCTGAAACAAAGTTTAAACAACAGGAAACAAAAGATGAAAAATAAAATATATCTGGATTTTGAAGACGGACTAGACGCAAAATATAAACGGTGGGCCGAAGAAGCCATACATGATTTTATCTTACTGTTTCCGGAATATGAAGACCAGTTTGAGGTCGGAAAAGGCAATCTGTCCCTTCATGACTATAACACTCTTGTTACCGTCGCACGACAAAATAAGGACAATAACCCGAATTTTGATTTAGCCGGCTTTGCAAAACAATTTGAGCAGCGCAGCGACGGAAGTTATCTGGTATCCGTAAACAAACAAGCCGCTTTAGCCACCAGCAACGGTGTTCTCGACATAGAAAAATGGTCACAGCTGCAGTCGGAAGCCTTGGGCGGCAAATATGTGCCGGCGGGTCCGACGTTTGTTTCTATTTTGAAAGCCCCGGCTGCCGGAAACATCCGCGGCATATCCATCGGCAGCAGTATCGGAATTTCGGCGGGAACTATTGCGGCACTCGGCTTGCAAGGCGCCGAATTAAAAAACTATTTCAAAGATATCATTATGCACGAACTCGGACACCGTTTTAACGCGACGCACGAAGGACGAAAAAACGTGGTCGAAAATCTGGGAACGCATTGCACCGACGCCGATTGTCTGATGTATGAATATGCTTATATGCCGAATAATTCGGCGCGCCGGCGCGGCAAAGACAATCCTTTCTGCAGCGAATGCATGGCATCAATGCGCGAGTATATGCAAAACGTCATGAAATTTGAGCGCAGCAAGGAACAATCATCCGTCAACCACCTGCAAGCCGTTGACATCCGCAGTCTGCCGCTGTTTAAGGATATCAGCGAAGGCGAGTTAATCGCCCTTGACAACTATATGCGTATTCTTGAAGAAAACAACATTCAAAGATCTCCGCAAGAACAACTTTTGGATATGATAAGCATTTTTGCTTCGGCCCGCGGCGGACACAACCTTTCCTCAGACAAAGAAGATAATGTTATCGGCGAAGACAAGTTTTTGCTGGCAACAGCCAAAACAGACTGGAACGACGCGGCGCAGCTTTCCTTTTTGCAGGGAAAAATCTATTCATTCAAAAGATACATTTCTTACCAACCGCCATTTAAAATCGAAGACATGGAAAATCCGACGCCAGCGGTTGAGGCGGTTGAAAAGGCACAACTCAATCAGGGCAACCTGGCCAGAGTCTCCGACGAGGGTTATTGGATCCGCAAATACGGCCAGGGTTATTTTGACAACGTCAAGGCCAATCCGCAAAAAGAACTCCATCGCTTTATCTTAAATATCAATCCCAGCGAAGACCTGTTTCAAAAACTTGATGATTTTGCAGTTAAATTCGGCTGCCAATACAAGTTTCCGCATTTGCTTTCCTGGAACGGCCGCATTGATCCGGTCGTCATTTACACTTCTGACGACCGAATTGCCGAACAGCAAAAAGAATTGGTAAAAATTGCCGCGCCTTATGTCCGCCGCGAAAGAATGACCAACGGGCTGGACGGCACCCGAATTGCCGACGGCATTTTCATGGCCAAGGAACGCGACAAGTCTGACATTCTGGCTCTGGCGCAAAAAGCCGAACCCAGACTTCCAAAACTGGCAGCAAAACTGCGGCAGGAAGCTCAGGATTTGAGAACTCATCCGCTTAGTTTGGGAGAATTTCTGGCTTATGAAGCCATTGTTGCCAATATTAATTCCGTTCCTTCGCAAAACCATATCGTTTCCTTGCCTGAATTTAATTTTGAAAATCCGGGAAGACGCGAGATTTTTTATATTTACAATTGCCTCAAAAAGCAAAATACACTCATGGCCCAAAAGCTGGACGATCTGTGTGACAAACATAATTCAGACTGGCCCCAAATAGCCTCCGATCCTCAGTTCAAACAGATAAAGGCCGAATTTGAAAAAACACAGCCGCAGAAAAAGCCGGACGGCAAAATCACATATTTGTCTGATATTAACCAGACAGAGGCTGATTTTTTGCAAAGTTATGATAACTATCTGCAAAAAAATCATATTAAACGAGATAAGGACAGTATCTTTTTTGATAAAATGTTTTTATTGGCACAAATGCGACGAAATTTTAATTATAGCAACACTTACAACGACAGGTACATAATCTCCGGCAAATATGATTTTACAAGCACGGTTCAGATGGATTGGAAAAAACCGCAGAGTTTTAAGAGCTTACGAATAGCAATGTATGAAGCAAAAAAGTATGTCTGTTATGATACCGAACTGTTTGACAAGACCAGACCGGCTACCAAGAATCCCGACGGCTCTATCCCGCCTTATGCGGTAGGCGGCCAGACGGTTAAAGGTGACGAATTGGCAAAAGTTTTGATTGACAGTAAAGAAATGGAGGTTAAGGCAGATCTGTTGTCGGAACAATGGATTTATCGGATCCCTTATAATCGCGGTAAGGATGATTTTGTAAAAAAACCGATTGTCGAACGGTTTGCCGTTAATGCTCTGCCTGATAAGGATTTAATCAAAAAACTTGATGATTTTGCCAAAAAATATAAGGTTTATTATAAAACAGCCACACCGGGAGATTGGCATAAACGTAATGATTCTGTGGTTATCTACTGCAGCCAGCCGCAAACACCGGAAATGGTTGATGAACTGAAAAACATTGTCAGTCCCTATATTCGTAAGAGTAAACCCAACCGCATGAACGATTTGGACGGCACTTTGATTGCTGACGGACTGGTGACGGCCAAAGAACCAAACAGAGATAATCTTAAATCTTTGTTTGATGAGATGAAAACCGTTCATCCGCAAATGGCAATGGCTCTTAAAAACGACATTGCCGCAAATATTACAGAACATCCTTACAATCCGCTCAGTTTGGGACAGGCTGAGGCTTACCGACTAATGTTGACGGCCTATAAAAACTTCAAAAATGCAGAACAAGAAAATGTTCACATCAGCAATGAACCGTTGAGCGAAACCGCTCAGGACAAAAGCTTCAAAAAAGCACTGCGCGAAGTTTTTCAACCGGCGGCTCAAAAAGAAGGCTCGACTTATGTTGAAGACATCAAAGCCCAAAACTATCAGGCGCGAATCGAACATGCCGACGGAAGCGTCGATCATATCGAAGCTTCAAGCGCCGTCAACATATCGCTGACATCGGCAGACAAAGACGGCAACCCACAGGTACCCGGCATGGAAAGATTCCGCAATATCGTCGAATATGCCCAAAAGCAGAACCGAGCCGTTACGTTCGGCGACATTCGTTCTCCCGAATTTAAGGCGCGGCTGATGATTGCGTGTCTGGAGGCCAATCCTCCGGTCAAAATGAAAGGCGCTCCGGCCACGGACAAGACCTTTGTCGACAGTCTGAGCGACGATTTGAAAAAACAGCTGCACCGAGCCATGCTTGCCGCCAAACGCCGGCAACAGCCGCAGAAACAAACACCGATTAAACCGCAGACTAAACAGGGCGGAAGATAAGTCCTAAAAAAACTCCCTTGTTTCAAGGGAGTTTTTTACCAGTTCAGTGCGCCTGAGTCCAGTTGTCTCCGACCCCGACTTCCGCAATGAACGGAACGGATAAATCAACTACGTTTTCCATGGTTCGTTTAATCAGTTTCGAAACTTCTTCAACCTCGTTTTCCGGCGCTTCAAAAACCAGTTCGTCATGTACCTGCAACAACATTTTTGTTTGCCAGCCGCCCTGCTCCAGTTCATTTTGAACCGCAATCATGGCGCGTTTGATAATATCGGCGGCACCACCCTGAATCGGCGCGTTAATCGCCGCACGCTCGGCATTGGCAACTATGCGCTTGTTCTGATCATTAATGCCCATGACCGAACATTTGCGGCCGAACGGAGTAACGACATAACCATGCCGGTGTGCAAAAAGAATAGTGTCATCCATATATTTCTTAATTTCCGGCATTTGCGCAAAATAAGCGTCAATGTAGCGCTTGGCTTCATCGCTGCTGACATCTATCTGTTTGGCCAGCCCATATTGCGAAATGCCGTAGACAATGCCGAAGTTAATGGCTTTGGCATGGCGGCGCATATTGGCGTCAACCTCCTCATAAGGCACGCCGAAAACTTTTGCCGCGGTGGCCGCATGAATGTCTATTCCCTGTTCAAAAGCGTGCTTCAGCCCTTTGACATCTGCAACGGAAGCCAGCAAACGCAATTCGACCTGAGAATAGTCAGAAGCGATAATCTTGCAGCCGGGACCGGCTATGAAACATTCGCGGATTTTCCGGCCTTCGTCGCTACGGATGGGAATGTTCTGCAGGTTCGGGTTAGATGAGGCCAAACGCCCGGTATTGGCCACCACTTGCGAAAAGGTCGTATGAACGCGATTGTTTTTATCAAGCAGTCCCAACAGGGCATCGGAATAAGTCGATTTTAATTTGCTGATCCCGCGCCAATCGAGAATTTTGGCGGCCAAAAGATTGCCGTCGGAAGCCAGGTTTTCCAAAACGTCTGCGCCTGTTTGCCAAGCGCCGGTCGGGGTCTTTTTGCCTTTGGCGCCGAGTTTGCCGAACAAAATTTCGCCAATCTGCTTGGGCGAGCCGATGTTAAATTCTTCGCCGGCAAGTTGGTAGATTTCCCGTTCAAAGGTTTTGAGCTTGGTTTCAAACTCTTTGCTGAGGTTAATCAACCCCGGCGCGTCTACCATAATGCCGTTTTGTTCCATCCGCTTCAGAATACTTATCAGCGGACGGTCAAAATCTTCATAAACCGAAACCATTTTTTCATTGACAAGACGCGGTTTCAGAACATTGTAAAGACGCAGCGTGACATCCGCGTCTTCAGCAGCATAATCCAGCGCCTTGTCCAGCGGAACCAGGTCAAAGGAAATTTTATCCTTGCCGCTGCCGCAGACATCTTCATAATGAATCGTTTTATAATCCAAAAATAATTGCGCCAGTTCGTCCATTCCGTGGCCGTGTTCGGAACTGTCCAAATCATAAGACAACACCGCCGTGTCTTCAACCGGGCCAAAAGGCGCGTCCGAACCGATAACCTGAGCAAAAAAGTGCATATCAAACTTAATGTTATGACCGATTTTCAAGACAGACGGATCAGCCATCAGCGGTGCCAGATAACGAGCAACGGTTTCAAAGGAAAGTTGGGGAATTTCTTCTGCGGCCGGCGCTGCAAACAAATCCATATTTTTACCGGCCGGCGCAGATCGGTGACGCAGCGGCACATAACAGGCTGTCCCCTCTTCAACCGCCATGGAAAAACCGACGATTTCGTCAAAAGACGGGTTGAGACCGTTGGTTTCGGTGTCAAAAGCAAAATAACCGCGTTCTTTTATCATTTCCGCCCATTTTTTTAAACTTGGTTCGTCCAAAACCAGTTCATAGCGTTTTTCAACAGGTTTAAATACGGCGTTCACATCCTTATTTTCATCACAATCCGCCATTGTTGAACAGCGTTCTTCCACCCAGCGCTGCAAACGGGGTTTAAGGCTTTTGAAACCGTATTTGTCAACAAAGGCTTCCAACGTGTCAAAAGACGGGCGGCGACAGTGATAATCTTCAATATCATGTTCAACCGGAACGTCGTTTTTCAGCGTGACCAGCTGCAAAGATATTCTGGCATTGTCAATATTGGCCAGCAGGGTCTCGCGGCGTTTGTTCTGCTTGATTTCGGCAGCGCGGGTCAGTACACCCTCCAACGAACCGAACTCTTCAATCAGTTGAGCGGCGGTTTTCAAACCGATGCCGGGAACGCCCGGAACATTGTCGATGCTGTCGCCAGCCAGCGCCTGAACGTCAACGACCTTATCGGGATAGACGCCGAACTTTTCCTTGACGTCTTCCGGCGAGAAAAACTTGTCCTTCATGGGATCGTAAAAAGTGACGCCGGGGCGGATGAGCTGCATCAAGTCCTTGTCCGCGGAAACCACCACTGCCTCATAGCCCTTTTCCAGCGCTTTGGCCGCATAAGTAGCGATCAGATCGTCGGCTTCAAAGCCTTCCATTTCCAACTGGTTGAGATTCAGGGCCGAAACAGCTTCGCGGATAATCGGAAACTGGGGAATCAGTTCTTCGGAAATTTCGCGGCGGGTACCTTTGTAATCCGGAAAAATATCGTTACGGTAGTTTTGGCGTTTGGCATCAAACAGCACCAGGCAATAATCACAGTCGATTTCTTTGGTCAGACGTAAAAACATATTGGTAAAGCCGTAAACGGCATTGACCGGGACACCCTCCGGAGACGTCATGGGCGGAAGCCCGTAAAAGGCACGAAAAATATAGCCGGAACCATCGACAAGGCAGACTTTTTTGGTCATAAGCGCTCACTTTTCAAGAAATTGAATCAATGAAAGAAATATAGCACTTCAACAAACGAATTAAAGCAAAAAATTATTCGCCGATGGATAAAAAGAAAGACCGTTCAAGATTGTCCACGGCGCAGACATCGGTTTTGTAGACGTCTTCATAGTCTTCCACATACTGCGTCAGCGCCCTTGCGACCAGTTCATTGAAACTTTGACCATTTTTCTTGGCAATTTTAGCGATTTTCTTTTGCAAATCGGCATTTATTGAAACGGAAACATCGGTCATAAAATCTTCCTTAACGATTGTGTGCTATGTAATGAACATTGTTTTAAAATATTTTGCGAATCGGCGCAAGAGTCAAAAAGGCGGGAATCGTGACAAAAGCTAGAAAAAAGAGTAAAAATACCAAGAAAAAAGAGTCAAAACAAAGGATTAAGAATCGTCGTCTGGCGTTAAAAATTTTAGCAGCGCTGGTGATAACTTTATTAATGTATATCGGCTACTGTATTCTTACTCTGCCGGATATGGAAGAGGCGGTTAACCGTACCCGTCAGCCGTCAACGGTAATTACCGCCGAGAACGGAAACGAGATAACCACTTTCGGCAGCGTTTATTCCGAAGTCATCCATGTCGACGAGTTGCCGCAATATGTGCCGGATGCCATCATTTCTACGGAAGACCGGCGGTTTTACAGCCATTTTGGTTTTGACATTATTTCTTTTACGCGGGCAATGCTGACCAATATGTTTTTGGGACGCTACGCCCAGGGCGGCAGCACCATTACCCAGCAGGTGGCCAAAAACCTGTTTCTAACCCCTAACAAAAACATCAAGCGCAAAACACAGGAACTGCTGCTGGCCTTTTGGCTGGAGTACAAATTCAGCAAAGAACAGATATTAACCCTGTATTTAAACCGTGTTTATCTCGGCTCCGGAACCTACGGCATTGAGGCTGCCAGCCAGAAATATTTTCAGAAATCTTCACGCGACCTGAACCTCAAGGAAGCGGCGGTCATTGCCGGAATGCTCAAAGCCCCTTCGCGTTACAATCCGATTGCTTCGGAAGAACGCGCCGTCGACCGTGCCAAAGTCGTTTTACAGAATATGGTCAACAACAGGGTTCTGACGCAGATGCAGGCAGAAAACGCTCTCAAAATGCGGCTGGGACCGGAAAAGAAATACAACGTCAAAGACGCCATGCATTTTGCCGACTGGGTTTACAACGACGTCAATGCCTACATCGGCGAAAGGGACAACGATATTTACGTGCTGACCACACTTGATCAGGATTTGCAACAGGCCGCCACCCGCATATTGTCGGAAACAATCAAAGCCAACAGCGAAAAAAGAAACGTGACGCAGGGCGCAATCGTGGTTATGGACAAGAACGGCGCCATAAAAGCGATGGTCGGCGGCGCGGATTACAGCAAAAGCCAGTTTAATCGCGCCATTCAGGCTTTGCGGCAACCGGGTTCGGCTTTCAAGCCTTTTGTTTACCTGACCGCTTTGCAGGACGGTTTTGCTCCTGACGACGTGATTATGGACGTGCCGCTGACGATTGGAAAATGGAAACCGGAAAACGCCGACAAAAAATATTACGGCGAAGTTACCCTGCAGCAGGCTTTAACAAAATCGCTCAATCTGGCAACGGTCAACTTGTCGGAAATGCTGAGCAAATCCGAAATTATCCGCAATGCCGAACGCATGGGGATCACCACCGACATTCAAAACAGTCCGTCGCTGGCTCTGGGAACGTTCGAGGTGAAAGTCATTGACATGGCCGCGGCTTATACCGTGCTGGCCAACGGCGGTTATGCGGTATGGCCCCACGCCATTCAGGAAATCTATACCCGTGACGGATTTCAGCTGTATCAACGCAATATTGCTTCCCCGAACCGTATCGTCAAAGAAAAACATGTACGGCAGCTGACATCCATGCTGGAAGACGTTATCAACCACGGAACCGGAAAAAGAGCAAAAATACCCGGATTTGCAGCCGGTAAGACCGGAACTTCCCAAGACAACCGCGACGCATGGTTTGTCGGCTATACCAACGAACTTACCGCCGCCGTCTGGCTCGGCAATGACGACAACTCACCGATGAAAGGCGTTTCGGGTGCCAACCTGCCGGCCGAAATATGGAAAAAAGTGATGCTCAGCGCAAAAAAATAAGACTGGAGCAGAATCAAAATAGTGCTTTTCGTTTGAGAATTATTATATATAATGACGAAAAGAAAATTGTTATGATAATAAGGACATAAAATAATGACACAAAAACCCGTAATGCTGCTGATCCTCGACGGATGGGGATACCGCGAAAAAATTACTCCAGACAATGCCATTGAACAGGGACATACGCCGAACTGGCACAGAATGCTCAACGAGAATCCGCACTGTTTTATCGAAACCTCGGGCTTGTGCGTCGGCCTGCCGGAAGGCCAAATGGGCAACTCGGAAGTCGGACACATGAATCTCGGCGCAGGCCGCGTCGTTATGCAGGACCTGCCGAGAATCGACCAGGCCATCAAAGACGGCAGTTTTGCAAAAAATCCGGTTTTGAACGAACTGATCGACACGCTGAAAAAGAACGGTAAAACCTGCCATGTAATGGGACTGATGAGCCCTGGCGGCGTCCATTCTTCCCAGGATCATATTGTGGCCGTCTGCAAAGTGTTAAACGACAACGGCATCAAGACCCGGGTACATGCCTTTTTGGACGGCCGTGATACGCCGCCGCAGTCTGCCGTCAATTTCCTGGCTGATTTTGAAAAATCCATCGCCGGCATGAAAAATGTCAAAATAGCCACGATAGAGGGGCGTTTTTATGCCATGGACCGCGACAAACGCTGGGACCGCGTCGAGCTGGCTTATAACAATATGGCTTTTGCCGAAGGAAAACGCTATGCTTCCGCCGATGAAGCAATTAAAGCTTCTTATGCCGCCGGCGTAAACGACGAATTTGTTGTTCCCTGCGTTATCGGCGATTATCAGGGCATGGAAGACGGTGATGCCGTTTTGATGATGAATTTCCGCGCCGACCGTGCCCGCGAAATATTGTATGCGTTGGCTGACAAAGAATTTAACGGCTTTGCCCGTAAAAAAACGCTTAACACGTCGATCAACGTCGGTTTGACCGAATATTCCGTCGACCACAACCGCTTTATGAAAACCATGTTCGGCCCCGAAGCCCTGAAAAACATTTTCGGCGAGGTGATTGCAGAACACGGACTGACGCAGCTGCGCATTGCCGAAACTGAAAAATATGCTCACGTCACCTTCTTTTTTAACGGCGGCGAAGAACGCGAATTTAAGGGCGAATCCAGAATTTTGGTTCCGAGCCCCAAGGTTGCAACTTATGATCTAAAACCTGAAATGAGCGTTTATGAGGTTACCGAACATTTGGTCGATGCCATTGAAAACCAGAAGTTTGACGTCATTGTCTGCAACTTTGCCAACGGCGATATGGTCGGTCACACCGGCATTATGGAAGCGGCGCTGAAAGCCGTGGCTGCCGTTGACGAGTGTCTGGGCAAAGTCGAAGCCGCAATCAAAAAAGTCGGCGGAGTTTTGTTTGTTACCGCCGATCACGGCAACGCAGAAAAGATGGTCGACGAAAAGACCGGCGCACCTTATACGGCACATACGGTCGGCAAAGTCCGCGGCGTTCTGGTTAATGACGCAGAACCGATCAAGGGCCTGCATGACGGCAAACTGGCCGATATTGCACCGACCCTGCTGGAGCTTCTGCACATTAAGAAACCTGCTGAAATGAACGGCGAATCTTTGATTGAGAAATAAGCCCTATGCTTAAGACTGCCCTGAAAACTACCGTCTCAGCCATAATTGCTTTCGCTTTTATGGCTGAGGCCGTATCGGCGGCAGAAGTCTCAAAAAAAGAGCTGGAAAGGATGGAAAAACAGGTCCAGCAGCAAAATATGGAGCATAAAAAACTGCAAGCTCAAGCCACGCAGATTAATATGGAACTGGCCAACGTCAGTCAGGAAATGGTGAAAACCGCCAAACTTATTCAAAACAACGAAGACAAGATTTCGCGGATGGAATCGGAACTGAAAAAACTTAAAGAAAACCTCAAAGAAGCGACCGAAGGTTTTTTAAGCGAAGACGAAAACCTGATTAAAACCCTGTCCGCCCTGCAAAACCTGGCACTAAAACCGACCGAGGCGCTGTTCGTACAGCCCCTGACGCCGGTAGAAACCATCCGCAGCGCCATTTTGCTTCGGGAAGCAGTTCCTTATTTGGAACAAAACGCAAAGAAAATCCGCGATGAACTTGAAAATATAGAAAAACAGAAAAACAAAGTCGAAAAACAGGTTGCACAGATTACGGCCCAGAAACAAATCCTGGAGCAGGAGCACGAGAGGATGAAAACGCTGGTGCAGAAAAAATCGCGGATACGCAACAGTCTGGAAATAAAAACAGTCAAAGCCAAACGAAAAGTGGAAAAGCTGGCGTCTCAGGCCAATGACCTCCGCGATCTGCTCAACAAACTTGAAAAGGAACGACAGCTCAAAGCCAAACGGCAGGAAGAAGAGCGCAAAAGGCTGGCCGAAGAAGAGAGAAAACGCGCCGAAGAGAAAAAAGTTGAGCAAACTCAAAGAGCTGACTTGATTAAATATCCGCCGGATATTATAACGGAAATAGGCAAAGGGTTCGTAAAGGCCAAAGGTCAGTTGCCGATGCCCGCAAGAGGGCCGGTAGTTACGACTTTTGGCGAAGAGAAGCTGAAAGGCGTGGTTTCCAAAGGTATTCAAATCAAAACCAGAAACATGGCTCAGGTCACTTCTCCGTTCGACGGTTCCGTTATCTTTGCCGGACCGTTCAGAGGATATGGCAACCTGATTATTATTGACCACGGTCAGGGTTATCTGACTCTGTTGGCCGGACTGGAAAGCATGGACGTCGATGTCGGACAGATGCTTTTGGCAGGAGAGCCGGTCGGACAGATGCCTGACAGCAAAGAGGCAAAACTATATGTGGAACTGCGCCGCAACAATCATCCGATTGACCCGATGGCATGGTTCACTAATTAAAAAAAGAAAGTGTGTTAGGGATTAAAGACATGATTAAAAAAACGACAATTTTTACAGCGTCACTGGTGGCTGCCATGATTTGTTTCGCGCCGGCATTTGCCGCCGAAAGCAAGAAAGCTCCCAAAGAAGAGGCTGCCGACACTTATGAAATGCTAAACCTGTTCGGCGAGGTCATGGAACGGGCGAAAATTTCGTATGTAGAAGACGTTTCAGACAAAAAATTGATCGAATCCGCAATCAACGGCATGCTGGTATCTTTAGACCCGCACTCCAGCTATCTGGACGCACAGAGCTTCAAATATATGAACGAACAGACCAAAGGAAAGTTCGGCGGTCTGGGAATTGAGGTTACCATGGAAAACGGCGTGGTAAAAGTCGTTTCTCCGATTGACGATACGCCGGCCTCCAGAGCCGGTCTCAAGCCAGGCGACTATATAACCAACATTGACGGCGAACAGGTGGTCGGCATGAGTTTGAACGATGCCGTTGACAAAATGCGCGGCAAGGTAGGATCCAAAGTCAAACTGACCATCCGCCGCATTAACGAAAAACCGTTTGACGTTACGCTCAAAAGGGAAGAAATTAAAATCCAGTCGGTAAAATCCGGTGTCAAAAACAAAGACATAGCTTATATCCGCATTACCTCCTTCAGCGAAGATACCGACAAAATGATTGAAAAAGCCTTTAACAAAGCGCAAAAAGAACTTAAAGGCAATTTGAAAGGCATTGTCATTGATGTCCGCAATAATCCCGGCGGCCTTCTTGATCAGGCGGTCAGCGTTTCGGATTTGTTCTTAGACAAGGGAGAAATCGTTTCTACCCGCTCCAAGAACCCCGAAGACACGGTAAAATACAACGCCAAACCCGGAGACATTGCCAAAGGCCTGCCGATTGTAGTTTTGGTTAACGACGGTTCCGCTTCCGCCTCCGAAATTTTGGCCGGAGCCCTGCAAGACCATCAGAGAGCCGTTATCCTCGGAGAAAAAACTTTCGGCAAAGGTTCAGTTCAGACGGTTATTCCGCTCGGAAAATACGGTGCCATGAGATTGACGACGGCTCGTTATTATACACCGTCAGGCCGTTCGATTCAGGCAACGGGCATTGTTCCCGACGTAGAAGTCAAACCGGCAAAGGTTGAAGAAATCGACAAGGGCATCAACTTCAGCGAAGCAGAGTTCGGAAACGCTTTGAAAAACGATGCGGCCGTTGCCAAAAAAGAAGACAAACAAACGACTGTCGACGACGAACTTAAGAAGGATTATCAACTGTCCCGTGCCGTTGATTTGGTCAAAGCACTGAGCATTTACCAGAAACCGGTAAAGTAACAAGCGGAGGGATGCCTTTTGCAAAGCGCCAAAAAGAAAAAATATTTAGCGGTTTTGATTTTGATTACGGCGGCGGCCGTTTTGCTGGCCGGATATTTTTCCGCCTCACAAAAAAGCGCGCCGCAGTATCTTTCAAAAATTGACAAGATTATGTTCGATAAAAAGAACAAATCGCCTAAATTTATTTTGACGCTTCCCGATAAGGAAACGAAAGCTTTTTCCCGGCAGGAAACAAATGATTTTGGCGACAAGCCGGCAAAACCCGAAAAAAAGATAGAAACAGTTGATGACCTGCTGAACATAATACCTATCGTTACCCGACTGCCGGCAGTTAAAAACCAAGTTCCCCTGCCGGTTATTGAGCCTGACGGGCAATTGGTAGAAAAAGAGGGAAATTTGTTTTTGCCCAAAATCAGTAACGACGGACAGAAACCATGGGTCAGATACGGCAGACAGACTGAAGTTCAGCCCAAGTTTTATCGTGTGGCCGTCGTGTTGAAAAACATTGGTCTGGACAAAGGGGTGACGGACGCAGCCATCACAGCCATGCCTTCCGAGGTTGCACTGTCTTTTTCTCCTTATGCAATTGATGCGGCAGCCAAAATAAAAGAAGCGCGCACAGCCGGACACGAAACTTATACCGACCTGCTGCTGGCCTCCCGGGATGTGCTGAAATCAGACAACGGCCCTCTGGCTATGAGCCTGACCCTCGATTTTGCCGGGAACCTGGAGAGGCTGAAACAAGCCTTGGCTCCCGGAGCTGCCATTGGCGGAAT
Source organism: uncultured Pseudomonadota bacterium (assembly GCA_902494875.1). GTDB lineage: Bacteria > Pseudomonadota > Alphaproteobacteria > RF32 > CAG-239 > CAJLXD01. The sequence continues at coordinate 149,526 of CABUUO010000002.1, forward strand.
GATCATCAACGACGGCATTGCCGATCAGGATACGCGGGAACAGTTGGAAAAGATTTTACAGGAGTTAAAAAACCGCGGCCTGCTGATGGTCGATTCAACTTCCAACAATGAAATAAACAGCATTAACGTACCCGGGCTGGCTCGCAGGAAAGCCGACATTATTATAGATGACGAATTTGACAGAGAAAGCGTTGCGCAGAAATTAAACGCCGCCGAAAAAATTGCCCAAAACAACGGTTTGGTTGTTATTGCGGCAACTCCCAAACCCGTGGTCATCACCGTATTAAGCGAATGGTTCAAAACCTTTTCCCCCCAGCTCAGCTATGAACAGATGAAGGAGCAAAACATAACAACTATCGAACGACCTTTTGCGTTGGTTCCGCTTTCCAATACGGTAGTCGAATAATGACTGAAAAATTCAGAGAAAACGTCGCTATTATCGTTTGCAATTCCGAAGGAAAAGTTCTGCTCTGTGCCAGAGCCGACCAAAAGGGATATGACTGGCAATTTCCTCAGGGCGGCATAGATTTCGGCGAAAGCGTTTTAGACGCGGCCTGCCGCGAGCTCAGAGAAGAAACGGGCATTCGCGACGTTACGCTTGTTGCGAAAATGCCGGAAGGCGTCAAATATTATTTTCCGCGCGCGATCGCCGCCCGCTTCAAAAACAGCGGTAATGTAGGACAAAACCAACATTATGTTTTGTTCAGACTAAACAACGACAACGTTAAAATCGACTTTGAAACCCATCCCGAAGAAATTGAATTTAAGGCTTACAAGTGGGCCGAGCTTGAGGACGCACCGAGGGAAATCGTATATTTTAAAAAAGAAGCTTATCAAAAAGCGGCTGATTATTTCAGACCATATATTGAACAAATAAAAAAAGCAAAAGCCGGTTAGGGCTTTTGCTTTTTTTGCGTTTTGACAATCAAATGCCGAGAAGCTTCAGTATCTCTTCTATATTGTCTTCGGCAGGAATGGTCTTTACCGTCAGATTTTTCAACCAGGCATTTTCCCCTAAACAGGTTCTTATCTGACCGGCGGTTTGAGCATCGAAAAGGCTATGCTCCAGAATATTCTGCAAATCTGCGGCTATTCGGGAACGTCGCTTTTTAAATTTATTGCCCAAAGAAATCAAACAGCGGATTAAATCTTCCCGATCTTCAAGCTTGAAGGAAAGAATTCCTGAAGGAACGTCCAGCCACCATTTGCCATTTTCTTCGGCAGCCATTTTCAGCAAACTGCGATACTGGTTCGGCGTTGCTTTCTGAGCCAAGAGCCGCAGCTTGCGGATATCCCGTTGATTAATCCAAAATTCGGCACACCAGACATAATGGTCATATGGCAAATGTTTCATATCGGACAACAACTGCATACAAAGGGCATCGTATTTGTTCATATCCGACTGAGAAACCTTGTCTTTACGCATTTTCCGGATTATCAGACAAATTGTCCGAAGCAGCTCGGCACGCAATTTTGGTTTAAGATTCATCTGCGACAGTTTTCGAAAGAGTTCCAATTGCTGTGCAGCACCGCTTATATTCCGATTAAAAACGGTCTTCAGGCTTTGCATAAAATTCCAAACCAAACGGTCCTTGCCCCCAATGGCCGAATCCAGTTCTGCCGCAATAATTTCCAACATTACGGCATCCGGCAAAAGACCTTTGCGGTGAAGCTCAAAAATCATTCCGTTAGCTTTATTGACATTGCCATCATCAGTAAATTTTATTCCGGTGACGCAGGCAACCAGATTTCGAAAAACACGTTGGCTGACAGAAACATTCTCAAATTTGCAGTTTCTGACAATGTCCGCAAAATATTCAATCATTCGCGGTTGACGCCATGTCTCCTGTGTCAACAGCTTCTCCGCTATATCCAGCGACGCTTCAAGTTTAAACGCCGCCAAATTGGCAAGACAATCAATAATTTCGGGATAAAATTCCTTCAGCAGAAATATTCTTTCCGTTGCCAGTCGTATAAAGCCGTCATTATTCCGATTATCAAGCAATTCACAAATAATGCCGCTTTCACAAATTCCCGGCGTTATATCGCGAATATAGCCGCAGACAAAATCCGTAAAGGCCGTTTCTTTGTTTTTCTTGGCCTGCGCAAGAAGCTTCAATGCTATAATTTCCCGATTTTCGGAATCACGCAGAATGATTTCCTTATATTTTTTCCAAGCGGTTTCCCTGTTTTCAAAACGGTCAGGCATTGCCGTCAGATTATCATAAAAAACATAAACATCCAAAGCCTGCGAACCGTTAAAAGAAATGTCGTCCGGAGAAACCAAACCGTTTTCCTTAAACATTTCCGCCGCAATGCGGGCATAAGCCGCTTCTCTGACAATTGCCGATGCATGATTTGCATAACCAAGCAAGAGTTCTTTAGTCAATGTTAATTCACTCATACCTTAAATTTTTAAGTTCAGTAATATATTAATTATAAAATATTGTAATTAAAAAGTTCTGGCAGGTTACATCTTCCCAAAACGAAAATCAACGTTTTTTAAATTGCCGATTGCGACAACGGCGTTTTTGTGCTAAAAAGAAGAAAAGTTCATATATTGAAAAACAATGACGGAAGAAGATAAATTCGCAGAAGAACGCCGGGAGATACTGGCAATGGTCAAAAACGGAATAAAAACCAACATTCCGCTTAAACCGGCGCAGAAAAAATATCTGAAAAACCTGCTGCTTTTTTCTCTGATGAGAGCTTCAAAAAATCAGGTCGTCACCAAACCGAACTTCATAAAACTGGTCGTCCGGCAATTTAAAAAATATATCGTCAAAATTATTCACGGCAGCGTAAAAAAAATGCCGAATCACAATCCGGACGAGGACGAAGAGTTTTATGACGAAAACCTGGAAGTGGAAATCAACAACGTGCTCGCCAACGAACAGTTGCTTGACTTGCAGCAGATACAGCAAAGCCTGACGCCCAAAAACATCGTCGACCAAATCAGAAACATGGTCGAAGGCCCCAATATGCAGGAGGTGATGAAAAAAATCATCGCGCTGCGCGAGGTTAACTCCAATCACAGGGAAACACCCGAAGAAGCCCGCGAACGGGAACGGCGCCAGCGCGAATACGAACGTCAGCGCCAGAGACAACGGGTGCGAATCCGACAATACGAGCGCGGCGGCCGTTCTTATTGACGGCAACAGCAGCACCGATTATTTAGCACCGGCTTTGTCTTCCTGTTTTTTTGATTTCAACTGACCGCAGGCGGCTAAAATGTCCTGTCCCCGGGCGACCCTGATCGGCGCTGCGAATCCGAACTTTTGCAGTTCTTTGGAAAAAGCAAAGGCACGATTGCGTGAAGACGGCCGATAATCGCAGCCCGGCCACGGATTGAAAGGTATGAGGTTGAATTTGGCGTCAATTTTATATTTTTTCATCAGTTCAACCAGTTCCCGCGCATTTTCAAGAGAATCGTTCAGGCCGTCGAGCAGCAGATATTCAAACGTGATGTACCGACAGTTTGCGGCCCTTTTCTGAAACTCCTGGCAGGCTTTCATTATTTCTTCAATCGGGTACTTTTTGTTAATCGGCATAATCCGGGAGCGGATTTCGTTATTGGAACCATGCAGGCTGATGGCCAGACGGCATCCGAGTTCACTGGCAACCTCGGGGATATGCGGTACGATGCCGGAAGTGGAAAGCGTTATTTTGCGGCGGGAAATGGCTATTCCTTCGCCGTCGGACAGAATTTTCAGAGCCTTAAACGTGTTTTCAACATTATGCAGCGGTTCACCCATCCCCATAACCACGATATTTGACAGATAACGAATTTCATCGGTCGGGGTCGGCCACTCATTATATGCGTCTCTGGCAACCATAAACTGAGAAACGATTTCGGCCGCGGTCAGATTGCGGGTAATTTTCTGCGAACCGGTATGGCAGAAAGTGCAGCCGACAGCACAGCCAACTTGCGTGGAAATACAAACAGTCCCGCGATCTTCTTCAGGAATATAAACCGTTTCAACCCGCTGACCGTCCGAAAATTCCAGCAGCCACTTATGCGTTTTGTCGGCGGAAATTTGTTCGGCAACAATTTTGGGACGGGTAACGGTAAAGTTTTCCGCCAGTTTCTGCCGCAAGTCTTTGCTTAAATTGCTCATTTGCGAAAAATCGACTGCACCCTGGTGATACAGCCAGTGCCAAACTTGTTTGGCCCGGAACGGCTTTTCGCCGATACGGGCGATTTCCGCTTCAAGTTCGGTTTTGGAAAGGCCAATAAGCTCCGTTTTCTCCGTCATTTTACTTCTTCTTGCATTTGTTGCTGATGGCTTTGTAAGCCTGAGAAAAACCGGCCAGAGAATAGGTGTCTTTGGTGGTTGTGCCCTTGCTTGAGGTTCCGTGAACGATCATGCGGCTGCCGCGTTTCATGGCTTCCACGATGTCCTTGTCGGTTTTGTCGCTGGTCGCCCAGGCTTTGTCTCCGCTGGTAAACAGCTTGTCAAAAGTTTTGCTGCCGATTTTGACGACAACTTTTGACTCGGGTTTATAGGTATAGCCGGCATTGATGTTAATCACGTCGAAGCTTTTGTCGGCCGGACGATGGGTGATGACCGTATAAATATCGCCGCGCTTGGTATATTTACCTTCGTCTTTTTTCGGGGTGGAGGCCATATAACAGGTCATGCCAGCAGAATCCTGATAATAGTAGGCAACCCAGTCGTCATATTCTCCCAGCAATTTGGGAGCAACGGCTCCCGCGGAATGAGCCTTGGCCAGGCAAAAAACGCCAACGCACACAGCAGATAAGAATTTTTTCATGATTACATACTCACTTTCTCACATAAAAACCGATTTTTTATAATAATATTTGAAATATCTATAAAAACTGTTAATTTCTAAAAAAAACGGACTTTAGTGAAATGATTAGAGACAATTATCTGGATATAAACAAGCTTATTCTTAATAAAAAAATCTTAAAACTTTTCCGTGCCGTTGAAGAACACGGCGGTGTCCTGCGGTTTGTCGGCGGTGCCGTACGCGACGCTCTGGCCGGGTTGAAAGGGTTTGATCTGGATTTGGCGACGGACCTGTCTCCCGAAGAACTGGTGGAAGCCTGTGACGAACACGGCCTGAAGACGGTGCCGATCGGCATCAAATTCGGAACGGTCGGCGTTTTGATAGACAACGACGTTCTGGAAGTCACTTCCCTGCGCCGAGACGTAAAAACCGACGGCCGGCATGCGGAAGTCGAGTTTACGACCGACTGGGAAATTGACGCCTCCCGCCGCGACCTTACGATAAATGCCGTCTATGCCGACGAAAAAGGCAACGTTTTCGACTATTACAACGGCATTGACGATCTGGAAAAAGGCGTGGTTCGTTTTATCGGCTCTCCGTCGCAGCGCATTAAGGAAGACTATCTGCGTATTTTGCGTTTTTTCCGTTTTTATTCCGTCTTTTCCAAAACCGAAATTGATAAGAAAGCATTAGAAGCCTGTATTGAAAACAAAGACGGCCTGAAAACGCTTTCAATGGAAAGAATCCGCGACGAACTTTTTAAAATTTTGCTGACTCCCAAGGCTGCCGAAACGATTAAAATTATTTCCGACAACGATATTTTGGGTTATGTGCTGCCAAACATCAAGAATGACGACAAACTCGACTTTCTGATTAAAAAGGTCAATTTGGGACTGGCGGCACCCTGCCCGCTTAGAAGAATTTTCGTTCTGTATGATCCGGACCCGGACTTGGCCGAAAACATGGCCAGCCGCATGAAGTTCAGCAAAAAGCAAAAAAGCGATTTTATCAGCTGGGCTGAAAACAAGGTCGGTCTGCTTGATTTCGGCGACAGAAAAAAACTGGCCCGGATGATTTACAAGTTCGGCAAGGACTTTGCGCTCAACAAACTGCTGATTGAACAAGCTCTGCAAATGACTTTGCTCCCGGACAACAAAGAAATTATCAGTTTTATCAATACGGCGGAGGTACCGGTGTTTCCACTGCGGGGCAAAGATATTCTGGAAACAGGCCGTGTCGAAGACAACCGGCTCATCGGCGACATCTTGGACAAGCTGGAAGAAAAATGGATGGACAGCAACTTTACCCTCGGCAGAGAGGAACTGCTCAGCCAGGTGCCTTTGGTCAAATCAGCATCGTAGAAATCCAGGCATTCGTCAAGTGCCGGACGTGAAAAGGAAATTCAACCAACACCGCGTCAAAACGAATGTCAAAAGCGTCGTAGCGCGGATGTTTTTTCAAAAAAGCTTCGGCGCCGCGGATGATACGCTGTTTCTGGCGCTCGGAAATAGCATAGGCGGCCCGTTCCAGATTCCGCCGTTTTTTGACTTCGACAAACACCAGCAGCCGTCCGCGGCGGACAATCAAATCCACTTCTCCGGCACCGGTTCCGCGGCCGGCAACTACATTGCGGGCCACAGGAAAATAGCCCTTAAACAGCAGGTAAAACATAGCTGCCGTTTCCGCCCAATATCCGCCGGAATTACCGTTGCTCATTTTTAATCCTCAATGCCTGTTCATAAACTTCGTTTTTATTCAGACCGTATGTTTCCACCAATGACTTTACGGCGCTTTTGAGGCTGGTTTCCGCCATTTTTTCCCGCAGCAACGCCTCAACGTCAATGTCGGCCGGCAATTCCTCATCTGAAGGAGCAATCATCAGCACCATCTCGCCTTTGGGTTCATTGGCTTCAAAATGGGCAATCAGCTCCGCTGCCGTACCGCTGCGACAGTCTTCATACATTTTGGTGATTTCTCTGGCAACGGCCATGTCCCGGCCACCAAAAATTTCTTCGGCCGCAGTCAGCGTTTTGACAATGCGGGAAGCCGTTTCGTAAAAAATCAGCGTCGCATCCAGATTTTTGTAACGGCGAAACAGATCCTGACGCGCTTTTTCACGGTTGGGGATAAAACCGGCAAACATAAAACGGTTGGTCGGCAAACCCGAAAGCTGCAAAGCGCAAATCAGAGCGCAGCAGCCCGGCAGCGTCGTTATATAAAGGCCCTCTTCCCGACAGCGGCGAATCAGTTTAAATCCCGGGTCGGAAATCAGCGGCGAACCCGCATCGCTGACCTGCGCGACGACTTCTCCGTTTTTGATAAAATCTATGATTTTTTGCGACTGAACCTCTTCGTTATGGTCATGCAGGGTAATAAAGGTTTTGTTAAGACCGATGCCCATAAGAGAAAACAGTTTTTTGGTGACTCTGGTATCTTCACAGGCAATTATACCCGCCGCTTTCAGCGTTTCTACCGCACGCGGAGACATATCTCCGAGATTGCCGATCGGGGTGGCGACGATATAGAGGCCGTTTTTCATTATCTCTCTCTTTACATTAGGCTTTTTTTAAACTAAATCTGATAGTTATTACAGCATACGAAAATTTTGGGATAAAAAGCAAGTGTTAAAAAAATTTAGTCTTCTGATATTTTGCCTGAGCCTGATCGGATGTTCGTCCACGCCGGTCATGACCAGCGGCGGGAGCGACGCCTCCTCGACCGACATTTCGGAATTGAGCTTCGGATCTTCAAACAATTTCCGAGTCGGCGTTCTGCTGCCCTTGAGCGGCGAGGCCGGAAGATACGGCCAAGGCCTGAAAAAAGCCACAATGCTGGCCATGGAAGACCTGAAAAATCCCAATCTGATCTTGCAGTATTACGATACCAAGGGAACGCCGGAAGGCGCCAGAACCGCAGTGGAAAACGCCCTGAACCAAAAAGCAAAGCTTATCATCGGGCCACTTAAAAGTTCCTCGGTTCAGGCCATTTCACCGACAACAACCGCCAAGGGCATTCCGGTCATTGCCTTTTCGACTTCCGATTCCGTTTTAGAAGCCAATGTCTATACTCTGGGTCTGCTGGTTGACGAACAAGTTAACAGAATCGTTTCTTATGCCGCACATCAAGGAAGAAAGCGGCTGGCACTTTTATTGCCGGATAACGCTACCGGCATTGCCGTTGCCAAAGCCGCGGTAAAAACCGCTCAGCAAAACGACGTTACCGTTACCAGAATTGCTTTCTATCAGCCCAATACCACCGACTTTTCCGACATTCTGCGAAAAATGACCGATTATAATATCCGCAACGCCCGTATGCAGCGTATGAAAAACGCTCTGGAATCCAAAGCCGCACAAGGTGACGAAGCCTCTAAACGCGCTTTGAAAAGGGTTTCTACTTTTGATACTCTGGGTGAAGTTGACTTTGATATGGTACTGATTCCAGAAAACGGCGCTAAACTTAAATCGGCAATTGCAATGTTCGGTTATTATGACGTCTTTGCGCCGCAAGTAAAATTTTTGGGAACCTCCATCTGGGAAAACACGGCATTGAATAATGAATCAACCATTATCGGAAGTTGGTATCCGGCAATGTCCCGCAGTCACAGCAACTATTTTGCCAACAAATATGCCTATGTTTACGGCGAACGTCCTCAGGCTCTTTTTTCGCTGGCTTATGACGCCGTGGCACTGGCCAACGCTTTGTCCCAAAGCAGTGAGGCGGATTTGACTCCGGTGATTACCAATCCGGACGGTTATGTCGGTATCAACGGGATGTTTCGTCTGTTTGAAAACGGTTTCAACCAACACAGCATGGATATTGTCGAAGTAAGAAAGGGCGGCGATGCGGTTATTGACGAAGCGCCGAAAAAATTCTCTCCGGCAGACGAAGGTTCAAAGCTTCAGGACATGACGGTAGACCGTTTTTACAAAGCTCCGCTTATTTTCGGCAAGGATAACGCCATTGCCCAATCGCTGATCTACGGACAAACGCTCGGCGAAGAAAACCAGCCGAACCGCTACCTGTCCACGGACGAAGAAAGAGAAAGCATCCGCAAGGGCTTGGAAAAAATGGACATCGTTATTCCCGGGAATTAATTTAATTGAAAATATCGCTTGAAATAATCTTGAGAATCGGCGATATTACCTTTTGGAGGGTTTTGGGTTGTTTTGCCGCCAATCCGGTCAGGTTCGGAAGGAAGCAGCCGTAACGGTTAAAGCAAGGCTGAACGCCCTCCACCATTTTTAAATGAAGTTCGGATTAATGGCTGAAGAAAACAAAGATAATCAATACGTTGTACTGGCAAGGAAATACCGCCCGCAAAATTTTGACGACTTGCTCGGACAGGATGCATTGGTACAGACTTTAACTAATGCCATAAAAAACAACCGTCTTCATCACGCCTATATTCTTACAGGTATCCGCGGCGTCGGAAAGACAACGACGGCTCGTATTATTGCCAAGGCGCTAAACTGCACCGGCAAAGACGGCCACGGCGGTCCGACCATCAAGCCCTGCGGAATCTGCGACAACTGCAAAGCCATTTCCGAAGGACGGCATATTGACGTGCTGGAGCTTGATGCCGCATCGCGAACCGGCGTTGACGACATTCGCGAGATTTTGGACGGCGTGCGTTACAAGCCGACCAATGCCCGTTACAAGGTTTATATCATCGACGAAGTCCATATGCTTTCAAAAAACGCCTTTAACGCACTTTTGAAAACTTTGGAAGAACCGCCGTCACACGTCAAGTTTATTTTTGCCACGACTGAAATCCGCAAAGTTCCGGTAACGGTTCTGTCACGCTGCCAGCGCTTTGATTTGCAGCGACTGACTATAGACACGCTGTTTAACCATTTCAAAAACATTATTGCCAAAGAAGGCTTGCAAGCCGAAGACGAGGCATTGCAAATTATTGCCAAAGCGGCGGACGGTTCCTGCCGCGACGGTTTGTCGCTTCTGGACCAGGCCATATCACTGAGTTCGGGAATCGTCAAAACCGATATTGTTAAAAACATGATCGGTCTGGCCGACCGCAACCAGACTTTCGAATTGTTTGAGGCTTTGGTGCAGGGCAAGGTTGACGAGGTTCTGAACAAGCTTGACGAACAGTACAAAAACGGTGCCAATCCGACTACGCTGTTACAGGATTTGGTTAATATCACCCATATGATCGCCAAAGCCAAAATCGTTCCGTCTTCAGCGGAAGACGACAGTTTGTCCGAAAGTGAAAAAGAACTCTGCAAAAAACTTTCGGGTACAATTTCGATTGCGGTCTTGTCCAAAATCTGGCAGATGATGATTAAGGGCATCAGCGAACTGGCAATGGCACCGGTTCAGATTGACGCTCTGGAAATGATACTTATCAGAATCGCATATTCAGCCTCCCTGCCAACGCCTTTCGAGATTTTGAACGACGTAAAAAAAAACTCTAATTTAGGCCGTTCAGCCGTTCAGAACGCCGCCGAACGCCCGACAACCATACCGTTGAGCCATGCCGCAGCGCTGGCTGAAAACGAAAATCAGGAGCAGCGGCACGACAAAGTCAGTTTTAACTCTCCGGAAGAAATGGCCGCTTATTTTGAAGCAAACCGCAAAATCCTTCTGGCTTATTCCATTAAAAATGACATTGCCATTGAAGAATTTGCCGACGGACTGATAAAAATGACGATTTCGGATAAAATCTCCAATGATTTTATTTTGAATCTGCATAAGGAACTGGCTGACGCAACCGGCAAAAACTGGAAAATAGAAACTATCCGCGGCACGGTCGGACAGACTTTGGCCGCCAAGGAAAACGCCGAAACCGAGGCAAACAAGCGCAGTATTTCGGAATATCCGCTGGTTAAGGCGATTTTAGCCGAATTTAAGGGCTCCAAAATCGAAACGTTAACCAGAATCAAACAGCTTGACGAAGAAGAGGGCAACGCCCCAAGCGAAGACAACGAAACTTATTTTGACGAGGATTTATAACCATGATGAATATTCAAGGGATTATGAAACAAGCCCAAATGATGCAGAAAAAAATGGAAGAAGCCCAGGAAAAGGCCGCTCAGGAAGAAGTCTGCGGCACCAGCGGGGGCGGAATGGTCAGCGTAACCTTAAACGGCAAATTTGAAATGAAAAAAATCACGCTTGACAAGTCTTTAGTAAATGCGGACGAAACCGACATTCTGGAAGATTTAATTATGGCGGCTTACAATGACGCCAAAACCAAAGTCGAATCCAACCTGAACAATGCAATTTCCAGCGCTACCGGCGGAATTAACATTCCGGGTCTGAAGCTTCCCTTCTAAGCGCGAACCATGGCCGGACAGGATATTGAAAAACTTATCAAGCTGGTGGCAAAGCTGCCGTCGCTGGGAACGCGCTCGGCGCGGCGGATTGTGCTGCAAATGCTTAAGAAAAAGGAAACTTTGATGCTGCCGTTAATTGAAGCGATGTCTCAGGTGGCCGAAAACATCAAAACCTGTGAGATCTGCGGCAATTATGACACTACCTCCCCCTGTTCCATCTGCGCTTCGCCGGTCAGAGAACCGCATACGCTGTGCGTGGTGCAGGACGTGGCCGATTTGTGGGCAATGGAAAGGGTCTCTTTCTTTAAGGGACGTTATCATGTGCTGGGCGGCATATTATCCGCTCTGGACGGTATTGCTCCAGAGGATCTTAATATTGAAAATCTGGCCTGCCGAATTCGCCAAGAGGGCATTACAGAAGTGATTTTAGCTCTGCCTGCAACGGTTGACGGTCAGATTACCTCTCACTATCTTGTTTCCAGACTCAAGGACTCAGGGGCCAAAATAACCACCCTGGCGCAGGGTATTCCGATGGGAGCGGAGCTTGATTACATGGACGAGGGTACAATTCAGCTGGCACTTAATTCAAGAAAACTTCTATAAGACGACATTTTTTATCAGGCAGGCGAAAGCCTGCTTTTTTTTGCGGTTGAAAAGATTAAAAATCTGTGTTAATTGCAGAAAAGACAAGCGATTATTAATTCTCTAAAACTATCAAACTATGGTAACGATAACATTAGGCCGGCACGGAATTATGGATGAAAACGCCGGCATTACACCGCTTAGTATGCTTGCCGCTTATTTTTCAGGCAAAGACCTGTTGCAATACGGACCGGCTCTGGTTTTAAGTTCTTCGGTCAAACGGGCTGAAATTACGGCACAGATACGAAATCTGGTTTTGCAGGCTCCATTGCTTTTTCTGCCGGAGCTGCATGACAATCCGGATTTGGACTGTATGTCTTCCGCCAAACTGAAAAACTTTGTTGAAAAGCTTTACGGGCAAATTGTCTTCCACGGCAGGGAAAGAAAGGTCCAGCATGTTCATGTCATTACGCATCTGCCGATTTTGCTGGAATTGACAGGCGACTTTTGCAGCGAGTGCGGATATTATGTCATTCAGGCCGAAAACTGGGACAAAATGCAGGACAAGCTGCTGAAAAGGAACTTTATTCCCGAAGAAATAATTGTCCGTTGCGAAAGCTATCAAAACATTCTCAACGGCAAAGGATTTTTCTGTACCGATTATCCTTCTTTTGCGGAATGGATAAAAACTTTGGCGCCGTAGCTTCCGGCGGTAAAATAGTAAAAAGCCCTCTGAGAAGAGGGCTTTTTACTATTCAACGGTTGTTTCAATCAAGCGGTCCAAATTGTCGCGCTCATGTTCGTTATAACCTTTTTCTTCCGGCTTTTTTTCTTCTTTTTTCTCTTCAGCGCGTTTCTTTTCCAGCGCTTTGTTTGCCAAATCATTGTTAATGACGGCTACAGGCTTGTCTGCTTTTTTCTTGGACGCGACTTTGGGCTGGGCCAGCATTTCAAACAAAACGTCGACGTCGGTCTTGGGTTTTCCGTCATCTTCTTCAACCGGTTCCTCTCCGCTGACCTGGCGGCTCTTTTCCCTGATCTTTTCCAGCGTTGACTCCGGAATCAAAGCTTCAATCGGTTGAGCAAAGGAGCCGGCGATGTTAAAATATTTAGATTCCGTCAGCAGTTCAGACTGTTTGTCTTTGGGAACCATCCAGTTAATAAGGATATAAAACAGCACCACCAGTAAAAAGGCGCGGAAAACGCCAAAAAACAACCCTAAGACACGATCCAGACCGCTCAGCTTGCTTTTGCGGACTTTTCCGATCAGGCTGCCGGTGAGCAATATCCAGACGATGAAAAATGCAATAACAATGCAAAAAGAACTGACAACCGCCGCCATAGCCGGGCTTTCGATGTGTTCAGACATAAAGGGGTTGACCAGGGGCAGAAGATAAATAACGGCTATAACCGACAGAACCCAGCCGACAATGGAAAGAACCTCCTTTATCAGTCCGCGGCCAAGCGCGATAAGCGCGGAAATACCGACGATAATCAAGATGACAATATCCACATTATTTAAATTCTGCATGGAAGGCGTTCCTTAATCTCAGTTAAACCAGTTAATCAGCCGCTGGACATTGCCGATTTCATAAACGGTCATGTCAATATTGTTGGGCTTTTTGTCTTTGCTGTGGGTCGGCGGAATGATACAGCTTGAAAAACCAAGCTTGTGCGCTTCTTTTAAACGCGAAGTCGGCTGCGAAACAGCGCGAATTTCACCGGAAAGTCCGATCTCGCCGAAGATGACCATATCATGCGGCAGCGGCTTGTTGGTCAGCGACGAAATGACAGCCATTGCCACGGCCAAGTCGGCTGCCGGTTCACTGATACGCAAACCGCCGGCAATATTCAGATATACGTCCTGCGAACTCAGATTCATTCCGCAACGGGCTTCCAAAACCGCCAAAACCATTGCCAAGCGGTTGGAATCCCAGCCGACGACGGCCCTTTTGGGGCTGGAATAACCGGTGGGGCTGACCAAAGCCTGAATTTCCACCAAAACCGGACGAGAACCTTCTACGCCGGCAAAAACGCAGGAGCCGGAAATATTCCCCTGACGTTCGGCCAAAAACAGCGCCGAAGGATTTTCAACCTCAACCAATCCCTGATCCTGCATTTCAAAAACACCGATTTCGTCGGTGGCACCGTAACGGTTTTTAACCGCCCGCAAAATACGGAAATGGTGGCCGCGTTCGCCTTCAAAATACAGTACGGTATCCACCATATGTTCCAAAACGCGCGGACCGGCAATGGAACCCTGTTTGGTGACATGACCAACCAAAAACAGCGTAAAACCCTTGCGTTTGGCAAGTTTAATCAATTCATAAGAACAGGCGCGGACCTGCGTGACACTGCCGGGCGTCGATTCAACCTCTTCCAGATACATGGTCTGGATAGAATCGATAATCACCACATTAGCATTAGATTTTTCAAGCGTGGTGATGATGTCTTTGACGTCGGTGGCACTGGCCAGATTGACCGGTGCGTGTTCAAGTTTGAGCCTTTTGGCACGAATGCGGACCTGATCAATGGCCTCCTCGCCGGAAATATAATAAACCTCGGGATTTATCGGCAGAGAGGCAATTTTGGCGCAGGCCTGCAAAAGCAATGTTGATTTGCCGATACCAGGGTCGCCGCCGACCAAAATGACGGATCCCGGAACCAAACCGCCGCCGCAGACACGATCCAATTCTTTGATGCCGGTGGTCAAACGCTCCAGTTTTTCCTGAGAGCCGGCCAGCGGAACAAAATCAATGATTTTTCCTTTATGTTTCGGGGTCAGATTGGAAAAACCCTCGCCGCCGATTTTTTCTTCAACGATGGTGTTCCACTCGCCGCAGGCATCACATTTACCCTGCCATTTGGGATAAACGGCGCCGCAGTTCTGACAAACAAAATCCGTCCCCTTTTTAGCCAAGGCTATACCTCCACTTTAATCGGTCCCTGAGAACTGCCGTTGATAAACTGTCTGACATATTCGTTGTTGGTCTTGTCCATTTCCTTAACCGTGCCCTGCCAGATGATTTTGCCCTGATAAAGCATAGCGATACGGTCAGCAATCTTGCGGGCGGAAGCCATATCATGCGTAATGGTCAGAGCCGTGGCGCCCAAGCCTTTAACAGATTCGATAATCAAATCGTTGATAACGTCGGACATAATCGGGTCAAGCCCCGTGGTCGGTTCGTCAAAAAAGATGATTTCCGGACGTGTGGCAATGGCACGAGCCAAGCCGACGCGCTTCTGCATACCGCCGGAGAGCTCGGACGGTGACAAATCAGCCACGTCGGGCGCCAGACCGACCTGCCGTAAAACACGGATCGCTTCCATTTTGGCGGCCTTGCGTTCCATATTTTGATTTTCAATAAGACCGAAAGCAACGTTTTCCCAGACGCTCAAGCTGTCAAACAAGGCGCCGCCCTGAAACAGCATTCCCATTTTGGAGTGCAGCAATTCCTTTTCTTTTTCGCTGACGCCGACAACTTCCTGATCGTCAACCAGAATGGAACCTTTATCCGGGGTTAAGATACCTTGAATACATTTAATCAAAACAGACTTTCCGGTTCCGGAACCGCCGATGACAACCAAGGACTCGCCTTCGGCGATTTCCAAATCAATTCCGTCTAAAACGACTTTGCGGCCAAAGGCTTTGTGAAGATTGGTGATTTTTATTTTGGGATTACTCATATTATTTTTTCTCCAAGCCGCTTATTTTGAAAAGAACATACCGGTAATGATATAGTTGAAAATAAGAATCAGAATGGATGAAGACACAACCGAATTGGTGGTCGCGTCGCCGACACCCTGAGCGCCGCCTTTAGACTTATATCCGTTATAGCAGCCCATGACGGCAATGATAAAACCAAATACGGCGGCTTTAACCAGACCGGTGGTAATATCCAGCGCCTGCAAATTGTCAATCGTGGATTTGATATAGTTGGCAGGGTTAAAGCCAAGCTGATAAACGCCGACGACATAACCGCCGAAAATGCCGATGACGTCGCCGATCATAACCAAGACCGGCAAAACAATGACGCTGGCAATAACGCGCGGCGCAATCAGATATTTGAACGGATTGGTCGAAAGCGTGGTTAAGGCGTCAATCTGCTCAGTAACGCGCATGGTACCGATTTCGGCCGCCATAGCCGCACCGATACGGCCGGCAACCATAAGAGCAGACAAAGCCGGCGCCAGCTCACGGGTTACCGAAATGAGAACGACTGAAGCCACAGCGCTTTCCGCACCGAAACGAGAAAACCCCGAATAACTCTGCAGAGCAATAACCATTCCGGCAAAAATTGTCGTTAAGGCAACAACCGGCAAAGAATAGAAACCGATGTCAACCAACTGCCGCCAGATGTTATTCAGATAAAAAGGCGGGGTAAAACAATTATATACCGAGCGGGCAACAAACAAAGACAATTCACCCAGACGCGAGAAAAACGTCACCAAGGGCTGTCCCAGTTTTCTTAAAAATTTTTGTATCGGACGGACAAGCATACTTTTTCTTCCTATTAAATTATTTTGCTACATCTTAAAGCGAACGCCCCAATAAATCAACCGGCTAATCACACTCAATCACAGAAAAAAATCAAACCGCAGCAGGGATTTGACGCGGCAACGGCCTGTAAATAAAAAAAACGCGCCCTATTTTTGGGACAGGGCGAGAATAATTTTATCCGGCGTTGAAATATCAAACGGATAGAGTTTGACTTTTCTGACTTTGATGCCTTCATGTTCAAAATATTCGGGTTCCGGCATTCTTTCTACCTCGGCCCGAGATTTTGCCAATTCAACGACCAACGCTATTTTGGCCGAACGCAGATAGTCAAACTTGGCCAGACCGATCCCCCTCACCTCCAACAGACCGGCAATGGTTGAAACGGCGCGGCCTTTCAAATCTCTGCCACTGACATAAATGTCCACCCGGTCATCGGCAACAAGCTTGGCTCCTTTGTTCATAATCATACGCAGGCATAAATCCGATTTTCCGGTTCCGGATTTGCCGAGGATGAGAATCCCCTTGTTATAGTATGACAGGCAGGAACCGTGAATATTAATCATAGTTTATCTTTCAGCGACAACAAACGTTCGGCAGCAGCACCTTCCGCAAAAAACGCAAAGCGGCGTCCGGAACCTTCCGGCGTAATTTTAACGGTTATGGCGCGTTTGGGCAGATAAGCGCCCATTTTCTCCGGCCATTCAATCAGGCAGACCCCCTCATACATAGCCTCTTCCATTCCCAGTTCAAAAATTTCTTCCGGACTTTTCAGGCGATAAAGATCAAAATGGTAAATGTCAAAATCGGGCGTTTCGTAGGTTTGAAGCAAAGTAAAAGTCGGGCTCGGCACTTCAACTTCACCCTGAAAATATTGAACAAAGGCGCGCGACAAGACACTCTTGCCCATTCCTAAAGTGCCGAAAAGAGCATAGATATCGCCTTTAACGGAAATCTGCGCCAAAGCTCTTCCTAAATTTACCGTATCCGCTTCGCCGACGGAATAAAAACTCCAAACTTCCTGCATCTGCGTCAGAAATTCCACATACTGTTGCGTTTGACTTTAGGTTTAACCACCTTGATGTTCGGTTTTTTGGCTTTAATGGCCCGCCAGTCCCACGGCATATAGAAACGTCCCTGCCACAAACCGACACGCTGTTTCATAGCGTTGTCCTGATAAGGCATATAAATGTCGGTATATTTGGTATAGGCCACAGCCCAGCCGGCATTTACCAAAGCGGCACCAAGATCATATTGTCCAAGCGAGCAGACGCCGACCATGTTGCCGCGGGCATCCTGCTGCATAATGCGACACTCAAGCTCGTTGTCTGTTATCCAATCGCGCAACCAGGTTGCCGCCTGACGCCCACAGTGATAAGAACGCCCGCTGCGGTTGGCACAGGTTTGATCCGATTCAGGCGCATCAATACCAAACAGACGAATATAGCGTCCGTTCATTTTCAGCGTATCGCCGTTTACAACGCTGACGCTGCCGTAAACAGCCGGATAATCAGCCGGATTGAGACTGGCCTGAGGCTGCGATTTTCCACCAAAAGATCCCATCAGTTTACTGAAAGTTCCGGCAGACTGTTCCGGTACATTTTGCGCCTGCATTCTCTTTTGCTGCGCAAATTCAGCCTGAGCGCGAGCCACGGCTTCCTGACATTCGCCGGCACATTCTTCGCTGATCTCAACAGCCTCCGTATCTATATCGTCTTCATCTATGAGACTGAACGTTCCCTGCGGAACCTGAGAAACGCCGGCAGCAGGCTGTTGTCCGAGAAAAGCACGCATGGTTGGTATAATGCCGGTTACGCCGTTGCTGAAACCGCCGATGGCATAGAGAATAAAAGCAAAAATACCGGTTATAATCAGCAAAGAAGGCAGGCAACCCATTGCCCGCCAAGCCATTTTGACAAAGATATATAAAACGACTAAACCGATAATCAAGCCGATAAAACCGCCGCCCTGCAGCAACGTATTATTGCTTTGGGTTCCGGCACCTCCCCAGAGAATCAGGAAAAAAGCGCCCAAAGCCGTCAGAGTTTTTTTAAGAAAAGCCATTCTTATCTTCCCACCATTTATCTGATATTTTTATATTAGCCTATAATATATTCCTGACAATATTATTTTTTGGTAAATATATGGTTACTACCGCAAAAACAACACAAAAACCAAATTATGGATGAGAAAAACTATTTTACAGTATTTTCCTTTAAAGGAGAAATATCGTTGAAAAAGCGGCTGAATCCCGAAGCGCTGACTTCTAACAGCCCAAAATAATTAAGACAAAACAGGAGCAAAGCCGTAATAATGATGAAAACAAGTATTTTCCAGGCTATTTTTGCAAAGAAATTCAAAAGCAGCAGGCCAACGACAAATGCCAATATTATTCCGCCTTTGCAAAACAACGCTTTGGCATCGACATCAAACACGGCTAAAACGAATATGCCGAGACTGACCAGAGCCAAAAACAGATATTCTACAAAAATCAGCATTCTTTTCCTTAAAAACCAAAAAAGAGCAGAGGTTTATCCCCTGCCCTTTCAAACAAAAAACCTGCTATTCTGCCGCTTGCGTATCAGCAGCTTTGCAATAGCAATGGCAATGACAAATGCCATCGCGCTCGATATCCTGACGGCAGGTTTCCGAAATGCAATAGCGCTTTTCGTTGTTGCCGTCACAGGGGCAGCGCTGCCATTCTTTTTCGCCAAACATCATGGTTTTGGCTTTGGCAATTTTTTCTACGTTCGGTGTTGTGGCATAACCCGCTTCAGAACATCTTTTCAACATATTTTCCAAAATGGTCATTTTATATCTCTCTTAAGTTAATCTACGACTTTTATTGAAAACTTCTCCGAGCCCGCAGTCTGAGAATCAGTTTTAAATACAGCGTTAACCGCAGGCTGGGATTCATTTTTCCGTTTTTGTTCCAAAATCTCGATAATCATATCAAGCTCGGCAACGGAAGCATACTGCAATACAACTTTGCCGCCGCCCTGCTTGCTTGGCGTGATTTTGATACGGAGTCCCAACTCCCGGTTCAAATCTTTTTCTATGCTCTCAAGGTCTTCGTCCTTTGCCTTGGGCGCTTTTTCTTTTTTCGGTTCTTTCTGTTTGGCCACCAGTTCTTCTACCTGGCGGACGTTCAAGTCTTTTTCAATAATAGTTTTGGCAAGGCTCAGGGCATTCTCCAAACCGACCAAAGCGCGGGCATGACCGGCGGAAAGTTTGCCTTCCTTTACCAAAGCCTGAACTTCTTCAGGCAGATTTAATAATCTCAGCATATTCGCGATATGACTGCGCGACTTGCCGACGATCTGCGACAAAGCTTCCTGCGTATGGGAAAACTCGTTAATCAGACGCTGAAAACCTTCCGCCTCTTCAATGGCCGACAGGTTTTCGCGCAGCAGATTCTCAACCAACGCAACTTCAAGAACTTCTTTGTCGTTCAGCTCTTTTATTATAACAGGAACTTTATCAAGTCCAGCAATTTTTGACGCCCGCCATCTTCTTTCGCCGGCAATCAGCTCATATTTTCCGCCTTGGCGACGGACAAGCAGAGGCTGCAAAACGCCTTTTTCCCTGATGGATTCAGCCAAAGAATCCAAAGCTTCGGCATCAAATTCGGTACGGGGCTGATACTTGCCCGGAACAATGTCGGAGATGGGGATAAAATCAGCATTTTTTGACGATGCATGCGGGCGGACCGGTTCATTTAAATCGGCCAAATCCAAATCTTCGTCGCCAAGCAAAGCACCCAAACCGCGACCAAGGCTTTTTCTTTTGTTTTCTTCTAACATGCCATCAATTCCTTTTCTCTTTTCAAAACTTCTCCGGTTAGGCTGATATAAGCCTGAGAGCCCGGACATTTAAAATCATAAATCAGCACCGGCTTGCCGTGCGACGGCGCCTCAGAAATTCTGACGTTTCTCGGAATAACCGTCTGATAAACCTTTTTGCCGAAAAAGTTTCTGACATCGTCTTCAACCATTTGGCTGAGATTGTTTCTTTTATCATACATGGTCAGAACAACCCCCTGCAATTCGAGCTCGGGATTGAACTTGCGTTTAATCTGGTTGATATTGCGAATCAGGTCCGTTATGCCCTCCAAAGCCAAAAATTCACATTGTAGGGGAACGATGACGGCGTTGGCCGCAACAAGCGCGTTAATCGTTATCAAGTTAAGCGAAGGCGGACAGTCTATAAGTACATAGTCATAGTTGACGGCATCATAAGCAAGAGCATTTTTTAAGGCAAACTCCCGATGCTCAACGTCAACCAGTTCAATTTCGGCTCCGGCCAGGTCCGGCGACGATGGAACAATTGAAAAATTTGGAATCTCGGTCCAAACGATCGATTCACATAATTTGGCCGTGCCAATCAATACTTCATAAGAGGAGTTCATGCGGCCGCGCTTGTTTACGCCCATTGAGGTTGAGGCATTTCCCTGTGGATCCAAATCAATTACCAAAACCTTTTTTCCGGCGGCGGCCATGGCGGTGGCAACGTTGACCGTCGTGGTGGTTTTTCCGACGCCGCCTTTGCGGTTTGCGATGGCAATAATTCTTGGCATTTATTATCTCCTTATTTCTTATTCAGACCGGTTATAACTAAAATTTTACCTTCGTTGCTTTGTTCACTGGCAAAAATTTCCACATTAAAATTCCATTGTCTGCGGGCTTCCAAAATTTCTTCGGCATATTTTTTGCCTTTCGGAAAAATGCAGACTGTTTCTTTTTTGCAAAATTTATAGGTATAGGCCAAAAGTTCTTTTAAGGACGCCATGGCACGCGAGGTGATAACGTCGGCCTTTTCGACTTTCAGATTTTCAATGCGATCATTAACAATTTCAACATCCGCATGCGTCAGTTCGGCAACAGCTTTTAAATACAGTGTCTTTTTTCTAATACTTTCAATCAGCCGCACTTTTAAATACGGTGTTTTTTCTTTAAGCATAATTGCCAGCACCATACCCGGGAAACCAGCACCAGAGCCGAAATCATACATTACACGCGCCGTTTGCGGAATATATTTTATCAGCTGAGCGGAATCAAGAAAATGGCGATTCCAGCAGTCGTTCAACGATGCATTGCTGACCAGATTGAATTTTTTCTGCCACTCAAAAAGAGAGGCTTCATAGGCTTTCAACCGGTCAAATGTTTCACGTGAAACATTGTATGTGTCTATAAAATTTTTCATAAAATATTTATATAATTTTTGAAAATTATTTAAAACACAAAAACCCGAGTTATAAACACATATTTTACAACAAAGAGAAAAGAATCTTTTTACAACAAGTTAGACAACGTTTCTTGAATCTGTTTTTGAACTATTTGAGAGAAAAACGCACCTGGCAACCGAGCTCTTTTAACAGATTCTCGGCTCGTTCGAAATGCTGGCCAATTTGCTCGACACGATGTGCGTCGTCGCTGATTAAGGTCGGGACCCGACGTTTGCACAGTTCTTTCAACATCCAGGTATTGGGATGCTGCTCGTTGATGCGATTATAGCCGCTGGTATTGACCTCAAAGGGTTGTTTGCGTTTATCCAGCGCCTCAATAATCTGCCAGCGGTACTCGTCATATTCCGGCTTGTCGGGAATTTTGATGACACAATAATCAAGGTGCGCCATAAAATCGTAATAACCGCTGTTGATAGATTCGATGACATTGCGCCAATGGCCGCGAATACATTCGGTCAAAAAATCCCGATCAAAATCGGCGGGAAGATATTTGAGATGATAAAGGTTACAGATAAAACTTTCATCCTTATTCATAACAAAATGATTGGTACCGATAAGATAATCAAAATCAAGCGCCTTTTGAAGCCGCTCAAAGCCACGGCGCCACTCTGCCGACTGAAAGAAGTCGGCTTCCGCGCCAACCAGAACGTTAATTTTGTGGCGGCTGCCTACTTCACGGATTAAATCAATACTGCGCTTATGGATATCAATTGCCTTGTCAATATCAGCCAAAAACATAGGTTCGTGCGAAGTATCGACATTAGGGTGCCAAATGAGGTGATTGGAAACGCCAATGGTTTTGAACCCCATTTCTTCAGCTCTGGATATCATTTCCTCGGCACTGTTATGACCGTCAAAAAAGTTAAAATTGTTATTATGGGTATGATAAGTAAAATCCTGCATATTATTTTATTCCGGGCAGGGCAGGGATTTCTCTGCCATTTGCCGAAGCTTTAATGTTTATTCCCAGTTTTTGCATATTTTCCAGCAGGTCAGGATAGCCTCGAAGAGCAAAACTTGGTTCATTGACGATACTTTCACCTTCAGCTGTTGCTGCGGCCAAAATTACCGACATGGTACCGCGCAAATCGGTTCCTTTGGCCTCTCCGCTGTGCAGAGACGAGGGGTGAATGTTGATATAGAGGTTTTTAGCGCTGGCCTGCTGTCCGCTGACAACATCAAACTGATGATAATCAAACTGAAGACCAAACTTAGCCAGTTCAGCCAAATGTGCATATCGGCCGGGCCAAATCATATCGGAAATTACGGAAGAGGTCTGAGCCTGAGCCAAAACCGGCGTCCAAATCTGCTGTAAATCGGTTTCAAACCCCGGAAACGGTGACATCTGCATAATAAAACCGTCAAATTTTTTCCTGTTCCTGAAATCCAAATTCAATTTAGTCAAATCAGGAGAAAAATAAATGCCCTTATCAAACATTCTGGTCAGTTGGCCAATCCAAGGACTGCAATGTTCAAAATTTATGCCGTCCAACTGAACTTCACCCTGAGTTGACAAGGTCAGCAAAGCATAGGTTGCAGCTTCAAGACGGTCAGGAATAACCGAAAATTCTATTCCATGCAAAAGACCGGTATTTTTGCCGTCATAAATCAGGCCGGTACGTTCATTTCCCATCAGTCCCAGTCCCATATTCTGCAGCATATTAATGAGGTTTGAAACTTCTGGTTCCAAAGAGGCATTATACATCATCTTCAGCTGATTAGATCCGGCAACGGACAAAAGCCAGTGAAAGGTTGCTCCGTGAGACGGTTTAGCCGTGGTGTAAACCGGACACAAATCATCAGGCTCGACAGACGGCAATGTAAAAGACAAATAGGAATATTTGTCGTTATCTTTACTTTCAACAGCAACATGAGCACCAAAAACGTTTTTTATCAGTTCTTCGTGAAAATCGGTCGGCCGCTTACCGCCGAAAGAACAACCGCCAGGCAAACAGACTTGCAGATTGTTATATTCACCGGTGCGCTTGAAACGCGCCAGAAGAGAACCCCAAAGATAGTAGCTGGCTCTGAAATTGGCTGCCTGATGCGAAATGACGTTTTTGTTGATCTTGGCAGCATGGAGACGAAGACGGCGTTCACGCGGATTAAAACTCACATCAACGCCGATGTCTTGCATAATCTGTCCCATTTCCAAAACATCGGTAATATAAGGAACATTGTTTAAGACAACCGGTTCATCAGTCAATAACGATGCAGCCATTAAACCCAAAATCGAATTTTTGGCGCCGCTAATTTTTATATGTCCCTGTGCAGGCTGACCGCCGTTTACAGCTAATTTTTCGGGAATAAAAAAGTTTTCAGTCAATCATATTGCTCCATTGTTTCAGATATAAAATATAATAAACGAGATTTAAATTTTAGTAAATCATTTTACAGTCACGCCGATCATATCATATACATCGTTATGACACAGAACATCAAAATGATTTTTAATTTTATTGTATGAGGCAATCACAAAGAGCAGTTTATCATATGCAACATTATAACGCACGGCAATGCTCCGATAGCGTTGCTCGACGGTACAGTTGTCTCCCAGATTATTTACTGCGTCAGCCAACTGCAGCAAGCGATCGTAGTCATCATATTCAACAGTCGTCAGGTAGTTTCTGCAAAATACCATGTCCTTGCGCGGATGCGGCATAAGCCCAATATCAAATTCCTTATCAACGAAATTATGCGTAATGGAAATTTTTGCTAGCTGCGGCCATCCTTTCTGACATAAAAGATGATATCCGACAACGCCATGATAATCGCCGGTAGCATATTCGTCGACAATACGCCCGCAATCGTGCAGCAATCCCATAACATAGGCCAAATCAGCGTTTAAATACGGTGTCTTGGAAGCAATCGTTTCCGCTATGATTGCGACACCGTGGCAATGACGGCGAAAAGTATCTTCCATATTACCTCGAAAAGGATAAGGCGTTTTATTGCGCTCGGCAATAACCCATTCAAAAAAATCAACGGCTTCGGAACGGCTCGGAAACGGCATATTCATCGGACTACCTTTTAACATACCCGAGAACGGCGGTGATTGCCGCCGGCGTAACACCCGGTATACGAGATGCTTCGCCGATGGTGGAAGGCCGTACCTTGGAAAGTTTGGCGATCATTTCGCGAGAGAGTCCGCCGATTTTAGAATAATCTATATCATCTTTAATTTTAAGGTTTTCATCTTTTTTGAAAATTTCTATATCGGCCAGCTGTCGTTTAATGTAACCGGCATAGCGCGCTTCAATTTCAATAGCGTCATAAACAACTTCGGGCATATCTTTCAGTTCCGGCCATATGCGGATAATTGTTTCACGTGAAACGTCGTCATAAGACATAAGATTGAAAACCGTACGTTTGGTACCGTCACTTTTTACTTTTATGCCGTAAGTTTCAAGATTTTTCGGGGTGGTCAAAAGTTCCTCACAAAGCCGGCGATAATATTCTATTTGGGCTTTTTTAGCTTTAAATACACTGTATCTGTATTCACCGACGCAGCCGATCTCATATCCTTTTTCGGTCAGGCGCCAATCGGCATTGTCCGCCCGTAAAAACAGACGATATTCGGAACGAGAGGTAAACATACGATATGGTTCGTCAACACCTTTGGTTATCAGGTCATCAATCATAACGCCTATATAAGCTTCACTGCGGTCAACCGTAAAACAACGTTTTTGACCGTTTGCCGCCAAAGCTGCGTTAATACCGGCAATCAATCCCTGGGCCGCCGCTTCTTCATAGCCCGTAGTTCCGTTAATCTGTCCGGCCAGAAACAGTCCCGGAACTTTTTTGACGGCAAGACGGTTGTCCAGCTCCTGAGGATCTACATAGTCATATTCAATGGCATAGGCATATTTCAAAATTTCGACATCTTCCAAACCTTCCATGGTATGAATGAAAGCTTCCTGAACATCTGCCGGCAGAGAAGTTGAAATTCCGTTCGGATAAACGACATCGGTATCCAGCCCTTCAGGCTCCAAAAAAATCTGATGACTGGTACGATCGGCAAATTTAACCAGTTTATCTTCAATACTCGGACAATAGCGCGGACCGATACCGGTAATCAACCCGGAAAAGAGAGCGCACTTATCGAAATTGTCACGAATAATCTTATGGGTTTGTTCATTGGTGTGCGTGATAAAACACCGAATCTGAGGATTACTGATTTTTTCGGTAAGATAAGAAAACGGCTGTGGCGGATTGTCTCCGTCTTGTACAGCCAATTTTTCCCAATGAATGGTTTTACCGTTCAAACGGGCAGGGGTTCCGGTCTTCAGCCGTCCTACTTTCAAGCCCAAAGACTTTAAATACGGTGTTATTCCCGTACAACTGACATCATCAATACGACCGCCGACCGTGGCCTGATGACCGACAAACATTATGCCGTTCAGGAAAGTTCCCGAAGTTAATATTACAGATTTTGCAAGCAATTGAACGCCATCAGCCAAGACAACACCTTCAACTTTGTTGTCATTGACAACCAATCCTTCCACAGCTGCCTCAATAATGTCAAGATTGTCCTGAGCGCGCAAAGCCTCAAGCATATAGCGCTTATAAAGTCTGCGGTCAGCCTGGGCTCTCGGACCGCGCACAGCCGGACCTTTCGACGCGTTAAGCATACGAAACTGTATGCCGGCCTTGTCAATTACCCGTCCCATCAGGCCGTCCAAAGCGTCTATTTCACGGACAAGATGACCTTTGCCCAAGCCGCCGATGGCCGGATTGCAGGACATTGCGCCGATGGTGTCAATATGATGTGTGACCAGTGCCGTTTTGGCGCCCATACGGGCCGCCGCCGCACAGGCCTCGCATCCGGCGTGACCACCGCCAACAACAATTACGTCATAGTTTGTATTCATTATATCAGAGCCTTAAATTGTGCAAATTTTTCTCTGGTATAACTTAACAAATAAAAGTTAGCAAGGATTTAATGGCGGAAGATAAATAAAACGCCGTAAAAACAGGCGATTCAACGATGTTTTGTCAGGTATCGACACAAAAAAAAGCATTTTTTATAACAAGGACGATAAATTTACGGCAATATCAGGTATAAATATGACTTTTGAGCAAGGTTCAAAGGACTCGGAACCATTCTGCGCCAGACATAATATCCCAATAAAAAAACACTGTCAAATCAGACAATTTGACAGTGTTTCCAGATTAGATCAATTAATTTTATTAAAACCAGATCCCGTTGCGAGAACAGTAATCCAGCAGCGCAACAACAGCGCTTTCGGAAAAATATTCCGGGCAGCGGTACGCCAAAGACAAAAGCAACAAAGCTTCAAGGTAGTTGTCGTAAACTTTTCCTATTCGGAAAAGCTCGATGAAATCTTCAACGGCAGCAATATAACTGCTGCGCATAGTTTCCAACTTTTCCAACTTTGCGTCAGAGTTTTCAATCAAGAGCAAAACAGGAAAGCTCTGACTGTGGTTCTCAAAAAGGCTTACAAACTCTTTTACGTCTTCAGCCAACTGTTTCAATTTTTTCCGGTCGTAAAACAGCACCTCAAGATGATCATTGTCAAAATAGTTTTGATCCATGATGATCTCAAACAATTCTTCTTCCGGAAGCGGTTGGAGATTTTTGGAGATCAGAAAACTGATTCCCGTACTAAGCTTTCTCATTTTTAATAATTTTTAGTGATAGTATATAAGTAATTAACAGCTGATATGAGCTATAACACAAGGATCTGCCAAGGTCAATAGACAAATTGACAAATAAAAAAGACGACACTTCTTAATCAAAGCGCCGTCTTTAGTGTGTAATTACGATTACTTTCCGATGCAAAAATCTCCGAAAATCTTATCCAAAACCTCATCCACTTCTATGCGGCCGGTTATTTTTCCCAAAGCGCGAGCCGCCAACCTTATGTCTTCGGCGGTTAATTCAATTTCTTTGTCAAACCCGAAAGCCTGCAAATTGTCGACAACGTCCTTTAAAGCTTCTCTATAGCGGCGGCGGGTAATCAGCAAACTTGAATTAGAGGTAAAACGCTCTTTGATATTATCTCCGATTTTTTGCAAAAGCTCGTCAACACCATCTTTGTATTTGGCAGAAATGACCAGACAACCGGATTTTTTTAAATTAGAACATTGTTCGGGAGACAACTTGTCACTTTTGTTGGCAACAAACAAGGCCCTGTTTTTAAATGAATTTCTAATTTTATCAAAGACCTGAACATTGTCTAGCGATGCGTCAAACAAACAAATGACTAAATCTGCATCGTGAATTTTGGAATAGGCAATGTCGATACCCTTTTTTTCGATTTCTTCTTCAGTCTCCCGCAAACCGGCCGTATCGGTAAACATTACCGGATAACCATTTAAATCCAAATGGATATCAATGGCATCACGGGTAGTGCCGGCTATATCAGACACGATTACCGCATCTCTTTTAACAATGGCATTAAGCAAACTTGATTTTCCGGCGTTGGGCGACCCTATAATAACAACTCGAAAACCTTCACGCAGACGTTCACCTATTGAATCACCGTTCAGATGTTGATTTATCTCATCTTCAAGTTTAAATACGGTGTTTTTCATATCACTCATTACAGACGAGGGAATATCTTCATCAGGAAAATCAATGAAGGCTTCCAAATGAGCCAAAATCTTAACCAGCCTCGTCCGCCAGTCTTCGTAAAGATTTTTCAAACCGCCTTCCATTTGACGCATGGCATATTTTTGCTGCTCGGTTGTTTCCGAATCAATCAGGTCTGCCAAACCCTCGGCTTCAGTCAAATCCATCTTGCCGTTATAAAAAGCCCGTCTTGAATATTCTCCAGGCTCGGCCAGACGAAAATCAGGCAGCCGACTCAAGTTCTCCATCAGTGAATTTATGACGGCTTTGGAACCATGGGTTTGAAACTCGACAATGTCCTCTCCGGTGAAAGAATAAGGTCCCTTAAAATATAAAACCAGGCTTTGATCCAATGTTTCACGTGAATCAATATCGCTGATTTTAGAAAAATAGGCATAACGCGGTTTTATTCCGGAAACGTCAATATCCGTCATTCGCGTAACGGCTTGCAAAGCCGATGGTCCGGAAATGCGGATAACGGCGACGCCCGATTTTCCATAAACAGTGGATAAAGCATAAATGGTTTCAGCTGTCATAAAATTTCTCCTTTCGCATTTTTTTTATAATAAGATTGTCAAATGAAAGCAACATTTAAAAGCGACTCTACATAAACAGCGATTTTTTGACTCAGGAGAGGGTAAGGCCTTTTTTACGACGCATTTATTATCTACCGGGCTAATTTCTTTTGTACGGGCAAATTTTGGATTTATTATTCTGCAACTTATAAGTTAAAAACAAAAAAAAATTATTTCTATTGTTGAAAAAAACAAGTTATTGATTTTTGTCAAATTTGTGATAAACTAAAAACAACATAAAATTAAACAGATTATTATTTAAATTTAGTAATTATGAAAAGATTAAAATTAAATTTTAAACTAATTGCAATTGTTGCAATTGGTTTGGCGGCATGTATTACAGGTATTTTGTTTTTTCATTTGGGATATACCATCAGCGCTTCAATCATTTGCTTTGCTTTTTATTATACGCTTGAAGATGGTGAACGCGACAGTGAAATATGCATCGGCGAAAACCAATTAAATTTATTTCCGTTGTTAATTTTTCTTCTTTTATGGCCGATTATTGAAGTCAGCGGTATGATCTTTCTGCCTTCACTCATTATATGCCTGACGGCATATATGTTAAGGCGTCCTTTATGTGACTACATTTGGCCGGACGAATATAATAACAACAGCTTTTTGGAAAACGTAAAATACAATATAGACGTATATGTTCTTCCCGTTTTACGTATCGTTATAGTCAGCGGCATACTTTCCGGTTGTTCTTTCTTTTTAACCCAAATCGACGAAGGTATAAAAGAAAAAACAGAAGCTAAAAAAATAGAACAGAGTGAAAAAATACGCCGGGCCACAGAACAGAAAACTACGGCGACCGTAAAAGAAATAAAAAGCGAAACGGTTAACGGCAATACGGTTTATTATGTCGTCGTAAGCAATAATATTTCACAAAAAACAGACACCCTCAGCCTTGATACGTCTTCCGGAGCGATCTGGTTGAAAGAGGGATCCTTCGTATCTTATAATTATTCTCCGGAAAATATCGTGGAAAATTTCAGGATAATTGAACATCCCTGAAAAATTCTTAAAAAGAAAAGCTCCTTTGGTAAGGAGCTTTTCTTTTTAAGAATTCATAGTATTGAAGAAATCCTGATTGTCTTTGCTTTGTTTCAGCTTATCAAGCAGAAATTCCATACCGTCGGTCATGCCCATCTGCATCAGAACGCGGCGCAAAACCCACATCTTGGACAAAGTTGCCTTATCAACCAACAG
Organism: uncultured Pseudomonadota bacterium; assembly: GCA_902494875.1. Classification (GTDB taxonomy): domain Bacteria; phylum Pseudomonadota; class Alphaproteobacteria; order RF32; family CAG-239; genus CAJLXD01. Next base: position 179,281 of record CABUUO010000002.1, read on the forward strand.
TTCTTCTTTGCGGGTACCGGAACGTGTGATATCAATGGTCGGGAACAGACGTTTGTCCGTCAATTTACGATCCAAAATGATTTCGGAATTACCGGTACCTTTGAATTCTTCAAAAATAACCTCGTCCATACGGGAACCGGTATCAATCAAGGCCGTAGCAATAATGGTCAGGGAACCGCCTTCTTCAACGTTGCGGGCAGCACCCAGCAGTCTTTTGGGACGCTGCAGGGCATTAGCGTCAACACCGCCGGTCAAAACCTTGCCCGAAGAAGGGATAACGGTATTGTAAGCACGACCGAGACGCGTGATGGAATCCAGCAGGATAATGACGTCTTTTTTTGTTTCGACCAAACGTTTGGCTTTTTCAATAACCATTTCAGCAACCTGAACATGGCGGGCAGCCGGTTCGTCAAAAGTGGATGAAATAACTTCACCTTTGACGGAACGCGTCATGTCGGTCACTTCTTCCGGACGTTCGTCAATTAAAAGTACCATAAGATAAGCTTCAGGATGATTGGTTGCTATCGCGTGCGCAATATTTTGCAGCATAACCGTTTTACCGGTACGCGGCGGAGCCACAATTAACCCGCGCTGACCTTTACCTTGCGGGGCGATAAGATCAATAACGCGGGTCGTATAATCTTTGTCACCGCAGATAATGTCAAAATCTAATTTTTCAGTAGGGTAAAGAGGCGTGAGGTTATCAAAGTTAATACGGAGTTTGGAAAGTTCAGGATCTTCAAAGTTTATGCGATTGACTTTCGTCAGGGCAAAATAGCGTTCGTTATCTTTCGGTGCACGTATTTCGCCTTCTACAGTATCGCCGGTGCGAAGGCCAAATTTCTTGACCTGCGAAGGCGAAACATAAATGTCATCCGGTCCGGCAAGATAGTTTGACTGGCTGGATCGTAAAAAACCGAAGCCGTCTTGCAGAACTTCGATTGTACCTTCACCGTAAATAATGTTGTCTTCGCTGGCAACTTTTTTCAAAATGGCAAACATTAAATCTTGTTTGCGCATGGAGGAAGCATCTTCAATGCCTAAATCTTCAGCTTCAGTAAGCAGTTCTTTAGGAGATTTCTGTTTTAGATCTTTTAAATTCATATTAACCTTGAGATAGTATATTGGGAATAAGTTTAAGGGATTAAACTTTTGTTAAGCGTTATTTGTTAACTGTAATCGGTAAGTTGGAAAATTTATATTATGTTATTTCATTTTTGTCAATAAAGTTTTGACAAAACCGGGAGATGTTAATTTATCTTTTGGTATGTAAATTTCCGGTTTCTGCTGAAAGTTTTATTCACAGCCCCGCAGGGCTAACTATATAATTTTTAAAATTTAGTAGTTGATAGTGAATCCCAGTGAATCCTGTGTATTATTTTTTATACCTGATTTTATACACAGTTTAACGATTTGTTAATAAGTTTGTGAATCAAAAATCAGGCGGATTCTTTTTTTGATTCTTTTTCAAACGTCTATAGAGGCCAAACCTTTTTTTTGTGCTTTGTTGATAAAAGTATTTATCCACGTTTATTTGAGATGTTAATTTAAGTTATTAACTTGTATATAACTTATATATATAAATTTGTTTTATGCCGATAAAATTGTATAAATACGAGCAGGGCTTCGGTTATGCACAGAAAGTTAACGAGCTGTTAATAACTAGGGTAACCTTTTGAATTGATATATTATTTATGTCTGAAAAATGTTTTTTCAAGGGACAGGCATAATTTTAAGGTTTAAACGATGAAACTTATTGCAATTACCGGTTCGATTGGCTGCGGAAAAACGACCATTGCCAAAATAATCAAAGCTCTTGGCTACAGCGTGTTTGATGTTGACGGTTGGGTGCGAGCCTTATATTTTCAAAAGGATTTTATTGCAACCATTGTCAAAAATTTTCCCGAGGCGGCCGATGACGGTGTGTTTAATAAAAGAAAACTGCGCAATCTGGTTTTTGACGACAACAGGGAACTGAAAAGGCTGGAGGCTTTGATACATCCGTTTTTAAAAGAGAAGCTGAAGTCGGTCATCCGTCGCAACGCGGTCTGCGACGATTTGTTTTTTTTGGATGTGGCTTTGTTGTTTGAAATGGGATGGGATAAATATTGCGATTTTATCATTGTGGCCGATGTTGCCGATGATATTCAAAAGCAGAGGGTCATGAAAAGGGACAAAGTCAGTGCCGAACATTTTGAAAAAATCAACAGCGTGCAGATGAACAAAAGAGTCAAAGCCGACATGGCCGATGCTGTGATTGATACTGATGTTCCGCTTAATTTGCTGAAAGTGGATATTTTAAATATTATCGAAGGGTTGGAGAACAATGGTTAGAGAGATTGTATTTGATACGGAAACAACCGGTTTTGACGCGCCGAAAGGCGATCGCTTGGTTGAAATCGGCGCCGTGGAATTAATTAACCATCTGCCGACCGGCAAAGTATACCACCAATATATCAATCCGCAGCGTGATGTTCCTGAAGACGCTTTTAAAGTGCATGGGCTGTCCTATGAGTTTTTGAAAGATTTTCCGACGTTTGACCAGATTGTGGACGATTGGCTGGCTTTTGTCGGCGATGACGCCGTTTTGGTTGCGCATAATGCTTCTTTTGATATTAATTTCTGCAACTATGAGCAGAAGGCGCTGAATAAACCTGAATTCAGCTGGGACCGGGTGGTTGATACGCTGGAAATTGCACGAAATATGTTTCCCGGTTCAAGAGTCAATCTTGACGCCTTGTGCAAACGTTTCGGTGTGGACAATTCAAACCGTACCAAACACGGCGCTCTGCTTGATGCCGAACTGTTGGCCGAAGTTTATCTTCAGTTAATCGGCGGGCAGGAGCCAACTATGATGTTTGAAGACAAAAAGGCGTCTTCGGCAGTTGATCGTTTTACAGCGGAAAAAATTGAGCGCAAATTCAGAGAACCCCGCCATTATGCTCTTTCGGAAGCAGATTTGCAGGCGCATAAAGATTTTCTGGCGGCCAAGATAAAAGGGGCGTTGTGGTATGCCGGCGAGCAAGATAAACCGGCAGAGTGAAATTCAGTTGCGTTTGCGGCGCAAAAGGATATACAAAGCTCCGTCTCCGCCGTCTTGCGGGCGCGAATAGGAAATGCTTAAAATAAGAGGTCTCAAAATGGGATTGTTAAGCCATTGCGGGACTTTTTCTTTTAAAATGCCGCGGATGACGAACGGGTCGTCGTCAGGGTGGGGACGACCTTTGCCGGTGACGATCAGTATACATCTCAATCCCTGCAGATAGGCGTTTTTAACAAAGTTTTCGACGGCTTCGTAGGCTCGGTCTTCTGTATATCCGTGCAAATCAAGTCGCCGTTCTATTTTGAATTCTCCGCGGCGGAAACGCTCGGCCGTTCTGCGGTCTATGTCCGGAGCGGCACCAATGTCAAGCGCGTTTAAAGAATTTCCGCTGTAAACGTGTTGCGGGTTGATGGTATTGCGGATTTCAGGCAAAACCGGCGGCGCTTTTTCTATCAACAGCGGTTGTTCTGTTTTTGTGATGTCTTTGGTCAGTTCCGACCAGAAGCTCAAATCTTCGGAACTAGGCTTTGGTTTTTCTTTCGGCATGGTCGGTTTCTTCATTTTTATCTATCATCAAGTCGGAAAAATTGAGAACGACAAATTCTTTCCAGTCTCCCTCAGGCGAAACGCAGCCGATTTTTTTATTTTCGGCATTAACCAGAACAATGCCGCCGAAGTTCCATAGCTGTTCGCAATTGTCCAGTCCCGACACCAGATATTTTTTTGTGCGTTCAATGACAATGCGGTAAAGTTTCTTTTTGAAGTAAGCGGAATATACCATAATCATGGCGACAATGAACAGCAAACCGAACAAAACGCCGACGCTTACGATGAGTATGAGGCCGAGGAGGACCGGCAGCAAAATCGGCAGCAGGCATTCCCAGGGATTGTAAATCGGCGAACCGGGCCGGTTTATTTTACCGTAGTCCAAATAAATGCGCAGTTTATCTTGTTCCACCGCTTTTTGCAAAGCATGGAAGGTAAGACTGTCGGCGCGGCTGTGTTTCATTGTTTTATCTCCATATTCTTAGGCAGAAAAATGTAATATTGTCCAGTGGAATTCATTTTTCCGGCCAGATCAAGAATGTCGTCACCGCCACTGCCCCAGAAGTAGTCGCCGCGAACGGCTCCTTTGATGGCGCCGCCGATGTCCTGAGCCACAACCATTTTGTTTATCGGTTGCCGATCAGGTCCGGAAGTTTCCAACCACAACAAAGCTCCCAGCGGAATGTAGGATTTGTCTACGGCAAGGCTGCGGCCGGCAGTCAACGGAACACCCTGAGCGCCGATCGGACCGGGAGACTGTATCAGTCGGTGAAAGACGTAGCGGTTGTTTTCGTTCATATGAACGGTTGATGCGTCAATGTTTTCTTTCAGCCATTTTTTTATGTGGCTCATTGATGCCTGTCCTGGTTTTAACAGGCCTTTTTCCAGCAAAATGCTGCCGATACCCTTAAAATCGCGACCGTTGTTTTCCGCATAGCCGATACGCACTTTGGAACCATCGGTCAGAGTGGCGACGGCCGAGCCCTGAATTTGCATGATGTAGATGTCTATGTAACTGTCTGACCAGAGAATAACAGGAGCGTCAATACCGTTGTTTTCAATTTCGCTGCGGGTGTAATACGGAACCAGCTTTTGGTTTTCAATCCGCCCGACATATCTTTTGTTCGGCAGTTTTTTATCAAAATCATGCAGGTTTATTTCAATGATGTCGTTCGGGCGTCCGTAAATCGGATAACGGTATTTTTCGTCCGGCGTTTTGGAAGCATGAAGCTCTGCCTCGTAATAGGAGGTGAATTTGCCCTGAGACGAGTTGTCGAATTTTACGAGATAAGGCGTGAAGTTGCTTTTGATGAATTTTTTGATGTCCGTTTTGGGGTTTTTCAGCAGTTTTAAGCAGATGTCGGCATAACTTTTGGTCGGAATTCTAATTTCGGAGCTGCCTAAAAATTCGGATTTTTGAGTGATTATTTTCGAGCATGATTTTTCAAAAGCCGGAACAATGTCGGACAACCGGTCGTTTTTCCAGCCTTTTAGGTCCGAAAAATCCGCTTTTACCAGTTCCAGACCGGATGAAGCTGTTTTTTTTTCTTGTTCCTTTTCTCCGCAGGAAACGAGAAGCAGGCAAATGCAAAATATTTTCAGAAAACGCGGAATCATTGTTTTTTCGTCGATACCAATAGCCAATTGGGGTTAGTGGATGCCAAAGCTTTTTCAAAAGTCCAGACGTCCGTAATATTTTGTATATACTGTTCGTCCCCTTCAATAACGCGGCCTTCAGCGTTTTTAAGCATATTGACCTGTTGAGAGACGAATTTGACTGTGATAGCGGCAATGTCGTTTTTGGTAATTTGGGCTTTTTGAATTTCAGTTTCGTCAAAACCTATGAAATCAGTTTCTGAGGTTATGCCTTCACTGCGGCGCTGTTCAATAACGGCCTGAAACTTTTTGAGCAAATCTTTGCTGACCAGCATTTCTAACGTTTCCGTATCGCCTTTGTTAAACGCTTCAAGAATGATTTCAAAAGCGCGTTTGGCTCCGTTAAGGAAAGTTTCTTTGTCAAAACCGGGAATGCGGCGGAATATTTTTTCTTCTTCGGTAAGATTGACAGCTTCTTCAGGGGCTTTTTGCCCTGTCGAGTTTTGTTTCTTTTCGGCTTCGATTTCCTTTTGCGCGTCTTTCATTATGATATCAAAAATTTTGGCGGCGTCTTCATCGCTGATTTTGCGGCTTTCCGTTCCTTCAGGACGTGTGCCCAGCAGCCCTTTCAGGCGTTGGTAAATTATAACGACAACAACCAGGAGAACGATTATGTCAAAATACTGTGCTATCATATGCGAAATCTTTCCTTTTAAACATCTTTACAAGCTATAATATAGGGATTTTCAAAGATTATATCAATATAAATTATATATATTAAAAAACATCTAAATAATTGACCTGTAGTTTTTTTCAGTATAACTATTAAGTTAAATGCAATTAATATGAAAATCGGGAGATTATTTATGGAACAGGACAATAAAAAAACTGAAAACGAAAATAACGGAAACAATCAGGGACAAGCCGCGCCGATTGTCATCAACAATCAGTACATTAAGGATCTGTCTTTGGAAATTCCTTTTGCGCCGCAGATTTTTAACGAAGTAAAGCAAAATCCGGACATTAACATTAATGTTGATGTCAATGCCGGCCGTTTGGAAGAGAATTTTTACAACGTTGAGCTGGTTTTTACCATTAACGGTGATATTCCCGGCAAGAAACTGTTTGTTTTGGAACTGACTTATGCCGGTGTGGTACAGCTCAATGTGCCTCAAGAGCATATTGAACCGGTTTTGCTGGTAGAAATTCCGCGGATGCTGTTTCCTTTTGCGCGCAATATCATTACCACCTCTTTAATGAACGCCGGTCTGCCGCCGTTTATGATTAATCCGATTGATTTTGTGGCGATGTACAACGCGCGCAAAAGCCAGCAGGCAAACTAGAGGAATCTTTGTTGTAATAAGGGCTGAACATTGTTCAGCCTTTTTTTTGCTGATTTCAGCGAATCCAAAGCGAATCGACAAGGTTTTGTTAAGCTTTTTCGGCTATTAATATTGATATGGATTCGTTTTTAAAGAGGTCTTTTATGTGCCGAAAGAGACTGGAAATTTTGGTTTCTTGTCTGTTCTTGTCAAGTTTTTGCTGTGGTACGGCAAAAGCTCAGACTTCCGTAGATTCATGGGATGCTCTGAAAACGGGTGTGGCAGCCGGAGAGGTGGCACTTGGAGGAGACATTCAGGCAACGGCCAATCAGCCGATCCGCGATTATCAAAACGGGGCGGTAATTCACGGCAACGGACATAAAATTACCGGCAGCGACTATATGACGGATTCTGCCGGCGGCGGCGGATTGATCGTTTTAGACAAGGTTTCGGGAGACGGGCTGAGTCTGGACGGCGTAGATGTCAGCGGTTTTCATAATACTTCTTCGGACGATGACGCCAGCGGAACCGGCGTTATTTATGTTAAAGATTCAAATATGGGGACGATTGACGGCAAGTTTTCCGACAACAGCGTCATAAGCAGTTATGGTACTATCGGTTCGGTCGTCAGCAATGCGGGCGGAAAGATTGCCGGCATTACCGATAGTGTTTTTGAGGGAAACAGCGTAGCAGAAAACAGTTCCGAAAAAGACGAGGTTACGTCCCGCGGTGGCGCCGTATATAACGGTGCGTCCGATGATAATGCCGGCGTTATCGGGGACATTACCGGATCGACGTTTAAGAATAATTCGGTTACTTCCGAAAACAACGGTGCCGGCGGCGGCGCAATTTACAACTCCGCCGACAGTTCGATAGGCAATATTGCGGCTGATTTCAGCGGCAATAAGGTTATCAGCAACGCTAATGTTGACAAGGACCGTTTTGTTGCCAACGGCGGTGCCATTTATAACAATGCTTCAAGCATCGGAAATATTTCCGGCAATTTTACTCAAAACAGCGTGGAAGCCACCCAAAGCGGAAGTGCCGGCGGCGGTGCTATATTGAACCGCGACGGAGCGGAAATCAAAGATGTCAGCGGCACTTTTTCCGGTAATACGGCGACCGGCAGCGGAGCATACGGCGGCGCGATTTTGTCGGCCGGTTCAAGTACGGAAGATTCTAAAATAGGCAATATTACGGCTGATTTTACACAAAACGAAGCCGTCGGTACGGAAGGGGCGTATGGCGGAGCCATTGACAACGAAGCCAAAAGCATGATAGGCACCATAAGCGGAAAGTTCGACGGAAACGCGGCGGTTTCGGAGAAGGAATCTCTGGGCGGTGCCATTTATAACGGCGGTACGATTACCAATATCGAAAACGCAACCTTTACCGATAATAAGGCGGAAGCGACGACGGAAGGCGGACAGGCTTTGGGCGGTGCCATTTATACGGAAACGGATCTGACCATATCCGCCAATAACGGAGATTCGTTGTTTTCGGGAAATGTGACTTATGTAAACGGCGAAAGTTTTTCCAATGCGGTTTATGTCGGAAATCAAGACGCAATATTAAGTTTGAATGCCAAGAACGGTAATATAACGTTTGACGACGGTATTTACGGGAGCAAGGGTTATCAAGTTCAAATCGGCGGTGATGCCACCGGTTCGGTTAACTTGAATGAACAGATCGGCAATGCGGGAGAAATATCTGTTGATGACGGGGTAACGGTTAATTTTGGCGAAAAAGTGACGGTTGATACGGATTTAAACGTTAATAACGGCACGGTTAACGATGCCAGCATTGTCAACGGGGGAAAGATTTCCGTTGCAGCCGGTTCCACGGCTCATAATTTGGCGCTGTTGGCCGGTTCCGGATTTGATTTTTCCGACGGCGCCGTTTTGACCGGCAGTATTTTGATTGACAAAGGTGCTGTTTCCGCTTCCAGCTATGACCATATTTTTGCCAATGACGTTGAAAGCAAACTGATTTTGACCGGTGGTTTTAACGAGGCCTTTACGGCATTGAAAAACGATTATGCTGACAAAAGTCTGGTATTGGCGAACGGAACTTATAATTTTTCCGGCGAAAGCGGAAAAGGACTTGAGCTTTCAGGCTGGGAATCAATAACCATCGGTTCGGACGACGGAAACGCAGCAGTCGGCAAGCTGGAAGGCAATATGAATATGCCTGATGTAACCGACAGTTTATATATTAAAAAGAACGGCACGTTTGATTTGTCCGGCAGCGGCGCCGGGGTTTTTGAGTTCGGCGGTTCGGTGGTTAACGACGGCACAATTTCTTTTCAGGACAATTCCGCCGACGATGTTACGACCATAAAAGGCAGTTATACGGCTCAAAACAATGCGCAGATGATTGTTGACGTCGATCCGTCAGCCGGAACGTCTGATCTGCTCAAGATAGAAGGCGATGTTGTCGGGCATACGTCCGTTGTGGTTAACGCTTTGGGCAGCGGTATATCAAGAAATCAGATTTTATTTGCCGACGTGAGCGGTGACGATGAGGCAACGGCTTCTTCTTTTGACGTATACCGGGTTATGAATAATCCGTTTATGTGGAATGCGGTTTTGGAAGACAAAAAATGGTATTTTGACAAGACCAATATTGTGGTCGGTGAGGTTATCGCCTATACGGGGCTGCCCGGTGCCGGCATAGATCAAACCAGAGGTCTGATTGACAATATTTCCGCCAATTCACATGGAACGGAAAAAACCAAAAAAGAGTGTCAGTATTATAAGGACTATTTCCGCTGCCGGAGCTATAATACGCTTAACACTTGGGTTGCGCCGGTTTACGGCACGTCAGACGTTACGGCTCCGTTTAAGTATACGGCCGACGTTGCGGGCGTGGATGCGGGCGTGGACGTTGACTACGGCTTTTACAACAAGTTGGGATTGTTTATGTCTTACCGCACGGGGGCGTATGATTTTGACGGAACCGGAGAAGAAATTTCTTCGGACACGGGTTCCAGCATTGATATCAACAGCTATCTGGCCGGTTTATATTATCGGTACGAGCGCGGTTATCTGTGGACGATGTCTACGATTTTCGGCGGCGTGCAAAATGCGGAAATGAGCTCGGATGACGGTGTCAGTTCGGATACCAGCGGTATGGAGCTTGGCGCCAGTTTTGAGGCCGGTTTGATTTTTAATCCGATGACGGATTTGTTTATCGAACCGATTGTCGGACTGTTTTATACGCATATTGCCTATGACGATTTTACGGACGATTATGGCAAAAAGGTTGAGTATGACGCGGTTATGAATTTGGATTTGGAAGCGGGAATCCGAATTGAAAAAAGGTTTAAGACCGACAACGGTTATGCCAAGTTTTATTTCAAGCCGAGCGTTATTCAGAGCCTGTCTTCCGGAGACGTCAATATCAGCGAGCTGCCGGCGATGAGCAGCACGGACAACCGGACTCTGACAAAGTTTGAATTTGGCGGCAGCATTGATTTCAGCGACGGCTGGAACGGTTTCGGCAATGTATCTTACATTACCGGCAGCGATTACAGCAATGTGGCGGCAAACGTCGGCGTGAACTATACCTGGTAAAAATAAAGCTCCATATCGACGGAGCTTTATTTTTATATTCTTTTATCTTTGCTGTGACAGAAATCGGCAATCGGGCAATTGGCACAGTCCGGCTTTTGAGCCTTGCAGACATAACGGCCGAACAGAACCAGCCAATGGTTGGCATTCTTTACATATTCCGGCGGCAAAACCTTCAGCAAATCCTGTTCAATGGCCAGCGGTGTTTTACCGTTGCTGAAACCCAGCCTATGCGAGATACGCATAACGTGCGTGTCGACGGCAAGGGTCGGCTGGTCAAACCAGACGTTTAAAACCACGTTGGCGGTTTTTCTGCCGACGCCGGGCAGGTTTTCCAAGGCTTCGCGGTCAGCCGGAACTTCTCCCTGATATTTTTCAACCAGCGTTTGGCTGAGGGCAATGATGTTTTTGGCCTTGTTGTTATACAAGCCAATGGTTTTGATATAGTTTTTCAGCTCTTCAAGACCCAATGCTGCCATTTTTTGCGGGGTATCCGCGATTTCAAACAGCGCTTTGGTCGCTTTGTTGACGCCTTTGTCGGTGCTTTGGGCCGAAAGAACCACCGCTACCAGCAGAGTAAATGCGTTTTTATAATCCAACTCGCAGCGCGGATTGGGATCCTTTTGAGCAAAGACGCTCATTATTTCTAAAATTTCGTTTTTATTTCTCATGCTTTTACGCCTCCGGCTCCTGCCGCTTTGGGTGCGTTTTCGTCCAGCGGCCAACGCGGACGGGGTTTGAAATCAAGATTGCTGACGTATCCGTTTTGAAAACGTTCCAATCCCGCCCAGGCAATCATAACGCCGTTGTCGGTGCAGAAACGGATCGGCGGCGCCGAAAAGATCAATCCCTGCCGGTCGGCCAGTTCCTGCATGCGGGTGCGCAGATAAGTGTTGGCGGCTACGCCTCCGGATACGACGATGTCTTTGCCCTGAGGATATTTTTGTTTGAAAATTTTGATGGCTTTTTCCAGTTTGCAAATGAGGCAGTCGGCCACGGCCAGCTGAAAACTTGCGCAAACGTCGGCCACGTCTTTTTTGCGCATGATGGCGTGTTCAATGTTGCCGTCGGGATCATAGGATTCAATGATTTTGCGCACCGCGGTTTTTAAGCCCGAGAAAGAAAGGTTGCAGTCGCCGGAATTGTGCAACGGGCGGGGAAGAACAAAGCGGTTCTCGTCACCGAGTTCGGCCATTTTTTCGACAATGGGGCCACCCGGATATCCCAGTCCCAGCATTTTTGATACCTTGTCAAAAGCTTCGCCGGCGGCGTCGTCAATGGTGGTGCCGAGACGTTCAAAATCTCCGACGCCCTTGACGATTAAAATCTGGCAGTGTCCGCCGGAAACCAGAAGCAGCAGATAAGGATATTCGACATTGCCGGTAAGACGCGGCGCCAGAGCATGGCCTTCCAGATGGTTGACGGCAATGAAAGGTTTGTTCAAGGCCAGAGCCATGGCTTTGGCTGCCATAACGCCGATGACGACGCCGCCGATAAGCCCCGGTCCCGAAGAGGCGGCAAAAGCGTCTATGTCCTGCGGTTTTAGACCGGCCTTTTTCAAGGTGTGTTCAATAATGTCGTCGATGTGTTCCAGATGTGCACGGGCGGCGATTTCGGGAACGACGCCGCCGTAAATCTTGTGATCTTCTATCTGCGTCCAGAGACATTCGCCGACTATTTCTTTTTTTTCGTTAACGACGGCAGCGGCGGTTTCGTCACAGCTGCTTTCTATTCCTAAAACCAACATCTTTCTTATATCCACTAATTCTATTGAAGTTTTTTTTAATTTATATACACTAAGAAAATAAAAATAGCAAAAGGATTTAGCAAAATGGTTGACGCAAGCAGGGAAGACGCTTCGGAGAAGAGAAAAACGGGCGTTTCGGTTAAGTTTAAAAAAGGAATCAAAATTGCCGTATTTGCGACGGTTGTGGCCGGTGCCGGATACGGTTTGTGGAAAAATCCGCAGGTTGTAGAACAGGTTAAAACCTGGCTGGGCACGTCAGCGGCAGCGGAAGAAAATGAAACGGCCGTTTTGCGGGAGGAAGTACGTGATCTGCGGGTACAGCTGAACAATTTGCAGCGTCAGTTTTACGAACAGCAGGATAATTCGGTTCTGATGGAAAAATTTGCCAATCTGGAACGCTATAACTTGAATGTAATTAATTCCAAAGCCGACGTGGCGGCCGTTTTGGGGCTGGTGATGCGGATGGACAAGGCCGAACAGAAACTGGAAGCCGTTGCCGGCGCGACGGATCGCGGCGCTCTGGTTTTGACGGCAACCATGTTGGTTAAAGAAAGCGCGGATCGCGGCGGAAGTTTTGAATATGAAGCCGAGGTACTGCGTCAGTTGGCTTCGGGAAACACAGAACTGAAAGATGCTGTGGAAGAAATTGTCAAGACCGCAAAGACCGGTGTGGTAACGAATCAGCAGCTGGCCGGGGAGTTTGCCGGCGTGTATGAAAAACTGGTCAAAAAACAGCGCGAGGCTTTTGAGCAGGACTGGAAAGACCGTCTCAACAACAAAATCAGCGAATATATCAAAGTCAAAAAAGTTAACGAAAAAGCCCGGGAATTTGAGGAAAATCGGGAGCTGGAGCTGGTTAAGGACGACGTTGCGGCCGGAAATATCAAAAAAGCGTTGTTTGATTTGGAAAATATTAAGAATAAAGAGTTATTAAATGAAGAAAGCCTGAAAGCATGGATGCGCAAGGCCGGAGACAAGGTTGGATTCAACGATGCGGTTAACCGGATTTCCGCTTATTATCTGGCGTCTCTGAAAATTAACTTTATGAAAAAGGAAACCAGTCATGACTAGAAAAACCTCCATCTTTATTTTTATCGGTTTGATTTTTACATTTGTGTTGTGGATGTGCGACAAGTCAAGCCTGGTTGCCGTTGATTGGCGCAACACCCACTCGGAATTTTCCATTCCGGAAGCCATGCTTTTTGCGCTGGTTGTTTTTGCGGTGATAGACATGATGACCCGGATTGTCCGCAAGCTGATAAAAGCTCAGTTGAAAGAGGTTTATAAGACTTCGGTTTTCCGGGAAAATACCGACGAGAATGCCACGATTGACGTTTTGGCCGGGAAAATAAGCGACAAGCTGGTTATCAACCGACGCGACTTTGACAGTTCAATGCTGCTGGTGCTGAGAGCCATGACTTCAATTACGGCCGGAGATATGCGCGAAGCCCGCGAAAACCTCAGAGCGCTGAAAAAAATCATCGGCAACGATCCTATTATCGACGTTTTGAAAATGAAGATTTACAAAGGCGAAAAAGATTTTGACAAGATGGAAAAGCTTTCCGCCAAACTGATGAAAAACGAAAACATCCGGATTGTCGGCATGAAAGCCGCAGTTGAAGCGCAGATGCAAAAGAAAGAGTTTAAGGAAGCGCTGGAAACGGCCAATAAGGCTTTTGAGCTGCGTCAGGACCTCTACTGGGTTATTGAAAGCGCTTTTGAACTGCGTGCCAAGGCCAAAGACTGGGACGGGGCAATGCAGGTTTTGGATGCCGGCTATAAGAAAAAAATGATTGCCGAAGAGAAATTTAAGCGCTTTAAGGCGGTAATTCTGCTGGAAATGGCCAAAGAATATGAAGCCAAGGGCGATGACGTCAACTTCTTCAAATGCTGCAGCCAGTCGATAGACATGGATCCGACGTTGGCGCCGGCGGCTTTGGAAATGGCCAGATATTATGTCAAGAACGACAATCAGTACCGCAAGGCTGCCAAGGTTCTAACCGAGGCCTGGAAGCGCAATCCGGTTGACGAGCTGGCTTATGCCTATCTGGCATTGTGGCCGAAGGATGATATTTTGGAAAAAATCAAAAGAATGGAAAGTTTTGCAATGTTGAACGGTCTGCGGCCGTCGCTCAACAACCGTATTTTGGCAGAACTGACTTCCAAAGCCGGTTTGTGGGGCAAAGCCAAAGGCGAGATAGAAGTCTTTCTCATTAACAACCCGTGCACAAAAACCATTTGCGACATTGCGGCCAAATATGAGGAAAAACATACCAAAGACAAAGCGGCAGCCAAAGAATGGAAGAACCGCGCCAAAAACTGCGCACATGATTCTGCCTGGGTCTGCGAAGAATGCGGCAACGTTTCGGAAAAATGGGACGCTGTTTGTCCTAAATGCGGCGCTTTCGGTCAGGACAAATGGCATTTGTATGTGGAAGACAGCGTAGAACCGCAGACGGCTGAAACTTTGAACGCAAAAGAAGAAGACGATGAATAATCAGACGAAGAATTACGAAAATCTGAAAAAGGAGTGGCTGGACAGATATGCATCTGTGCCGGCCGCTTTGGCACAGATGAAAAATATCAAGGCGGCGGCAACGGCTTTCAATACCAATGTTGACGCGGTTTTGAAAATTTCGGGCCGGCAGCTCGGCCAACTGATTTCGCAGCAGCATCTGAGTCTGTCCGATATGCAGAATATCCGGGAAACCAAGCTAAATACGCCGGAAGACGTGGTTAAGGGCATTTTCAAGTGTTTCAGCAAGGGAATTGCCGAAGAATGGATTACCGAAGACAAGAAAGTTTATGACTGGATGGTCAAAAATCTGGGGTATGACCGTTTGCAAATGGGCGGGCAGGGCGGCATTGTTGCCAATGTTCTGGCCGTGGCCGGCGTAAAAAAGGTTTATGCCCATGCTAACTCACTGCCAAAGTTGCAGTCTGACCAGTTTTTAAAGCTGGACAATCTGTTGTCGTTTGACGAACACGGAAACGAAAAGCCGGCTTATCAGATTGACCGGCAGACGGACATTCCCCTGATTCACTGGATTATCGAGTTTGACAGAGAGGATGAGCTTTTGCTGGAAGGACAAGTCTTCAAATGTCCTAAATCCAACCGCTTTATTGCAACCTATGATCCTTTGAACCTGCATCTGGTGATGGACGACAATTTTGTAAAGGCTTCGGTCGTCAATCCGCTGGATTATGTGATTTTATCCGGTTTTCATGCCTTAACGGAAAACAACGACGGCGTGGCTCTGGCCGAAAATGCGCTGCCGCTTATCAAAACCTGGAAGGAAAACGGGGCGATTGTTCATTTGGAAATTGCTTCCACGCAGGATTTGGCGGTAAGGAAGTCCATTATTGAAAAAATTGCGCCGAAAGTGGATTCAATTGGCATAAACGAGCGTGAAACCATTGACATTCTGGAGGTTACCGGACAGGAAAAACTGGCCGAAGAATGCGAAAAAGACACGCACAGCGTTTGTTTGTTCCGGGCGCTTAACGAAATTAAGAAAACCATCAAAGCGCCGCGAATCCAGATGCATATGTTCGGCCTGTATATTACTGTTCAGGACAAGGGCTTTAAGATTTCTCCCGAGGCTAATCTGCGCGGGATGATGACGGCGGCGACGGTTGCGGCCGGAAAAGCCGGCACCGGCAGCGTCAACGAGGCAAAAAATTTGCTTTGGGCACAGGGACAAACGGTTTCCGAGACCGGTCTCAAAGAACTTGAAGATTTGGCCGCATATATCGGAGACGAGGGTTTGGCCGAAAGCGGAATTGCATCTTATCAGGATTGGGACGTTATCGCCGTGCCGACGATTTTGGTTGAAAAACCGATAACTCTGGTGGGAATGGGGGACACCATATCTTCTGTGTCGCTGCTGGCCGCAAGGTAAAAAAGCGGTAAAGACGAGCGTCAGGCGGAATATCTTTGTGCCGAACGAATCAGATAATGTTACAGGCGGTCTGTTCTTCCGGCGGCGGCGTGACTTTTATCTGACTGAGCTGGTTTTTGTTGCGGCGGACGATTTCAAACTCAAAGCAGTTGAAGATGAATTTCTGTCCCTGCTGCGGAATGGAGCGGGTGGCGTCCAACAGATAGCCGGCCAGAGTGACGGCGTTTTCGTCGTCAAGGTTCCAGCCCAGCTGGCGGTTGAGGTCTCGTAAGGGAACCTGGCCGTTGATGAGCCAGCTTTTGTCGTTGATTTTGCGGATGCCGAGAGAATTCAGGCTTTCAATGTCATATTCGTCATTAATATCGCCGACGATTTCTTCAATAATGTCTTCCAGCGTGACAATTCCCTGCAGGTCGCCGTATTCGTCTACGACGATGGCAAAATGTTCCCGGCGGGCGCGGAAGAGCTGCAACTGGGTCAGCAGGCTGGTGTTGTCGGGAATAAACCAAGGTTTTGACATCAGCTCGGTGATTTTGATTTTTTTCAGATTTTCCTTGTTTTCATAAGCTTCTTTGAGCAGGGTTTTGACCCGGATGATGCCGACGATGTTGTCCGGGTGGTTTTTATAAAGCGGAATGCGCGAAAAAGGACAGTCTTTGACCTTGTCGATGATTTTTTTGATTGGCAGGTCAACGTCGACCGAAAACAGATTTTTGCGGTGGTTCATAACGTCATAGACCTCAATTTTGGCGAGATCGAGGACGCTTTCGAGCATTTCCTTTTCTTCTTCTATTTCTTCGCCCTGATATTGGGAGATGGCGCCGCGCAGCTCGGATAAGTCGTCAGAACTTTCCTTATTGCGGAAAAACAGCTTTTTTAAAGAAGAAAACACCATATTTTGTCCTATTGGTTTAAGAAACCGTCAATCGCCTCAATCACGCGCTGTACCGTGTTGTCGACCTGTTCTTCCCTGGTTTCGACAACAATATCGGCCTCGGAATAATAAGGGTATTCATCGACGATATATTTTTCAAGCTTGTTCTTGAGCTCTTTGTCGCTGCCGATCAGAAACGGCCGGTGTTTGCGTCCGGCGGTGCGGTTGTACAGGACGTCTATGTCAGCCTTGAGCCAGACGGTGATGGCATGGTCTTTGGCCAGTGCCCGGGTCTGTTCGGCAACAAAGGAACCGCCGCCCGAAGCCAGAACGCAGGGCGCTCCCTGCAACAGACGTTTCATGACGCGCATTTCTCCGGCACGAAATTCGGTTTCACCAAAGCATTTGAGCAGGTCGACCAACGAGAGTCCGGAGGCTTTTTCCACTTCGCAGTCTCCGTCGACGAACGGCAGATTGAGCTTTTTGGCCAGACGTTTGCCGACGCTGGTTTTGCCGCTGCCCATTAAGCCGACGAGCAAGATTATTTTATCAATTTTTTTTATCATTGTTATTTTTTCATTTTTCTTTCAGACAATTTATGCTAAATATAAAAACAAGTTTGATTGTTTCGCAATATTTTTTATAAGGTTATATAACATGAGACAGAAAAAATCAAAAACATTATTTTATGTTCTGGGATTAATTGTTGTTTTAGCGATAGTTTTTGTTATGACGCTGGAAGTTCCGATTAAGGTCGAGCATGTTGAACAGCCGTTGGAAAACACTTTTCTGAACAAGTAAGATGAACACGGAAAAACTGATTTCGGATTTTCTGGACATGATGGCGGCCGAGCGCGGCGCAGCGCAGAGAACGCTGGAGAGCTATGATCGGGATTTGAGACAGTTTTTTGATTTGCTGCCGTTTGACAGCCTCAGTGCCTATACGCCCGAAAAGATTGCCGAAGCGGTACGGGCGCTGAACAGGAAATATGCTCCCCGCAGCGTGGCACGGAAAATTTCGGCCTATCGGGAGTTTTTCAAATTTTTGTTTTCGGAAAAGCTGATTGACAAGAACCCGACGGCGTATATTGACACGCCGAAGCAAAGCAAGCCGCTGCCCAAGTTTTTGACCGAAGACGAAATTCGCCGTCTGATTGATGCGGCTCATGCGCGGCGAGAACCGCACCGTGTGCGGACGGCGGTAATGCTGGAGCTGGCTTATGCCTGCGGGCTGCGCGTTTCCGAGCTGGTATCTTTGTCTGAAAACAGCATAAATCAGGAACGCAGGGAAATTCTGGTGCGCGGCAAGGGCAGCAAGGAACGCGTGGTGCCGATTTCCGAGCGGGCGGTGAGAGCGGTTAGGGAATATGAAGACTTTGTCCGTGACAGCTTTATTAAGGCCGGACGGCGTTCAATCTGGCTGTTTCCGTCTCTGAGGTCGGCTTCGGGGCATATTACCAGAGATATGTTTTTTGTCAGTCTGAAACAGTTGGCGGTTGAGGCCGGCATTGCTCCGGAACGGGTTTCGCCGCACGTTTTGCGCCATTCTTTTGCCACGCATCTGATTAATCGTAACGCCGATTTGCGCAGCGTGCAAAAAATGCTCGGACACGAGGACATTTCCA
This sequence comes from uncultured Pseudomonadota bacterium, assembly GCA_902494875.1. GTDB lineage: Bacteria > Pseudomonadota > Alphaproteobacteria > RF32 > CAG-239 > CAJLXD01. The sequence continues at coordinate 197,508 of CABUUO010000002.1, forward strand.
CTACGGAGATATACACCCATATTTTACCCGAAAAGCTGATTGAGACGGTAAAAAAACTGCATCCGCTGGCAAAAAAGCCCGGATGAATTCCGGGCTTGCGTTTGTTTGTCAGCAACCGCTTTCCGCTGCGGTGCGGCGGATTTCCTTTTCGATTTTGTCACGTTCTTTGGCTTTGGCAATAATCGCTTCGGCTTTTTCCAACTTATGCGCCGTTTCTCTTTTTTCATCGGCCAGCCGCTGCTGTTCTTCGTTGAGGACGTTTACCAGACTCAGCTTGACGCGTTTTTTGTAATAATCCAGCAGCAGATTGATCTCCGGCCAGCGAAATTTTTCAATGCCGCATTCAATCAGGTCGATTAGTTCCGCGGGCAGACCGGTTTCTCTGGAAACGCGGGCGAGTGTGCGGTTGTAGTTCTGGCGAATCAGAAACAGCTGTCGTCCGAGCATTTTGCGCAGGTCGCAATACGGACGTCCGCTAAGGTCGTTGTAGAGAAAATTGTCATTTTCGTCGGTGTTGGACGGGTTGATTAAAGATACGTTATGTTTCATTTTCGGCTCCTTTTTATTTTATAAAAACAAACCGCCCTGAAAAAACATCAAGGCGGTGGAGCTCAAAAACTGTCAAGATTGCAGTCACGCTAATTCGTCCGGCAAGCCGGCTTATATCGCGTACTCCACCTTATAGATGGAATATCTTGAGGGTGTTTTTGAGACACCACGGTTCATCTCTGAACCGCAAAGACATATTAGAAGCCCTTTATCTTATTTGCAACAGTTATGTTACAAGGAAGTTTTTTACGGGATAATAATTTTGGCAATGATTGTTAAACTAATGATGCTTACAACAACAACCAACCATGTTTGTTTTTCTCTCTTTTGCTGCTCTGTTTTCGGCAATATAAACAGCATATAAAATGCCATGATAAAGACATAAAGGAAAAAAAGCGGAAACAGGTCTTTATTCATTGCGACTATTGGTGTGCGCAAATCTTTGGCACCAATCAGGTGCAAGGCTATCAAAAAAGACAGCAAACCAGTGCACACCGGATAATTTCTAAAGAAATCGACGACGAATTTTTTCATATGAATAATATTTTAATTGTTAGTATTAAAAATTAATTTTGCGATTTTTGTATCATACGTTTGAAGAAAGATAAAGGATTATTTTTAGGCAACAAAGCCGTAAAGATAGCCACAGAGTATTATAAATCAAAGCAGTTCGGCCAGTTGCAGATATTGCTGCGGGGTGATTTGTTCGGCGCGCAAGGTTAAATCCAGTCCGAGTTGTCCGCATTTGGTTTCCAAATCGGGGACGGACTTTAAACTCTGGCGAATCATCTTGCGCCGCTGGCCGAAAGCCATGGCCGCCAGTTTTTCTATTTTGGCGATGACGTCCGGGGCAATTGTCCGTTCGGACGGACGGAACAGGACAACCGTTGACCAGATTTTCGGCGCCGGAACAAAACAATTGGGATTGATGTCAAACAGACGCTCCGCTTTGCACAAAAGCTGAGAAAGAATCGAAATTCGTCCGTAATCTTTGGTATTAATCGGCGCGGTGATGCGGTCGGCAACTTCTTTTTGAAACATCAGGGTGAGGCTGTCAAAGGCTTTGATGTTTTTCAGCCAGCCGATCAGCAGCGGCACGGAAATATTATAAGGCAGGTTGCTGACAATGTTTTTGGGACTGCCGTCAAAAGCGGCAAAATCCTGTTTGAGCGCATCGCCGTTGATGATTTGCAGGCGTTGTTCACCGACCAGATTTTGAATTTCGCGCATAATGTCTATACAGCGCTCGTCCATTTCAACCACGGTCAGTTTTTCCGGCGCGGAAGCCAAAACCGAACGGGTCAGGCCGCCGGGACCGGGACCGACTTCAAACACGTATTCTCCGGCAAAAGAGCTTTTGTTTTGGCGCTCCAAAGAGGTACGGATGATTTTGTCGGTGATGTTTCGGTCCAGCAAAAAGTTCTGTCCCAGAGCCTTTTTGGCCATCAGGCCGCGGGCTTCGACGGTATCGCGCAGCGAGGGCAGAGAATTTATCAGTCCGGCGAGCTCGGTCATGTCAGTTTCTTAATTCGATTACGGCGTTCTGACGCAGATCCTGCAAATATTTCTGGGCAAAATTTTCCATTTTCTGGTTGCTCAGAAAACCGCGGATTTCCTTTTCAGTCGGATAAACCGGCTTGTCTTTTTTTGGGTCAAAACGCTGGTTGAGTTTCAGAATATAATAACCGTCGTTCAGCAAAACGGCGTCGGTAATTTGTCCCGGCTTCAGTTTTTTGACGGCTTTTTCGAGCGGAGCGGGAAGTTTTCCTTCGTTTATCCAGCCCAGATTGCCGCCGTTGGAAGCGCTGGCCGAATCCGAGAATTGCATGGCATAGAGTTCAAAGCGGTTGTCCTGGCGCAGATTGTTAACCAAGGACTGAATGTCTTTGGCTTTTTCTTTTTTGATAAAGATTTCGGAAACCTGATATTTGGGCGTGCTCAGATCCTTTTTGGCGTCAGCCAGGGCTTTTTCTATTTCTTTCTGAGTCAGGGTACCTTCGCCGCGCATTTTGCTGCGGACCAAACGCAGCCAGGCGATGTCCGACTTCATCTGGGTTCTGAAGCTGTTCATGGAAACCTTGGCTTCTTTCAAAATGTTTTTGAGGCCGCCGGCCGGAATTTTATTGTTTTTTTCAAAGGTTCTGATTGAGGCGTCAATGTCTTTGTCGCTGACCTCGATGTTGTTTTTTTCCGCAGCCTGAAGCTTTATTTTCTCGTCAACGGCCGCGTGGATGACGCGTTGGTTGATCATATTGCGGGTCTGGTCGTTCATCGGAATGCCGGTAGTCATCAAAAAGGCGTTGATGCGGTTTTGAATGTCTTGGCTGGAGATGATGTCGCCGTTGACAACGGCAACGATTTTGACAGAGCTGGCGGCCTGCGCATTATGCACGCTTAAAAGCGCGCTGCTCAGAATGGCCAGTAAACCCAGTAGTTTTTTCATCGAAAGTCTCCTTTTCAATTTTGCTATGCGCCGGTTCCGCCCAAGGTTTTGAGGAGGAAGGTCGCGCCGAATTCAAAGTCGCCCTGATAGTCGGGGTCGTTGGAATTGTCTTTGCGAAGATACATGATTAATTTTAAGCATTCGTCTTCATAAATCAAGTTGCCGCCGTGTTCCAGCGAGCCGCCGTTGTCGGTCAGATCCTGACGGTTGAAAATGCTCAGGCTCCAGTCTTTGGTTAGTCTGGCGTTTAAGGCGGTGTAGAGTTCCTTGCGCCCGCTGCCGTTAATCAAGGAAGAATCTTTGTTGTCCTGCAGGTAAATGTAGGAAATGTAAGCATTCAGCAGCGAGGGGCCGATGGTGGTCGAAAGTTCGCTGTAAGACATTTCGAGCGAATCCTTGTCCATACGGAAACGGTAGTTCAGGTCAAAATATTCGCTGGGGTTGGCATAAATGCGACCGACGTAATCGCTGAAATAGCCGCTGCTGTCGGTTGACTGGGTGAAGCTTTCCTTCTTGTCAAAACGATAGCTCTGAGCCAAAAAGGCAGAGGTGCGGCCGGTAATGTCGCCGTAAGAACTCCAGTTGAAACCGTAGCTGATGCGGCTGCCGGTGTCGTTACGGTCATAGCCCGAATAGCGGTCGAGGTCTAAAATGTTGGTATCGTCCAATTCAACGTCCTGGCTGTCTTCGTTGGGGATTTTGTCAACCTTGTTGCCGCCGTTGGGCGCCGCTACCGCAACGATGGTCGGTTCCAAAATCTGGCGGGAGGTTTCGGTCGCGCGGATAAACGGCAGTTTCCATTCCAAACCCAACTGCGGGAAAACGCGGGCAACACCGCCGTCAAAGTTTTCGCCATCGGGGTTGGTATAGTTGTCAACATAATAAAGGTCGGATTTGACCGAAGCGACCATACGGTATTTTTCGCCGTAAGGACTGGTATAAGGCAGGTTCCAGGAATTAATCATGGTGAAACGCTGCGAGTTAGCCTCTTCGTCGCGGAAAACCGAGGCAAAGTTGAGGTTGGTTTTGGAATAAGCGCCGTATTTGCCTGGTTCGCTGATGTTTTCATAATTCAACATCGGCAAAACCAGCGGTTTGTCATATTCTTTCATATCATAGCTGTTCAGTTGATAATAATAGCCTTCAATCGACGCGTAGTTACGGTTGTCAAAGCCCTGCATTTTTAAGGATGAGGTCAGCCAGGCGTCATCCTGAAGCGAGAGCGACATGTCTTTCAGGTAGTTGCGATCCGAAGAATAATTGATATCGGCATTGGCAACCCAAAAATCGTTGACTTCATAGCGGCCTTTCAGGAACAGGTTGCCGCGGCGGTTGTCATCGTCGTCTTGATCGACTAGCATGCTTCCTTCGGCATGAAGTTCGCCGCGATATGTATATTTGTTGTATTTTCCGCCCCAGACGATGCCTTTGTCGGTAGAAAAGGTCGGGGAGAAAAGAACGTCTTCATGATCGGAAACCGCCCAGAAGTATTGCGGCTGAATGGCGGCGCCCAAATATGAACTGCTGGCAATGCTCGGCGGCAGAAAACCGGAACGGCGCTTGACCGAGGGATCCGGATGCGAAAGAAACGGCGTGTAGAAAACCGGAATGCCTTTTATTTCCAAAAAAGCGTCATTATAGTAGACATCCTGTTTTTCGGCATTGTGGCGGACTTTGCGCGCCTTCAGCTGCCAGAGGGGATCTTTGCCGGAACAGACGTCGCAAGGAGAGTAAACTGCGTTTTCCATGACTTTGTTGTCATTTTCCAGACGACGTACCTTGCGGGCGGCAATTTGGCTTTTGTCTTTCATGATGACTTTAATGTTGTCCATTTCGCCGGCTTTCATTTTGTCGGTGAGGACTACATAGTCCGAGAAAACAACGCTGCCGTCTTTTTCGACCAGAACCACGTTGCCGACGGCGGTGATGACGTCTTCTTTCTGGTTATAAACAACTTTGTCAGCTTTGACCGTCAGATTGTCGCGGATGATGTTGACGTTGCCGATGGCCGTGATGGTGCTCAGCTTTTGGTCGTTTTGCATTTCGTCGGCGCTGAAGTAAATGTCTTGTTCTTCGGTTTCGGCGGCCGGTGCGGCGATGTCCATGACGCTGGTGAGATTTTGCGCGGGGCTGAGTTCGGCGTAAGGCGTGCGCTCTTTTTTGTGCAGGATGGCTCCGGCATCAGCGTTGTTAACGGCAACTTCGGCGGCGGCCGTTGTTGTCCAAAGACTCAAAATTGCCGCTGTCAGACACAAAAGACGGGAAGAAAAAGGTTTATGCATTATCCGTCCTTTCTTCCCGGTATGTTTTTTTGCTGCGAAAAGCGCTGGGGTTGTAATAGCGCAGCAGATAAATGCAGACGCTCAGCGGAACGACCAGATTAGCGTACATCAGCGGCAGCAGCGAAATGTGTTTGGCGGCTATGTTGGTTATAGAGAGATCCATTGCCTGAATGATAACCATAAACGCGATTGATATTGAAATAATCTTAGCCTGTCCGCGGCGGTTGAAGTTGCCTACCAGCAGCCCGGTGCAGGCCAGCAGGGCAAACAGAACATTGTAAAAAGGGTTAACCAGACGGCGGTTGCCTTCAACGATGTAACGTCTGGCTTCTTTGGGGTCCAGCTCGGGATTGCTGCCGGCGGCAAGAAGTTCGGTCAGGGGTTTCTGGCGGACGCCGGCTTCTTTTTTGCGGGCCGTTTCCTTGACGCCGAAATCAACCGAATAGCGTTCAAACGATACGGAGCTGAATTGTCCGGTTTTGGTATTGATTTCCTGGCGTGCGCCGTTGACCATGATTATTTTCGGGGTGTTGCCGGTATAGACGACGCGTCCTTTTTCGGCTGAAAGGGTTACGCGCGACTGCGGGTTGCGTTCGTCATTGACCAAAATCCCGGAAATTGAGCCGTCTTTTTCGTGAGTGGTGATAAACACGGTCAGGCCGTTTTGTACGGAAGTAAATTCGCCTTCGCGGAACATCAGGTGCGAAACGTCGTTTTTGACTTTCCACTGCAAATCGTCAAATTTTCTTTCTGACCAGGGAATGCCGTAGTTGAAGACAAAAGAACAGAATAGACACATGACAAGGCCGAAGATTACGGCAGGAACAGCGCATTGCCAGGGGCTGATGCCGGCGGATTTCATCACGACCAATTCACGGTCGGAAAGCATGCGGTTGTATACAAACAGTACGGCGGCAAACAAAGATATCGGCGCCAGAATAGTAAAAATGCGCGGCATTAAAAGCGAGGTCATGGATACAAAGGTGGTGAACGGAATGCCGTTGTTGGTGATGAGGTCGACAAAACGCAGCGACTGAGTCAGCCAAATGATGGACATCAGCGAGAAGGTGACCAGCAGAAAACCGATGAAAATTTGCTTTAGTATATATCTGTTTAGTTTTTTCATGCGGGTGATTATAACCAAAATATCTTATAAAAAAACTAATATTTTTAAAATATGCGATTTTTTTCCAAAAAAAACGAGTCCGGGCAACGGTTTGCGGCCAATCTGCCCCAAAAAGATTCACTTTGAGGCGTAAAAGCCGATTTTACTGAACTAAAAGGAAAAACTTCTTGAATAAGGATTTATTTACGAATAGCATCATAACATAAACCATAAACAACAACAGATGCCGGAATACGGTATTTGGAGACCGGCGTCTAAAACAAGAAAGGTAGGACTATGACTGAAGAAGTTTCCCTGGCTTCCCAAGTCGCTAGCAAATGGCGCAAAAAACGCGGGTCATTGATTATGGCTCTGCACGAAATTCAAGATGTCAAAGGTTATGTTCCCTGGGAAGACGCGGTTGACATTGCCAACGGCATGAACGTTCCTCTGGCACGGATTTATGAGGTTTTGACTTTTTACAATTTTTTCAAGCTTGACGCTCCCGGCAAAGCGGTTATTTCGGTTTGTACCGGAACGGCCTGTTATTTGAAAGGCAATGACAAGGTTCTGGAAGAATTTAAGAAACAACTCGGCATCAATGAAGGCGAAAGCACTTCAGACCGGATGTTCCATTTGCAGGTGGTGCGCTGCGTCGGCTGCTGCGGTCTGGCTCCGGTCTGCGTTGTCAACGGCAAGACTTACGGCCGAATCACTCCCGCGGATGTAAGCAAAATCCTTGAAGAGTGGAAAAACAAACTTGACGAAGACAAGGAGTAGAACCATGGCCGAAATTGACAAGAGATTTGACATTCATGAAATAGCCGCTGCCAAAAAACAGGATTTGGAGCGGTTTGTTTGTAATATTTACTGCTGCCACTCAACGGGGTGCAAGTCTTCGGGCAGCGACGACATTATCGATCTGATTAAAGAAGCCATTGAAGAGCATGACCTTGAAGACAGAGTGCGAATCGTGGCGACCGGCTGTATGGGCCTTTGCGCGCAGGGGCCGCTGGTGCGGGTTGAGATTAAAGGCCAGAAAGACGTTTTGTATAAAAGGCTGGAACCGCTGGTTGCACGGCTGATTGTTACTGAGCATATCGTTCCGGCGCTTAAGCTGGAAAAAGGCGAGGAATTTCAGGTTCCCGAATTTTTGCAGAAATACGTTTTGTCTTTGGAGCTGCCGTTTTTCACCAAGCAGGAAAAGGTGGTTTTGAAGGACGCCGGCAACCTTGATCCGGAAGATATTCAGGAATATATTGCCCACGGCGGATATCTGGCTTTGGAAAAAGTTTTGAAAACCATGAAACCTGCGGACGTGGTTGCGGAAATCAAAAAGTCCGGTTTGCGCGGACGCGGCGGCGGCGGTTTTTCTACCGGCATGAAATGGGAGATTGCCTCCAGAACGCCGACGGTTGACGAAAAGTTTATTATCTGCAACGGCGACGAGGGCGATCCCGGCGCCTATATGGACCGCAGCATTCTGGAAGGAAATCCGCACGCAGTGATTGAAGGCATGATGATTGCGGCCTATGCCATCGGCGCAACGGAAGGATGGTTTTATGTCCGCGCCGAATATCCGCTGGCCGTCGAGCGTCTGGAAAAAGCGATTAAGGCCTGCAAGAAGACCAGACTGCTCGGCAACAACATCATGGGCACGGATTTTTCTTTTAACATAGACGTTCGCCTCGGCGCCGGCGCTTTTGTCTGCGGCGAGGAAACCGCTTTAATCCGCTCAATTGAAGGCAACCGAGGCACACCGCGTCCGCGTCCGCCGTATCCGACTGACAGGGGGTTGTGGAACAAACCTTCCTGCGTAAACAACGTCGAAACGCTGGCCAACGTGGCGAGCATTATTCTTAAAGGCGCCGACTGGTTTGCTTCTTTCGGTACCGAAACGTCCAAAGGAACCAAGGTTTTTGCCCTGACCGGACAGGTTGAGCATTCGGGACTGATTGAAGTGCCGATGGGAATTACCATTAACGAAATCGTCAATGAAATCGGCGGCGGTGTTCCGAACGGTAAAAAACTGAAAGCGGTGCAAACCGGCGGCCCTTCCGGCGGCGTTATTCCCGCGGACAAGCTGGATTTGCCGGTTTGTTACGAGGAACTCAAAAAAGTCGGTTCCATTATGGGGTCCGGCGGTATGATCGTGATGGACGACAGTTCCAACATGGTCGACATTGCTAATTTTTATCTTGATTTTACGGTTGACGAATCCTGCGGAAAATGCGCGCCGTGCCGTATCGGCGGCAAGCAGATGCTGCTTTTGCTTGAGAAAATAAACAAAGGCAAGGGTACCAAACAGGATATTGCCGATTTGAAGCGGATTGCAACCGCAATGCAAAAGGCTTCTCTGTGCGGATTGGGGCAGACTGCTCCGAATCCGGTTCTTTCAACGCTGCGCTTCTTTGAAGACGAGTATCTGGCCAAAGTCGGCGAAACTAAAGAAAACAGAGCGGGGGAGAAATAAGATGGTAAATTTGAAAATAGATAATTTTGACGTTGATGTTCCGGCCGGCACCTCTATTTTAGATGCGGCGAGAACGGTGCAGATTGACATTCCGACCCTGTGCAAACATCCCGACGTCGATCCGTCCGCCGGCTGCGGCATTTGCATCGTCAAGGTTAACGGAAGGATTATGCGTTCCTGTTGTACGCCGGTAGCCGAAGGAATGCAGGTTATTACTTCCGATCCGGAAATTGTGAGTGTGCGGCGGACGGTTCTGGAATTGATTTTAAGCAATCACCCGAACGAATGCCTGAACTGTATTCGTTCCGGTCACTGCGAGTTGCAGGATCTGACCAATACTTTCGGTATTCGCAGTTCCAATCTGCTGAGCCTGAATAAAAAATATGAGATTGACGATTCAACGCATTCGATTGTTTTGGATCCGTCCAAGTGCATAGTCTGCGGCCGCTGCGTGGAAGTCTGCCAAAATCAGCAGAACGTATGGGCTTTGAGTTATCTTAACCGCGGTCTGGCCACTAAAATTACGGCAGCCGGCGGCATTAAGCTGGCGGACAGCCCCTGTATCAAATGCGGACAATGTTCGGCGCATTGTCCGACCGGTGCGATTGTCGAATATGACGAGACGCAGAAGGTTTGGGATATGCTGGCAGATCCGGAGCTGGTGACGATCGTGCAGATTGCGCCGGCGGTACGCGTAGCCATCGGCGAAGAGTTCGGCTATGATTTTGGCGAGAATCTGACCGGAAAAACCTATGCGGCGCTGCGTCGTCTCGGTTTTAACAAAATTTTTGATACAAACTTCGGTGCGGACTTGACGATTATTGAGGAAGCGACGGAGTTTGTCCGTCGCTTTACCAAGGAACCGGAATCGCTGCCGATGTTTACGTCTTGCTGTCCGGCCTGGGTGGATATGCTAGAAAAATATCATCAGGATATGATTCCTAATTTTTCGACCTGCAAATCGCCGCAATCGATGGTGGGGGCAATGGCCAAGACCTATTATGCCGAGAAAAATGCCATTGATCCGGCTAAAATCCGCGTGATTTCGGTAATGCCGTGCACGGCCAAAAAATGGGAAATTGTCCGTAGCGAAGATATGCGTTCTTCCGGTTTTCAGGATGTTGACGTATCGATCACGACCCGAGAACTGGCAAGGATGATTAAACAGGCCGGCATCAATTTCCGTGCTCTGCCGGAGGAAAAGGCGGATAATCCGCTGGGCGAATATTCCGGTGCGGCAACGATTTTCGGTACAACCGGCGGCGTTATGACCGCGGCGCTCAGAACCGCTTATTTCTATATTACCGGCGAAGAACTTGAAAATATTGACTTTAAGGAAATCGACGGTTTGGAAGGCGTCAAAGAGGCCGAGGTCGACATTAAGGGGATCAAGGTCAGGATAGCCGTTGCCCATGGTGCCGGCAATGTCGAAACCGTGTTGAACCGTATTCGCGAAGCCAAGGCCAACGGCGAAGAGCTGCCATATCACTTTGTAGAGGTTATGGCCTGCCGCGGCGGTTGTGTTTCCGGCGGCGGTCAGCCGCGGGTTATGATGCCGGGACAGCCTAAACCGCGCGGGATTACCGACGACATTCGCAAGAAACGGGCACAGGGTCTGCTGAATGAAGATTTGCAGGCTAAAAACCGTCGTTCGCATCATAACGAATCGATAAAAACGCTGTATAAGGAATATCTGGGTGAGCCCAACGGGGAAAAATCGCATCATTTGCTGCATACGCATTATGAACCCCGCCGCAAATATTCCAAATAACGTTTTGTTGCGGAAATAAAAAAGACACGCCGGGGACAGATGTCCGAGGCGTGTTTTTTTTGAAGAGCAGCCGCGTTATAAAATAATATGCGGAACAAAGTTGCTCATATTATGGGTTATGCGGGAAGCGGTTTCCCTGATTCCCATGCCACAGGGGGCACCGCCGATAATCCAGCTGCCCAAGACGGGATAACGGCATTGAAACGAAGGAATATCCACCAGTTCCTGATAAACGTGGCCTTCTTTACCGTATTCTCCTCCGGTGCTTTCCAGAACCAGTCCGTTGCGAATCAGTTCAATATTGGCACCTTCGCGGGAGAACACCGGTTTCTTACAATAAGACTTCAAGTGTCCTGGTTCGCTGTAAGCCGGCAGAATATAAGGACTGTCCGGAAACATTTCATATAAAACAGACAGCATGGCCTTGTTGGACATGAGGGATTTCCAGAGCGGCTCAATCCAGCACATCGGCGTCATACATCCTTCCGGGTCTTCTTCAAACATCGTTTCCCAGGGATAAAGTTTGAACATACAGTCAATAGGAATATCTTCCTGCAGATAGAGGGCGTTGCCAAAGTGTTCGACATTGCGGATATCCGTTTCGCTGACCGAAAGTCCGGCCTCGACGGCGGTGGAGATAATATAAGCCAAAGTAGCGTTATCTTCCAGACAATCCGAAATTGAGGCAAATACATAGTTTTCGCATTTATATACCTGATGAATGTCTTTCCACGACTGAACCAATGCCTCATGAAGATAATTAAACTGGTCTGCCTGCGGAAACAGGTCCTGTTTCCACTGCCATTGGATGACGGCGGCTTCTATCAGCGAGGTCGGTGTGTCGGCATTGAATTCCAGAAGTTTGGGAATGCCGTTGACAAAAGCAAAATCAAAGCGGCCGTATAAAGACAAGTCGTCGTCTTCCCAGCTTTGGCGGATGCTGTTTCTGAGAAGCGGCGGAATGTGCAGGCGGTCAAGTTTTTTGTCATCGTAAAGGCAGGTCTCTACGGCATCGCAGTACATTTGGTAACATTCGCGGCTGGCTTTTTCTATTTCGGCGATTTCTTCGGCCGAAAAAATATAATAAGCGTTTTCAAGCCAATATTCCTGATGAAAACCGAAACCTAAGTTCTCGACGGTCTTTTCGTAACCGGGGCGAGGCGTAATCATGTTTCTTTCCATAATGTTACGCGCCGAAAGAACGAGACGGGCTGACACTTTTTCCGAAAGAGCGGCTCGCCGGTTTAGAACTGCTGTTGTAAGATCTCGTCGATGAGGATGAATTCGGTTTGACCGAAGCCGGACGATAGGTTGATTCACTGATACCGGTCGGCGGATTGACTTTTGTGCCGCTGCCGTTGGTCCAAGAATTGCTGCCCGGATAGTAGTAGTAAGACGGAGAACCGCCGCCATGAGGCATCAACGCCCATCTCATCAGAGCTGCGTTGTAAATCCAAGAGTTTCCCTGAGAATCAACGTGTTTTTCCTTATCTTTGGGATTTTGGGGCAGAGTGTCTTTCTGCGTGCAGGAAATGAAAAAAGATAAACTTAATCCTGCAATTAACAAAAATTTTAATTTCTTCATAAATTGTAATTTTTAATAATTAGACAAAATATAAATCTCAGTATTTATTTTTATTTATAACTTTGCAAAAGTCAATCTTTTTGGCAGGAAACTTTTCTTCTTTACAAATTGTGTATATGTAATAGACTGAATAATCATAAAATATTCAGCTAAAGGGAGGTGCGGTTATGAAAATACGCAAGGCGGAAATCTCTGATGCAGAAGCAATCATGAAAATTAATGTCGATACCTGGCAGCAGGCTTATCGGGGGCTGATGCCCGACGACGTTCTGGAACAACGCGTCTGTTCTCCAGAACGGGCCGAAAGATGGCGAAAAAATATCAAAAAGACTTTAAGCGGGGCGACGGCCATTTATGTCGCCGAGGATGAAAACAGCCGATTGGCCGGGTTTGTCTGGGGCGGCGAAAGCAGGGACGGCAATGTTCCGCGGCATATTGAACTTTATGCTTTTTATGTTCATCCCGAAGCCCAGAAAAAAGGTTACGGCAAGGCTTTGTTTGAAGCTTTTCGGAAGTATGCGGCCGGAAAGTTTTATTTATATATGCTGGAGGGCAATAAACAGGCTCAGAACTTTTATAAAAGAACCGGCGGCGTGCTTATGCCTCAGTTTGCCAAGGAAAGTTCTCACAGCGGTTCCAAACGGCTGAAAGAAGTCTGCTGGTTTTTTGAATAGGTGAAAAAATGAAGAAAGTATTTTGGGCTTTGGTTGCTTTAATATTTTTGCCTGCTTTTGTATCCGGTGATATGATTCAGTTAATGGATGCGCTTAAAAAGGATGAAAAACCGCGGATTGAAGAATTAATAAACAGCAAAAATATTGATTTAAATAGCGGTTTTGAAAATCTTTTGGTGGTTTATCTCTATGCGAAAGAAAAAAATGCTGAGCTTGAATTTGTCCGTTATCTGCTAGACAAAGGAGTTAATCCGGATTATGCGCCGGGGATTCCGGCAATAGACATTGCTATTATGCAAGGACGGAGCGACATTGTTTCTTTGTTGATTGAAAAAGGTGCGGATGTTAATATAATTGAAAAACGCAAGGGTTTTTCACCGTTGGGAATGGCTTTGCTTGTCAGGGATTGCAAGGTGGCGGATATGTTGAAAAAAGCCGGTGCTGTTTTAGATAAAGACAGCCGCAAAGATGTCTTGTTCATCAGGGAGCGGGAGTGTTTTGGCGGATAAAAAAACGGAGGAAAATCCTCCGTTTTTTTTATGAATTGTCTTTAGACAATTAAATCATCGCCATACCGCCGTTGATGTTGATGGTCTGGCCAGTAATGTACTGAGCTTCGTCAGAGGCCAAGAAAGCAACAACATTGGCAATATCCTGAGCTTCGCCGAGTTTGCCTTCGGGAATTTTGGCCAGCAGGGCGGCCTTTACGTCTTCAGGCAGAACGTCTGTCATCGGCGTACGGATGAAGCCCGGTGCGATCGAGTTTACGGTAATGCCGCGGGAGCCGACTTCTTGAGCCAGACATTTGTTCATGGCAATCATACCGGCTTTGGAAGCGGAATAGTTGGCCTGTCCGGCGTTGCCGGTAACGCCGACAACGGAAGCGATGCCGATAATGCGTCCGAAACGGCGTTTCATCATGCCGCGGACGGCTGCTTTGGCCAGTTTGAAACCGGCAGACAGGTTAACATCCAATACCAGCTGCCAGTCTTCGTCGCTCATGCGCATAAACAGATTGTCGCGGGTCAGACCGGCATTGTTGACCAGAATGTCAATGCGGCCGAGTTTTTCTTCAACGTTGGCGACCAGATTTTTAACATCTTCGGCATTGGTCAGGTTAGCGGTGAAAACCTCTACTCTGTCGCCGAGTTCGGCTTTGAGCTTGAGCATCGGTTCTTCGCGCATATCGGTTAAGGCCAAGGTTGCGCCCTGTTTGTGCAGGGTGCGGGCAATCTTGTCGCCCAAGCCGCCGGCAGCGCCGGTGATGAGGGCTACTTTATCGTGTAATTCAAACATATTATCTCTCCTTTAACGGTCTTGTCTGATGGATAACTAAAGCTGCAATCCGGTGCTCGCATCCTCACGTACTTCTATGTACGCTGTGGGGCTGCGCTCCGTATGGCAACTTTATTTCTCACATCATCCAAAACCTCTTATCGTTAAAATTGCTGTTAATTTTGTAAATTCTTTGCCAATTCTTCAATTTCAGCCGGTGTGCCGACGGAAACGGCATTAATTTCCTTATCGCATCTTTTGACCAGACCGGACAATACTTTTCCGGCGCCGAGTTCGACCACGTCGGTGATACCGTTGTTTTTCATATAAGCAACGCTTTCTCTCCAACGAACCGAACCGGTTACCTGTTCAATCAAGTGTTTGATAATTTCTTCTTTTTTGCTGATTGCCGAGGCCAAAACGTTGGCAATCAACGGAATTTCGGCATCAAGAGCGTTTACTTTGCCGAGAGCCGCGGCCATAACTTCTGCGGCCGGCTGCATTAAGGGGCTGTGAAACGGCGCGCTGACAGGAAGTTTCAGGCAGCGTTTGGCTCCGAATTCAGAACCGGCAATTTCAACCGCCTTGTCAATGGCTCCCATGTGTCCGGAAATGACAATCTGTCCGTCAGAGTTGTCATTGGCGGTAACGCAGACATTGTTGCCATCGGCACAGGCTTCAGCCAGTTTTTTGACATCGTCAAAACCCAGGCCGATGACCGCGGCCATGCCGCCGACACCCAGCGGAACGGCTTTTTGCATGGCATCGCCGCGCGTGCGCAGCAGTCTGGCCGTGTCTGACAAAGAAAAAACGCCGGCGGCGCAGGCTGCGGAATATTCGCCGAGCGAATGTCCGGCCACAAAAGCCGCTTTGTCTTTTAACTTAATGCCGAATTCTTTTTCGAGAACTTTTACCACAGCCATAGAGTTTGCCATCAGGGCAGGCTGGGCATTGCTGGTCATGGTCAGGTCTGTTTCGGGACCTTCAACCATAATTTTGAACAAGTCTTGATTTAAGGCTTCGTTGACTTCTTCGAAAACATCCTTGGCCGATTTGAAGTTTTCGGCCAGTTCTTTTCCCATGCCGACAAATTGAGAACCTTGTCCGGGGAATACGAAAGCTCTAGTCATTCAGTGTTTTCCTTATTATTAATATCGTGTCAAGCATTAGCGAATAATGCCGAAAAGTCAAGTTTTAAAAGCCTTTTATAAACCTTTATTAATCTCATCTTAAACAATGTCTGCTAGGATGCGCCCAAGATAAAAACAAGTTTTTTGAGAAAGGTTATAATATGTTTCAGCTGGTTCCGGGTTTGGCTCAGAAAGCCCACATAATTGATTTGAAACTATGTTCGGTTCTTTTTGAAGATAATGCTCTTTATCCTTGGATTATTTTGGTTCCGCGGGTCGAAAACGTTAAAAACATGACGTATCTTTGCATGGAAGACCGTCTGCAGCTGATGCGCGAAATGGATTTGTGCGAAGAGGTTATGAGCGAAAATTTTCCGCATGACCAGACTAATGTGGCGGCCATAGGCAACATTTGTCCGCAATTGCACGTGCATATCCTGTGCCGCCGGCAGGGAGATCCGGACTGGCCGACCACGGTGTGGAACAATCATTCCGAACCTTATGCTCCGGAAGCAAAAGAAGCGGCAATTGCCAAGATAAAAAAGGCGATTATGATTAAAAAAACGGATCCCAAATATATGCAGGGAATGCATATGCCGGATTACAGCACGCTGGATTGATTAATAATATTTTGACAATTCGGGCTTATAATTTTCCCGTAATTGATAAAATTTATGGGTTGCAGACTTATGGCTAAGAAGAAAAACAAGAAAAAAGAGAGAACATTGGTGGCTAAAATCGGTTGTCGTTGTCTGGGGCTGGCATTAACGGTGTTGTCGGCGCTGGTGCTTGTCAGCACTTTTTTCTTTGATCCGGGCGATGTTTCCTTTAATACTGCCGCATCGGGAGATGTCCATAATTATCTGGGGACTTTCGGCGCCAAAAGCGCGGATTTTGTTTTGTCGTGGCTGGGCTGGTCGCTGCCGTTGTTTTTGATTGCGCCGCTGGCGTGGGGATATGGTTTTCTGCGGCTCAAAGAGTTTGTGCATCCGTATGCGCGGATTTTTGCCTTCGTTTTCGGAACGTTTTGTTTTTCGGTTTTGCTGAGTCTGGTGCCGCAGGCCTGGGGACTCGGAAAGATTGGCGGCGCTGTCGGGGTCTTTTTTGCCCGTCATTTGCTCAGCGTGTTTAACAATATTTATGTTTATGCTTACGGGAAGTATGTTTTTGCTTCAATTTTGGCTGTTTTGAGCGTTTTGTCTTTTAATTTTGCAGTCGGGATTACATATAAAAACTGGTTTGCCTGGGGAAGAGCGGTCTGCCGTTTTGCGGCAAGAATCGGAAGTTATGTTGCAGCCGCGGGCAAGGCCGCGTTTAGTTTCGGCCGTCGCCGGAAGAATGATGACGACGCTGCCGGGCGGGTGGTAAAACCTAAGGCTGCCAAAGAACGCAAAGAACCGAAACTCAAGGAAGAAAAAGCCGAAAAACCGTCTGCCGAAGAAACGAAAATGAGCGGCAGAATGTCGGCGGCGAAATCTAAGGCGACGGATGACGGTTATATGAAGCCCAGCGTCAATCTGCTTTCGATGGTTAAGGACAAAAACGCCGGGCAGGTTAACGAAAAAGAGCTTGAAGCAATAGCCCGCGATTTGGAAAACGTTTTGCAGGAGTTCGGCGTTAACGGCAATATTGTCAAGGTTCGTCCGGGACCGGTTGTTACCCTGTATGAGCTGGAACCGGCGCCGGGTACGAAAACGGCGAGAGTTATCGGTCTGGCGGACGATATTGCTCGTTCGATGTCGGTTGTTTCGGTGCGTATTGCCGTGGTTCCGGGTTCAAATACCATCGGTATTGAGATGCCCAACGTCAAGCGCGAGACGGTTTGGCTGCGCGAACTGTTGGAAGATCCGAATTTTGAAGATTCAAAAAATATTCTGAACGTGGTTTTGGGTAAAGACATCGGCGGCCGCAACGTCTATGCCGATTTGTCCAAGATGCCGCACCTGCTGGTTGCCGGTACGACCGGTTCCGGTAAATCGGTGGGGGTTAATTCCATGATTTTGTCTTTACTTTACCGGATGCGGCCCGATGAGTGCAAACTGATTATGATTGACCCGAAAATGCTGGAGTTTTCCATGTATAACGGCATTCCGCACCTCTTGACGCCGGTTATTACCGATCCGGCCAAGGCGGTTATCGGCCTTAAATGGGCGGTGCGCGAAATGGAAGACCGTTACCGGGCCATGGCCAAGCTCAATGTACGCAACATTGTGGGTTATAACCAAAAACTCAAAGAGCTGCGCGCCAGCGGCGAAAAAGTGACGCGTACGGTGCAGACCGGGTTTGACAAGGAAACTGGCCAGCCGATTTTCGAAGAGCAGGATTTGGATCTGACGCCTTTGCCCTATATTGTAATCGTGGTTGACGAAATGGCCGATTTGATGCTGGTGGCCGGCAAAGAAGTGGAAGCGGCCATTCAGCGTCTGGCACAGATGGCGCGCGCGGCCGGTCTGCATCTGATTATGTCGACGCAGCGTCCTTCGGTAGATGTTATTACCGGCACGATTAAGGCCAATTTCCCGACCCGAATCAGTTTTCAGGTAACCTCTAAAATCGACAGCCGTACCATTCTCGGCGAGCAAGGCGCGGAACAGCTGCTCGGCATGGGTGATATGCTTTATATGCCGGCAGGACAGCGGCCGCTGCGCGTTCACGGCAGCTTTGTCAAAGACAGCGAAGTTGAAAAGGTGGTCGAATTCTTAAAGTCGCAGAAAGAACCGGAATACGTTGAGGGCGTGACCGAAGGCGAGCTTAACGAAAAGGCGTCTTCTTCCGGCGGCGCCGTGTTTGACAAGACAGCCATGGGCGAAGGCAGTGACGAAGACCTTTATATGCAGGCGGTGGAAATTGTGCGCAACGACAAAAAGGCTTCAACTTCTTACATTCAGCGCAAACTCCGCATCGGCTATAATCGCGCGGCCTCATTGATTGACCGCATGGAAGAGGAAGGCGTGATATCGGCTGCGGATCATGTCGGCCGCCGCGAGGTTCTATAAAAAAATCCCTCCGAACTGAATTTTTTTCGGAGGGGTTTAAAATGTTTTTTTCGTTTTGATTTTTATTTTCCGCCTTTGGAAACGACAACCATGGCTTCGCGCAGAATGCGGTCATTAATCATATAACCGGTCTGCAGTTCGGCAATGATGGTACCGTTGGGTTTTGTTTTGTCTTCGACCTCCTGAACAACCTGATGGAAGTTGGGGTCAAAAACGGTTCCCATTATTTCCATTTTGCTGATGCCGTGTTTGCTAAAGACTTTCATCAGTTCGGCTTCGGTCAGTTCAACGCCTTTCAGCAGGTCTTTACAGTTTTCGGCGTTGTCGGCGGCCGCTTCAATGGCGCGGTGCAGATTGTCGGCAACGTTCAACAGGCTTTTGGCGAAAGAGGAAATGGCGTATTTTGTGTTTTTTTCAATTTCCTGCGCACAGCGTTTTTTGGTATTTTCGGCGTCGGCCAAAGCGCGCAGATATTCGTCTTTCAAGTGCTGGTTTTCGATACGCAGCGCTTCCATATTGTCTTTGGCGGCCTTGTCCAGATATCCTTCGTCTACAATGTCACCGGTTTCCTCATAATCTTCTACCTTTTCGTCAACGGCTTCAATCTCTTCTTCGGGAATCATAGCTTCTTCGTGTTCGAGAATTTCGTCGGTTTGTTTATCTGGTTTTTTGTTCATATTTTTCCTCTTTAATTTTGCAGCTTTGATTTTATATATGAAATCTAGTGATTAATCGCCGACAAGTCAATAGCCGGCCTTTTATATTTGCTAAAAAGCTATACAAAAGCCTCAAATGCTGTTATATTGATCTAGAGTAAACTTTACCGAAAGACAAGAGATGAAATCAGCCGCCGAATCTGAGTGTTCCGAAGTTTTCAAACCTCTGCCGAAGGGATTTAACAGAGGGCGGAAGTTTACGGTGACGTTTTCGGTTTGCAACAATCCGTATTTTAGGGAAATCCAAAACATTTCAAAAAAACAGTGTCTCGGTAAAGCCGAATGGCCGGCGTTTGAAAAAGTACGCGCCTGGATGATTTCGGCCGAGACCGGCACTTTTATGAAATGGGGCGGTTTGGGAATGGTTGCTTCCGAACTGCCGGAAGCCTTTAACAAATGTTTTAATGCCGAGGGCAGCGAAATGCTGGTGGTGACGCCGCTTTACAAAGGCAATACCGGCAAAAAAAAGGCGGAGCTGGACGGACTTTGTTACCGCGGCGCGGAGAAAAAAGAAGTGCTGCTGTCTTTGGCTACGGTCGTTACAGTTTCGTTTGCCGGCGCCCGCGGAACGTTGGTGAATTATAAAGTTAAGGTTTATACCGCGGGCTGCGGCCGGACGGGTTATATTTTTCTGGAAAACGACCGTTTCTTTTCAATTAATCCTCGTGCCGACAATCCGCCGGCGCAGGACGGATGCTATGTGCTGAACGAACATAACGTCAACGAGGTTGAGCGTTTTGCGTTTTTTTCCAAAGCCGTTTACCGCTTGATTGAAGATATTGTTGCAAAAAAAGTTACCGGGATTGAAAAGCCGGACATTTTGCTGGCCAATGACTGGCACAGCGGCGCAATTTCGGGGCTGGTCAAATATCTGCCGGTTGCCAAAGCTGAAGCCGGGATTATGGATGAGATGTCCGCCGCCGCAATCGGGCATATTCCGGTGATTCATCTGGCGCACCATCTGGGATATCAGGGCTGGGACTATCAAAATACCGCCAAGCTTTTAAACTCTTTATATGAAAATCTGGCAACCAATGTTTTTAAGAATGCAAAAGCGGTCAAGACCGCCAATCCGCGGACCAAAAACGCGCTGATTGTTTATGACAGCTATAATCAGGCGGCCTGTAACTTCAATTTGGCCGACCGAGTGGTGACGGTTTCCAAAAACTATATGGAGGAAGTTTCCAAGGAACTTTCAATGGGGTTCGATTTTCGCGACGTTTTGAAAATCCGCAAAGACCACCGCAACTTTTTCGGCATTGTCAACGGCTATGACAAAAAACTGATTGCGCCGCTTAAAGACAAAATCGAGGCAATCAACCAGTATTTCGGCTGTGATTTTAAGTTTTATGACGAAAGCAATCCGGACGTTAAATTGCAAAACAAGGCGGCATTTATCCGGTTGATTTCAAAAATTGCCCGGGACAAGGCTTATAAAGACCGGGTTATTCCGCTGGTGGATACCTATTGTTTTGAAGATATTGAAAAAGATGTCAAAAATCCTGAAAAAACGCCGATTTTCTGCGCAACAAGCCGTCTGGTGGAGCAGAAGGGCTATGACATTGCCGCGCAGGCAATTGTCAATATTGTCGAAAACCATACTTACCGGGAATATCCGATATTTATTCTCGGAGGCGCCGGTTCTGCCGAATATTTTCAGAAAGTGCTGGAAAAACTGAAAGACAAGGTCAGAAAAATCAGTCCGCTGGCGGCTAAAAGGATTTTTGTTTTCCGCGGGTATAAAGATGAATTTGCCTATGCGGTGCAGCTGGCCGCGGATTTTTATATGATGCCGTCGCGGTTTGAGCCCTGCGGTTTGACACAGATGGAAGCTATGGCCAAAGGTGCGCTGCCGGTCGCTACTTCGACCGGCGGGCTGGTCGATACGATAGAAGACGGTACGGACGGTTTTCGCACCGAGGTCTTTTTTTCCAAAAAGCAGCATGTCTACGGCAGCAATCTTATGGCCAAGCGTTTGAAAAACAACGTCAACGCCTATACTCAGGCGCTGAACAAAGCTTTGGAGACTTTTTACAACCGACCCGAGACAATTCGGCAGATGACGCAAAATGCCATGCGTAAGGATTTCAGCTGGGATGTTCCCGGAGGATCCGTCTATAAATATCACAATCTGCTTTTAAAAGGATGTATATTGGACGGCTGATGTATGTTTGGCAGGCAGAAAGCGTTCTTGCTTCATTCTCCGCATTTTTAACTGCTATCGGCTTTCGGGAGAAATGTTTTTTGTGCTTGCGGGGCGGCTTTTTTTCGGCTATCTTTCTAAGCAGATTTTGAGATTTGAAAGAGAAAAGAAAATGAGACATTCACAACGTCAAAATGACGAAATCCGCAATATTGAAATTATTCCGAATTTTAATCCCTATGCCGAGGGTTCCTGCCTGATAAAATGCGGCAACACCCATGTCGTGTGCACTGCCAGCGTGGAGGAAAAAATTCCTACCTGGCTCAAGGGACAGAACAAAGGCTGGGTGACTGCCGAATACGGAATGCTGCCGCGTTCGGCGCAGACCCGCATTCCGCGCGAAATCAAAAAAGGCCCGTCAGGGCGCTCGCAGGAGATTCAGCGGCTGATTGGCCGGGCTTTGCGCGCGGTGGTCAATCTGGAAGCGATGAGAGACATCTCCATCTGCATTGACTGCGATGTCATTCAGGCAGACGGAGGTACGCGGACGGCGTCCATTACCGGCGGATATGTCGCTTTGGTGCTGGCGATTGAAAAACTGCGTCGCGAGGGCCGACTGACGGTTAATCCGATAAAGGGGATGGTGGCGGCAATTTCCTGCGGCATCTGTCACGGGGAGTGTGTGCTTGACGTCGATTATGAGGAAGATTCCCATGCCGAGGTAGATATGAATTTTGTTTTAACGGATGACAATAAAATCGTTGAAATTCAGGGAACCGCCGAAGGAGCCCCTTTTGACGAGGCACAGTTTAACCGTCTGCTGAATCTGGCCAAGTCCGGTATAGCCCGGTTGATTGAAAAGCAGAAACAAGCGTTAGGAATGTAAAATGAAATTTGAAAAAATTGTCGTAGCCAGCCATAATCAGGGCAAAATCAACGAGTTCAAAACCATGCTGGAACCGTATCATATCGAGGTGGTTTCCGCCGGTGAACTGGAGCTGCCGGACGTGGAAGAAACTGGAACGACTTTTGAAGAAAACGCCAGACTCAAAGCAGAGACGCTGGCTGCTCAGTGCGGGCTGCCTTGTCTGGCCGATGATTCGGGTTTGTGCGTGAACGCGCTGGGCGGCCGGCCGGGCGTTTATTCGGCAAGATATGCCCCAAACAGAGATTTTAACAAAGGTATGGAGATGCTTTTGTCAGAGTTGGATAAAAGCAAATCAAAAGACCGCAGCGCTTATTTTGCCTGCGTATTGGCGTTGGCGGTGCCGGGCGGCGGCTGTCAGATTTTTGAAGGCAGGGTTGACGGCGAAATCGCTTTGGAACCCCGCGGCGCGGCCGGTTTCGGCTATGATCCGATTTTTGTTCCCAAAGGGTATGACCGTACGTTTGCCGAGTTCACCAAGGAGGCTAAAAACCAGATTTCTCATCGCGGTATGGCTTTCGGGCAGTTTGAAAATTTCTTAAAAGTCAGTCTGGCTTAGGGGGCGTTTTGCCGGCAGTGCGGAAAAATCTTTACAACGTTTCGCTGAGCAGCAGTTTTACCGACGTCGTTGCCGAAAAGCTGCTGGCGGAATATCGGGAAAATCCGCTCGGTCTGCAAGACGTTTTGCTGCTGCTTCCCAACCGCAGGGCTGCGAAGTCAATGGCGGAAGCGTTTGTTCGCGCGCAGGGAATGAAGCCAACTCTGCTGCCCAAAATGCTGCCGCTGGGCGACGTGGAAGAAGATGAGTTGTTTCTGACCGGGACGGACGGGGATCGCGAGTTGTTGAATCTGCCGCCGGCAATTGAAAAAAACGAACGACTGCTGCTGTTTACCAAAATCATTATGGCCAAACCCGGCGACTTCGGTCTGGAGGAAATGCCTCTCGGTCAGGCCTGTTATCTGGCGCAGGAACTGGCCGGACTGATAGATACGGTTCATAATGAAAATTTGTCTTTTGACAATCTGCAGAATCTGGTGCCGGAAGAGTATGCGGCTCATTGGCAGGAAACGTTGAGGTTTCTGGAAATAATCACCCGCTTCTGGCCGGAAATTCTGGCAGAGAGGAATCTTACAGATCCCAGTTTGCGCCGCAATCTCCTGTTGAAGGCCCAAAGCCGCCAATGGGCGGAAAATCCTCCTGAAAAGCGGATAATCATCGCGGGAACCACAGCCACTTATCCAGCCATGAAAGAGTTGGTTAAAACGGTTTTGTCGCTGCCTCAGGGCGAGGTTATCCTGCCGGGGGTGGATCGGGAACTTGATGACGAATCGTGGGAAGCGATAGATGACACGCATCCGCAGTTTGAACTCAAAAACCTGTTGGATTATCTGCAGACGGAACGGCATGAAGTGCAGGAACTGGTGCCGCCGCAAAATGCGGCGCGGGAAACGCTGATTTCCGAAATCATGCGACCGGCCAAGACGACAGACAAGTGGCTGGGAATCGGCAGTAAAAAAATTGCGACGGAAGCTTTGGCCGGCCTCAGTTTGATAGATTGCGCCGACATTCGCGAGGAGGCTTTGTCCGCTGCGCTGATTATGCGCGAAGTTTTGGAAACCCCGGAGAGAACGGCGGCACTGGTTACGTCCGACCGTGATTTGGCACGCCGGGTGGCCGGCGAGTTGGAGCGCTGGGGGATTAAGGTTGACGATTCCGCGGGCCGGCCGCTTTCTCTGACGCCGGCGGGAATTTTTCTGCGTTTGACGGCTAAAGTCTGCGAAAGCGGTTTTCGGCGGATTGATTTGTTGAGCCTGCTCAAACATCCGTTGCTGCAAAACGAAATGTCTGCGGGCGCGGCGCGGCGGCTGGCGCGCACTTTGGAGCAAAAGGTCTGGCGCGGCGGATATGAAGACGCGGAAGCGTCAGCGTTCGAACGAAATGTCAAAGAACATTTTTCCGAATTGTACGCTTTATATCAGCAGCCGCAGGCAGATTTGAAACTGTTGCTGAAAGTTCACGTCAGAACGGCGGAAAAACTGGCTTCCGCAGCGGGTAAAGACGGCGCGGAAATTTTATGGAAGGGCGATGCGGGCGAAGCCGCTGCTTCATTTGTTGCAGATTTGTATGATAAAGCCGAGGTTTTGGGAGGCGTTAAGACCGCCGACTATCTGGGCTTTTTTGAGGCGATGATGTCCGGGGTAACGGTGCGTCCGAAGTTCGGTACCCATCCGCGGCTGAAGATTCTGGGGCCGATTGAAGCGCGGTTGAACCATTTTGACGTGACGATTATCGGCGGAGTTAACGAAGGCGTGTGGCCGAAGCTTCCGGGGGCTGATCCCTGGATGTCGCGGCCGATGAAAAAAGACTTCGGATTTCCGCAGCCTGAAAAAGCAATAGGCATTATGGCCCGCGATTTTGCGGAACTGTTGGGCGGCGAAGAGGTTTATCTGACCCGTTCCGAACGTGTTCAGGGAACTCCAATGGTAAAATCGCGCTGGTGGCTACGGTTGGAAACGGTTTTGGAGGCCATGCAAATAGAGAGCGGCCGGACTGAAGACGAGGTCTATCGTCTGATTGCGCGTCATATTGACGAACCGGCGGCTTATATCAGGGTTAATCCGCCGGCGCCCAAACCGCCGGTCAGCGCCAGACCGCGGGAGCTGGCGGCGAGCGCGATAGAAATGTGGATGCGTGATCCGTATGCGATTTTTGCCAAATATATCCTCAAGCTTAAACCGTTGGAAGAAATTGAACCGGATTTAAGTTTGGCGGACTACGGCAATATCATTCACGCCATTTTGGAGCAGTTTAACAACCGTTATCCCCGGGCATTTCCGCCGACGGCAAGGGAAGAGCTGCTGGCTTTGGGCGAGGAATATTTCAGAAACAATGAAGTTGCAATGGAAACAAAAGCTTTTTGGTGGCCGAATTTTGTAAAAACCGTGGATTGGATTGTCAGCATTGAGCAGACGTATCGCCCGGAAATTGAGAAAATCCATAATGAAATAAAAGGCGCGTTCGTGCTTAACGCGCCGGCCGGAGAATTCAAGGTAACGGCTAAAGCCGACCGCGTTGACGAAACCAAGGACGGCCGCATAAACATTATTGATTATAAAACCGGAAAAATACGCAGCAGAAAGGAAGTGGCCAGGGGCTATGCCCCCCAGCTGCCGATAGAAGGCCTGATTGCAGCGAACGGTGGTTTTGAAGGAATCGGCAAAAAGGAGGTGGCAGCGCTGATTTACTGGCAGCTCGGCAAAAAAGCGTCACCGATTGACGATGATGTTCCGGAAATCTTGGACAACAATCTGCGGCGTATTGCCGAACTGGTGCATTTGTTTGATTTTGAGACCACGCCGTATCTGAGCCGTCCGAATCCCAAGAGTGTTCCGGATTATTCCGATTATGAACATTTGGCCCGGGTGAAGGAGTGGTCGGTGGTTGATACAGAGGACAAAGGGGAATGACGGCAGATATTTTACAGGAAAGGCAAAACCGTTCGAAACTGGCTTCGGAAAAACAACGCCGCGCAGCTAATCCCGACAAGTCGGTGTGGGTTGAAGCTTCGGCCGGAACCGGCAAAACCAAAGTCTTGTCCGACCGGGTTTTGCGGCTGTTGCTGAAAGGCGTGGCGCCGTCAAAAATTCTCTGTCTGACATATACCAAGGCCGCGGCGGTGGAGATGAACACACGTATTGCCGGCCGTCTCAGCCGCTGGGCGGTTGCCGGGGAAGAACAGTTGGAAACCGAACTGAAGGCTCTGCTCGGAACGCTGCCGGAACAAGCGGAAAAAGTTTTGGCGCTTAAGGCTGCCGCACGCAAGCTTTTTGCCGTTTTGCTGGATACGCCGGGCGGTATGAAAATTCAGACTATTCACAGTTTCTGTCAGGAAATTTTGAAAAGGTTTCCGCTGGAAGCCAAAATATCCCCTTATTTTGAGGTTATGGACGACCGGGCGGCCGGCGAAGCGCTGGAAGAAGTCAAGGTTCGGCTTTTGCAAAAAATCGAACATGAACCAGACAGCCGTTCGGCTCGGAGTTTGGCTTTTATTACGACCAGAGTTTCAGAATTTTTCTTTCCAAAGATTATGAATAACATTGCGGCGAATCGCAATAAGATTTCGCGATTGCTGGCCAAATATGCCAATGTTGAAGCCTTGATTGCCGAAACGGCACGGAGGCTCGGCGTAAGTCAGGATGATACTCCGGAAAAACTGATAAAGGATTTTTGCCGGAGATTGAATCGGGAACTGTTAAAACGGATTGTGAGTGCTTTGGCTGCCGGCACCGAAAGCGATAAGAAACGGGCTGACGTTTTGGCCGTTTTTCTGGAAAGCAAAGCTCCGGAAAACCTTTATGTATCTTACCGGGAAATCTTTCTGACCAAAGGGGATATCCGCAAAAAACTGGCAACCAAAGACGCCGTGAAAGTCTATCCTGACATTTGTGAGAAGATGTATTCTCTGGCGGAGAATGTTCAATTTTTGGAAAACCGGATCTGCGCGGCGGGTCTGTTGGAAACTACCAGGGCGGTTTTGTATCTGGCCGAAGATTTAATCAGCGGTTATAACAGTTATAAACGCCGGCATTCCAAAATGGATTATGAGGATTTGATAGTTTTAACCAGGCGTCTGCTGGAAGACAAAACGGTGGCCGACTGGGTGCTTTTTAAGCTGGACGGCGGCATAGACAACGTGTTGATTGACGAAGCGCAGGATACTTCTCCTGACCAGTGGGCGATTATCCGCGCGGTGACGGAAGACTTTTTTGACGGTGCGGGCGCGAGAAATGTGACGCGGACAGTGTTTGCGGTGGGCGACCGTAAACAGTCGATTTATTCCTTTCAGGGGGCGGATCCACAAGAATTTGAAAACATGCGCCGATATTTTGCCGAACGTCTGGCGCCGCAAGGTTGTTTTGAGGAAGTGCAGCTGGATGTTTCCTTCCGTTCGACGGCGGCGGTTTTGGATGTGGTTAACAATGTTTTCTCAACTTTTCCGGCCAAACAAGGCGTGATACCGGAGGGACAGAGCATAAGCCATACGCCTTCGCGAATCGGTGACGGCGGCAAAGTTGAGCTATGGCCGCTGGTTGAGGCCGAAGAAGACGAAAACCCTGACGTTTATCTGCCGCCGGTAGAAAGAAAAATTGCCGGTTCTACCAGTTCGCGGCTGGCAAAGCAGATTGCGCTGCGAATTAAGAAAACGGTGGAAAGCGGCGAGCTGTTGGTTTCTCAAAACCGGCCGGTTCGTTTTGCCGATTTTATGATTTTGGTACAGCGCCGCAACAGTTTTGTGGAAGAACTGGTTCGTGAATGCAAAAATGCCGGCGTTAACGTGGCCGGCGTTGACAAGATTAAACTTTTGGAACAGATTGCGGTTCAGGATTTGGTGGCCGCGGCGCAATTTGTTTTGTTGCCGACCGATGATTTGACCTTGGCAACGCTGTTGAAATCCCCACTGTTCGGGCTGGATGACGATGATTTGTTCAAGCTTTGTTATGACCGCGGCGGTGCAAGCCTATGGTCTCAGCTTGGGATGTTTTCCGAATATGCCGGGATTTACCAAGCTTTGCAGGAACTGTTGAATATAGCGGATTTTGTGCGTCCGTTTGAGTTTTATGCCCATATTCTCAACAAATTGGACGGCCGTAAAAAAATGGTGGCACGTCTGGGACCGGAGGCTGTTGACGGCATTGACGAGTTTGTCAATCTGACGCTTAACTTTGAGCAGGATCATATTCCGACGTTACAGGCTTTTGCCGACTGGATCGCCGAAGACGAAGTCGAAATCAAGCGCGAGTTGGAGCAAAGCAATGCCGATGCGGTGCGTATTATGACGGTGCACGGTTCAAAGGGTTTGCAGGCGCCGATTGTGATATTGCCTGATACGGTGCGGGTTAAAGCGGTTAAAAACGAAGCAGGACTGTTATGGGACGAAGATGTTTTGTATTACCCTTTCGGTTCCGAAAATTATGAAACTAACTGCAAACGTATCAAAACCCGTGAAAAAGAGCTTTCTTTGGAAGAATACCGCCGCCTGCTGTATGTGGCGCTGACCCGGGCGGAAGACCGCCTGTGCATTTGCGGTTATGTGAAATCAAAAGAGCCGGGCGAAGAATCCTGGTATGCCATTTGTGAGAAAAGTTTTGCCGGATTTGGAGTACGTGATGATAACGGCAATGTCTGTCATGAGGTGAAACAGCAGATTAAAACCGCACCCGGCGCCGGTAAAAATGTCGTTCCGCCGCCGGTGCCGGATTTCGATTGGATTTATAATAAACCCGAAGCGGAGAATCCGTTGGCAAAACCGCTGACGCCGTCAAGGCCGGATGAGGATGACGGTGAGGAAGTCTGGGCGTCTCCGATCGGCGAGGATGGTAAAAGCCGTTATCGGCGCGGCTTGATTATTCACAAGCTGTTGCAGTTTCTGCCGGACAGCCAAACCATGGGCAATGAACGGGTTATCTCTGAGTTTTTAAATAAAAACGCCGCGGATTTGACGGAAGAGGAAAAGAAACAAATAAGCGAAGAAGTCGAAAGGCTTTTGAAAAATGAGGATTTTGCTCCGGTGTTCGGTCCAAATTCAAGGGCGGAGGTGCCGGTTATGGGGCAAGTCGGCGGCAGAATCGTTTCCGGTCAGATAGACCGTCTGGTCGTGGAACAGGACAGGGTTATTATCATTGATTTTAAAACGAATCGTCCGGCAGCGCGGAACGAAACCGAGGTTTCGCAAATTTATGTGAGACAGCTTGCGGCCTATAAGTCGCTGATTGAAGACATTTATCCCGGAAAGAAAGTGGAAACTTACATTTTATGGACAGATACGGCTAACCTGATGAAGATCGCCTCGTGATTTTTAGATAATTACTCTTTAATATAAAAAAAAATTCATTATATTAGATTCATTAACGTCATTTATAACTATTGTTTTAGAAAGGAAATGTTATGAAAGCAATTACAGACAGCCAGTTTGAAGCGGAAGTGTTGAATTCCAAGGGTTTGGTTCTGGTGGATTTCTGGGCGGAATGGTGCGGGCCGTGCCGTCAGTTGATTCCGGTTTTGGAAGAAGTGTCCAAAGATATGGCAGGCAAAGTTGAAATCTGCAAAATGAACGTCGACGAATCTCCGAATACGGCTGCCCAATATGGAATTCGCAGTATTCCGACCATGTTTCTTTTCAAAGACGGCAAGCAGATTGACATGAAAGTCGGCTTGAATTCAAAGGCGACCCTGGTTTCTTGGATTGAGGCCAACCAATAATCCTTTTGCCGTTTTGAAGCGGTTTGAAAAACACGTTTGACCGAGAGGTTTGAAACGTGTTTTTTTTGGTTTTTGGTTTAATTTTGACAATCCGTGATTATATCTAAAGCTGTAATTTTTTGGCAGGGGCATCGCGATGGTTTGGGTCATCAACGGGTTGATATACGGCTTCTTTACGGCACTTTATACACTGGTTAACCAGCACTATAAAATGAACGGCTATCTTTTGGGCATTTGGCGCGGTTTTGGAATCTCGCTGATTTTCTTTCCTTTTCTTTATTTTAATTTTCCGTGGCCGCAGACGGCCTATCATTGGGGAATGCTGGTCCTTCAGGGATTGTGCATCGGTTATTATGATTCGCATTTGTTTTTTGCCTCGGCCAACTTCGGTGCAGGAGCGACTTCGCGGGTGATGGCGCTGACAACACTGGTGACTTCGGTTTTTTGGTGGGCGCTGACGCCGACGGCGTTTTTGCATTTGTTTGATGACGGTTCGGTGTTTATTACGCTGATTTTGATTTTATTCGGTTTTACTGTCAGTTGCTGGTATATGTTTAAGGATACACTCTCGCGGGCAACGGTAAAATATATGATTCCGGTGATTGTTGCTCTGGCGGTTATGAGTATCATTACCAAAGAACTGGCTGTTCACGGTTCAACGGTGTGGCCGGCAATTACATATTATCTGGTTATTCCGACTTTTGTCAGCGGCTGTTATAATCTGTTTTATTATACGACAACGGAAAAACCCGGATTTATCGGCTTTTTCAAAAATGTCTTTTCCGGGCGTGCGGCCGGGGTCGGTTTGTATATTGTTGCTTTTAGCGCAGCATTGATCACGGCTAAAAATATTGCTTTAAGAATTGCACCTAATCCCGGGTATGTAATGTGTTTGGTTTTGACGGCGCCGATTTTCGTGTTCTTTTTGAACAAGTACAACAAAGTTCCCGACAATGTTTCGGTTAAAGCCGGTTTTTCGATGATTTTTTTCATCGTTTTGCTGATTGTTCTGGTCAACGGAAATTTCGGCGTGGTTGACTAGCAGCACAAATCTTCGATGATTTTGTTTAAGAGCAGTCGTCCGTCATCGCTTGCGCGTATGCTGTCGCCGTTGTCTTCAAGCAGTTTTTTTTGAAGCAGGATATACAGGTTTTCCTGATTGACAAAAGCGTCAAAATCCATGCCGCAGTTATGTTTGAAATTTTGGCGGCTGATGCCTCTGTTCAGGCGCAGACCCATTAATACCAGTTCTTCCGCCCGTTCTTCCGGCGTAAGTTCTTCCATTATGCAGCGATGGGTAGAGGCAAAGATTTTTCCCTGGCTTTTGATGCGGCCGTGCGCTGCCGGGCCGATGCCGAGGTAGTCGTTTCCGGTCCAGTATATTTGGTTGTGGGCCGATTCAAAATTCGGCCGAGCGTAATTTGATATTTCATATTGATTGTAATTGCAGGCATGCAAGAAAGCGTTGGTAAAGTCGTACATTTCCGCGGCGGCGTTTTCCTCCAACGGTTTAACGCCTTTTTTATGAAAAACCGTTCCGTCTTCAATGGTCAGCTGATACATTGACAGATGTTTAAAGCCGAAAGACGCGGCCTGTTTTATTTCTTCCTGCCATTGTTTTAAGCTTTGTGCGGGGCGGGCATAGATGAGGTCGATCGAATGGTTGTCAAACTGCTTTAAGACCTCTTCCATGGCCTGATAAGCCTGTTGCAGATTATGCGTGCGGCCGAGGAATTTTAAATCTGCGTCGTTTAGAGCCTGAATACCAAGCGAAAGGCGATTGATGCCGGCGTTTTTCAGGTCTTGAAAAAGTTTCGGTCGGCCGCTGTTCGGATTGGCTTCCAGCGAGATTTCGACCTGCTGCGAAAGTTTCCAGCGGCAGGCGATATGATTGATGATTTTTTCAATGTTTTGCGGAGCAATTAAGGACGGTGTGCCGCCGCCGAAAAAAATGCTGGTGACGCATTGATCTCCCGTATACTGATAATAAAAGTCAAGTTCTTTAAGATAGTCTTCAATAATTTCATCTTGCGGTACGTCTTTTTTTACCTTGCTGAAAAAATCGCAATACGGACATTTGCTGAGGCAGTAGGGCCAGTGAATGTAAATTCCAAAGGGAAAATTCGTTTTAAGGGGAATCTTCGGCAAAAATCCGGTGCTCGCGTCCTCACGTACGTTTATGTACGCTGCGGGACTGTGCTCCGTGTTTGTTACCGTATCTTCCTTCTTAAAACGAATTTTTGAAGAGGAAGACTTCGGTAAAAATCCGGTGTTCATGTTCTCACGTACGTCTATGTACGCTGTATTTTTCACGCCGTCTTCTTTCCGGAAACTATAAGATAAATTTGGACAGGTCGGTTGCCTGCGTGAATTTCATCAGTTTTTGCTCAACGAATTCGGCGGTAATAACTTCTTTCTGGCCGCTGCGGTCAGAAGCGTTGAAGCTGATGTCTTCCAGCAGAATTTCCATGACCGTATGCAATCTGCGGGCGCCGATGTTTTCGACATTTTCGTTGATTTCGACCGCAATGTCGGCAATCTTGTCGATAGCGGCCTTTTCAAATTCGATGTCAAAATTTTCGGTTTTGAGCAAGGCTGTATATTGTTCAATCAGATTGGCTTCGGGTTCAGTCAATATCCGCACAAAATCTTCATGCGTCAGGGCTTTTAACTCAACGCGAATCGGCAGTCTTCCCTGTAGTTCCGGCAAAAGATCCGAGGGCTTGGCCAAATGAAAGGCACCCGAGCAGATAAACAGTATGTGGTCGGTTTTGACCATACCGTATTTGGTGGTGACGGTGGTGCCTTCAATCAGCGGCAGCAAGTCACGCTGAACGCCTTCTCGAGAGACGTCGCCGCGGGTGTTTTCAGATTTGCCGGTGATTTTATCAATCTCGTCAATAAAGACGATACCGTCGTTTTCGA
Organism: uncultured Pseudomonadota bacterium; assembly: GCA_902494875.1. Classification (GTDB taxonomy): domain Bacteria; phylum Pseudomonadota; class Alphaproteobacteria; order RF32; family CAG-239; genus CAJLXD01. Next base: position 229,761 of record CABUUO010000002.1, read on the forward strand.
CCGCTTCAATGGCCGCTTTGACAATCTGGTCGTTGTCCAGGAGTTTGTCGCTTTCTTCGGCGATCAGGATGTCGTAAGCTTCGCCGACTTTCATTTTTTTGGTTTTATATTTGGTTCCGGAAGCGCCAAGCAGGTCTCCGAGGCTGATCATTCCCATTTGGGCGCCGGGCATGCCGGGAATGTCTATGGTCGGCATTGAGGCGTTGGAATTGTCCAGTACGCTGATTTCTATTTCCTTGTCATTCAGCTGGTTCTCCCGCAGAAGTTTGCGAAACTTTTGTTTGGTTTCGTCACTGGCGTTCAAGCCGACCAAAGCTTCCAAGACGCGTTCTTCCGCCGCAAGTTCGGCTTTGGCGGTAACGCTTTTGCGCATTTCCTTGCGGGTATTGTTCAAAGCAATTTCAACCAAATCGCGGATGATGCTTTCGACGTCTCTTCCGACATAACCGATTTCGGTAAATTTGGTGGCTTCCACCTTTACAAAAGGCGCTTTGGCAAGTTTTGCCAACCGGCGCGAAATTTCGGTTTTTCCGACGCCGGTCGGTCCTACCATCAGAATGTTTTTGGGGACGATTTCTTCCCGCAGATGCGCATCAAGCTGCATTCGCCGCCAGCGATTGCGCAAAGCGACGGCCACGGCCTTTTTGGCTTCGTTTTGGCCAATGATATACCTATCCAGTTCGGAAACAATTTCGCGAGGACTATAAACTGCCATTTTAAGACTACACTTTCTCTATGATAACGTTATGATTGGTATAAATATCAATGTCACCGGCAATTTTCATGGCTTTTTGAGCAATTTCTTCCAGAGACAATCCTTCTACGTCATATAAGGCTTTGGCCGCCGCCATGGCGTAGTTGCCGCCGGAACCGATGCCGATGATGCCGTCGTCGGGTTCCATGACTTCTCCGGTTCCGTTCAAGACCAGTGACACGTCTTTGTCGGCCACAATCATATAAGCCTGAAGCTGACGCAGATATTTGTCCATCCGCCAGTCTTTGGCCAGTTCTACCGCGGCGCGTTTAAGCTGGTTGGCGTGTTTTTCAAGTTTGGCCTCCAGACGTTCGATTAAGGTGATGCCGTCGGCCGCGGCGCCGGCAAAACCGGCAATGATGCTGCCATTGCCGATGCGGCGGACTTTAACCGATTTTGACTTGAAAACAACCGCTTCGCCAAGAGTGGCCTGACCGTCGCCGGCCATGACCACTTCTTTGCCTTTTCTTATACATAAAATAGTTGTCATCTATTTTCTTTCTTTTGCACTCATTGCTTTCGGAGCCTTGCTGCCGGTGTAGGTGTCAATGGCTGTTGAAACGGGTTTTTCAACCGCTTTGACGGCCATCGGGCGTTTGTTGACAAACTTGACTCCGCAAATATTCATACCCAAGCTCTTGAGGGCGGTTTCAATCGGGATAAACAGGTCGCCGCCTTCGGCCGCGCGAATACCCGAGTGAGACAAACCGGTTATGTTGCCGTTCTTATCAATCAGAGCGCTGCCCAGAGTCTGGGTTTGAACATAAGTGTTGACTATGATCTCCGCGCCTTTTTCTTCAGAGTAACGGTAACCGATAACCTGGCCCCCATTATCTAAATAGTTCTCGCCTTCGTCAAAGTCAAGCAGACCCAGTGTCATATAAAGATCTTTGCCGACTTCCGGCAGGTCGAGGCGTAGCGGCAGAGGCGCAAACTTGGTTTTTTCATCCAGAAGAATCAGCGCTACGTTTTTGTTGGGGTTGACACGGTAGGCCGAACCCTTGAAACGCATGCCGTTGACGGTGCGGATGTCAAAGCTGTTCAGCGACTTGTCAATCAGATCCGCAGAAGTCAGGATCAACTGGTCGGAAATAATCAGGCCGGCACCTTTGCGTCCTTTCGGATTTTCAACCGAAACAACGGACGCGCGCAGACGGTAGACGTTTTCCGGAGACATGGTGTCGTAAGGTTTGACACTCTGAATGCAGAAGCTGTTGTTCATGTCGGCAAACATATTTTCTACAGCCGCGCGGTTCTGTCTTTCCTGAATGCCGGCGGTCGGATCTGCCGGAATGTCAATCCAGAAGTCATCGGCATAGGTGATGTTGGAAGCCGCAACTTTGAGCGTAGAGCAGCCGCTTTCGCCGATGTTTACTTCCGAGCAGTTGTCGTTCATCTTCAGACCGGTCAGGTATTTGTTCTGTCCGGCGTTGAATTTGGACATAGTGCCGCTTCTTTCGTCGGTCTGGCTGTAGTAAGCATAGAAACCGCCGTTTTCCTTGATTTCGGATTTGGTAATCATTCGGCAGCTGCTGTCAATGATGCCGCTGACCGCATAACCTTTACCGCGACTGCCGCCGTTTTCGGAAACATCGGAACCGCTGCTGTGGAAGATGCCGTTCCGATCGATATAACCGGAGAGTTTGCGCATTTTGGTACGGTTGGCGCAGGCTGTAAGCGACAGCCCTTTGGGCAGCAGAATGAAGTCGCCGTATTCGTCTACGTAACCGTCAGCGTCATAACGGTTGACGCGGAATTTGCCTGAAGTGCCGCCGCGGTCATCAGTTTTGGTATAGTATGCGTAGAAACCGCCATTTTCGGCGATGTCTGCCAGCGGGACGAGTTTGCAGCTTTCGTTAACCATACCGGCAACATTATAGCTGCGCCCGCCGGTACCGCCGCGGTCTGTGATTGATGAACCGTCGGCATAGAATACGCCTTTTTCATCAATGTAGCCGTATACGGGGTGGAAATTGCCGTCAATCGGGCAACTGTTGGCAATGGCCTGAGAATCGACGGCGACAAAGTTTCCGCTTTCGTCAATATAGCCCTTGACCTTGTAATGGTTGCCGGAAGTTCCGCCCTGGCTGCTGATGCCGTTGAAGTAAGCATAAACGCCGCCTTTTTCGGCAATAGTGTCTTTGTTTTCGATTTTGCACATGCCGGTGATGACGGTTGAAACCGGATATTCTTTGTTGGTGTTATCTTCAACGAATTTTCCGGCTTTGTTGATTTTTCCGGTAATGATGTTGGCATTGATGCCGCAGTTGCTGTCTCCGGCCAGAACGACAAAGCTGCCGCTTTCGTCAATGTAGCCTCTGACTTTGGCTGCAACGTTCATTCCGGTTCCTGAGGTTCCGCCGTTGCCGTCAATGCGGTTCAGGTAAGCGTAAAAACCGCCTGTTTCTTTTATCTCGCGGGTTTCGGTCAATTTGCACATATTATTGACGGCACCGGTGATGTTGTATTCTTTGCCGGTGGCCGATTGTACGAATTTACCGTCTTCGCTGATGTAACCGGTGATTATTTCGCCGCCAATGCTGCAGAGACCGGCGGTGTTTTCGGTTCCGAGAACGACAACGTTGCCGCTTTCGTCAATATAGCCGCTGACTTCATATCTGCCGGCGACAGGGGCGGTGGCAACCACCTGCGAGAAGCTGTCGGCGTTTTCTTTGGGGTTGATTTCTCCCGAACCGCAGCTTTGCAGCATATTGACGCCGTTCAACTCGGCTTCGTACTGGTTTTTGAAGTTTACTTTCGATTTTTCAATGGCTTCAACTTTAGCTAACTGCTTTTCGATTTCTTCGGGTTTGACACGTTTGGCCAATTCGGTGTTGAAGCAGCCGACTTCGGGCAGTTTGCTCAGAGCGTCGCCGAAAGCGCGTTCAACCAGCAGGGTTTCGCCTTTGTATTCACCGTCTTTCATTTCACCGTAGCCGGTGGTGGTGCCTTTGCAATATACTTTGTCTTTGGTTAAATCCAGCAGGCGCCAGGTTACGGTCATTTCCGAGGTGCCGGTGCGGAGATTTTGCTTTTTGACGTTGTTCCAGTCGAACTCATCGCAGACGTTCATGAAATAGTCGGTGATTTCGGCCGTTAAGATATATTCTGCCTGCGCTTTGTCAGAATACATATAATAGGGATTGCTTTTTTCAACGACAACCGGATAATTGTCATTCATGGTTTCAAAAAAGATGTCGAAGAACTTCATATCCTTCTGCATCGCACGGCCCTGATTCAAATATACGTTCTTGTCAAAGCGGCGGCAGCCGAAGATTCTGAAACGATAATTGCCGAGCTTGTCGCTGTAGCCTTCATATTTTCTGCCTTTGGGAATTCTGAAATCAACGTATTCGAGTTTTACGGGAGCATAGTTGCTGCGGGAGCGGTGCAGGTAACCGTAGGCGTTCATCTGGTCAGCCGAAGGATTGACCATTTCTTCGTTTTGAATGTAGGCAACGCGTTTAACCGGTTTTTTGCGGCCGGGTTCGCACATGCAGTTGAATAAGCCTAAGGTTTTTTCGGTTCCGTCACACATACAGGGAACAAGATCCGGGCTTCTGACCGCGCAGGATACAATCAGCGCCGGAATCAACATTAATTTGAGAGACCGTAAAATTCTCATTGTTTTTTCTCCTAAATACGTTTCAAAGGCATTATTCTGCGATAAGATAATGCTTCGGCAATATGCAGTTTAAGTATTTTTTGTACATTTTGCAAGTCCGCAATTGTTCTTGCTAACCGCAAAGTGCGATGATAAGCCCGGGCAGAGAGGTGATTTTTCTCTGAAAAGGCGATTAAAAGCGCCTGAGCGTCGTTGTCCAGTTCGGCAATTTTTTCTAAAAGTTCGCCTTTCAGTTCGGAATTTGTTTTCAGCCGAGGTGCGCCGAAACGCTTAAAACGTTCGGTCTGGATTTCCCGGGCGCGGATGACGCGTTTCAATATATCGGCCGAGCATTCCCCCTGTCTGACGTCCGCCAAGTCCCAAGGACTGACGGCCGGCACCTCGATGTGGATGTCTATTCTGTCCATCAGCGGACCGGAGATTTTGCTTTGGTATTCTTCGGCACAGTGCGGGGCGCGGGAGCATTCCAGCTCATGGTTGCCCAGGTGGCCGCAGCGGCATGGATTCATGGCGGCGACCAGCTGAAATTTGGCGGGATAGACGGTATGTGCGTTGACGCGCGAAATGGTTATGCTGCCATTTTCCAGAGGCTGGCGCAGAGCTTCCAGTGCCGGGCGGCTGAATTCGGGCAGTTCGTCCAAAAACAGGACGCCGTTGTGCGCCAGAGATATTTCGCCGGGTCTGGCTTTGCGGCCGCCGCCGACCAAGGCCGGGGTGGAGGCCGAGTGATGCGGATCTCTGAACGGACGTTCAAAAGAAATTCTGCCGTCTTTAAGTTCGCCGGCGACAGAATGAATCATGCTGGTTTCAAGCGCTTCTTCCGCGGTCAGCGGCGGCAGAATGGTTATCAGGCGCTGTGCAAGCATTGATTTTCCGGAACCCGGAGGGCCTACCATCAGCAGGTTGTGGCTGCCGGCGGCGGCAATTTCCAGAGCGCGTTTGGCGCTTTCCTGGCCTTTGACGTCCTTCATATCGAGCAGGGAAAGTTTTTTCGGCATGGTTTCGGCTGCCGGCGCCGGAATGACCTGAGTGCCTTTGAAATGATTAATCAGCGATAAAAGGCTGTCGGCGGCAACAACGTCTTTCAATCCGGCCCAAACGGCTTCTCCGCCCTGAGCCGCCGGACAAATCAGCCCCATGTTGCGGGCGTTGGCGCGGATGGCTACCGGCAAGACGCCGTTGACGGGAACGACGGTGCCGTCAAGACCCAGTTCGCCCAGAACCATGTAACCGCTTAGCTCTTCTTGCGGCAATATTCCCATGCCGACCAGCAGGCCGAGGGCAACCGGAAGGTCAAAGTGGGAACCTTCCTTAAGCAGATCGGCCGGCGCAAGATTGACGGTGATGCGTTTGGCAGGAAGGCTAAGCCCCAGAGAATTCAGCGCGGCGCGGACGCGTTCCCGGCTTTCGGCCACGGCCTTGTCGGGAAGCCCCACTATCGTAAAAGCAGGAAGACCTGAGGATATTTGCACCTGCAGGTCTACGTCTGAAATTTCCAATCCGTTGAAAGTTATGGTGTTTATTCTGGCGAGCATCGGCTACCACCTCGGGGTGTCTTCCCCGCCCCGCCAGCGTCTGGTCGGATAGGTGTCTGTTTTCAAAAAGTCATAGTCGGCGGTTTTGTAGGGGATGTCTCTTATTCTGACATAGCCTTTAGATTCAAAGAGCTTGGCACAGGTTTCGGCCGAAACGTCTTCGGTTCTTTTACAAGTGGCGATAACCCGGCTGGTAAGATTTTGCAAAACAATGGTATTTTGGTCATTGCCGTAAACTACGCGCTGCGGGCGCAGCGGCACAGGAAAGTCTTCTTTGCGGAGCGTGTCGCAGGCACAAAGGAACGTCAACAGAAGAAGGGGCAATATTATTTTGTTTTTACTCATTTTTTTGGCCATTGTGATTGTAACTTACGACCGAGCTTATCTTAAAAAGATTAAAATTATATAAAGAATCGGTTCCAAACCGCGTCAGAACTTAAAAAATACTTGCAAAAATAAAGTTTTGGTATATAGTGGCGACCGTCCCTTGCTTCCGGCAGAGACCGGAGGCTATACATTAACCGGCCCGCCTGCGGGCCATTTGTTGAGAATCCATAAGGAGATTTAAATAATGTCATTTTACGAGAGCGTGCTGATTGCACGTCAGGACCTCGGTCAGTCTCAGGTGAACAACATTGTTTCCGATTTGACCAACGTCATCGCCAGCAACGGCGGCGAAGTTGTCAGAGCTGACAACTGGGGTTTGAAAAACCTTGCTTACCGTGTTAAGAAAAACCGCAAGGGCTACTATGTCGTTTTGAATATTTCCGCACCGGCTGCCGCTGTTGCCGAATATGAAAGACAAATGAGATTTAACGAAGACATCATTCGTTACATGACCATTAAAGTTGACGAATTGAGCAAAGAGCCTGCCGGTTCTTCCAGCAATTCCGAAGCCGTTGAAGAATAGGAGCAGAAAACATGGCTAAACAAGTATTCTTTAGAAGAAAAAAAGCATGCCCGTTTTCAGGCGAAGACGGTCTGACCATTGATTATAAGGATGTTAAGCTTCTTTCCCGTTATATTTCCGAGAAAGGTAAAATCATCCCCAGCCGCATTACAGCTGTTTCTGCAAAAAAACAAAGAGAATTGGCAAAAGCGATCAAACGTGCCCGCTACATTGCTCTTCTTCCTTTTGTTGCTGATTAATAGGGAGTGGAAAAATGGAAGTAATTCTTTTAGAACATGTAGAAAAACTCGGTAAAATGGGCGACAAAGTAACCGTAAAGAACGGTTATGCCCGCAACTATCTGCTGCCGGCCCGCAAAGCTCTGCGCGCAACCGAAGCCAATGTTGCTTATTATGAGAAACAGAAGGCCGAACTGGAAGCCCACAACAAGGCTCTGCTGGACGAAGCGACAAAGATTGCCGAATCCCTGAAAGGCTACAGCGCGGTTCTGATCCGTCAGGCTGCCGAAACCGGCCAGTTGTACGGTTCCGTAACTATCCGTGATATTGCCGCCGCGGTCAAAGCCAGCGGTTTTGCCGTTGAACGCAAACAGGTATATCTGGAAAACGCTATTAAAGACTTGGGTGTTTATGAAGTTAAACTCAATCTGCATCCGGAAGTCAGCCAGACCATTCTGGTTAACGTAGCGCGTACCGAAGACGATGCAGCCAAACAGGCAAAATTATATCACTCAGCGGAAAACTAATACAGAAATTGCGGATAACCGGCTCGGTCATGTACTTTTTATGTATACTCCGCTCGCCGGTTTCCTTTTTTCTTATTATTTTCTCGCGGATTGGTATAATTACGCATTTCAAACAATAAAAAACACTCCCGATAATTTTCGGGAGTGTTTTTTTTGTCTGCTTACAGCCTTTAAATTTCGTCCCAGCCTTCGACGGCGGTTGACTGGTTGTATGAGGAAACATTGGCTTCGAAGAAATTACCTTTGACGTTTCCTTCGCCGTTGGTGTCGGAAATTTTCTCCAGATTTTTATACGGGGTTTCGTCAAAGCCTTCGTAAATCGGTTCCAGTCCGATTTCTTTCAAGCGTTTGTTGGCCATAAACTTAGTGTATTGTTCAATGGTTTGCGGGGTAATGCCCAGAACCTGATCGCCGATAATATGATTGCTCCAGGCGATTTCCTGTTCGGTTGCTTTACGGAACATTTCGCAGATTTCGTCGTCATTGAAGAACTGCGGCCGTTCTTTGCGGATTTCTTTGATGATGTTGGCAAAAATCACGCAGTGCGTCAGTTCATCGCGGTTGATGTATTTTATCTCGTCGGCGGTACCGATCATTAACGATCTTGCGGCCAAATTGTAAAAGAAATTGAAGCCGTTGTAAAAATACAGGCCTTCCAACAGGAAATTGGCAATCAGAACACGGGCAAAATTAACGTCATTGCGGTCATCGACAAATTTTTGATAAATGTCGGCAATGTATTTGTTGCGTTCAAGCAGAACTTTGTCATCACGCCAGCGGTCATAGATTGTTTCGCGCTTTTCGGCCGGAATAATGCTTTCGATGATATAGGCATAGCTTTGGGAATGCACGGCTTCCTGATAAGTTTGGATAGCCAGAATAAGATTGACTTCCGGCGCGGTAATATAGTCGGAAATGTTGGGCAGGTTGTTGGTCTGGATGCTGTCCAGAAAAACCAGAAAAGACAGAATGCCGTCATAGGCGTTTTGTTCGGCCGGCGTCAACTCGTCATAGGCGCGTTTGTCGTCAAACAAAGAAACTTTTTCGGGAATCCAGAAGTTTTCCATCATCAGCCGGTAAAGCTTGTTGGCCCACTGATATTTGACGTTGTTGAGGTTGAATAAGTTGGTGACGTTGCCGGCAATCATTTTTCTTTGCAGAACGTCATCGTTTCCTTCAATATTAAACAGTTTTTTGCGGTTCATTGATTTTCCTTTGCTGTTGATTTTTAACCGGCACAGCTGACGCATTCTTCCTTGGCGGCGGAAGAGCCGTCTTTTTGAATGGTGCGGGTATAGTAGAGGGTTTTGATGTCTTTTTTCCAGGCGTCCATTATGGTGTCATAGATGTCTTTGGCGCGGATGTCGCGGTTGAGGTTATACATCAGTTCGACAGAAATGCCGGTGTCTATCCATTTGTTAATACGGGACATCACTTCAATAATCTTGCGTTGGTCGATATTGCGGTTTTCCTGATAAAACCAAAACCTGTCACGGATATAAGGCGGGCAGTTCGGAATGCTGCCTTTGCCGTGGGTCTCGACGAAGAACTTGCTGTAAATCGGCAGAACCGAAGCGGTGCAACCCTGAATCAGAGAGGAACTGGTATTCGGTGCAATGGCAGATATCTGCGAGTTGCGGATGCCGTATCGGGCAAGGCCGGCAAAAATTTTGTTCCAACGGTCTTTATATTTGGAATTGGCGTTGAACCATATCTGACGTTTGCCGAAAATCAGGCCTTTGCTCCAATCCGAACCTTCATAGGCGCCGAAAGTTCCTTTTTTTTGTGCGGCGTCAATGCTGGCCTGAATATTGTATATGGCCATTTTTTCAAACAAATCGTCTACAAAGTCGGCAGAGTTGATATAGGGGACATTGTTTTTGGCGAGCATATCTGCCAGTCCCATAGCGCCAATGCCGATGGTGCGGTAGCGTTGATTATGCAGGCTGCCTTCGGGAACCGGCACGGTGGTGAAGTCAATGGCGTTGTCCAGAATGCGAACCGAAGTGCGGCAAACGCTTTCCAGTTCCCGATCATCGTCAATGTTGGCGAGATTGACAGAAACCAGATTGCAGACGTGTACCAGCCCGTCATAGGTTTCGGAGATTATTTTGCCGTCTTCAATGCGCTTGGGGCTGAATTTGGCCGGGCGGACATTGCTGTGAGATTCGGTGCAGAGGTTGGTGCCGACGATAACGCCGTCATGCTTGTTGGGATTGTAACGGTTCAGGGTGTCTTTGAAGGCAATGTAAGGCATTCCGGTTTCAACCTGAGATTTCATCAGCCGTTTTAACAGCTCTTTGGCGTCAACAAACTTAAACATTTCAAGTTTGCCGAAACCCGCATCAAAATAAAGCTGATTATAAAGATTTTCAAATTCTTCTCCCCAAAGGTCGGCTATTTCGCGACCGTATTTTTCCCGGACTTCGTGCGGGTCAACCAACAGCCATTTTTCGTTGTTTTCGACTTTTTTCATAAACAGATCGGGGATGACGACCTGAGGAAAAATGTCGTAAGCTTTCATGCGCTGGTCGCCGTTTTCGGTACGGAGTTCAAGAAAGTTTTCAATGTCCAGATGCCACATGTCCAGAGATACGGTAACGGCGCCTTTGCGCTTGCCCTGCTGGTTGACGGCTACGGCGGTGTCGTTGATAATGCGAATCCAGGGAATGACGCCGCCGGAAGAATTTTTGATGCCTTTGATACGGGCGCCTTTGCAGCGAACGCGCGAGATGTTGACACCAACCCCGCCGCCGAATTTGGAAATGGCGGAAATCTGGTCAATAACGTAAAAAATCGAATCGCGGTTGTCGTCCATAACGGTGATGAAGCAGGAACTCAGGTTACCGTTGGGTCGGCGCAGGTTCATCAGCAGCGGTGTGCCGAGCGAGATTTTGCGGTCGGCAAGTTTTTCATAAGTGTCTTTGACCTGACTCATGCGAATGCTGCGATCTTCATTTTGCTCAATCAGCAGAGCAATAGTCAGGAACATTTCCTGCGGCAGCTCGACAATGCGGTCGCCAAATTCGCAAAGGTAGCGTTTGATGAGCAGATTGATGCCGGCATAGTCATAGACCAAATCAAAAGCCGGGTTGATGAATGATGCGGCCTGTTTTATTTCTTCGGGATTGTATTTTTCGGTGATGACGGGGTCATATACGCCGTTGGCGACGGCAAAATCCAAGAACTTTTCATAGTCGTAGGGAACGGCCTGATTGGTGCGGCGGTCGTTTTTAACATCTTTATACAAGTCGAAAAGGCGCAGGCGGCCGGCGGCGTTCTTCCAGTCGGGTTCCAGAACCGAGGTCAGATTCAACGCGTTTAGGATAAGAGCCTTGTTGATTTCGGAAGCCGGCATACCGTTTTTAAAAAAGTTCGGAATCGTTTCCAAAAGTTTGTTTTTATCAAGTTCGAATCCGGCGAGAGCACGCTCGACGGTAGCCGTGATTTTGGCCGGGTCAAAGGCCGCTTCAGCACCGTTTCTCTTGGTAATTTTTTGATTTTCCATTATAAACTATTCCTACAATATGGTGTGTTTATGTTATTGTTGTTTACTATATGTTGTGGTTTTGTATGGTGAAACCGTTTCGCCATACAGAATGCAAAAATTATCGTTTATTTAATACATTTTATTTAGAATTAATCACAAGATTTTTAGAAACAGGAAATTGGCATGTTAAAAAAATGGCTGCAAGCGGCACGGGTATATTATGACCGGCGGATGCTGACAATGACCGGGCTGGGTTTTGCCAGCGGTTTTCCCTTTTTGCTGGTCAGCGGGACACTGGCGCTGTGGCTGACGGACAGCGGCATCAGTCTGGAGATGATCGCGTTGTTTTCGCTGGTGAAAGCGCCGTACAGCTTCAAATGGCTGTGGTCACCGGTGGTTGACCGCATTCGTCTGCCGTTTTTTGAGCGTTTGGGCCGCCGCCGCGGCTGGGCGGTTTTTTCGCAGCTTTTGTTGCTGGCCGCCATTCTGGGCATGTCACTGGTTGATCCGTCGCAGGCAGTTTATCTGCTGATGTTTCTGGCTTTTCTGACGGTAATAGCCTCGGCAACGCAGGACATTGTTTTGGATGCCTACCGCGTGGAGAGTTTTGATACGGAAGAGCAGGCTGCCGGAACCGCCATATTTATTCTGGGATATCGTCTGGGGTCGATTTTTTCCGGCGCCGTGGCACTGCTGCTGGCGACGGTTTTGAACTGGCATGAGGTTTATGCGGTTATGGCGCTGGGCGCAGTGGTCGGTATGGTGACGGTTTTGTGCTCAAGGGAACCGAAGAACTGCAAAAAATGCGGCGCTCCGTTTAAAGGGTCTTTGACGGCGCGACTGAAAAACTTCTGGCAGACGGCGGTCAAGAGTCCGGTGGCCGATTTCGTCAAGCGCAGCGGCTGGATTTGGATTTTGCTGTTTATAATGGTTTACAAACTGTGCGATGCCTATATGGTGCCGATGACGATGCCGTTTTATGATGCCATGGGGTTTACCAAAGCCGAAATTGCTTTTGTTACCAAGTTTTACGGAATGGGTGCGACTATTTTGGGCGGTATTGCCGGCGGGGTGATGGTCAACCGGCTGGGATTGCTGAAAGGCCTTTATATCGGCAGTATTTTGCAGGGACTGACGACGCTGATGTACGTGGTTCAGGCTCATGCCGGCAATAATCTGTATATGTTGATGGTGACGGTTTCGCTGGACAATCTGGCCGGCGGCATGAGCACCACGGCCTTTGTGGCCTATATTTCTTCACTGTGCAACGTGGCTTATACCGCAACCCAGTATGCGCTGCTGTCTTCGTTTATGTCGCTGGCGCGCGATTTGCTGTCTTCGACTTCCGGCGTGTTGGTGAAGTTTGTCGGCTGGAGCAGTTTTTTTGTGATTACGACGCTGATGGCGGTGCCGGGACTGCTGCTGCTGGTCTATTTGCAGCGGAAATATAAAAACGTGCAGAACTGAGCGTAGGTTCCGCCCTGAATTGCGAAGAGGTGAAAAGATTATGAAAAAACTTTGCGTCGTTTTGTTGGTTTTGTTTCTGGCGTCTTGCGGCAAAGACGGTCAACCGCGGGAAGTTTGGATTGAAAATGCGCAGAAAGAAACAATTTATTTGCAGATTGAAGGTAATGAAAATGCCGGCAATAAAAAACTGGCCGTTATTCAGCACGGTCTGGCCTCCAATATGGAGCATCCCGCCGTGCAGACGGTGAAAAAGGCTTTTCGGGATAAGGGTTATACGGTTATAACCTTTGACAGCAGATATTCTCTGGGCAAAAGCGCCGGCGATGTAATCAACGTCAGGTTATCGGCTTTTGAAGACGATTTGAAAACGGTTGTCGGCTGGGCCCAAAATCAAAGCTTTTACAGTGAGCCGTTTGCTTTGGCCGGCCATTCTCTGGGCGGGGCTTCCGTGTTGCAATATGCCGCCGAAAATCCTTCCGCGGTTGATTATGCAGTTCCGGTAACGCCGGTCGTCAGCGGAAAAAGATGGGAAGAGAGCTGTATGGCCAATATGCCTGATTTTTGCAGAAACTGGAAAAGAAACGGGCGTTATGATTACCGGGCGGCCGTCATTCCTTATGAAGTGGTCGAACAGGCCAAGAATTATGATGCTTTGCGGCTGGCAAAGGATATCAGGGCAAAAGTCCTACTGGTTACGGCGGAAGACGACAACGTTATTGAGCCTAAAGATGTGAAGGAGCTTTATGATGCGCTTCAAACGAAAAAGTCTCTGGGCGTAATCTCTGACGGGGGACATAATTTTACGACCGAACAAAGCCGTCGACAGTTGTATGATTTGGTAACGGATTTTTTATCTAAATGAAAAAAAGCGACGTTTAAAAACGCCGCTTTTTAATTCAGGCCTTGTTCGGAAGTTTGGAATATATCCAGTCGCTCAGGCAATTGGGCAATACGGACACCAGCCAGACTGCGAGGCGAAGCTGCCAGGGGAAGGCAATAATGCCTTTGTTTTCGGCAATGCCCCGGGCAATGATGGCAGCGGCCTGTTCCGCCTCCATGAAAAAAGGCATCGGACAGGTGTTTTGGTCGGTAATGCGCGAACGGACAAAGCCGGGGCAGATGACGCTGACTTTGATGCCGTTTTTCTTCAGTCTGGGACGCAGGGCTTCTCCCCAGGCTTTGACGCAGGCTTTGCTGGCGCTGTAGGCCGGGCAGGTCGGCAGGCCGTGATAGCCGGCCATGGAACTGACAATGGCAATGCTGCGGTTGTCTTCATGAAAAAATTCGACGCCGGATCTGCCAAAGCGGATGCGGTCCCAAAACGGAACGTAAAAAGCTTTTTTCTGCTTTTTCTTTTGAGAAATAAACTTGTCCAGCGAGCTCATGCCGTCGTTCTGAGCGCTGATGCGATTTTGATAGATGTCAATTGTCGGCAGGACAGTGTTTAAAACGCCATTGACGTTGGTGGCAAAGGTCCGGTAAACCGAATCGGTGTCTTCGTTAACGGTGCCGATGCCGGCGTTGGCAATGACCAAATTAAGTTTGGCGGTTTTGTCGCATTCGCGAATCCAGTCTTCCGTGGTTCGGCGGTCGGTAACGTCTACAATGCGGGGAAAAACCACCGTGCCTAATTTTTCGCATTTGGCGGCGACGATTTTAAGACGGTCTTCGTTGCGTCCGCAGATGAACAGGTTTTTGGCGACGGTGCCGGCGTAGTGCAGCGCCAGAGCCTCGCCGATGCCGGAGGTTGCGCCGGTAATCAGAATGTTTTGGTTGCGTTGGGCCATTATTCTTTCCTTGAAGTAAAAACTTTTTAACGATTGCCGCTTATAATAGCGAAAAATGCTAAAAAAAAGTTTAAGGAGAGTTATTTTGACAATATCCAGCATGACGGGGTTTGCCCGGCAAAACGGAGAAAAAGCTTTCGAAACCAAAAGTTTCAGCTGGTTTTGGGAAATAAAGAGCGTTAACGGCAAGGCTCTGGACATTAAGGCCAAGCTGCCGCCGGCGTTTGACGGGCTGCTGGGAATGCCGTTGAAGAACATTGCCGCCAGATATTTTGCGCGGGGCAGTTTCAGCGTTTATCTGGATTTGGAGGCTGTCGGCAGCAGCACCGAGGCTAAAATTGATGATGCCCTTTTGCAGAAACTGACGATTAAGGCGATAGAACTGTATGAGAGTTTTCCCGACAAACTGCAGAAGCCGTCGGTCGGCGAACTGTTATCGCTGCGAGGCGTTTACGAAGCCGACGGTACCGAGCTTAACGAGGCGGAAAATCAGGCATTGGCCGGGGCTTTGCTGGAAAGTTTTGAAGAAGGATGCCGTCGTTTGCAGCAGGACCGGCAGGCCGAAGGCGAAAAAATGAAGGCCGCGCTGCTTGATATTCTGGATAAAATTGCTAATATAGTCGCAAAAGTTGAGGGAATCGCAGAAAGCCAGCCGGAAAGGCTTAAAGAAAAACTGTTGGTGCAAATAGCCTCTCTGCTGGAGCCTTCCAACCAGATTTCTGAAGAGCGGCTGGCTCAGGAAGTGGCCTTGTATGTGGCAAAAGCGGATATTCGGGAAGAAATCGACCGGCTGAAAGCCCATCTGGCAACGGCGCAAAATCTGCTTAATTCAGGCGAAGCCGTGGGCAGAAGACTTGATTTTTTGTGTCAGGAACTTAACCGCGAAGCCAACACGACCTGCTCCAAGTCCAGCGAAATTGACCTGACCAATTTGGGAATGGCTTTGAAGACTCTGATTGAGCAGTTTAGAGAACAAGTGCAGAATATTGAATAACAAAGGGGGAAGAATGAATAATATTATTGACCGTTTAAAGAAAGTCCGCCGCGGCGCCATGTTTGTCATCGAGGGACCGTCGGGAACCGGCAAAGGAACCATTGCCAAGGAAATTCTGAAACGGGATCCGAACATTAAGTTTTCGGTTTCGGTAACGACACGCAAGCCCCGGCCGACGGAAAAAGAAGGTGTGGACTATTATTTCGTTACCAATGAGCAGTATGACGAGTTTTTGGCTCAGGACGCCTTTTACGAGCATGTAGATTCCCAATACGGCGATCGTTACGGCACGCTGCGTTCGGAAGTCGACAGCTTTATCAATGTGGGGCAGGATGTGTTGTTTGACATGGACTGGCTTGGCGCCCGTCAGATGAAAGAGAAAGCCAAGGACGACGTGGTGACGATTTATCTGCTGCCGCCTTCGATTAAGGAGTTGCGCCAACGTCTGGAAAATCGCGGTACCGACAGCAAGGAGCTGATTGACAAACGCATGGCTTTGATTTTGGACAAGATGAGCCATTGGGACGAGTTTGATTATGTTATTGTCAATGTCGACATTGAAGAAACCGTAACCAAAGTACAGAAAATTATTTCCGGGGAAAGAATGAAACGCGTGCGTCAGGTAGGGCTGAAACGTTTTGTTCATGAACTGGTCAAGGAAGTCAACGGGGATGAGTGACGTTTTTTATGACCGTACCGGCAAGCCCAAATATGCCGACAATGTGATTCCGGTCAGGCAGAAGGGGTATTTTGCCATTTTGCTTAAGGACGGCAAGGTGCTGGTCACTTATCCGCCGCAAGTCGATGTGCCGGAGTTTCCCGGCGGTTCGGTTTCAAGGCGCGAAGATTTTCGCAAATGTCTGTTTCGCAAGCTTTATGAAGAAACCGGCATTGAATTTATGTTGGATTACGGAACAAAAGAGTTTCATCAGGAGATAAATTATTTTGCCGATGACGCGAGGCCTTTCGGCGAATATTGCGTTTATGACATGACGTTTATCGTTTACGACGCTTCTTCTTACGGTTTCGACACCGGCGTGGAACCATGGAAAACGCCGGAGAACGGCACGGCAGCCTGGGTGGCGGTCGAAGACATCTTTTCGGGAAAAAACAAGGTGAATTATACGCACTGGCAGGCGGTGCAGGCTTTGTTCAAGCAGGACTAACGGGTTAGTTCGGACAGGGATTCCCTTTGCAGGCGGCTCATGGAACGATAAACCAGAGCCGCGTTTTTGTTGGCGCCGGGAACGCCGAGTTCGGCAGCGTGACGGTAGAGGTTAAACGCCTCAATCAGGTTTTGACGCACACCGACGCCGCGGGCGTTCATCCAAGCTAAAATTTCTACCGCCCGGGCATCGTTGTCCGCAACGTGTTTGTTGATTTCTTCCAGTTCGACCGGCGTTACGCGGTTTTCTTTAACGGCTCTGACGGTGTCTTCCCATTTTTTTATCGCGGCCAGCCGCGCCTGTTCTTTTATCTGCCGTTCGTCAATGAGGCTGATGGTCTGATTTTTTTTGATTCCGGCCGGCTGCGGCATGACGGCTTCCAATTCGTCTTCAAACAAAAGTTCGGGCTGATTGCGGTTTTTCACAAAAATCGGCAGATAGCCCTGATTGTCGTCGCGGATGATTTCGCGATAAAGTTCATCCAAACTGGCGGCGTAAGCCGGCAGCGATACGGAGAGCATAATTGCAGAACCAAAAATTAATTTTAGGTATTTGTTCATTTCTTTATTTTATGTTTTTAAAACTTATGTTAATAGTAGCTAAGACTTGAGATTAATTAAAGATTTAATTGACCTTTATGAACATTTTAGAGGCATAAAATGAAGAAAATTTACAATTCCGTCGCCGAGCTTGTCGGCAAAACGCCAATAGTCAGGCTTTCGCGACTGGCCAAAAAACACAAGGTAAAAGCACACCTGCTGGCCAAGTGCGAATTTCTTAATCCGCTGGGGTCGGTTAAAGACCGCGTTGCTTTGAAGATGATTGAGAAAGCCGAAGAAAACAAGCAAGTTAACAACGATACGGTTTTTGTGGAGGCAACCAGCGGTAATACGGGTATCGGTCTGGCCGGTATTTGCGCGGCCAAAGGCTATAAACTGGTGATTACCATGCCGGAGAATATGACCAAAGAGCGAATTATGCTGATGGAGCATTTCGGCGCGGAAGTGATTTTGACGCCGGCCGAAGACGGAATGAAAGGCGCGATTGCCAAGGCGGATATGCTGGCCCAGAAAAATCCCAACGTGATTCTGCTGCGCCAGTTTGAAAACGAGGCTAATCCAGACGCACATCGTTTCGGCACCAGCATTGAGATTTTGGAAGACACCGGCGGCGATGTTGACATTTTGGTCAGCGCGGTGGGAACTTCCGGCACTCTGACCGGCATTGCCTCAACCCTGAAAACCAATAATCCCGATCTTTATGTCGTGGCGGTCGAACCCGCTGCCAGTCCGGTTCTGAACGGCGGACAACCGGGGCCGCATAAGATTCCGGGCATCGGCGCAAATTTCGTGCCGCCTTTTTATGACAAATCGCTGGTCAGCGAAGTTGTGGACATCAGCAACGAAGAAGCTCTTGAGATGTCAAACGAAGTCGGCGCGCTGGAAGGCCTGAGCGCAGGTATTTCCGCCGGCGCGGCGCTGGCTGCGGCGGTAAAAATCGGCCAGCGGCCCGAGTTTAAGGGAAAAAACATTGTGGTTATCATTCCCGACGGGGTGGATAAATATTTGTCGATGATGATGTGACGATGGCTGATATGTTGTTTGATAAAGTTGCTATTATCGGAATCGGCCTGATCGGTTCTTCTTTGGCAAGAGTGATTAAGAATGACGGGCTGGCGGCAAAGCTGGTCTGTTTCGACGCTAATCGCGGTTATATGGAAAAAGCTCTGGAACTCGGAATTGTCGATGCCTGCGCAGGGAGCGCGGCCGAGGCGGCCAAGGATGCGGATCTGGTGGTCTTGTCGACGCCGGTCGGTGCGTATGGTGCCATTACCAGCGAAATTGCACCGTATTTGAAAGCCGGCGCGATTGTTACCGACGTGGGGTCAGTCAAAAAATATTCCCTACAGGAAATCGAAAGCAATCTGCCTTATGACAACGGCGTAATTGTTGTGGCCGGACATCCGGTGGCGGGTACGGAAAAATCAGGACCGGAAGCCGGTTTTTACGAATTGTTTGCCGACCGCTGGTGTATCCTGACACCGTCGTCGCGTTCAACGCCGGAGGCAATTGAGAAAGTCGGCGCCATGTGGCGGTCCGCCAAGATGCGAATCGAAACCATGTCGCCCGAGCATCATGACAAGGTTATGGCGGCTGTGTCGCATCTGCCGCATCTGATTGCTTTTTCGATCGTGGGAACGGTAGCTGATCTGGAAGGATATGAGCAGCAGGAGATTATTAAATATTCCGCGTCGGGCTTTCGTGATTTTACGCGCATTGCCGGTTCCGATCCGACCATGTGGCGTGACATTCTGCTCAACAACAAAGCAACAGTTCTGGAACTGATACAGCGTTTTGTCGAAGATTTGATCGCGCTGGAACGGAATATCCGCTGGAACGAAGGCGACAAGTTGTTCGAACTTTTTTCCCGCACGCAGAAAATCCGCAAGGAAGTGATTGAGGCCAGACAGCATCTGCCGGAAGCCGAAAAGCGGCTGCTGTCGGAAAATTTGAAAAACTGATTGCCTAATTGTTTTTGCTGGGCTAAGTTAAGCGCAAGATTAACCGAAAAAAGAATGTGAAATGAAGCCGAATTCAATTTTGGGAAGATATCTGTCCAAGCAGATAATTTTTAATTTTTTTGCCGTGCTGCTGATGGTATTGGGCGTGGTGCTGCTGTTTGAAATGGTGGAACTGCTGCGCAAGGCTTCGGGACGCGATGACGTGTCTTTTTGGTTTCTGCTGGAAATTGCCGTGACCAAAATGCCCCGGACGCTGGACATGATTTTCCCGTTTGTGATGATGATTGCGGCAATGACGACTTTTTGGAAAGTCAGCAAGACCAATGAATTTGTCATTATCCGTGCGGCCGGCGTTTCCATCTGGGGTTTTATGACGCCGGTGCTGGCGACGGTTTTTGTGCTGGGAGCGCTGAATGTGGCGTTGGTCAATCCGATTGCGGCCAGAATGTATGAGCTGTATGAAACGCTGGATTATCGTTTTGACACGCGGAATCCGAATGCGGTGCTGTTTTCCGAGCGCGGTTTGTGGACAAGGGAGGCCGTTAACGAAAATACGTTTCAGGTGATGCAGGCTAAGTCTGCCCGGCAGGAGAACGACGGTTCCCTGTTTCTGCGCGACGTTTCCATTTTGGAGATGAACCGCAAGTCGCAGCCGGAGCGTCGGATTGAAGCTTTTGCCGCAACGCTGAAAGACGGTTATTTTGATTTGAAAGACCTTAAGATATATGAGGCCGGCAAACCGACCCAGATATTAAATCATCTGGAATATAAGACGGCACTGACGGTTGACCGCATTAAGGAAAACTTTATTGAACCTGAGGCCATTTCTTTCTGGGATTTGCCGGGAACAATTCGCTTTTACGAAATGTCCGGCTTCTCGGCGCAAAAGCATAAGCTGCGTTATCTGTCGCTGTTGGTTTCTCCCTTTTTGCTGTGCGCAATGGTTTTAGTGGCAGCCGTTTTTGCTTTGCGCCCGAACAACCGGCGCGGTGGTGTCATGTACCTGATCGTGGGCGGCATTTCTACCGGCTTTCTGGTCTATTTTCTTTCGCAACTGATTTATGCCTTTGGTCTGAACGGCACTATTCCCGGCGTTTTGGCGGTATGGACGCCGACTTTGATTGCGACGCTGATATCTGTGTCGGTGTTGTTGCATTTGGAAGACGGTTAGAGAAAATTCGTCCGGCGGGGTATCTGATATGGGAACGGTAAATAATTTGCTTGATTAACAGATAAAAAAATGCTGGATTTTTAAAAAGTTTTCTGTTATATGTCTTTACAGAATTGATAATATTAGATGAGGCGGGGTCAAAAACCCCGCTTCTTTCGTAAGGAAACAGGATATGCAGGTTAAACACCAGTTACAAGATTTGTTAGAGCCGGTTATTGAGGATTTGGGGTATGAAATGGTGCGGATTATGACAATCGGCCAGAAAAACCCGACCTTGCAGATTATGATTGACCGCAAGGACGGCAAAGACATTACGGTTGACGACTGTGCGACGGTCAGCCGCAAAATTTCCGAGGTCATGGATGAAAAAGACCCGATTGACGACCAGTATTCTCTGGAAGTCAGTTCTCCGGGGCTGGACCGGCCTTTGACCAAGCCCGAACATTTTAAACGTTTTTTGGGCTATGAAACCAAAATCGAGACAAGCACGGAGGTTTCCGGCCGCAAACGTTTTAAGGGAAAAACGCTTGCTGTTGACAATGAAAACAACATTACCGTCAATATGGACGGTCAGGAATATGTGATTCCGTTTGCCGAAATAAGCAAAGCCAAAATTGTTTTGACAGATGAGCTGCTGGCGGAATATATGGCGGCTCATGCCGATGACGAACCCGTTGAAATTGAAGAATAGTTAATAAAATAATTAATCAGAGGACTAAAAATGCAAAATATCGAAAGTATGCCAAGACCTGAAATTATCTTAGTTGCCGATACGGTGGCCCGCGAAAAAAACATTGAGCGCGACGACGTGTTGGAAGCGATGGAAATTGCCATTCAGAAAGCCGGACGTTCAAAGTATGGTTTTGAACACGACATCCGCGCGCATATTGACCGCAAAACCGGCGCCATCACTCTGGCTCGTTACCGCGAGGTCGTCGAATCCGAAGACCAGGTCGAGAACGAAGTTACACAGATGACTTTGGCTCAGGCAAAAGCTTATGATAAGAACATCAAGGCCGGCGAATTTATCATCGACAATCTGCCGCCGATCGATTTTGGCCGCATTGCCGCCCAAACCGCGAAGCAGGTTATTGTTCAAAAAGTTCGCGATGCCGAACGCAACAAACAGTATGAAGAGTATAAGGAAAAGGTCGGCACGATTGTCAACGGTACGGTCAAACGCGTTGAGTTCGGCAACGTGGTTTTGGATATCGGCAAGGCCGAAGCGGTTTTGCGTCGTGACGAAATCATTCCGAGAGAAAAATTCAAAAACGGCGACCGGGTTCGCGCTTATGTTCTGGAAGTCCGCAAAGAGAACAAAGGACCGCAGATTTTCCTGTCACGCACCTGTCCTGAGTTTTTGGCCAAGCTGTTTACTTCCGAAGTTCCGGAAATTTATGACGGCATTGTCAAAATCGTTGCCGTTTCCCGCGATCCGGGCTCCAAGGCTAAGATTGCGGTTAAAACCGATGACGTGACCGTTGATGCGGTCGGCGCCTGTGTCGGTCTGCGCGGCATTCGCGTTCAGGCGGTGGTTACCGAATTGCAGGGCGAAAAAATTGATATCGTTCCCTATTCGGAAGACAAAGCGCAGTTTATTGTGGCGGCGCTGGCTCCCGCTGAGGTTACCAAGGTGGTTTTGGATGAAGAAAACAACCGTATTGAAGTTGTGGTTCCTCAGGAGCAGTTCTCTATTGCCATCGGCCGCCGCGGCCAAAACGTCAAACTGGCATCCCAGCTTATCGGCTGTGACATTGACGTCTTGACCGAAGAGCAGGAACAGGAGCGCCGCTCCAATGAAAACAAAGTCCGTTCGCAGCGCTTTATGGAAGCTCTGGATGTTGACGAAATGATTGCGCATCTGCTGATTGCGGAAGGGTTTTCAAATGTTGACGAAGTGGCTTTGGTTCCGTTGTCCGAACTTGCTGAGATCGAAGGTTTTGACGAAGACGTTGCCAAAGAGCTGCAAGCCCGCGCCAAAGCTTTTGTTGAAAAACGCAACAAAGAATTTGAAGAAAAGAGCAAATCTTTGGGTATTGACGACAAAATCCAGGAGATTGAAGGTCTGGACCGTGACATGATTTTGACTTTGGCCAATGCCGGCGTTAAAACGGTTGATGATCTGGGTGATCTTGCTACCGACGAACTGATTGAAATTCTCGGCGAAAACACCATTTCGGTAGTCGAGGCCAACAAAATCATCATGGCTGCGCGCGCACACTGGTTTGAAGGCGAAGACGAACAGCCGGCAAACGGGGACGCTGAGTAACAAAGATGAAGGTTGCGGAGGAAAGAAAATGCATTGTCTGCGGTGGAGTCACGGAGAAGGATGAGCTTCTCCGCTTCACGGTGACGCCCGATGGGCAGGTTATTCCCGATTTTAAGAAAAAACTGCCGGGGCGCGGAGTGTGGGTCAAATGTTCTAAAACAGCCCTGCAAACCGCCGTCGACAAGAATCTTTTCTCCAAGGCCTTTAAAAAAGCCGTGAAGGCCGATGCTTCTCTGGTGCAAACCGTTGAAGAACTGTTGCGCAAAAGAGGTTTGGACGCCGTTTCTCTGGCTCGCAAGGCCGGTGTTTTGATTACCGGTTTTGAGAAAGTCTGCGAAGCGGTCAAGAAAGGCAAAGTTGCCTTTGTCTTGGAGGCAAAAGACGCCGGTGCAGACGGTCATAACCGGATTATGCTGCTGGCAAAGGATTTGGAAGTTTTCAGAACTTATGAAATTGAGGAGTTGGATAAGGCATTAAATAAGGTAAATACAGTTCATGCCGCTTTTTTGAAAGGCGAAATGGCAAAAGCAATCCGCAATGAGTTTTCAAGGTTTGAGAACTTTTTAAATTCTTAAAAAAGACAAAGAGTAGAGAGAAGGAATTATAATGACAGAAGATAATGCAAAAAATAAACTAACATTATCGGGAAAATCGACCCTGACGCTCAAGCTTGGCGACAAGAAGCCGGCTGGCAGCGAGGGAAAAAAGGTTGTGCAGGTGGAAGTGCGCAAAAAACGGGTTATTAATCCGGCTGCGGCGGCGGAACCAAAGGTTGAAATTGACGACGCAACGGCCGCCAAGCTGCGTCTGATTGCCGAGGCCAAGGAACATGAGGCCAGACGCCGTCAGGAAGAGGAAGAAAAGGCCGCTCTGCGCCAAAAACTGCAGGAAGAGGAAAGACGTCGCCGGGAAGAAGAGGCCGCTGCATTGGAAAATGTGAAGGCTGCCGCAGAAGAAGTTAAACAGGCTGCAAAAAGCAAGGATGTTTTTGTATCGGCGCCGTCTGCAGAAGACAAAAGCTATAACAAGGAAAAGGTTAAAGAGAAAAAGGCCAAAGACTTTGACGAAGAAGATGATGAAGAAGACATTCGTCATAAGTCTAAGGTTATTTCCGCCAAAGAAGACGCATTTGAACAAGACCGCAAAAAGGTTATGAAACGCAGTTTTGAACAGCCAAAACGTGGCGGAAAGTTCAATGTTCACAGCATTATGGGCAGCGGTGACGACGATGATGACGATTATGGTTTCGGCGGGCGCAGACGCTATAAGAAAAAGCAACCCAAGCCGCAGCCGGTTCAACAACAGCCGCAGGAAAAGATTATCCGCGAGGTGGTTATTCCCGAAGTGATTACCGTTCAGGAGCTGGCTAACCGTATGGCCGAGAAGGGTGCGGACGTGATTAAGAAACTGATGTCGCTGGGCGTTATGGCAACGATTAACCAGCCGATTGACGCCGATACGGCGCAGATCGTGGTCGAAGAGCTCGGACATAAGTTCAAACGCGTGGCTGACAGCGACGTTGAACTGGGGCTGGGCGGCAATGAGGACAAACCCGAAGATCTGCTGCCGAGAGCTCCTGTGGTGACAGTTATGGGACACGTTGACCACGGCAAGACTTCGTTGCTGGACGCTTTGCGCGAAACCAACGTTGCGGCTAAGGAGGCCGGCGGCATTACTCAGCATATCGGCGCTTATCAGATTACGGTTCCGACCGGAGATAAAATTACTTTTATTGATACGCCGGGACACGAAGCTTTCTCGGAAATGCGCGCGCGCGGCGCT
Organism: uncultured Pseudomonadota bacterium; assembly: GCA_902494875.1. Classification (GTDB taxonomy): domain Bacteria; phylum Pseudomonadota; class Alphaproteobacteria; order RF32; family CAG-239; genus CAJLXD01. Next base: position 253,977 of record CABUUO010000002.1, read on the forward strand.
AAGGTGACCGATATCGTGGTTTTGGTGGTTGCGGCCAACGACGGTATTATGCCGCAAACAATTGAGGCTATCCGCCATGCGCAGGCGGCGGAAGTTCCGATTGTGGTTGCGATTAACAAAATCGACCTGCCGGGTGCGGATCCGATGAAAGTCAAAACCGCTTTGCTGCAGCATGGAATTGCGGTTGAGGAAATGGGCGGCGACAGTTTGTGTGCTGAAGTTTCTGCTAAAAAACGCATCAATATCGACAAACTGGTGGAAGCGATTTTGCTGCAGGCCGAAATTTTGGATTTGAAAGCTAATCCGAATCGGGCGGCCGAAGGTGCTGTGGTTGAAGCCAAAATGGAAAAAGGCCGCGGTTCGGTGGCAACGGTTCTGGTGCAGAAAGGCACTCTGAAAATCGGCGACATTATCATTGCGGGCAAAGAGTGGGGGCGCGTCCGTGCAATGTTTAACGAAAACGGCAAAAAGATTTTTGAAGCCGGTCCCGCTACGCCGGTTGAGGTTTTGGGGCTGCAAGGCACTCCTGCCGCCGGTGACGACTTTATTGTGGTTGCTGATGAGACGCAAGCCAAACAGGTTACCAATTACCGTATCTGCAAAGAGCGTGACGCCAAAATCGTAAAATCGGCGAAGTCGGCGATGGAACAGATGCTTGATAAGATTAAGTCCGGCGAATCCAAACACCTGCCGATTATTATCAAGGCAGACGTTCAGGGTTCGATTGAAGCGCTGGAAGGAACGCTGAACAAGCTTTCTACCGACGAGGTGGACGTGCAGATTCTGCACTCGGCGGTCGGACCGATTTCCGAATCGGACATTTCGCTGGCGAAGGCTTCCAATGCACTGATTATCGGCTTTAATGTCCGCGCCATTCCGCAGGCTCGCGATATGGCTCGCCGCGACGGCGTCGAAATTAAATATTATTCGATCATTTATGACGTTGCCGATGATGTTAAGAAGGGGTTGGAAGGCATGCTTTCTCCCGAGCTTAAGGAAAAACTGCTTGGTTATGCCGAAATCCGGGAAGTTTATAATATTACCGGCGTCGGCAAGGTTGCGGGATGTATGGTTACCGAAGGCATTGTCCGCCGCGGCGCCAAAGTCCGCCTGCTGCGCGACAACGTGGTTATCCATGACGGTTCTCTCGGCCAGCTGAAGCGCTTTAAGGAGGACGTCAAGGAAGTCCGCGAAGGTTATGAATGCGGAATGAGTTTTGAAAACTACAATGACATTCAAAAGGGTGACTTTATTGAGTGTTATGAGATAGAGGAAATCGCCGCAAAACTTTCATAACGGCCAACAGATACAGGTTTTGCGGGTTGAAAGTTTCTTTATGTACTTAATTGTACGTTGCGGCACTTTCACCCCAAAATCGTATTAGTGGTTTCGCTGTGAAGGTTTTGCCTTTAATTTGATTGGGTAAAAAAATGGCAAATACAAAAGAACCGTCACAAAGACAGCTTCGTGTCGGGCAGGAAATCCGCCGGATTATCTCTTCCGAGATTGAACGCGGCGAAGTGCGTAATCTTCAGGATATTGATACCATGGTGACTATAACCAAGGTTCGGGTTTCGCCGGATTTGAAATATTGCAACGTGTATATCATGACGTTGAACGGAGAACATCTGAAAGAGGTCTTTGAGGGGCTTACGCTGGCGGCAGGACATTTTCGCAAGAGCATCGGCCGCAATACCAATCTGCGTTATGTGCCGGAAATAGTTTTTCGCGTTGACGATACGTTTGCTGAAGTGGACAAGATTGAGAAGCTTCTGCATGATCCCAGGGTGCAGCAGGATTTGAAATAAAGTTTTAAAAAACGGCCGAAATTGTGCTTTCGACCGTTTTTTTATTGACGAATCCTGCTTTTCACTTATGCTGGGGTTAAATTTTTTAGAGGAAGATATGGGACGTCGAAAAAAAGGCGATGATGTCAGCGGCTGGCTGATTATAGACAAACCTCGGGATATGGGTTCGACTGAGGTCGTAAATCTGACCCGGAGGTTGTTCAATGCCCGGAAGAACGGGCATACGGGGACGTTGGACCCTTTTGCCACCGGGGTGCTGCCGATTGCCTTCGGCGAGGCGACAAAAGTCATTCCTTTTGTTACCGACGGTCCGAAAGAATATGAATTTGTCATTCAATGGGGGCAGGCAACTTCTACCGGCGATACCGAAGGCGAAATCATCGGCAAAACGGAAAAAATTCCATCCCGAGATGAGATTCTGCGGGTTATCCCCGATTTTCTGGGATCAATTAAACAGGTGCCGCCGGCTTATTCGGCGATAAAAATTGACGGCCGCAGGGCTTATGATCTGGTTCGGCAGGGAGAAACGGTCGACATTCCGGAACGAATCGTAGAGATTTATTATCTGGAGCTGCTGGAGGAGCTGACCGGCAATCAGGCCCGATTTAAAGTAGGCTGTTCCAAAGGGACTTATGTGCGCACGCTGGGGCAGGATTTGGCATTGGCGCTCGGTTCTTTGGGCTATCTGCGGGAGCTCAGGCGCACAAAATGCGGTAATTTTACGCTTGAAGATACGATTTTGCTGGAAAATTTGAAAAATATAGTGCATATTGAAGACCTGAGAAAAGTTTTGCTTCCGGTAATAACTTCTCTGCGCGACATCGCGGAGTTAGCTGTAACCGAAGCGGATGCCGCTAAACTTCGTCAAGGACAGGCAATATCTCCGCGGGCATATCAGGATCAAAACCTGAATGAAGGCGTAGCTTTTGCCACTTGTAACGGGGAGTTGACGGCAATATTGCGAATCGAAGAGAAAAGAATCTCTCCCGAACGCGTTTTTAATTTTAACAACGGTGCCGAATAATTCCGGCGCAGCATTAAAAGGAAAATATTGATGTCGATTACAAATGAAAAAAGACAGGAATTGATTAAGGCTTATGCCATTAATCCGAACGATACCGGTTCTCCGGAAGTTCAGATTGCTATTTGGACTGCACGTATTAACAGCCTGATTGAGCATTTTAACACTCATCCGAAAGACAAACATTCTCGTCTGGGTTTGATGAAGATGGTTTCCCGCCGCCGTCACCTTTTGGACTATCTGAAAGGCAAGAGCGAGAGCCGTTATCAGGAAATCATTAAAAAGCTGGATCTGCGTAAGTAATCCGGCGGGAACTGTTTTTGATGAGCTTGTCCGAAACCGAAATTTGCAGTCTGCTTTTCCGCGTGTTGGAAAATATGCGTCGGGTTTGTGTCTTGCGTTTGGGTACGGCGGGTTTGATTGAAAACAATTCCGCAAATGTCCGGTCGGGATTGACGTCCGGCAGGTAAATTTTTGGAGTGCGGGGCTGACTTGCTCCGCATTCCTTTTAAAATCCTCAAATGACTGAGGTGAGGAAATGGGCTTAACTCTTAGGCAAGGACAATGTGTCAGATTTGTTTTTGCCTAAGAGGTAAGTCCGAAGAATTTAGACATATGATTATGAAAGGATAAAATATGATAGATTTTAAAGTGTCCCGCAAAGAGATGGATTGGGGCGGACGCAAGCTGGTTCTGGAAACCGGCAAAATGGCCAGACAGGCCAACGGCGCCGTGGTGGCCAGTTATGGCGAAACCGTTGTTATCGCGACGGTTTGCGCAGCCAAGGAAGCCAAAGCCGATCAGGACTTTTTTCCGTTGACGGTTAATTATCAGGAGAAATATTATGCGGCCGGCAAGGTGCCGGGCGGTTTTATGAAAAGAGAAGGCAAACCGTCCGAACGCGAAGTTTTGATCTCGCGCCTGATTGACCGTCCGATCCGTCCGCTGTTTCCGGATGCTTTCAAAAATGAAGTTCAGGTTGTCTGCACGGTTTTGTCACATGACAAGCAGACGGATTCAGATATCGTTTCCATGATTGCGGCATCCGCCGCTCTGACCATTTCGGGCGTGCCGTTTCTGGGCCCGATTGCGGCAGCAAAAGTCGGTTACAAAGACGGTCAGTATATTTTGAACCCGACCATAGAGCAAATGAAAGATACGCAACTGGAACTGGCCGTAGCCGGAACCAAGGAAGGCGTTCTTATGGTCGAATCCGAAGCGCAGGAACTTTCCGAAGAAGTTATGCTCGGTGCAGTTATGTTCGGTTTTGAGAATTTCCAGCCGGTTATCAAGATGATTGAAGAGCTGAATGCCGAAGCCGGCAAAGAGCGTTGGGAAACCCCGACTTTCCCGAAAGAGTTCGATGAGCTTTACGCACGGGTTGAAAAAGAATTCCGCGCCAAATATGAGGAAGCTTTCAAAGAGACCGACAAGCTGAAACGCGGTACTAATTTGGGACAGTTGGCCGAGGAGGTCAAGGCGACGATTGATGCCGAAAACGAGATTGAAGTCCGCTATATCGGCGATGTTATCGAAAAGCTGATGCACAGCGTTATGCGCGAAGGCGTTTTGTCGACCGGCCGCCGTATTGACGGACGCGATACCAAAACCGTCCGTCCGATCGAATGTCAGGTCGACGTTTTGCCGATGGCTCATGGTTCGGCGCTGTTTACCCGCGGTGAAACGCAGGCCTTGGTCGTTACCACGCTGGGTACCGGCGAGGATGCTCAGGTTGTTGACGGCCTGCTTGACGAATATAAAGAAGACTTTATGCTGAACTACAACTTTCCGCCGTTTTCCGTCGGTGAATGCGGCCGTATGGGCAGCCCGGGACGCCGCGAAATCGGCCACGGCAAGCTGGCTTGGCGCGCCATTCATCCGATGATGCCGAAAAACAAGGATACGTTCCCTTATACGGTCCGCGTGGTTTCCGACATTATGGAATCGAACGGTTCTTCATCAATGGCGACGGTTTGCGGCACGACGATGTCTTTGCAGGCGGCGGGCGTTCCGCTGGAAAAACCTGTTGCCGGCATTGCTATGGGGCTGATTAAGGAAGATGACGGCCGGGTAGCCATTTTGACCGATATCCTTGGCGATGAAGACCACCTCGGCGATATGGACTTTAAGGTTGCCGGTACCAAAGACGGCGTAACCGCTTTGCAGATGGATATTAAAATTACTTCCATTACCAAGGAGATTATGGAGAAGGCTTTGGCTCAGGCGCATGAGGGACGTATTCATATTATGGGCGAAATGGCCAAAGCCATCAGCGAACCTCGTCCTCATGTTTCTGACAAGGCACCGCGCATTGTCGCCATTAAGATTCCGGTTGACAAAATCCGCGAAGTTATCGGTTCCGGTGGTAAGGTTATTCGTGAAATTACCGAAAAGACCAACTGTAAGATTGACATTTCCGACGACGGCGTTATTAAAATCGCTTCAATGAAGAAAGAAGACGGTGACGCTGCTCTGGAGTGGATTATGGGTATTGTGGCCGAACCGGAAGAAGGTGTTATCTACAAAGGCGTTATTACCAAGATTATGGATTTTGGCGCATTTGTCCGCTTCTTGGGCACAACCGAAGGTTTGGTTCATATTTCGGAAGTTAAGAATGAACGCATCGCTTCGGTTTCCGATTTCTACAAAGAAGGTGACACCATGTGGGTCAAATGTCTGGGAACAGACAACCGCGGCAAGATTAAGCTGTCGGCCAAACGGGTTAATCAGGAAACCGGCGAGGATCTTGAAGCCGCAAAATAATGTTGTTTTTTAACGTTTAAGTTTTAAGATAATATTTTGAAAAAAAGCACTTTGCAAAAGCAGAGTGCTTTTTTTGTTTCTAACCGTTGTTTTGAGATTGACCGAATCGGAAGCGTTTCTTTATGGTTCCCGTGTATTATTTCTTTTTATGACTAAGAATTATGTTTTTGCTTTCAGGTTTTTCTGATGCATTGCGATATGTTAACTAAAAATATATACGTATGGAAACAATTATTATGCCTTGGCTGGTTTTGGCCGGTTTGCTGGGTTTTTGCGTTTGCAAGATATGGTATGCTTATCATTGCGCGGTCAGAGAGCGAAAAAGGAAAGGCGTTACCGTTGTGGCCCGAATCAAGAAAGAAGACAATTCCTTGTGGTTATGCAAATTTTTCCTTTTGGGTGACCATATTGGTTTTTTTCGTAAAAAACCTTCTTCAGACAGAGTACAGGCCTGGGTTGTCTGTTATGACAAAAATTTGGGCATGTATGAACTGCAGGAACTAGGCCAATAAAAAAAAAGGCGTTTTCCGGAAAGGAAAGCGCCTTTTTGCAGGTGTTTTATTGTTTGACAAGAGGCGTGTTTTTGTCTAAAACAATGTTTGTCATAATATATTATTTTATAAACAATTAAACTTTAAGCTTATGGTAAAAATTTTAGCTGAATTTTTGGCGGAGAACTGGATGGTTCTTTGCGGCAGCGTCTTTTTTGTGTTTATATCTTTGGTGACGGTTCTAATGTGCCGTAAGAAGAATATTGCAATTTATGTAGACGCCGAGATTGTTAAAATTGATGACGGTATTTGCGAGTGCGTTTTTTGGCAGGCCGGAAAAAAAGTAGAAGGATTTATTTGTCCCTGCCCTGATGAATTTTGCGTTGGTGACATACTGGAATGCGAAGTCGGTACGCAGGATCAAGAATCCGGTTTGTGGGGGCTTTTCCCGCTGGCTTTTGTCGGCAGGAGAAATCCCGAAAAGAAATTGTAATGAGAAAGAGGGCGTTTTGAGATTTGCCATTTTATAATGATTGTTTCCTCTTGCCCTCGGAGGGATGAAGGTTCTTTTCTGTGAAGAAAGGAACCTTTATTTTTTTTGTTTAAAAGTCCTTGAAATATATAAATATCTGGTGTAGAAAACAAGTGTTTACGGCGGCACCCCTGGAGGCCGTCGTGAGTTTTTAACTGAATGAAAAGGATTTTATAAAATGTCTGATATTACATTTAATGCAGAAAAACGTGAGAAAGCAGGTAAGGGGGCAGCTCGTGCATGTCGTCGTGAGGGCCGTGTTCCTGCCGTAATTTATGGCGGTAATAAAGAAGCCGTTATGATCAGTCTGAACCCGGTCGAACTTGAAAAGGCTTTGGATATGGTCGGTTTTTATGACGCCGATATTGAAATCGTTCTGGATGGCAAGAAACACAGCGTCGTTTGTCAGGACGTGCAGTTCCATCCGGTTTCTGATATGCCGATTCATGTCGATTTCCTGCGTAAATAGTTTTAAGTTATAGCAAAAGGTTTAAGGGCGAAAAAATTCAGGCCGTTTGTCGGCGGAGTTTTTTCGCTTTTTTATAATTTATTTCAAAGAGAGATTTTTATAAGATGTTTTTGATTGTGGGTTTGGGAAATCCCGGTGCAGAGTATGACAAAACAAGGCATAATGTCGGTTTTATGGCGGCGGACGTCATTGCGGCAAAGTATGGTTTCGGTACGGCTCGCTCCAAGTTTGACGGGCTGATTTCCGAAGGCGGTATTGCCGGAGAAAAAGTTTATCTGCTCAAGCCTCAGACTTATATGAATCTATCCGGAAATGCGGTAGTGAAAGCGGCAAATTTTTATAAAATTTTGCCGCAGAATATTATTGTCATTCATGACGATATGGATTTGCCGGTCGGCAAAGTTAAGGCTAAAACAGGCGGCGGTGCAGGCGGACATAACGGATTGAAGTCTATTGACGCAGCGGTGACGCCGAATTATCACCGTATCCGAATTGGTGTCGGACATCCGCAGGGGAACGGAGAAGCTGTGGTGAATCATGTGCTTTCGCGTTTTTCCAAGACAGATGCGGAAGTGATTGACGGTGAACTGGAGCTGGTTGCCGACCAAATTGATGTTTTGATTAAAGACGGTATGGGGGCGTTTTCGGGTCGGCTCGGAATGCTGCTGAAGAAATAAAGCTTGAAAAAGCACCCGGGATAGGCTAAAAGACTTCTCAAGCAAATACTTAATTTTGAGGAGTTTTTTTATGGGGTTTAATTGCGGAATCGTAGGTTTGCCGAATGTGGGCAAATCGACCTTGTTTAATGCTTTAACGCAAACTATTGCGGCGCAGGCGGCAAATTTTCCTTTTTGTACGATTGAGCCGAATACCGGACGCGTTGCCGTGCCCGACAAGCGTCTGGACAAACTGGTCGAGATGGTGCAGCCGAAGTCGGTGGTGCCGACGCAGCTTGAGTTTGTGGATATTGCCGGTTTGGTTAAGGGTGCTTCCAAAGGTGAAGGGCTGGGAAACCAGTTTTTGGCAAATATTCGCGAGACAGATGCGATTATTCATGTTTTACGGTGTTTTGAAGATGACAATATTACGCATGTCGAGGGTTCTGTCGATCCAATCCGCGATGCTGAAATCGTTGAAACCGAATTGATGATTGCCGATCTGGACTCATTGGAAAAACGTTTTGATCAAGCGCAGAAAAAAGCCAAGGGCGGCGACAAAGAGGCTATTGTTAATGTTGCAGTCATGGGACCGGTCATTGAAGCATTGAAGGCCGGAAAACCGGCTCGGGTTGCAGCGCCGGACGCCGCAAACAAAGATGCGGTCAAAGCATATAAGATGTTGCAGCTTTTGACTTCAAAGCCGGTTTTGTATGTTTGCAATGTTGATGAGGATTCCGCTGCGGAAGGAAATGAGTTTTCGAAACGGGTTTTTGAAAAAGCCGCGAAAGAACATGCCGGAGCCGTGGTCATTTCCGCGGCAATCGAATCGGAAGTTGCACAGTTGGAAGCCGAAGAGGAAAAGAAAGAGTTTCTGGCTTCCTTGGGGTTGGAGGAATCCGGTTTATCCAAGATTATCCGCGCCGGTTATGACTTGCTGGGACTACAAACGTATTTTACCTGCGGGCCGAAGGAAGTTCGCGCCTGGACGTTTTTGAGGGGTTCTAAAGCTCCGCAGTGTGCCGGTATTATTCATTCGGATTTTGAACGCGGATTTATTCGGGCTGAGACCATATCTTATGATGATTTTGTTGCTCTGGGTGGTGAACAGGCCTGTAAAGAAGCCGGTAAAATGCGCTCCGAAGGCAAGGATTATATAGTCCAGGACGGTGATATACTGGAGTTTCTTTTTAATGTCTAAAACGCATCTCCGTTCTGTGGAAATCTAATACAGATTTAGTGGATAAATGGTTCGGTTATGTCCTTTTATGTACACGCCCTCGCCATTTTCCTAAAATCTTATTATCTTTTTCACAGAACCGAGGCGTTATTTTTTATTTTAGGTACTTTTTCCCTGGGCTTCTGCTATTTGTCGCATTCTCCGTGTTCTTTCTGAAAAAATATTTAGCCAAAATTTGACAACAATAGAAATTTGTGGTAAAAGAGTCTTTATCTAAAGAGATATTAAGAAATCATTTTGTTTTACAATTAAATTTTAGCGCATATGGGATTAACAGAAAGAGAAGAACAAGTACAAGATCAGATTATCGAAGTATTTTCTGATTTGAGCGGTTTACGCGGCGGTATTGAAGGCGATACGGTTGTCTATGAGAAAAATTCTATGAGTTTGTTTGTCAAACTTTGCGAAGTTTTTGCCGTAAAGGCATGTTTCCAACATGGTTTGATGACCATTGAAGACTACAGCCGCCATTTTTTGTGGCTTTTGGACAAGAAAGCGGAACAGCTGCGTCTTTTTTATCCGGGGCTGCAAGCTTTTGTTCAGGAAAAAACCCGCGTTTGGTACGATTTGGACGAGGTTTTGTTCAGTGAATATCTTCCGGTATCGGAAGAGCCGGTACAGCGCCTTCGTGAAGTAATGAGCTACGAGCTGAAGCTCGGAAAGCTTAAAAACCAAATTCGCAACCGGTATGGGTATTTCCGAGACAGCGCGGATTTTTCTCATGCGCGGACGTTGAGAAAAATAGGAGAAATAATATTTTGGCCGCATTACCGGGCAGAATAGGTTTTTCAAGACGAGATTAAAAAAAGGGGATTGCCATCGGCAATCTCCTTTTTTTATTGCCGGAAAGAAGTTTTGGGTGTAGGAAAGCAACAATGACAGATTTAAGGAGTTTATGATATGCGACTGGCATTGTTTCAACCCGATATTCCGCAAAACACCGGGACGCTGCTGCGTTTGGGTGCCTGTCTGGATGTGGAGCTTGACATTATCGAACCCTGCGGTTTTATTTTTTCGGAACGTACGTTAAAACGTTCGGGCATGGATTATCTGGATATGGTAAAATACCGCCGGCATAATTCATGGTATGATTTTCTGGAATACCGGAAAAATCATCCGGAGGCGTATGGCCGTTTGGTGTTGCTGACGACGCATGCGACGGAACCTTATTATGATTTTAAATTCGAAGCCAATGACATAATTTTGATGGGGCGGGAGAGCGCCGGCGTGCCGCAGGAAGTGCATGATACGGTTGACGCAAGGTTGCTGATACCGATGAACGAAAAGGCGCGCTCAATCAATGTGGCTGTGTCTGCCGTGATGGCAATCGGGGAGTGTCTGCGCCAAACCGACGGATTTCCTGCGATTAGAGGTTAAGTTAAAGATATAAGAAAGCCCCGTATTTCCGGGGCTTTTTCGTTATTTGCTTTTGTTTGCACGGGCATTTCTCAGAGCTATCTGCTCCGGCGTCAGCCCGGTATGGTTGCGGTCAATTGCCTTCCAGTCATTTTTAGCCTGGTGTTTTTCGTCCTTGGCGGGATCACGTTCGGCTACGCCGTGGCCGCGGGCGATGTTTTTGAGCGAATGAATGGTGTAGGAAGTTAATCCGCCTTTAAGGTCTTTTTGCATTTCGGGGGACATTTTTTTTGCGGTCTCCGTCACTTCTTTGTAGGAAGGTGCGTTATCCAGAGCAAATTTTCCGCTTTTGACGTCTTCTCCCATGACATTCATTAATGCAGCCGCATAAACAGTTTTTTCTTCCGGTGTTTTCAGCGGTCCAAAGTCAAATTTCTTTTCACCTTTAGTTTGCAGGTCTTTTATTGCTTTTTCTGCTTTTTGATAGGCGCCGGTTGCCTTTTCTTCCTTGTCTTTTTCTTCTTCCGGTTTGTTTTGTTTTTCAGGTTGTTTCGGCGTTTGGCCTTTTTCGGCATTTTTCATGGCCGCTTCAACGGCCTGTTGCAGTTCTTTGGGCCAGCTATTCATTTCTTCGGCCGACGGCGGATTGACGATATGCAGTTCCGGATCTTTAAGGCAGGCCAGCATCAGGTTGGCCTTGAATGACGGAGACATATTTTCGCCGAATTCGATGTCGGGGCCGTTGGCTTTGGCGTTTTTCAGTATTTCGGCAAAGACTTCGGGCGAGGGTACGCCGCCGTTTGGTCCTTTGACGGAAAGGTCACGGGGGCTGTTGTAGGAAACTTCGGTGGCCTGTTCGATTTCTTTTTGGTTTGCACCCTGCTCAAAAATGTGAAAAGAGAGACTGCCGGTATTGCTCGGATCGGCAAATTCTTTAATTTCCTTACCGTTTTTGGAAGCCCATTCTTTCCATTCGCTTAAAAGGGCTTCTTTCCAATCCCCGTTACCGGCGGGAGCGGGCGCGTCTTCGGTTTTCTGAGCAGAACCGCCTTCCTTGATTACAGTGGGGGCTTTGTCTTTATTTTCTTTGTCTTTTTCTTTATTTTGGGTCGCGGCGTCTTTTTTCTGTTTCCATTCTTCGGAGAACTTTTCGTATCCGTCGTAAGCTTTTTTATATTCGTCGCTTTGAGTATCCATTTTTTTGAAATCGTCAAGAGAAATGCCTTTGCCGTTCAGAAATTCGGTTAAGCATTCGTCATTCATATCAGCCATTTTTTCTCTCCAGAGTTTTGATCTTATTAACTCAAATATAACATAATTTTTTTGTTTTGTCTAATTTTTTTGTTTACTTTCATAAAAGTTTAACAAAGTCAGAACAAGCGAGCAAATTGTTGCGGCGAATCGGGCAGGAGATAAGGATTACACTTTTTTTCGAGACCGAGCGGTACCGGCGAAACCGGAAGTCCCTGCGCAATTTTGGCGCGGGCATTTTGAACGTATTGTTTCAGCGCGGCGTCGTTTTGGGCAAAATGTTCGGCCATCGGTACCGCCTGCAACGTATATTCGTGTCCCGGATAGAACATTACGTCATCAGGCAGGGCTTTAATCTTGTTCAGGGCGTCGTACATTTGTTCAATACTGCCTTCAAACAGTCCTCCGATACAAAGGTTAAACAAAGTGTCTCCGGTGAACAAAGCTTTATCGGCCTTAAAATACCAAAGAATATGGTTTTGCGTGTGCGCCGATACGTCGATGATGTCGGCGACAGAATTGCCGAGACTGAAAGTTTTTCCCGGGATGACGCCAAGGTCAAAACCCGGGATGCGTTCCGCATCGGCCTGACAGGCAACAATCTTGCTGTCGTAAAGCTTTTTCAATTCCAGATTGCCGTCAGTATGGTCAAAGTGATGGTGCGTATTAAGAACGTAATCGGGTTTAAGATTCAGTTCCGCACATTTGGCAACGAGCGGCGCCGTTTCAGACGGGTCAACAACGGCAGAGATGCCGGTGTCGCGGTCAACCAAAATGTAGGACAGGTTGTCCATGTAACCGACGCGGCAGGGGACGGTACAGATATCAAGCATTACAGGTAATCCTCAGGGTTAAGTTCGTCAATTTGGGCTGGGTCAACATATTGTTCGGCATAGTCTTTATATACGCCGGAACGAATGAACACTTCATACAAATCGGGGTCAATATGGCCGTTATTTTTCATAGACTGCATAATAGAGAGAACCTGAGAAAGCTTTTCGGGTTCTTTGTAAGGACGGTCATTGGCGGTGAGGGCTTCAAAAATGTCGGCAATAGCCATAATTTTGGCGGGAATCGACATTTGGTCCCCGGTCAGTCCGTTGGGGTAACCCTTGCCGTCAATACGTTCATGGTGAGCGCCGGCATATTCGACAACGTTTGAAAGCTCTTTGGGAAACGGCAGAGCTTTCAACATATCAATCGTGACGACGATATGTTCGTTGATTTTTTCCCGTTCTTCCTTATTAATGGTGCCGTTGCGGACTTTCAGATTGTATAATTCGCCGCGGTTATACTGTCCGAAAAGATGATCTTCGCGGTCTTGTAACAAATTTTCGTAGCCGGGTTTGTCCGCAGCCTCTTTGTTGCCGATCAGATCCCGTTCGGCCCAAGAAATGCCTTTCAAACGGCTGAAGTAGCGAACAAATTGTTTTTGCGCAACGGCTTCCAAGGCTTTGATGTCTTCGTCGCTTAAGGGAACGTCGCCGGTATTGCAGCGGGCAACCAGGTCGAAATCTTTTTCAAGCTGGCGGAGTTTTGCTACAAATTCGTTTTGCAGTTCTTCTTTGGATGCAACATTAGCCAAGCGTTTTTTCAGATATTCAATATGCGCATCGCGGCGCAAAATTTCAAAGCGGTTGCGAATTTCGTGAATGCGGTTGTTGATGGTTTCCAGTTTTGTGGCTTTGTCGACAATGTATTCCGGCGTGGTTACCTTGCCGCAGTCGTGCAACCAGGAGGCAATGTTCAAGGCATACCAGTCGTCATTGCTCATTTCAAACTTTTTAAGCGGTCCGGTTTCTTCCTGCACGGCTGCCGTGGCCAGCATTCGGGCAATAACGGGAACCCGCTGGCAGTGTGCGCCGGTGTATGGCGACTTGGCATCAATGGCACGGGCCAGAACTTCAATGAAAGATTCAAGCAGCCGGCCGTAATCTTCGCTTAATTTGCGATTTTCCAATACAAGTGCGGCAAGGTTGCAGACGGCGATAATGTCTTCCTGCATGGCGCTGGTAAAAGTGATGTTTTTGCCCTTGGCATCTTTGGGATTGACAAACTGAACCACCCCAATGACCGTTCCTTTGCGGTTGGTCAGGGGAATAGACAAACAGGTTACGGAAACATAGTCATTGAGAGCGTCATAGTTGGCAAAAAAAAGATTGTCAATTTCTTTGTTTTCATAAATGCTGGGCAGGTTGATGATTTCGTTATTAAAGGCCGATATTTCTGCTGCTGATTTGCCCGAAGCGCTGCGGCCGGTTTCGTTGAAAACGGCGGCTGTGTACATGTTGTTGTCAAAACCGAATTTGTAGCTGTTCAGCTTGGTATTGCAGCTGTATTCAAGGCTGAGAAAGCGGTCATCGCTAAGAGTGTAGAAAAAAGCCGCTTCAGCCGAACAGACACGCAAAGCCAAACGGACAATCCTTTCAATAACGGCCATATAATCGGTTGATTGGGCTATCTCGGAATTGATGTCCAATAATTCGGCCAGAATTGAGGGATCATTTGTCTGCAAAGTTGTTTTCCTTAATAAAATTCGTAATTGTACAGACTATAATACATAATAAATGTTAACAAAAAACCAAAAACGGCTTAACTTATTTTTGAAATAAGGTAGTTAACATCGTCTTCGTTAAGGTCTTCTCCCGCAGAACCATAAGACAATATGCGCTCAATTACCTTGTGAGCAAAAGTTTTGCTATCGTTTTTCTTATAGTCGAAGCGGATATCTTTAATGACTTTCAAAGCGCTGAAAACCGCAGGAAACATGGTCTTGGGTATATAAGCCTTGCGCAGCAGGTTTCTGATCATGAAGTCCATCGACGTGTTGAACAAAATTTTGCGTACCTCAATAATCGGTGTATTGGAAAGATAAACCAGAGCATATTCAAAAAACTTCAAATCGCCCATGCAGATGGAACGAACCACCAGCGTTGATGTCAGACGGTTGGATGTATACAATTGATGAATCAGTTCTTCGATCTGTTTGTCGGAACTGTATTCTTCGGAAATTTTGAGCGTGGCTTTTTCTTTGACCTGTTCGACAATATCGCTGGCAATGTCGTTGGGCAGGTTGTGCATGATGATCAGGCGACGCTGCAGTTCTTCCGACAGAGAGTTGACGATACGCTCAATGATTGAGACCGGCAATTCGGAGCGGTAGACCATATTGCGTTTGATGGTTTCGCTGTCGGGATAACGGTCAACGATGAGGTTATAGGTTTTTTCCTGAATTTTGGCTGTTTCGTTAGAAATCAGCACACCGATAACTTCTTCCGGGCATTTCTCGGCAATATAGTGGGAAATGTCTTCCGAAAGGTTCTTGCGCATGGCTACGGCCTTTTGCTTGTTGACGTTTTGCGCTTCAATAATGCTGATGATGTCTTCATGACTAAGGTCAGAATAGTATTTGATAAACGGCAGAGAAACGCTCTCTTCGTCGTTTATCAGCGCTTTGACGATATCGTGAGGAATTTTTTTGCTGTTTTTTAAACTTTCCGAAAGGGCTTCGCGAACCTTTAACTCTACGTCTCTGACAACAATGCGGAAGATAGATTCTGCAATCTGGCGGCCTTTTTCCGTGATGTTTTTATCATTATAATAGACACCGATTTTTTGAACCGTGCCGGACTTGGTCTCGGCGTCGGGATGAAGGGATAGCCTGGTAATATCTTCTTTGGTCAGTATATTGTTCATTTTTTTCATCCAGTTCAGTCTCTAAGATATATGATATAATTTTTTTGTCAATTAGTACAATTAAGTTTTTGTTACAAAATCAGCTTCCCTCCGAAGAATCGTCTTTAAGCGCAGATTTCTCAAGAAAATCATAGTTTAGTTTTGAGGCGTCAATTGTTACAAGTTCATAAAATGTTATGGTATAATCCAGCAGGCCGATGTAGTTGGGCAGCGGGGAAAGCAGAAAAAACGTATAAGCGGTGCTTCTTCCGTCCAAAAGCTGCCGACGGTAACGCTGTTCTTTGCGAAAACTGCGAAAATCTTCGAAGTTTACGTTGGAGTTTATTTTCAATGCAAAAGAGTACATTGAATCATACAGAGACGGAAAAATTTTGATACGGTAATTCGGATCTTCGGTTTCACCTTCAGGTTTCAAACCTTCGTTTGAATACCAAACCAGTTCTTTGTAAAGGGAACGGCCTTCTTTAACAATACGGGATTGCCCCCAGTCGGTTTCAATGGCTGCGGCGGCAATAAGAACAGAGGGAGGCAGCGCGTCTATGCGATAACGCAGTTCACCCAGAAGAAGCTTGTAACGGCGGTATCCTTTCAGTCTGGTAAAAACGTCATATTTTTTTGCGGTTTGTTCCACCCATTGGGTTTGGGCGGAGGACAGTTCGGCATTCTTATCAAAATCGGCAATGATTTTTTCAAGCCGGGAGCGTTCATTCAAAATGGTTTCGTTTACTTTTAAGGCCAATGGGGAAAGTATTCTGATAAACAAGCTGTTGCGCAGATTGTCGTCTTTAATCCGGTTATAGTCTTCGGGAAAATTTTTCAGAAAAATGGCGGGAATCTCGTGAGTGTCAAGAGGAATATATTCATTATAACCGTTTTGGGCAAAAAGCTTTCGGAGACTGTCCACATCAATTGTATCGATATTCAATCCGTGTTTTCCCGGCCGTAAAACAGTTTCTGCACCAGCGGGAAGGCTGTTCAGGAAAATTGCCCAAAGCAGGAAAAACGAATACAAATACTTAGCTATTGCTTTCCTCCGTGTTTTTGTCGCAGGCTCGGACCTCTTTGACCTGCGGTATATAATTTTTAAGAACTTTTTCCACGCCTTCCTTTAACGTAACCAACGCATAGGGACAGCCGGCGCAATTTCCCTTCATTTCGACATAGACAATGCCGTTGTCAAATTTTTTGAAAACGATGTCTCCCCCGTCCTGTTTGACTGCGGGTCGGATTCTGGCATTGAGCAGGCCGATAATCTGTCCGATAATTTCGTTTTGTTCGGGTTCTGCCGCCGGTTCGATAAGCGTTTCCTCTCCGAGAGAAAGATGATCCATGATTTCAGCCAAAACCAGCGGCTTTAAATCATCCCATGACGCTTCTGTCTCTTTGGTTACGGATATCATTTCCGCAGTCATAAATACAGATTTAATTCCGCCGAGATCAAACAATTTTTCAGCCAACGGCGATTTACGCATTGATTTGGCGTCAGCGAATTCAGCTCGACCGGATTTGAGGACTTTGACAGGCGGAAAAAAATTGATGACTTCCGGGTCAGGGGTATTTTGGGTTTCAATCAACATTGTTATTCCTTCGGGAGCGGCTTTTTTTCCAAAAGCGCAATGATGTTTTTATTTAAGTTGACGGTTTTTACCATGTAATACGCGATGTATTGCAGGTGATTGGGCGCTGCGATGCTGTCCAACGCGCCGTTGCGAACCAGCGCCGGCTCGAGAATAGCACCGTCTTCCAGCGATTTCAGGCTTTTTGTCCAGAGTTGATAAGCGTTTTGTGAAACGATAATATCCTTATAATCACAACCCAGGGTTTTTAACAGCAGATAATAAGCATACATTTTGCCCTGATTATAATAGAAAACATCGTCAGCTTTGAAGTCGAAGAGAGAACTGCTCTCTTCACGAATCTGGCTTTCTACTTTTTCCAAAGACAGTAACAAGTCGCGATTAATCCTTTTTAGAAAATAGGCAAGGTCATCCGGGCTTTTGTAAAAAACGGTATGGCCGGAGCTAAGGTTTTGATTAAATTTTATAAGCTGTTTGCGGGCTTTGCGATACTGGCTGTGGGCAGAAGGAACCGGTGAAAAGCTGTTTTGGGGCGAGAACATCCAAATGCGGCCGTTATAAGCCAGAAGCTTGGCGGCATTTTTCAGATGCAGTTCTTCTTCGTTGGTACTGAAACCGGCGTCCAGCCGGTTGGCCATGGCCTGTGAAACGGTTGAAAGACCGGAAATGATGCCGAGCTGGTAGTTGGGCATATTGTCAAGCATATAGGACGGAAAAAAGAAAGGAAGGTTCGGCGTCCAAAGATTTTCGTTGACTTCGCGGTTAATGAGAAAAGCCATCATATTTACGGTTGCAGACGGCATTTCGTTTTGAGGGCTGATTTCATAGTCCGTGGTTTTGTTGACATTGTTAACCATCAGGCCCCCGATGGGGTAATAAAGAGCCATAAATACAATCAGAAGCACCAAAATGACATGCCACCAGGAGCCGATAAAAGCAAACAAGGCGGAAAGTATCCCCGAAACGCGCGGCAGACGAAACTTTTTCCAATCAAAAGCGGCCGCTTTGGAACGGAGGTTTTGGATAAAACTTTTAACATCAAGCCTGAACATTATTTTTCCTTTTTTTTGATATCATACACATAATGTCAGAAATATTCAATGCTCCGGTTAGTTTAGCCGCTGTGCCGAAAGTTGCAACACCCAAAACGCACAAACCCACAAAAAACGGTATTTTCAAAGCATATCCGAGCGCAAGCCAACTGCCGTAAAAATGGTTGAGTGCGATTTCTCCGCCTATGAGTACGACACCCATGATCAGGGAGCTGACGGTGATCTTGACGATTTTTTTTATTAATTCGGAACCAAAAGTCCAGAAACCGCGTTTTTTCAAGCCGCGCACATATTGGTACAGCGATACAAAAGCGGCAATGGTGGTGGCCGAAGCAATACCGACATGGCCGAATGGTTTCATCAGCAGAAGAGAAAAAATAAGATTGGCGGCGAAAACCACCATGCTGTATTTTACAGGAGTTTTGGTGTCGCCGCGGGCAAAAAAGTTCGGCGTCAGGGCTTTGACCAGAACATAAGCCGGCAGTCCTACGGCATAGGCAATGACGGCCAGCGACGTCATGTGGGTTTCATAAGCGCCGAAACGTCCGTGCTGGAACAAAATGTTGATTATCGGTTCGCTTAAGATGATCAATGCAACTGCTGCCGGAATCGACAACAGTGCGCCGTATTCGCAGGCCTTGTCCTGAACGCGGCACGCCTGTTCATGTTCTTCGGCTTTGAGATGACGGCTTAAAACCGGCAGAATGGCAACGCTGATGGCCGCGCCGACAACGCCCAACGGCAGCTGCTGCAGACGATTGGCGTAATATAGCCAGGAAATGGCTCCGGTGCCGACCAGCGAAACGATAATGGTGTCAACGACCATGTTTATCTGATAAATTCCGGCGCCGAGCACGCCGGGGGCAATGCGTCTGAACAGCGTTTTTATTTCGGGATCTTTTATTTGCGTCGCAATGTTGTACCGGGGACGGACAACAACTTTTTGACAGCGCAGAAAATAGGCCAGCCATGCGATTTCCACCAGACCGGCCGCGGTAACGCTGATGGAAATGCCGTGTGCCGGCGTGATGCTGAACGGAACAAAGACAAATACGGCCAGAATCATCATCAGGTTCAAAATTACGGGTGCGGCGGCCGGCGCGGCAAATTTTCCGAGCGAATTCAGAATGCCCGACTGGAACGAAACGATGGAAATGAACAACAGAAAAGGAAAGGTTATTCTAGACAGGGTCGTCGCCAGTTCGATTTTACCGGGGTCGTCGGCGAAACCGGGTGCCATCAGTTCGACAACCCAGGGCATACAGAATTCCATAATGACGACAAAAACGGTTAAAAAGAAAGCCAGAACGGAGATGGCGGAAGATGCAAAGCGTACCGCTTCCTTTTCGCCGTCCGAGACGATTTTTTGAGAAAGCATCGGCACAAAGGCGGAGGTGAAAGCGCCTTCGGCAAACAGGCTGCGAAACAGGTTAGGCAGCTTGAAAGCAACAAAGAATGCGTCGGCAACCATGCCCGCGCCCAGAAAATTTGCCAAGACCATATCCCGCGCAAAACCAGTTATACGGCTAACAAGCGTAAAACCTCCGAAAGTCGCGATGGATTTGAATAAAGACATTTTCTGTTGAACCTTTGTGCTTGTTTATTGAATTTTAAGTATTCTAGTGTATTAATATTTCAAAGGCGAGAGAAATTAACAAATTATGAAACGGAAACATTGCACTTTTATTGATTTTTTTGTTTTTAAAAGTTGACAAATGACAGTAATGTTGCGATAATAGACAAAAGAGTGAGATAAAAGTTTTTAAGGAGAAGTTTTATGACTAAGGAAAACAGAGCGGAACTATACGGCAAAATGCTTGCCGGGGAGGTTCCCGGAATTTCGGTCTTTCCGGCAGAGCGCCTGAACGCCGATACCTCGCGTTGCAGCCGGATTGTAGAGAATCTGCAGGCTTATGACACCGACAGGTCCGGCGTTGAAAAAATTGCCGAAGGCAAGTTAAATCCCGAACTGGGAAAGTATAGCCAGATTAATATGGAACTGCGCAGAGAAGAAAATTTGAAAAACGGCCAGATGCCGATTGCCAGAAACCATGGCATGGAAATGTAATTTTTGAAAAAACTTCTCTTTATGCGATGATGATTTGAGAGCCTTAGACAAGGCTCTTTTTTCATGCCGGTTTAGTTTATGTTAAGAAATAAAAATTATGATAAATTGCGGGAAGAAAAATTAGGAGGAAATATGGAAAGGCTGATGAAATTTACGGCAAAATTTGCGGCGGTGCTTCTGCTTTTGGCGTTGATACCTTTTATTCTCGCCTATTTAATCGGCTTGGTCTTTACCACCAGTGAGTATTGGTTTTGGGTAAAGGTGTGCCGCTTTGCGGTGTTGGGGTTGATTATCGTGGTGCCGATGTTAGTTCAGCAATGGCGCGAAAATCAGCGTTTTTTCTTAAAGTGGGTGTTTTTTCTGCTGCTTTACGTGGTGGTAACGACTTATCTTTGGGTTAAGGGTTTTTAAGGACAAAAGAGTTTGGATACAAGATAAAAAAAGACCGGAAATCAATTCCGGTCTTTTGGTTTGGCGTTTAGATAACGTCCGGTTTGGCGCGTTTGCGCTGCAACGGGTCAAGAATACGTTTGCGCAGGCGCAGACTCTTAGGCGTAACCTCCAGAAGTTCGTCAGCCTGAATGTATGACAAGCCTTGTTCCAGCGACATTTTGCGCGGCGGAATGAGGTCAATGGCGTCATCTTTGCCGGCGGCGCGGATGTTGGTGAGCTGTTTGGATTTGGTCGGGTTGACTTCCAAGTCGTTGGGCTTGGTGTGCTCTCCGATAATCATACCGACATAAACAGGTGAATTGGGTTCAATAAACATCGGGCCGCGGTCCTGGAGTTTCCATAAGGAATAGGCAATGGCAGTACCCGCTTCGGATGAAATCAGAACGCCGTTGCGGCGGCCTTCAATTTCTCCTTTGTAGGGTTCATAAGCCTTAAAGATGCGGTTCATAACGCCGGTACCGCGGGTGTCGGTCAGGAATTCGGAATGGTAACCGATCAGGCCGCGCGAGGGCGCATTGAAAATCAAACGAACCTTATTGCCGATCTGCGAGGGAATCATATCCTGCATTTCCGCGCGGCGCTGGCCGAGTTTTTCAACGACGGCGCCGGAAAACTCTTCGTCGACGTCAACGACAACTTCTTCAATCGGTTCCAGTAGATTGCCGTTTTCGTCTTTGTGCATCAAAACACGCGGGCGGGAGATGGAAAGCTCAAAACCTTCGCGGCGCATGGTCTCAATCAGAACGCCGAGCTGTAGTTCGCCGCGTCCGGCCACTTCAAAGGAATCCGTCGAATCGGTACGGGAGATTTTAAGCGCAATGTTACCTTCGGCTTCTTTGCACAGACGATCCCAAATCATGCGGGATGTTACCTTGTCGCCTTCGCGTCCGGCCAAAGGAGAATCGTTGATGGAAAAAGTCATGGCCAGTGTCGGAGGGTCAATCGGCTGGGCCGGAATGTGTTCGTTGACGTCCAGCGCGCAAATGGTGTCGGCGACGGTGCCTTTGACAATACCGGCGACGGCAATGATGTCTCCGGCATGCGCTTCTTCCAAAGCTTCGCGGTTTAGGCCGCGGTAAGCCAAAATCTTGCTGATGCGGACTCTTTCGAGTTCTTTGTTTTCGGCATTCAGCACTTTGACCGTGTCATTAACTTTGATGCTGCCGCTCTGTACTTTTCCGGTCAGCAGGCGGCCGATGAACTTATCGGCTTCCAGGGTGGTGGCCAGCATGGAAAAAGGTTTGTCCGGTTCGCATTTCGGAGACGGGACATAAGAGCAAATCAGTTCAAACAGCGGGGTCAGATCTTTCTTTTCGTCATTCATATCCTTAACGGCCCAGCCGTTGCGTCCGGAAGCGTATAATACCGGAAAATCCAACTGTTCGTCATTGGCGTTCAGGCTGACGAACAAGTCAAAAATCTCGTCCAGAACTTCGTCAACGCGGGCATCTGCTTTGTCCGCTTTGTTGATGACGACAATTGGTTTTAAGCCGAGTTTAAGCGCTTTCCCTGTGACAAATTTGGTTTGCGGCATCGGGCCTTCGGAAGAGTCTACCAGCAGAACCACACCGTCTACCATGGACAGGATGCGTTCTACTTCGCCGCCGAAATCAGCGTGTCCGGGAGTGTCGACAATATTGATATGCGTACCCTTCCAGTTGACAGAGGTGCATTTTGACAAGATAGTGATGCCTCTTTCCCGTTCCAAATCATTGCTGTCCATAACGCAGGTTTCAACTTTTTGATTGTCACGGAAAGTGCCGCTCTGTTTTAATAGTCCGTCAACCATTGTGGTTTTGCCGTGGTCGACGTGAGCAATTATTGCAATATTCCTTAATTCCATCGTATTATTTCTTTCCTAAATGGTCGTCATGTCATGATTTCGATAACCTCGTGTACTGTTTTGTACATGTCGGTATCAAAATTATTTCCAGCACAGCCATTCATCAAAGAAATGGCGGCTCCATAAGTTTGACATGAAATCTAAAATTCGTTGATAACATACCAAGTTAAAATTAAATTACAAGATTTTAGTGCAAAAACCTGTCTTTTTTTCATGGAAAAAATTACGTTTTGCCGTCGGTATTAACATTCTTTTAACGGCTTTTGCTAATAATGAGGGCATTCAAACGAATTAGTTTGCGGATTCTTTCGGGAAATCAAATATAATTAACTTAAAAACTCTTGTCCTATGTTTATGCGCTGGGTTATTGCCGCCTTAGTTTTTGGTACGCTTTTGTTGGGAATTAACGTATTCAGAAACCGGTATCTGGGAAAGCCGCAGAATATTAATTTCTTAAAGTCGCTTTCCTATATTTTGATCATCTTTTCCGTTGTGCCGGCGGTGTTGTTGAACTTTCACTGGTTTAAAGATGATACAGGCTATAAAATGGCTGCTGTTGCAGCGGCAGCAATGCCGTGGTTTGTAGAAAAACTGTGGATTGCGCTGGCTGAGAGAGTTATTGACGTAAAGAAAACGGAGACCTCATGACGGGTCTCCGTTTTTTTATTGCCTAAGCGCGAATGCCGTATTCGGTAAGCTTTTTGCGGACGAAACCGCGGAGCGAAACTTCCGGTCTGGCACCGTAATGGGTGATGATTTCGGAAGCGGCGATGCTGCCGATAACGGCGCAGGTGCCCAAAGAACGTCCCTGAGTGAGTCCGTACAGAAATCCGGCGGCATATAAGTCTCCGGCACCGGTCGTGTCGACGACATCGCTGACCTTTTCCGCCTCGACAAAGGTTTTGGTGCGGCCGTTGACAACGACGGAACCTTTGGCATTACGTGTGATGGCGGCAATTTCAATATCGGGTTTGATGATATCCAATGCTTTATAAAAGTCTTCTCCGTCAAACAGGGTAACGAGCTCTTCTTCGTTGCAGAACAAGATGTCTACGTATTGTTTAATCAGGCGGATGAATTCTCCGCGATGGCGGGTGACACAGGAGCGGTCAGAGAGGCTGAAAGCCACTTTTCTGCCGTGTTTGTGAGCCAGTTTACAGGCTTTAAGCATAGCTTTCTGAGCGCTGTACTGGTCCCAGAGATAGGCTTCCAGATAAATGATTTTGCCGGCTTTAATAATATTTTCGTCAATGTCGGCAGTGGAAAGTCTGCGGGAGGCGCCGAGATAGGTGAACATGGAGCGTTCGGCATCGGGCGTGACCAGAACAATACTGCGGCCGGTGACGGGACCTTCGTTGAGTTCCGGCGTGAAGAAGTCAACACCGGCGGCGCCGATGTCGCGTTTGAATACCTGTCCCAATTCATCATCGTGAATTTTACCGATGAAAGCCGGCGCACCGCCCAGAGAGGCAATGGCCGCAACGGTGTTGGCCGCTGAACCGCCGGAAACTTCGCGCTCGGGAATAAGATCCTGATAGATGACACCGGCGTCCTTGGCTTCGACCAAAGTCATTTCTCCTTTTTTCAGGCTGCGTTCGCTTAAAAATCCGTCGCCGACTTTGGCCAGAACATCGACAATAGCATTACCTATTCCTACGACATCGTAGAAAGTATTGTCTGCTTTAGTTATCATGATAAACAATCCAAAAAAGTTAAACTTACCTCTATTAATTAATCTATATTTGTTTTTTCTGCAAGGGCTAAATTAGACCTTGAAGGTGTGAAAGCGGCAAATAAAAGGCCCTGCCGACGGGCAGGGCCTGATAAATTCTTTAAAATCGGGAATTAGTCGTTAGCGTTCGGCCATTCTTTAGATTTTTCAGCGTTGAATTCAATCCATTTCGGATCTGCATCGTCAGAATTGCTGATTGCTTCCTGAGGACATTCGGAAATGCAAACGCCGCAGTCGATGCAGGTATCGGGATCAACAACCAGCTGAGTGTCACCTTCATGAAAAGCGTCAACCGGGCATACATCAGCGCAGGATTTGCATTTGATGCAAGAATCATTAACAACAGATACCATATTACAAAACTCCATATAAATTAATATCAGACAACAATTTACCCAGATTAGAATTAAAATCAAGTATTTTGTTGCGGGCTGTTGCGAAACGGGGTTCCAGTTCCCATATAATAGTCAGAATTATATATCAGTTAAGGAGTTTCTAAATGTCAGAAAAAATGAATTTTCAGGCCGAGGTCAGCAAACTTTTGGATATTGTGGTTAATTCGCTGTATTCGGAAAAGCATATTTTCCTGCGGGAGCTGATTTCCAATGCCAGCGATGCCTGCGACAAGCTCAAATACATGGTTTTGACCAATCCTGACATAGCTAAGGATTCCGGTGCCTTTAAAATTTTTATTACGCCGGATGCGAAAACCAATACGTTGAAAATTGCCGATAACGGAATCGGCATGAACCGCGAAGACCTGATTAACCATTTGGGAACAATTGCCAAGTCGGGGACGGCGGACTTCGTCAACAATGTCAAGGAAAACGGTTCAAACGTGGATCTTATCGGACAGTTCGGCGTGGGCTTTTATTCGGCTTTTATGGTTGCCTCCAAAGTTGAAATTCTGACCAAAAAAGCCGGTGAGGACAAAGCCTGGTTCTGGAGTTCGGACGGAATCGGCGGTTTTGAAATAAGGGAAGCGGAGAAAAAGAGCAACGGCACCGAAATCAAGCTGTTTTTGAAAGAGGACGACAAAAACTTTACCGACACGATTTATCTGCGGCATATTATCCGTACTTATTCCGACCATATCGACTATCCGATTGTTTTGTGTCTGGGCGAGGCCGGGGAGGAGACGGTCAATACAGGGTCGGCCCTGTGGTCGCGCCATAAGAGCGAGATTACCGAAGAACAGTACAAGGAATTTTACCATCATCTGTCGAAGAATTTTGACGATCCGTGGATGACGCTGCACTTTAAGGCCGAAGGAAATATAGAATATACCGGTCTGCTTTATATTCCGCGGCAGGCGCCGTATGACCTGTTTCAGCCCGATCGTAAGAACGGTCTGAAACTCTATGTCAACAAGGTGTTTATTTCCGACAAGGTCGAGGAGCTGATGCCCTCTTATCTGCGCTTTGTCAAAGGCGTGATTGATTCTGCCGATTTGCAGCTTAACATTTCGCGCGAGATGCTGCAACATAACGCTTTGATTGAAAAAATCAAACACGGCACGGTTTCCAGAATCCTTAAGGAACTGAAAAAACGCGCCGAAAATTATGACGATTATATGTTTTTCTGGAAAGACTTCGGAATCGCTTTCAAAGAGGGCATTTACGAAGATTTTTCAAACCGGGAGGAAATTGCCGGACTGTCGCGTTTCCATTCGACGCATGATTTGGATAAATATACGTCTCTGGACGAATATATCGCCCGGGTTAAAGATGACAAAAAGTTTATTTATTACATTACCGGCGACGACGTCCGGGTTTTGGCCAACAATCCGCAGCTGGAGGCGTTTAAGGCCAAGGGTATAGAAGTTCTGCTGCTGACGGATCCGATTGACGAGTTTTGGACACAGACGCTGCCAAACTATAAAGGATATACCATCAAGCATATCAATCAGGCGGATCTGGACCTGAGTGTAGAGCGCAGTGACGCCAAGGCTGCCGACGGCGATATGCAGAAGCTGATAGACAAACTGACAGAGATGTTTAAGAACGAAGTGGGCAAGGTTCAGACGACGGACAAACTGACAAAGTCTCCGGTCAGCCTGACGGTTGAAAACGGACAGATGTCTATCCATCTGGAGCGGCTGATGCGCAATCACCAGCAGCAGACGGTTTTTGCCAGCACGAGGATTTTGGAATTGAACCCTTATCATCCGCTGATTATCAAGCTGTCGGAAATGGTCGGGGAAAGCAAAGAACCCGAGAAGGTGGAAGAGGTTGCCAAGATATTGCTTGATCAGGCCAAAATTGCCGAAGGCGAAGCGATCAGCGATCCTTCATTTTATGCGGAGAAGCTTTCCGAATATATCCTTAAAGCAATTTAAGCCTTTGGGTGTACGGAATTTTTTTCGACTTATTAATTAAATGTTATGTTTTTGCTCATATACTCCTTCTGTCTGACAGAAGGAGTATATGATGCTTTATGTCTTGAGCGGTTTGTTTTTTGGTTTTTTTATTCCTTATACGGCGCGGCGTTTTGAAAAGTTTATGCCGGCAACGTTTGCTTATGCGCTGTATCGAATTTTCAGGCCCGGCAAAAATGTGTCCGCAATCAAAAGAAAGAAAAGTTCCCGCTATATTGAGCTGAACCGCCGGTATATGCTGCGCTCCGTGATGTGGGGACTGGCCTGCGGCGGAATAAGCCTGGCGGCGTATTGGCGCTTTGGCGGCGAGCAGGCCGGCTGGCATTTGTTTTTTATCTGGTCTTTGCTGCTGTTGACAGAAATTGACTGGCGGATGTATCTGCTGCCGGATATTCTGACGGTTCCGCTTCTGCTGGTCGGCTTTTTATATGCGGCACTGGCCGGCGGCTGGGTGGTTCCGGCCGAAAGCGCCATAGGTGCTTTTGCGGGATATTTTCTGCCGGTGGTTGCCAGTTTGTTTCTGGTGTGGAAAGACAAGGATATGTTCGGCGGCGGCGATATTAAACTATTGGCCGGAATCGGCGCTTGGACGGGAGCGGACAAACTGATTTATGTTATTCTGACGGCGGTGGTCATTTTCGGTTTGTATGCGCTGGTGCGGCGACAGCGTTCGGGGGCTTTCGGTCCGGCGATTGCCGCTGCGGCAATAATTATTGCATTCTATTTCTTTTGAGGTAGAATGAGGCTAATTTAATTTGTTAAAGGATGAAAACGATGAATTTCAGCGGAATCACGGATAAAGTTTTGGGAAAGCTGCGCCGGCGTCATAAGGAAGACAAGCGCCGTCTGACCAAGCTGGTTGAGAGCCACAAGTTTGATATGTTTATTGTGTCGGTTATTCTGGCTGATGCGTTGGTCTTGGGTTTGATGACCTCTGATTATTTCGATTTTTATTTTGACCGCGGACTGTTCTTGTTGGATCGTCTTTTTATGGGCATTTTTATTGTTGAGATGCTGATGAAAATTTATGTTTACCGCAAGGCGTTTTTCAAGTCGGGCTGGAATGTCTTTGATTTTGTTATCGTGGCGGTTTCGTCGGTGCCGTTTGCCAGCGCTTTTATTGTGTTCAGAACGTTTCGCGTGTTCCGGCTGCTGAAATATCTTGATCGCTTCAAGACTCTGAACGACATGGTGGAGATTTTTATCAAACTGTTGCCGGTTTTTGCTTCGCTGGTGGGAATCGTGGCGGTGTTTATGTATTCTTTTGCGATTATCGGCGTCAGTCTGTATGGTGAGGTTTTTGCCAATTTCAACAATCTCGGCAGCGCGCTGTTTGTTTTGATTCAGGCGTTTACGCTGGACGGCTGGGCTTCGACGATTGCGCGGCCGGTGATGGCGGTGTATCCTGACGCATGGCTGTATTTTACCTCGTTTATCTTGCTGTCGTTTTTGATTGTGGTTTCTTTTGTCATGACTTCGATTAATAAAGTCGTCAGTTTTTTCAAGAGATAAAATCCTAAAAAAGCCCCGAAACTTCGGGGCTTTTTTTACGGAGAATGTTTTATTCGGAAAAGAGCGCTGTCAGTTTTGAAACGCGTTTCTCGTCACGAATCAGTTCCGGAAACAGCAGCCAGGTCTCGAGCAAGTGCAGAAAAGCATTTCTGCGGTTGCAGGAGAGGGATTGAAAATCAAAACTTTCAAGCATATCCAGAACATCTGCTTCCTGTTCGGCCAGAAAACCGGACAAGCCCGGTTCTTTCAATTCCTCAAGCACAAACTTCCAATATTGTTTCAGGACGGCGTTGCGCTCTCTTTCATGATAAAGGCCGATAATTTTGCGCATCAGCTTATCCATGGCCGGCAGATACAACGATATGTTTTCCGGGGTAAAGAGATAGTCTTCCTGAACGGCCTGGTTGTCAATGATTAATCCGGCCGCGGCATCTTGGCGCAGCGCCTGCGGAATGAAGATGTTTTTTCCGAGCGCATTCCAGATGCGTTTGCGTAAAAATTGATTCATAATATCTGCAAATTTAATTGTTGTTTTTCCAGACGATCAAGAAAGGTTTGTAACGCTTCCCGATTGCTGACGTAGTCATAAAACAAAAACAGAGAATTCAAAAGATGCCGGAGCCGAATTTTGTTCAGGCTGTCCGGTGCGTTGCCTTCAAAATACTGCCAAAGTCTGATTTCTGCACTTTGAAGTTCGGCCGAAGGTTTCACTTCAAAAACTTTGCCGGTGTTGGTTTCATACCAGCAAATGTTGGTTTCAAGATCGTGGCTCAAGGCGCGAAAATACTGATGCAAAATCAGACAGTCAATGTCTTCGTACGCGTAGTAAAGCAAAAGCTGCCGCACCAGATGACATATTGACGGATATTTACGTTCGCGAGCTTCGGCAATATATTCGGGATTGTGCAAGTCTCCGATATGTCGAAGCAGTTTCTGTGCGTATATCGCGGGACGATGGGGCTGCTGAAGCATGACAATCGTGTTTTCAATCACCGTTTCCGGAAAGTCCACATACCCGACCTGGCCGAGTATGCGGTTTTTGAGCAAGTTGGTTTCCATTGTTGCTGATTTAATTTAGTTTCAGTTTTTCTGTTTCAAACAACGAGACCAGCTTATCAATTTCTTCCGGAAAGTAAATGAGTTCGGGATACATCAGCCAAACGGTTAAAATCCGACGATAATCGGCCGCGGTCGTTTTTTTGGCGGCGGCGGAATCCACCGGATTTTCTTCGGCGGAGAGAAGATGTTTAACAAGGCTGTATTCCAGAGAACGCAGCGTGGTGAAACGCGTTTTTATCTGGGCAATGTCCAACAGACTGGGCGTTTCCTGCGAACACTTTTCAACTTCTTTAAAATAGAGTTCAAACAGAGGGTCTTCTTCCGGCGTTTGGTTCGATGACGCTTCAAAGCCGTCTTTTCGGGCTGTCTGACGGATGTAGGTTTTCAAAACGATATGACAGAATACGCGGAAATCCTGTTTATAAGGATTTTTGTCGGTTGCCTGCAGAAGCTCCAGCTGCTGTTCGGGGTTAATGACAATTCGGGAAAAATCTTGGTAAATTTTGTGTTCCCGCCCCATGCGTACAGCCATGATGCCTAAAAAGCTCTTTTTGGCGGCTGCCGGCGTTTGAATACCGTCGGTAATGCGAAAAATACGGTCTTGAAGTGCCAAAACGGTCATTTCTTTTGCAAATGTTTCCATTTTAAAACGATTTTAGTTATACAATATTTAGAAATAATTATAATTCTCAGCGTTTTAAAATATGCTTATACAAAAATTTTGTCAAAACCTTTTTGCGATTATTTTTAATTTTTTTTGCGTGGTTTTGCTTGACTTTGAATAATGCAATCCCTAACTAAGAGATTAGTTAAATGCTATGTATTAATTTGAGGAGTTGAGAAACTATGAAAATCACACCTTTACAGGATCGAGTTGTTATCAGAAGACTTGATGAAAACACTAAAACGGCCGGCGGAATCATTATTCCCGACACCGCCAAGGAAAAACCGAGCGAAGGTATTGTCGAAGCCGTCGGTCCGGGAATGACAAACCCCGAAGGAAAAGTTATTCCGATGAATGTCAAGGTCGGTGATAAGGTTTTGTTCGGCAAGTGGTCCGGAACCGAAATCAAGGTCAACGGCGAAGACCGTTTGATTGTGAAAGAACCGGAAATTTTAGCCGTTATCAGCGACTAACGGGCGTTTTGACCGATTTCAGACGTTGAAATTAAAGTGTTATGAATTCAAGAGAAGGAAATTAAAATGGCAGCAAAAGATATTATGTTTTCCACCGAAGCCCGCAATAAAATGCTGAAGGGCGTAGAAACCTTGGCAAAAGCCGTTAAAGTAACATTGGGACCCAAAGGGCGCAATGTAATCTTGGACAAGTCTTACGGCGCGCCGAAGATTACCAAGGACGGCGTTTCGGTTGCCAAAGAAGTCGAATTGTCCGACAAGTTTGAAAATATGGGCGCACAGCTGGTTAAGGAAGTGGCTCAGAAAACGGCTGACAAAGCCGGTGACGGTACAACCACGGCGACGGTTCTTGCCGAAGCCATCATTAAGGAAGGCTGCAAGGCGGTTGCCGCCGGTATGAATCCGATGGATTTGAAGCGCGGTATTGATATGGCGGTTGAAGCCGTTGTGGCCGATATTAAATCCCGTTCCAAAGAAATTAAAACCTCTGAAGAAATTGCTCAGGTCGGCACCATTTCCGCCAACGGCGACCGTTCAATCGGCGAATATCTGGCCCGTGCGATGGAAAAGGTCGGCAATGAGGGCGTGATTACGGTTGAAGACGCCAAAGGTTTGGAAACGGAACTGGATGTGGTTGAAGGTATGCAGTTTGACCGCGGCTATCTGTCTCCTTATTTTGTAACCAATCCGGAGAAAATGAGCTGCGAATTTGAAAATCCGTTCGTTATGCTTTATGACCAGAAAATCTCCAATTTACAGCCGCTGATTCCGATTTTGGAAGCCGTTGTTCAGTCCGGCCGCGCTCTGCTGATCGTGGCGGAAGACATTGAGGGCGAAGCTCTGGCCACTTTGGTCGTTAACCGCATCCGTGGCGGCCTGAAGGTTTGCGCCGTTAAGGCTCCGGGATTCGGCGATCGTCGTAAGGCTATGCTGGAAGATATTGCCATCTTGACCGGCGGTCAGGTTATTTCCGAAGAACTGGGCATGAAGATTGAAAATGTAACTCTGGATATGCTGGGTACGGCCAAACGCGTTGAAATCAACAAAGATGAAACGACGATTATTGACGGCGACGGCGAAAAAGACCTGATTGCCGCCCGTGCCGCTTCCATTCGCAAACAGATTGAGGAAACAACGTCTGATTATGACCGTGAAAAACTGCAGGAACGTCTGGCCAAATTGTCCGGCGGCGTTGCGGTTCTGCGCGTCGGCGGCGCTTCCGAAGTTGAGGTTAAGGAGCGCAAAGACAGAATCGACGATGCTCTGCACGCAACCCGTGCCGCGGTTAAAGAAGGCGTGGTTGCCGGCGGCGGCGTAGCTTTGTTGTATTCTATTAAGGCATTGGATGCCCTGACTCCGGCCAATCAGGATCAGAAAGTCGGTATCGACATCATCCGCAAAGCGGCTCAGGCGCCGATTCGTCAGATTGCCGAGAATGCCGGCGTCGACGGTGCGGTTGTGGCCGGAAAACTGCTGGAACAGAGCGATGTCAACTTTGGTTATAATGCTCAGGCCGGCGAATATACCAATATGGTGAAGGCCGGTATTATCGATCCGACCGAGGTCGTCCGCACGGCTTTGCAGGATGCCGCTTCCGTCGGCGGTCTGCTGATTACGACCGAAGCTATGATTACCGAGGCTCCGCAGAAAGAGTGCAGCTGCGGCGGCGCAGGAGCTGCTGCCGGCGGTATGCCGGGGATGGGCTTCTAACAGAGGCATTCTTCAGGTTAATTAAAGAGGGGAAAATATCCCCTCTTTATTTTTTTCTTTTTTTTGTATTTGTCCATTTCGGAAAATGTGCGGCTACCATGTGTTGACAATGTGTGAAAAATGTGGTATATTAATCTTCGAATTACGAATTATTATGGACAAAATACAATTTTGTATGAAGGTTTTTTACCTTTCCGAATAATTTGTTATTCATAAAATATTAAAGAATATGAGTACAGGAAAAAGAAAAAAGAAATCTTGGTTTAAGAACCAAGTTGCCAAGGTACGGATTTTGCCCTGGTACTGGAAACTGGTCGTTACGATAGTTCTCTTTTTTGCAGGAGGTTCCGTCGGGACACAGCTTTTCACCGCTCCGGACGATTTAATGATGTTTTTTGGATTTATCGTTTTAGTCGTCGTTTTATGGTTTTTATTTCAGATGTGGTTACCTGCATCTAAGAAATAATTTTTTTCATTTTTTATTTATTCATTTAAATTCAAATTTTTTATGAGAACAAATTTTTTTAAAGTATTTGCATTGATTGCAATTGTTTGTTTCGCCATGTCGTCATGTACTTCAATTGAACCGGGAGAGGCCGGCTTGAAAATTTATAAGCTCGGTGATAAGAAGGGGCAGATTGAAGTGTTGGGGGTCGGTCGTCATGCTTTGCATTGGTTCGGATATTACACAATCAAAGTTTATCCGACCAATATCCAGCAATGGAGTTGGACGTTATCGGGTGACGAAGGCAGCCGGGTAGACGAATCAATTCATTTCCAGTCGGAAGGACAGGATTTGAGCTGTGATGTCGGCATTGCTTTTACATTTGATACGGAAGGCAACGCGTTGGCGACAATGTATGAGTACTTCAAATGTGAACCGCAGGACATCATAGAGCGGTTCTTACGAAAAGACGTCAGAAACTTCTTCAACGAAGTGTCCGCCAATATGAAAGTGGATGAGGTTTATGCTCAGAGAAAAGAAGAGCTCCGCGCTGCGGTTCTCCGTAAAATGCAGGAGAAATATAAGCCTCTGGGCATTGATGTGCAGGAGATTTCTTACCTCTCCCTTATCCGCCTTCCTAAGGAGGTGCAAGATGCCGTAAACTTGAAAATTACGGCTAAACAGCGTGCCGAACAACGTGAAAACGAAATTGCCGAGAAAGAAGCGGAGGCTAAGAAAAAAGCAGCCGAAGCTCAAGGTGAGGCAGAACGTTTACGCATAGAGGCCGAAGGACGTGCCAAGGCAATTGAGGTTGAAGGACGGGCTCTGGCAAACAATCCGCAAATTCTCCGTTTGAAGGAGATTGAAATGCAGATGAAGTTAGCCGAATCGGCAAAGAACTGGAACACCGTTGTTATGAGCAGCGGTCAGGCCGGCCAATTGCTGAACATCGGCAACGGAAAGTAAAATACTTTGTTTTGCAAAATAAAAAACTTGATTTTTTTATCCTCCGCTGTGAAGCGGGGGTTTTTTTTATGCTTTTTTTAAATTTTGAGATTATATTACAGGCAAGGGAGATTGAAAATGAACGATCCGGTTAATTTGGAAAAACTTGCGGAACTTCGGGACAAAGGGGTTATTGACGAGGCGGCGTTTGAAGAACAGAAGCGAACGATTTTTGCCAAGGCAATGCGGGAAACCGGAGAACACGGAAATCCCAAGAGCGGGGTCGTTTATATTCTGTTGGCTTGGTTTTTGGGAACAATCGGCATTCATAACTTTTATGCCGGATATGTCGTGCGCGGCACGGTCCAGTTAATGTTGACGCTTTTTTCTCCGATGTTTTTGTTTATACCGTTGATTATAACTGCGCTATGGGCCTTTGTTGAGCTTTTGTTTCAGAACAAATCACGGGGCGGCCGTCGTTTCGGCGGTAACCGGATGATAATTCGGCTGTTGCGTCTGGCTTCGGTTATCTGGTTTGGTTTTGCGGTTTATTCGGCAGCGTTTGTTCAGTTTGACATCCCTTTGGAACTGCCGACGGATGAGGACCTATCCATTGCAGAGCAGTGAGTTTTCTTTGCCGCTTGACCGCTAACACATAACTGTCTGCGGGGGTGTTTGTATAAAAATGTTTTCTAAGGCGGTATAATTATTTGATTTTTTGAGAGAGCATAAAAAATATAAAAAAAATAAAAAAAAGTGCTTGCTTTTTTTTTCGGGTGTGGTATTTAATATCTCGTTCTGCTGATGCGGGCGTAGCTCAGGGGTAGAGCGCAACCTTGCCAAGGTTGATGTCGAGGGTTCGAATCCCTTCACCCGCTCCAATTCATAAACCACTTTCTTCGGAGAGTGGTTTTTTTGTTTACGGGTAGCGTTTCAAGCGGTGCAAGGCTTGCTTTCAACGGACGGGATTAATCCTGTCTTGCTCATAAAGCTTTTTTCAAAAGCAACTCGTTGCGGACACTCAGCCGGTAAG
The DNA here is from genome assembly GCA_902494875.1 of uncultured Pseudomonadota bacterium. Taxonomy (GTDB): domain Bacteria; phylum Pseudomonadota; class Alphaproteobacteria; order RF32; family CAG-239; genus CAJLXD01. Next base: position 288,203 of record CABUUO010000002.1, read on the forward strand.
TAACTTGCCGCACAGGTGTCGGCCAGCTTGCAAGTTAACCGTCTTTCGCCTGTCATCAGAAAACAATTCACCGGATTGTTTTCTTTCCTTCAGACCGTTCCAATTCAGGTCTGTACAACGCTTATTCCTTTCCGATAAATTTTTTGCATTTTTTTATGAAAAAAGTCTTTGATTTTATATAGAAATTTTATTATTTATTAGGTGTAAAAATAATTTGTTGTATCGGGGGTAGCGAGATGGAAAATAATGACCAGATTGACTGGGAAGAAATCAGAAAAAAAATCGGGGTTATGAAGTTAAAAATGCGGCGCGGTCTGCATCGTTTTGACCGGAAGTATAAGGTCAGTCAAAACTGCAAGCGCTTGGTCCTGGCTGCGGCTTTGAAAGTTGTGGCGTCTCTTGCTCCGGGCAATGCGGCTCTGGCACAGACTCCTGCGGCTCCTGCGGAAGAAGAAAAGCCCAAGACAGAACAACTTTTGGCAATGGCAACCCCGGCGGCGATGGATATGAATGCAGCCTGGGCGCGGCTTAACGAGTATATTGATGAGCGGCAGAAAGAGTTTGCAATGGGGTTGTCTTCGGAGTTGGCAGAGAACATAGGGACTGTCAGAGAAGGGAAAAAAAGAGGACGAAAAACCGCAACGCTGCGGGAGCTGTTCGGAAGCGTAGACAGCCGTTATTACTGTGCCATCAGCGGTTTGAGAACAATTGAGGAACTTTCAAAAAAGAAAGATTTTCCCGAGTATGACTTTTTGTTGAAATGTATCAAAAATCCGCACTCGTGCCTCAGCGTTATTGACGGTCTGTCCAAATTTTACGGAGATGACTGCAAGACCAGCAACATCCGCCAGACATTGAAAAAAGAACAGGAAGCTGCTCCTAATTCGGTTTTCATCGTTTTGTTGAACAGCCGAGCCAACAGCAGCAGCGGCAAACACTTTGTCATCGTTACGCCGGAGTTTGCCGCCGATACGATCGTGTATGCCGACAATCATCCTAAAATGCAGGTTTTCGGTTTTAATTCGGAAGTTATTGACAATGTGGATTCTTATTTTACCGGGACCAGAAATCGCGGTCATGTCTATAATCTGACGGAAATGGGACGCGATCGGCTGATTGAGCTGTTTTATTCCGGCAAAATTACGCTTGACCGGGTTAAGGCCAAAGATGAAAAGCTGGTTCATTACGAACCGGTCAGTTTAGAGGCTCCCATAGGGCTTCAACGAAAATATCGCGGAGCATCCCGCTAGGAACAGACGTTTCAAATAAAATAAAACAGCTGCGGAAAGCTGTTTTATTTTATTTGGCGTTATATGATTTTATTTCTATACTTAAATAAATTTTATTGGAGAAAACGATGTATGAAAATTTGTTCAGCCAGATTTTGAAGCCTCTGCGGCTGCGTCCGTCAGAGATTAAGGATCGTGAAGCTCTTGATGAGTTTTTAAGCGACAAGTCGCGTATTATTTATTCTACATCCTTCCGCCGTCTGCAGCAAAAAGCTCAGGTCTTTTCTCTTGAATTGGATTCCAGCGTGCGGTCGCGGCTGACACACTCGCTGGAGGTGGCGGATATCGGGCGTATTCTGGCAACAAAAATTATGCGTCGGCTTGCACAGCAGGGCGTCGTGAGCAGCGAACAGGCGGCGGAAGCAGCGGCAGTGGTAGAAAATGCGTGTTTGATGCACGATATCGGCAATCCTCCGTTCGGGCATTTGGGCGAGGCGGCTATTATCAAGTGGGCCAGGGATAATCTGGAAGCATCGGCATCGGCGGCCGGTGTGGAGTTTGAACGTTTGGGAATATTGAGACAGGATTTTTATCAGTTTGACGGGAATCCACAGGGAATCAGAATCGTCAGTCGCCTGCATTGCGAGAAAGACTGTTTTGGGCTTAACCTGAGTATTCCAACCCTGCTGTGCGCGGTAAAATATGCCCGGGCGGCCGGTGAAGACGACGAGGGGCTGGACATTAAGAAAAAGGCCGGTTACTTCCAATCGGAGCGTCCGGTGGTTGCCAAAGCCTGTAAAGCGCTGGGCTGGGTTTCCGGCAGCCGTTTCCCTTTAACCTATATTATGGAAGCGGCTGATGACATTTCTTATTGTCTGAGCGACATATCAGACGGCATTGCCAAGAAAATTATTACGCCGGAACAGTTTTTGCGCGAGTTTCATGAAATCTGGCAGAAAAAATACGGTGACGAGGAGATTCCGGTGGCGTCGCTGGCACAGGCCGAGGTTAAAGACTTTGGTGTTGACGTTTGCATTGATGTCAGTCACAAGGCTGTTGCTGCCGCGGTTGAAGAGTATCTGCGCCGCTATTGGGAATTTTGCGGTGGTCAGGCCGGCGCTCTGATTACGGAAGAAATGCCGATGGGCAAAGTGTTGAATGCTATACGGATCTTTTCTCGAAAAAGAATTTACAGTTCGCCAGAGGCAGAGAGCATTGAATTGTCCGGTTTTGCGGTTTTGTCCGGTCTGCTGGAGCATTATTTCGGCCAACTGTTGAGAATGAAGCAGGAAGATTTTGACAAGCTGCTGAACGGCGAACGCCTGAAAGGACGGGAATATGAACAGCGTTTGTTTAACCGTATTGCCGAGCGCTGCGTTCGCAGCTATCGTTTTCAATGCGACGAATGGCTGAATGATGTTTCCGCGGTTGAAAAATACGGCCGGCGAAATCTTGAATGGTGGCTCAGAGTGCATCTGATTATTGACCATATCAGCAGTATGACCGACAATTTTGCCTTGTCGGAATATCAAATATTAAAAGGGATTAAAATTAACAACCGCTGACCTCGCAATTGCCGCGTTTGGCACTATATTATCGGAATAGAGGCTGGAGACGGGGATGATGAATGTTTTTGCATATTTGAAAAACCGGCTGACAACGGAAAAAACTTATATTGACCATTGGTTTGGGATAGATGAGCGTCTGCGTTTTATTATGGTGGGGTTGGCCAATACGGTGGTTCGCTATTTGATTTTTGTCGGTTTGGGTATTGGATTTTCGGCTGCAAGATATCAACTGATTTTGTTGGGGTCGTGGCTGTTATCTTCCCTGACGGCGTTTCTGGCCTATAAAGTATTGGTTTTTGCCACAGCCGGAAACCATTTTAAAGAATATATGAGATCTTTGCTGGTATGGACTTTGAGCTATATTTTGAATTCTCTGCTGTTGGGAGTGCTGGTAGAAGCCGTCGGCGTTAATGTTTATCTGGCTCAGGCTGCGGTTATTGTCCTGATTACGGTTATTAACTATCTGCTGTTTAAACATTTTGCGTTCAAACAGAAGAAACGCGGTTTCTGGGAAAAAGTTTATGCCGTTTTCGAATAGTTTTAAAATCCGATGCGAATGCCTGCCGTTACTTCGTTGATGTAGTCAAATTCGTCAATTCCGGAGGTCAGGGAAGTGTAGTGATACATGGCGCGCAGGGACAGATGACGGTTGAGGTTGAACTGCATACCGATACCGAAGCGCGGACCTTTGCCGCTTTGTTTAAATTTGGTGCCGTCGTCTTTTTTGTAGCTCAGTTCGTGATGTACGTATCCGGCGGAGGCGACAAAATCAATATATTCGTTGGTCGGAAGCGCCAGAACGAAATCAGCGCCGTAGGATTTCAACTTGGATTCCTGGCCGTTATCGTTATCGGTATTGTCAGACATTTTATAAAAGCCTTCAACGCCGATACCGTTGACTTCAAAACCAACAACCGGGCCTATCATATTGTAATTGTCATTAAAAAACAACTGATTGTCATCTTTATAGCTGAGATCAGAATGTGTAAAATCTGCTCCGAAGTAGACATCTGCCCGTGCCGGCAACGACAAAAACAGACTGCCGGTCAGAACCGCAGCGCAGAAAATGTGTTTGTGACCCATGTTTCATCTCCGTTATGGTAAATCGTTGCTTCAGCATAAACTCAAATATCTTAAATATCAATTAAGTAATAATTTGCATTCTAAAATAATCTGCCGTAATCTGGCATTAGATTTAACTATGAGGCTTTGACGATGAAACATATTATGCCATTGCTGCGTTTTTCCTTTGATAAAATTATAAACGGTACCAAACGTATAGATTTGCGTTTATTTGATGAAGAACATCAGAAGATAAAGCTTAATGATATTATAGAATATGTTCGCGAAGACAGTGGCGAACGCCTGCTTTGTCTGGTTCGCGGTATTGTGGTTTTTGAGCGTTTCGACGATATGATAGAAATATTGCCAACCAAAATTTTCGGCTATGACAGCAAGGAAGAAATTAAAATCAGGGCGAGTCGTTTTTTCAGTTTTGAAGAGCAGATGCGAAATCATGTCATGGGTATAATTATTATGCCGCTGCAGATGGAAAATGTTGAAAGAGAGCGCGGCGATGAATATCTTATGAATGAATATGTTCGAGATGAAGGTACGGAATTGAAAAAATCCAGAATTAAAGATTTTTCCAAAGTCAGACAGATGGAACCCGAGGAAGAACATTGGAAACCAATCAGTCAGCATATCGAGCATTGCGAGGACGAAGGTATTGATGAAAAAACAAAGGCAGCAGAGATTATGCGCCTTAGAGAATCGGGAGATCGCGGATATGACAGATAATTGTTTGGAAAATGCGCTTGAAAAAAGACGTTCAATTTATAATTTGGGCAGCCGGGAGGTTTTGCCGGAAAATGAGATTGTCGATATTGTCAATGCCGCGGTGAAGCATACGCCGTCTGCTTTCAACTCGCAATCGGCGCGGGTTGTCGTTTTGTTCGGCGAACATTATCGGAAGCTGTGGAATATTGTGCTTGACGAACTGCGGAAAATCGTTCCGGCAGACAAATTTGCCGCAACAGAGGCAAAAGTTCGGTCTTTTATGGACGGTTACGGAACGGTTTTGTTTTTTGAAGATAAGGATGTCGTTCAAAAACTGCAGGCTGATTTTCCTTTGTATAAGGATAATTTTCCGAAATGGTCGGAGCAAGCTAATGGAATGCTGCAGTTTGCCATTTGGACGGCTTTGGCAAAAGCCGATGTGGGAGCCAGTCTGCAACATTACAATCCGCTGATTGACGCGGCGGTTGCTTCGGCCTGGAATTTGCCGTCAAGTTGGAAACTGGTTGCTGAGATGCCTTTCGGCAGCATTGAGGCGCCGGCCGGAAAGAAAAGTTTTATGCCGATTGAAGAACGGGTGAAAGTTTTTAAATAATACTTGCATATTTTATCAATTGCTTTTATTAAATAACTGTTTTCGGAGAGATGGCAGAGTGGTCGAATGCGATTGACTCGAAATCAGTTGTACTCGTGAGGGTACCCAGGGTTCGAATCCCTGTCTCTCCGCCATTTTAATTAAAAAGACGCTCGTTTGCAGCGTCTTTTTTTGTATCCGGCGGAAACACGGGCTTTGCCGGCGGTTGACTTTGCCGAAATGACTATGGTAAGCTCGTTTTATGTTGGAAAGAGCAAACTTTAAGGCAGTTACATACATTGCCGATTTTGGAAGAGTCAATTAAGAGGTAGAAAGGAAATAAAATGACAACAAATTGTTTAATAGAAACATTAACAGAGAAGCTCATTAATACTTGGTTAAATAATCAGCAAAATCGTGAGTATGAAAATATAGATTCAATTACTATTAGAAAATCAGAGAATGGTGGTATAAAAGTTACTTTAGAAATAAAAGCTCCTGCTCATCGAAGCTAAGATTTTTAGAGGTAATATCAAATAGTTTTTGCAAGTTGACGGTTAAGGTGCCGTTGAGGAGTTGATTGACGAGTTTGGGAGATAGGTAAGCAAGATTTAGGTATTTGTAAATGGTGCGTTTGGAGATGCGTTCTTGCTTGGCGATGTCATCGGTTGGCATACCGCTTTCATAAAGTTTTTTATACCGCCAAGCGTAGGCAAAGGCTCTGACGATCAGGCGATTGTTGTCATTAACACTCATCAACCCGACTTTACCAGCGTTATAGACATTGCTTGACAGTCCGCGGTTGATGACAACCTGTTTTTCGTAGATGATTTGGTTGTTGGTATTATCGGCAATAAATTCCAACGGGTTATTGTTTTGGTTCAGAGAATCGCCGGTATAAGCTGAGAGGATTATCGGATCGGTATTAAAGAAGAAGGTCAGGCGATCTTTTTGGTAGATGATTTTATTAATAAAGTTGCGGATAAAATTGCGTTGCGCGAAATAGTCCATATCGTTGAAGTTTATAAGTTTTAAAGCCATTGTGCTGTCTTTGTTTAAGCCATTGAGATTGCCGTTAAGAATCTCAATAATGGCATCTTTAACGAGCTTATCAATTTGCTCCGTGGGTAGGAACAAACCCTTAATAGAATAGTAATGTCGTTTGGTAGCTTTCTTTTTGCTGTTGGCTTGATTGGTAAAAATGGTGCCATTGGCATCAAATAACTTGCCTGTCAGCAGGTTATTGTTTCGGTTCCTTGTATGATTAGAGCTGTTGTCATTTTCTTTGAGTTTGGCTTGCACCTTTTCCCATAATTCTTTTGATATGATAGCCTCATGCTGTCCTTTGAATGCTTGTCCGGTGCGTTTATTCTCAATCATACCGAGGTATAATTTTTCATGCAATAGGCGGTGGAGTGCGGATATTTTGAAAGGCTTGCCACCCCTCTGTTCGCCCTTGTTTGTTATCCAGCCTTTATGTTTAAAATCGTTAACCTCAGCAAATTTCTCAAGTTCTGCCAGTGAATCGCATTGTAAATAGCCCTCAAAAATACTGCGTACCTGTTCTGCTTCTACCGGATTAATGACTAGTTTTTTGTCTTTAATATCATAACCAAGTTTGGGGACGCCGCCCGTCCATAAGCCTTTGGCTTTACTGGCGCGGATTTTGTCACTGACACGCTCCGAGGAAACCTCTCGCTCGAATTGAGCAAATGACAGCAGCATGTTCAATGTCAGCTTACCCATGGAGGTAGATGTATCAAAGGCTTGGGTAATCGAAACAAAGCTGCAGCCATATTTGTCAAATTCTTTCATCATATTATGAAAGTCCATGATGGATCGTGATAAGCGGTCAACCTTGTAAACCACCACCGTTTGGATTAACCCTCGGCGAATGTCCTCAAGCATTTGTTTTAGAGCCGGACGCTCCATGGTGCCGCCGGAAATACCGCCATCGGTATAGGTTTTGAAATATTCCCAGTTGTTAAAGGCTTGAGACATAATGTAACTCCGGCAGGCGTCTTCCTGATTATGCAGGGAATTAAACTCAAGTTCCAAACCTTTTTCGATGGATTTACGGACATAAACGGCGCAATTTACTCTAGTCATGAGCCGCCTCCTTTAATGCTCGTTTGTTATTTAATCCGAAGAAGTCATAACCGGAAACCTTTATGCCGCAGATTTCTTTGGCAATGGCAGACAGAGTTTTATAATGCCGCCCTTCATAGATAAAATCATTTGCTTCCGCGATAGTAACCTTATACTGTCGACCGTGATAGGTTTTGATAATTTCGGTGTCGGGATGCAGGTTGTATTTGGTCTTATAAACCTCAACCATACACTCATCGGGGTTTTCGGCGTATTTTTCCAGCTTGGTCAGGTGTTTGCGTTCAATTTTAAGATTGGCGTTTTCGCAGGCGATATAATACCACAGCGCGCGAAACTGCCGTTCATAAGGACTGTTATGATACCGTGCCCATAGTTCAGCTTGTCTCTGGTGACTTAGTTTTTTTAATTCTTCAGCGCTTCTCGGCAGATAAATTTTTTTCCTCATCTATCAACTCATTGTTTTTACATATTTTGTAAGTTCAGTAACGCTTACATAGGACAGAAAGTCAACTCAAAATAGTCTAAAATAGACTTATTTTTCGTTTTTTTTGTCGTTCAAATAACGCTTTGTTTTTCAACAAAACTTATGAATTTAAAAATTCTATTAATAAGGGGGCTAATAAAACTCAAAACAAAGGAAAAAAGTATGTCTAATAAACAGATAAAAATTGAATATACAGCCTTGGAAAATCTTAACCCTTATAAAGGAAATCCTAAGGTTCATGACGAGAAACAAATTCAGCAAATTGCTAAATCGATAGAAAGATTTGGTTTTAATAATCCTATTTTGGTTGATGAAAGATCAGAGGTAATTGCCGGTCATGGTCGTCTGTTGGCCGCAAGACTGTTGAAACTGGAAGCAGTTCCGATAGTTCGTCTCATACATCTTTCTGAAGCGGAAAAACGGGCTTATCGCATAGCAGACAATAAATTATCGGAGAATGGCCGATGGGATACGGATTTGTTAAAGCTGGAATTTTCAGAAATTGA
>CABUUO010000003.1 GCA_902494875.1 uncultured Pseudomonadota bacterium
CCAAAGTTTCGGACGCAGCATCTAAAATCATAAATGCTGCGGCAATATATGACAATTTGAAAAAACGAGACATAATACACCTCATCAATAATTAGAACTAAAGCCTGAGTATATTATGCTACGCGCCGCGGAGAAATACAACAATAAATTACCATCGGAATGGCAATTTTCACAAAAACGTTACGGAAAACACAAAATATTATGTATTTAACCGCTAAGCGTTTGTCAATCTTTTGGCGGAAAAGTAAAAAAGCCTCGCAACAGCGAGGCTTAACAAGTTTGGGTTTCAGTTTATTGTCTGCATGGCATAAAGATCTTTAACAACCCAATGTCCGTCTTTCTGTCCCATCACATAGATGATGTTGCCGTTACACAGGCCAAACCACTGGCCGTTGCATTGGCTTTGGGTATAGACTTCCATCTGTCCTTCGGCAATAGGTTTGAGCTTGGTAATTTTGTAGCCGGATTCGGTCGGTCGTTGCAGGCTTTCGTCCTCCATAAAAATAAATTTCGGCATTTTGCTTTTATCGCATTCCGCAAACTTGGGATTAATAGAGCATTTTACCGCCAGGTTGATGGCGCAGATGATTTCGCTGTCATCCTCGCAGCCGGCGGTCAGACTGTCTTTGGAAAAGTGAAAGCTCTTTTGTGCATAGTCTATCCTCGGTGCCGGCGTTTCTGCCGCCGCCGTGTTGTCCGGCGTATTTTCTTCGGTTTTGTCCGAGCAAGCAGTCAAGATGCCGAGAGCCAGAAAAATTGTCAGGTATTTTTTCATCTCAAAGTCCCCAAATTGTTAAATATTTTAAAATCTAAATCTTTTTATCATAAAAGCAAGTGTTTAAAATAAAAAAGGAAGAGTAAAAACCCTTCCTTTTTCGTATATATAGGAAATTTCAAATTAGAAATTGTATTTAGCACCTAAAGAGTATTCCCACATATCGCCGCCTTCCATGTTGCCTAAGTCAACATAGCGGGCAATAGCGCGAACGGCAACTTTTTCGTTGACGTTGTATTCGGCGCCGGCACCCAAACGGTAGCCCCAGGAGTTGTCATGTTCATGACCGACTTTGGCTTCTCTTGTGCTGAAGTTGTAACGAGCGATACCGGCAGTACCGATCAAGGAAACTTTCTGCTCGCAGCCCAGAGGCAGGTAACCCATCAAATCAATACCATAAGCGGTGAAGTGAGTCTTTTCGCCGTGGTCTCTGTCGTTCAGAGTTCTCTGGAAGAAAACTTCGGTACCGAAGTTCTGGTTGTACTGAGAACCAACGAAGACTTTGCCGCCGTTGAAGTTCGGGCCGGAGTGAGATACGTTGGAATATGTATAGTCAACACCAGCATACGGATTGTATTCCAAAGCTTCTGCATTTGCGCTCAAAGCGAAGGCAGAAACAGCTACCATCAATGCACCAATAGTTTTTTTCATTTAAATTTTCCTTTATAAAGTTTAACCTGTTTATGATATTTAGCATTAGTTTTACCAATATCATAGACACTACTATAGTATGAAAAAAATAAAAATAAAGTAAACTTATATTACAAAATTATTGTTTAGCGCCAAAATAAGTGATAAGCTAAACAAATAAAGCGTTTAAGGGGAGTTTGCCAAATGTTAAAAAGCAGCCAGGCCGGCCGATCGATGATCGAAATGTTAGGCGTTTTGGGTATTATTTCGGTGATAGCGACTTCAATAATCACCGTTGTTTCCAAAGTGTTTGACAAGTATAAACAGTCGATTATCACCACCCAGATTCGCGACCTGCAGAAAAACATCCGAACCATGTATTCGGCCACGGCAGACTACCGGGATTTAAGCAAGAATAATACGGTGGAGATGCTGATAAAAGAACGTGCGGTTCCGCCCAATATGGTAATGAACGGCAAATTGTACCATGCCTACGGCGGCGCGGTTGAACTGACCGGCACGCAGTATACATACAGTATTACGTTCAAGGCAATCAAGCGCGAGGGCTGCATAGACCTTTTGGGGCTGAGCTGGACCGTTAACGATACGTCGGATCTGATAGAGTTGATTACGCCGAAAGACAAATATAACTGGACTGGCCTCAACGGACATAAAAAACTGCCGATTACCGGCGTCCAGCCTTATACGATGTGCGATGAAGACCGAACCAAAAACGACATAACCTGGGTATTTCAATAAAACGGAGAGCGGCCATTGTTTAAAATAAACGACGTTAATAAAGCTCAAGACTTGGGATCTTCCGGCAAAGCCAGAAAAACAGCCGGCGGGTCAGACTTTTCTTCATATCTGCGCGAGACAATGAAACCGGGAGAGGCGCCGGTTTCCGGTGTGGGCGGCATATCGGTCAGCGACGCGGTTTTTGCTGCTCAGCTGGTAGATGGCGCCGAGGAACGGGAGAAGAAGAAAAAACTGATAAAAAGGGGCAATGCTCTGCTCGACAAACTGGAGGAAATCCGCCAGGCCCTTTTGAGCGGATATATTTCTATGGACAAGCTGATTGAAATATCCCGCTTTGTAAAAGAGCAGAGGTTTAACAGTTCCGATGCGCGTTTAACCGAGATTATCGGCGAAATTGAGCTTCGGGTGGAGGTGGAACTGGCAAAATTAACTAAATAGCGGTGATAAATCAATTTTTTGCTTGAAGTTAATAATTGAAATTTGTAACTTGCTTGCTATATAAGAAAACCAGTTCAAAGACTTATTGTTAAGGAGTACGACTATGGAACCGATATCTATTCTGCCGCCAGACTATAAACCGTCAGCAGACGAAGAATATATGAACGATGTGATGCTGGAATATTTCCGCCAGAAACTTCTTAGCTGGAAAAAGTCTTTGATCAACCAGTCCAAAGATACGCTGGATGACCTGAAACAAGGCGGCCTCAACCAGCCTGACCAGATTGATCGCGCTTCTCTTGAAGCTGACAAGGCTCTTGAGCTCCGCACCCGTGACCGGGCCCGCAAGCTGATTTCTAAGATTGACGAAGCTCTGAAGCGTATTGAAGACGGCGTTTACGGATACTGCGAAGACACCGGCGAACCGATCGGCGTTGAGCGTCTGGAAGTCCGTCCCGTTGCGACCCTGTCCATTGAAGCTCAGGAACGCCACGAAAGAATGGAAAAAACATACGACGACGAAGCTTAAGCGCAATGGCTGAAAAGAACTTTATTCTGGCTTCGGGATCTCCGCAGCGGATTTCTCTGTTGCGCCAGATAGGATTTGAACCGGAAAAAATTGAGCCGGCCGACATTGACGAAAGCGAACAAAAAGGCGAAAAAGCTTCAGCTTATGTTAAGCGGATGGCATTGGAAAAAGCCCGGAAAATAGCGGAAAAACATCCCGGCCGTGTTGTCTTGGGGGCAGATACGGTTGTTGTCGTAGGTACCAAAATTCTCCATAAATGCCATACTGACGAAGAACAGACGGCTGTAATGAAATTGCTTTCGGGCAAGGCGCACCGCGTGCTCAGTGCCGTTTGCGTCATCGGCGCCGACGGACGCATAGCCGTCCGCCTGAACACAACCCGCATTTTAATGAAAAAACTTTCAGATGAAGAAATCCGCGGTTATGTCGCTTCTCACGAATGGGTCGGTTGCTGCGGATATAAGATAGAAGGCGCTCTGGCCGCATTTGTGACCAAGATGATTGGTTCTTATTCCGGCGTTGTCGGCCTCCCTTTGTATGAAACCCGTAATTTGCTTTTAGGTGTAGGTATAAAATGAGTATTGATACGATTGTTTATGAAAGTAAAAATACGGCGACCCGCATTGCTCTTTTGAGCGGCGGCGAGCTTGTGGAATTGGAAATCGTTCCCGAAAACCGTGCGGTTGAGGGCAATATTTATTTGGGAAAAATCGCCCGCAAGGTCGATTTGGCCAACGGAAAAATCGGCTTTTTCGTAGAGCTGGGCGAGGGGCGCGAAGCCTTTTTAAACGCGGAAGAAAACGGTTTGGACGAACTGAAGGTTTCGGAAGGACAAAGCTTGGTTGTGCAAGTGGCACAGGAAAAGAGGGCCGAAAAAGGGCCGAAGGTAACCCGGGCGTTGCAGTTTGTCGGCGAAAATCTGGTCTATTGCCCGTATCGTATGAACATTGAGGTTTCATCAAAGATTGCTGACAAGGCCAAAGCCGACGAATATCGCGAACTGGTTTTGGAAAACACTACCGGTCAGGAAGGCTGGATTATTCGCACTTCTGCCGTTAATGCGCCTAAAGAAGAGGTGGTTGCCGAGATGGAATATTTGCGCCAGAGTTTTGAGGCGGTAAGAATGAAAGCCCGCACGCTTAAAGCTCCGGTACTGCTTTTGGCCAAAGCCAACCCCGTTTTTGACTATGTAAACAAATATAAGGTCGGGCTGGGTAAGGTTGTTTTGAACAATCGCAATGTCGAGGCGGAGCTCAAAGAGCGTTTCGGAGCAGAACTCGCAACCGAAATCAATGCAGAACCGTTCGCTGAATATGGCTTGGAAGACGCCATTGCCGAAGCCTTGAACAAAACCGTCAGCCTGAAAGGCGGCGGCCGCATCACCATTGAAGAAACCAAAGCCTTTGTGGCGATTGACGTCGACAGCGGCGCCGATAAAGGCAACGGCAGCATTTCACGCCTGAATATTGAGGCTGCGGCGGAAATTGCCAGACAGATTCGCCTGCGCAATCTTTCCGGCAAAATAATCATCGATTTTGCCGGTTCCTCTGACTATCATTTTCTCAAACCTGTAATTGAAACTTTGGAGAAAGAAGTGGCACAGGATTACACCCGTACCACGGTTTTGGGTTCCAGCCGCGCCGGCAATGTGGAGGTCATCCGCGTTCGCAAGCGTCCGACCCTGCAAGACCTGCTGACGGTAGAATGCGAGAGCTGCCAGGGCACCGGAAGGGTCATGCGATGAAGTGTCCGATTTGTCGTCAGGAACTGACGGATATGAAATATAAGCCGTTTTGTTCCAAACGCTGCGCCGACATAGACCTTGGCAATTGGTTTAACGGAGCTTACGCCATTCCCGTAGAAGAAATGGATGAAGAAGACATCCGCGAGTTGAACGAAGCTTTGGAAAATCAGCTTTATGAAACGGAAAAGGAAGAACAATAGTTCTTCCTTTTCCGTTTTTAATCGACAATTTCAATTTTGAGATGTTTGCCGTATATCCGCATTAAAAAAGCCAGATCCGGTAGGGAAATATCTGTTTGCATCATTTCCATTTTTTCGATTTTGGCGGCCGAATATTTAAATTTTTCCTGTATAAAGCTTAAAGTCCAGCCTTTTTTTCGACGGATTTCGTAAAGTTTAGGTGCCAGAACGTTTAATGATTCGGCAAAATAACTATGTTTTTTTGACATTATAATTAGCTCCGTTTTCTTAAAGTTAAAGAAATCCGCCCCGAAAAATTCCAAGGCGGATGGAGCTCAAAAGCTGTAACAACGCAGCCACCCTTATTCGTCCGGAAAACCGGCTTATATCAGGTACTCCACCCCAAGTGGAATGTATTTGTTGTTAAGATGCTTTTGAGGCACCGCAGCCTGTTTGAGACTGTAAACGTTATCTTAAAGCGTTTTTTCAAATTTGCAACAGTCTTTCCGTTTTTTTCAGAAACAGCGTTTAAAGACAAAACGCAACATTTAATGTGCCGACAACGGAGGCGGCGAAGCAGCATATTAATGCCTCCAAGCGCTGCTTGGCCGACAACGGGGGCCATGAGGCAGCTAACCAATGCTGCCGGGCGCTGCCCGCTCAAACGCCCCGGCGTTTGGGCTGGCTACTCGGCGGCGCTGATTAAAACTCTGGCTGCCGCCCGGGCTTCGGGAGTGATGGTTTCGCCGGACAGCATCCGGGCGATTTCTTCGTGTCTTTCGGAAGCGTCAAGCTCGCGTACGGTCGTCGTGGTGACGTTGTTGACCGTATTTTTTTCAACCTTGAAGTGATTGTTGCCGCGAGAAGCAACCTGCGGAGAATGGGTAACGACCATAACCTGCACGTCTCGTGCCAGTCGCGACAGTCTTTCGCCGACGGCTTGTGCCGTAGCACCGCCGACCCCTGCGTCAACTTCGTCAAAAATCATGGTCGGCACATTGGAAGTCTGGGCCAGATTGACTTTCAGCGCCAGCATAAAACGCGCCAGCTCACCGCCGGAAGCGATTTTGTTAATCGGCCCCTGCGGAGAATTGGGATTGGTTGCCACCGTGAACGCGGCTGCGTCAAAGCCTTCTTCATTCCATGCGTTTTCATCCTGTCGGCTGATTTGGGTGACAAAGCGCGCCTTCTCCATTTTCAGCGGCGGCAGCTCCGCCATAACGTTTTTGTCCAGCCGGGCGGCGGTTTCGGCACGTTTGGCGCTGAGTTCGTTGGCTGCCTTAATATAGGCCAGCCGCGCTTCCTGTTCGACTTTACGCAGATTTTCAATGCCTTCCTCGCCAAGCTCTATGGAATTAAGCCGGTTTTTAAAATCCGCCAAAACCTGTTCCAGCTCGTCAATACTCACCTGATGTTTGCGCGCCAGACCTTTCAGCATAAACAGGCGCGATTCGATGTTTTCCAGCTCGTTGGTGTTCATGGATATGTTTTCGGAGGCGGCCTCAATCTGGCTGACGGCGTCGTTGGTTTCAATCAGCGCCCGGTCCAAAGCGGCGATGATTTCGTCATATTTTCCCTCCACGTGCTGGCTGGCCTTATCCATGGCGGCCTGGGCATGACGAATGGCCGACTGCACGTCGCTGCCCTGAGTCAGAACATTGTAGGCATAAGACAGGCTTTCAATGATTTTCTCAGCGTTCATCAGCTCGGAACGGCGCTGGGAAAGTTCCGCTTCTTCGCCGGCATAAGTTGCGGCCGCTTCCAGTTCCTTGACCCAGTGGCGCAGGTTTTCCTCATCCTGTTTGGCCTGGGCAATGTCTGTCTCCGCTTTGATACGGACGTTTTTAGCCTGTTTGTAAGCGCCGTAAAGGCGTTTTACTTCGTCTTTCAGAGGCTGGTAGGCGCCGTAGGCGTCCAAGACGCCCAAATGGTTTGCCGGATTGAGCAGTCCCTGATTGTCAAACTGTCCGTGTACTTCCACCAGGCAGCGGCCGATGTCTTTCAGGAGTTTCAGGCTGACCGGCTGGTCGTTGACGAATATTTTGCCCTTGCCGTCGCGCGACAGGGTTCTTTTGATAATCAGATCGCCGTCGCATTCAAGCTCGTTTTCTTCCAAAATGCCTGCAAGCGGGTTATCTTTGGCCGGAACGTCAAAAGACGCCGTTACGCTGAGCTTGTCTTCGCCGAAGCGTATCAGCGATGTTTCCGCCCGGTTGCCGAGAACCAGTCCCAGTGAGTCCAGCAAAATGGACTTTCCTGCGCCGGTTTCGCCGGTCAACACGCTCAAACCGCATTTGAAATCCAAATCAAGCTTGTCAATCAAGACCACGTTGCGGATAGATAACGATTGCAGCATTTTCGTTTTTAACCCTAAGCTTTAAGCAGTTTCTGCGCCTGTTTGGTCCATTTGTTGTCGGGATAGTTGAACTCCAGAACTTTATAAGCCTTGCGGGCTTCTTCGTTCAGTCCCAGAATGGTGTAGATTTCAACCTGACGGTACAGGGCTTCCTGAATCTGCGACGTAGTCTGATACTGGTTAACCACGGTCGAAAAACGGTTCAACGCCGACAGATAGTTTTGCTGTCCCAGATACCAGCGTCCGATTTCCATTTCCTGTCCGGCCAGATGGTCGCGGGTCAAATCAATCTTAAGTGTGGCGTCTTTGGCATATTCACTGTTCGGAAACCGCAGTACAACCTGTTGCAGGGCATTGAGCGCCTTTTCGGTGGTGCTTTGGTCCTTGGTGACGTCGACAATCTGGTCATAATAGCACAGGGCTTTCAGATAATAGGCATAGGCAATATCCTTGTTGCCGGGATGAAATTTGATGAAACGGTCGATTGCCAGAATAGCGTCGTCATATTTCTGATCTTTATAGTAGGCATAGGCACCCATCAGCTTGGCTTTTGTCGCCAGGGCGGAGTAGGGATGCTCCAATTCTATTTTTTCAAAAGTCTCGGCCGATTTGGCATAAGAGGTCTTGTCCATATATTCTTTGGCCTGAACATAAAGCCCCTCGGCGGTTTTGGGTTCTTCTTTGGGTTTGGAGGCGCAGCCGGCGGTCAGGCACAGACTCAGGAGCGCGCAGGCGGTAAGCAGACTTTTTTTCATTTTCAATTCCTTAGATAATTTCATAGTTGTTCTGATCGGCAAACAGTTTTTTCAGCAGTTCGTTGGTGTGAAAATGTCCGGTTTTGGAAGCTTCCAGCCGGCCGATAACCTGATGCCCGGACGTGTACAAATCGCCGATGGCATCTAAAACCTTATGATTGACGCATTCGTTTTTAACCCTGAAACCGCCTTCGTTCAATATGGTTTCACCGTCCAGAACCACGGCGTTTTCCAGACTTCCGCCTTTAATCAGGCCGACGGACTTCAGATAGTCAACCTGATATTTTTCGCAAAATGTGCGGCAGGGAGCAATCTCGGAAACGAAAACATCTTCGCTGATGTCTCGGTCAAATTCCTGATGACCGACAATCTTGGACGGAAACTCAATGTCAAACTTGATGTGCAGGCCTTTCTCCGCCGGTTTCAGGGTAACGCTGTTGCCTTTGTCATCCGTAAAGCAAACCTCTTTCAATATTTTCAAAAAACGCCGCGGCGCCTTTTGCTCCCTGAGCGGCAAGTCTTGCAGAATATCGTAAAAAACTTTGGCGCTGCCGTCCATAATCGGCAGTTCCTGATTGTTAACTTCGATTAAAGCATTATCAATGCCTTTTATATACAAGGCGCCCATCAGATGTTCAATGGTAGAAACCAGGTTGCCCTTGCCGTCGCCGAGGCACGAACAATTGCGCGTATCAACGATGTTGGAATACAAAGCCTTGATTTCCGGCTGCAGCGGCAGGTCGGTGCGTTTGAAGACGATGCCGGTATTTTCCGGCGCCGGGTTCAGCGTGAGCGTAACTTCGCAGCCCGAGTGCAGGCCGGTTCCTTTGATGGTGATGCTTTTCTCAAGAGTTTTTTGCATTATGTCCTAATTCCTTCATATATAAACAGGCAGCCTGTAAGCCGGGTTCTGTATCCCTTGCGGGACGATAGCTATTCATCTTGGCCGGGCATTGCTGCCAGGCTCGTCGCGACCTACCTCTGGAGCGGGTTGGAAACCCCCCGCGAGATTTTGCACAAGGCAAAACCCTCCTAACTTGGTCTTGCATCGGATAGGGTTTGCCTGGCCGAAACCGTTGCCGGTTCCGCGGTGGTCTCTTACACCGCCTTTTCAACCTTACCGGAGACCTGTCCGGCGGTAATTTTCTGTGGCACTTTCCCTCGGGTTTCCCCGGCCGGACGTTATCCGGTATCCTGTTTCCTTGAAGCCCGGACTTTCCTCACCGCTTTCACGGCGCAGCTATCCGGCTGCCTGTTTTTTAAACACTAATCATATAAAAAATAAAAGCAAGTTTTTTTAAGAATATCCCGCGGGAAAAAATGAAAAAAATATAAACTATCCCCACTTTTTTGGACCTCCGCAACCGCAGGGCAGGCAACGGCTTGCGCCGGCCGATTCGCTGGATTGCAAGAACAAAGTCAGAACAGTTAATAAAATACTAAAATTTACCATTGCATCCCATAAAATCCCATGATATACCATAATTAAGAAAACAAACGGATAACCGGGGGCTGAATTGAGAAAATCATTTCTCTTTATGGACACGATAATAAACAAGGTAGACGCCAAAGGACGCGTTTCCCTGCCTTCAGACTACCGTGCAATTGTTAAGGAATTGTCAACGGAAATCGTTTGCTACCGCAGTTTGTCGTCTCCCTGTATCGAGGGCTGTCTGGAAGAGACTTTGGACAAGCTGGCTCAGGATATTGAAACCTCCACCGATTTCTTTTCCGAAGCTCAGGACAACCTGACCAACCTTATTTTCGGCGATGCCAAAAGGTTTCCCTTTGATTCCACCGGAAGAATTGTCCTGACCGAAAAGCTTCTGAAGCATGCCTCCATTAAAGACAGTGCGGTTTTTGTCGGCAAAGGCCGCAAATTCCAGATTTGGAATCCCCAAAACTGGGAAAAGGAAGAAGCCCGCATTCGCGCCGAGGCTCTGAAAAACCGTCCCCGCCTCAGACCGCAGGAGAAAGAATAATGTTTCCTGCCTCTTATCAAAAACATTTTCCCGTTATGCTGAATGAAGTCCTTCAGGCCATGTCGCCTCGGGACGGCGGCGTTTATGTCGACGCGACTTTCGGTAACGGCGGCTATACCGAAGCTCTGCTTGAGGCAGCCGACTGCCGCGTTATTGCGCTTGACCGCGACCCCAATGTCCGTCCGCGTGCTGAAGAGCTTAAGGTGCGCTACGGCAGCCGTTTCGATTTTCGGGCCGGGTGTTTCGGCAGTTTTGCCGATTTGGTTTCGGAAAATGTCGATGGCGCCGTTTTTGACATCGGCGTGTCGTCCATGCAGCTGGATCAGAGCGAAAGGGGCTTTTCCTTCTCCAAGGACGCGCCGCTGGATATGCGTATGTCTTGCAGTGGGCCGACCGCAGCCGATTTGGTCAATACTCTTTCCGAAAAAGAGCTGGCTGATGTGATTTATAAATACGGAGAAGAGAGGAAATCTCGCCAGATCGCCGCCAAAATCGTTCAGGCTCGGCAGATTGAACCGGTGGCAACGACCGGCAGACTGGCTGAAATCATTTACGCCGTAATTCGCCGCACGCCGGGAGGCATCGATCCGGCAACCAGAACTTTTCAGGCGCTGCGCATTGCCGTCAACAACGAGCTCTCCGAGCTGGAAAACGGTTTGAAAGCCGCCGTTGCACGTCTGAAACCCAAAGGACGGCTGGCGGTTGTGACTTTTCATTCTTTGGAAGACCGGATTGTAAAATCCTTTTTCAAAGAAAATTCCGGTCCGAACGTTCATGTATCAAAATATGCCAAAGAACGTCCGGAACCTGGAGATGATGTGATTTTTGCGGAAACGTCCAAGGCAATATGCCCTTCGGAAGAAGAAATCGGCGTCAACAAACGCTCCCGTTCCGCAAAACTGCGCTTTGGCATAAAACGATAAGACGCTTGACCTAGAAAGGATTTGCGAAATGAACAGCACCAAGACCGCTTCTTACATTTTGTTGATTACCATTCCCTGTCTTTTGGGCTTTGGCATTCTGGTTATGAAAAATCAGGTGCAGGGACTGGAAAGACAGTTGGTCAGCATTAACAAAACCATTCAGGACGACATCAAAACCATCCATGTCTTAAAGGCCGAATGGAGCCATTTGAACAATCCGGGCCGTCTTCGTCAGCTGGCCGAAAAACATATTTTGCTGAATCCGGTTCAGGCTGAACAAATTATTAACTATTCTGCGTTACCATTTGAATATGAGGGCGGCGATTCCAGAAGAAGTCTCGCCCAGAAAAACATTTCAAACTACGCTGAACAGAACAAGGGATTGAAAAAACTCGCAAAGGCTCAGCGCTAGTATAACGGTGGCAGTAATAAGTTATAACAGGGCAGAATTGCGGTATGTTCGGAAAGTATTTTTCCAGAAATAAAGAAGAAAGCTTTTACCTTCCCGGGGAGGAAATAAAAATCGGTAAAAGCTGTTCTTTTATGGGCTATTCTTATGAAAAAGATCCGTTGGCCATGTGCAAAAACCGTGTGGCTTTTGCCGTTTTGGCTTTTCTGCTGGTCTATGCCGTCATCTGCGTCCGTCTCTTTGAAGTTTGCGTTGCGCCCAATCTTCACGGCAGCGAAGTTGCCGAAAGCACGCATCTGAAAGCCTATGCGCAAAATCCGATTAAACGTGCCGATATTCTGGATCGCAACGGAACCATCATTGCCACCTCGCTGCCGACGGTCAACCTCTATGCCACCCCGAAAAAAATTCTCAACGCTAAACGCGCGGCCCGCGAACTGGTGAAGGTTCTGCCCGAACTGAAATATGAGAGCGTTTTGAAAAAACTTACCTCCGGCTCAAGTTTTGTTTACCTCAAACGCAATCTTACGCCCTCCCAGCAATATCAGATTAATTATCTCGGAATCCCCGGGCTGGAATTTGAAAACGGCGAAAAACGCATTTATCCGCACAAAAACCTTTTTGCTCACCTGATTGGCAACACCAACATTGATAACAAAGGCATTTCCGGCATTGAACGGCAGTTGGACGAACGTTTGACCGCATCGGACATCCCGCTGACCCTGAGCGTCGATGCCGGTGTTCAGGACACAATCCGCGTTGAGCTGATGGCAGCAATGAAAAAATTTGATGCCGTCGGTGCCGCGGCCGTTTTGATGGATGTCAACACCAGCGAGGTCATCGCCATGGTTTCTTTGCCTGATTTCGATCCTAACCTGTCGGCCAATCCGTCGTCCCGCGCGCAGTTCAATATGACGACCAAAGGCGTTTATGAGCCGGGTTCGGTCTTAAAGGTTTTCAATGCTGCCATGTCTCTGGAGAGCGGCAAAGTCAAGGTCGCCGATCGGTTTGACGCTACCCAGCCCCTGAAGCTGAAATATAACGTGATTAAAGATTACCGCGGCGAAAACCGTTGGCTGAGCGTGCCTGAAATCATGGTTTATTCCTCCAACATCGGTTCGGCGCGGATGGCGCTGAAAGTAGGCGGTCTGGAACAGAAGCAGTTTATGGAAAAAATCGGCTTTTTCGACGAACTGCAAAGTTTGGAAATCGCCGAAAAGAGCCGTCCCATTGTTCCCAAGCGCTGGGGCGAGGGAACCATTGCCACCGTTGCTTACGGCTATGGTTTGGCCGTGACGCCGATGCACCTGATTACGGCTTTTTCTTCGGTGGTCAACGGCGGCATTTATCATGCTCCGACGCTGCTGAAAAAACAAAATCGGGCCGATGACGGCTACCGCGTGATTTCTTACAATACTTCCAAGCAAATGCGCGATTTGCTGCGCCTGGTGGTCACCGAGGGATCCGGCCGGCGGGCCAACGTTCTGGGCTATGAAGTCGCCGGCAAGACCGGCACTGCCAACAAGCTGGCCGCCAACGGAAAATATGCGAGCAAAAAGGTTCGCACCACGTTTGTGGCAACATTTCCGGTTTCCAAGCCCAAATATGCCATTCTGGTTATGATGGACGAGCCCAAGGGCACCAAGGAAACCTGGGGTTTTACCACATCGGGCTGGAACACCGTGCCGACCACCTCCAAAATCATTTCGGCCATTGCGCCGCAGCTTAACGTCAAAGCCAATTATGATTTGGACGAACTGCGCAGTCGCCGCATTATCGAAGCCTCTTACACCAAAGAGTAACAATTTCTATAAAAAACCTTGGCAACGCTCAAATTTTGTTCTATCTTGGGAGCAAAATTGATAATTTAACAGCAAAAGGCCATAAATGTTATGAAAGTACGCACAAGATTTGCTCCGAGCCCGACCGGTTATATGCACATCGGAAATTTGAGAACCGCTTTGTATGAATATCTGATTGCCAAATCCGCGGGCGGGGATTTTCTGCTCCGCATTGAGGATACCGATCAAAAGCGCTATGTCGAAGGCGCGACAGACATTATTTACGCAACGCTCAAACGTGTCGGCATGGATTGGGACGAAGGCCCTGACATCGGCGGCAACTATGGCCCTTATATCCAGTCCGAGCGCAAGTCCATTTACGGCGAATATGCGCACAAGCTGGTTGAACTGGGCGGAGCGCATTATTGCTTCTGTTCCAAAGAGGAGGCCGACGGTCAGAAGGATGACGTGCAGAATATGAAGTTTAACGATCCCTGCAAGCACATCCCGTTGGAAGAGGCCAAAAAACGCGTGGCTGCCGGCGAGCCTTATGTTATCCGCCAGACCATTCATAAAACCGGCAAATCCAAATATCACGATGAGGTTTACGGCGATATTGAGATTGATTATGACGAGCTGGACGAAGGCGTGCTGCTGAAATCCGACGGTCTGCCGACCTATAATTTTGCCAATGTGGTTGACGACCATTTGATGCAGATTACGCATGTTGTCCGCGGCAACGAATATATTTCTTCCACACCGAAATATAATCTGATTTATGAAGATTTCGGCTGGGAGCACCCGCATTACGTTCATGTGCCGCCGGTTATGAAAGACGCGCAGCACAAGCTTTCCAAACGCAACGGAGATGCGTCTTTTCAGGATTTGGTTGCCAAGGGATACCTGCCCGAAGCCGTGATCAACTACATTGCGCTGCTGGGTTGGAATCCCGGAACCGATCAGGAAATTTTTTCTCTGGATGATTTGAAAAAGTGTTTTTCCGTCGAGCGTCTGAACAAATCGCCGGCCATTTTTGACATTACCAAGCTGACTTGGATGAACGGTTGCTATATCCGTGCGCTGCCGGCCGCAGACTTTCATAAGCTGGCGCTGCCTTACTATGAAAAAACGCTGACCCGCAAGGTCAATCTTGAGTATCTGAGTCAGGTTCTGCAACCGCGTGTTGAAACTCTGGGCGATATTCCGGGGCAGATTGATTTTATCGAAAATGTTCTGGATTATACGCCGGAACTCTACAACAATAAGAAAATGAAAACCGATGCTGCCGTCGCCGGAAATACGCTGGCCGAGGCACGTAAGGTTCTGGAAAACGTTTCGGACTGGGACAATGATTCGCTGTTCGCCGCGTTGAAAAACGCCGCGGAGCAGTTGGGCGTTAAAAACGGACAGATTTTGTATCCGTTGCGTATAGCCCTCTCCGGCAAGGAAACCACGCCCGGCGGCGCGACCGAAATCGCCAGCGTTCTGGGGCGTGAAGAAACGCTGAGACGCATAGATGACGCGCTGGCTAAACTTTAAACTGATCTTGCTAATGTTTTTGACGGGCGGCTGTGCATACACGCCGCCTTCAAATTATGCGCGCAGGGTTGTTGAAACGCCGGAGTTCAACCTGATGTCCTGGCAGAAGCTGGAGCAGCCGGGCGCGGAAATAACCTTCTATATTGAGGGCGACGGCCATGCTTTTAACGCCAACGGTTTTGCTTCAAAAGATCCGACGCCGGGGCAGACGACCATGCGCAAAATCGCTTTCCGCGATCTGGCTTCCAATGTGGTTTATTTGGCGCGTCCCTGTCAGTTTGTCAGTTCACCGCGCTGCGAAAAAAAATATTGGACTACCGGCCGTTTCGCGCCGGAGGTGATTGCGGCCGAAGCTTCGGCGATTCGTGAAATAATGCGTGCAAACCGCAGCTCTTCTGCCGTTTTGGTCGGCTATTCGGGCGGTGCCATGGTCGCGGGGCTGATTACGGTGCGGAATCCGGACCTGCATATCCGCAAGATAATAACCGTTGCCGGGCTGCTGGAGCACAAAAACTGGACGGCGTATCATAAGGTTCCGCCATTGAAGGATTCGTTGGATTTAAGCGATTATCAAGAAGCCTTTGCCAAAATTCCCCAGCAGCATTTTCTGGGTGCCAAAGACAAAATTATTGTCAGGGATTTGATGCCGGTTCCCGATAAAAAGCTGATTGTTTTGGAAAATGCGAGTCATTCCGAAGGTTGGGATGAACTGGATTTAAAAGAATTTAAATAAATTAAAGCCCTGAGTTTGCATACTTTGATCAGAAGTACAAAATTCAGGGCTTTGATTGTCAAACCGAGCATAATTCAAACATTGTTAATTTGCGGTTTGCGTCTGAAAGCGGAAACTATTTGCAGTAGTCCGATGAGAATTAACAGCGCAAACATCAATGAACCTAGGATTTGGGTAATCCCAAAGAAAATTTCTTTCATAGCGGCGTAATTATTGGGTGAATTATAAAGTGAATGATATATGCAGATAAAAATATGAAATATGTAAATAAATTAGGCGCAAAATTATTATGAGTCAATAAGTTAAGCCGAAATATTTTCAAAAATTTTTACCTACATGTTAACGATTCGTTCATAAGATTCGCTGCGAATCTGCTTGTCTTCTAGAATCTCGTTATATAAATCCGTTCCGCCGCTTAATATGAAAATATTGTCAAAACCCCGGTTGTTGAGCAGGCGAGCACTCAAATACGACCGTCGGCCGCGGTTACAGTAGAGAATCACCCTCTTTTCATGCGGAATCACTTCCAGATTATTGCGAATCGCTTCGCTGGGAAGATTGATGGCGTGGGGAATATGCCCTTCTAGAAATTTTTTATGCGGGCGCACGTCAATCAGAATCGTTTCTTCTTCGTTAAAGTTTTCCAAATCTATATCCTCGGGATAAATCAGTTTGTCTTGGCCGGAGAGGAGATTTTCAGCCGCCGCCGCGGCTTCGCCAAGCATATCCCGGCCGGTAGAAAACGGCGGTGAATAGCAAGTGTTTGCATTGGAAAGATCGCCGACTTTTCCCTTGAGCGTCATATAGGCAAGGATAATGTCCATTCTTTTGTCAACGCCGTCTTTGCCGATGGCCTGCGCACCGAGTATCTGCCCCTTGTCGCTGAACAACAGTTTCAGCAGGATTGTTTCTGCCCCGGGATAGTAGGCTGCATGCGATTTTCCGTAACGGTGAATCTTTTTGTAGCTGATGCCGTTGTTCCGCAAAGTTTCTTCCGTGGCGCCGACGGATGCGATGGTCAGATCAAAGCTTTTGCAAATGGTGCTGTTGATTGTCTTGCCGAACGCTGCGTCTTTGCCGGCCAGAACCTCGGCGATGACTCTGGCCTGTTTGACTGCCGTCTCGGCATTGCTCAGGCGTTCTTCGCGTCCGGTGATAAGGTTGGTAACCTCAACCACGTCTCCTGCGGCAAAAATGTCGTCATCGGATGTGCGCATCTGTTTGTCTACTTTCAGACCGCCGCTTTTGCCGAGCTCAAGTTCTGCCAAAACCGTGAGTTTTAGGTCAGGTTTTATGCCGGTGGAGATAACCGCCAGATCGTAGGGAATTTTTATACCCGAGGCCAGCAGCACGTCGCGGTCGCCGAACGCCGTCACTTTTTCGTTAAGATACAAACCAATGCCCTTTTCCCGCAGATAATTATGCAAAACGGCGGCCATGTCACCGTCCAGCGGACGCATCAGATGCCCTTCGGCTTCGACAATAACGGGTTTGAGTCCCATTTTGACAAAGGCTTCCGCGGTGTCAATCCCGATCATTCCGCCGCCGACGATAACCGCGTTTTTGGCATCGATGTCTTTGATGTAATTTTTAATCCGTTCCACCGTTTCCAGATTGCGAACGGTGAAAATGTTATCAGCCAGCACGCCGTCAATGTCGGGGCGCAGCTGATAGGCGCCGGTGGCGATGACCAGTTTATCATAAGTTTCGTTGCCTCGGCCTTCAATGCTGACGGTTTTGTCGCGGCGGTTGATGGACGTAACCTCGTTGTTCAGCCGGATTTCAATATTGTAAAGCTCGCGCATTTCTTCAACGCTGGCGCCGATAAGTTCTTCCCGGCGCACTTCGCCGGAGAGGTAATACGTCAGCCCGCAGCCGGATACGGCAAATTCACCGCTTTTTTCCAAAATGAGAATTTCCGCGTTTTCGTTTAATCTCCGCAGTCTGGTGGCAGTGGAAATGCCGGCGGCTCCGCCGCCGATAATAACGACCTTCATTCTGTTTTCTCCCTGTTGTTGCCTACAATGATATATTCAATCAAATCCAAAAAAAAAGAGCCTCAGCGAGGCTCTTGATGAAACAAATCGTAATTATGCGCGCATTTTGCTTTCAAGCGCTTTGTTCATTACATTGCTGTCAACATCTCTTTTTTGTACGGGTTTTGTCGGAGTTTCTTTTGATGTACCGCGAAGCTGACTCATACGAAAAGCCAGCCGTTGTTCCGGTGTCATGCCTTCCATAGCTTTGGCTTTGTCGGCCAGTTTATCAACACCGGTATTTGCCTGAGCATCTTTAACACCAATGTTTTCTCGTGCGGCTGAACGCAATTCAATTTCTTTGGCTGCATTGTCGCGAACTTGATGAATAGCATCAATCGTAGCTTCACTCGTTTTAGCTTCATTTTCAAGTTTTTGAGCAGCAGCCTGTTCTTTTTGCTTATGTATCATATAATCAACGCGTTGGTTGTTATAATACTGTTCGTCTTCTTTTAGAGCTTGGGAAAGGTTTTGGAAATTTATCTTATTTTGTCCGCTGTGGTAAACTGTTTTTTTTAGACTGTCATAAAATTCGGGATTCTTTATCATATCGTTTCTAAGTACGCCGATAGCTTCTTCAAGCATTTTTTTGTTATTATGAGGCTTCCAGAAATTCTTTGCTTTGTTTTTTAGTTTACCCCATAGGCTTTTTTTTGATCCGTCTAAATCAATTTCTTTGTTTTTATTGTTTCTGTTTTCTCTTCTCAAGTCAAGTTCATCTTTATTTACAAGATTGTTTAAATAAAGAACTGCCTGAGATTTTATTTCAGGAGAAGCACCTTCCAAATGAAATAAAACACTTTTTAACGGTTTGCTCTCAAGTGAGAGTTGTGCGGACCATTGATTATATTTTGCTTCATTAGTTTTGTCGTACTCAGCTCGGTCAGCCGAATAGCCAGCCGCTTCATGTTTACGGTCAGCATTTTTTTGCTCTCGTTTTTCAAATTCCAAGTCAAACAAAGCTGCTTGTTGAAATTTTTCATCTGTTTTGATTTCTTCAGTCATTGCTATTCTCCTTACTAGTAAGACAACTATTAATGAATAATACCATTATATTGCATAAAAGTAAATATTGTATTGCCATTATTTAGACAAAATCATAAAACTGTAACATAACTTGACTTAAATTTTAGCTTGACTCTTATTATTAAAGCCGCTATAAATCAGGCAAATTAACAGGTTTTCCACGTAAAGTACCGGAAAATTGATACACTCCAAGGAGTGCCGCCAGTCAGCGAGGGTTCGCACACTGGCGTGCAATAGTATGTAGGCACTGCCTTTGTCGTAGTAATGCGGGATATGGGCAGGGTGTTGAGTGGTTTTCGCTCAGGCCGCGCCTGCGTGCAATAGTATGTAGGCACTGCCTTTGTTGTAGAGATTGAGAAAAAAGAAAAGGAATAGAACCATTTTTGACGCGTTGACAGATAAATTATCGGCCGCTTTTTCAAAAATCACCTCTCGCGGTGTTTTGACGGAAAAAGACATTGACGAAGCAATGCGCGAAATTCGTATAGCCTTGCTTGAGGCTGATGTTTCTTTGCCGGTGGTTAAAGATTTTATTGCCAAAGTCAAGGTTGAGGCTTTGGGCGAAAAAGTTGTCAAATCGGTCAAACCCGGCCAGATGGTGGTAAAAATCGTCCATGACGAACTGGTCAGGCTGCTTGGCTCCGAAGAAAGCTGCGAACTGAATTTTCAGGCGGTACCGCCGGTTTGCATTTTAATGGTTGGCTTGCAGGGTTCCGGCAAAACGACCACTTCGGCCAAAATCGCCAATAAGCTGAAAAACAAAAAGAAGGTTTTGCTGGCTTCGCTGGACATTTATCGTCCGGCCGCGCAGGAGCAGTTGGCGCAGTTGGCGGAACAGATTGGCGTGGCGTCTTTGCCGATAGTGCCCGGAGAAAAGCCGGATGCCATTACGCGCCGCGCGCTGAGCGAAGGCCGGAAGGGCGGCTATGACGTCATCATTTTGGATACGGCCGGCCGTTTGCATATAGACCGGCAGTTGATGGACGAAGTCAAGGAAGTTAAAAAAATCGCCGCGCCGGCCGAAGTGCTGTTGGTTGCCGACGCTATGATCGGTCAGGACGCCTGCAATGTTGCCAGAGAGTTTAATGAACAGGTCGGCATAACCGGTCTGGTTCTGACCCGTATTGACGGTTCCGCCCGTGCCGGAGCTGCTTTGTCAATGAAAATGGTTGCCGGTGTGCCGATTAAGTTTTTGGGTACTGGCGAAAAAACAGATGAGTTTGAAGAGTTTCATCCCGAGCGTCTTGCCGGCCGGATTTTGGGGCAGGGCGACGTAGTTTCTCTGGTCGAAAAGGCCATGGAAAAAGTGGATCATCAGGAAGCCGAAAAAATGGCTCAAAAGATGATGAAAGGAAAATTTGACCTGGAAGATATGTTAAGTCAACTGCGTCAAATTCAAAAGCTGGGCAGCATCGGTTCCATTATGGGGATGATTCCGGGGTTGTCCAAGTTCAAAAATCAGATTGAAGCCGCCGGTTCCGACGGTTTAATCAAAAAACAGGAGGCGATAATTCTCTCCATGACCAAAGCGGAGAGAAAAAATCCCGACATCATCAAAGCTTCGCGCAAGAAAAGGATTGCCTTGGGCTCTGGTGTAGAAGTTCACGAGGTCAACAAGTTGCTCAAGTCATACGAGCAGATGTCGGCCATGATGAAAAAAATGGGCAAGATGGGCGGAATGAGTTCTTTGATGAACTCGCCGCTGGCTTCCCAAATGTTAAAAAACAATCCGTTGGGCGGTTTTCCCGGCGGGTTTGGTGGAAAACTTCCGTTCTAGCCGGAACGGATCAGACGCCGTTGTTCTTAGGCAAACGAAGAATTTCGGCAGATTAATTAACTTAGAAAGGATATAAAAAAATGGCAGTACGTATCAGACTATCACGCGGTGGTTCTAAAAAACGCCCTTTCTATCGTATCGTAGTGGCAGACGCAAGAGCTCCTCGCGACGGTAGATTCATCGAAAGAATTGGTTCTTACAATCCGATGTTGCCGCAGGATCATGCCGATAGATTGGTTTTAGACGAAGCAAAAGCCAAAGAATGGATTTCCAAAGGCGCGCTCCCGACCGACAGACTGGCAAAAATGTTTGCCAACCTTGGTTTGGTTGCAAAACCGGTAATTCCGGCCCAGCCGAAAAAATCTGCTCCCAAAGCTAAAGCTATGGAAAGAATTAAAGAAAAAGAAGAGAAGGCCAAAGCCGCTGCCGAAGCTGCCGCCGCTGAATCTTCCGCTGAATAATCGGTTTTTGTTTAGTTATTGTTTAAGAAGGGCTTTATATGGCTGAAGATGCAAAACGGATTTGCTTAGGCGCGGTGGTCGGCGTCCACGGAATTAAAGGCGAGGTCAAAGTCAAAAGCTTTACCGAGGTTCCTGAAGATATTGACCGCTACGGCATTGTTGAAAATGAGGCAGGTTCCCGCAAATTTAGCATTAAAGTTACCGGACATTCCAAAGAATTATTACGTGTAAAGATAAAAGGCGTTGATGACCGTAATGAGGCTTTTGCCCTGAAAGGCACCGGTTTTTATGTGAGTAAAGACGTGTTGCCGGAGCTGTCCGAAGAAGAATTTTATCATTCCGACCTGATTGGCCTGGAAGCCAGGGCGCGGGAAGATAATCGTTCTCTGGGCAAGGTTGTCGGCATTTACAATTTTGGTGCCGGAGATATGCTGGAAATCAAAACCGGCGAAGACGGAAAATCAGAAATACTGCCTTTTACCAAGGAATATTTTCCGACCGTAAATATTAAAGAAGGATATATTATTGTTGCCTCGTTTTTGAACTTTGCCGAAGATGAGGATGATTCGGAAGACGATGATGAAGGTTAAGGTTTTAACCATATTTCCGGAAATATTTCCCGGATTTTTGGGATATTCGTTAACCGGAAAGGCCTTGAGTGAAGGATTGTGGAGCTTGGATTGTGTCAATATCCGCGATTATGCTTTTGACAAGCATGGTTCGGTAGATGACACGCCTTGCGGCGGCGGCGCCGGTATGGTGATGCGTCCCGATGTTCTGGGTGCCGCAATCAGTGCCAATTATCATGGCGGAAGAATCATTTACATGAGCCCGCGGGGTGAACCTCTGACGCAGGACAAGGTAAAGGAACTGAGCCGGGAAGAAAGTCTGACCATCGTGTGCGGACGTTTTGAAGGGATAGACCAACGGGTGCTGGATGCCTGGAACATTGAGGAGATCAGCATCGGAGACTATGTCCTGACCGGCGGAGAACAGGCCGCGCAGATAATGCTCGACGCGGTGGTGCGTCTGATTCCCGGCGTGCTGGGAAATTCGGAATCCACTTGCGATGAAAGCTTTGAAAACGGGCTTTTGGAGCATCCGCAATATACCCGCCCCATAGAGTGGGAAGGAAGAACGGTTCCCGAAGTGCTTTTAAGCGGACATCACAAAAAGATAGCCGAGTGGCAGCATCAGGAAGCCTTGGAAATAACTAAACGCAGAAGACCGGATTTGTTAAAGAAATATCTTGATTCTAAAAGAGTTTAGATATATAAAGTAAAAAAAATTGTAAAGGGTAAAACTTATGAACATCATTGAAAATTTTGAAAAAGAGCAGATTGCGAAGCTCACAGAGGGTAAAAACGTTCCAAGTTTTAAACCGGGTGATACCTTGAAAGTCCACACCAAAGTTAAAGAGGGTGACAGAGAGCGTATTCAGGTTTATGAAGGCGTTTGTATCGCTCGTAAGAATGACGGCTTGAACTCTTCTTTCACGGTTAGAAAGATTTCTTTCGGCGAAGGCGTTGAGCGCGTATTCCCGCTGTATTCTCCGAACGTTGCTAAGATTGAAGTCTCCCGTATCGGTAAAGTCCGTCGTGCGAAGTTGTACTTCCTGCGTGCTCTGCGTGGCCGTTCGGCTCGTATTGCCGACGATTTGAGCGCAGCTGCCAAAGCTCGTGAAGAGTCCAAAAACGCTGATTAATTTTTAGCAAAACAATAAAAAAAACCGAGACTGGAAAGTTTCGGTTTTTTTATTGCCGCTGTTCTTGGCGCAATTGATATTTAAATCTTTATTAATTATATTGTGAAAGCATACTTTCAACTGAAATTTTTCAAGGAGAACAAAAATGCCCAGAACCAAAGCTGCTGTTGAAGCTGTTGAATCTGTAAAAAAGTCCGCCGCTCCCAAACCGACGGCATCCAAACCCGCTGCGCCGGCCGTCCACACCAACCTTTGGGGCTGGTATTGGGACTGCCTTAAAAACTATAATACATTTTCCGGCCGCGCTTCCCGTTCCGAATATTGGTATTTTGTCTTGGGCAACGTTCTGGTTACCGCGGCATTGCTGTATCTTGGCATTCGTACCGGAGCACATTCCTTCTGGGGTGCGCTTTACGGCCTGTATAACATTTTTATCTTTTTGCCGGCCATGGCCGTGGCTTTCCGGCGTTTTCACGACGTTAACTTCAGCGGCTGGTGGGTTTCCGCGCCGGTCATCGTTGTGTTTCTGCTGTCGTTTGCTTCGGGGTTCATCCGGGCCTATAACCGCCGCAGCGGCATATTTGACGAGCCTTCGGCGCTCTATTTCCTGACCGGATTGATTTTGATTGTCTATCCGCTGTTTATAGTTGTCATAGCTTGCCTGAAAGGGACAAAAGGGGCCAACCGGTTCGGTCCGGCACCGAAATAACGGACAACCCGAAAGGCTCCTTCGGGAGCCTTTTTTTATTTCCGCAAATAATTCACATTGCCGTTTTTTTTCATAAAATTTTTATTACTTTTATAAAAGTTTGTAGTATATTAAAGCCAATTTTTTAATAAGAGGATGTTTAAGATGAAAAAAATTGCAGTAGTCGGCGCTTCAGAAAGCGTAGGTCGCGAAATTTTGAGTTTTCTTGAAGCGGACGGATATAAGGCCTCGGATGTTTTCGCTCTGGAGCATAAGGCTGTTTTGGGTAATCAGGTGTCTTATGGTGAAGATGACGAGCTTGACGTGCTGAATTTGGATGATTTTGACTTTTCCAAAGTTAACGTTGCCATTTTTGCCACCACGGCCGAACTGGCTAAACGTTATGTTCCGAAAGCTTTGTCCAAGGGCGTTAAGGTCGTTGACTGCTCTACGGCGTTTTTTGCCGATTCTGACGTGCCGATGATTGTTGCCGGCGTAAACGACGATAAAATTGCCGGTGCCGGCAGAGGGTTGGTGTCCGTGCCTTCGGCTGCGGTCACCCAGATGCTTCTGCCTCTGAGCCGTGTCTGCAAAAAATACAGTCTCGCGCGTTTGGTCGTTTCAACGTACATGTCAACCTCCGTTTACGGGAAAGAAGCTATGGATGAGCTTTTTGATCAGATTCGCAAAATCTATATGAATGACACTTTAGTTGATGATCAAAAAGTCTTTCACAAACAGATCGCCTTCAATGCCATTCCGCAGGTCGGCGATTTCCTCGGCGATGAGACGGAGTGTGAATGGGCGCTGAACGCAGAAACCAAAAAGGTTTTGGACAGCAATATCAAAGTCCACGCCAACTGTGCCGTCATTCCTGCTTTTATCGGCTGTGCCCAGTATGTTAACGTTGAAAGCAAAGATGAAATTGACGTCGAAGACGTTCGGGCATTGATGAAAGAGGTTAACGGTGTAGTCGTTTTTGACAAGCATACCGACGGCGGTTATGTAACCATCAGCGATGTTCAGGGGGAAGATGACATCTATGTCAGCCGCCTGCGGCAGGATGTTTCGGTAGAAAACGGCGTCAGCTTCTGGTGTGTTGCTGACAACCTGCGTGTTGGTGTAGCCAAAAACGCGCACGCTGTTATGAAGTTGTTTTTATCGTCTCAAGATTAACTCGGAGCCTTAAATGAAAAAAATTCTGCCGCTTTTGCTTTTTGCTTTTTTTTGCCTGATTCCGCAATATGCCTTTTCGGCAGAAGGGGTAAACGCGTCTCTTTTTAATTATAACAGCATCAATCAGGATTTGGATAAAATTGACGCAAAACTCAAAAACGGCAGTGCCACGCCGCAGTATATGGCAGACTGTGTCCAGCAGATAGGCGATCTGCGCAAACAGATTAATAATGCCAAGCGCGAGTTGGAAAAGGAACTGGAATATACGCAGAAAAAACTGGATGCTCTGGGCGAAGGTCCGCAGGACGGCAGCAAGGAAATAGGCATCATTGCGCAAAATCGCAAAGAGTTTAACGATGAGCTTTCCAGGCAAAAAGGGCACATTGCCGAAGCTGATATTCTGCTGACACGCTTGGATGAGCTGGATACCAGAATCTTCAATCTGCGCAGTAAGGAACTGTTCGGAAATCTGCTGGATAAGCAAAATCCGCTGATTTATCCCGCCAATCTCTATGCCGCGGCAAAATCTTTTGTCAGTTTTATCAGTGGTATCATAAACTCTCCGCTGGTCTGGTATCAGGAGCTTACGCCGGAAGAACATGCGCTCGTTCGCAGCAATCTTATGCCGGTGCTGTTTATCTTCTTTTTGTCTTTGTGGATTGGTGTTTATCTGCGCTTGTTCATCATGCGCAAATTTGGTTATGACAACGAAATCGAACATCCCCGTTATGGCAAAAAGGTTTCTGCCGCTGTTTGCGTCGCAATCGGCTATGGCGTTATTCCTGCGTCGATTATTGCCGGTCTGCTGATTTGGATGGCTGGCAGCAACCTTATCAGCGGCTATTTCGGTATGGTTGTCGGGACCTTTTTGTATTTCCTTTTGTATATATTGTTGGGACGGGCCATCACCCGGGTAACCTTTGCCCCGTATAATGAAAAGTGGCGGTTGATTAATGTTGGCAACGAAAAAGCCCTGCGTCTGACCAGGACTTTTTATGGAGCGATTGAAACCATCTGCATTTTTGCCTTTTTGGAGTTTGTGGCAGATAAGTCGGACTTTCCGATAGAATTGTCTGCATTTATTGCCACGCTGGGATGTTTTGCCAAAGCCTTTTATATTGTCATCATTGTCCGCCGCATTTTATGGGACGGCAATTCTGAAGATATTGCCGCAGAAGACGAACAGTCCGAAAGCGACAATGACGATGATGATGTCGATCCGACGTTTAAGTTTACGTTTCTCAGTATGTTTGCCGGCGTTGTCCTGAGCCTGGTGGCTGTTTCCGGCTATCCGTTCCTTTCGGCATTTATTCTCAACCGTCTGATTATGACGTTTGTTCTTTTAGGTTTTCTGTTTATCATTCGCAAAGCTTTTGAAGAGCTCATGCACCGTATTTTGCTGATGCGTTTTTGGGCCAGAAATTTCCGCTTGAAAAGAAAAATATTGGTTAAACTTAACTTTTGGCTGAGTTTGGTGGTCGATCCTCTGTTCGTTTTGTTTGCCGGCTATGTGGTTTTGGCGCTTTGGGGGGTGTCTACCGAACTTTTGAACCAAAGCATTGTCAAACTATTCACCGGTTTTAAAATCGGCGGCATTAAGATTTCGCTGTTGTCAATTATGATAGGCATTGCCGTATTCTTTGTCAGCGTAAGTATTGTTAAGGCGCTAAAACGTCGTCTGGCAGTCAATGTTTTGAACAAAATGGATATCGACGAAGGTATCCGAGCTTCGCTTGAATCGGGTTTTGGCTCTGTGGGATTTGTGCTCTCGGCGCTGCTGGCTATAGCCATTATGGGCGGCGACTTAAGCAATTTGGCTCTCATTGCCGGTGCCTTGTCCGTCGGTATCGGTTTAGGTTTGCAGAATATTGTAAACAACTTTGTTTCCGGCATTATCCTTTTGTTTGAGCGTCCCATAAAGGTGGGAGACTGGGTAATCGTAAACGGAGAAGAAGGCCGCGTAAAGCAAATCAACATCCGTTCTACGGAAATTGAAACTTTTAAAAAATCAAGTCTGATTGTGCCGAACTCCAATATCTTGTCCAACACCGTCACCAATCTGACGCACAGCAACAAAGCCGCGCGTCTGGCTGTGAATGTCGGTGTGGCCTATAACTCGGATCCGCATCGGGTAACGGACATTTTGCTGGAGTGTGCCGAGAAACATAAAAGAGTATTGAAAAATCCGGCTCCTTATGTCGTGTTCAAAAATTTTGGCGAGAGCAGCCTTGACTTTGAACTCCGCTGTTATACCACCGACATCTGGAGCGGATGGGCCATTCCCAGCGATCTGCGCTATGAAATTCTGCGCCGTTTTGACGAAGAGGGCATAGACATTCCGTTCCCGCAGCGCAGCCTGCATATCGGTGACGAAATCACCCGCAAGTCCCTGAACAAGATTTTGCAGCAGAAAGCAGATTTGGATATAACCAGAAAGCATCGTAGAAATGCAGCGAAACCCGTTGAAAACAAAGAAGAATAAACCCGAAATCTTTCGTTTCGTCAGCTATGCTTTTGATGTTGAAACGTCGACGGCGTCGCTGAACTATGCATTTGATGAAGAATATTACTTCACGGAGACAGTACAGTTTCGCAATGCGGAAAAAGTCTTGACGCGGGAGCAGGCTGCCGCGGTGGAAAATATTATGTTCTTTTTGCACCTGGCCTGCGGTATCAGTTATTACAAGGCTTTTGTCCCGGCTCATATCCATATTGAAACCGGTGCGCTGAACCGGGAGCAAGCCGCGTTTTTCGATGAGTTCTATAAAAAAGGTCTGGGCGAATTTTCTTGGCGCAACGGATTGAATTTGAACAATATCGTCAAATTTCCCAGTCAAAAGCAAAGTACGCACGAAAAAGCCTCTGATATTTGCCTGAATGAGCGGACAGCGGTTCCGGTCGGCGGCGGCAAGGATTCAAACGTAGTGATTGAAACGCTTAAAGCCCATGGGGAAAAAGTCGTCTGCATTGCGCAGGGGCGTCCGCGTCCGATTCGGGAATCGATAGAAGTTTCCGGCTGTCCGGATATTGAGTTTACCCGTACGATTTCTCCGGCATTAATTGCCTTAAACGAACGTTCCGATGTCTATAACGGACATATTCCTATTACCGGCGTTTATGCTTTTTGTATGGCGTTAGCGGCGGTTCTCTATGGCTTTGACAAAATAGCCATGGGCAACGAACGTTCGGCCAACGTCGGCAATCTGGTGCGTGACGACAGCTTTGAGGTTAACCACCAATGGAGCAAGTCTTTTGCTTTTGAAAAAAGCTTCAATATCTTTTGTAAAAAATATATGCTGCAAAATCTGCACTATTTTTCAATGCTGAGACCTCTTTCGGAACTGGACATAGCCCGCCGTTTTGCCGGATTAAAAGCTTATTTTCCGGTTTTCACCAGCTGCAACAAGGCGTTTAAAATTGATACGAACAAGCGTTTGGAACGCTGGTGCGGGGACTGTGACAAATGTCGCTTTGTTTTTTTGGCGCTGGCGCCGTTTATGCCTAAAGAAGATTTAATCCAAGCCGTCGGCAAAAATATTCTGGCTGACGAAAAGCAGCTCGGCGGGTTTGAAGAGCTGTTGGGCCTGTCCCGCCACAAACCGTTTGAGTGCGTCGGCGAGCTTGAGGAGTGTGCCGTGGCCGTCGGCCTTTTGGCGCAGAAACCGGAATGGAAGGACGAATTCATCGTCAAAAGTCTTTATCCGCGCCTGTTGGAGAAATATGGGGCGCAGACCCTTCAACGATGGCAGGAAATGGTGTTTACGCCCTCCGGAGAACATCTCATACCCGAAAAATTTAAGGACTATTTGTAATGCTTTTGCAGGAACTTAAAGGAAAAAATATTGCCGTCTGGGGTTTGGGCCGCGAGGGGATGTCCAATATTGAACTGATACTGAAGCATCGTCTTGCCGCCGCTTTATATGTCTACAGCGACGAAATATGTTCGCCGCCGGCCGCATATCCTCAGGTCAGGCTTTTCTGCGGCGATGAATTTGAACAAATGCTGGACAAGGTTGATATCATCATCAAGTCTCCGGGCGTCAGCATTTATAAGGAAGAAGTTTGCCGGGCTAAAGCACGCGGGATTCGCTTTACGACGTCTTCCGATATTTTCCTGAACGAAATGCGGCAGAATCACCCTGAGACCACGATAATCGGCGTTACCGGTTCCAAAGGCAAAAGCACAACCTCCAGCCTGCTGTATACGGCGTTGAAGGCTTTGGGACAAGACGTTGCCCTTTGCGGCAATATCGGACGTCCGCTGGTTGATTTGATTGATGAAAGTCACCGTTTTGTCGTATGTGAGCTTTCAAGCTACCAATGCAGCGATTTAAGCGTGTCGCCGCAGGTTGTTCTTTTTACCAATTTGTTTCCGGAACACGTCGACTGGCATCTGAGTCATGATAATTATTATCGTGACAAGGTTCATTTGATTGCCCATCAGCAGCCGGACGACGTATGTTTTGTCAATGCCCGCTGCGATAAGCTGAAAAAATACTGTGGTGCGTATCAGCGCCGGTTCTGTTATTATAATCGGGCGGAAGGTTTTGCCGAACTGAACAATGTTTTGTGCCGGAACGGAGAGCCGCTTCTGCATATTGAAGAAACGCTGTTGCAGGGATATCATAATTTGGATAACATGGCCGGCGTTTTGTCCGTGATTGATTATCTGGGGTTGGATGTGTCAACGGCGTTGGAAAGCTTCAAAACTTTTCATGCGCTGCCGCATCGTTTGCAAAAGATTGGCGAGAAAGATGGCATAACCTTTATTAATGACAGCATTTCCACTGCGCCGGAGACGGCCATTGCGGCCATCAGATCTTTTGATTTGCCGATGGGAATTTTTCTCGGTGGTTATGACCGCAAGCAGGATTATCATGAATTGGCCCGGATTATCAATGATACGCCGCAGGTTAAGGTTGTTGCCGTATTGTTTCAAACCGGTCCCCGCATCGCCGAAACCCTGAAGCAGGTTCTGACTCGCCGGGATATCGTATTGATTGAGGAACCGGATTTTGCTTCGGCGGTAAAAAAGGTTTTTGCAAGCCTGAAGCGCTGCGGCGGGCGTTTGGCATTGTTTTCTCCGGCCGCTCCGAGCTACGATGCGTATAAGAGTTTTGAAGTAAGGGGTGAAGAATTTATCAAAATATTTCACAATCTTTAAAATATGGTGTTGATTTATTATTTCGTTTAATATAAAACTATCACCAATGCCGGTTTAGCTCAGTTGGTAGAGCAACGCATTCGTAATGCGTGGGTCGGGTGTTCAAGTCACCCAACCGGCACCATAACAAAAAAAGCTCCTGATGGAGCTTTTTTTGTTATGGTGAGTAGTCCTTGTTGTAAGCAAGGGAAGCAACATTTTTTATCGGCCGGTTCTGACAGCTCGCCAGCAGGCCTAAGCAATAAAAAAGATTTCGGTTGCAATTTGCGGATTATTGCTTAATATATCCCAAACGTAACCAATTATTTTTACTATCATGAAGTTCAAATTAAAAAAAATTATCAAGAGTTGGCTGGTTTTCACCGGAATTTGCGGTTTTATCGTGTTTTGCAAGGGTTGGCATTTGACATTTGCATATTTTGCTTTGAGTATTTATGCTTTGATAGCGATTTTTATCCTTTTTGGATGGGATCGGCATATTACCTACGGAGACAGCGAACCGTCCTATAAAAGCCAAAGAGACGACCAGTATTACGAAGATGCCGACGACTATCAGTATTGATTTGTTTGGCATAAGTTTTTATCCCGCTGTTTTGCAGCGGGTTTTTTTAACGTAGTAACGAAAAATATGATTCGTTTTCAATTCTGTTTATTCGCTCCGAACATTTTCATTGCCAGGGCAAATTTGTCGTGCTTGCCGCCCCACTGCGCGCCGCCGATGATATGCAACCATTTTTCGTCAATCAGTTCAACGGCGTTTTCATATACGGCATCGTCCCGGTTTTTGTAGACGTCTTTATCCCATACGAAGCTTTTGCCGCTGCGGATGTCGATATAATGTTCGCAGCTCTCACGCCACAGTCCGTCCGCAAGATTTTTATAAACTGATTTGTAATTTCCGCCGCCGGTATCCAGATGTTTGCGCTTGTATCGGCAGGGCATGAAATTTATACTTTTGTTTCTTAAAAATTCGTAGTCGTAAAAACTGAAAGCAGCCCAAGGATACCAGCAGCCGTGCCGTTCCCTTTTTACTCCGCAGAGCGGCCGGTCCGTATATTCGGACAATTGCAGCGGCCTAATCGGAAAGATGTCGTGGTCAATAAAGGCAAAGCGGTTTTTTCGCCTCCGGATGATGTAACGGTAAATCCAATTCAGGGCATAACCGTGACTGCGGCTAGGGTCGACGTACAAAAAACGGGGCAGGCGGTAGTAGGTAATATTATGCTTGCGGCAGAATTCGAAAATCTGCCGGGCTGCTTCTGTTTTGTTTGAGTTGTCGCAGATAATATAGTGATATTCGCTGCTGCGGAGATTTTTTTGCATGAAATGATATTGACATTCTATCAGTTTGGCGTCGTTAAAGGCAACTACAAAAATGTCCAGAGCTTTGGGCAGCATAATGTCGCTGGCTTCAAAACTTTGCCTGGGTTTGGTCTTAACCGTCATATAAATGCGGTTAAGCGCCCGTTTCAGATACTTCAATATTTTATTCAGATGTTTACGCAACATTTTTTACCTATATCTTGGCCAATATAAGTGCCGGCAGATAACAGCCGCGGCATAAGAGTTTCCATATTGTCCGCAGCCGAGGATTCAGCAATTCGGGATTGAAAGCGCCATCCTCTTGCATTTGTTGCAGAAGCCTGATTTCAAATGTGATTTCGTCTTTGCCCTGACTTTGCCGCAGCGGATTCAAAATATGTTCCCGGAAGACGATTCTTTCGCTGAGATATTTCCGGCATACGCGTTTTTTCAAATCATCGGAACTCTGCCGGCAGAATTCTTTAACGATTCTGATTAACTGTTTTTCGATTTCCAAACGTTTATTTCTCATCTTTGCGGCATCGGTTTTATGCATAATGGAATCCGGATTTTGCATATAATAGCTGAATACGTCGTTTAACAGAATAACTTTGCCGCTGCGGAGCATAATTTCAAAAGTATAAATGTCGTCTTCTCCCGGGTGTACCGGCAGAAAAACAATACTTTGCGCCAGTTCGGCCTTGTATATTTTGTTCCATACCAGAACCCCGGTTTTTATCTTGCGGCGCAGAAAACTGACCAGAGGTGCTGAGCAGGATCGGAATACAGGTTCGGAAACGTATGGAGGAAAAACAATTTGCTCGCCGGGATAAACTTTTCGGTAATTAAAACATCCGAGATCTGCGTCGGATTCTTCCATGGCGTTGGTTAGGCGTTCCAGCGTCTGCGGATGCCAAAAGTCGTCGCTGTCCAAAAACATCAGATATTTTCCGCGGGCGTGCGGCAGTCCCGAATTTCTGGCACCGGCCAGTCCTCGGTTCTTCTGGTCTATAATCTGAAAACGCGGATCTTTTGCCGCATATTTTTTCAAAATTTTCAATGAATTGTCAGTGCTTCCGTCATTAATGCAGATAGCCTCCCAATGCGGATATGTTTGCGCCAAAACGCTGTCCAGACAGTTGCCCAGAAATTTTTCAACGTTATAAACGGGAATAATTATGCTGATCAGAGGTGCCGAGTCCATTTTCTGCCTGCTTATGGATAGATGATGTTGCAGGCGACATTTTATGAAATTTATATACTGATTGCAATAATTTGTATTACCTTGAAAAAAATTTTTTTCTAATTTGTTTCGGACATAACATTATATACACCGAACTGTCAGAAGAAAACTTGGAATTTGGCAATGTCAGACGACTGTATAGGTCAGATTTTTTTTCTCAAAATTTTTTCCAGAAAAGTTCCCGAAATTTTTCTGGCGGGATCATATTTATAGGACAGTTTGTGAATATGCGTATTGTCCGTTATCTTTTGCCACAGGCTTTCGTCAAATTTAGTGAAATAGTTTTTTTCGAGCAGATAACAGTTGTCTTCGTGTTTGATCGGTACCTGAGACCACAGGTTTTTCAGATCAGAGTCGTTATCAACCAAAAAATCAAAGGCCAGCGGATATAAAAAATAGTCAATCAGACGGTTTTCTTTTTTCCAGTATTCAAACAAAAACGCCTTCTCCGCCGCCATCAGAGGATTTTTGGCTCTGGCGCCGATCATCCAGTTGACGTTTCTGTAAATGCCTTTGCTGCTGAGGCAGAAAAAGTCCTGTTGCGTGAAAAGAGAGCTGAGCGGAGCCGTGAGCAGCACTGTGGCATCAATCCAAACGCCGCCGCGGTCGGCAAGCAGTGTCGCTCGCAAAATGTCGGAAAACTGCATCGGCGTAATCAGTCTTTTCCGGCGTTTTTCAAAAATATAATCGGGAATGTCGGCATATTTTTTAATGTTTTCATTGTCAATCAGCACGACTTTGCAGCCGTTTGCGTTTTGGCGGATGCTTTCCAGACAGCGCTTGACAATTTCCGGCGCTTGTGCTTCGCCCTGAAACCAGCATACCCAGATGTTTCTTTCTTCCTCGGAATATGCCGGATTTTTGTCAATGCCGTTCAGAATATGCAGATATCTTTTCAGATATTTTCGCTCGGCTTTCAACGTCTGTTCTTTTCTGAACTTTTTTCTTTCGTTTTTGGATAAAATGAACAGGCCGGCATAAATTCTGTACCACAGTTTTTTTACAAATACCCAAAACATATTTCGTTCTCCTTATTTTAAGTCGTCTGCCAAATATTGTTCCCAGAGCAGGTCATAGGCGTTTTTGTATTTCTGTGCTCTCTGAAAGTTGTCGAGTAACGCCGGCATACGGTTTTCGTAATCCTGCGGCGAGCATTGCTTAATGACTTCGTCGATGTGTTCAAAGTCCTTTTCCTGAACCAAAATGATGCCGTCAGGGTTAAATTTGGTCAGAATGTTCGGATGTCCGACATAAATCGGAACCGTATAGGTGGCAAAGCAGTTTAAGATTTTTTCTGTAAACCAGAACGGCAGAATGGCGTTTTCGACGACAACGGAGTAGCGATAGTCGCGGAGCGTGTCTATGGCGCGGACAAATTTTCCGCCGTCGAAAGTGCCGAAAGTGTCGGCGCGGCCGCTGTTCTTGAAACTGACGGCCCAGTCATATCTGAGTTTGTGCAGGGCACATGACTTTTTGTCGGAAGACAAGATGGAAATGTTTTTGCTTTTGAAGCGGCAGGCCTCAAGTTCTCGGGGCGAAACGCCGTCTCCCAGCGATATGTTGGCGCATTGGCAGAATTCGCGGGCATTTTCATATTTGTTCAAAATGTCTTCGTCATAGGTAAAGATCAGGTCAAAATCCCGGTTTAATTCCGGATGGCGGTCAAATATCAAATAGTCGTTGGGCACAATTTCCTTGGATTCGCACAACAGTCCGTATCTCTTGTCTGGTGTGCCCATGGTTTGCCGCATGCAGTTATGCGTATAAAAGTGCACCGGCAGTTCAAAATTATATCTGTCAAAAAGAAAATGCTTGGAAACCTGCGCAAAAGAAGCGCTGAAACATTTGTCCCGCAAAAAGAAAGTCCGTATCGGGGTTCCGTCGCGGTTGTAAATGTCAAATTCTCTGGCGTCAATATGATGAAAACGGCTATATACGGGAACATATATTTTTCCGTAAAGCCTGTTGTTGATCGTTTGGGTGTCCAAGTCAAAAAAATCAAAATTGGATTGCAGATATTGCCGCCATTTTCTTTTGGGAACAAGCGCCAAAATCAGTTTTACGATAAATTTTCTCATTTTGCATACTTTCTGCAGATAAGCCAAAGTTCAAGTCTCATTTTCAGCGGCAGCCGGTGTCCGCTGACGGCGCCCAGTTTTTTCAGCTGGCAGATTTCGCGGCAAATACGTTCGCTGCGGATATTGTTTTGTTGAGTTTTTTTCATTACAAACTTCAAATTCAGGTTTGAAATATTTTGCCGCAATCGGGCAAAAAAAGGCTCTCTGCCGAATTGTTCATAAAGCTTCCGGCAGATAAGCAAAAATCCCCAGGCTTTTTGCTCCGAGAAAGCTGAAGTCGTGATGGAGCCCTCGTGTTTAACGTTGCAATAAAGTTTTTCATCAATGCAAACGGCCGTCTTAAGGTTGTGAAAGGCCAGAATATTGAAATATAAATCCTCTCCGTATATAATTTCGGGAACAAAGCGAAGCGCGCCGATGCATTTTCTGCGAAACATCTTGGTCCACAAGTTGTGACTGAACGGTCCTCTGTATGTCAGAAAACTGTCAAACGGACAGTCAATGCGTGTCAATGTCGGATGCTGCGGCCGGGAAAAGGCAAAGCCGTAATCCCTGGTTTCGGCATAGTCGCAACAGATGCAGTCAGGTTCTTCCCGGACAATCAATTGCTTTGCCAGTTCAAAAAAATAAGGGGAAACATAGTCGTCCGCATCCATAAAATATACATAGTCTCCTTGGGCGGCATCAAGTCCGGCATTGCGTGCCGCGCTTACCCCCCTAGCTTTCTGCGGGATTGCGAGGATTCGCAAATCTTTTTTTGCATATTCTTTTAAGATTTCCGACGAATTGTCCGAGCTTCCGTCATCAATGCAGATGGCTTCCCAGTTCGGATAGGTCTGAGCCAAAATGCTGTCCAGACATTTTCTTAAATATTTTTCGGCATTATAAATCGGAACAATAATGCTGATGAGCGGTTCTTTCATGCTTTCTCGCCTCCCGAAACAATGCTGAGAACGGCATTTCTGAGTTTTGCGCCGGCCTGGCTTGCAATGTATCTGGCATTAACCAGTTGGTATCCGTTCCGTGCCATATCTTCGGCCAGGGAGGTATCTGCCAGCACCATCTTTAATTGTTCCGCCAGCCGTGCGGGACTTTCTCGGGGGTAAAGCAGAGCCGCCTTGGTGCCGGCAAAAATCTCGGCGGGGCCTTCAGCGTCCGAGCTGACAATCGGCTTGGAGTGCATCATGGCTTCCAAAAGGACAATGCCGAACGGTTCCGATACCGACGGCAGCACAAAAATGTCGATCATCTCGAAAAACTTGTTTTTGTCTTTAATCCATCCCGGAAAAAAGATGTCGTCTTCCAGAGCAAAGCTTTTTGTTTTCTGCTTTATTCGCGCTTTCTCCCCGGCATAAGAACCGTCGTCGTCGCCGCCGATAACCGCTCGAAAAGCGATTCCCTCTTTTTTCAAAATGCTCAGCGCTTCAATCAGGTGCGGAAAACCTTTCATCGGGTCAAAACGCCCCATCGTGCCGATAACCGGCGGTTTTTTGTAAGGAAGGGGCGGCCGGTAGGGAAGACATTCCTCAATCATGTTCGGAACGACAAAAATTTTTTCTTCGGCAATGCCCTGAGCGGCAAAAAGCCGTTTCTGGCATTCGGTGATTGAAATGATTGCATCGCACTGGTCCAGACGTTTGGGTTTGGGGTTGTGGGCAACGCCTGCAACTTTTATGTTCAGCCGTCGGGCGGCTTTCCGTACCAGCGGGATGGCTTTTTTGTTGTGAACGACAATCAGATCCGGTCGGTAAGACTTAAACTTGCGATACAACAGATACTCCAGAAAATAATTAATCTGATTAAAGCGGATTTTATATTGTTCAAGGTTTTTATGGCAGCCGAGCTTTTCTCCGGCCTGTCCCCGGATGTCTGTAACGGCCAGCACTTCAAAGCCGTTTTCCAGCAGCGCGTTGTTATAATCCAGAAACGCCTGTTCGATTCCTCCCCAGGTTTTGCTGATCATCAAATTAACTATTTTCATATTTCTTCAAACGCCTTTCGGTGCCGGTTTTGTCATATTCTGTAAAACAACCGTCAATAGTATATTATAATTTTTGATAAGTTAAACAACTAAATTGCGTTTGCTTAATTAAAAATTTTCCGAATGATATTTTTAATTTCAATATCTCCGTAAATTTCACTTGCTAATTGATTTTATTTATCATAGGCTAAAACCAGTCAGAAAACATATTTCTGATCAGTGCCTGAAAAGGTGCGGAGCCGTCGAAAGCTCTCTTATATCGTGCGGTGCAGATATGCATCGTCAGTCAAACGCAACATATACACAATATGTT
This sequence comes from uncultured Pseudomonadota bacterium, assembly GCA_902494875.1. GTDB lineage: Bacteria > Pseudomonadota > Alphaproteobacteria > RF32 > CAG-239 > CAJLXD01. The sequence continues at coordinate 36,483 of CABUUO010000003.1, forward strand.
ATGTTTGACAAAATATCCCCGACTGCAGGCCGGGGAGCTGTCAGTATATGTTCAGAGCAGTGTTTATTGTCCTTGAAAGAAACACTGCTTAAAAACTGCAGGATCATTTCACGATATATGATTTTCGAACTCTCCGACCACCTTAAACAGGTGGTTTTTGTTTAGATCTGTACCGGAGAGTTTATGAGAAACGTCCAAAACGTCAAAAAGACAATCGCCGAGATGGTTCGCCACATGAGCCGTCGGGACGCGCATGAGCTTCTGGATTCTCTGGATAAAGATTTGTTTCGGCAGGTTTTGAAAGAAATGCTGGAATATGTCTGTGGTTTGAAAAAGGTAAAGTGACGGTCATGGCGGCAGTTCCTCACAGAGTTTTTTATATGTGGTGCGGCGCTGAAAAGCCGCTTGACGTCAGGTTGTGCATTTTCGGATGGCGGCAGATGCTACCGGATTTTGAGCTGATTGAGCTCAGCGAACGGGATTCCGAATGGTTTGATTTTAAAGCCGAGCTGCGCCGGAACGACTGGTTTCGGGCTGTTTATGAACGCAAAATGTGGGGCTTTGTCGCCGATTATGTCCGCTTTAAGGTTTTGTATGAACACGGCGGCGTCTGGCTGGATACGGATGTTTCCGTAATTAAGGATTTTTCGCCTCTGACCGGTAACGGCGTGTTTCTCGGCCGCGAAAATCCGCGTCACGTTGAGTCTGCCGTTATCGGTGCCGTCAAAGGGCATCCTCTTTTGAAAAATATTCTCGATTTTTATGATAATGAAATATGGAATGCGGAAATTTACACTTCGCCGATGCTGCTGACCGAGGCGCTGAAGCGCGGGTGGGGTTTGTCCGAAGATATGCGGGGCGTTGTTTCCCTTGGAGACGGCATTCGCATCTATCCGCCGGAATATTTCTATCCGCTGGCTCTGAAAGGAAGCGAGCCGGAACTTGCGCCGGATTCTTATGCAATTCACTGGTGGAAGGCGTCCTGGAACCGGGCCGAAATCAAATACTGGCTGAATCATAAGCATATATGGGGACGCGCCAAAGCGCTGAAAATTAATCCGGCGGCTTATAAAAAAGTATATCTGTTCGGGTTTATTCCCTGCGGCCGATACGAATATGAAGAACGGCGTTTCTCGGTCTGCGGCATTCCGCTGCTGCGTCTGAAAAAAACGCCGCGCAAAGAACTGCTTATGCTGTTTGGCTGTATCCCCTTGCTGAAACTGAAGTAGGAGAGGTTATGTCCGAGACTTTGATTTCAGTAATAATTCCCGTTTACAATGCAGCGCCCTATCTGGAGCGTTGTCTTGCCAGCATATGCGCTCAGAGTTTTGAGTGTTTGGAAATAATCTGTGTTAATGACGGTTCAACAGACGATTCTGCACAGATTCTGGAATGTTTAGCCGCCAAGGATGCCCGTATCAGAATTATAAGTCAGGCCAATGCCGGTCAGAGCGTTGCGCGCAATGCAGGGCTAAATGCCGCTTGCGGAAAATATGTCGGTTTTGTGGATGCCGATGACTGGCTTGACCGGGATTTTTATCAGAAGCTGTATCAGGCGGCGGTTGACTCTTCGGCCGAAATCGTGCAATGCGGATTTAAGGCTGTCTCTGCGGACAAAAGCAAACGCCGTGAATTTGTTCCCGGAAAATATGAGGGGTTTGTTTCTTGTATTAGGGCTTTGGGAGGCGGTTTTGTCTGGAACAAGCTTTATAAACGGGATTTTTTGTCGGCCTGCGGTCTGAGTTTCGCCGAGGGACTGATTTTTGAAGACGTTTTGTTTGCTGTCGAGGCCATATACCGTGCCGGCCGGATAATTATAATCGGCGGCAGCGGCTATAACTATTTCTCTAATCCGGAATCTACGGTAAACAACGGCGCTTTGGCTGTACGGCGCCAAACCGACAGTTTGAAGGTCGTCAGAAGGTTGCTGGACTTTGCCGCTCGGGAAAGCCTTTCCGCGGAAGAAGAGCTGGCGCTGAAAGATTTTATATGCGCGCAGATGGTGCAGCCGGAGAACCTGTCTTCAAAGCCGGAATATGAAACATATTTGCGCCTTTTGGGGCCTCTTCCGCTTCTGAAGCGAAAATATCGTCGTGCCTTTCGACGTAAAATATTTAATTTCTTTACAACTTTCGGGAGGAAAAATGGCTGTTTATGTTTTTGATATGGACGGGACGTTGACTCCGGCAAGATTGCCTATGACGGCAGAATTCGCCACTGACTTTTATGAATGGCAGAAAAATCATAAATGTTTTATTGCGACCGGATCTGATTTGAAAAAGGTTAAAGAGCAGCTTCCTCAAAAGGTTGTGGATTCTTTTAGCGGTATTTACAGTTCAATGGGCAATGTTCTGACGGTGCAAGGAGAGGTCGTGTATGAAAGAAACTTCAAGCCCGAACCGGAATTGTTGAACAGATTGGAACAATACCGTCAGGAAACGGCTTATCCGGGAACGCTTTATTCCAATTATATCGAAGAAAGGGTAGGCATGATAAATTTTTCGATATTGGGACGGAACTGCCCGTTTGAAGAGCGAAATAAATACGGCATATGGGACAAAGAAAATTGTGAAAGGCTGAAAATTGCCGGAGAACTGGGAGCGTCGTTTCCTCAATATGATGTCAGCATCGGCGGAACCATTTCAATTGACATCACCCCAAAAGGTTTTGGAAAGGGACAGATTGCAAGGCATTTAAGAGAGAGCTGTCCAAATGAAAAATTAGTTTTCTTTGGAGACAGAACTTTCAAGGGCGGAAACGACTACGAATTGGCACAGGCATTACTCCGTCTGAGTAACACTCAGGTAGTTCAGGTCGCATCGCCGGAAGAGGTGTTGATGCACTTGAAGAACAACAGGTTTGAGCCAAAGAGTTGAAGACCATAAATTTATGCAGGAGAAAGAAATGAATACATATTATATCGTCAGCGGAGGGTTCGACCCCATTCATGAAGGCCACATTGCAATGATTAAAGCAAGTGCGGAGGAGAGTGACGGCGTTATTTTGCTGTTAAATTCTGATGCTTGGCTTTGCCGGAAAAAAGGCACAAATTTTATGAATTTCAACACGCGCCGAATTATTTGCGAAAATCTCAAAGGTGTTATGGACGTGATAGCTTTTAATGACGATGATAACTCCGCTTCTGACGGGATAGCAAAGGCCAGAAGCAAATATCCCAATGCCCGTCTTGTTTTTGCCAATGGCGGGGACCGCACCAAAGATAACATCCCTGAAAGCGCAACGTGCGCCGCGTATAATGTCGAACTGAAATTTGGCGTTGGCGGCGAAAACAAAGCCAATGCATCCTCAAAAATATTAAATGATTATGTAAAAAAGGTAATCTGAATGAAAAATTTTAAAACGCCGATAGTAAAATCTGTTTGCTTTTTTATCCCGTACAAACCGTTGCGAAAAAAACTGCGGAAGTTTTTGCTGGAATGGAGCTTGCCGGGAGCTTTGAACTTTCGGCAGTTGAAAAAACACAAAATTAGCCCCGAGACAGTCCTCGTAATTGAGCCTAACGACTGCCACGGAGAAGTTGTGCCGGGTTATGTAAAATACTTTTTGGATATGGGATTTAATGTTGACGTTATTTTGCATTCCTCCGTGTCTAAAGATCGTCCGCTTTGCCGGATGGATTCGCCAAGGCTGCGAGTGTTCGCGCTGGATTACTATTATTTGCGAAAAATATCTGAAGCCGGGAGACTGGGAGAATATGCTCATGTCCTTCTGACTTCCGGAGCCTATTATCATTACAGCCAGTTTGAAGATTTTTCGGCCGTAAAAATCTTAGGGCTGGAACAGATGAAAAATCTGCTTATCGTTGAACATGATCTGAATGATATTAAAAATTTCAATGAAACGCATTTTTTGAAAAACAATCAGGTCATCGTTCTGGGAAATTTGCCGGAAGGGATAATGGTTAATCCGCATTGTTTTGGCAATGTTAAAATCACGCCGAAAAATAAAATAACCAATTTTGTTGTCGTCGGCGGCATCAATCCCAAAAGAAAGAACCATCATTTAATTGAAAACGCTGTTCAGACTTTAGTGAGAAAAGGATATAAAAACTTCAAAATAAAAGTTATCGGCGGAAAAGTATCGGATATATCCAAAGATTTAGAAAGATATATTGAATGTTCTAAAGGTTATGTTTCTTTTCCTGAAATGTATAAGGAAATGGAAAATGCCGATTTCTTTTTAACGCTTTTAGATGAAAACAATCCGGCTCATGAACGCTATATAACGACCGGGGTGACCGGTTCGGCGCAGCTTGTTTACGGCTTTTGCAAACCGGCGGTTATTCCTGCCAAATTTGCAGATTTTTATGGGTTTGACGAAACGAATGCCATGATTGTAAATAACGGGGATTTAGCTGCGGCAATGCAGAATGCAATTGATATGAGTGAAGATGAATATAACCGCATTCAGGGCAACCTCAGCACCTTGGCAACAGATATTGCCGAGCAGTCGCGTAAAAACCTGAAAGGAATGCTGTAATGCCTAAGCTTCCGATTGTTTTTGCATTTGATGACAATTATCGGCTGCCGGCATGGATTGCCATAAAATCTTTGTTGGATACTGCTGAAGATGTCGAATATGATATTTTTGTTCTGTATGAAGCGCTGTCCCTGAAAACAAGAGCCGAATTTGACAAACTTGCGCCGATTAACTGGATCAGAGTTGATGAAAATATATTTGCAGATGCTCCTCAAACAGAATATTGGCCTAAGTCTGTATATTATAGGCTATTAATTAGCCAACTGATACCTCAATATGACAAAATAGTTTGGTCTGACGTTGATGTCCTGTTTAAGAAAAATTTGCACAAAGTTTATGAAAACGATATCTCGGAATATTATTGGGCAGGAATTAAAGCCGAAAAAAATACGCCGGAAACAGTTGTTCATACCTATTTTCCTGAAAATAAAAATGAATTTATCTATATGTCGGGTTTTATGTTGATTAATGCAGCCAAGATGCGCACGGAAAAGATGACTGCAAAATTTTTCGAAATTATTCGGACATTTAACGACAGATTAAAAATGTTTGATTTGGACGTTCTTAATCTGGCCTGTGATAAAATTGCTTCAATCCCTTTTGAATATTGTGTCTTAGAAAATATTTACGATGCGGACGATATTTCTGCTGCGTCTGAATATTCATGGCTCGAATCTGTTTATGGTCATAAGGCTTTGGAAGCGGCAAAGGCCGATCCGGCGATTATTCACTATGCCGGAAAATGGCCTAAAATTTGGCGCCGTCAATATTCTGAAATACCTGAATATTATAGGAAGTATATATTCAAAAGTCCATTTAGAATAAAGTTAAAGAAATTAAAACAAATAATATATTTGATAATGTCAATCATAGCTAGAGATAAGGTAGAAAGACATAAATTCAAACAATTGTTTAAGAGGTATAAATAAAATGACGAAATATAACTTCGTGTTGTTTTGTAAATCATATATAGGTGATTTAGAGAGAGCAAAAAATTTAAAAAAAACGATAGATAAGTATAACATTGAATGTATTCCTTTATATTTTGTTGTTCCTCAATCTGATATTAAAATTATGTCAGAGCAAATAATAACAGGAGAAGAAAATTATGAGGTGAATTTTGTTTCTGATGAAACAGTGTTATCATTGAAAAAAAATAATGTGCAAAATTGGTATACACAGCAATTAATAAAATTGAATTTTTGGAAATTAAATATTTGCAATCATTATTTATGTCTTGACAGTGATTGCTTATTTATAAGGAATTTTTTTGTTAGAGATTTTTTATATGATCAAAATACACCGTATTTACCGTTGACAGAGCCTCTAAAAGGAATAGAAACGGCATTTATGCAGCTGTTTAGATATGGACAATGTAAGAGCGAAGAAGACATTTGGAATAGTATAAGTAAAAATTATTTAGAAAGAGATGGTAAGAGATTTTGTTTAAATGTCCCTCCAATTTTGTCGACTGAAGTATTGAAAAATATGGAAAATAATTATCTAAAAACAAAGAAAATGACATTTTCAGATTTGATTGATATTAATCCATATGAATATGAATGGTATTGTGATTATTTGTTAAAATACCAACCAATAAAGTATGTTGTTTGCCAAACTTTTTTCTTTTCTTTTTACACCGAGACTTTATATCAAATATACAGATTATTAGGGTTCGATTTAAGTATATTATCCCAATATTATGTAGGGATTATTTTGCATGAAGGATACATTAAGGATAAATATTATCGCCCTTCATTATTAGGTAAAATAGTACGGCGGTTTGTTATTCTGCATTATCATCAGCATAAAAACAGAATAGAAAATAATATTTCATTTAGAAAAAAATTGAAAAAATTTATAAAAAATTACATTAAATTACCAATAAAAATTCTTATTCTAGGAAAATAAACAATGTCAACACCTCAAGTATCAATTATAATTCCTGTTTACAATGCAGAAGCTACTATATCAAAATGTCTAGATTCTTTAATACACCAAACTTTGACGGATATTGAAATTATATGTGTTGACGATTGTAGTACAGATAACACTCCTAATATTCTTAACAAGTATGCAAAAGCAGATTCTAGAGTAATAATAAGAAAGACAGCTATTAATAGTGGTGGACCATCAGTACCAAAATCATTGGGATTAAAATATGCTAAAGGGGAATATGTCGGTTTTATTGATAATGATGATTATGTTGATATAAATTATTATCAGGTTTTATATAATTTAGCCAAATCCGAAAGTGCAGATATAGCGGAAACATCAAATGTACAAACATTAAGAGAAAACACTTGGATAAAATCATGCCACTATAAAAACTGTTATAGTACTGATGAAGAAAAAATATTTTATTTTTTGGTGCGTGGCGTGATGTGGAATAAAATATATAAACTAGATTTAATTAAAAATAATAATATTAAAATTATACAGCCAACGAATTATGTAGATGATAATTTGTGGGTATTTGATACTGTTTTTTGTGCAAACAAAATTGTTTCAACAGATGAAACTAGCTATTATTATATTTTGCATCAAAATTGTTTGACAATAAAAAGACCTGATAAATTTTATTATGATGTTTTAATCATGGTTAATATCGTAAATTCAAAATTGAATATGCTAAGGGCTAGTAAAGATACATTTTTTTATTTCTATCAAGGAATATTGAATACATTATTTAACTATTTAAAAAATTTATATGATTATGGAAAAAGTGAACTATTTTATGATTTTTGCATAGGAATACAAAAACTTAAGGATGACATGCCTTATTTAAATGAGTTTATAAGAGAATTTAAGAAAAGTAAGACGAAATATAAGTCATATGAGAATGTATCCAGTTATTTTTATAAATATTTAAAATCTTTGCAAAAAAATAAACTTTTAGGTGTGTGTTTAAAAATGAGCTTCTATGAAAAGGTGAGAAAGCTCATATGTGAAACGATTTATAAAAATACTGAATTTTGGATTAAGTTCCAGAGCTCTAATCTTAAGAAGTTGAATTTTAAGATCAAAGGAAAACATAATGTAATTTTAATACAATCAAAGGGAAAAGTAGATAAAAAAAGTAATATAAAAATTATAGGCAACAATAATGTTATATGCATTGGTAAAAATTTTCACGCTAATAAGTTTAATATAACTTGTGTTGGAGATAATAGCTATTTCTTTTTTGATAAAAATATTCGCATAGATGATTATCTTAATATTTTTCAAGCATCTGGAAATAAAATAGTTGTAGGGGAGGAAACAACCTTTTGCAATGTAGACATTCAGAATATACATCATGGTCGTAATATTAAAATAGGTAAGGATTGTATGCTTTCATTTAATATAAATATGTATAATTCAGATGGTCATCCAATATATAACGGAAATATAAAAGAAATTATAAACAAGCCCACAAAAGATTTAGTTCTTGGAGAGCATGTTTGGGTAGGTATGGGGTCTTATATATTAAAAGGCGTAAATATAGCAGACGGGTGTATTATTGGTAAAGGGTCTGTTGTTACAAAATCTTTTACGGAAAGTAATACGGTTATAGCCGGTAATCCCGCTAAAATATGCAAAAAAGATATTTGCTGGTCTAGGGATGATAAAGAGTTTAGTAAATGAGAATATATAATATTATTACTTTGTGTGCGGAATTATTCCCATCTAATGGGTAATATTCTCATCTACTGAAAGGAAAAAATAATGAATAAAAAAATACATAAAGATATTTCTCAATATGAATATATTTCATTTGATATATTTGATACACTTTTAATTAGGCCATATATCAATCCATATCACATATTTATGCATATCGAACGATTTTTTAATGCAACAGGTTTTGCTGAATTAAGAGTTGAAGCAGAAAGTAAAGCCCGTGAGACGGCGCAAACGGAAGATGTTTCTCTGGACGATATCTATAGCTATTTATCTGATGACTATCAAGTTCTTAAGTGTTTAGAGTTAGAATTTGAAAATAAGCTACTAAGACCCAATCCCGAAGTTATAAAAATATATAAAGAAGCTAAACGCAAAAACAAAAAAATTATTATTACATCTGATATGTATCTTCCTAAAGAATTTTTGCAAAAGGTATTAGATAAAAATGGTATTGATACCTATGAAAAATTTTACTTGTCTAATGATATTGGACTGGCAAAGTATACAGGAAATCTGTTTGCTTACATTCTTAGTGATTTGCAAGTTTCTCCTTCTAGATTGTTGCACATTGGGGATTCAATATTATCCGATGTTAAAAATCCTGAAAAATTAGGGATTCATACTTGGTATATTCCTAAAATTTCAGAACAGTTTTTTAATGATCCATATCATAAGCGTTTTAATGAACTATACCATTTATTTCCAAATTCTTTAGAAATAAGTATAGTTTTGTCTTTATTGGCTGAGGCTTATCAAAAAAATGCTTTATTATTTAAATGCGCTAAAGCTTATTGGACAGATTTGGGATATTGTATTGGCGGAATTGTCGGATATGCTTTTGCTGCTTTCATTCTCAAACAATCTGCTCGTGACAACAATAAACAGTTGTTATGTGTAGCCAGAGATGGATATATTATCAAACAAATATTAGATATTTTGAAAACTGAAGACATAAAAACTTTTTATATCTATGCTCAAAGAATATTAAGAGCCAGAATATTGCTTGATTATGCTAATGAACATAACGCCGATTTATTGCTTTATGTTATGTCTGAAAAATTAGGTTCTATTCCTGAATTTGGAAGTTTTCAGGAAAAAGAAGATTTTATTAAAATGCATATTAACGATTTCTTACCTTTAGCGAAACAAAAGAAAAAAGAATATTTAGATTATTTACTCCATTCTGGAATAGATGTTCAAAAAAATATGATGTTGATTGATACCGGTGCGGCCACATTTTCAGCACAGAAAATTATTGAGAGTGTCGTTAATAAGAAAATTTTGGGTGTCTATACGATGATAGCCAGTAAACGCCGGGCTGCAGAAAATCATATTAGATATTCTACTTGGGGGGGCAGGCTGGATGATATTTCTAGTATTAGTGGGGTGGTTGAATTCTTGTTTACATCTCCAGAACTGCCGATAGTTGATTTTGTTGACAATAAACCTATTTATATTAAAAGCCCAATGCCTGAAGAAATAAAAAGAGGAGAAGCTTGCTCTTTTATCGCAGAAGGCATAGTGAACTTTGCAAAAAATATCAAAGATAGATTTGGCGACCTATTGATTCCCATGGATGCTGTGGAAATTAATAAGTTTGTATTTCAGTTTTGCAATAATCTTAATTCTCTTGATAAGCAGTATTTAGGAATGATTTATTGTTCATCAAATGCTTCACATACTGAATATAATACTTCTTTACTATCTCAGATAGCCAAATATTCGGTCCCTCCTAAAGCGAGGAAATTTTATTCAAAAATTTTACCTAAAATTTTTTCTATTAAGAAGAAGGGAGAGAAAAATAAAAAACACAGACAGATTACTATTTTAGGAGTTAAAATATCCCTCAAAATTTAACCTCTGGATTATTTTTGTTAAAATTTTTCTGTCATAATTTTAGTATAGGAAATTCCCCCCCTAGATAAAAAGTTCGCTTTTTCTTGAATTTGCCCTTTTTTATGGACATATCTCAAGGAGGGAATAAACAATCGGGGAGAAAAACAATGGTTAAAAATATTTTCTTGTACATGCTGGTGCTGATTTTTCTGTTTGCCTGCGCAACGCCGGCAAAATATGACGCCAAACTGAACGCTATGGTCGGTCAGAGCGCGCAGACGCTGGTCAAGAGCTGGGGACGTCCCAGTGCCAAGATAATCAAGGACAACGGCGATGAAATATATGCCTACACCAAAGCCGATGACGTCTACGTCCCCTCGGAGTTCTATATGTACAATCAGGGTTTTGAGCCCAGTGAAGACGTTGTTTACGGTCCGTTCTTAAACGATTACAATTACGGTCCGTTTGGGGAAACTTTCGGTTATCAGGTTGAAGAATACTGCCAGACCGCGTTTCTGATTAAAAACGGCATTGTCAGCGGCTGGAAGTGGCGCGGAAACAATTGCGTCGCCGATTAAGCGGGATTCGTCGTTCCGTAACCAATTCTTAACTAAACTATGCTCAAATTTATAAAGCAACGGCTCTCAGAATAAGAGTCGCAAATCAATTTTAAGGTAGAATACAGGGGTTATAAGATGGGACTGTTTATTGAACTGCAGAATAAGGTGAAAAATTCCGGCATTCTCATTTTTTGCACCCTGCTGTCTTTATATTTTTTGTTTCACGGCATCAGCGGCGACCGCGGTCTGCTGAAGCTCCTTTATTTGAAGAGCGAAATTGCCGAGGCTCAGAAAATAGCCGATTCCTACAGTCTCCAAAAACAAAAGCTGGAAGAGAAAGTCAGGCTTCTTTCTTCTTCCAGCTTGGATCTTGACCTTTTGGACGAACGTGCCCGCGTGGTTTTAAACCTGATCGGACACGACGAGTTCATTATCTTAGATTCTGAAGATAAAGAGTAAATGCGGCCCAGTCGCCGTTTGAAGCGCCGATTAGAAAGCCCGCAATGCAAATCAGACTGACAATGCCGGCCAGAATGTCATCTGTCATAATTCCCAGTCCGCCGCCGATTTTTTTATCTGCCCAGCCGATCAGTGCCGGTTTGGTAATGTCAAAAATCCGAAACAGCACAAATCCCGCCGCATATAAATAAAGGTTGGTTCCGGCCAGAATCAGCGCAATGCTCTGGCCTGCCGTTTCGTCGATTACAATTTCGCCGGGATCTTTTTTGTTAATGGCCTTGGCATAGGCGTCCGCAATCGGAATTCCGGCCAAAGAAACAATGACGGCAAAAAGGATGACGCCGATTATTCCGTAAAAATAAGCAATGAAATACACAAAGGGCAGCGTGGCAAGAGAACCGCAGGTGCCCGGCGCTTTTCCTGACTTTCCGCTGTAAAACCAGGTGGCAAAAAATTCTAAGATTCTGTATTTTATGCTTTTTTTATCATTTTTCATTTTAAAAAACCTTTTACTTGTGTTATAGATGTATTGTATTAATTATCAAAAGCTCTAAAAAAACAAGGAATTAATTATAGAGAGTTGATAAGTTTGTAAAAAAAGCTGTATTTTAAAATTTTTTTTGGTATATATACGAAGCCGTGTGTCTGAGCAGACGCAGTTGGGTTTAATTTTGTAGGTTTTATTTATGGGTAAAAAAGCCGGAAAAAACAAGAAAAACGAATATAATCCGCAGTTTCGCGAAAAGAAGACGTTCTTTTCGGATAAGGAGATTATATTCAGAAGTCAGAACCGGGCCAAGGTCTTGACCATATCTTCCAAGGCGCAGATTATCTTTATGGGAATTCTGCTGTTCATTGGCGTCTGGAGCTTTTATTCTTATCATATTTACAACAAGTCCGGCGTGATTATTTCCGTCAAGGATCGCGAACTGGAATCCACCCGCGATGCTTACGTCGATCTGATGGGCGATTTCCTGTCTTTGCAAAAAAACATCTCTAATATGCTGTCTTCGCTGGGCAACAAAGGCCCCAAGCAGGATATTGAAAAATATAAGCGCCAGGCAACTGCCGTTGAAGATAAAATCAAACAGATTACGGCCGAGCGCGAATGGGCTTCCAATGAAAAGCTTGAAGAAAAGATCACTTTGAGCGAGGCCGTTTTGCAGCGCGACATAGCCGCGTCCGAGCGGGATGAACTGAAAAAACAGATTAACGCTCTTGAAGACACGATAGACGAGTTGAAAGAAGCCGAAATGGAAGTGTTGGAGCGGGTGGCTCAGATTTCGTCGCGCGAGGTGGGAAAAATTAAAAGCGCTTTTAGAGACATTAACATTCCCCTGAAAAAAAACGGGCTGTATTTCAATCCTCAGGCCAACCGTAAAAACGCCAAGGGCGGTTTGTTTGTGCCGGAGCCGAAAGCCAAGGTCAACGACAAGAACATCAGCCGGAAAATTTCTCAGATTTTTAATGACGTCAGCGACTTTGAATATTATCGCGAAGTCGCGCAGTATGTTCCGCTCGGCAAACCGGTATGGAGCTACTGGGTAACTTCTCCTTACGGCGGCCGCGCGGATCCGTTCAACAAAAAGCAGGCTCGTCACAAAGGCGTAGATTTGGCCAGTCGCACCGGAAACAAAATCAAGGTTCAGGCCAAAGGAAAAGTGACCCGCGCCGAATATGCCGGCGGTTACGGCAATCTGGTTGTTGTTGATCACGGAAACGGTTTTGTTACAAAGTATGGGCATATGCATAAGATTTATGTGAAAAAAGGCCAGTATGTAGATGTCAACGAAGCTTTGGGCGAAGTAGGCAGTACCGGGCGTTCAACCGGTCCGCATCTCCATTATGAAGTTTTGTTTCAGGGAAAAACGGTTGATCCGATGCCTTTCGTAAAAGCTAAAATTTCTTAAGAATGAGGTAATGATGAAAAAGTTGAAAAAATTGATTTATTTAAAGTTTGCGAGATCGCTGAACAAAAACAATTCAGGTTCTCCGGTTCCGACGATTATCAGCGAAAATACCCGTGTCAACGGAGATATTATCAGTTCTGCAACTTTGCACATTGACGGCCATGTTGAAGGCGATATTACCTGTGACGAACTGATTATCGGCGTGCGTGGCAGCGTTGAGGGTTCGGTTACGGCCAAGACCCTGCAACTGTACGGTACCTTGAGCGGTAAAGCGGCGGCCGAAAAGATTTTTATTGCCAAATCGGCCAAATTGCTGGGTGATGCGACCCATACCTCAATCGCCATTGAGCCCGGTGCTTATATTGACGGGCGCTGTATGCGCGTCGGAGATCCGATTCCGGCGGAAGCCGCCAAGCCCGAGTTGCTGCTGACGGATGCGACCAAAGGCAAGAAACGCGCTTAAAAGTTAAGATTATAAAAAGAATGGAGCAGTTTTTAATTGTCTCCATTCTTTTTTTTGATTATAACAGAAGCAAGATATAAATAACAGTTAAAGGATGTTTCATGGCTGCCAAATCCAAAAAAAGCGACTTTATCGCAACCGGCGTTGTTGCGCAGAACCGCCGTGCGCATTTCGATTATTTCATTGAGGAAAAATATACGGCCGGTCTGCAGTTGAGCGGCACGGAAGTTAAGTCTCTGCGGCTGGGGCATGCAAATATAAACGATGCCTACGGTGTCGAGAAAAACGGCGAATTGTATATGTCTAATATGTTTATTGCCGAATATGCCAATAAAGGTTACGAGTCCCATGTCGAAAAAAGAGATCGGAAACTTCTTCTCAATAAGAAGGAAATTACCGATATCATCAACGCGTTGTCCCGTAAGGGAGCAACGTTAATTGCAATCAGTCTGTTTTTCAACGACAAAGGACGCGCCAAACTGGAAATCGGCCTCGGCCGGGGCAAAAAACTCTATGATAAGCGCGAAACGACCAAAGAACGCGACTGGAACCGCGAAAAGCAACGCATATTAAACAATGCCAACCGCTGATTTTGTTCGCGGAGACAAAAAGCAAGGGAGACTGTGTGCCGCAGTCTCCCTCTTAATGTTGCTGCCTGCTTTCTAATAGGCTTTAGTTCCACACACATCAACATCATAAATAAACTATATCATATAATATGTATTTTGCAACATAAAATTTTATGTACTTTAGTTCTAGAACTTTGGTTCTATTTGCGTTTGTTTCTGAAAAAATCTTTCAGTATCTGTGCGCACTCGCTTTCCATTATGCCGCCTTCCGTTGCTGGTCTGTGGTGGCAGGTCGGCGCCTCGTAAAACCTGACGCCGCTGACGACGGCTCCGCCTTTGGGATCTCTTGCGCCGAAATAAAGTTTAGCAATCCGCATAAAGGAAATTGCCGCGGCACACATGGTGCAGGGCTCTAACGTTACATACAAGTCAAGTCCGCGCAACCGGTTTTGCCCGAGTTTTCGGCAGGCCTCGCGCATGGCCAGAAGTTCGGCATGAGCCAGAGCATCCTGACCGTGTTCGCTCAGATTATACGCGCCGGCAATTATGTCGCCGCTTTCTGGATCAACCACCACGGCGCCGATCGGCACTTCGTCATTTTCGGCAGCCTGCCGCGCCAGGGCAAAAGCCTTCTGCATGTAAAATTCTTTGTCCATTGTCATCCTGTTGTTGCTAAGAACCATTTTATATATTAATATACGGACAGATTGTAAAAGGAAAGAAAAATATGGCGGAAAGAATTGCTAAGTTTATTGCCCGTTCGGGTGTTTGCTCCCGGCGCAAAGCCGAGGAGCTGATTTTGCAGAAAAGGGTCAGCGTCAACGGAGAAACGGTGGAAAGTCCGGCTTTCAATGTAACCGGAACCGAAAAGATTCTGCTTGACGGAGAAAGGCTGCCGCAAGTGGAGCAAACCCGTCTCTGGATATATTACAAGCCGGAAGGACTGGTAACCAGCCATAAAGACGAAAAAGACCGCCCGACGGTTTTCGAGCATCTGCCCGAAGGTATGCCGCGCGTTATTTCTGTCGGTCGTTTGGATTTGAATTCCGAAGGACTGTTGCTGCTGACCAACAACGGAGAGCTTTCCCGCCGGTTGGAACTGCCGTCCAACGGTTGGGCTCGGCGCTATAAGGTTCGGGTTCACGGGCCTCTGGATGACAAAAAGCTGAACAGCCTGCAAAACGGAATCGAGGTAGACGGCGTAAAATACGGTTCAATCAAGGTTGAAGTCGAAACGGTCAAGGGAACCAACGCCTGGCTTTTAGTGACGCTGAGCGAGGGCAAAAACCGTGAAATTCGTAAGGTGATGAAGGCAATCGGCCTGGACGTCAATCGTCTGATTCGTCTTTCCTACGGTCCTTTCCAGCTTGGCAGTCTGCACAAAGGCGAAGTGCGGGAGATTCCGCAAAAAGTTCTGAAAGAGCAGTTGGGAGCCAAGTTTCCGCTATGAGAATAATTTCGGGTACATACCGCGGCAAAAAACTTTTGTCGCCGGCCTCGGAGGCGGTTCGTCCGACTTCGGACCGGGCGCGGGAGGCCGTTTTTAACATCTTATATTCCAAGTTGTCCGGCGCCTTGGCCGAATACAGTCTGCTGGACGTTTTTTCCGGCAGCGGAGCTTTTGCTTTGGAAGCCGTTTCCCGCGGAATCAAAAAAGTGGGAATGATTGATATTGATACGCGTCCTCTGCTGAAAAACACGGCCCTTTTTCCCAAAGAAAAAAACAAAATTTCCGTTATGCGGCTTGATGCCTGCAATCTTCCGGCCGCTTCGGAAAAATACGATTTGCTGTTTATGGATGCGCCCTACAACCAGGGACTAAGCGAACAGGCTTTGCAGCAGCTGCAACTCAAAGGCTGGCTGAAACCGGGAGCCTTGTGTATGGTTGAGCTTGAGCGCGGTGAACAGATAACGCTGCCTGACGGTTACGAACAAATCGACGAGCGCCGTTACGGTCTGGCCAAAGTTCTATTTCTTAAATTGTGCTGATTATTTGCTTTTCCATTTTTTTACGGCGATTTTTTCTATCAGCAGCGCATCTTCCTGAACTGTAATCGGCGAGGTTACGGTAAGATGCTCATCTTCGGGATCAGCTTTGTAAGCCTTGTTGCTGAGCAGGATTTTTGCCACGAAAACGCCTTTGCTGTCCAACCACTTCTTGTCGTCAAGCTCGTCCAAAAGTTCCAACAGCGCTTTGGATGACGTGTTCAGGCGTACAATCGGTTTCAGGTTGTCGTTTAGGTACAAATCGCCTTTGGCCACCATAATCAGCGGCAACCAGTTCAGCGTCATATCCCGGATTTCGATGTCTCCGCCGCGAGCCAGCCAGCTGTTCAGCGCCTGCATAAAGCTGTCTTCGGCTTTGAATTGTCCGATAACATCGCTTTCCAAATAAACGCGGTCTATATTCTGAGACAAAGGATAGTCAAGCAAACCGTTGAGCTTGATGTTTTCGGCTTCCAGATAAATTTTTAAGAACGGAGAATGGTCGTTGATCTGCTGCGGTGCAATGATTCTCGATGCCAGACTGATTTGAGCAATGTCTGCCCAGCCGCTGATTTTAATGTTTTCCGCCTGCCAGACAATATTGTTGAGCATCTGTCCGCCGGAAGCTTCGGCGCTGAAATCGTAATTTTCAAACGAGACTCTATGTTCCTGTCCCGAACCTGAGATGACAAATCCCTGCGGAAACCGGACGCGGAACTTTCCCGCGTTGATAAAGCCGCTACGGATAACCAGTTCCGGAATTTTTACCGAGAAACCGTCTGTACCGTCCGGTCTGTAAAATGTCAGGTTTTTGAAACGAACCAGATCTCCGGGATAGGCGGGGTTAAATGCCGCTTCGTCATAAGCGGCGTCCCAGCCGGACTGGTTTAATGATTTTATGGTATAGTTTATGCCGTTTTTAATCTGATGAATGACGGCGCTTCTTTGCAGGTATGAGTTAATGATAACCATTCCGCCGATAAAAGCCAGAGCTCCGGCGCCAATCAGCCAGGCGTATTTCTGATACCACTTTGGCCTGGGTTCAGGTTCGGCGTCCCGCAGAGAAAATAAATTGGGCATCTGTTCTGAAATCGGTTCCGTCACGGCCTCTAACCCTTTTTGTATTTTTCCAGAATGACTTTAGCCTCGGGATAATTCCTCACGCTTTCCGCATTAAGCTCGGCGCATTTTGTTTCTATGCGGGATTGGAGTTCTTTCATAAATTCTTTCTTTTCCAACCCCAGCGGCAGCGGTTCCATAAATTCGATGATAATTTTGCCCGGATGCCGCAGAAAAGAATTTTTTTCCCAGAACAGGCCGGTGTTTAAAGCCACCGGAACCACCGGAACATTAAGGTTCTGATACAAAAAGACCAAGCCGGGCTTATATTCGGTCGTCAATCCCGGTTTGGTTCGGGTTCCTTCGGGAAAAATAATGATGGGGCGCCCTTGTTTCATCCTGTCGCGGGCTTCTTTCAGCAGCTTTTTCAGCGTTGCGCCGCCGGCAGCGCGGTCAACCGCAATCATGCCGTAAAAATGCTGAGCCCAGCCGAAAATGGGAATATATGTGAGCTCTTTTTTTAAGATGAACGTTGCTTTGGTAATGTATGAAGACAAACAGTATGTCTCAATGGCCGACTGGTGTTTAACCGCGTAAATAACGCCTTCCTGACGGATGTTTTCCCGGCCGCGGATTTCAATTTTCAAACCGCAGATTTTCAGATAAGAGCAACACAACGGCATCCAGAAATGATTCCACATCGGAATAGTGGCTTTTCTTGAAAACAAGCCGACGACGGAGCCGAAAACACAGCCGATGCCCAAAGTCGTATAAAACAAAACGTTAAAAATCAGCGAACGCAGATATATCATAGGTTCATTCCTTTTTGGTTATTCTTCTGGCCAGCCAGACATATAAAAATTTATTATATTCCGAAGCAATTAAATAGAAGCTTCGCGCACTTTTCCACCATTCTTTTGCCACAAAGTCCGAATAAACCGGATGTACGATAATTTTCATGTCCGGATTTTGAAAATAAAATTCCTCAATGCTGCGCGGCATATGATAGTTTGATGTTACCAGCCGGATGGAATTTATGTTATTTTGCTCCATCCACAACTGGGTTTCGATGGCGTTTTCAATGGTGTTAGTTGATTTTCGGTCCAGAAGAATGCCTTTGCGACGGGTGAAGGTGACGGCCTGACGTTTGCTGATGGCGTCAAGGGAGGTGTTTTTTTCCACGCCGGAAATAAACAGCTTGTCGGCCAGCCCTCTGTCCCAGAGTTTGACGGCTTCGCTGATACGGTTGCGTCCGCCGGTGAGGACTACAATGGCATCAGTCTTTGTCGTCTCGTCCGTTTGATAGCTGTTAATCTTGCCGGCAAAAACGGCAAACCCTGCAAACCAGGCGCATAAAACCAAAAATCCCCCGACTGTCAAAAATTTCTTCATGGCTACATCATTTTTTGTAAGGTTTTCTTAACGGTATAATAAGCCGTAATCATGGCGATAAACGAAGCCAGCAGCGGCAGGCTTAAAATGACGCCCCAGGCCTCGAAAGAAAGCTTGGCCTCACTGATGATTCCGCCTTCAATCTGTTGTGCCAGAGAAGCGATGCCGAAAATTGTCGGAATGGCGATGGCCAAACCGATCAGACCGCCTTCCAGAGCCAGAATAGCTGTGCGTTTGGCATATTGCTGCGCCACATACGTGTCTTTGGCACCCATCAGGTGCAGAATGCCGATGGTATAGCTGTGCAGTCCCAGACTGGTTTGCGTAGTATAGAATATGGCGCCGGAAGTAATCATGATAACCAGAGCCAAAATGCACATTGCCAGCATTTTCAGCCCGTCGGCAAACTTAATCAGTTTGTTGAGCCAGAGCTTGTGGTTGTCTATGGAAGCCATCGGCGTTGCCTGTGCAAGCTGCGCCGCCAGCTTGACAAAGTCAACTTCCGCGCCGCGTTTGACTTTTACGTCTATAATCCGCGGCATTGGCAGATCTGCGATGTTAATGCCGTCTCCGAGCCAGGGCTGAATCAGTTTTTCAAGCTGACCGTCGTTCAGCGGCGTGACTTTTTCAATTTCGGGCAGGCTGCCCAGAAATTCCACGGCCTTTTCCTGATGCGCCAACGTTTCGGCCAGGGCCTTGTCGCGGTTGACATGGTTTACCGGCATAATCTGCACGGTCAGCGAACCGAGAATGCTTTCGTTCCAGTTTTGGAGCATGATATTGATGGAAAGAACGCCCGACAGAGTCACGGCAAACAAAAAGACGGCAATGGATATCATAATCTGCAAAAACAAACTGGTGCTGTCGCCTTTCAGAGGCAGTTCCTCATGGCGGGATATAAAGGTTTTCTGGCTAGACATGGCACCCCCTCATTCCGGAAGCGTCGCAGGGGCCGAAGATTTTGAGCCCTCTGTTCTGCAGATGCAGCCGCGGAAACGCAAAGTCGGTAATCAGCTTTTCGCTGTGGGTTGCAATCACCACCGTGGTTCCGAGCTTGTTCAGCTCGACAAAGAGTTTCATCAGTTTCGGGGCGATGTCGTTGTCAACGTTGCCGGTCGGTTCGTCCGCAAGCAGCAGGTCCGGGCGGTTGATAACGGCGCGGGCGATGGCGATTCTCTGTTTTTCGCCGCCGGAGAGCGTCGAAGCCGCGGCCTGAATGTGTTTGTCGAGCTCGACCCACTGCAGAATCTCCAGAACTCTTTTGCGCACTTCGCGTTCGTCCATGCCGCAGACCCGGAGCGGCAGGGCGACGTTGTCAAAGGCGGACAGGTGGTCGATCAGGCGGAAATCCTGAAATACGACACCGATCTTGCGGCGCAGCATGGCCAGAGAATCCCGGTTGGTAAAATTCACGTTTTTGCCGAACACGCTGACGATTCCCCGGCTGGGCTTCTGAGCCAGATACATCATGGAAAGCAAAGATGTTTTGCCGGCACCGCTTTTTCCGGTTAGAAAGTGAAAAGACCCTTTTTTCAAAGAGAGCTTGATATCGCTCAGAATTTCCGGCCCCTGTCCGTAGCGGATGCCGACGTTTTGCATCTCGATAATTGAATTTTGGCTATTGTCGACGTTTAACAACTGCGTTTGCTCCTGTTTCAAATTTCTGTCCCGTATAATAAAGGATGAGAACAAATAGGTCTACCAAATATTTCATTTAATAAAATGGTTTTTTTCTTTGCTTAAATCTGTTTTCTGCCTATATTGCTATACAAGAGGTAATAATGCAGATATATTGTCCTAAATGCAAAACCGGTTATGAGATTGAGGCCGATGTCGTTCCAGAAAAGGGACGCCGTCTGCGTTGTGCCGTTTGCGGAAAAATATTTAAATGTATGCCCGAAGATCTGATTGACGGTTCAAAGCTGCGCACGGCCGAATTTACCGAAGAGGAAAAGCTGCGTTTGGACGAAGACGGGCATCTGCAGGATGAAGATGCCGAAGAAACGGCGGTCGAAGCGGAAAATAAGGCTGTCGACGAACCGGAAACTGACGGAGAAGAGGCCGCGGAAGAAGGTCTGCCCGGCAAGAGTCTGGAAGAACTGGAAGAAGAGGCGCGCGCGGCCGATTCTGAAAACGTCAAGGATATCTTCAAGCGTCTCTCGGAAGAAACCGAAGCTTTGTTTAAAGCCGAAAGCGAAGAAAAGCCGGCTCAAAAAGCCTGGAAAGGCGTCATCAAAAATCTGGGTTTGAAAAATCCCCGCAACTACAAATATTACTACTTTGCACTGTTGGTTTTTGTGCTGCTCGGCGCTTATTATGCGCGTTATGAAATTGTCCGAGCCTTTCCGAGCATGGAGCCGATATATACGGTGCTGGGCATCAAGTCCCGCGTCACCGGCGAAGGTCTGGAGTTTCAAAACGTTACCCGGCGCGAATATGAGGAAGACGCGGTTCGTTATTTGGAGATCAAAGGCTTTATTGTCAATAAGACCAAACGCACGCTGGATATTCCGACGATTTATGCCGAGCTTTTGGATAAAGACGCTAAGCTGATTCAAACGCAGAAAGCCGCTTCGGTCATTCCGATTATTACGGCGGACGGCAGGGTTGCTTTCAGCTTTGTCGTTGATCGTCCCTCAAAACTGACCAAGTATATTTATCTGACTTTCAGCGATGAAAAGTAGTCCGTCTGGGTTTCCTTTGCGCGACATATGTTTTTTCTCCGCTGTTTGAAGTTTCTGCGGAAGGCCGGGCGGTCTTGTGTCGCTGTTTGCCGTCGCCGGCGTCTGTAGTTTCGGCGTTTATTTCGATTGAAGCGCTGATTTCCTTAAATTCATTGTAGAGCTGGCCTTTGTTGTTGCGTACGGACGTATCCGCGCCAGCCGCTTTCAAAAGTTCAATTGCCTGATTGTTGCCGGAAAAGTAAGCCCAGAACAGCGCCGTATTTCCACTGTTGTCGCGGATGTTGGGATTTGCGCCCCGCGCCAGAAGCAGTTTCAGCGGTTCGCTGCTGCCGTCTTGGGGAGCCATGGCTGCGGTCATCAGCGGTGTCGATCCGCTGACGGCCTGGTTAACGTCGGCGCCGTTGTCAATCAAAAGGTTTAATATTTCCATAAGGTTTGAATCGATTTGCCGCCGCATTGCGCCAAAACCGTCGTCGAGCTGCCGTTCAATCTGCTTTTTCTCCGCATCGGAAACTTCCGCGCAGGGTTTGCAATCGCCGTCAATGCAGCAGTTCCCTTCCTTCGCATTGCTCATCATACCGGAGAACATTCCGCCGAAAGCTTGCATTATCTGCAATTGAACCGGCAGCGCCAGAGCCGCGGTGAGCGGCGTTTGTCCGCAGGCTTCCATATTTACGTCGGCGCCGGCTTCAATTAACATTTTTACCTTTTCTGACGCATGGAGATTCTGGATGGAAGCAACATCGGGGTTGGCCAGGCTTTGGATTGCGGTGTTGAGCATGCTGCCGCAGTTGTAGTCTTTGTTGACGTCGTGTCCTTCCGCCAATAATTTTTTTAGGTCTTCGGCGGAACCGGATATGATTGTGTCTTTGATTTTTTGGTTCTTTTCATTCTCCTCAAAATCGTAGACTTTCACCTGAACCGGTTCGCCGTTGACGGTCGCCTGAATGCCGAAATCCGTTTCCTGAGCCTGAATGTTGCCGCAAAAGAGCGCGGCGGCGGTGCAAAACGGTAAAAGTTTTTTCATGATAAAGCTCCGTAACTGCTGTAACCGCATCCAGATTAAAACTTTATGGTTAATAAAAATATAAGTCAGACAGAGGCTTATCAGATTTGTTATCACCTTTTTATTATTTTTGGCACGCTTTTTGCATTAACGTTTTGTAAAGAATTTAATTATCCAAACTATTGGGGAGAATATAATGGATAATACCAAGTATATAGCCTTGTCGCGTCAGATGGCGCTGTGGAAACAGATGGATTTCGTTTCCAACAACATGGCTAACATGAATACGGCCGGTTACAAACAGGACGAGGCTGTTTTCAGCTCTTATCTGGTGCGTACGACCAACGGCCGCGAGCTGGCCAAAGATCCGGTTTATTTCACACAGGATTATGCTACGTTCAAGGACTTTACCGAGGGTATGATTGCCGAAACCGGAAACACTTTTGACGTAGCCATCAAGGGAGAGGGCTTTTTTGCGGTTCAGACCGACGCCGGTGAGCGTTATACACGCAAAGGTCAGTTTACCCTGAATGCGGACGGCCAGTTGGTAACCAATGAAGGCTATACGGTTTTGTCCGAAAACAATGAGCCTTTTTTCATTGCGCCGGGAGAACAGGAAGTGACCATTGCCGAAAACGGCGAGGTTTCGACCGAAAACGGCAATCTCGGCCGTTTGAAACTGGTAACTTTTGCCGACAATCAGAAACTTTTGAAAGTCGCCGGCACCATGTTTGAAAACACGTCCGGCAACGATATGCTGATCGGCGCCGCGGATGCCCGGATTTTGCAGGGAGCCGTAGAAAAATCAAACGTAAATGCAATCGCGGAAATGACCAAAATGGTCAATCTGCAGCGTTCTTATGAAATGGTGCAGCAGATGATAGACGAAGAACACGACCGCGTATCCAACACAATCAGTGCTTTTGCCCAAATGGCATAAATTTTATAGGGGAATAAAATTATGAGATCATTAAATATCGGTGCTACCGGAATGCTTGCCCAGCAAACCAACGTTGACGTCATTTCCAACAACATCGCCAATATGAACACCACCGCTTATACCAAACGGCGCGCGGAGTTCAATGATTTGATTTATCAAAACATCATCCGTCCCGGCGCCACGTCTACTGCCGCTCAGACCATCGTGCCGTCCGGCATTCAGCTTGGTACCGGCGTCCGCACCGCGGCCGTTTACCGCATTACCGACGGCGGCGGCGTCAGCAAAACCGACAATCCGCTGGATCTGGCCATTCAGGGGCGCGGCTATTTTCAGATTGAGCTGCCGGAAGGCAAAGGCATCGGCTATACCCGTGACGGCGCTTTTCAGCGCAACGGCGACGGTGTCATCGTCACTCATGACGGCTATATCGTTCAGCCCGAAATCACCATTCCCGAAGATGCGGTTGAAGTTTTTGTAAACGCTTCGGGCGAAGTCTGGGTCAAACAGGACGGCGAAACCGACGAAGTAAACGTCGGCCAGCTGGAACTGGCGGCTTTTACCAATGAAGCCGGTCTGGAAGCCATCGGCAACAATATGTTCACCGAAACGGAAGCTTCCGGCGCGCCGATTTTGGACAACCCGGACACCGAAGGTTTCGGTTCCATTTTGCAGGGCTATCTGACCACGTCCAACGTTAATGCCGTTGCCGAAATTACCGAGCTGGTTTCCGCGCAGAGAGCCTATGAAATGAACTCCAAGATTATCCAGACCTCGGATCAGATGCTTAATACGATTACGCAGCTTCGTTAAGGATGTAAGTTGATGTTGAAGTTTGTCACCCGGGTTTTGTTCGTTTTGTTTTTGGCCTCGGCAGCAAAAGCGGAAGAAGCGCCGCTTTATGTCGGCGAAGAAGAGGTCATGTCTGCGGTGCGCAAAGAGTTTGCGGAGCAGGGCGCGGACAGCGAGTTTGAAATAGAAGCTTTCGGCGGGCAGACTTCTTTCAGCCTTCCCGGCGCCAAAAAGGCCAAGCTTTTGGTTTCAAAGCTCAAATATGACGAAACGCAGAACAAGTTCAGCTGTGCACTGGAAGTTTTTGCCGATGGCAAAGCGGCAGCCAAAACGCAGATTCAGGGACGTTACTTTCCGCTGAAAGAAGTTTATGTTCCGGCGCGAGTGATAGGCAAGGGCGAAGTTATCGGGGCAGAAGACCTGAAAGTCATAAAAGTCCGTTCCGGCCGGGTCAAGCCCAATATGGTTACCGAGGCTGAAAAACTGGCGGGAATGGAAGCCAAACGTTCTCTGAAAGAAGGAAAGTTAATCAGCGAACGGGAAATCGGAGAGGTGGTTTTGATAAAGAAGGGAAATGTCATTACCGCTGTGTATAAAACCGGTCAGATGACCATTACGGCTCAGGCCGTGGCATTGGAAGACGGCGCCCGCGGTCAGAAGATTGAGGCGGAAAATTCCAAGAGCCGCAAGAAAGTGTACGGCGTGGTCATTGATGCCGATACCATTGAAATTAGTCAATAGAAGGGGGAACTGTTGAAATGAAAAGCTTAAACCAAAACCGATACGGGCGCTGTGCCATGGCGCTGCTGATGGCAACCTCGCTGTCGGGCTGCGTCGGAATGTGGGATCGTCTGACCCATGTCGGCGCCGAACCGGCTCTGGCCAAAATCGAAAATCCGACCGAAGTGCCCGGATATCAGCCGGTGTCAATGCCGATGCCGGAGACCAATACTGCGGAATCGAGTCCCAATTCTTTGTGGCGCAAGGGGTCCAGCGGCTTCTTCAAAGATCAGCGCGCCGCCAAAGTCGGAGACATCATCACCGTTAACGTTTCGGCCAAAGATACGGCGCTGATGGAGAACGAAACCGAGCAAAACCGCGACAACAACAAAGACTCCATGGGCATTAACGCCATGGCCGGCTTTGAAAACAAGGTCAGCGACTATCTGCCGAGCGGCAATAATATGAGCTCGCTGATAGACATTACCTCCAACCGCGAGATTTCCGGCGACGGCAAAATTGACCGCAAGGAAAAAATAGAGATGACCATGGCTGCGGTTGTGACGCAGGTTCTGCCCAACGGCAATCTGGTGATAGAGGGCACGCAGGAAATCCGCGTCAACTATGAATTGCGCCAACTGACGGTCAAAGGCATTATCCGCCGAGCCGATATCAGTTCCAACAACACGATTGAATCGAGCAAAATTGCCGAACTCAGAGTTTCTTACGGCGGCAAGGGTGTCATCTCGGATGTCCAGCAGCCGCGCTACGGACGGCAGTTCTTAGACATATTGTCGCCGTTCTGATCCATTTCCCTAAATTATTATGTTCTCAAAAAGTTGAGAAAAAATCTCCCCATTTTTTCTCAAAATTAAAGAGCAGCAAATGCTCTGTATTCTCCCTAAAGAAGCCTGCTTTCGGCAGAAGCCGCAGGCAGGCTTTTTTTAGAGAAAGTTGTGGATAGCAGCCGCTGCCGTATTTAAAAAAATAATGCAGCGATTATATATGAAATCAGAAGTGTGAATTTAAAATTTTAGAATCAAGGAAGCTGAAATGAACGAACAGATAAACCCAATCTCTGCTGCAGAGCGTGAGGCAAAGATATTTATGGACTTTGCTTTGGAACTTTCCAAGGCCTCGTCTGGCGATGATGCTCACGAAAAACTCGTTGCTTTGGAGCATAACCTGAAACTTTGGGTAGAGATAGAAACATCGCTCAAAAGCGCAAAGAATTTGCTTCCCGACAGTATTAAAGAAAATCTTTATAAACTTTCAAAATATGTTGAACGCCTGATCTTGTCCAAAGGCGTCAACAATATGACCAAATCGGACTATGACACTATGATTAATATCAATATGCAGATTTCGGAAGGCCTGCTTGAAGCCATAAAAAATTCTCTGGCTCAGGAAGAGGCTTTCTCTCTGCTGCGTTGTGCCATAGACTTGTCTTCTGCCCGCGAAAAGTCGAATACCAGAGATCTGGTTGAGGCGCTGGACAACAATATGAAACTGTGGGTCTATATCAAGACGCTGGCTTCTTCCAAAGACAGCAAGCTGCCCAAAGAAACCAAAAACAATCTGATTAAGCTTGCGGACTATGTTTCGCAGAAAACGCTTGAGGTCGGCCAGAATATCGATTCCGTCAATGCCAAAACGCTGGATTCGATGATTATGACCAACTTGCAGATTTCCGAAGGGCTGATGAGCTCCCAAATGCAAAGAGCCTGCTGATTTATCAAAAGAAAAAAAGCCTTATTTTTTTAATAAGGCTTTTTTTTGTATGTCCCCCATTTTACATCAAAAACTGTCATGCTGAGCCTGTCGAAGCATCTCAGCCTTATTGTACTGCTGAGACCTTTCACTTTGTTCAGGATGACAATACACCATTAATGCCTCCGGGCGCTGCCCGGTCATGCTGAGCCTGTCGAAACATCCCGGCCTTATTTATGATTCAGCATGACAAGGCGAAATATTATCATTCGATTTTGAGAGGTTGACCATCAGCTTATGCAGCAAATCGGCGGTTTTACGGTTATGAATCTGATAATAGGCCTGAACCAGTTCCATGGCTTCCTGCTTGAACAGCGGATCGCTTGAAAGGACAGGTTCTTTTTCCGTTTTCTGCAACATTTCCGGAGTCAGGATAAGGTGTCTGGGGCTTTGGTTCAGCGTATCTTCATCCATATCGGCAAAGAAGAAGTTGGCATCGACTTTCAAAACCTGTGCCAAGTCCCACAGTCTGCTGCCGCTGATACGATTGGTGCCTCGTTCGTATTTTTGTATCTGCTGAAACGTTAATCCCAGCAGCGCGGCCAGTTTTTCCTGCGTCAACCCCAACAGGCCGCGCCGAACGCGTATTCTGTTGCCGATGTGAATGTCAATGGGATTGGGCGTGCCGTCCGAAGGGCGCCCCCGAAGATTAGACCTTTTGTGCATATCAGTCCTTTCAGCGTAAAATACCGCCTCGAGGAGGCGGTAACCGGGATTCGTTGAAACTTCGTCATGTATAGCAATGACATATCCAATCATAAAGACTGGAACCCTCCCGGCCACCAAAAACGGATATAAGCCGAGCCTGCCGGGTTTGTACCCGGTACGATGTCGATATTACAAATTCTAATACCGACATCGCCGCTATACATAACATTTAGGAACGTTTCAATGTTCCCGGACCGTTTGATCCTGACATATAAAACAAAACATATCAGTCAAAACTGAACATTTTGTTAAATATGGGTAAAAAAAATCACCTTAGGTTTAATTAAGGTGAGGGAGTTCAAAACTGCCGCTAGGTACAGCCAGATTATTCGACCTCCTTCTTTCGAAGAAGACTTATTTCTCTTGCTCCCTCGCGAAGAAGGAGGTTATAGGTTCCTAACGTGAGTTTTGAATCTCCGTCAAAGGGTAACCACTCCCTTTAACAAAGCCAGTTTAGTCGAATAAAATCAAAAAAGCAAGTGCAATTTTTGAGTGTTGTAGAAAAATTTTATCTTGTTTCTGGTGCTGCTTGGACAGCAACGAAAGCGGTGAAACCTGTTTATCATTGGGATCAAACGCCCTCGCGTTTATGCCTCCGAGTGCTACTCGGCCTCGCGTTTGAGCATAACTTCGGGCGCTTCGATGCCGAGGAGTTCCAGCAGCTTTTTCAGAATATCGCGAACCAGCGTTGCCAGCTTCAGTCGCGAAGCCGCGGCTGAAGCAGATTCCGCGTTCATAATTGAAGAGGTGCTGTAGAAAGAACTGAAAGCCTGCGCCAGCGTATAAACATAGTCGGAAATAATGCTTGGTTCATATTCGTTGTAGGCGCGCATGACCGTATTACCGAACTGCGCCAGTTTGAGCGCCAAATCGCGTTCTTCCTTGTTGGTGATGACAATTTCCCCGGGAACGATGCCGGCGGCCGCCGCCTTGCGAATGATGGAATTAATGCGCGCAATGGCATATTGAATATAAGGGCCGGTCTTGCCTTCAAATTTTGCAAAGTCGTCGAGTTCAAAGACATAACCGGACGCAATATTGTTTTTCAAATCCTGAAACTTGATGGCGCCGATGGCAATCTGCGTTACCAGCTTTTCGATTTCGGCTTCGCCGTATCCTTCGACTTCGCCGGGCTTGGGCATGGATTCGCGAACTTTGTCTTTGGACAGCTTAATCAGGTCTTCCAGATTCATAACGCCGCCGTCACGGGTTTTGAAAGGTTTGCCGTCGGCGCCGTTGACGGTGCCGAAGCCGATATGTTTCATGGTTACGCCGGGTGCGATTCCGAGTTTTCCCGCCACCTCAAAAACCTGCTCAAAATGCAGGGACTGGCGCTTGTCGACCACATAGATGATTTCGTCGGCCTTAAGGTCGTCATAGCGCATTTTGATGGTGGCAATATCGGTAATCTGATAGCCGAAACCGCCGTCGCTTTTAATCAGGATAACCGGCGGCATAGGTTTTTTGTCTTCTTCCAGCCGAATGATGGTCGCGCCGTCGTCCACTTCGGACAGCCCCTTGGCCTTGGCAATGTCTATAATCTCAAAGCTGGCCTGATGTGCGTCGCTTTCTCCGAGCCACAGGTCAAAATGCGCGCCTAGTTCGCTGTAGTTTTGCTTGACCGCCTCAATCGAAACCCTGCGCAGGTGCTGCCAGGCTTTGTAATATTCGGGAACTTTGTCCTGGATTTTGGTGGTAATCAGGCGTGCGTTTTCTTTGGCGCTTTCGTCTTCCTTGCAGCGAATGTTGGCCTGTTTGTAAAAAGCCGAAATCCGGTTGATGTCATAAGATTCGGTTTTGCTCAAATCTCCGTCCTGACGGATGATTTCCGACAAAATCATTCCCATCGGCGTGCCCCAGTCGCCGAAGTGGACGTCGGAAACCACCTCGTTGCCGGCAAACTTTTCAATACGGCGGATGGCCTCGCCGATAACGGCCGAGCGCAGGTGTCCGACGTGCAGGGCTTTGGCCACGTTCGGCCCGCCGAAGTCCATAACCACTTTTTTGGGAGCGGCGGTCTTGCCGCAGCCGAAGCGATCGTCTGCGGACATCTTGTCCATCAGGCGTCCCAGAAACGCGTCGTTGAGGGTGATGTTGATAAAACCCGGGCCGTCAATTGATATCTTGGCAAAGTCGGCGTCTTTTTCCAGTTCCGCGCCGATGAGCGAGGCAATTTCGCGCGGATTTCTGCGGGCGGATTTGGCCAGAGCCAGAGCGCCGTTACACTGAAAGTCGCTCAAATCCGGGCGGTCTGACGGCTTAACCATGGCAAACTTCTCGTCCAGGCCGAGCTTTTGAAAAATTGCGCCGAGTTTTTGATTGATGACGTTTTCGATTGACAAGTCCATTTTTGATATTCCCGATTTTAGTTCCCTTAAGAGTAAATTTACTCTATAATGATATTATTAAAACATTGAACACACTTTATAAAAGAATTATGAAAAACACAATAGCAAAAACTCAGAGCTTTTCAATAATTTCAGCCCCGAACATTAAGGATTTGGCTGAAGTTAAGTATTGGATTTTTGATATTGACGACACTTTGTATCCCAAATCGAGCGGACTGGATAAAATCATTCAGGATTCGATAACCGCGCACATCTGCAAATATCTTGGCGTGGATGAAGAAAAAGCCCGCGAACTCTGCGTGGAATATTATCATCAATACGGTTCCACCATCTGCGGGCTGATGCAGACCACCGACATCAAACCCCGCAAGTTTGTCCGCGAGGTGCACCAGAACCTTGATTTAAGCTGTATCCGTCCCAACCCGCGCATGAACGCGGCCATGGCCAAAATTCCCGGGCGCAAATATGTGTTTACCAACGGCAGTTATTGCCATGGTTTAAGAATTTGCAAAAAACTGGGTATTGAAAAGAACATCGACGGTTTTTTCGGAGCGCAGAGCACCAATTTCATTCCCAAGCCCGATCCCCGGGCGTTTAAGGAGTTTTTCGAGCGTTACCGGATTGACCCGGAAGCGGCCGTGTTTTTTGACGACAGTTTCCGCAATTTGGAAAGCATTCACAAAATGGGAACCAAAACCGTTTGGGTTGCCGAGTCAGAACAGGAACTGGACAACTATAAGATTCTGCCGGCTTATGTAGATTATGCTACCGCCGACATCACTTCCTGGCTGGAAGATTTAATCAGTTAGCTTTTTCGGGTATCGGCCCGGCGCATTTGAAGTAAAAATGGTTGGGAATGAGCAGGCGGCAGGTGAAAACCGTTTGCTTTTCCGCCACGGCATAGCTGCCGGTCCGCTGTTTGCGGCATTCTTCATCGGCAAGCCTCTTAACCTCGGCATAAGGAGTTGTCAGGGCATTGTAGCATACGGCGGGAGCATTGGGTTGGGACGCGCCGACGTATAATGTCTGCGGCGTGGTGGCGCCGGCTTCTCGGCGGCGGTCAATAAACGGCGCCGTGACCGAACAGGCTTCGGCCAGCATTGCGGCGGCTAAAATAAAACCTAATTTTTCCCTAGACAAATCTGAAAACTCCATTAAATTGAATTTAACGATAATATGTATAGACGAAGAAGAACAAAATGAAAAGCGAAAATAAATATATTGGTGATGAAGCCTTCCAAAAAATGCTTGAGCATTATAAATGCCCGACCCCTTTGGACATTGTCCGCCTGCGTTTTGCGGGAGCGGTTTGCAGTCCCAATCTGGAACTGCGTCCCTCGGACGTCATTTCGTCTTTTTGGCCGCAGGGACAGGCGCCTCGGCTTGAAACCAAAGACGAGGCCGATTTGTTTTTCAAGTTTTTCATGGGGTTGTGGGATGAGGTTTTTGAAAATGTCAAACTCAACCGTATTCGTTTGCCCAAGCAGAACCCTGCCGATTTGAAATTTTGGTGCGAAGCGCGCTTTAACGAGATAGAATGGGGCTATGTCGAAGGTTTCTGGGGCGGAAAGCAGGATTTGAAGATTCCGGCCTATCTGGCGGAAGTGATTGACTCTTTGAGCGATCTGGCCGGCGTTTACAAGAGCCTGGAGAAAAAACTTGACAATTCCGAAAATTCGGATGAAATAATTCAAACTCTTGAACATACCGACAAAATGGTTGAAAAATCAATGGCTTTCATTATTGAAAACTCGGTATTGCCGCGGATAGAAAGCCTGACGAGAGTTGTGCATTAAACAAGCAGGAGAACCCAAATGGAATTAATGGAAGGTTTGTTAACCCGCCGTTCGGTACGCCAATACGACACTTCTAAAAAAATCCCTAAGGAAACTATCAGGGAAATCATTAAGGCCGCCCAATATTCCCCGACCGCGCATAACAAACAGCCGTGGGAATTTTTGGTTATCGACGACCGCGAATTTTTAACCAACCTCCGTCACATTCAGCGCTGGACATCCTTTGCCAAAGACGCCGACTGCGTAATTATTGTCTGCGGCGATGTGGAGAAGTCTTTCAGCCGTAACAAGGAAGACGAAAAATGGAGCTTTATTGACGTTGACTGCGCCATTGCCACCCAGAGTCTGATGCTTGCCGCCTGGTCCAAAGGCATCGGAACCTGTTATTGCGGCGCCGCGCCGATGCAGCGCGTGGTCGATTCCTTGAAAGAACATTTGAACCTGCCGGAAAACATCCGTCCGTTTGCCATCGTTACTATGGGCTATCCGCTGGAAGCGCCCAAGCAGCCGGATGACCGCTATCATGAAGAAAAAATCCACTGGGGAAAATGGTAAAAACCAAAAAAAAGATACTCGTCCGAGTATCTTTTTTTTACGGTAAGTTTGATTATTTGCCGTAGAAAAGCAAATAACGCTGGCCGGAATTGTCGCGAGCCAGAACATATTTGTATTTTCTGAGCGGTTCGGCATAAGTTGCAACACATTCAATTGCCGAAATGTCTTTTGTATCAATTTCGGAATATTGCGCTTTGGAGGCGCTTTGAACGACGCTGCTGCCGTTGATCCGCAGTTCCAGATTGCAGAAACTGAAAGAAATTGAACCGTCTTTCAATCGGTAAACGTCAGCCCAGTCTCCGGAACCTTTTGTCTGTTTAAAAGGAAATGCGGCAATAAATTTTGCTTCTCTGAATTCGTTCATATCCGTCAGGAAAACTGTATGTTCCGTATTTATGAACAATTCGCTGCCGTTAAGCAAAATGCTGTTGTCTTTGACGACGAGGTTCTTGCCGGCGGCGGAAATGTTGTTGACAACGGCGATGATGAACACGAGGATTGCAATACTTTTTTTCATAATGATAAAAAATTAAAAGTTAATATTAATTATAAATTCTCGTTTTGGAATATAACACGTTTGCCAGGAACGAAGTATGAATTTTTTATGACAAAGATAAAACTGCATAACCTCAAAAACAACTTGAAAAAAACTCTAATAGTGTTACATTATGTGCGATTTTAATCAATGCCGTGCGGGGCTGTCCGCACATCAATATTTAAGGAAGGATAATAATATGACAATTCGCGTCGGTATTAACGGTTTTGGACGTATTGGTCGTCTCGTATTTCGTGCCGCTCAGGAAAGAAACGATATTGAAATCGTCGGCATCAACGACCTGATTGATGTGGAATATATGGCTTATATGCTGCGTTATGACACCATGCACGGCCAGTTCAAAGGCTCAATCGAAGTTAAAGACGGCAAACTGGTTGTAAACGGCAAAGCCATCCGCGTAACCGCCGAGAAAAACCCGGCAGACCTGAAATGGGGCGAAATCGGAGCTGAATATGTAGTTGAATCTACCGGTCTGTTCCTCACCAAAGAAAAAGCTCAGGGTCATATTGATGCCGGTGCCAAATATGTTGTAATGTCTGCGCCTTCTAAAGACGATACGCCGATGTTCGTTTGCGGTGTCAATACCGATTCTTATGTAAAAGGCACTCAGTTTGTATCCAATGCCTCCTGCACCACCAACTGCTTGGCTCCGATTGCCAAGGTTCTGAATGATGCTTTCGGCATTGCTGACGGTTTGATGACCACCGTTCACTCTACCACCGCTACTCAGAAAACGGTTGACGGCCCGTCTATGAAAGACTGGAGAGGCGGCCGCGCTGCTTCCGGCAACATTATTCCGTCTTCTACCGGTGCCGCCAAGGCTGTCGGTAAGGTTATTCCGTCTCTGAACGGCAAACTGACCGGTATGTCTTTCCGTGTTCCGACTCTGGACGTTTCTGTCGTTGACCTGACCGTCAACCTGAAAAAGGCCGCTTCTTATGAAGAAATCTGCGCTGCGATG
Source organism: uncultured Pseudomonadota bacterium (assembly GCA_902494875.1). Classification (GTDB taxonomy): domain Bacteria; phylum Pseudomonadota; class Alphaproteobacteria; order RF32; family CAG-239; genus CAJLXD01. The sequence continues at coordinate 69,716 of CABUUO010000003.1, forward strand.
AAGAAGGCTTCCGAAGGCGAACTCAAAGGTATTTTGGGTTATACCGAAGATCAGGTCGTTTCCGCTGACTTCCTGGGTGATGCCCGCACTTCTATTTTCGATGCCAAAGCCGGCATTCAGTTGACCCCGACTTTTGTTAAGGTTGTCAGCTGGTACGATAACGAGTGGGGTTATTCTAATAAGGTTCTTGACCTTGTTGCCCACATGGCTAAAGTAAACGGATAATCAAAATACTGCAAACCCTCTTGGTTCGCCAAGGGGGTTTTGTTTTTTGTAAAGGAAAACTAATGACTGAATATAAAACAATCAAAGACTTAGGCGATTTGAACGGCAAAGTCGTTATGCTGCGCGCTGACCTCAATGTCCCGATGGACGAAAATTTTCATGTAACCAATACCGCCCGCATTGATCGCACGGTTCCGACCATCAGACTGTTGATGGACAAGGGTGCCAAAGTGGTTGTCATTTCTCACTTCGGGCGTCCGGAAGGCAAAGGCGATATGGCCAACTCTTTGAGCCACATCGTTAAAGATTTGGAAAAAGCTCTGGGCAAGCATGTCGTTTTTGTTGACGACTGCATCGGCGAGAAAGTTGAAGCAGCCATCAAAGCCATGAAGAATGATGAAGTTTTGTTGCTTGAAAATCTCCGCTTCTACAACGAAGAGAAAAAAGGCGATGAAAAATTTGCCGAAGAATTGGTAAAACCGGCAGATCTGTATGTTTCTGACGCTTTTTCGACCGCGCATCGCGCTCACGCATCCATGGTTGCCGCAGCCAAACTGCGTCCGGCGGCAATGGGCTTGTTGATGGAAGAAGAAGTCAACGCCCTGTCCAAAGGCCTGAATGACCCCAAACGTCCGTTGATGGCTGTCGTCGGCGGCTCCAAAGTTTCAACCAAGCTTGATTTGCTGAACAATCTGGTCAAAAAAGTAGACAAGCTGGTCATTTCCGGCGGTATGGCTCACACCTTTATGAAAGCCAGCGGCGTAGATACTGTCAATGAAGCCAACTCTCTGGTTCAAATGGATATGTTGGATACCGCTAAGGAAATTATGGCTACCGCCAAAGCTAACAACTGCGAAATCATTTTGCCGCTGGATGTTGTTGTTTCCAAAGAGTTCAAAGCCGATGCCGAACACAAAACCGTCGATTTGGAACATATTCCGGCCGAAGGTTGGATTTTGATGGATGTAGGCGCAAAGACCATTGATTCTATCAGCAAAAAACTTGAAGAATGCAAAACTCTGGTTTGGAACGGTCCTCTGGGCGTATTTGAACTTAAGCCGTTTGACAATGCAACCAACAAGGTTGCCGATCGTGCGGCGGTTCTGACACAGGAAGGCCGCTTGATGACGGTCGCCGGCGGTGGAGATACTGTTTCCGCGCTGGAAAATGCCGGTGTGGCCGATAAATTCAGCTACATTTCGACGGCGGGTGGCGCCTTCCTTGAGTGGATGGAAGGCAAAGAGCTCCCCGGAGTGGTTGTTCTGAAAAAATAAAAACAAAAAGCCCGTCGTTTTCGGCGGGCTTTTTTTTACTTGATTTTTGTCATTATTTGTGTCCAAATATGGAATAAAAAGTACTTTCGGAGATTATCGTTATGAAAATTAATCATCAATATGATCAGGATATGTGTATTTGTGAGGAGCTGATACCAGGGACAGTCGAATGGCACAAAGAAGAAGGCGGTGACAATATTTTGCTGCAGTATATTAATGGAGGCGAAGGATTTCGCGCCATAGAGCGCTTCCCTGATGACGTGTTTCTGACAGAATGCCATTATAACGGCTCCGGTTTGTTTATAAAAAAATCCAATGGAGAAAGCTGCGGCTATCATAAGGACAAACACGGAAACTACCGTCCGCTCGGCGAACTGTCCCTTGAAAAGACGCTGCAATTGCAAAAACAGGCGGCGCTTCGGTCCGTCTCCCGATAATTTTGTCAAAAACAGTTGTTTTTTTCTCAATTTATGTTATGATAATGCTAAAGATAAATATTTACGGGATATGATTCAATGGCCGAAAACAAACAACATGTTTTAGAATTTGCAAAAATTGCCCATGATGATAACGATACGCTGCGTGATTTGCCGCTGATATACAACAACATCGCTTCAAATCTGCCGCAGGATCGGGACAAGCGTCCGCGTATTTCGCACGATAAAAAAGAAGGTCGGGACGGGATTAACGTTTCGCTTCCTTCAGGTATTGATTTCCGTATTGAACAGGGGCGGATTGTTGTAAATGACTTCGGTATGGATAAAAAACAACTGAAAGAACTGTTGAGTTTCTGCTATTTTTACAATATCGAAAATATTTCCGTTCCGCCGTTTGAAGATGACGAATTTAAAGAGTTGTTTGCCGGCGCCGACAAGGAAGTGGCCGCCGAAGGCAGAAACTGCTCTTTTTCTAAGGCGGATGAGGCAGAAGCGCTTCCGGCCAATGACAATAAAAATGCTGCTGCGCCCAAACCGATTCTGCAAACTGAAGGACTTTCCGAAGAAGAGTTGCTGGAAGAAAAACGCAGACTTGCCGAAAATATCAAAGACCAAAAACGCGTGGAAAAAGAGCAGAAAGCGCAGAAGGCTAAAAATAAAGGCGCCAATCTGGATAATATCCGCAGTTATATGGACGGCTATGTAAAGGCCAATCAGAAAGACCTTACCCGAGCTTACAGCATTCGCAGTACCAGTACCGGATGGGAAATGCTGGTCTTTAAGGATGCTGACCAGAGACGGGACGGTCCGCAGGAAGACAAAAAAGGACACGTTAATCCGAACTATGAGTTCGGTATCCGCGCGGAACTTGTTCCCGGTCCCAATGGCATGGGGCTGCATGTTCAGTTGCTGACGCCGAAAATGAACAGCGGCGAAGTCTTCATGTGGGAAGAGGTACTGGCCTGTGGTAAGGAAAACGGTTTTACGCATTGCCGTTATGAGGGCGGTATGCAGTTTAAGGCCAAGTTCGTGGAAGCCTGCGGCAAAAAGCTTATGGTTCCGACCGGCATCAACCTTAAAAGAAAAGAATGGCAGCTGCTGATTGACAAGGCGAAGGAAAATAACGACGATCCGGAAAAGCTGAAGGAATACTACCGCCGTCTTTCCGCCGAAATGAAACAGGTTGTCAAAAGAGATCATATCACTGATCCTGCGCATCCGCTGTTTAAGATGATTAAAGATATGGATGACCGCGGACGCGGTGTTGAGGCGGCAGCGGCAAGAGAAGAACTGCGCTTTAAGAAATTTAACCAGTTTTATGAAAACAACATTATGGGCAAGGTGGTTCCGTCCAGCCCGGCCAATGAAGATCCGCATACCGGTTTGCCGGCAGTCAAGGAAGAAAGCGACGCTGTCCGCGAACTGGCTGGTGGTATGGCTTTTGTGGCCGTGTTGAAAAAATATAACGAAGACCCGATGTTTGAAAGTCTGAGCGATAAGGAAAAACTGGATTTTTACAAAGAAGAATATAACAAACAGGTTTTCCTGATTGATAAAAAGCTCGGAACTCTGATGCAGGGCTTGGATGAAAATAAAGCCGCGGATCTGAAGCAGCGTGATGATATTTTGAGCAGCCACTATAAAAAGACCCGCGCTTATATCAACCAGATTGTTTCCAACCTGGAAAAAGATTACGGCGTAAACATCGACAATCATGTCATCGTCGATATGGAATATATTCCCGGCCGCAACCGGCAGCGTGCTGCGCTTGGACGCCGGGCGCTGGAACAGGTGGGAATGCTTTCTCCGGTTCAAGTAGGCAGAAACGGAGGCCGATAAAAACTTTTGGTTAAAAAAAAGAACCCCGGGTTAAACCGGGGTTTTGTTTGGGATAATAATCATTCTTGCGTTCAGCACGGTTTGATATGCCAAATGTTCTCGGCATATTCTTCCACTGCGCGGTCGCTGGTAAATTTACCGATGCGGGCAACGTTGTTGATTGCCATTTTGGCCCATTTTTTCTTATCCAGAAAATCATGTTCCACTTCATGCAGCTTATTGCTGAAAGCTTCCAAATCGGCAAGAACGAAATAATAATCGCGGTTAAGCAGTTCTTCGAAAATCGGCTTGAACAGCAAAACATAGTCTTTTTCGCAGAACATATTGGAGTTGATGGCGTTCAATATGCGTTTGATATAATTGTTGTTTTCGTAAATTGAACGCGGATTATATGTTTTGCGCATTTTCTGAATTTCATCTTCGGTCAGGCCGAACAGATAGAAGTTTTCGTCTCCGACTTCTTCCCTGATTTCAATATTGGCACCGTCGAGCGTGCCTAAAGTCAAAGCGCCGTTGAGGGCAAACTTCATATTGCCGGTGCCGCTGGCTTCAAAACCGGCGGTAGATGACTGGACGCTGACATTGGCGGCAGGAATCAAGACTTCGGCCAGCGAAACTTTATAATCCGGAATAAAGACCACTTTAATCATATCATTGACGGCCGGGTCATTGTTGACCACTTCCGCAACGTTGTTGATCAGTTTGATGATTAGTTTGGCAAAATTGTAAGACGGCGCCGCTTTGCCCGCAAAAATATATGTCTTGGGACATTTGGGTTTGGCGTTGTCTTTTATAATAGCCAGATAATCGCCGATAACCTGCAAAATTGTCATCAGTTGGCGTTTATATTCATGGATGCGTTTGGCATGAACAATGAACATGCTGTTGGGATCAACCAGAATATTGTTGGTTTTGTATATGATTTTAGCCAGACGTTCTTTATTGGCTTTTTTGATGTCGTTGAATTCCTTGGTGAATTTTTCGTCGTCGGCATAATCCAGCAGGCCTTCCAGATCGCTCAGCTTGGTAACCCAGCCGTCGCCGATTTTGGAGGTTATCAGTGCGGCCAGAGCCGTATTGGCGTGCAACAGCCAGCGGCGCGGCGTAATGCCGTTGGTGACGTTGGTGAACTTTTCCGGCCACAATTCATAAAATTCAGGCACCAGTTTGGTCTTAATCAGATTAGAGTGCAGTTTGGCCACGCCGTTGACGGAGAACGAACCGACAATGGACAGGTTGGCCATACGGATAATCTGGTTTTCGCCGTCGCCGACCACAATGGAAACCTTGTTAAGCTTTTCGGAATCATTGCCGAATTTTTCCTTGGCAAATTCAATAAAGCGACGGTTTATTTCATAGATAATCTGCAAATGTCTGGGCAGGAGTTCCTGGAAAATGCGTGCCGGCCAGGTTTCCAGAGCTTCAGGCAGCAACGTATGGTTGGTATAGGCAAAAACTTTGGTGACAATGTCCCAGGCGCTGTCCCAGTCCTGACCGTGAATGTCAACCAGCAGACGCATCATTTCGGGAATGGCGATTGCCGGGTGCGTATCGTTTAGCTGAACGCAGACCATGTCAGGCAGATGCTTAAAGTCGTTGCTCTTTTCAAGGAAACGGCGGATGATGTCCTGCATCGCGCAGGAAACAAAGAAATACTGCTGTGTCAGACGCAGCTTTTTGCCGGATTCAACGGCATCGGACGGATACAAAACCTTGGAAATCGTTTCGGTGGCGATTTTGTCTTTTACCGCGTCAATGTAACCGCCTTCGTTGAATATGTTGATGTCGAGTTCGTCGTCAGTCTTGGCTGAAAACAGACGCAGATAGTTAACGGCTTTGCCGTTGTAGCCGACAATCGGAAAATCGTAAGGAACACCGTAAATGTTTTTGGTATTCATCCAGATATAGTTTTTGTTGCCGTTGCCGTCGTCCATAACCTCAACGTCGCCGCCGATCGGAATACGGACGGTGCGGTCGGGGCGGGCAAACTGCCACGGAGAATCTTCGCCGAGCCAGGTATCCGCCTGTTCAACCTGATAACCGTTTTCAAACTTTTGCTTAAACAGGCCGTACTGATAGTTGATGCCGTAACCGAACCCGGGAATGCCGAGAGAAGCCATGGAGTCCAGATAACATGCGGCCAAACGTCCGAGGCCGCCGTTGCCGAGAGCCGGATCATATTCGGTGTCGAAGATTTCCTGCAGGGAAATATCGGGCATTCCTTCTATCTTAATGTCTTTCATAATGTCAAACAGCCCCAGCGAATGCAGGTTGTTTTCAAGGGATCGCCCGATCAGATATTCTACCGAAAGGTAATAAATTCTTTTGGTATTGCATTTGTTGTAGCGGGCCATGGTTTCATACATCTTGTCCATGGCAAACTCTCTGACTGCCAGCGCAATGGCGTTAAGCGCCTCTTCCTTGTTGATTTCGCTGGTTCTTTTGCCAATAAAATATTTAATGTAATGCTCAATTGAAAGTTTTAATCTGGCCTTGTCAATTTCGCTGATTATGGCAGAATCTTTTTTGCTCAATGTCATCTCCTTAAATTTGTCAATACATACTTGTTTATCCCACACCCTAGAAGAAATTGTTTGAAATATAGTTAATAACATATGACATTATTTGCAACAATAAATGTTTTTAGTTATAGATTTTTAACAAATAACGTTGCAAAATAAACACAATTAAATATAATTGCCTTAACTTTTTTGGAAAATATCAGAGGTATAAAGTATATGAAAAAGACTTTTCTTGCCGGTTTGCTGATGGCAACCGCCATTTCGGGTACGGCTCAGGCGCAGAATATTTTCGAAGCTTTGAGCGAGACATATAAAACCAATCCGACCCTGCAGTCTCAGCGCGCTTATCAGCGTTCTGTCGATGAGAACGTCGCCATTGCCCGGTCAGGATACCGTCCGACGATAGCGCTGACGGCCGGTTATACCGATGCTAACGGCAAAACCAAAAACAACAAGGTCGGCGACACTACCAACGATAATGACCAGACCTCTGTCGGTGCCAAAATCACCCAGCCGCTGTTTAACGGTTTTCAGACCATGAACAGCGTTAAGGCTGCGGACAGTCAGGTCCGCGCCGGGCAGAACAGCCTTTATAACGTAGAACAGAATGTCTTTTTGGAAGCCGCGACCGCCTATATGGACGTTCTTCGCGACACCGCCATTGTCAAGCTGCAGAAAAACAACGAGCAGTTGTTGAAAAAACGCCTTGATGAAACTATTCAGCGTTTTAATGTCGGTGAAGTGACCAGAACCGACGTCTCCCAAGCGCGGGCGCGCCATGCTCAGGCCGTTTCCGACCGCATTGCCTCGGAGGGAACTCTGGCTGCTTCCAAAGCGGTTTATACCAGGGTAATCGGCTCTGAGCCTGAAAATCTGGAAGAACCGAAGTCCATTTCGGGAATGCTGCCCAAAGACATTAACGAAGCCATGACTTTTGCCATGGATAACAACTATTCCATCAAACAGTACAAAAACCTGTTTAACGCAGCGTCATATACGGTTGCCGTCAATAACGGCGCCTTGTTGCCTTCCGTTACCTTGGACGGTTCTGCCACCAAGAACTATGCGGATTATGAACGCAAGGCCGGCACGGATAAGACCGACAACCTCGAAATCGGCGTTAATATGACGGTTCCTCTGTACGATGCCGGCGAAAATCGCGCCAAAATCCGCCAGAGCAAATATCTGAAATGGCAGGCGCAGGAGCAATTGCTTGAAACCGAACGCGAAGTCCGGGCAACCGTGACCAGCGCTTGGGAATATATGGTTTCCAACGATTCTAAAATCAAATCCATCATTGAACAGGTCAAAGCCAACGAAATTGCGCTTGATGGTGTTCAAAAAGAAGAAGCGCTCGGTAACCGTACGATTCTTGACGTATTGGACGCTTATCAGGAACTGCTCAATTCCAATGTTGAAGAAGTCAAGGCTCGCCGCGACTATTATGTTTCCGGTATGAACCTGCTGTTGGCCATGGGTAAATTGACGGCCGAAGACCTGAAACTTGACGTTGAACTGTATAATGCCGACGAATATTATCAGGATACAAAAGGTAAGTGGCTGTCATTATCTATTGATTAATAAAAAAATATTGTTAATCTAAATAACAGGTATAATTTTAATTGGAAACAAAGAAGATGGCTGAAGAAAAGCAAGAAGATTTATCAATGGAAGACATCCTATCTTCAATCAAAGACATTTTGGACAAGGATGCCGAAGGTCAGGCCGGCAATGCCGCCTCGGCAACGGCTCCCGTTCCGCCGCAAACGCCGGCGCCGGTTTCCGCTTCCGAACCTGCGGCTGTCGTGTCTCAGACCGAAACGGCCGAGCCTGAACCGGAAGAAGATGTTTACGATCTGTCCAAAGCCATGATTATTGATGACGGCGATCCGCTGTTGAGCAGTCTGAATGATTCTTCGTCTGAAAACGAAGATATCGATTTGAAGCTGGATGACGTTGATGCCAATCTGGAAGACCTTAATCTTGACGATCTTCCGGAGGTGCCTGTTGCCGCGGATGAGAGCAAAAATAACGTTCAGCCTGTTGCCGTAGATTCTGTTCCGGCCGTTTCAAAACCGGAAGCGCCCGCGTCGGCGATTGTCCTGCCTGCGGATGAAGAAGCAAAAGTTGAAGCTGTGCCGGTCGAAGATGAGGCCGATCCGCTGGATCATCTTTCCGATTCCCCGGTTTTTGAAATTGAAGAGCTGGATTCTTTGCCGGCAGAAGCGCCTGTTATTGAACAGGAAAATGACAAAGACGAAGTTTCTGCCAATATAGATGCTATATTAAGCTCGGCATCAGAGGCGATTGATGCGGATACCAAGCCCGAAGCGCCGATTGCGGCGGCAGAGGCGGTTGAAGAAAAAACGCCGGAAGAAAACGGGCTGCCGAAAACCGAAGAAACAGTTCAAAATTCTGCCGAAGATGACGCGGCGGACGTTTCCGCCAACATTATCAGTAACTTTGCCAAAATGTTTGCCGAAAAGAAAGAAGACATTGCCGCTGCCGAAACTGCCGTGCCGGCTGTTGCAGACTTCAGCGCCGTCAAGTTTCTCGGAGAGGGGGCCAAAACCATTGAACAGGTCGTTGAAAACGTTATCCGCGAGATAATCTCTTCGACCGTTAGTGCCGAATTGGCGGCAAATGTGGACATCATTGCTTTTGCCAAGGAAGAAATTGAAGCGCAGACCAAAGAATGGCTCGACGCCAATCTTCCGGCTGTGGTCGAAAATACGGTTCAAAAAGAAATTGAACGAGTGATGGCAAAGGTTGGCAAATAGCTATTCCTTTAGTTGCCAGCCTGTGTTTTTTTATTGCCCCCAAATTAATTTTTGAGGGCATTTTGCGGTTTAAGAAATTTATAAAAAGTGTAAAAAACGGGAAATAATCAATGTTGGAAAAAAATTACAATCCTAAAGACTTTGAAGAAAAAATTTATGAAAAATGGGAGCAGAGCGGCGCTTTCAAACCAGATATGCGCTCGTCATCGGAGGCTTTTTCAATCGTTATTCCGCCGCCGAACGTTACCGGAGTGTTGCACATGGGGCATGCGCTGGATGACACCCTGCAGGACATTCTCGTCCGCTATAACCGTATGCTGGGCAAAAAGGTCTTATGGCAGCCGGGTACCGACCATGCCGGCATTGCCACTCAGATGGTGGTTGAACGCAATCTGGCCAAAGAGGGTATCACCCGCCATGACCTGGGGCGTGAAAAATTTGTTGAAACCGTCTGGAAATGGAAAGAACAAAGCGGCGGCACCATTTGTAAGCAGTTGCGCCGTTTGGGGGCTTCCTGCGACTGGTCGCGCGAGCGTTTTACCATGGACGATGGATTGTCGCGCGCCGTTCGCAAAATCTTTGTCAACCTGTATAAAGACGGCCTGATTTACAAAGCCAAAAAACTGGTCAACTGGGATTCAAAATTTATGACGGCCGTTTCCGATTTGGAGGTTGTCCAAAAGGAAACCGTCGGCAAAATGTATTATTACAAATATCCGATTGAGGGTGAAGACGGACAATATATCCATATCGCCACCACACGTCCGGAAACAATGTTCGGCGATACGGCGGTTGCGGTTTCCAAGGAAAATGAAAAGCTCAAACACCTGATTGGCAAGAACTGCGTCATTCCTATTATCAACCGGTCCATTCCGATTATTGCCGACGAGCACGCCGATCCTGAAAAAGGCACCGGTGCGGTGAAGATTACACCGGCGCATGACTTTAACGACTTTGAAGTCGGCAAACGCCACAACCTGCCGATGATCAACGTGCTGAATCCGGATGCCACGCTGAACGAAAACACGCCCTATCCCGGTATGACCACCATGGAAGCTCGTGCTAAAACCATTGAAACTCTGACCGAAATGGGATTGATGGACAAGATTGAAGATCACCCGATGGTTATTCCTTACGGTGACCGTTCCGGCGTGGTTATTGAGCCGCTAATGACCGACCAGTGGTTTGTCGATGCGCCGACCTTGGCCAAAGAAGCCATTCGCGCGGTTGAAGACGGCGAGATGGAATTTGTTCCGAAGTCTTATGAAAAGACATATTTCGAATGGATGCGCAACATCCAGCCTTGGTGTATCTCCCGCCAGCTTTGGTGGGGACACCAGATGCCGATTTGGTATGGTCCCGACGGTCATATCTTCTGCGAAGAAAATGCCGAAGAAGCGCAGGCGGCTGCCGATGCGTTTTATGGCAAACGCGAAGAACTGACGCGCGAAACCGATGTTCTGGACACGTGGTTCTCCTCAGGCTTGTGGGCTTTTTCCACCTTGGGCTGGCCGGATAAGACTGAATTTCTGGACACCTTTTATCCGACCTCGGTTCTGGTTACCGGTTTTGACATCATCTTCTTCTGGGTCGCCCGTATGATGATGATGAGTATGTATATGATGAAACGCGTTCCGTTTAAAAAATGCTATATTCATGGTCTGGTTCGTGACGAGCAGGGGCGCAAAATGTCAAAGTCCAAGGGCAATACCGTCGATCCGATGGAAACCATTGAAAAATACGGTGCCGATGCGCTGCGTTTCTTTATGGCTGCCATGGAAACTCAGGGGCGGGACGTCAATATGAGCGAAAACCGCATTGCCGGTTACCGCAACTTTGCTACCAAACTGTGGAATGCGGCCCGCTTTGGCGAAATGAACGAATGTCGGTTGATTGAAGGTTTTGACGAAACCGCGGTCAAACATTCGGTCAACAAATGGATTATTGCCAAAGTTAAGCAGACGACCAAAGAACTGACATCTAATCTGAACGCTTTTCGTTTTTCCGATGCGGCCAATGATGTTTATCAGTTTGTCTGGGGAGCTTTCTGCGACTGGTACATTGAAATGATTAAGCCGATTTTCTACGGCGATAATGAAGCGGAAAAGGTCGAAACCCGCGCCGCTTTTGCCTGGGTTTTGAACCGTATTCTGATTATTCTGCATCCGTTTATGCCTTTCATCACCACCGAACTGTGGAACGAAAGCGGAGACAAGCGCTGCTGCGATCTGATTAAGGCGCCGTGGCCGTTGAACGATACGGTTGACGAAACCGCGCTGAACGATATTGACTGGACTATTGAATTGATTTCTTCCGTTCGTTCTCTGCGCGCGGAAATGAACATCCCAGCCTCTTCAAAACTGACGGTTCTTCTTAAAGGTGCCAATGCGGAATCAATCGGCCATCTGGAGAGCTTCGGCAACATTATCCGTTCGCTGGCTCGTCTGGAGAAAATTGAAGCCTATGACGGCGATATCACTTCCGATATGGCTCAGGCCGTTTTCAAAGAAGCCGTTATTTTGCTGCCGTTGAAGGGCGTGGTTGATTTTGCCGCCGAACGCGAACGCCTTAATAAGGAACTGGAAAGCCTGAACAAAAACCTTGAAGGCTATGCCCGTAAGCTTGGCAACCCAAGCTTTGTCGAGCGGGCGCCGGCTGCGGTGGTCGAAGAAGAAAAACGCCGTCAGGCCGAGGCGCTGGACAATAAGGCCAAGGTTGAAGAAGCTCTGGCTCGCATTGCCAACTTTTAGTCGGGCAATCTGAAGAACGCAAAAAATCCGCCGGTTTCTCGGCGGATTTTTTTGTTTTCAAACCGGCTTTAACGTTCGGCAGTTTTTCGCCGCAGCGGCATATTTACCGTTGTCGGCAGTTTAAAGTCAGGAGATATGGCGTCGGAAAGATCCGTTTTCTCGCCGCCAATTTCAAACGTTAAAAATTCTTTGAAGATTTTCAGATACATCTCTCTGGCTTTGTCCGTGCTTTTACCATCTTTTTCATTCTGATAGACGCCGAGCTGATGTTCAAAATCGCCAGACGGGCCGTAATAGCTTTGCCGGTCTGGATTGGACATCCAGAGGTTAAACTGTTCTCTGACATAAACTCTGCCTTCTTCGGCATTGTGCGCCTTTTCTTGGATTTGTTCGCTGCACGTGGCCGAAATCTCGTCAATAAAACATTTTCTCAGGTAAAATTCCCGGTCAAGCGCAGCGTCATCCGTATGAGCCTGGTTAAAGATAATGGCGTTTTGATAATGTTTTAATTCGTGTCGGGCCGATTTCAGCGGATGAACAGCCCGCAGCTTTTTAAAATGCCGGATAATGTTCTGCACCCGGTCTTTTTCTTTTTCGGAAAGGTTTTCCTGCGTTTGGGCGTCGATAAACAGGCCAAAGCCGTTGATGATGATTTCCGGAACAATTTTGTTGGGTTTGAATACGGCAATGGTTCGCGGCAGTTCCGTTTCGTGTCCGCAAATGTCTCTCAAAACGATTTCCCCGTCATTCTTACGCCGCTCAATGACATAACTGTACGGATAAAAATGCAGTTTGACGCCCTTTTCCCGTACAATCTGCGGAATGTCCCGGTCAGGGAGAGAAAACTCCTGAGAAAAAAGCAACGGTATCCCTTTTTTGGGGAATATGTAATCACTTTCGCGGCCGACGCCGTTTTTGAGCCTGTTGATATACATTCTGTTCTCCTTAACGGAAATTATATTACATTTTGAGCCGGGAATAAACAAAAAAAGACTGTTCCGTCAGGAAACAGTCTTTTTTTTGTCGGTCATGGAGACAAGTCTTTTATGCAGAAACCTGCTGATATAGCGGCGCAGATTGAGGCCGTAATACGACATGATCAACATTCTGGCGCAATCTATGTTGAAAAAGCAGTTCAGCATATTCAGATAGAATAAGACGCTGAATTTGTATTCCGCATGCCGTCCGGAGTATTTTTCTGTCAGCAGAGACCAAAAATCATCAGCCTCGGCAAAGTTGTACATATTGACAATAGCCGCGGCAACGGAAAAACTGCCGTAAATGGGAACCAGTGCCGGCCGATAAGCGCCCTGAGCCATCAGCCCCAGACTAAGTCCGATTGCAACGATGACAAGACACAGACACCATATCAGCAGTTTTTTGAGACCGGTTTTTTTTACCTGCCGGCTGAATATTGTGCCGATAATGCCGCTGAGCAAAAACAGACCCAAACCAATGGCTGCGGGAAACCAGAATTTTTCTTGCCATACAATCATCGGCAGCGAGAGATAAATGCCGCCCAAAGCTGAAACTAACAGCAACATCCATGTTCTGTTTAAACGGGAAATCACGAATGGGAACAATAAAAAAAACAAACACAAAATGCCGATGACTGAGGTTTTGATCGGCATAACTGCGTCATTGGCAATCCAATTCGGAAAATTAACATAAATTGTCCGCCCGATGTAAACGGATAACCCGAACATTACCAGACTTTCCAAAACCATAAAAGCCCTAAACCTGAGAACTTCTCTTTCGTTAATAATAATTTTTTCCATATTTATATTGTTAATTATAATATTTTATAAGCCTTATAGCAGAAAATGCGTTAAAATACAAGCGCTTTGTCCGCCATAAAAAAAGACTGTCTCCTTATGGGACAGTCTTTGGGGTTTGCCTTTTTGTTGCCGTGATTTTGGCGACAAGGCGCACCGCGTCGGGATAAAAAATCATGCCGGTCAGATTTATGAACATCTCAAATCCCCAATCCGGAAGCGGAGCTTCAATTTGAGGCTTCTGTCGCGCCGGCCGCAGAAAATCGTCATATTTCTGAATTTCTTTCATATTGTACGCTGCAAAGATAATGCAAAGAGCCAGCGATATGACATAGCAGCCGTATATCCCGTATATGTTGCAAAAAAATTCAACGATACAGGCCGCGGCCAGCAAAATTGCGGAAAAAGCCGGCAGTTTGATGTTGTCCAGTCTGGAACGATAGCGAAGACCGACATAAGCCGAGAACAAGAACAAAATTGCCGCGGCAGCATATAAGCAAAAAATTGCAAATATTCCCCATTTTACCGTAATCCAGAAAATAATAATGCCGATTGCTGCGGCATACAGTCCTCGATAGAGCATAATGCCCCGGGCTTCTATCCGCGGCTTTTGAACGGCGATGAAAAACAGTAAAAAAGACGATGCCAGAAATGTAATATGAAAAAACGGGTTGTCCCGAAAATATTCTCCCAGCAGCAGGTTCAGCAAAAAAGCGGTTGCCAGCGAAATCAAAACCCAGACGCCCGACAGGCGGAACGCCTTTAACAAAACGCTCATTCTGTCCCGAGCAGAGAGCCAATAATATGTTTCTTCCATAATGTATATATAATTTATAGTTTTCTGAGCCGGATTTATATCAAAATCGGTGGGTAATTGCAATAAAAAAAGGTCGGAAAATTCCGACCTTTGTAAAAGAACATGTTGTTTTTACTTTTTCTTTCCGAGCAATCTCAAAAACATAAGCAGCAGGTTAATAAAATCCAGATACAGGGACAAAGCGCCCCAAACGGCAATTTTCTTGCAGGTTTCCGTATCGTTGTATGCATTCAGCTGCTCTTTGATTTTCTGCGTGTCATAAGCCGTCAACCCGGTAAAAACCAATATGCCGATGATTGAAACTACAAAGTCCAGCATACTGCTTCGCAGGAAGATGTTAACCAGCATGGCAATAACAATGCCGATTAAAGCCATAATCAGAATATTGCCCCAAGACGAAAGGTCTTTTTGTGTAACCGTGCCGTAGAAGGACATCACGCCGAAAGTTCCCGAAGTTATGGCAAAACATTGAATAATGCTCGCTTCCGTATAAACCATAAAGATAGAACTCAAAGACGCGCCCATTAACAAACTGAACACGATAAAGAAAATAAACGTCGCGCCGGAATCCATATCATTGATAAAACCGGCCGCCAACAGCATCAGCAGCGGCGCCAGCAGCACGATCCATCCGGCAATGCTCAATGTCGCCATACCGTTTTCATCCGGTGTGTACAAAAACTGGTTAAATTCCGGTACATAAGCAAACACCCATGCTGCCACAGCCGAAACAATCAAACCCAAACACATATAACCATACACTTTGGTCATGGTTATAACCTGAGCCTCAGCTCTCCGTAAAACACTACTCATAATAATTCGAATTAATTGTTAATATTAAACGTAAAATAAACACCAGTCAGTCTATCGCAAAAGAAGGGGTGCGTCAATACGAAGATAAAAAAAAGACCGGAATTGCTTCCGGTCTTTTTTCATTTGGCCAAAATCTCTGAAACTAGCTGGCTTTTTTGCAAGAGCAGCAGCAACCGTTGTTGCATTTCAGAATGGATTTTCCGGCATATACGGCCATATCTCCGAGTTCTTCTTCAATACGGATCAACTGGTTGTATTTTGCCATACGGTCGGTACGGGACATAGAACCGGTCTTAATCTGTCCGCAGTTGGTTGCGACAGCAATATCTGCAATTGTAGCGTCTTCCGTTTCGCCGGAGCGGTGAGACAAAACGGCGGTATATTTATTGCGCTGGGCAAGGTCAACAGCCTTCATCGTTTCAGACAGGGTGCCGATTTGGTTAACCTTAACCAGAATAGAGTTGGCAACGCCTTTTTCAATGCCCATGGCCAGACGTTTCGGGTTGGTAACGAACAAATCGTCGCCGACAAGCTGAATTCTGTCGCCGAGAGCGTCAGTCAGCATTTTCCAGCCTTCCCAGTCGTCTTCGGCCATACCGTCTTCGATGGAGAAAATCGGGAACTTGTCGCACAGGCCTTTGTAGAATTCGACCATCTGAGCATTGGTGTAAGATTTGCCTTCGCCCTTCATTTCATATTTGCCGTTCTCATAGAACTCGGAAGAAGCGGCGTCCATGGCCAGAACAACATCCTCACCGGGTTTGTAACCGGCAGCTTTGATTGCTTCGACGATAAAGGTCAGAGCTTCTTCGGCAGATTTCAGGTTCGGAGCAAAACCGCCTTCGTCGCCGACGTTGGTATTATGGCCGGCAGCTTTCAGGTTTTTCTGCAGGGTATGGAAAATTTCGGCGCCCATGCGGATGGCTTCGCGTACGGACGGAGCGGAAACCGGCATAATCATAAATTCCTGAATGTCAATCGGGTTGTCGGCATGTTTGCCGCCGTTAACGATGTTCATCATCGGAACCGGCAGAGTGCGGGCCATGGTACCGCCAAGGTAACGATACAGGGGCAGACCGGCTTCTTCGGCTTGAGCTTTGGCAACAGCCAGAGAAACGGCGAGCATGGCGTTGGCGCCGAGCTTGCCTTTGTTTTCAGTGCCGTCCAGATCAATCATGGTTTGGTCGATTTCAATTTGGTCTTCGGCTTCCAAACCGGCCAGAGCGTCGTAAATTTTGTCATTGACGTTTTCAACTGCTTTCAAAACGCCTTTGCCGCCGAAACGTTTTTTATCGCCGTCGCGAAGTTCTACGGCTTCGTGAACGCCGGTAGAAGCGCCGGACGGAACGGCTGCGCGGCCGAAAGCGCCGCTTTGCAGAACAACGTCGGCCTCAACGGTCGGATTACCGCGGGAGTCAATAATTTCTCTGGCGTGGATATCAACAATAGCACTCATTTTTTTCTCCTAATAAATTATAAAATGCACTGCGTATAACTTGGGGTATTTAAAGCCGAATGTCAAGAAAAACTCTTGGTTTTGCGAATGTTTTTTCACCCTCGGCGGCAAATAGGGCGGCCGCGGTGTTTATATAAATAAAAATCCTTGTATATTAGTGAGAATGTGCCTAAAATTTAACAAATTTCACTTTGCGGAGGAAAGCTCATGTTTTCGGAAAAATGGCATTATCGTTTTATGGATATGGCGCGTCTGGTTGCCGGCTGGTCCAAAGATCCGTCTACCAAAACCGGAGCGATTGTCGTGGGGCCGGATCGAGAAATCCGTGCGACCGGATACAACGGTTTGGTTCGCGGCGTGGACGATAACAAGCCCGAGCGTATGGAACGTCCGACGAAATACGATTTTTTTGAGCATGCCGAGCGCAATGCGATTTACAACGCCTGCCTGACCGGCACGTCGCTGAAAGGCTGCGTTTTATATGCCACGCACACCCCCTGCACCGATTGTGCGCGCGCCATCATTCAGGCCGGCATCAGAATGGTGGTGACCAATCCTCTGGAAGTCCGCAATGACATCAAAGATCCGACCTGGCGCGACAAGCTCGACTATTCCCGCCAGATGTTTGAAGAGGCCGGTGTCGAATATTTGGTTCTGCCGCCTTTAAAATAAAAAATTACATCTTATATCCATATTAATTGAGAGGCAAAGAGGCTGCCCGGCAGCTTTTTTGACAGGTTGTTGTTTGCAAAATAATAAAAGGTGTGCAGATGCAGGAGATTGCAATGAAAGTTTTAATTGCCGATGATCATGCTTTATTCCGCGATGGTTTGAGTATGCATCTTGAACAAATAGATCCCGACGCGGTTGTGTTTCAGGCCGGAAGTTTTTCACAGGCATTAAAAATCATTGATGACGAGAAAAAGCTCGATTTGGTGATTGTCGACCTGGATATGCCGGACATGTCATGGGAAGAAGGAATTCAGGAACTGAAGAAAAAATCAAACGGAGCCCGTTTTGTGGTGATTTCGGCGGCCGAAGACGGCAAAAGCATCCGCAAAACCATGGAAAACGGTATCAGTGGTTATATCCCCAAACGTTCCGATCCCAAAATTATGACCGGCGCCCTGAAGCTTGTGCTTGACGGCGGAACCTATCTGCCGCCTTCCATTCTGGAGACGCAGAGTTCGTCTTCTCAGACCCCGCGCGAAAAACGGGAGAAGGGAAAGACCCTGACCAACCGTCAGTCTCAGGTTTTGGGACTGGTTGCGCAGGGATTGTCCAATAAGCAGATTGCCTATGAAATGGGCGTCAGCGAGGCAACGGTCAAACTGCATATTAATGCGCTGCTACGTTCCATTGGCGCAACCAACCGCACTCAGGCCGTGATTATTGCGCAGAAAATGGGCTTGATTTGAATCTGCAGCGTTGATAAACACAAGGCCGCGTTGCATAATGCGGCCTTTTATTATTAGTTGTAGTTGCGGATGATTCCGGCCAGGATTCCCTGAACCTTAACCCGCCCGGGTTCAAAATGCCGGGTTTCATATTCTGCGTTTCTGGGAATAAGCAGAACTTCGTTCTTTTCTTTTTTCAAAACTTTCAGCGTGGCCTCGCAATCGTCGACCAAAGCCACCACAATATCGCCGTTGTTGGCGTTTTCCGCTTTGCGGATGATGGCGGTGTCTCCGTTCAGAATACCGGCCTCAATCATAGAATCTCCCTCAATCGTCAGTGCATAAAACTGTCCTCTGGCGACCATATCCAGCGGCACCGAGACGCTTTCGTTGGGGTTGGCAATGGCCTCAATCGGCGTGCCGGCGGCAATTTTACCATACAGCGGAATCTCAACCGCGCTGTTCAACAAGGCCTGTTCCCTTTTCTTTTCTTCTTCAATAATGGCGCTGGGCTTAAGCTTGGGCAAACGCAGGACCTCAAGCGCCCGGGCTTTGTGCGGCAGTTTTTTGATGAAGTTTCTTTCGCACAGAGCCTCAATCAGGGCATGAATGCCGGATTTTGATTTCAGACCGACGGCTTCTTTCATCTCGTCAAAAGAAGGAGAGCAGCCGGTTTCCTTCAAAACTTTGTTGATAAACATCAGAAGCTTGTATTGTTTTTCAGTCAGCATTGGTTTGGCCCCGTAAAAATAAAGTAGAACAAAATCATCTGTTTTTGTTCTACTTTAGTTCTTCTGGCCTGTCAAGTGTTATTAAACGCGGTTGATTTTTCTGTCCTGCATTTTTTTCAGTACCTGCGCTGCCAGCGTTTTTTTCGAAACGCCTTGCCGGTTTTGTCTTTGACGGGCGATATTGGTTGCCAAAACCCCGGTATTGTCTGCATGCAGACGCGTGATTTTTTCCCGGTCTTGGGAAGCCCGCAGCCGGAATGCGTCATTTTTTTCGGAACCGTCATTTGCGGCAATCGTTGCCTGCATAACCGGGTTTTGATAGCGCCAGAAATCGTTGGCCTTTTTGTAAAGCTCCGGCATCCGCAAGAAAATGCTCATTTCCAAATAAGTGTCCAGCGTCGGCACTTTCTTCAGCATCGGCGCTGCCTGATTATAAACTTTTCTGAAATTTTTGCCGCAGTAGTTTTTCAGCCAGGCGTCAGAATTGATCGTGGGGATGATTTTGTTCTTTGCCCTCTGTTCCAAGGCGGTCAGGGCCCGGTCGAATTTTCCGCCGTTGCCTTGTTTGATGGCAATGGCGATAACGGCGCCCCAGGTTGCCGGATGAATTTCGTCAAAGGCGATGTTCGGGTGTTTTTTCATAATCTGCTTGAGGCTGGTCGGCATCAGGTTCAGATAAACCGTATATACGAACATCTTCTGCCGCTCGGCGCCTTCCTCGGCAAAGTTTTTGTGCGCGGCCTTAAAGTTGGTCGGATTGACGTTCATAATGTTGAACAGTTTTTTATATGCCGGATTGCTGGGCAGGAAAGCGTTTTCAAACTTGCCTTGGTCCTCGTATTTACCGGCCGATACCATAAATTCGTCAATCAGACGGTTTTTCTTTTCTGTACTGCCGATAAGCAGGTGGTCAGACAATGATTTGCGGAATTCGTCCGTGCCGTAGGCCAGAGCATAGGCAATATATTTTCTGACCATATAGCCTGAATTTGAAGACACGCCGAACTGGTGCTGTCCGTAATATCCGTTGCCGGTGGCCACTGCCGCCGGATTGGAATAGTTGCCGGCTTCGGTGTTGATGCTGATCTGCGCGATTGTCTCGTTATAGGCGTCGCTGCGGCCTTTTTCGGCCATGGCCAGACGCATGGGCGGCGTATCGTCGCTGATGTCGGTCCGTGCAAGGTTTTCAATGGGATTTTTCCGCATATCGTCTTTGGGAGCGGAGGAACGTGCCGATTCTAACGGCAGCCACGACGCCAGCGTAAGCAGCGCTGCCGGCGCATATTTTTTGAGCTTGTCCAAAAAACTGCGCGAACGTGGCATATATTTTTTTTCTTCTTTTGATGCCATCTTTGCCTCTTTTGATATTTTCAATTTTATTCCGTTGTTTTTCAAAGAGTAATATACTACGGTTTTGTCATTTATTCCAGATAAAATTAAATAATTTATTGAAAAAAAATCACAAGCTGGTTATAGTGTAACGCAAAAATAATAATCATAGAAAAATTAGGAACCAAGAATGACAATTGAAACCAATGTTCACAGAGACTCCCGCCTGGCCAAGCTGGCGCAGATGCAGGAGCAGGGCTACAACCCGTATCCGTACCGTTTTCGTCCCGACGCCTATGCTCGCGACCTGCAGGAAAAATATAAGGATCTGCCGGCCGGAACCGATACCGAGGAGCGGGTGACCGTTGCCGGCCGAGCCATGGCCGTCCGCAACAGCGGGATGTTTATCGACCTGAAGGACAAGAGCGGAAAAATTCAGATTTTCTGCCACAAAAGCCATCTCGATGAAAAAAATCTCGCTCTGCTGAAATGTCTTGACGTTGGCGACATTGTCGGCGTCAGCGGTTTTGTCCGCCGCACGCCGCGCGGAGAGCTTTCCATTGCCGCCGAAAAGTTTGACATCATCTCCAAGGCGCTGCAAACTCTGCCGGAGAAGTTTCACGGCCTGACCGACGTTGAGGCGCGTTACCGCCAGCGTTATGTCGACTTTATCATGAACGATGAAGCGCGCGCCGTTTTTGAAACCCGCTGCAAAATCACTTCCGCCGTGCGTCGCTATTTTGAAGAACATGGTTTTCTGGAGGTTGAAACGCCGATGCTGCACCCGATTATGGGCGGCGCTAACGCCAAACCTTTCATCACTCACCACAATAAGCTTGATATGGATCTCTACCTGCGTATTGCGCCGGAGCTTTATTTGAAAAAACTGGTGGTCGGCGGTTTTGACCGGGTGTTTGAAATCGGCCGCAACTTCCGCAACGAGGGCATCGACAAGACCCATAATCCCGAATTTACCGCGCTGGAGGCCTATCAGGCCTATGCCGACTACAACGATATGGCAGACCTCATTCCCGAGCTTTTAGCCTATGTTGCCGAAAAGGTTTTGGGCACGACGGTCATCAGTTTCCGCGGCCATGAGATTGATTTGTCAAAACCCTTTGTCCGCAAGTCGATGATTGATTTGGTCAAAGAATATACCGGTCTTGATTTCATGCAGGCCGAAACGCTGGAACAGGCGCAGGCCATGGCCAAATCCGTCGGCATTGATGCGTCTGACTGCATTTCCTGGGGCAAGGTCATTTCCGAAGTGTTTGACGAGAAGGTTGAAGCCAACCTGATTCAGCCGACTTTGGTCATGGATATGCCGCGCGACATTTCGCCGCTGGCCAAAACCCATCGTTCCAACCCGCGTCTGGTTGAACATTTTGACGCTTATGTCGCCGGTATGGAAATGGGCTGCGCATATTCGGAGCTTTCCAATCCGCTGGAACAGTTGGAGCGTTTTGAAGCTCAGGGCGCCGACCGGGAAAAGGGCGACGACGAAGCGCAAATGCTTGATGAAGATTTTATTCTTGCGTTGGAAAACGGCTTTCCTCCGACGGGCGGCATGGGTATGGGCATAGACCGTCTGGCCATTTTGCTGACCAATGCCGACACTATCCGCGACGTTATCGCTTTCCCGACTTTGCGTAAGAAAGACTAATCGTTGTTTGCTCGCAAAAAGAAAAACGCCTTGGCGGCCAAAGGTTTGAGTGTGTTGTCCGCAGGACTGCGTACGTTAGCTTTTGCCGCGCTGGTGTTTTTCTTTTTTTATTTTCTGTTTTCGGGTATTGTCGAACGTTTTTCGGAACCGGAACGCCGGTCTGGGCTGCTGTCGGACATTTCTGTCGGCGAAAACTGGTGGATCGGAGAGGAAAATCCGGATGTCTGCCGGATTGCTTCGGTGCGTCAGTGTTTTAACCTGAAAAATGACGCCGATTTTTTGTATCAAAACGAGAGTGAAGTCTCGGTGATTATTGAAGAAATTCCTGCGGATTATGCCGCGGCGGAACCGCGGCAGCCGTCTCCCGAGCAGGAGCTGGCGGCCAGAGTGTTTTATCAGAAACTGGCGGAACTGGAAAACGCGCCGCAGCCGGAAGCCGAGGCCGAAGAAGACCTGACGGAAAATCTGGCGCCCGAAACGCTGGATAAAATTTATGAAGAAGAACTGCCGACCGACGTAATAGTGGAGGAACAGGACGACGATTATGTTTCTCCCGAGCTTTTGGCCGAAGGATACCACATCTATCGCAATCACAAAAACGTCAAGCAGCTTAACATCATTCCCAAATACAAACCTGCTTATTTCGGAGACAAGCCGGTAATTGTCGTCGTTATTGACGATATGGGCATTTCTCAAAAACGCACGCATGACATCATCTCATTGAATGCGCCGTTGACGGCCTCGTTTCTGACTTACGGCCGCGCGTTGGACCGCCAGGTTGCGGAAGCTTCCGCCGCCGGTATGGAGATTATGCTTCATGCCCCGATGGAACCGCATTCAAACGCGGATATTGCGCCGGATACCCTGACGACGGCCATGAGCGCCGAAGAGGTAAAACGGGGGCTGGAAGTTATGCTTTCCAAGTTTCGCAACATTCGCGGCATCAACAACCACATGGGTTCCAAACTGACGGAAGATATGGAGCGGATGAACGCGGTAATGGAGGTTTTGAAAGAAAAAGACCTGTTTTTCCTCGATTCTAAAACCTCGGCCTTTTCCGTCGGCAAAAAGGCTGCCCGTCAAAACGGCGTTGCCTATGCCACCCGCCACGTTTTTTTGGACAATGAAAACAACGTGCCTTATATTTTGAAACAGCTTGCCATTGCCGAGCGCATTGCCCGCCGCAACGGTTATGCCGTTGCCATCGGCCACCCCAAAACCGGAACTTATCAGGCGCTGAAAGAATGGCTGCCGACGCTGGAGGAAAAAAACATCCGCCTGACGCATTTAAGCGAAGTTGTCGAAGTTTTGCGCAAAAGCCGGCTCTAATGAAAAAAGCGCGTTTCCCGGGGAAGAAAGACGCACTTTTTTGTCAGCGGGAGACCGTGAGCTCGGTTTCGATTGTCTCCGGCTCCAGTTTGTACATTGCGCCGGTTGCCGGGTCGATGATAAACCAGCCGATGAGGCCGCCAAACGCCAGATTGCCGAACAGATACCAGCCGCTGGGCGTGCTGTCGATAATCATATCTTTGGCGAAATATCCGTCTTTCCTGATGCTGACGGCATAGGTTTCGCCGCCGAAATAACCGTCGGCTTTTCTGA
Organism: uncultured Pseudomonadota bacterium; assembly: GCA_902494875.1. Lineage (GTDB taxonomy): Bacteria > Pseudomonadota > Alphaproteobacteria > RF32 > CAG-239 > CAJLXD01. The sequence continues at coordinate 93,126 of CABUUO010000003.1, forward strand.
GCGTCACGTTGGTCGGCGACTTTGCGCGGTGCACGATTTTACCTTTGCGGTTTTTGATGATACCCCAGGCGTTGTCAGGTTCGGTGGAGATACTGACCGTCTGGTCGCTCTGCGACACGATGCTGGCGCAGGAACACAGGCCCGCGGCCATAATCCCGGCCGTCAAAAGGGAGAACATTTGTTTCATAGATTTCAAACTCCTTGCTTTGCAGAAAAACAAAACCACCTTTGAAAAAAGGTGGTCGGAGAGTTCGTAAATCATATACCAAGAAATGACTCTTTTAGCCTTTAAGCCGAAGCTTTGGACATACGCTAAAAGCTCCCCGGCCGAAGTCGGGGATATATTCATTGCCGTTTATGCTAGGCAATTTACGACGTTATATCCTAACGCCGCTTGGTATAAGAGCTTACGACAGCTCCGAACCGTTTAAGGTCCTGACCGGAGAAAACGACAGTTCCGCCGGCTGAGTCAAGACTATGGGAAATCGGAAGATTAATCAAGCAATATTTTGCCGTGGATAAAAATACCCGCCGGTATAAAAAAATCGGCGGGTATCTTAAAGAAAAAGGACGGGGTTAATAGTTTGCTTCCTTGACTGCTTTGTCCGTCGCAAAATCGGCCGTCCGCTGCGTAGTGTTTTGAACGCTTTCCATAAAGCTGTCCAGATAATGGTTGTCATAAAGCCATTTGCCGCCAAAGGCCAAACCGGCCAGAATAACCAAAATAACAACTGCTTTCATTTTTTCTCTCCTTATGATGTTATGCTTTAAGCATAATCCGTCAGTGTTTACAAATCGTTACTTTGCATCGATACTTCAAATCCGGTGTCAGTATTGGCAAAACGGAGACGGCATTGATAATATTCGGCAATGCAGCGCACGATGGACAGGCCGAGACCGCTGCCTTTTTCGTTTTGTCCGGCCGGACGGTAGAAACGCTGTCCGAGCTTGTCAAGGTGTTTGCTCTCGACCGTTACGCCAGAATTGGTCACGACCAGAGCTTCGTCTTGAATCCGAATATCTATGGCAGCGCCTTCGGGACTGTATTTGATGGCGTTGTCCAGCAGATTGCGCACCACCAGCGAGCACAGGACCGGATTACCGTTCCGGATAGGGCCGCAGCCCTCGATTTTATAACTGACGGCAATATTTTTGCCGGCGGCTTCATGGCGGTATTCGTCAATCATGGCAATAACCGTCTGCCGCCAGTCTATTTCTTCCTGATTAATCTGCGGCGCCGAAAGCGAAGATTCGACTTTTGACAGCGCCAGCAGCTGTTCCACCAGGCGCGAGGAGCGTTCAATGCCGAGCTGCAGCTTTTGCAGCGCCTGATTGCGGGTTTTTTCGTCATCGGCGGACATTTGCGCCACTTCCAGCTGAATTTTCAGCGCGGTCAGCGGCGTCCGCAGTTCATGCGCTGAATCGGCAATAAAGCTGCGTTCGCGTTCCAGCATATTTTCAATCTGCGCCAAAAGCTGATTCATGGCGCTGATCAGCGGCAAAATCTCGCTGGGAATATTGTCCGCGGGCAGGGGAGACAAGTCGCCGCTGCGGCGGTTTTTAATGTCTTCCGCCAGTTTGTTGAGCGGCGCCAGCTCCCGGCTGATAATCAATATGGTTGCCAGCAGCAGAATCAGCAGCCCCGTTCCCCACGGCGCGCAAAACTCTTCCAGCATGTCCCAGGCCATGTCTTCGCGGTATTCCAGCTCCTGTCCGACCGCAATCAGAAACTTGCCGTCGGCGGATTTCAGCCATACGATGCGCCATTCTTCGTCATCGACGATTTGGTTGACAAATGAGCCGCTGCGGTTTTGAAAAGAGAAGTCTTTGCCGTTTTCGTCGTCGTGGAAAACCATGCGCCCGTCGGCGTCAAAAACCGCAAAACCGATGGCTTCGTCGTCATCGTCGGCATTGCGGATCTTGTCAATCAGCCGGTCGGTTTTTTTCTGGTGCTCCTTGGTGACGCCGCTCCAGTCCGTTGCGGCCAGCTGCCGGGCCAGAGCCATTTGATAGGTGTCAAAAAATTCGTCGGTTTTTTCCTTGGTTTCCAACCATGATAAAACGCCTGCGGCAGCCCAGACCGCACAGGCAATGAGCGTAAAAAATATAATCAGCCGGCTGCGTAAACTGAGCTTTTTCATGCGTCCTCCAGAATATAACCGATTTTATTGATGGTCTTGATGATGTTTTTGCCCAGCTTCCGCCGCAAATGGTGCACGTGAACCTCCACGGCATTGCTGGCCACTTCATCGTCCCAGGAATAGATTTTGTTTTCAATGGTTTCTTTGGAAAGCACCCGGTTTTTGTTGAGCAGCAACAGTTCCAGCAGAGCGGTTTCCTTGGGCGATAAAGCCGCTTCCTGTCCGTCGAGCAGGGTTTTGCGGGTCTGCGGGTTGAAAGTGATGTTTTTATAAGATATGACTGCGGCGCTGACGCCGTTGTTGCGGCGGATCAGCGCGTTGAGCCGGGCTTGGACTTCTCCCAGGGCAAAAGGCTTGGGCAGATAGTCGTCTGCCCCTAGGTTAAGCCCTTTGATGCGCTCGTCAACGTCGCCTCTTGCCGTCAAAATCAAAACCGGTTCCACGCGCCCCTGGCTGCGCCAGTGCTGCAAAATGGACAGTCCGTCGACTTCCGGCAGGCCCAGATCGAGGATGACCGCGGCATAAGGTGCCTGAAACAGGGCTTCTTCGCCGTCGGCGCCGTTGGCAAACCAGTCAACCGTAAAACCGGATTTCTCCAGGCCGACTTTCAGTCCGTCGCCGATTAAGGGGTCATCTTCGATCAGTAAAACGCGCATCTTTGCAGTCCTTTGCCTTATTTTTTCAGCTCAATGCTGTCAACGTCAATTTCGGTGTCGCGCAGCATTTCCTTGTCCACTTCGCCGCGGATGATGACGGTGTCTTTCGGGGTGACATTCAAACCTCTCCAGTCGTCATCGTCAATTTCGACAATAACAGTTCCGGTGGCGTCTTTAAACATATATTTTTCATGTCCGAGACTTTTTTCGATCTGTCCGCTCAAAACGACCGCCGTATCGTCTCTCATCTCCAGAGCCTGCGCAACGGTGGAAGTGTCCAGACCCGGGCCCTGGAAACCGCCGCGGGCCTGCGGGCCCTGAAAGCCGGAAGCCATGGCGCCGGAAGAAAGGGTAACGGCCAGAGCGAAAACGGAAGCGGTAAGTAATTTGTTCATGTGATTTCTCCTTATAAAGTTAAACTTGTTTGCTTGGTACATTCTCACTTCAACATTCTAAACTTAAGGAACGCTTAAGGGATAAAAAAAATTAAATTTTTTTGTTTGATACGGTGTTCAATCCGTTTTACAATTGCTGAAAAATAAGGAGGAGGACCGCATGACAGAAAAGGAACTTATGCTTTCCGGGCAGTTGTATATCGCCAAAGACAAAGAACTGGCCGAAGATTTTTCCCGTGCCAAAAAACTGTTGAGGCTTTTTAATCAGACCACGGAAGAAGAGCCGGAAAAAAGAAGAGACATTATCAGCCGGCTTTTTTCCCGAAGCGGCAAAAACGTCTGGATTGAACCGCCGTTTTACTGCGATTACGGCTGCCATATTTCGGTGGGCGATTCTTTTTATGCCAACTATGACTGTATTGTTATCGACGTTTGTGACGTCACCATCGGAGACAACGTGTTTTTCGGTCCCCGGGTCTGTGTCTATACCGCCTCGCATCCGCTGTCGGCCGTCGTGCGCAACACCGGGCTGGAATACGGCAAAAAGGTCTCAATCGGCAGCAATGTCTGGATCGGCGGCAATACCGTCATCAACCCCGGAGTCAGCATCGGCAGCAACGTGGTTATCGGTTCGGGCTCGGTCGTGACCAAAGACGTTCCCGACAACGTCGTCGCAGCAGGCAATCCTTGCCGCGTGCTGCGGGAGATAACGGAAGAGGACGAGCGTTTCTGGCGGGAAAAAGAACTGGAGTACCGCCGCGGAAAAAAATAGTCTTTTATTCGCGGCCGTCGTGGTCAAGAGCAAGGTGTTGCTCAAGGCTGCGGTTTTGTGCTCCGGGTACGTAAGGTTCTTTAATTGTGCAGTTTTGGGTGATAAGCAGCGTATCAGGTTCAATGATCGGCTGGTATTTCCCGTCGGAGCCTTTTTTGCATACTTCCGTCATATAAACGATGTCACCTTCCTTTATGGCAGAAACGGCACAGGTGATGTATTCTTCGCCGCGTTTTATCAGATAAAGTTCTTTGGCGTCAAATTTATGCGTTTCCTTGTGGGGGTCATAGTCTGCCGGGTGCAGGCACAGCGTTTCGGCCAGATTGTCTTTGGCGTTGAACATCTCGCGCCCGCCTTTGACCACGCCGGCGTATCTCCGATAGCGGATATGGTGGGTGCTTTGCTGAACCAGAGAAGATTCGTCGCTGATGTAACTGCCGGCGGCCAGCCGTTTGATCCAAGTATTGAGTTGCTTTTCGTCAGCGGCATTGGAACTGAAATATTGATATGTCTTTTGAAATTCCTGACGGTTGGATTTGTCTTTCAAAAAGGTCTCCCACTGACGCTTGTAGGCCGGAGCCAGCAGAGACGGTTTGGAGTCGTTAAAATAAATTGAACAGAAAGCGCTGTAGAGCGCTCTGGTTTCGGCGGAAGAATTTACGTCGCTCAGGTCTTTGTCCGGATTTTGTCTGAATATTTTTCCAAGCTCATGCATCAGCGCCAGTTTTTTACTCTTCTGCGCCTTATGTCCGAGATTGTGCATATCATCCAAAATCAATTTGGAAAATTCCTGCGAGCCTTTGGGGGCAGCCTGTTCGGCTTTTAAGGGTAACAGCCTGATTTTGTAGCCGTACATATCCAGAACCTTGTTCATTTGCTCAAATTTTTCGGGTGAAAATTTTTCCCGGTAGGCCATGGCCATGCCGTAGTTGAACATTCCCTGCAAAAACAAATCCTGAGCGGCTTCTTTGGGCAGTGTGGTACCGGCCAGCTTAATAATTTCGACTTCACAGCGTTTGGCATCGGTTTGGCCGCGTTCGGCAAACAGCTTGGCCGATTGGTTGACATCCGTCTGCGGACGGACGGCATGGATTTTTTTCTGGTAGTAGCTGTCGGTATTGTTTTTACCGGTGTCTTTCTCTTCCATAAACAAAGACCACACCGGCCTGTTTCCGCAGGCAGCGGCGGCCAGGTTGTCCCTGACGGTACCGCAAAGGCCGGGCTCTGCCGTTTTGCCGGTCAGATAGGAAATCAGTGCCTTGGCGGTTTCCGGCTGCGCCAAAAGTCTGAATGTTGCGCGGCCGTCCATGTTTTTTATCATTTTTTTTACAGCTTCGGATATTTGGCTTTTAGCTGCGGCTTGTTCCTGCGCCAGTTCTTCGGTTTGCCGTGTCAGTTCTTCAATTTGGCGCCGGCGTTTTTCTTCTTCGGCCTCGGCTTTTTTTGCCGCTTTTTTTACGGCGTCGCCGGCCGATTTCTGCTCTTGCCCGAGCGCGGTTTTGAATTCTTTGCCTTTGGCGCTGATTTTGGCAAATTCGGCCAGGGATTCTTTGGTTATCTGCGCATAGCGGGAAAACTTTCCGTCCATGGTCAGTCCGATGGCCACCATGGTTTCCGCCGCTTCTGCTTTGTCATCGTAAATAATGCTGCATTTGGGCGCTTTGAATTTTACCTTAATGGCCGGCGTCCGTTCAATCAGTGCCAGGCGTTCTTTTTTTTCCGCGTCGCTGAGTTTTTTGTTTTTGGCAACGGCCGCCGCCGCTTCGGCTTTAAGTTGTTTGACAAACTCTGAGTCTTCGGCCGTCTGCGTTTTTTTCGCCGCTGTTTTGGCAGCGGTTGATTTGGGCATATTGGTAGAACTTTCTAAGGCTTTAAGCTTTTTATGAAGAGACTGTGCCTGTTTTTCTAATTCTGCCGCATGGTCAACCAGAGCATTAACCGCTTCACGATCTTCATCGCGGATGATTTTACACAAAGTTTTGTCTTTGTTCCACTTGCGGCTGAAGGCTTTTTCTTCCAGATTGGCAATAATGTCGTCTTTGGCGTGCATGGTTACGGCAGCAAAGATTTTTTTCAACCCGTCTTCGTCTGCCGCCGCAATTTCGGCCGCCGCTTCAAATTCGCTCAAAAGCCCCGGCAGTACTTTCGGGTCGCGTTCCTTTCGGTATTTTGCGGTTGCCGTTTTAAGATTGTACAAAATTTTCACTTCTTCTGAATCGGATCTTACCGGAATCGTATAGTCGCTCATGAGCCAAATCCTTGCATTGGTAATATTTCTTAATGATTATTATATAAAATTATGAATATTTTGCAAATAAAAAAGTAGTTGAATTTGACAAAAAAATATGTTATACCGTCCTCTGCAATAAGAATTATTAATCACTAAATATATATACCAATGGAAAAAAATGTTTTAGCTCCCTGGTTCAACGGCGAGCTTTCATTTAGTCTTGATTTCTTCTCCAAACTCCTTTGCGCCAATCCCGACAAGCTTGCCTGGGGTATAATTCAAAGGACCTTTGAAAGTGAAGAAACTTTGGCGCACCCCGCCGTGCGCATTGATGGTTTTGACGAATATGTTTTTGATATTGTTGAAGGGCAGTTTGTCAAAAAGGAAGCGTTTCTGGGAGAAAAAATAACTTTTCTTCCGGCTTCTGTAGAAATTCATCAAAATGATTTTGTTTTCACCGCAGGAAAAGTAAGCTGCATATTTTCTCGGAACGAGTTTCTGGGTAAATATAAATGCAGGATTATGAACAACCTGTTGCTGGGGCAAAACCACTAAAAAATGCCGGTGATTGTCTGTGGACATCGCCGGCGTTTTGCTTTAAATCCTAAAAAAGCACCCGATAACGGGTGCTTTTAACGGTTGTTTGACAGACGGGTTATGCCGCTTTGAGAATTTCTTTGCGGATTTTTCTTTTTTCAAAGAAACCGCTGACGCCGATTCTTCGGAAAAAGTCCTTCTGATCAATACACTCCCAGTTGTCCTTTAGCCAGAAGCTGTATTTTTTATACCTTTGCGGTGTGGCAAAATGCTCATACAGCGTCTCAAACGAGAGTTGGGAACAAGCTGTCTTCCACATTGTGTCATACATTTCCTTTGCCGAAACCTTAAAATCCAAGCCGCCCGGCATAAAACCATTGAGGGTTTCGCCTTGGGGCGTCAGATGGTCGAGCAGTCCGAAGACAATTTTTCGGGTATGTTCGGCCGCATTGGTTTTCAGACAGAAAGAAGCCTGCTTTGCCAAAAAGTTCCAGCAGGCGTCAGACATCAATCCGTATTGGTCATAGGCTGCGGAATATTTTTGATAAGCCGGCGGAAGACTGTCAATCAGATGATGCACTTCATGCAGAACCGCGCCTTTTGAAAGCCGTTGCAAAGCCAGTTCCAACAGAATTTCGCCGCTGTAGGAGTCGCTGTGGTACAGTTCCGGCGCATAATCGGCCATAAGCTGCATAAAGTCGTCTCCGATTCTTCTGCCGCGCGTATCCTGACCGCCGATGATGACAATCTTGGGCAGAATGACCTCGTCAGCCAGCTGTCTGCTGTTCATGTGCTGTAAAGTTTTGATCTCAACGCCGCTTAATTCGGCAACTTTTTGTAATAACATATGTATAAATTTTTAAAGTGAATACTGGTTATTATGCTACTGCCAAGGCCTGAGAGTAAAACTCTGACATTCTTGATTATAGACATAATAACTTTTTGTTGAATATGAATATATGCCTTTCTGAAAATTTTGTCAACATTGTGTTGCAAAAGCATATTTTTTATGCTATATTCTAAGCCGTTATTGTAAGTATGTGTCTATTATTCTGAATGGTTAATGTCTGAGAAATTAAGCAGGGCTTGGTTTTTTGGGTGAATTGATTCTGTTTCGGATTTTTAGATGCGTATTTGCAATGCGGGACAAAAAATATTCACCTTATAAAACAAAATAGTATGAACACGATTTTCTCTCTGAAGAAAAAGACCGCTTACAGCGGCGAGATCGTAATGCGTTACAATCTCAAGAGTATTTTGAAATGGACGATCATTCTGACTGCAATGGCTCTGATCTGCGCCAGTGTCTACGGTATCGTCCGCGGAGCAATCTGGTTGTTTGAAGCCATGATGCCGGTGTTTGCCTGGGTAGGAGACCACTGGCTGGGCACAATTCTTATCCTGCTGGCGCTTGCCGGTTTGGTCTGGGCAGGAATTCTGGGCTGGTACCGTAAACTGTTCAGATACGGCCGGGAAAAAATGCGGAACCGAAAAGGTTCCTGGTTGTGGCTGCTGGCGGCATTGCTTTTGTTGCTTTGCGGTTTTTTCATTTGGAAAGGCTGTGGTACGGACAAACAAGAAACGCCGGAAACCGTATTCAAACAGGCTTTTGACGACGTGATTACGACCCGGGCTTATCTGGACGGAGTTCAGAACAAGGGCGGCAATCTTGCGCTGGTCGGTTTGAAATATGTTCAGGGTCTGTCGGTCAGGGAAATGTCCTTTGACGGCAAAACCTACGACGAAGCCGTTGCCATTGTGGCCAACGAGTGGCGTCCGCTGGTTATGGACAAGCTGGTTGTTGCCGACAAACTTGACAAGCAGCAGCTTTCCGTCGTTATTCTTGCCGCTATGCGGATGGGACCTTCGGGCTTTCAGTCATCGGCCTTTCTGGCAAAGCTGAACGCCGGAAAATTTGACGAGGCTCTCAGCGCCCTGTGTCTGCAAAAAGACGGTGAGGCGCCGCGCAAAGTGGGAGAAGAACCGCAAAAGTACTTCTATGTTCTGCGCCTGCTGTGGCAGCATCAGCTGAACATTGCCGATCTGTTGGACTATCCGATAATGTCTTATCTGGATGTCCCGTTGTCGGAGATGTATGATGCTGACGGCCGTCACCGCTTCAGCGCCGAGATTGCCGCCAAACTGAAAAAAGGCGTCAACTCAACGCCGCGTCAGGCTCTCGGCCTTTAGGCATTAACCCGTTAAAGGAAATCCTCGTTGCTGTAAAGCAGCGGGGATTTTTTTTGTATTATAAATATCTTAACCCTCTTGTTTTATATTCTGGACGGTAAAAACAACCGGCAGAAGAGGGACGGAACATGAAGATAGTAAAAATCCGCGGCGGACTGGGCAACCAGATGTTTCAGTATGCTTTCGGAAAAGCGCTGGAAAGGCAGGATAAGAACGTATGTTTTGATTTGGGCTGGTTTGGCAAAAAACATAAAGATACGGCGGCGCGCAATTTTGATTTGAATTGTTTCAACGTCCGGCTGAAACCGGCATATTTCTGGCAAAAGCTGTTTAGCCGGACCGTAAAGGAAACGCAGGCCAATATTTATGAGCCTGCACTGCTGGAACAACCGGGACGCGTGATTTTTTCCGGATATTTTCAGTCTGAGGACTATTTCAAAAAACTGCGGCCGGAACTGTTGCTTGATTTCAGCCTGAAAGCGCCGCTGAATGATGATAATCAAAAGATACTGGCCGAAATCAGGCGAACCGATTCCATTTCGCTGCACGTCCGCCGCGGAGATTATGTCAATTTGGCGCATATATACGGTGTCTGCGGTGAAAAATACTATAATCGGGCCGTGGAATATATCAAAAAACAGGTTGCGGATCCGCATTTCTTTTTGTTTTCGGATGATGTCACCTGGGTTCGGGAAAATATCAAAATTGACGCGTCTTGCACGGTCGTGGACGTCAATGACGGCAAAACCGCCTGCTGTGATATGGAGTTGATGCGAAACTGCCGGCATAATATTATAGCCAATTCGAGTTTTTCCTGGTGGGGCGCCTGGCTCAACGAAAATAAGGATAAAATCGTCATTTGCCCGGAACAATGGTTTGCGGACGGCCGTCAAACCGACATCATCTGCAAAGACTGGATTAAGATAAGCGTTTTCTGAGGCCGATTATTCTGAAAAACTACAAGGCCGTCCCTTTTGTCGGCCGAAACAGCCGCGACATGTCAACGCCCTCAAGTTCAAGCAGTTTGATTTTTATGTCCAGGCCGCCTGCATAGCCGGTCAGGCTGCCGTTGGAGCCGACAACTCGGTGGCAGGGGATGATGATGGAAACGGGATTATGCCCGACCGCGCCGCCGACGGCCTGTGCCGACATTCGCGTTCGTCCCAGCCGTTTGGCGGCTTGTTTGGCGATGTCGCCGTAAGTGATGACTTTGCCGTAGGGAATTTCGCGAAGAATCTTCCATACCGTCTGTCGGAACTCCCCGCCGATGGGCGCCAGCGGCAGTTCGGATATTTCCGGCTTCTGTCCCCGAAAATATCTGTCCAGCCAGTTTTTTGCCAGACAAAATACAGGCAAATCGTCGTTCCGCTGCATTTCTTCCCTGACGGTATCGGCAAAATATTTTTGTTTGTCAATCCACAGTCCGGAAATGCTGTGCCCGTCAGAGCAAAGGGTAATGGCGCCGACGGGTGAATCATAACAGGTTTTGTAAAACATCTTTATGGCCTTTCGCTGCGAACGTTTTCCATTGAAAATATTTTTGATTGTTTTTTGCAAATGTCAACCGCAAAAAAGATTACACTCCGGCATATTGCACGGATAAAAAAGATTGAAAACTTTGTAGAAAACTATAAAATCCGAATAAGTTGAATTTTCGCCGGGAAAGTAAATATGAAACGTGCAAGTATATTTTTTATGGCCTGTCTTGTCTGTCTTCTGACCTCTTGCGGCGGAACGCAGCTTCAGGAACAGGCTTCCCTGATCGGACAATGGGTGGAACCCGTTCTCGGAAATGAGTCCGCGTTTCAGGGGTTTTCTTTAAGAAACGGAGGTTCGGCTTCTTCCGTGAATATGGCCACGCTTCAGTATCGGACGTGGCGCCGGGACGGAAACAGGCTCGTCTTGTCCGGGAAAAGCATCGGCAATCGTCAGACGATTGATTTTGAAGATTCGTATGTAATCAAAAAGCTCACTTCCCGTGAGTTGATTCTCCAAAAAGGCGATAGAGCTTTTGTTTTTCAAAGAAAAAATTAAAAGGTAATAAGACGGCGGAAACGGAAAGCAGAAACAATGATTGAAATTATTTTCGACCGCAATGCGGCAAATACTTTTTTGGGCGAAGAAAGGCCTGTCTTTGCCGTCAAGCGGAGCAATGCGGCAGGCTGGAGCGAATATCGGCGGCTGGCCCGGGAAATTCTGTCGGCGCATGAAAATGACAAAATTGTGATTGTGCGCGGCACGGGCAGGGGTGTTTCCGTTAATTGGCTGGCGGTAGCTTTGTTTGCGGAATCATGTTTTAGGCAAAGCAGAACCGAAGCCGTCGTTTTTAAGGCCGAAAACTATGAGGAAGCTTTGGCCGCCTATAAACCCTTCGTCGCTTTGACCATAGGCATTAAATATGCCGTCAGGCTCTATCAGGAAGATTTGAAAAATATGTATAAAGACATTGCCTCTTTGTCTTATCTACAGCTGTCAATAAAAGAGGACTATCTTCAAAATAAGTTGATTGTAGCGCTTGACAGGGGCGGAAAGGTTAAAAAAATCAAAGCGAAAACGGCGGAAGAGGCTTTAACGGCCATCGGCATCGTCAAAAGTCTGGCGCTGGTTTCTGCTGCGGCAACGATTGAATGTGAACTTGATATTCTCCGCAATCCTGACGTTGCTGACGTTAATATTGATAACGTCATTGACGGGATTGTCCGCTGGACGCAGCCGTTTTTTGACCGGGTTTAATCTTTTTGCGTTTCGTTCAGCATACTTATGGCCGTTTCGGCAAAAACGCGCAGCGGATTGGATAAAATCTGCGGGCTCAGGCTTTGCGGCTCTATTTTCATATTGCAGGCGAGCGTGACAAAATCGTCCCAGTCGATTGCATATTTGGGACACATAAGCTGTTGCAGGTTAAGACAGTCGTATCGCAGCGACGGATCAATGTATAATCCCTTGCTGCTGATTGCCGTCGGAATAGCCGCGGCTGCCGTTTCGCAGCAGGCATAGCTGTCTGCCGTATGAACCGCCAGAGTGTTGTCATATCCGAGTACGGCCGGATAAATGTTGCCGATTTGTTCAAACTGCCGGAAAACTTCTTCATTCTTGCCCGAATAAATACGCCACTTCTGCGGTTGTCTGTCTTCGTCTCCATCGGCAATTTTTTTGCAGTTTTGGAAGATAATCCGAGGATGGCGCAGGGATTGTTCATACAGGTAATCGGTCACGTCGTTCGGCGTTCTGTGGCAGTTGACAAACACAATGCCGAAACCGTTTTGGTCAAGGCGTTCCGCGTCGCTGAAAAGCTTTTTGGCAAAATTGACGTCAAAAATAATTTCCGGCCCCTCAACCCTGCCGCCGAGGCTGATGACAACTTTTTTCGGAGTTTGGGTAAAGTTGGCAAATTTGTTAAGCCAGTCGGAAAATTCGGGTTGATTTTTAAGTTTTTTGAGCTTTTGAGACAGTTCTTTGAATTTTGTCTTAACGTTTTGACGGTTGAAGCTGTTAATCGTTCCTGTTGTAATCAAAGTTTTTTTGCGGAGCTTCTTGTTTTGCAGCAGCCGTATGCGAGCTCTGAAAGTCAGCAGGTGTTTGGGAACGTTGATTAAGTCGACATATTGATATTTGTGCATGCGGCTGGTTAAAACGGCCGTCAGCAGCGGTCCGAAATTCTGCTGTTTATAATATTCCTTAACCGCCCGGCACAGCATATCGACATTTTTTTGTGCCAGTTTGTTCAAGCCCTGAGTATAGGCGGTAACAAATATTTTCGGAACCGTGTTGTTTGTTTGAAAATATTTGTCCAGCAAACGGTAAATTTCTTTGCGGAATTTGTCATAACTGCTGAAATTGGAGTAATAAAGGTCTTCTCTGACGTCAGAGGCGGAAACGGCGCTTCCGGGCAGCAAAAAGTCCCGTTCAATGTCTTCCTGATTTGCCGTAAGATCGGAAATCGCTTTTAAGGCGCCGCGCAGCTGGTTTAACTCGCCGGTATTCTGAGGAGCCAAGGCAAAAGCCTTTAAGTCTTGAAAATTCATGAGAAAAAACCTTTATAAGATTGTTTTTGCTTTTCGTACTTTAATATTTATTAAATTAATAAACGGTTAAATCAGCCTCAGAAGGGTTTTGTCGGTTTATTTAAATAAGGAAAACCCTCCGGCAAGCGCCGAAGGGTTTTCCATACTTTAGAATTTGTAATAAGTTTCCTCGACTTTTCGGCTGAGTTCTTCCATATTGGTTTGTTCGTCAAAACCGATACAGAAGATTTTGTAACCGGCATTCTGGAATGCGGTCTCAATCGCTTTCCATCTTTCCACACCCTTTTGGTTGAAAAGGATGATTTGCGGAATTTCCGGGAAGCAGGTCAGCATAATCCACGTATGCGTACCGGCAATGCCGATAGAACCTTTCAACATGTTGTACATATTGAAATACTTCGCGTGGTTTACGCCGCGGATGCCGAAGACATCGGGGTTCTCGTCCATACCCGGAACATACATTTTGAACTCTTCGGCCAGCTTGGTAACGACGGCCAAATCGTTCACTTTGTGAAAATGCTGTCCCAACACGAGGTTTTTGTTTTCGTTTTTCAGAAAGTAGAAAACCTCAAGCGGCAAACTTTGTTGTTGCGCTGTTACGCCGCATTGTCCGTCGGAGAACAGTTTTTGGGGAACGACCAGGAGATTGTCTTTTCCGGCAAGTCCGGGATATTCCGGTTGCCCGTCCATAACGGGAGAAAGCTGCGTTTCAGCAAACACTTTCCACATCTCGTCGACGAGCTGTCCCGCCTTAAGGTCTGCAATCAAATCCCAAGCTTCAATTTTTTCTCTTTCATCAAACGCAACTTTGGTAAGCTTTACGCCGAAAGAAATAAGTGCATCGTAGATACGGTTGCTTTCCTTGTCAAACTCTTCTCGTGTTTCCTTGTTAGGAACAATTACAACTTCACAATTCATAGCCTTAGCAAAGTTCAAAGCCATAATCTCATGTCCGAAGCTGGACGAAATTTTGATTTTTTTCATAAAAAAATTTTTTTAATTAAACAATATATAAAAAATATTATGAAAAAATCTTCACATAAAGACATCCATAATAATTTTTTTACCCCTCTAATATATCACAATCAAGCGGGAGAATCAATAAAGAATTATGGCCTGTTTGTACAAAATTTATGTATTTTTGTCTCTGCGTTCGGATAGAAAATACTGCTAAAATATTATCAATATTATCAAATTTTGCACTGTGTCTGTGTACTTGCAACGCGTTTTTACGGTGTTTGCTGTCCTTGTAAACAGCATCAGAGATTTGTGTCCTTCGGTTTTAATTTTTTCATCCGCATAGGTATATAAATAAACTTTCATAAAACGCTCTCCAAACTTATATATTTTAGTCAGAAATTTTACGAAAGCAAATTTTAAATGCAATGCCGGAATTCGACAAACAAACCAGTTAATTGACAAAACATTGGAGGCATGGTATCATTTATGCCATAATTTTAAGTATTTTGTTTTATCATTAAATTTAAAAAATTATGAAGACAAAGAATTTTTTTAGCAATTTGTTCAACCGTGGTGTTTTTTTCAAATCAACCGCTGCCGCCGACAATGAGAAACAAAGCAAGCCATTGAGGCAAAACGCTGATTGGGGACAAAGTGATAAAAACACGCTGCTGCAAAGAATTTATTGGGCAGCCGGTCATTATGAGTTTGAGAATTTGGAAACTCATATCCGTAAATATCTTGTTGAATATGGCTCTCTCTCCGGTAATGAAATTGTTTGGTTCTGGGAGAGAATGGGTGATATTTACGATGGATATTATGAATGGGTTTCTGAAACGCTTTTGTTTTTGGCAACAGACTTTACCAAAAAATTCTTCTTTGCTCTTGTCAGCGGAGATGCGGCTACGGCAAAAGAGTATCGACGCAAAGCCGAACTCCAATCTGCTCTGAAAAAGGCTTTTGAGGAGAAAGACGTTGTTGCTTTCGACAAGCTCTTATCCGTCGGAGCCGACATAAACTACGCCTACTATTATCCCTATAGAGATCACAAAATCACCTTATGGGAAAAGGTTAACGGTACCAAAGGAAGAATGTTTGAGTATTTTATGACTCGCATGGATGTTCCCCAGGTAAAGAAACTTGTAGAGCAGAAAAAAGCTGAGGAAGAACTTATTACTGCCCGCCGGATGCAAATAGCTTAAAACGCGGCAAAAACAAAAATGCAACACGGATTTTCTATCCGTGTTGCATTTTTTTAAACTGTTTTTTAGGTTGTTACTACCCGATAAAAGAAGGCTTAATTTTTTCTGACGAGCATTTGCATCTTCTTGAACATACTCGTCAATTACTCAATAAGATGCTACAAAGAGCTTACGGGGGCGAACCTCTGTCGAAATTATTGCCAATACAAAAATACCCTCCGCAAGGGAAAGTATTTTTTTGCATTGATGGTGCTAACGCAATGAATCTCGAACTTTTACTTTCTCCTGAGTATTATCTGGCAACAATGAGTTTGTATGAAGAAATTAAAAGAAATAATATTAAATCTCTGAAATTATTACAAACATTCGATAATGACATTTCATTAAATGAGGCTATATATTATAAAAATTAGTAAAATAGATATATCTCGCCAGATAAACAAAAGCCGGAATGGATAGAATGATATAGGCCTTTACAAGATTTGTTTTACGCTTTTTCCAAGCATAAACCGTAGGTGCAATTATTATCAATAAATCTATTATTGTAAAAATGGTATAGTTAAATTTATTTTCATATGCCCAACCTAATGCCTCTGCATTCCATGGCATTTGGTTGCTACTCATTTCTTTTGGATATGTTATGGCATATATAAAAACTAAAAATCCATTTAAGACCAATAAGAGATAAAAAGGTATTAGTTTGATTTTTTTCATAATTGTACCTTCGGTTAAATTTATTCAAAATATATTCAGTATTTACCTTAAATACAATAAAAATCACCAACAATCTTTATCATATTTTACATTAAGAATCATATCATGCCCATATTTCTTAAATTTATCGGTAAATTCATCCATCTTATCTGTTAAATCAATACACCCTCCTGAGCCATATTCTTTACCGCCATGAATAGAGAGTCCTGTTCTATCTTTATTATCTGTTCCTTGAGCGGGTTCCAACCAAATGCGGTTATTACCCCAAGAATCTTTTCCTCCTCTCCATTCTCCTCCTCCAAGATTATTTTTTAATTTGTCCCATGCTGTTTGAGTTTGGTCATAATTCTGATGTTGAGATTGTCTTACCAACCATTTTCCCTCAGGCAATGGCCCCTTATCTTTTACGCCATCATATTCTTTACATTGATAATCTGGCTTACCGGACATTCCTTTCCATGAGTTTGTCTTTTTATCATCTTCAAACCAAGAAAGTTCTCTTCCGTTAAATTCTAAACGCGAAGGTTTGTTTTGGAATATTTCTTGATTTAATGAATTAATGGTTTCGCCATCCTTTTTCATTATCCCATCAATGGTTAAATTATTTTTTCTTTGATATGTTTTTATCCCTTCAAATAACTCATTATCAGGATATTCCGTCATTCCATATGAGGGCACATCATATGCGCCAAATTTTTTTAGATAGCTTTTTAGAGGAAGCATATCTTCCATAGCTACTGCTGAAGATGATGCTACATCTTTGTTTAATTTAAATTGTGACATATTTTTTCCTTATTCTTTGTTAAATTTAGATACAAAAAAACCGTTGATTTTCATCAACGGTTTTTAGACGCACTTTTCCCAAGTAACATTTTATCTTTTATAATATTTTCTATTTAAAGTAAAGGAAAAAATTCCTATCTTGTGGCAATTATGTTTTGTTTTATTTAAGATGTAACAAAGAGCTTGTAGTTGCATTAGTGACTTCGAAGAAATCCCCAAAATTGATAATTTCAAATTTATAACATCCGAACTCGGTTAGGTGCTTGATTTATAAAAGAAACTTCTCTTAGCTTTGCGAGGGAGGTACGACCACCGCAAAGGTTAGTTGTTCGCGTAAGTAGAAAGCTTTAGCTTTCGTAGCGACGCAAAAACGGCAGTTTTTATACCTGCCGTTTGAAATGGTGATGCTTAACTCACAGTTTCCGAGCCAAGATGTTTTATAATTCCTCTTTAAAATACTGAACGTCCTGATAAATAAAACCATATTCATATATTTTGGATAAAATCTTTTCACCAAGTTGTTTATGTATCCTTCTTAAATTTTCCAATTCATCTCCGCCTAAAAAAGCTTCTTTTAAAGCCTGCTTAATTTGCCAAAACCCGACATCCCAATTATCAATTTTAAATTTTTTCCAATGAGTATTGCATAACTCTTTATAAAAATATTTATATAAAATCTTTCCATAGTCATAAAGTTCTTGTGCGTCTTTAGATAATGGATGTTCTGAAATCCATCTAGCCAAAAACCTATTTTCATTTGCAGATGAAATTTGCAAAACGAAATCAGATAAAGAACAATCCCATTTTTTGACATCTTTCAATAAATAAGGATATAAATTATTTTGTATCTGATAAACCTCTCCCTTATATTTGATGTTTTTCAAAGACACGCAGTTATTTGAATCCGCAAATGCACTCCACAACACACAATCAGATATAAATGTTTCAGAAAGTTTTTTTATCGGAGCAAAAAATTGGTCACGATTGTTTGTCCAAGTTGCTTGAGGAAGTTTTTTTACAATATGCAAAACCATAGATTTCTCAAAATTATCTGGGGTAACAGAAAAAGCTCCCGCACTAACATAAGGAGCCGATAAAAGAAAGCAACTATTTTGATTTTGAAAATCATTTCCTTTATTAGATAGTGAACAAAGGAACCCTTCCGCAACTCTATCTCTTACATCTTTATTATCGCCTGCAAAACTTATTGCGCTTTTGAATGGAGGCATAACATGTGTATTTTTAGGTCTGTCAATCCATTCTGTAATTGGTATATTATTCTCTGTATCATAAATTTGTTTGACACCGATTTTTTCAAAGTTTTCATTAAAGACATCTAAAATTATTTTTTGCTTTGCTAGCTCTTTTCTTTTAGATAAATCCCAAATCAAAAAACCAACAGGAAAATGTCCATTAGCCCCGCCAAAATGTTGGATTGAAAAGATAAAACCTTTTTGAAATTTATAATGAAAAAAATTATCTCTGGTTTTTTTATCATTTTTTGCATTTATATATTTGAGTGTTGAATACAAACATAAATGCGTATCTTTTCCTGAAAATTCTTTATTGATTCGGTATAGAAACTGTGTAAACAACTCTCTGCTGGCTTCACCTAAATCCTCTTGATTCATTAAGGTTCGTATTTGTGTCATTGAAACGTTGTCTTTAGATTTTTTTCCCGCTTCTTTTCCAACAGTATTACTCGTCGCAAAGGGCGGATTTATGAAAATAATCCATTTTAATTTTGGATTTTGCAAATCTTTTACAAGTTTTTCAGGCATTTTATAAGTAAATCCAAAATTTAAAGGATTATTCAAAAATCCCACATCATCATTCAAATAATCATATTGAAAACAAGTTGCCTTAGGAAATATTCTATTGCAATACTTTGCATCATCTTCCAAAAGCGTTGAAATATAGCAATATTGCAACGCATCTTCGGGAAGCATAAATTCAAGATTGCCAGTTCCGGCGGCCATATCCCAAAAACGATATTCGCCCGTTTTCCACCATTCCTTTCCAATAGTTTTTTCTAAATATTTTACCCCTTTTTCTGCAAATTCTATAGGGGTATAAAATTCTCCTGTAAAACGTCTCTCATAATCCTCAGATATTCTATCTGCTTTTTGACGAATTGCAGGAATATCCTTACTTTTCACCTTTTCATAAATATTCCAAAAATATTGATATTCACTTTGAGGTAACTGCTTTAAACGAGCATCACCATTACCAAAATCAAAACCTATTTGATTGTTAACAGCAAATGATTTTTGCTCTTCAATATCTGCCAAAAAATATTCAGACGGTTTCCGTCCGTTTTTGACATACTCGCCAAACAATTCAAACCATAATTTATAAACGTCTAAAAAGTTATCTTCATTGATGCTTTTTTTATCTAAATCAGCAAACAGTTTTAGTTGTTTGGTCGCAAATTCTCTTTGATGTTCAATAAACGACAATTCTTCTTGCGGGTTTGAAAAATTATAAATATGAATATCTCTAATCAAGTCAAATTGTTCAATAGCTACAACCAATTTGGGGTCAGGACAACTAGCACATCTATCCCAATCATATTTTTCTGATGAATAAAATTTTTGGAATTTTTTTGTTTCAAAGAAAAACGCTTCATCTTTATCAACAATACAAATAATGGGGGATAATGGGTTAGGAATTTTTCCATATTTTAGTGCCCTGGCATAATACATTGTCTGAGCAATAACTGTTGCTATATTATGAATATTTCTAAAATTTTTATTTAATTTAAACTCATATAAAATTTCTTCAGAGTAATGGTCGATCTGCTTTAGGGCATTCAGTTTTATTTTAAAAAACTTTACAAATTGTTCTTTTACCTCTTCTTCCTTTTTACAAGAAGATAACACATCATATAGTCTTTTAGCCATATACCAACATCCTAATTAAAACTAATTCAGTATAAAATATTGCTTTCAAAAAATCTAGGAAAATAAATTATTTCCCACAAAAACATATTTATCCAGCACAAATAATGTATTGAAAAATAAAGACTTATTTATAAACAAGTTCGTAAAAACTTCCCAAAACCGGAAATTTTAAAAATGAACATTCGAACTCGCTGAAAGCCTTAGAAAATAAAAAAAACGGCAGTTTTTATACCTGCCGTTTGAAATGGTGATCCCAACGGGATTCGAACCCATATTACCACCGTGAAAGGGTGGTGTCCTAACCATTAGACGATGGGACCATCGTTAACTTCACGAGCATATATATATGTAAAAAATTTTAAGGTCAAGCAATTTTTTTCATAAAATGTAATTTTTTACAAAAAAACTTCGGTTAAAGAAAAAAGGCGGGTTTCAAGCCCGCCTTTTCAAACAGAACTTATCAGTAGTTTGCCGGAATTACGCGAGCCTTGTCCCCGTAAAGCAGCATGCATTTTTCACCCGGCGTCATCAAAACGTCGTTTCCTTGCGTAACGGTCATGATATTGCCGCCGGTTGTTCTGACGACATATTCATATCCGCCCTGTTTGGAGAGCTGTCCCTGAGCGGCATCGCCGGCAATGCCGCCGACAACGGCGCCGCCGATTGCTCCCAGAATTTTGGTGGTGTCATTGCCGCCGAGCAGGGTTCCGGCCACACCGCCGGCTGCGCCGCCGACCAGTGTTCCGGCATTGTTGTCACTCTGTACGGTTACCGCGCGCACGCTGACAACCGTACACTCCATGGCCCGGTTAACCTGTCCGGTGCTGGAGGTGGCATATTGGTTGGCGCCGATGTTAGAGGTGCAGGCGCTCATCAGCAAAGCCAGCGGCAACACGGCGGTCATATATTTCTTCATAAAATTAACTCCCAAAGTTTATTGTTGACTGTTGTTTCCGATTTTATACTTCAATTATCTTTTGTCAATGCTAGACAATTAAAGTTAAGTGGTATATATTCATTGAGCCTTTAATTGGTAATAATAAAATAATATTGAATATTGAGGAATTTAAGATGCTTAAAAGAACAAAAATTGCCGGCTTGCTGAAAGCTGAGCAGCCGATTGAAAAAGTATTGGTGAAAGGCTGGGTTAAAACCCGCCGGGATGCAAAAGATTTTTCGTTTATTGAACTTAATGACGGTTCCTGCTTAAAAAATATTCAGATTATTGCCAATAATAACCTCAAAAATTATGAAGAAATCAAGAAAATTACAACCGGTTCGTCTCTGTCCGTAACCGGCGCATTGGTTGAATCCAAAGGCGGAAACCAGAAGTTTGAGATCGTTGCCGAAGATGTTGAAATCTACGGTTTGGCGCCCGATGACTTTCCGCTGCAAAAGAAAAAGCACACGGATGAATATCTGCGCACCATTGCCCATCTGCGTCCGCGCACCAACAAATACGGCGCCGCTTTCCGCATCCGTTCGGGGCTGTCTTATGCCATTCACAAGTTTTTTCAGGAGCGGGGTTTCCGTTATGTTCATACGCCGCTTATCACCGGTTCCGACTGTGAGGGCGCAGGCGAAATGTTCCGCGTAACCACGCTGGATATGAACAATGTGCCCAGAACCAAAGACGGAAAGGTAGACTATTCGCAGGACTTTTTCGGCAAAGAGGCGCACCTGACGGTTTCCGGACAGCTCAACGGCGAAATGTATGCCATGGGTTTGGGCGACATCTATACCTTCGGCCCGACTTTCCGTGCCGAAAACTCCAACACCACCCGTCATGCGGCGGAGTTTTGGATGATTGAGCCGGAAATGGCCTTTGCCGATATTTTTGACGATATGGACCTGGCCGAAGATATGGTCAAGTTCTGCATCAGCTTTTTGCTTGATGAATATCATGACGATCTGGAGCTGTTTGACAAGTTTGTCGAGCCGGGACTGTTTGACAAGCTGCACAACATTGTTGAAAACGGCTTTGCGCGCATTACCTATGCCGAAGCTATTGATATCATGAAAAAATCTGGCCATAAGTTTGAATATACGCCGGAATTCGGCATTGATATGCAAACGGAACACGAGCGCTATCTGGCGGAAGTTCATTTCAAGCGTCCGGTAATTGTTCGCGATTATCCGAAAGAGATCAAGGCTTTTTATATGCGCCTGAATGAAGACGGCCGCACCGTTGCCGCCATGGATGTTCTGGTGCCTGGCATCGGCGAACTGATCGGAGGTTCCCAGCGAGAAGAGCGCCTGGATGTTTTAGTCAGACGCATTGAGGAGATGGGTATGACCGAGGCCGATTATGAATGGTATTTGGATTCCCGTCGTTATGGTACGGTTCCGCATGCGGGTTTTGGTTTGGGGTTTGAACGGATGATGATGCTGGTAACCGGAATCGGCAATATCCGCGACGTCATTCCGTTCCCGAGAACGCCGAACTCAATTAATTTCTAAGGAAAGAAAAATGCGTCGTTTTTCATTAAATATCACGCTGATAGTGTTCTTGGTGCTTATACTCGGAGCCTGTCACCACTGCTGGAGATAGTTATGCTGAATAAAGCTTGGTCGGTTTTGCTGGCGTTTGCTGTTTTACTGTCGGGCAATGCTGCGGTCGCTGCTTCGTCGGAAGACGGCGCAGATTTTATTACGGTCGATGCGGCAACCGACAAAGCTTTATCGCAGAATGAAGTCAATATTGACTTTGAATCCAGATTGGATCAGGTCATTCCCGTCGGGTTGAGTTCTGACAGCGAAAATTATTCTCCCGGCATGGCCGTGGATAAACCCGAGTGCGACAATCCCCGGCTGATGAAAAAGGTTTTGGAGCGTATTGCCGAATATTACAAAAGCAAGCCGGTTAACAGCCTGATTGAAAAAAGGCGCCAGGTTTTAACGCTAAAAAATCTGAACAGTTTTGTTGAAGAAGATATAGATTCGTTTCCTGAGGAAAAGAATTTTTATCTGGCCGGCAAGCTGATTTCCTATAAGATAAACAAAGGGCTGAAGGCCGAAGATATGCGCCTTTGCCGCAGTGTTTCCTATCTGCCGATTTATCTGTTGATTTATCCGCATAATGCCGTTTATACCGTAGAAATTGTCAATTTCCCGGGGCAGGCAATCTCTGAGCGCTTTACTACGGTATATGATTAATATACATTCTGAAAAAATATGTTTTTCTGTTGATTCCGTTTTTAAAAAGTTGCATAATATTTTCTGCTTTGGGGATTGTATCGGCGGTTTTTGCCGCTATATATTACCTATCCTGAGGCTGAAAGAAAAGAGGTTGTATTATCAATGAGTAATGAACTCGTTATTAGAAACTCATCTGCTTTGCCGGTTGTCGCCGGAGAAAACAGTCTTTTTTCATATTTTGAAAAAATCAAAAAATTTCCGGTCCTGTCGGAAGAAGAAGAAATATCCTTGGTAAAGGCTTTTCATGAACGCGGGGATTTGACCGCGGCGCAAAAACTGGTCACGTCGCATTTGCGCTTGGCCGCCAAGGTCGCTTTGACCTACAAACGCTATGGGTTGCCTTTGCTGGACATCATTTCCGAAGCCAACATAGGTTTGATGCAGGCCGTTAAAAAATTTGATTTGGATAAAAAAGTCCGCCTGGCAACCTATGCCGTTTGGTGGATTAAAGCCGCTATCAACGACTATATTCTGCGTTCCTGGTCTTTGGTTAAGATCGGTACCAAAGCCGCGCAGAAAAAGCTTTTTTACAATCTGAACCGTATCAAGGCGCGTTTGGGAATTTATGAAAACCGCGAGTTGGAACCTGACGTGGTTAAGAAAATTGCTCAAGAGCTGGTGGTAGATGAGGCTGACGTTAAGGAGATGAACGGGCGTCTGTCCGGCGATACGTCTCTAAATACAACGGTTTCCGATGAAGACGAAACCGAGAAGGTCGATTTTATTGTTGACAAAAGACAAAATATAGAAGAAAATCTTTCTTCCAAACAGGAGGCCGGCTTTAAGCAAAAGATTCTATACCGTTGCCTGGCCAAACTCAGCGACCGTGAGCAGTACATTATCAAAAACCGGATGCTGACGGATGAGCCCTGCACTTTGGAAGACATCGGCGCAAAATTCGGAATCAGCCGCGAACGCGTAAGACAGATTGAAAAAAAAGCGTTTGAGAGGCTTTCCGCTTTGGTTAAGCTTGATTTGCAGGCGCAGATGTGATATAATACTCATACAAAAAAACGGGGAAGCATAATGGAAAAGGTTGATGCTGTAATAGATTTGTCGTCTGAACAAAATAAAGCCGCGAGAGCCGCTTGTTTTGATGCGGATACTTTTTTTGACGAGGCCAACCGTCGTATGGAGTTGCGTCTGAGTCGGATTCGCGGAGAAGAGGACAACGACAATGTCTCTTTCATGGCGCATATGTCCAAGCAGATGGCTTCCGGCAACGTTCGCATATAAAGGCGGCAGTATTTAAAGTTTTTTCAAAGGCGCTTTCGGGCGCCTTTTGGTTTATCGGGGTAAGGCCTATTAAAAACTTGCCTTTTGTTCCCAATCGGCTAAATTATCTTCGGTTTATATTTTTTTATGGGAATTTTGCAGATGTCGTATCTTGACGAACTGGTTGAAATGCTGCGCAACGGCAATATTGAAATGCCCCAGTTTGAAGCGCGGATGATTGCCGCCGGTGTTTTGGGGATTAACGTCGACACTTTTTTGTTTTCGGCGCCGCCGGCCACCGATGCGCAAATCGGCAGGATGAAAAAAATGGCTTCCGAACGTCTGCAGCATCGCCCGTTGTGCAAAATACTGGGAGCCAAAGGTTTTTATAAATATGATTTTGTGGTCAATGAGCATGTTTTGTCTCCCCGTCCGGATACGGAGGTTCTGGTAGAGGCAGCCATTGCCGAAGCCGAAAAGAGCTCTGCCCGCACAATTCTGGATTTGGGCACCGGTTCCGGGTGCATTATTCTCTCGATTATGGGCGATGTGCCGATGCTCAAAGGCTGGGCCGTTGACGCATCTTCTCAGGCGATGGAAGTGGCGCGGATAAATGCCGGCCGGCTGGGACTCGATTCCCGGATGACGTTTGTTAATGCCAGCTGGTTTGATGAAAACCTGCCCGAGCTTTTGGGAACCAAATTTGACATTGTGGTTTCAAATCCGCCGTATATTCCCAGTGCCGAGATTGCGGAGCTGGAGCCGGAAGTAAAGAATTATGATCCGCGTTCGGCGCTGGACGGCGGTGCCGACGGGTTGGAACATTATCGGCGGATAGCGGATCTCTGTCCGAAGATTTTGAATGACGGGGGGATGATTTTCCTTGAAGGCGGATTACATCAGGAAAATGATATCGCTTCCATTTTTACGGCCAAGGGATTCAAATTGGTAAAAATTATTCCGGACTTGGCGGGTATCAATAGATGTATATTTTTGAAAAAATAATTTGCAATTAGAAAAATAATCTGTATTATCCGTTACAGATGAAGGCGCGGCGCAAATGCCGGAACGGGTGCTTTTTTTTATTTTTTGTTTTGCATCTCATCTTTTTTCAAAACAAAACATTTTTAATTTTAATTCAGTGTAACATAAATTACTTCAGATATTGTCTGGAGTCTGCAATTGTGGTTGTAAATAATGAAAAAAACAAATAACAAATTCCGTAACAATAATAACTCTAATCAGATCTATTCCCTCAATTATAAATTTGACAGCATCAGCGTTGCCGGCAAAATCAGCGGAACGGCGCTTGACCTCATTAAAAAATACAACGAACTGGCTAAGGAAGCCCACGGCAATAATGATTATGTTACGGCTGAAATTTTCCGTCAGTATGCCGAACACTACCGCAAGATTGTAACCGAAATCAACGAAAAGAAAAACGCACAGAAAATTGTGTCTTTCCAAAAAAGCAACGAGACACAGCCCGTGCAGGACGACAATGTTGTGAGTAATGACAACTTAGATGAAGATTCTAAAAATCCGATATGCAATAATAGCAAAGAAAGCGGTAATTCTTCTGTTGAAGAACTGTCCGATTCTGCGGACAATGCCCCGGTCGAAACGCTCAGTGCCCCGATTCCCGAAAAAAAGGAATTTAAGGTAATTGAGATCAGTTCTGCCGAAGCGGGAAAGCTCGTTTCGGAGTCTGAAGCTTCGCCGAAGCCTCGTGCCAAAAGAATGCCGCGCAAAAAAGAAGTTGTTGCCGTTTAGTCTTTTTGCATAGGAGCCGGAATTGTATTTTATTATTGCCTCTTTGCTTGTTGCCGTCTCTTGTTCCGCCATCACCATCCGCACTTTGGTCGGATACAACAATCTGGGGCTGGGCAGCAAGCTGCTGATTTCTTTTCTGGTTATCGCCGGCTGGACGGCGCCGCTTCTGATTGGGTGGATTCGCAAAAACGATTATCTTGCCGGCAGCTTTTTCAGTGTTGTTTCCTATGCGGCTTATTTTCTGTTTGGCCTGGCTTTTATCCTGTTTGTTATGCTGTTTCTGCGTGACTTCGTCTGGTATTTGTTTTACGGCGCAGCCAAGTTGTTTAAGTCTGCCAGCTGGTGGATAAATCCCAAAAACATTACCGTTCTGGGTTATGCCAATGTCGTTGTCGTGCTGCTGGCTTTGGCGGCGTCAGTTTATGCCGCTTATGAAGCCGTGCGGATTCCCGATATTAAAACCGTGGAATTTTCAACGCCGAAATTAAAAGACAATCTTTCAATCGTGCAATTGTCCGATTTGCATCTCAACCGCACCTCGTCACTGCGGCATTTAAAAAACATTGTCGAAAAGACCAATGCCCTGCAGCCGGACATCATTCTGCTTACCGGCGATGTCGTCGATGACAAAATAGACCGCCTTGACGAATATATGGAAGTTTTGCAGGGGCTGAAAGCCCGTTACGGCATTTATTTTTCCGTCGGCAATCACGAATATTATAACGGATTGTATCGTATTATCAAAAAACTGAACGCCATGGGCATCAGAATTTTGTTCAACCGCGGCGTGTCGATTCCTGAGCTGAACGTGTTCGTTTCCGGTATTCCCGACGCGCAGACGGCCGCGGCCAGCAGCTTTTTTTCGGTCAATTTTGAAAAAGCCGTCAAGGGCAGCCTTCCAGAGCAATATCGCATTTTAATGTCGCACAATCCCGAAATGGCCGAGTACGTTACCCCGGTTGCCTTTGATCTTCAGGTTTCGGGGCATACGCACGGCGGCCAGATTTTTCCGTTTCATTTTTTAGCGTCCAAGGCCAACAAATATCTGGCCGGTTCCTATAAGGTAAATGACGTGGACCTTTACGTTTCGCGCGGCGCCGGTTACTGGGGCCCGCCGATGAGGCTGCTGGCGCCGGCCGAAATCACGCATATTGTCGTCAAAGCGGCGCTGCCGGTAAAAGTAAAAAAGGAAAAGAAAGTTGATGAACATCTGCAGGAGATGATTAATGCGCAAAACTTTGGTCTTGGACTGTGACGGTGTCATCTATCCGATTTCGGACATTCCGAATGAGGTCTTTATCCGTGCTTTTAATGATGCGATTTATGCTCTGGGCATTTCGGAAGAGCAGTATCGGGAAGCTTCGGCCCGTGCTAAGGCTCGCAAGGCGCTGGGGTTGTTCAATTTTGCCCGCGAAATCTGTCAGGATTTCGGTGTCAGCTTTGACAAGTTTTGCGATGAGTTTGTTGCCAGGCTTGATTACTCTCCGCTCAAACCCGATCCCGAGCTTTTGTCACTGATATATAAGGTTCAGGAGCGCTATAATCTGGCCATTTATACCAACAACCATATCAAACATTTGGATAAGGTTTTGAAGGCCAAGTTTGATAAAAATTCCCAAAACATCGGTTTTGTCTGTTATGACATCACTTCCACTTATTTCAACAATATCTTCCATCCCAAAAAATCGGATCTCGGCCTGCGCATGGTGGCTGAAAAATTGGGACAGGAGCCGGAAAACTGTATTTTGATAGACGATGCCGAGGTCAATTGTGCCAAGGCCCGGAGCATTGGTATGGATGCAGTGCAGATTAGCGAAGCGTATACGCTGAAAGATTATTTACGCTCTCTGGTTAAAAATTTGTCGTGATGTTTTGTCCGCCTCTTGATTTGTAACCGGTCGGCTGACTATATTTAATATAAGAACAAAAGTTATAAGGAAGAGGTATTAATAATGGATTTTGAAAAACTTACCAGCAAATCTAAGGATCTGATACAGGATGTGATAAACCTTGCTGTCAGGGCGCGCAACCAGTATATTTCTCCGCTGCACCTGCTTAAAGGTTTGATTGACATAAAAGACAGTCAGGTCATGGATTTAATTTTGAAGTCCGGCGGTTCTCAAACCGGAATTCGTTCTGATGTTGAAAATGCTCTGGCAAAGATTCCCGCCGTGGAGGGTTCTTCGGTCCAGAGCCTGATGAATCAGGACTTTACCCGTGTTATGATGGAAGCGGAAAAATTGGCGGACAAGGCCGGCGACAAATTTGTCACCGTTGAGCGGATTCTCCAGGCCTTGGTCATGACCTCCGGAACCGAAGCCTATGACATTTTGAAGCAAAACGGCGTTAATGCCGCCAAACTCAATCAGGCGATTAACGATTACCGCAAAGGGCGCATTGCCGATTCCGAAGATTCGGAAGACAATTTCGAGGCGCTGAAAAAATATACCATCGACATTACCGGCAAGGCCAAAGAGGGAAAACTGGATCCGGTCATCGGCCGCGAACACGAAATCCGACGTACGATTCAGGTGCTGTCCCGCCGTACCAAAAACAACCCGGTTCTGATAGGCGAACCCGGCGTCGGTAAAACCGCCATCGTCGAAGGGCTGGCCATCCGTATTGTCAATAATGACGTGCCCGAAAGCCTGCGCGGCAAACGTCTGCTGTCGTTGGATCTCGGTGCGCTGATTGCCGGCGCCAAGTTTCGCGGCGAATTTGAAGAACGGCTGAAATCGGTGCTGAAAGACGTGGAAGCCTCAGAAGGCGGTATCATACTGTTTATTGACGAAATGCACACGCTGGTCGGTGCCGGTGCTTCCGAGGGTTCCATGGATGCTTCCAACCTCCTGAAACCGGCTCTGGCACGTGGAGAACTGCACTGTCTTGGCGCTACCACCTTGAATGAATATAAAAAATATGTTGAAAAAGACGCGGCGCTGGCTCGTCGTTTTCAGGCCGTTTATGTTTCGGAACCAAACGTTGAAGAAACGATTTCAATTCTGCGCGGTATTAAGGAAAAGTTTGAACTTCATCACGGTGTCCGGATTTCCGACGGTGCGCTGATAGCCGCCGCCACTTTGTCCGATCGCTACATCAGCGACCGTTTTCTGCCCGATAAGGCCATTGATCTGATGGACGAGGCTGCCAGTTCGCTGCGTATGGCCATCGATTCCAAGCCGGAAGAGCTGGACGAACTCGACCGCCGGATTCTGCAATTGAAAATCGAACGCGAAGCCCTGAAAAAAGAGAACGATTCCAAGTCTAAGGAGCGGCTTGAACTCATCGGCTATGAAATTTCCGGATTGGAAGCCAAAGCTAAGGCCATGGAGGAGAAGTGGCACGAAGAAAAACAAGGCCTGGCTGATCTGACCGACATCAAAGACAAGCTCGACAAAGCCAGAATAGAAGTCGAAATTGCCAAACGCGACGGTAAATATGAACGTGCCGGCGAACTCCAATACAGCGTCATTCCCGAACTGGAGCATAAGATTCAGGCGGCGGAAGAAGCGTCCAAAAACCGCAAAAACAGTTTCAGCGAGGTTGTGACCGAAGGCGAAATCGCTAATGTCGTGTCCAAATGGACCGGTATTCCGGTTGATAAAATGTTGGCGGGAGAAAAGGAAAAACTCATTCATATGGAAGAGTTTTTAGGCAAACGCGTTATCGGCCAGAAAGAGGCTATCGCTGCCGTTGCCAACGCTGTCCGTCGTTCGCGCGCCGGCATTTCCGATGCCCGTCAGCCGATAGGCTCTTTTCTGTTTCTGGGGCCGACCGGCGTCGGCAAAACCGAGCTTAGCAAAGCATTGGCCGAGTTTCTGTTTAATGATGAGAGTGCCATGCTGCGGATTGATATGTCCGAATATATGGAAAAACATTCGGTTTCGCGCTTAATCGGCTCTC
This sequence comes from uncultured Pseudomonadota bacterium, assembly GCA_902494875.1. Taxonomy (GTDB): domain Bacteria; phylum Pseudomonadota; class Alphaproteobacteria; order RF32; family CAG-239; genus CAJLXD01. The sequence goes on from CABUUO010000003.1 coordinate 122,723, forward strand.
CTCCGGGCTATGTCGGTTATGAAGAGGGCGGCGCTTTGACCGAAGCTGTCCGCCGCCGTCCGTATCAGGTTATCTTGTTTGACGAGGTCGAAAAGGCGCATCCCGACATTTTTAACGTATTGCTTCAGGTGTTGGATGACGGCCGTCTGACCGACGGGCAGGGACGTACGGTAGATTTCAAGAACACGATTATCATTATGACTTCCAATCTTGGTTCGGAGATTCTTTCCAATGCCACCGGTGCCGATGATCCGAAAAAAGTTCGCGAAAAAGTGATGGATATTGTCAAAGCTTCGTTCCGTCCCGAGTTTATAAACCGGATAGACGAGATTACGATTTTCCACAAGCTGGATAAGACCAATATTCGAGATATTGCCAAGCTCCAGATTGAAAATATTGAAAAACGTCTGTCTGACCGCAAAATCAAACTCAATATTAACGAAGCCGCCTTTGTCTGGATTGTTAACAACGGTTATGACGCAATTTACGGTGCAAGACCATTAAAACGGTTGCTAAAAACGCAAATTGAGAATAAATTGGCACTGAAAATTTTAAATGGCGACATCGGCGAAGGAGATACGGCTGATATCATTGTAGCCAATGGTGCGCTGGATATTGTGAAAAAGAAGAAGTGATGAGAAGTAAAGACAATGGATGATTTTTATGATGAAGCCTTAAACGTAGCTAAAACTTATGATGTAAATACCAAACCCGACAGTCTGGTATTGTACAGCGTCAGTTTTCTTCCTACCAAGGAAAACAAAATCAATGCCTTTGAGTTTGTGAAAAACCATCCGGGATATGTCATGCTTGACCATACTCCCTGCGGTATCAAAATGATCAATATGGGGCTTGAAGACGGTCGCACCGACTTAAGCGCCGATGAAGTGGCCTATTTGTGGAAAGTTGCGTCCAAGCGTCTGCTGGAGGCTGCCAGCGGCAACATCACGGCTTTTGTTAAAAATGCCGATGAGCGTAGTGTATTCAGAAGCATGGAATTGCCGACCATTTTGGCCAACCCGCAGATAAAGACCATCAATGGTCAGGACAAGCATAAGTTTGCCAAAGAAAACTTCTAATGCAGAAAACAATAAAGGACCCCGGAATTTCCGGGGTCCTTTTTACTAACATCCTCCAGAGAACAAATCTGTCGGCGGTGTTTTCCAATCAATTGATGATTTGTAAACCGTATATGTTTTATTACTGTTTGCTTTTTTACAAATCCCGCCAATTTCCAATTTTGCACCGCTGGAGATTGTAAAGACAGTCTTATTACTGTCATAGCTAGCATAACTGATGAATATTCGCCCCAATCCTCTGATATTGGCTTTTGCTCCCATTTTGACAGATGAGATATAAACTTTATATACAAAGTTTGATCTATTATCAAAAGTGAGATCAGAATTTATGTTCATATTTTTAACTTCAAACATTGAATCTCCGACATATTGAGATTGAAGATTGGCAACTTTGGAATTAATGATTTTCAGAGGAGCATTAATATTGATTGTACCATTATCAATATTAACGGCAGGAGAATATCCTCTGGCATTAATTGTAGTTGTTGCATTAATATTCAGCACGGATATGTCATTTTTATCTACACCGTAAAAATAGAGCAGCCCCAGAGTTGTTGGCGCATTGATATTAACGGTTCCTGAAATAAAATAAAAGGTATCGCTGTTTGTTGATGAAAGGGATTCTTTAATGTTCAGTTGCCCGTTAATGTTAATAAGCGAGTTTGTATCGTTTTGTTTGTGATCATTAAATGATGCTGAACTAGCAATGCTACGTCCATCACCTTGGACAAGTGTACCCTTGTCAATAGTCAATATGCCGGAAGGTTCAATAGTTAATGTATTTCTGTCACCTCCAAAACCAAAAGCTTTATAGTTTTCATATATGTCCAAAGAACCTTTGATGTTGACGGTGCCGCCATCTTCGACAATAAATGGATATCCACCGTTTGCTTTATTATTATTATAAAAATTAGCAATTGAGTTAATGACAAAATGTGGTTTTTCGTAAGTATTGTTACCATATGTCTTGTCGCTGTTGACCGTGGTAAATTCAATATCATAAAGATTTCCTCCACCTATCATCATCGGCATTTCAACTTTTTCTCCGATTTTAATATCGTCATCAACGCCGTGATTGACGGCACTTTTTCTCTTAACGCTTAAGTCATTAATCAAACTAAGATTTTTCAGAGTAGTAGAATTGTTGGTTGAAATTGTAGATTTTACGGTAACTTTTTGTTTTTTAGCGCACAGCGGAGAAGCAGCGGCAATTTCGGCCGCGCCCATCATCGTTTTGCCGGACAGGTCAATGTCCGCAGTCAATACAATGTCGTTAACGACCACGAAGTTGTTTTTATTATCAATCAAGGCATGCTGCAAGTCAGACATACTTCCGATGATCGTATAATTGCTGTTTTTGAATACGTCTTCGACATAGGCCTTGCAGGTTTCCGGCTCTTTGGGTTTGCACTGGTAGCAGGCAGTGCCGAGCTCGGTATATTTGGGATCGCCCTGGGTACCGGTCTCGCATGATTTGTAGTAGTTTGTCGGACAGGTGTCGTCCTTGTCGATACAGGCGGTTCCCG
>CABUUO010000004.1 GCA_902494875.1 uncultured Pseudomonadota bacterium
ATAATGCACCTCATAAATAATTAGAACTAAAGCCTGGATATATTATGCCACGCGCCGCGAAGAAATACAACAATAAATTGCCGTCAGAATAGCAATTTTCACAAAAATGTTACAAGAAAACACAAAATATTATGTATTTATCCGGCCGACATTTGTCGAACTTTTGGCCTTTGACCTTTCTATTTAAAAGGTGAAAGAGGAGCAAGTCCATAAACTTCAACCCCTCTTTCTATAATTAAACTTATGTGGACGTCTCTTGAATACAATATTCAACAGAAAATCCCCAGTTTAACTATACAGTAAAAATAGTGGCCGTTTTGCATTTTTAAACCGAAACTTTAGTTTTGCTTCTGAAAAAGCTTTACTTTACGGGTGGTGCCGCATATTATCCGGAATGAAATTTTATTATGAATTTTTGAACATTATTATTAAAACTAAAATATATGAATAAAGAAGAAGTATTGAGACGACTGCGGCGTAATCCGAAACAAACAGTTCCGCGCAGTATGAAATTGCTGAAGAAATGCATGGAAGCCTGGTGTCTTGATGATAATCCGCCTTTTTCTCCGCAGGAATTGTATCAAACCTGCGCAGATTTGGCCGCGCAAGACGGTAAAAATGCCTTTATGCGGGCGGTGATTTGTCTTTGTCGGGAACAGAAGCCTTACGCGGATAAATTTGCGCTTCTGGCTGAAAAAGAACCGCAGGCGCCTTGGTGTCGGGAGTTGTATTTCCGCCCCAAAACTTGATATCTCGTTTCTAAAGGCCGGTTGTCCGGCCTTTTTTGTTGGATGAGATTCTAATCCGCAGACAGGCGAAAAGGGACTTTATAAAATAAAATCCCTTTTCTGATTAGACTTCTATTCTTCATTATTAAAATCGTGAAGTTTTAATAATAAATCATCTCCGCCTAACTGTTTTATATTTAATTTCATCTTTTCGGATTTCACGTTAATCTTTGGTTCTATTTTGGTTCAAATACGGATTTTGTAAATTTAATCTCGACTTTTAAGAGCTTTTTATTTATGGTAAATACAGTTGATACGAAAATTATGGAGAAACGCTGATGGATAAAAAGAAAAAAATAGTTGCCCTGATCGGAATGGTTATTGGTGCGGTTTTTTTAATTCTTGGTTTTAAGGGCATGTATGATAAGGCGGCTTCTAAGGGTGTGACGATGGAAGAAGCTGCTGCCGCCGTTGAGGCGGAAACGGCCAATACGGTATCCGCTGACCCGCTTGACAATATAAGATAGTTTTTTATCTTCTCCTTCTCTTAAACTGAACGCTCTTAAAAAGGTTTGGAATGGATTTTGCTGATGTTTTTTTGCTGGCGCTTGCCTTATCCGTAGACGCCGCCGTCGTTTCGTTTTCCTATGGGTTGATTACCAAAAAAAACCGTCTGCGGAATGCGTTTCTTTTAGCGTTGTTTACCGGCGCCGGACAGTTTTTTATGCCGCTGGTCGGTTGGATCGGCACCGAAAGCGTTAGTCGTTATATTGCGCATTATGACCATTGGATTTCATTTCTGGTCTTTTTATATCTCGGCCTCAACATCATTAATCAATCCTTGAAAGACGAAGACCATAAAAAACCGCTGGAAAAATTGTCAGGGAAAACATTGTTTTTTATCGGCATTGCCACCAGCATTGATGCCTGTGCCGCCGGCGTCACACTTTATTTTATCAAAACGCCGATTCTCATTGCTGCAACCGTTATCGGCGGCATTACTTTTATCAATTCTTTTGCCGGTTTCTTTTCCTGCTGTCTTTTGAAAAAAATTCCCACCCGCTGCATTGAAATATTTTCCGGCGTAATATTAATTTTGCTGGGCTGCAAAGTTCTTTACGAACATTTATCAGTCTAGTGGGAAATATATTTAATCGTTTGAATGATGTTGTTGTGAACCGGCACGTTTCTTCGCGGTCGGTTCGCCGCATTTCTGAAATACTGCACCATAAACAGTCTGGTAGAATAAGCCAGTCCAAACTCCTTGTCTTTATCGCCCTCAATTTTTTCAATAAGTTTATTCCGGCTGATGTTTTCCCTTTCACAGATTTCATCTAAAGCTTCCCATTCAATCGTGCATAAACGCATACTTGTGCGTCTTTTATTGATTGAGATAATCTTATTCACTAATTTAGGCATCGGTGTAATATCCTGATAAATTGTTTCAGTATAAATACTAATATAACAAATTTTAGGATATTGCAACCTTAAATATTATATTATAAATTGGTGTATACTATTAGATACATTATTATGTAAAAATGTTTAACATATTATATCTTTTTCCAGCGAAACTTCAATCTGGCCAGCTCTCTGTTGTCGGTTGTGGATTTTATTTCATGAATACTGTTTTCTCCGTCATTTTGGCTTTCAATGTAAATGCTTTCGCCAAACAGAGCCTCTTTTTTAAAAGCAATTTCAATTTCCCGAGGTTGATGTTGGTTTCTGAATTCTCCGTTGACGGCTTCACTGGCCCACAACAGATATATGGCATTGTTAACGTGATTGTTGATATCTATATCGTCAAAACGTATTTTAAATTCGGTTTTGCTTTCAACCGAAGAGATGTCCTCAATTTTGGGAAACTCAGTTTCAATGGCGCGCTCGGGAATAACCTGATATTCGGGAAGATTATCCCGCAGGGCAACGGGGCGTTTCTTGGCAAAGTTTATCAAAATCCATTGACTAGAGGCTTGAATAATTTTGTTTCCGTTTTCATCATAAACCAGAAAATCACGATAGGCTCCCAACTTTTTCTCCACGGCCGGCCAGGATACCACGGTGATTTTTTGATGAAGTTTGGGATAGTTGTTGATAATAATGTGATAATTTGCACCGACCCAAGCCAGTCCCCGCTCTCTGCAAAAGTCCAGACCCAAACCGATTTCAGCCGCATTGCTGTCAGCAATGTCCTGAAAAATATTCATCAGGGTGACCAGCCGCAAACAACCGTGCTTGTCACATTCGTAACTGCGGACCACATAATCTTTACAGGCTTTTTGAGGTATCATTTTCCTGCTCCTTTTTTTCTTTGCGTAAATGGAGAAACATCTTAAATTTATTTTTGCACCGGCGGGAACTGATGGTGCGTTTTAGAAATCCCTCGCCGGAAGTGGGCTTTTGCTTTACTTCCGTAAAATAAGCATAACCGGCATTGTAACTTACTACCAGCCACAGGGACGGGTTTTTCTTAACCTGTATGCATTTGCCGTTTTCCAGACGATAAATTTCATTGTTTGACGGCGTATTCTCCAACAGTTTCATCCCGATGAACTCCGAAAGTTCCCGAAAGTTATCGATGACAAATACCGGACAGTGGGTCGGAATAAAAGTCGGTTGGCATAAAATGGAATTCAGATATTCATAATCGCCCAGAAAGCCGTGTCCAAACCCCTGCAACACGGGTTCCTCGTCAACGCTGACAAACTTTATGTTATGAGAGTTCAACTGCCCTTTCAGCGGATTAAAAAAGGTTTTGGCGGTAACAATTCCGAAACTGTCGCGGCTGCTGGCATCAAAAGCCAACGAAATGTGATTATAGGTTCCGATGACGGCATAGTTGCTGTCAAGTTCCTTAATTTCATCCCGGTCATGGGTATAAATGACCTTAATGCGGTCCCCTGCCAGCTGGGTAAAAGAAATGCCATATTCGATAATTCTTTTCAGATAACTGTAAAAATCGGGATTTCCGAAGAAGACGACGTTTTTTTTCATCTTCAGCGCCGCCAGAAAGGCAATGATATACATTTCCGGGTGCGTGGGATATACTGGAATGAATATTTTGCCTTTGCGGGCTTTTTTTATCAGTGAAACCAGCTTTTTAAAAGTGCTGACTTCTTTTACAGCAAAACCGTCATCGGGAATACCGTAAAAATCAGCCACGACAAAATCAATTTCCTGCCGACGTTCCTTGATTCTTTTCAAATTGGTCGGTTTTCTGAAATAGGTGCTGGCATCTATTTTCATGTCTCCGGTATGATAAACCGTAGCGAATGAAGATTGGATAATAAAACCGAAACTGTCAAAACAGGTATGAGACGCGGCAACAACCTCAATTTCCAGCGAACCGATCTTAATGACGTCTCCGTCGTTAATGATCACGTAATCCGGGCGGTAAAGCTTGTCAATTCCAAACTGTTCATACAGATCTTCCAGAATCATCCGGGTATATTTGCCGCCGTAAAGTGTCGGAAGGCGGTAACCTGCCTTGAGATAATGCGGGATTCCGTTCAAATGATCGGGATGAGAATGGGTTAAAAAAACGGCTTCGGCCGTAACAAATTCTCTACCCAACAGGTTCCTAATGTCCGGAACCGCCGCGCTGGAGTTTGCTACGCCCAAAGCCTGATAGTTGTCAAATTTGCCAATATCGACAATGACGGTCGTCTGTTGCAGTTTGTTCTTCTTGGCATATACAATGTCTGTATATTGATAACAGTGTCCGCTGATCTGGTCTATGTTATTGCCGCCCAGAGGCTGCCAATAAAATCCGGCATTTTCCCAATATTCAGACATAAGTTTTTATAATGACCCGATAAAAAATAAATTATTTATTTTTCATGCGCCATTCTGCAAGTTTTGCCTCTCTCCACTGATTAGCGTCAGCATAAGCTCTTTTGGCTGACTTGGTGTCTTTTTTTGCATATTTGGACGCAGATGTTTCAGCCTTTGCGGCCTTAACCTTATTCTGCTCTCCAAATAAGGATTTATCAAGGTTATTTTGAGCTTGTTTAACAAGTTCATACGCGCTTACAATTTTTTTCTTGTACCTCAATGCCTTGGTCGGAACGCTGGAGTGGTAAGCCATAGCAGCTTTAATCCAGTCCCGGTCATTGTTTTTATATAGCTTTTTCAAGAATTTTGCAGCGTATTCGGCATTTTTCTGCGGATCAAAAGCCTCTTCTACGCTTTTGAAAGCATCCGGATGATAAGCCAGATTAATCTGCATACAGCCGACATCTATGCTTTTAACGCCTTGCGCCTGCAGTTTTTTCACTTCTCGTACTGCTTCGGCTTTGGTGCTGAAATAGCGGCCCTTACCCTGTGCGTTAACCGTCCACGGCCAAGCATTTTTCTGCTTTTTTTCGGCGTTCCAACGACCGGCTTCCACGCTGGAAATTGTTGTCAGCATATGTTTTTTGATCTGATATACTTTTTCCATTTTTTGAGTGGCATTAATACAAACCATGGAGTCATCAATGATTTCATTGTACGCCTTGGCTTGTACGGGCTGAACTAACATCAGCAATACTAAAAAAAACATTAAATTTTTTGATACGCTAAAACGCATCCCTCTGTTCCCTCAAAATGCCACAAACATCCCTTATGCAACAAATGTGCCAATTTCAGTTTGCTTAACGGCTGAATAAATTAAAGAATAAATTTTGAGGTTGGTTAACTTAAACTAAAACTCCAATATTGTTAAAACCACTAACAATCTTGTCATAAATTAAAACAAAGCTTTGGTACCTTTAATAAAATATAACTTCCAAAGCTAAAAACAAGAGGGATTATAGCATAGTTATTTTTTAAAATCTAGTAAAAATTTGCCGAGTTCGACAATAGACTCGCAAATGTGGGAGCTAACTTTTTGAAAACGTGAATTTTTTTTATACACATTTTCGTCCATATAAATACTGCGGTTTATCTCCAGCTGCAAAGTGAAAATGTTTTTTCGCGGCTGACAGTAGTTGAAAGTGATAAATGCGCCGGCATAAGGGCGGTTAAACTCGACCCGATAGTCATTTTCGGCCAATTTCTTACCAAAAAACTCCGACATCGCCGGCGGGCAGCTCTCGTCAAATAAAGTGCATACGCAAAATTCGACCGGTTTGGCTTCATTCATGATGTTACAGATTTTTGAAGGCATGGAATGACAGTCGACCAGCAGACAATAGCCGAATTTTTTATGGCACTTGTCAACGAGTTGTTTCAGTTTTTTATGATAAGGGTCGTAAACGTTTTTAATCCGTTCCATGGCTTCTTTATATGAAATAAGGCCGTCATAAATCGGTTTATTCTGCGAAACAATGCGGTGGATGACGCCGAGGCCGACGCGGCATCTGCGGCTGCCGATCAGATCCTGCGGCTTTTTACGGTCAAAATACATAGTCTCGTCAATTTCAATTTTATCGCGGTTAACATCAACAAAGGTGCGGGGAATGTTCATGGCAATCATCGGAATGCCGGCATCGCTGGCGCCTTTGATGATTTCGTCGACAAAACAGTCTTCGGATGAGCGCAGCTCATGTTCGCTCAAAGCGCTGTTGGCCAAAAACTCGGGCGGAAACGTTTTCCCGCTGTGGGGTGAAGACAAAACAATCGGATAAAGCAGTTCTTTGGTGTTATATTCCTCAAAGATCGGCAGCTTTTTATAGTTGACCTTAAAATCTATATGTTTTTCCGACACGATTCGTTAGCCCTTTCATAACTAATGGTGAGATTATAATCTGAAAATACTTAACTATTTAATAATAAGCATTGATTTTTTTTGCCCAAGATGTTCGGAGAAATAAAATGTCGAAATCATGGATTGTATTTTTTCTGCTTTTGGTATTGGGAATTTTGGCTTTTATCGTCAGTGATAATCAGTCTAACCTGCATATAGAGTCTTCAGTACCGGCAGAGATAAAATAAATTTTGCAAATATGAAAAAAACTCTTGCCAAATTAAAGCGGATAAGTTAAATAAATAATCACTTTGGTATGTTTGGGTGTGTAGCTCAGCGGGAGAGCACTACGTTGACATCGTAGGGGTCACAAGTTCGATCCTTGTCATACCCACCAATAAAAAAACAGCCGGCCTTGTGTCGGCTGTTTTTTTATTGAAGGTAATTAAGCACAAGGATCGAACTTGTGAAACAAGTTCGAAGCGGATAGTTGCGGAAAGCTGACTGATAAAAGATGTCCGATTTAGATTGACAGGTCAGAGCAACTATGTTACCGCAAAAAAAGACAAAGTCTTATTATGCGATATTACTGTTATCTTTTCAGAATGTAATGCATAATGATTTTAGGTGATATTTAGAAATTTTATTAACTTAAATCCAAACATTATGAACACTCAGGAAAAACTGGCCGTTATTGAGGCCGTAATTGACGCAGTGGCGCTGGAGCAAAACGAAAAGGTTGAATTCCTTCAAAGTCTGGTTCAAAAGTTCGAAGTGCCGCTATGGGATGTTTATCCGGCCTATAAACAGCAGGTAAACAAATTTTTCCAAGAGACGGACGGTCTGTCGGACATTGCGGAGCCCGCAGCTCAACCGCAGAATACCGATGTTCCCGTCTCAATATCGGAAGATGTTCCGCGCAGTCGGAGCGTTAAGACCGGTAAACCGGTAAAATTGAACAAAAACGGTCAGCCGCGCAAACCGTATACTCGTCGCAAAAAAGATGAAGACACGGCGGCCGCCGCCTCAAAAGATGTTGTCGCTGCGGACAAAACTGTTGCTCCGCTGGTCGAAAATAGCCTTTCAGCGGAACGTGACTATCGGGTTTTGACCAGCAATCAGGATGATCTGGGATGGAAAGTACTGTACCAGAATCCCAATAATGCCAAAGGGCTTTTCATCAGTACTAAAGTATGCCCCAATTGTAAAGCTGTGGGCGTGGCTGTTCCTTATCCTAACGGCAGCAGTTGTTTTGCCGTGGCGCTTTTTGCCGAGACCAAGCTTCTGTCTTCAAAAGAAGCCGCCGCTCTTGCCAAAAAGTTGCCCAAGTTTCACGGAATGAATTGGGAGGTAATGACCGGAAAACATCAGGCTGCTTTAGACGCTGTCCGAACCCCCTTAAATCGGATTTTGGACCGGTTTCACGGAACGCCTGTCGGTGAAAAATACCTGACGCTTCCTTACGATGCCGCACAAAACAGTCGCAAGGCACGTTTTGTCATTGAACTGCCCGGTATCGTGTTTAACGGTGAGTGACTTTGCATTAATCTGAAAAAAAAGCACCCGTACGGGTGCTTTTTTTGCTATGACTGTTTGTTTTTAAGCAGTAAATGATACTGCCATAAAATAATAAAAGCAGTTAAAGGAAGAAAAATTTCACTGCTTTCTTCAAGCAGAGACCATATTTCAATCTGCTCTCTGGGCAAAGATACTCCGTCATGGGCATGACGCCAGTTTCCGGGGAAACGGTCTGCAAATTTTGCAAAAACCAAGTCACAGCATAAAACTGCCGTCGACCAGGTAACGGTGTTCATCTTAAAAAATGAAGTAACCAGATGTCTGGTATATTTAACGGCCAGATAAATAATCATTCCGAACACCAACAGCAAAACAATGCCGAAAACAATTTTTTCATACAACGGATTCGCCGGATTCAAAAAGAACTTTGATTTAAAAGGCGTTGTATCGGTTGAAGACAAATGATGTTGAATACCGGCTTCACGCAATAAGGCGCAGACTGACAGCAAAAAATAAATCAACCAGTCTGTTTTGGCACCGGTTCCTTTATAGTCGCGGTAAAAATATATCAGTCCGCACAACAAAACGGCATAACCGCAATATGTAGCGATATCAATAATTTCGCCGTCTTCGGTAATGGCATATTTCTGTTCGGGAAAAAACAGTAAGACGACTGCCAGAATCGTACCCCAGGCAATCAGAAAAAACAACGGGGTAAATAAAGGGGATAAAAAAGCTTTTTTCATACTTTCACTCTCTTTGGACGGATTGTTATAATTTTTCCTTATACCCTATAAAATCTTATATCGCTAAATTTTTTTGAGCGGAAGTGGATAAAGTGGTATGTTAAACATTTGTTATCAAACTTGCCTTAATGATAAATGAGAGAAATAAATTTGAAAGGTTCAAATGAGAAAAGACTTTTATATTTTCCGTCACGGTGAAACGGATTATAATCTTGAAAAGCGCTGGCAGGGGTGCGGGATAGATACTGATTTGAACGAAACAGGGCTGCGTCAGGCGGCGGCTTTGGTCGAAAAACTGGCGCCTAAAAATCTGGAGATCATATACAGCAGCGCTTTGAAACGTGCGCTGAAAACCGCGGAAATCATTGCCGATTCTCTGAATTTGGAAGTTAAGATAATCAAAGATCTGCGGGAAGGAAATTTTGGCGAAAGCGAAGGATTGCGCAAAGACGAGGCGGCGCTCAAGTATCCGGAAATCTTCAATTTGTGGTACGATGAAAATGCCGATCATCTGGATGTGGCTTTTCCCGGGGGAGAAACCAAACGCCAAATGCAGCAGCGGATGCTTGGTGTTTTGGAAGGGTTGTTAAAAACCAAAGAAAACGTTATAGGCATCGCGTCTCACGGCAGTTCCATCCGTTATTTGCTGCTCGGTTTTGGCAAAATTTTGGGGAGACTCACCAATACGGCACTGTTCCACGTCGTTTACGAAGACGGCAAGTGGCGGGTTGATGACGAATAATCAGTTCCGCGTTTTGCAGACGTCGACCCAATCTAGTGCATGGGAGAGGAGAAACAGTTCTTCCGGTTGCAGCTCTATTGCGGAATTTGAGCTTCCGCAGGCCGGAAAAACCGAAGCAAAGCGCCGCAGGGACAAATCGATGTAAACCTTAATGTCTGTTTTTTTCAAACCAAAAGGGCAGACACCGCCAACCGCGTGTCCTGTATATTCCAGAGCTTCTTCCGCCGTCAGCATTTTGGCTTTGCAGCCAAACCGGCTTTTATATTTGTGGTTGTCTATTTTGACATCGCCGGCGCAGACAATCAGAATAATGTCGTTTTCGATTCGGAAAGACAGTGTCTTGGCGATTCTTGCCGGAGTACAGCCAAGAGCTTGTGCAGCCAGATCAACGGTAGCCGAAGATACCGAAAATTCCATAATCTTTTCCGCAAGGCCCAGCGTCTGAAAATAGGCGCGTACGGCATCAATGGACATTAAAGGTTTTCTCCTTTGATATGTTATTATAAAAAAGCCGATTTAAAAATAATCGGCTTTTCGGTAATTTTAGCATATATGCTCAAACTCTTGCTTAAGGTCGCGGTTGAACATTGCCTTAATTGTCGACTTAATGTCGGCTTTTTCATAAATGACTTTATATAAAGCCTGACAAATCGGCATATCGATTCCTTCTTTGTCTGCAATAAGCTTAACCGCTTTCAGAGTCGGCACGCCCTCGGCCAATTTGCCGAAAGCCTCGCCGCGGGCAAACATTTCGCCGTAAGTACGGTTATGGCTATGTTTGGAAAACAGCGTGGCTTCATAGTCTCCGAGATGAGCCAAACCATACGCTGTATGCGGATTGCCGTGAAAATGAGAAATAAACCGTCCGACTTCGATCGGTGCACGGGCCATCAGAGCGCCTTTCAGACCATACCATTCAAGTCCGTCCAAAATACCGGCAGCCAGTCCGATAACGTTTTTAAGCGCGGCGCCGATTTGGTTGCCGATTAAATCCGAACCGTAATAAAAACGGATGAGGTCGCTTTGCAAAAGTTTTATCAGATAGTCTTTGGTCTGTTCGTCATAACTGTCGATAACCGCGCAGGACGGTACGCCTTTCATGTAATCCTGAACATGTCCCGGACCGGCCAGAACCGCAATATGGATATCTTGTTTTATTTCTTCTTTCATAATATCGTGCATGATTGCAGCGCCGGGCTCTTCCAAGCCTTTCATGGCCAGCAGAAAAGTTTTGCCCTGAAGGTCATACCCGTTCAGCTGTCGGCACAGGCCGCGAAAATATTGGCAGCCGATGGAAACGATTATGGTATCGTTTTTTAAAACTTCTTCAATGTTGTCAAATAAAACCATATTGTCGCTCAGAGACAGATACTGATTTTTGCGCGTATCGCGGAGTTCAATGAAATTCGGCGATGTCGGAATGTCATACATATCAGTGCCGCTGATATTTTCTTTGCAGTAGTTGGCGGCGTACCAGCCCAAAAAAGTTCCCCAGCGGCCGCAGCCGATTAATGAAATTCTCTTCATCAAGCATTTTCCTCGTATAGTTATCAGTAATAATCTAGCAATATCTCAAAAGTGTCGGAAGTGCAATCTCGTTTTGTAAAGATTTAACAGTTTAGGACAGATAAAAAAATACCGCCGAAACGGCTGTGGCAAAACCGAAGCCTATAACGCATCTTTTTTTACGCGCTGGCGGGTGACGATGGCGTTAATGTGGTCAAATTCTTCAAAAGAATGATAAGCGTAATCGTGGCTTTTTTTGTCGCAGTCATAAAAAACTTTGTTGGCCAGATTGTCTATTGCGCTGTCAATGCGGCGAAATGCTGCATTATAGTCGGAATTGAAATTGTTTTTGACTTTCTTTTTGACAATCTGATGATAAGCCGAAATGACTTTGGCTGTCTCATCAGCGGAATTTGCATAACCTTTTTCCTCAAAGTCACGCATTATTTGAGCTGTAGTTTGATAAAAGCACTTATTGGTCAAAATGCTTTTTTGCTTTTTATTGTTACTATCAATTATCATCGATATAACCCAATATTCATTCCGTAACAATTATGTAACATACAATTTCGGAATTTGCAATATCAAATACACAATTTTTAACTGTCTTCAATCCTAGCAGAAAAGGATTAAGAGAGGGTTAATTCACATTGCTGCCGGGTAAAAAAAAGAGCCTTGCGGCTCTTTTTTTTACCCGACATTTCCGAACGGGTTAATGTCTTTTTCTTTCTCTTCCTGCGTTTTTCTCAGGTCAAACCAGTCCAGTGTAACCGTTGAAACGTAAATGGAAGAGTATGTACCGATTAAAATGCCGCAGACCAGCGTGAAAGAAAAACTCCGCAGCGCGTCGCCGCCCCATATCAGCAAGGCGATGGAGGCCAAAAGCGTTGTCAGACCGGTGAGCAATGTTCTTGAAAAGATATCGTTGATACTCTTGTTCAAAAGTTCCAATTGCGGCATGGTTTTATATTTTCGTAAGTTCTCGCGGATGCGGTCATAAGTGACCACTTTGTCGTTAACCGAATAGCCGGCCAATGTCAAAATGGCGGCAACCGTTGTCAGGCTGAAATCGATCTGAGCCAGCGACAGCAAGCCCACCGTCAGCAAAACGTCATGGGTCAGTCCGATCATGGTGCCGAGGGCGAACTGCCATTCAAAACGGAACCAAATGTAAAGCGAAATACCCAAAATGGCAATAACCGAAGCTAATACACCGTCTTTTTTCAGTTCATCGCCGACCTGCGGGCCGACCAGTTCAACCTTACGGATTTCGACATCGTTACCCAAAATTTTCTTGATTTCGTTTACGGCTTTCATCTGCTCTTTTTCATCAAGCATCTGCGCCTGTGCGCGGATCATGACCTCCTGGCCGGTTTCGCCGATGGTCTGGATATTGATTTCGCCGATGTCCAGATGAGCAAGTTCCGATCTCAGCTTATCCAGGTCAATCACCTGTTCGTCCTTGATTTCCATCAAAATGCCGCCGGAAAAGTCAATGCCGTAGTTAAAGCTTTTTACGGCAATGCAGGTAATTGACAAAACCATGGCCAACCCCGAAAACCAATAAGTGAATTTGCGGGCGCCCATAAAGTTAATATTTGTATCTTTTGTAATCCAACTAAAAAGTTTCATTGTTTTTATTCCTTAATTTTAGATTGGCAGTTTGGTCGGTTTATAACGTTCAATCCAAGTGGCGATAATCACTCTTGTAACAGTAACCGAGGTAAACATTGAAGTCAAAATACCAATAGTCAGGGTTACGGCAAATCCTCTTACCGGGCCGGTGCCGAAATAAAACAGCACAAATGCAGCAACCAGCGTTGTGAGGTTAGAGTCCAAAATCGTTGCCCAGGCTTCTCGGAAACCGGCGTCTGCAGCGTCTCTGGTCGAGCGTCCGGCTTTAACTTCTTCGCGCATGCGTTCAAAAATCAACACATTGGCGTCAACTGCCATGCCGACCGTTAGGATAACGCCGGCAATACCGGGCAGGGTGAGCGTCGCGCCCATCAGGCTCAAAATGCCGAGCAGCAAAAACAGGTTCATAAAGACGGCAACCGTGGTAAATACGCCAAACAGACCGTAAGCTGCAATCATAAAGGCAATTACGGCAATCAGGCCGATGACGCAGGCAACGGCGCCGGCCTTAATCGAGTCTGTTCCCAGTCCCGCGCCGACCGTTCTTTCTTCCAAAACCTCCAGCGGAGCGGGCAAAGCACCGGACCGCAGCAGCAAAGCCAGATCATTGGCCGATTTTACCGTAAAGCTGCCGGTAATGACGCCGCTGCCGCCGAGAATGGCACCCTGAATCGTTGGGGCAGAAATGACTTCGTTATCCAAAACAATGGCCAGTCTTTCGCCGACGTTGTTTTTGGTTGCTTCGCCGAATTTTTTGCCGCCGATAGAGTTGAACTTGAAGCTGACAACCGGTTCCCCTTCCTGAAACTGCGGTTGGGCGTCAATCAGATTTTCGCCGCCGACTACCGGTTTGCGGTTAATTACATAAGAACCGCCGTCGCTGCCGGGAACAACGCGCGAGGCTGAAGACAGCTTTCCGCGGCGCGCATCCATAGCCGAGGTTGAAGAATCAACCAAGTGAAAAGACATTTTTGCCGTTTTGCCGAGCAGGGTTTTGACATACTCCGGATTTTGCAGACCCGGCAGCTGCACGACGATACGGTCATTGCCCTGACGCTGGATAACCGGTTCTTTGGTGCCCAGCTCGTCAATACGGCGTCTGACGATTTCAATCGACTGTTCGACAATTTTAATTTTGAGCTGGTTCAGCGCAACATCGGTATAGGTGATTTTAATGACGCCGTCGTCGCCTTCTTCAACCGAAAGGTCGCTGTCTATTTTGCGAAAGGCGCTGATTGCCTTGTTGCGCTGGTTGAGGTTTTCAATTTTGACCGAAACCTCTTTTTCGCCTGCGCGCAGGTTCTGATAGCGGATTTTGTTTTCACGCAGCACCTGACGGACGGAATCTTCCACAGAGCTCATTCTTTCCTTAATCACATCATCCACTTTTACTTCCAGCAACAGGTTGGAACCGCCTTGCAGGTCAAGGCCGAGGTTAACCGGCTGCCACCATTTGGGCAGGGCGTCTTTGTTCGGAATCAGATTCGGAACGGAAAAGAAGATGCCGAGCAGGCAGATGGCAATGATGATGAGAATTCTGGATTTTGACAGTTTATACATATTCTCAAATCCTTATGTTTATTTCTTGGTGTTTTTCTTGTTTTTGTTCTCAGCCTTGGGAAGCTTGACTTCTTCGGTCAGCAGTTCTCTGATTGTGGCGCGGTTGACTTTGACTTTTACCCCTTCCGCAATCTCTACGACCAGATCGTAAGCGTCGCTGTCGTCGATGACCTTGGCATAAACGCCGCCGCCGGTGATAACTTCGTCGCCTTTTTTAATGGAATTGAGCATTGCTTCGTGCTGTTTAATTTTCTTTTGCTGCGGACGGATCAGCAGAACATAGAAAATCACAAAAATCAAGCCCAACTGAATCAAGGTTCCGGTCATGGAACCCTGGGCGGGCACAGCGCCGGCGCTTTGGGCAAAAGCTTCACTGATAAACATTTCTTTCTCCTAATAAATTAACTCATGCGAGTATAAAACAAAATTTTTCCTATATATAGGAGAAAATCAAATATTTCACAAGTATTTTGTTGCAAGAGGTATCTTTAGCGCCGCCTGCTGATTTTCCGCTTGATGTTTTTATCGGGGCTATTGCAGATATGAGCGGGGATTAACGGCTTTTTTGCCGGCTCTGATTTCAAAGTGCAGTTGCGGAGAATTAACGCCGCCTGTGCTGCCGACCGTGGCGATTTTTTCGCCTCGGCGCACTTTTTGCCCTTTTTTGACCAGAATTTTGTCATTGTGGGCATAGGCCGTGATCCAGCCGTCGTTATGTTTGACCAAAATCAGGTTGCCGAAGCCTTTAAGTTCGTTGCCGGCATAAGCCACGGTGCCCGCGTCGGCGCATTTGACTGCCGTACCGAGCGCGGCTTTTATGTTGATGCCGTCATTGTTGCGGCCTTTGCCGATGGAACCGAAGTTGGAAATGACTTTGCCTTTGACCGGCCACATAAATTTGTTTTTGCGCTTTTTCACCGGCGCCGGCGGTGTATAGCTGGCTTTTTTGACGGTTTCTTTCTTGCGGCTGCTCCACCAGCTTGATGTTGAAGTTTTTTTGGCGGCGGGTTTGCTGGTTGCGGTTGCCTTTGGCGTGGAAATCGCCGCGGAACTGTCGACCACGCTGCCCGGCAGCAGCAGTCTTTGCCCGATGCTCAGGGCATAGGGCTCTTCAAGGTCATTGGCCCGGCTGAGAGAGCTCATGTCCACATTGTAGCGTTTTGAGATGTTGTATAGAGTGTCGCCCTTGGCCACCACATGATAGCGGGCGCTGGGCATCCTGAGTACCTGGCCGACATAGACGCGGTAGGGCGGAATCATTTTGTTAGCTTCGATGATTTCGCGCAGAGGCACGTTATAGCGCCGGGATATGCTGTAAAGCGTGTCACCCCGCCGGACGATTACCGTTTCCGGCGTGCCCCCCCACCAGTTGTAACCCAGCAGCGGAATGCCCGAATTGGATGAACATCCGCCGAGCAGAAGCAGTAAGGGAAAAATTAATGCCAGCAGCCGCTTTTTCATTATTCTGCGCCATATGTTGCAATGTTATGATATGTCATCAGGCTAACAGCAATAATTTAATAATTTGTTAGCTTTCTTCATACTTTGTCGGAACCTCGGCGGTTTTTCTGTCGTTGTCCGATGTCGTGACGCCGTATTCGTGTCGTCGGGCGGCGTTTTTGATATGGCGTCTGGTGCGCTCCAGCATATTGTCGAACGTGTCGTTAAAGCCTTTGCGCTCGGTATAGCTGATAATCAGCATCTGAGCGTTGTAGTCGTCGACGCCGAGTTTTTTGATTCTGGGTTTTGAGGCCGTGAAAATATCCTTGGCCATAGCGGCGGTTTTTTCTCGGGAAAAGCCGTTAAGAATCATTCCGATTTTGGTCTTTTCAAATCGGCCGACGAAGCCTTTGTCTTTGACCTTGTCCAGACAAAGGTCAGCCATGGTTTTTAAGAGTTTGTCACCGCGTTCAAAACTGATTCCCTTGTTGATGAAGTCACATAAATCGCGAACATCCACAACCATCAGTGAAAAATCCTGATTGTAACGTTTGGCGCGGTTGAAATCTTGTTCCAGCCGAGTGAAAAAAGCTTCCTGATTCATGGTGCCGGTAACGATGTCGCGACTGTTGATTTCCTGCAATTTTTCGCGAAGTTCTTTGGCTTCGCTGATGTTTTTGCATACAAAGCTGATGCCTTCGCATTCCAGAATTTCATTCAAAATCGGCCGCTGATGGCAGGCCATGAGATGCGTTTTGTTCTCAGAATCTTTAATCAGCAGTTCATTGTTAACGATTCGGGCGTTCTTTATGATTTTTCCGGTATAGCTTTTAACGCTGCCGCTGATGGCTTCGTTGTCTTCAAGCAGCGTGCCGAATATTGATTTTCCGGTCAGCTCTTCGGGCTTGAAGCCGAGCTCGCGGCACAGTGCTTCGTTGGTGCTGGTGATAATCAGGTTCTTGTCTGTTTTGAAGCAAATGTCTTCATTGGTCTTTTCGTTAACGGCTTTCTGAACGTCGTTTTCTTTGATTAGTTCTTTGATTTGTTTTTGCATATTTTTAATTTTTAGCCGCATCATCCATATGTTGATGCCCAGTGCGATGATGATGATGCCGCTTCCGGCCAGCAGATATTCCATGTCCAAACCTCGGTATAGTTGTTTAATGGCATTCATCATAAGCGCAAAAACTGAATTTTTCCTTAAATAAGAGGTTGCATTTTAAGATTAAAAACCCTAATTTGAGGTAAGATTTAAGAAACACGGGGAATAAGTGAAAATATGTCAAATCCAAAACCGGAAATTATTGATGAAAGCGGCGATAAATATAAATACGGCTTTGTCACCGACATTGAGGCCGACACGGCGCCCAAAGGCCTGAATCCGGACATTATCCGGCTGATATCGGAAAAGAAGGGAGAACCGGCATGGCTGCTGGATTACCGTCTGAAAGCTTTTGAGTTTTGGCAGACGATGAAAGAGCCGTCCTGGGCCAAGCTCAGCTATGACAAAATAGATTACCAGGATTTGTACTACTATTCCGCGCCCAAACGGAAAGCGGCGCCAAAATCGCTGGCCGAGGTTGATCCTGAACTGCTGGAAACTTACGCCAAGCTGGGCATTCCGCTGAAAGAGCAGGAGGCCTTGGCCGGCGTGGTTGCCGTAGATGCGGTGTTTGACAGCGTTTCGGTGGCCACGACCTATCGCGCCAAACTGGCCGAACAGGGCATTATTTTCTGTTCTATTTCGGAAGCGGTTAAGGAGCATCCTGATTTGGTGCGGGAATATCTGGGCTCTGTTGTGCCTTATACCGACAATTTTTTCGCCTGTTTGAATTCCGCGGTCTTTACCGACGGGTCTTTCGTGTATATTCCCAAAGGCGTGCGCTGTCCGATGGAACTTTCCACGTATTTCCGCATCAACGCCAAAAACACCGGCCAGTTTGAGCGTACGCTGATTATTGCCGACGACGAAAGTTACGTCTCTTATCTGGAAGGCTGTACGGCGCCGCAGCGCGACGAAAACCAGCTTCATGCCGCCATCGTGGAAATTGTGGTGAAAAAAGACGCCGAGGTCAAATATTCCACCGTTCAGAACTGGTATCCGGGCGATAAGGACGGCAAGGGCGGCGTGTATAACTTTGTTACCAAACGCGCGGCTTGCCGCGGAGAAAACGCCAAAATTTCCTGGACGCAGGTTGAGACGGGTTCGGCCGTAACCTGGAAATATCCGTCCTGCGTTTTACAGGGCGACAATTCGGTCGGCGAGTTTTATTCGGTGGCCATTACCAATAACCGTCAGCAGGCCGATACCGGCACCAAAATGATTCATATCGGCAAAAACACGACCTCAAAAATCATTTCCAAAGGCATTTCCGCCGGTTTCTCCAACCAGACCTACCGCGGTTTGGTGCGTGTCGGACCCAAGGCCGCCAATGCCCGCAACTATTCGCAGTGCGACAGCCTTTTGATCGGGCGGAACTGCGGTTCGCATACGGTGCCCTATATTGAGAACCGCAACAAAACCGCGGTTGTTGAACATGAGGCGACCACTTCCAAAATCAGCGACGAGCAGTTGTTTTATTGTTTGCAGAGAGGAATTGGCGAAGAAGAGGCTGTCAGCCTGATTGTAAACGGTTTTTGCAAGGAAGTGATGCAGCACCTGCCGATGGAGTTTGCGATAGAGGCCGCCAAGTTAATCAACATCAGTCTGGAGGGGAGCGTGGGATAATGGTAAATCCGGTATTGAAACGGGCTTTGGACACCTGGGGCGAAGAAGCGCAGATGCTGATGGTGGTTGAAGAGATGTCTGAACTGATGAAGGAGATTTTGAAAAACGTCAACCGCGGAAAAGATAATGTTGATCAGATTGTGGAAGAAACGGCGGATGTGGAGATTATGCTTGAACAACTGAAGGAAAATTATCATATTGCCGGCCGTGTTGACGCTTATAAGGCTGAAAAAATCAAACTGATTGAGCGGCGTCTGAACGAATGGGATAAGATCCATGCCGCATAAAGTAACGAAAGAGTAGAAAATGACCAAAACACCGTTGTTAGAAATTGAAGATTTGCATGCCGGCGTATGTGACCGGGAAATTATTAAAGGTTTTAACCTTACCGTCAATGAGGGCGAGGTTCATGCCATTATGGGGCCGAACGGCGCCGGAAAGTCAACTTTGTCGAACATCATCTGCGGCAAACCCGGATATGAAATCACATCAGGCTCAATTCGCTTCAAGGGAAAAGACTTGACCGCCATGTCGCCTGAAGAACGTGCCCGTGAGGGAATTTTCCTTTGTATGCAGTATCCGGTAGAAATCCCCGGCGTGCCGACCACAACGTTTTTGAAGCACGCGGTCAATGCCATTCGCAAGCATCAGGAACTCCCGGAGCTTGATACTATGGCATTTGTCAAAATGGTGCGTGAAGAGGGAAAAAAACTGGGTATTGACAATGAGATGATCAAACGTCCGGTGAACGTCGGATTTTCCGGCGGTGAGAAAAAACG
The DNA here is from genome assembly GCA_902494875.1 of uncultured Pseudomonadota bacterium. Lineage (GTDB taxonomy): Bacteria > Pseudomonadota > Alphaproteobacteria > RF32 > CAG-239 > CAJLXD01. The sequence continues at coordinate 19,051 of CABUUO010000004.1, forward strand.
TCTCGAAACTTTGCAGATGTCGATTCTCAAACCGGCGCTGTCTATTCTTGACGAGGCGGATTCCGGTTTGGACATAGATGCTCTGAAAGTCGTTGCCGACGGGGTCAATGCTCTGCGTGACGGTAAACGCTCAATGCTGGTCATCACGCATTATCAGCGTCTGCTGAATTATGTGGTGCCTGATTTTGTTCACGTATATGCCGACGGGCGCATCGTAAAGTCCGGTGACAAAAGTCTGGCGTTGGAGCTGGAAGAAAAAGGCTACGCCGAATTTGTGAAAGAAAAATAAGATGGCCGGATTACTGCAAAACATAAAACTGTTCGGAGAATATATCCCCTGGTTTCAGAGTCTGCGCGAAAAAGGGCTTGCCGCGTTTGAAAAACATGGCGTCCCCACCGCCAAGACCGAGGCCTGGAAATATACCAAGCCCCGTGATCTGAACGCGGATGACTTTGTTATCGAACCGTCAAATTTTCTGGATGAACTGCGGGCGGAAACGGAAGATGCCGGCGGCTGTCACCATGAGAACTGCGGCTGCGGCGGGGAAGGCGAATGTCATTGTCATCATGAGGACGGGGAATGCCACTGCGGCGGACATTGCTGTGAACATGAATTGAATCTGGATTATGGCGTTCCGTTTGACGCATATCAGATTCATTTTGTAAACGGCAAGTTTATTCCCGTTTTTCCGGCACTGCCGCGCGGCGTGGAAGTCATCACCCTGATGGAGGCGGTGCTGATCGAGGAGGCGAAAGAACATCTCGGACGTCTGGTCAAGCTTGACGAACATCCGTTTGCGGCGCTGAATACGCATTATATGGAAGAGGGCGTTTACATTCGCGTCGGCAAAGATGTCAAACTGGACAAGCCGTTGATGATTGTCAACCATACCGATGCCGGCGGAAGCAATTTATTTTTCAATCTGCGCAATCTGATTGTGCTGGAAAGCGGAGCCGAGGCGGAACTGGTCGAATGGTATAAATATGCCGGTCCGCAAAAATCGCGTTATTTTGCCAACATTGTCAATGAAATCGTTTTGGGCAGAGGCGCCAAATTAAATCATAACAAGCTTCAGGACGAGGCTTTCAAAGCCAACCACGTTTCTTTGAGCGTGGTCAGACAGAAAGCCGATTCGCAGTACAATAACTTTTGCCTGCAAAAGGGTGCCAACATCGGACGCAACGAAATATGGGTTCAGTTAACGGCGGAAAACGCCCGTTGCAATGTGGATGCCGCCTATATTATGTCCGGATGGGCAACTTTGGATACGACCACCAATATCGAACATCTGTCTCCCTGCACCTATTCCGCTCAACTGGTCAAAGGTGTGGTCGGCGGCGATGCCCGCGGCGTTTTTCAGGGAAAAATTCATATTGCCCCCGATGCGGTAAAAACCGAAGGAACGCAGCTGCATAAGGCGCTGTTGTTGTCTGACGCCGCGGAAGTGGACGTCAAGCCCGAGCTGGAAATCTTTGCCGATGATGTCAAATGTTCACACGGTGCGGCCAGCGGCGAGTTGGATGAGCAGCAGTTGTTTTATATGCGTTCCCGCGGTATCGGTTTGGAAGAAGCGCGGCAGATTTTGATCGACGCCTATCTGGAAGACGTTGTTTCCAAAGTTGAAAACGAACAAATCCGCACATGGATGAAAAGCTTCGTACGGCAGAGCGAGGAGCAATGAAGACCTTTATCCGCAATGCCGAAGGACAAAAGCTGAGCGTCGTTGTCGAACAACCGGAAACGGGGGCGGCGGGGCGTTTGGTTTTTATTCAGCACGGGTTGAGCAGCTTTAAGGAATATTATGTCATCCGCTGTGCGGCCGAAGTTTTTTTGGCCAACGGCTATACAGTGGTTACTTTCGATTCTCGCTATTCTTTCGGCGAAAGTGACGGCGATTTGATATATTCAACCCTGACGGCGGCGGTTGAAGATTTGGAAACGGTTATCGACTGGGCAAAATCACAGGATTTTTACGCGGAACCTTTCGCTTTGTGCGGACATTCGCTGGGCGGCGGCAGTGCTTTATATTATGCCGAACGGCATCCGGAAAGGGTTGGTATGCTGGTTCCGCTCGGCGCTATGGTCGGCGGCAAATATTATCTGCGCTCCTATATGCTCAACAACCGGGAATTCTTTGAAAAATGGCGCGAAACCGGCCGCCGTCATTGCCGCAAGCAAAATGACAAAAGTGTCGAAGGCTGGGTTTCGTTTGATTTCGTAACTGATCTGCAAAATTATGATATGGTTTTTGACGGCGGAAAAATCAAAGCCGCAACGCTGCTCGTTACCGGCGAAAAAGATTTGTCTTCCACGGTTTACAACAATGAGCGGATGTATGCGGCGCTCACGGCGCCGAAAGAGTTGGTCGTTATTAAAGACTGTCCGCATACTTTTGACAGTGACCAAAACCGGAAGGACCTATGCGAAGCGCTTGACCGCTGGCTTAAGACCAAGGTTTAAGTTGAATAACTCCGTTGCCGGGTTAAATTAAAAAACGGAGAGAGAGGGATAAAAAATGTATGATGTCAATGAAATAAGAAAAGATTTTCCGGTCTTGCAGGAGCTGGTAAACGGCAAGCCTAACACTTTTTTGGATTCGGGAGCTTCGGCGCAGAAACCCCGATGCGTCATCAGCCGGATGTCCGATATTTATACCCGCGAATATTCCAACGTCCACCGCGGTTCTTATCTGCTCTCGGAGCAGATTACCTGGGATTATGAAGCCGCCCGACAGACGGTAAGGAAGTTTCTCAATGCCAAGTCGGAAAAAGAGATTGTTTTCACGCGCAATGCCACCGAGTCGATTAATCTGGTAGCGGCATCATGGGGACGGAAAAATTTAAAAAAGGGCGATGAAGTTCTGATTTCGGAAGCTGAACATCATGCCAATCTGGTACCGTGGCAAATGTTGCGTGACGAGCTTGGCTTCAGCCTGAAAATATTTAAAATTGCCGATGATGGCAGTTTTGTCTGGGAAAAGTTTGCCGAAAATCTGACCGCAAATACCAAACTGGTGGCGGTAACGGCCATGTCAAACGTTTTGGGTACGGTTTTTCCGATAAAAAAAATGGCCGCTGCCGCTCATCGGCACGGCGCTCTGTTGCTGGCGGATGCCTGTCAGTTTGCCGTACACCATAAAGTGGACGTACAGGATTTGGATTGCGATTTTCTGGCTTTTTCGGGGCACAAAACCTATGGCCCGACCGGTATCGGCGTCTTGTACGGAAAATATAATATTTTGGATTCGATGCCGCCGTATCAGACCGGCGGCGATATGGTCGACCGTGTAACTTATGAACATACGACCTTTGAAGAACCGCCGGCGCGTTTTGAAGCCGGCACGCCGGCCATTGTCGAGGCCATCGGCTTGGGCGTAGCGCTGGAATATATGATGGCGTTGGGGCTGGAAAACATCACGGCTCACGAACAGGGATTGGTAAAATATGCCTCGGAAAAGCTTTCCGGTGTTCCGGGACTGAAGCTGATCGGCACCGCCAAAGACAAAGGCGGGGTTTTCTCGTTTGTAATGGACGGCATTCACCCACAGGATCTGGCTTTTATTCTTAATAAAGAGGGCGTGGCGATTCGCGTCGGTCATCACTGTGCGGAGCCTTTGGTACACCGTATGGGCTATGAGAGCGTGGCCCGTGCAACTCTGGGGTTGTATTCAACCAAAGAGGACATTGACCGTCTGGTCGCTGCTCTTAACAAGGCCAAAACTTTTTTTTGAATTTGACTTTTAGCCTCAAAAGCGTATAAATCTTTTCCGAAACCGGAGGAAATACTGAATATGACCGAAAACAGCGAAGATATTTTGGATGCCAATGAAAAACAGCTGCTGAGCGCCATGGGACTGGCAGAAGAGGCGCCCGTGGCTCAGGAACTGCAGAACTATGTTGCCCGCGCCGGAAAACCGCTGCCGGCCGGAGAAAAAATCGCCTCCGAGCAGGATATTGTAGAAGCCTTGAAAACCGTGTCGGATCCTGAGATTATGGTCAATGTCTATGATATGGGGCTGGTCTATAAAATTGATATCGACAAAGACAACGGCAATGTGCATATTGATATGACCGTCACCGCGCCGACCTGTCCGGTTGCCGGTGTGCTGCCCCAGCAGGCGGCGGACGCGGTTTCTCTGGTGGAGGGAACCGGTGAAGTCGAGGTAAAAATCGTCTGGGAACCGGCTTGGACGCCGGAACGCATGAGCGATGAAGCCAAGATGATGTTTGAGCTTTTCTGAACCGTTTGCCGGCAAGAATCTGTTTGACATTTAGAGGAAGAATGCTAGTTTGCATACTATATTTTTCTTAGTATGCAAATTTTTTTTATATTAGTATTTATCCTTAATTTTTCGGAATATGGAAAATTTTAAAAAGACTTTTGATCTTCTGGCGCAAAAAGCGTCGGTTGTGGAACATCGTAAAGCCGAGTTTGAAGCAAAGCTTGACGCTTTTGTCAATCGTCCGGATCTGACCGCTCTTTTGCAAAAAAACGGATTGGATTCTCTGCCTTTTATTTTGACTGGAATGACGATTGAAGGAGGTTTCGTTTACGGTACCGGCGTCAATTTTTTTGTTGCCAACGGCTATCCTCCCGAAGGAATGGATTTTTTTATCCGTAATCATGAAGGTTATTGCAAAATCATTATGAGCTGCTGCCTGATGACGAAAAATACGGCCGACGGTCAGATAACCCTGGTGCGGATGTGTTCCGACGAAGATGTTCTGAACCGTGAAAAAGCGGAAGAGGTAATGGATGCATTCGTCCGCTACAGACACGGTCTGCATGTTTCAAAGCTGCGGCTGGCGAAAATAAAATTTAATGATTTTCCGGTAAAGTTGTGTTGGTATATGGTTTTTGTTACGGTCGATACGCAGAAAACCTTTTATCTGCTGGCCGATGTTGACAGCGGAAGTCTGTTCGTGGCCGAGGAAAACCAAATTGGCGTTTGCACGGATGTTCCGTCGGCAAAACAGGCGCTGTCCTCGCCGTTTTCCGCCTATCTGTATGACGGTTGCCGTCTGCTGCGGGACGAACACAGCCGCTCTAACGGCGGTGTCGGCATTTTCTTCGGATGATGCAAAAGTTCTAAAAAAAGCTGCCCGGCATAAAGGCAGCTTTTTTTATGGTTTGAACGTCAGGGTTTCATAAAATGCCGGGCGGATTTCCTGCCAGATTTTTTCTTTCTCCTCATCCGTGCGTCCGCGCCAGGTTTCAAGCGTAATCAGCGGTATTTTCTTTTCGATTCCCGCCCAGGTGCCGAAAGAGCCGGGCGTTTCATAACCCACATTTTCAACCAGTCTGTAGCCGGTTTTTTCCGCATACATTTTTGCCAGTTTTTCGGCCGGTCCGTCATAGTCAATCAAATGCAGGTCGGAGTGAATGGAAATAATCATTGCAGGTTTATAGGTTTCCACCAGTTCCATCATAAAACGGGTCTCGGTTTCGGAGGCCGGACTGCCGCATTTGACTTTTTCGTAAGACAGCGTCTGCGTTTCATTTTTAAAATTGGCCGTCGGATAATTGCGGTTCAGGTCAACCTTGTTGGCGTTGAAACGCGTTCTCAGGGCTTTGCCGTCGGGATTCAGACAGGGCAGAAAGTACAGGTTGTAATCGCATTTTACCGTCGGATTTTCGGCCAGTTCCTGCATAAATCTGCCAATGGCGTATTCTCCCTCGGTTTCATCGCCGTGAAAAACGCCTAAAAAGAAAATTGCCGGTAATTTTGAAGCTTTTATCCGTTCAAAAAAGTCAATCTCCCGGCCTTGCAGGCTGACAGCGGTTCTTATTTTATTTATGGCGTTGGGCATTGTTCAGCAAACCTATGATAATACTGCCGATGGAACGGGCTTGAGCCTGTTTTTTCTGCTCCATTTTGGCATTGGCTCTTTCCAGAGCGGTATCGACGTCGACGTGAACCATTTTTACCTTGCTGATACAGAAACGGGTTTGGCCGCCCCTGCGGATGATGTGGTCAAGGTCTTCGGTGTCCGCCAGCGGCTGAAAGCCGAAAGAATTATAGAATTTCTCGCCGTTTTTGTTGTCGACGTTATATTCCAAAATCAGGTTCCTGACACCTTTTTCTTTCATCTTGGGCAGTGTCTGCGCTAAAATGTAAGTGCCCAGACCGTGGCGCTGAACGGAGGGATCCAAATAAATCTGGTTTAAGATCATGGTCGTGTCGTCAAGCTTAACGTTGCTGACAAAATTTACCTTGCGGTACCAGGCGTATTCGTAACCGTCCAGCATTCCGTGTTCCAAATCCTGTGTACGGCCGTTGTCGCTGGTTTTGTAATATTCCGGAATGCGGCTGTAGCGGACAAAGCCGACCGGCTGCCCGTCAAGCGTGACCATAAATGTTCTGGAAGTTGAACTGTGTTGGTTTTCCGCCGCAAAGCGTTTTACTTTCTGATAGAAGTAATCGTAAGTGTACAAGGCCATCTCTTCCGGAGATTTGTAGGTCTCGGACAATTTGGTATAAGAGTTGCGGTATGCTTCGGCCAGAAGACGGAGATTTTGCTCGCCGCCGTCGAGATTGGTTATGGATACTTTCATCTTTGTTCTCGGTTATTGTAGATTAATGTCATCAAAATATCATTTTATAATTGTGAGTCAAATCAATTTATCTGATTTTTACATATAATTACCGTCAAAAAAGGCTGGACGGGCGTCGATTAAGGTGTTAAAAATTTGCCATATTTATTATGGGACGGTGAAAATGGATATTAATGAATTAATTGAAAATTTTGAACTCCTTGACGATTGGGAAGACAAATATCGCTATATCATAGATCTGGGAGCCGGGCTCCCGCCGTTGGAAGACCGTTTCCGCACCGAAGAATGGAAAGTGCGCGGTTGTCAATCGCAGGTCTGGCTGGTGCCCGAAAAAAAGGACGGTCGGTTGTTTTTTAAGGGGGACAGCGATGCCGCCATCGTAAAAGGGATTATATCCGTTGTGTTGACGATTTTTTCTGGTAAGACGCCGGAGGAGATTTTACAGGTCGACGTCGATTCTCTGTTCGGCCGGCTTGGTCTTCAGGAGCATCTAAGCCCCAGCCGCCGCAACGGTTTGGGGGCCATGACCGAAAAGATCCGTTACTATGCTTCCATCCTGTAAGGATTGTTTAAATGAATATTCACGAGTATCAGGCTAAAAAAATCTTAAACCGCTATGGAATTACCATTCCCCGGGGCGGCATTGCCTATACCCCGAACGAAGCGAAACGGGTTGCCTCAAAGGTATCGTTCCGCGGCCCGTGGATGTTAAAAGCCCAAATTCAGTCCGGCGCGCGCAACCGCGGATATTTTCTTGAAGAGAAAGCCGGCAAAAAAGGCGGAATCCGCCAAATTAAAAGCCGCCGCGAAATCGTCAAAAACGCGGAGCAGATGCTTGGTTCAACTTTGGTTACACTCCAGACCGGACCTAAAGGCAAACAGGTCAGCCGTATTTATGTAGAGGCTTTCAACAAGGTAAAGAAAATCTTTTATGCCGGTTTGGTCGTTGACCGTATGAAGTCAGCCATCACACTGTTGATTGCCGAAACTGAAAATCAGGACATTAGCGACATTGCAGTCAGCACGCCGGAAAAAATTTTGAAAATAGAGCTTCCGCTTAATGATGGTGTCGCTCCCGAACAGATCCAGCAGGTCTTGGAGTTTGTCGGACTTTCGCCGCGTAGTGCCAAAAGTCTTGAAACCCTCATCAATGGTATGCATCAGGCTTTTCTTGATTATGATGCGACTATGATTGAAATCAATCCGGTCGGCGTTTTGGCCAACGGATCGCTCATAGCGCTTGATGCCAAAATCTCTTTTGATGACAATGCGCTCTATCGCCATAAGGACATTAAGGTTTTGCAGGATGATTATGAAACTGACGATCGAGAACGGCAGGCCGCCAAATACAAGTTCGGCTATTCCGAGTTTGACGGCAGCATCGGCTGTATTGTCAATGGCGACGGCCTGGCTTTGGCCGTTATGGACGTCCTTCGGAGCAAGGGTTACGGAGCGGCCTGTTATCTGAATGTTAAAGGCGGTGTCGACAAAGACAAAATAGCCTCCGGTATCAAAATCATCATGACCAATCCCCGCGTAGAAGGGATACTGATGAATTTTCTTGGTGGTTTTATGCGTTGTGATTTGGTCGCGGAAGGAATTGTTGCCGCCGCATCGGAAGTAGGGTTGAATGTCCCTTTTGCGATTCGTCTGGAGGGAACCAATAAAGATGAAGCTAAAGACATTCTTGTTCGCTCTAAATTACCGATTATCATCGCTGATGAAATGGATGATGCTACAGAAAAATTGATTAATGCTGTAGAGGAGAATGATTGAATGTCAATTTTGGTTGGTAAAAATACTAAAGTGGTTTGCCAGGGTATCACCGGCACACAGGCGACATTTCACATTCCGCGCTCGCTAGACTATGGAACCCATGTCGTCAGCGGCGTTACGCCGGGCAAGGGCGGCAGCATGCATTTGGGGTTGCCGGTTTTTAACACGGTCGCTGAAGCGGTTAAGGAAACCGGAGCCAATGCCAGCGTTATGTTTGTGCCGGCACCGTATGTCAAAAATGCTGCACGCGAGGCCATAGAAGCGGAGCTGGATCTGATGGTTTGCATTGCTGACGGTGTGCCGATCAAGGACATGATGGAAATCAAGGCCATGTTGAAAGGTTCTCAAACCAAGCTTATCGGACCAAATACGCCGGGAATCATTACGCCCGGCGAAGCGCGTGTCGGCACTCTTCCCGAAAATATTCATCACCGCGGAAAAATCGGTATTATTTCCCGTTCGTCAACCCTGACTTATGAGGCCGTGATAGAAACCAACCGTGTCGGACTTGGCCAGTCAACGGTTATCGGTTTGGGTGACGATATGATAATCGGCATGGATTTTGTCGAGACTCTGAAATATTTTCATGAAGACCCAGAAACCGAGGCCATTATTGTTCTCGGCCAATTAGGCGGAACCTTTGAAGAAGACGGCGCCCGTTTTTACAAGTCATTGGAACATAAAAAGCCGGTTATCGGTTTTGTTGCCGGCGATGCCGTTCCTTTCGGGCATAAAATGGGCTATGCCGGAGACATTATTACCAAAGGCCATATTTCCGCACAGGACAAAAAAGACGCAATGCTCAATGCCGGCATTACCGTTGTGAATAATATCAATCATATTCACCGCGAGCTGGAAAAGATTTTTCAGTGCTGTGAAAATTACTGCCGTCTCTGATGTGGGCTTTCTTTAGCAATCTTCTCAATGCAATTCTGCCTCCGCGCTGCATCAAATGCGGAACTGTCATTGCCGACGATTCGGGATTGTGTGCGGAATGTTTTAACGAAATTAATTTTATCTCCGCGCCTTATTGTCAAAAATGCGGACACCCGTTTGAAATGGCGCCTTCGACGGGAAAAATGCTTTGCGGACGCTGCATGAAAAATCTCAAAACGCCTTTCCGTCTCAGCCGTTCCGCGGTTCATTACGATGAGGCGTCAAAGAACCTGATTCTGGCATTTAAATTTATGGATAAAACCGACAACGCTGCCACGCTCGCCCGCTGGTTGAACCTTGCCGGCCGAGACATCTGGGCCGCCGGTGTCGACCTTATGCTTCCGGTGCCGCTGCATTATACGCGTCTGCTGAAAAGACGCTATAACCAATGCGCGCTCCTGACCGCGGAACTGCATAAGTTAAATGGCGTTCCGGCCGACTATACGTCATTGGTCAAACATCGTCGTACCCGTCCGCAAGTGGAATTTTCCGGTCATGAACGGATTAAAAATCTCAAAGGCGCTTTCAGCGTAAAACATCCCGAAAAAATCAAAGGCAAAAGAATTGTCCTGATTGACGACGTCATGACCACCGGTTCCACGCTGAAAGAATGTGCTCTGGTGTTAAAGCGGGCCGGAGCCTGTTCGGTGGATACCCTGACCGTGGCCCGGGTTGTTTAGTCTTATTCTGCCGCCAGTTCGTCCGCTTCTTTAATGCGTTCAATGTCGGCGCCGACTCCTTTGAGCTTTTCTTCCAGTTTTTCGTAGCCGCGGTCAAGATGGTACACCCGGTTGACGATGGTTTCTCCTTCGGCGGCCAGCCCTGCCAGAACCAGTGCGAACGAAGCCCTGAGATCGGTAGCCATCACTTGGGCGCCCGAAAGTTTTTTTACGCCGCGGACAATGGCTGAAGCATGACCGTGGACGTTGATGTTCGCGCCCATCCGCATCAGTTCCGGAACGTGCATAAAACGGTTTTCCCAAATGGTTTCGGTGACCATTGACGCGCCTTCGGCTGTCAGCATCAGGGCTAGAAACTGAGCCTGCAGGTCAGTCGGGAATCCCGGATAATAATCGGTCATAATATCCTGTCCGCTGAGTTTTGCGTTAATGGCGTCAACCAAAATGCCGTTTGGTGTTTCGCTTACTTTTACCCCGGCATCCCGCAGAATTTGCATCGGGTTTTGCAGCGTTTGCATTTGCGCGTTGATCAGTTCTATTTTTCCGCGCGTGATTGCTGCCGCCACGGCATAGGAACCGGCCTCTATTCGGTCGGGAATAACCTTGTGTCTGGCACCGGACAAAGCGCAGACGCCTTCAATGGTGATGGTCGAAGTTCCCTGTCCGGAAATTTGCGCACCCATGGCGTTCAGCAGCTCGGCCAAATCTGCAATTTCGGGCTCTTTGGCCGCATTTTCGATAATTGTTGTTCCGCGGGCCAGAGTTGCTGCCATCATAATGTTACAGGTGGCACCGACCGAAGCCGTATGAAAGGCGATATGTGCTCCTTGAAGCTTATTGGGGGCATCGGCGATGATATAGCCGTTTTTAATCTCTATTTTGGCGCCCATCTGTTCCAAAGCCGAAAGGTGAATGTCCATTGGCCGCGCGCCGATGGCGCATCCGCCGGGCAGCGAGACTTCTACATGTCCGTAGCGTGCCAGCAGCGGGCCCAAAACATAATATGAAGCGCGCATTTTTCGCACATAGTCATAAGGAGCGGTCAGAGAAGAAGCCTCGGCTGTCCGATAAGAATAGGTCTTGGACGGATGCCCGTCGACAAAGTCGTTAAATTCGTCAATCTGAGTTCCGAGTTGCCGGAGCAGCGCATTCATTGACGCAATGTCGGACAACATCGGCATATTGGTCAGCGTAACCGTGTCTTTGGTTAAAAGGCTGGCGCAAATCAGGGGCAGAGCGGCATTTTTGGCGCCGCTGATATAGATTTTTCCTTCCAGGCGTCGACCGCCTTTGATTTTAATCTTATCCATAAATTTTCTCCTTGTGCGGTTGCTTGCTAAACAATAAAAGCCTGAGGGTTATTTTCCTTCAGACTTTTTCAGTTCTTCTCTGGCCTTTTGCTGTTTTTTGCGCTTTTCCAGATTTTTTTGCAGGGCTTTTGCTTCACGTTCAAAACGCAGCTCCGAACGTTTTTTTTGAATTTTCTTAGGGCTTTCGGTCATCTCTCCTCCCTAATTGGTTATTGGGGAATAAACGCAGTATATCTGACTATTCTTAAAAAAGATATAAGATTTTAGGTAATAAATTTATAATTTTCTGGAAAGTTTTCTTCCTGCTCTTAAAAAGCGTCACATGAAGGCCGATCAAACGCCAAATGCGGCGTCATATCGGATTGTGCCGTTTAATCGGCAGTCGGTGTCGTTGAGGCAAATTGCCATAAAGTTTTCGTCAGCCGCCTCAAAAGGAGCTTTTATGCCGTATCTGCAGGCAGGAACATAGCCGGCCTTGGGATAATATCGCGCATGACCTAGAACAACGGAAAACTTATAGCCTGAACTCTTGGCGATTTCATGCCCGCGTCTGATCAAAGACAGACCGATGCCTTGGTTTTGATAAGCCGGCAAAACGGACAACGGCGCCAGAGCCAGAACCTCGGTCTTGTTTACAAACGCTTTTGTAAACAAGATATGTCCGACAAGCTCATTGTCTTTAACCGCCACGAGCGAAAGTTCTGGGATAAACGATTGGCTTTTTCTCAAAGTCTCAACCAGGTTTTGCTCGTTTCCGTCGCTGTGTTCGGCCGTTTTGAATGCTTCAGTTACAACATGGCGGATTTTTTCATAATCAGTTTGCTGCTCCGCTCTGATAACTAACATTTATTTCTCTCCGTTTTTTTATTTTGATAATCTACCAATACTTGAAAAAATGCAATATTTGATGACGGATGAACCGTTGAATATTAAACTGAAACATAAAAAGTGATATTTTTTTTGTCAAATTTTGTGCTTGAATCGGCAATAAAAATATGATATATTTCCTTTTATCAAAAGCATTATTATGTTCGACTATTAAGCTGATTAGGGCTTGTTTCATAATATGCTTTTTATTTTTGAAAAAATAACTTAAAAATATAAAGTGTATGAAAACAATGATTTATTTTGCAGTGAGTTTTTTGGTCGGTGGTCTGTTGGTGTATTTATTTTGCTTTTGGAAAAAGTACAAAACCCAAAAAGAAATTGAACAACGGAAAAAAGAAACCGACGAATTGATAGAGGCTTGTGAAAAGGCGGATATCGATAAGTTGATTATGCTGCTTGAAAAGGGTATGAACCCGAACACGAAAGTTCGGGTTTGGGTAACCGAATACTGGAGCAATCCTCCGGAGTATTGTGACCTTTCACACTATGAAACCAGAACTTTGCTGGATGTTGGCAGTCACAGTGAGGCCGTAAGAAAACTGCTGCGAGCCTATGGCGCTAAAACCATAGCTGAAATTAGTAAGGAGGAGGCTGCAATTAAGAAAGTTCTTGATGAAGCTGAAAAGGCTGAAAGGGAACGTCGGAATGCCATTCGCCAAGCTGAAAAGAAAGCTAAAGACGAGGAAGATCTGCGTAAAGTAGAAGCCTTTCTGGCATCCTGAAAAAGTCCTAATATAGAAAAAGCACCGCTTGAAGCAAAGCGGTGCTTTTTTCATCCTATCCGGCAATATCAAGAGGTTATCGGACTGAAAACTATGAAGAGTTTAAGCAATTAACAAAAAAAATGGAGGTGGGTGCAGAAAACTTCAATCTAAATCAGGAAGAGCGGAAACAATCACGAAGATTTCAATAAAAATTAACAAAACCATTACCCCCAGATATCTAAACTTTTCAAATCGTTTTATTCTTTCCGGAAATTTATGGGTAAAGATAAGAATTGTAAAAACAACATACGCGGCAATGAATAAGTAGCCCGAAATTTCAACAAGACGTCCCATAAAATAATAGAAATTTCCAGTATTTATAAAGAAAAATACCCCCCAAAACATTAAGCAAATTAACAGAAAAAAGAAGAACGCCCAAAACAATAAAGATTTAACTTTAGATTTCATGTGAGAATACCCCAAGCATTATAAGTATACAGAGATATTCTCACAAATTTATAAAATCGTCAATTAAGGAAGTTTTCTTTCAAGCAAATTGACACATTTACCTTTATTTTCCAAGCCATAGTGTAAACCTTTCCAATTATTGGTTATGTCCTTAGCGCTATCTTTGAAAATATTGCCAACTCCGCCATAACGCTTTCTGGTCTCAGTGTTTGGAATCTTTTGGGCTAAGTCTTTAGCTTCTTTAATCAGTCCCGCACTCCAACCAATTGTTGCCTCCAACTTTCCGCCTTTTCCGGCCAGACAACTCATATACTGATGTTTATTTTCATCTGTCACATTATCATCAGCAAGCTTATTTATTTTGCTATATTCGTTGTACCAATTCTTAGTATTGTTCCAAGGACTGTTTTTTCTTGAGACAATTTTCTCTTCAGGATCTGCTTGGGTTATATATTGTATTAAATTCATAATTTTCCTCCATCGCTATTCATTTAAAATAAAAAAAGCCCTGAAGAAATTCAGAGCAAAAAAAATCACTTGGATACAAATATCCCAAGTGACAATTAATTTATGAGATAATTTTCCTAAAAAGTCAATAATTTGCATTATTGAGGTAAAAAGTCCGATGGTTTCGCAAAAATCATCAATTTCAAAACCTCAAAAATCGGACTAAATAAGCACTTGTTTAAAAACAAAAAATCCGCACAAATGGCGGAATTCTTAAAAATAGTGCGCAATACTGTACGATTATCGGACTAATGAATATGAGAAATTTAAAGCATTGGCAAGACAGATTGAGTTACTTGGTAACATTGATGTCAGTTAGTTAATTGCTTCTTTATTGATTTTTAACAAAATTGTGCTTATCCTGGCTTGAAATTAGAGAAGGATTTGTCTGTTATGTCACAATTAAAACAAGATATATTAACATTACTAAAATCATCTGGAGGATTAAAAACTTCTGAAATAGCTCAGAAACTTCAAGCTGATAAAAACGATGTTAAAATGGTTTTATTTAAAGATCTTAAAGATATTTGCTATCAAGATGCATCATATAAATGGCATTATCAAGCTAAAGATACATCTCAAAATTCAAATCCTATAGATACAGATGAGCAACTGTCAAATTTATGTAAATATTATTTGAATTGTTTAAATATTGAAGATAACAACAGTATTTCGGAGTTTCTTACAAGTAATTATTCCCTTAAGTATGCAGAATTAAAAAATTTGGATATTAGTAGTGAGGAAAATGTTTCAGCTGTAGAATTTCTACATAAAACGATATCATCACCTAATAAAAATATGGTTGCCTATATTGGATATCCTACACTTGTTGAAAAAATATATTCTTCAAAAACAAATAAAGAGTATTTTAAAGTTGCTCCAGTGTTTCTGTTTCCAGTAGAATATAATTCTGGAGATATTACAATTTCATCAATTCCTAGCATAAATAAAGAAGTTGTAAAACAATTTAGCACTCAAAATTCCGATGATAATCTAGTTTATGAGATTATTGAGTTGGAAAAGCAATTAGGACTTGATATTCCAAACAATAACATTGAGTTAGATGAGCTTGTCAGTAGATTGAGACAATTACGGCAATGGAATTGGAAAGAAGATATTAACCCTGAAACAATTATATCAAACCCTTCAATTCAAACAATGACCTCTCCCGGCATTTATAACCGGGCAATTGTTCTCGTAACAGAAAAATCTCCCTTTACACTTGGTCTAGAAAATGAATTATCAGAATTATCTAAATTGGGACAAAACGCCTATAAAGGTACCGCTTTGTATGATTGGTTGTATTTAAGTAATACCGTAAAAGAGATTGATGAAACTATATCTAATAGCATTTTAGAAGTTTTACCTTTAAATTCTGAACAAGAACAAGCTATTCGCACCTCTTTAAGATCAAATGTCACTATTGTAACAGGTCCTCCGGGAACAGGTAAATCACAAGTTGTCACAGATTTATTGATAAACGCCGTTTGGAAAGGACAAAAAGTTTTATTTACTAGCAAAAACAATAAAGCTGTCGATGTTGTTGATGCTAGACTAAATAATTTGAGCACACATCCTGTTATGTTAAGAATCAGTGCCACTCAAAATCATTCTAATATTCTTGCTGTTATTAACACCTTGCTTTCATCTAGTGTCAATTTACAAAATAAAGTTGATTATGAAAATCTTGCCCAAATTTATGCCGATGAAGTAGCAATATATGATTCTTTAAGAAACAAGAAAGAAGCATATATTATTCTGAGAAACAAAATTGACCAGTTAGAGCAGAAGATATGCTCTTTTAGAGATGATTGGCATAAGTATTATTTTGAAATTACAAGTAAGCAAATTGATGAACTGCATAATAAATACTTAATTTGTAATAAAATTTTTAATAAAACGATAAAAGAAAAACAAACGGGTATATCTAAACTTCTGTGGAATATTCTTATAAAATCAAGGCTAAAAAAATTACATAAAAATATTGATTGTTTTAATGAGTTAGCAGAAAAGTATGGTTTAAAAAAATTATCGACTGATTTTAATGAAATAACTTGGAGTGAATACGCCTTTAAATTAAAGGAGCAAATCAATAATATGTATTCCGTGTTGGAATATGAGGATTTGCTAAAGAATCTAAACAATATGGAAACTCTTGAAAATATAGATCGTAAACTTTGGCAACATAAATTTTCTCTAGCTAAAAAAGCTGCAACTTTATGGGATAAATGGTTATTAACAAGACCAATTGATATTTCTGCTGAAGAACGCAAAAATATGACACGTTTTGTTTCCGCACTTAAATTGCAAGAGGGAAAAAATCTTGGTAGCAATCAAAAATTTGCCAAAGAACTTTCTGAAATGCACAAATTGGTTGCAAAGTTTCTTCCATGCTGGGCTGTTACTTCTTTGTCAGCTAAGGGAAGAATCCCTTTTGCACCAGCCATTTATGATTTACTTATTATAGATGAAGCTAGTCAGTGTGATATTGCTTCTATTTTACCTTTGTTATATAGAGCAAAACGGGTTGTAATAATAGGGGATAACAAGCAATTACCGCATATTAGTTCCATTTCAAAAAAACAAGATATAAACCTTTTACAAAAATATAATATTGGTTATGAGTGGTCTTATTCTGCAAATTCAGTTTTTGACTTAGCAAATGCTGTTAACTCTCCATCATCTTTAGTTAGCTTATTGGATCATCATAGAAGCTTTGCTGATATTATTGAGTTTTCCAACAATGAGTTTTATGAAGGGAAATTAAGGATTGCAACTGATTACAGACGATTAAAACTTCCTCCAAACGAAGCGGCTGGAATAAGATGGATAGATGTGAAAGGTAAAGTTTTAAAACCGACTAACGGAGGCGCGTATAATAATTTCGAAATAAATCGGATTATTGAAGAATTAAATCGTCTTGTTATAAAAAATGATTATCAAGGAACTATAGGTGTTGTTACTCCTTTTAGAAGTCAAGCGGATAAGATACGTGATGCTATCGAAGAAGTACCCGAATTAAAGAATCGATTATATACAAAAAATGATTTTCTTGTTGATACAGTTCACAAATTTCAAGGTGATGAAAAAGATATTATCATATTTTCTTCTGTTATTTCTCAAGATACCCCTTATGGAGCCATTGCATTTTTGAAAAATACTGGAAATTTATTCAATGTTGCTATCACAAGAGCTAGATCTATTTTAATTGTTGTTGGAGATATAGATTATTGCTCTTCCTGCGATGTGCCTTATATGGAACATTTTGTTGAATATACCCGTCTTTTAGGAAATAAAATATCTTCACCAGATAATAATCAATTTTATCCAGAAACAAGAGAATATCCCGATGTTCAAAATATTGAACAAGTATCTGAATGGGAAAAATATTTATATACCAAACTTTTTGACGCTGGAATTATAACTACTCCTCAATATCCTGTTGACAAATATAAACTTGATTTAGCCATTATTGTTAATGACAAGAAAAAGTTAGATATTGAAGTTGACGGAGAAATGTACCACCGAAATTGGACTGGTGAATTATGTTACAGAGACCAATTACGCAACCAACGTTTATTTGAATTAGGTTGGGATGTTAAACGTTTTTGGGTTTATCAAATCAGAGATCAATTACCGTGGTGCATTGAACAAATTCGTCAATGGTTAAAATAGTATGTTTATCGGACAGGGACTTGAAATGGTAAAAAGCTTGATTCTCTTAAGTTTCGCTCCAAAAGTCCGATAAATTATCAAAAAATGCTTATTTCAAAATCATCAAAATCGGACTAATCCAAAGCCTTGGTTTATATAGCAAAAAAGCACCTCAAAAGGTGCATTCTTAAAAATGGTGCCGCTGGCAAGAATCGGACTTGCGACCCCGTCATTACCAATGACGTGCTCTACCACTGAGCTACAGCGGCGACAACTGAAAGTGAACATACATATTCTTAAAATAAAAATCAAGCATATTTTTTGATATTTGTTAATTTTTATATAAAAAACTTTTATCCTGACGAATAATGTATATTATATTAACCAGAATCAATTTGATCAGGGGATGTATTCATGTCTGAAAAATCACTCAAAACTTCGGTAAAAGCGGCAGGAAAGAAAACGGCTGTCAAAAACAGAAGTGTTAAACGTCCGGTTTCGGCAAAAAAGAAGGAACTTTCATCTGCTGTTATTTCAGATTTAACGGATAAAGCAAATGTATCTGCTGAGGCAAAGCCGGAAAAGAAGGCAGCTCCGAAGTCCGAGCCGGCGTCAAAGAAGCCCGTTGTTAAGAAGTCTGCCGCCGGCAAAACGAAAAAAGCGGCAATTGCTGTCAAAAAAGTTGCCGTAAAGGCGTTGAAGAAAAATATCAAAGCCGGAAAACCGGTTTCGCCGGCGCCGGTTTTTACCACGCCTTATCCCGAAGTCAATATGGGTGAACAGCTTTTTACTCCTGAAATCGAGCCTCAGGCTGCGGACGAAAAGTTGAAAAAACAGGTGGCGGAATATAATACCCTGCCGTTTCGCCGCACCTATCGCGGTCTGGCGTTTTACCTGACGTTGTTCATCATGCTGATGACGCTTTTGTTTGCCTGGCTCAGCGGCGATTCGGACATTTTGTTCGGCTTAGGGTTCATTGTGCCGGTTTTATACCTGGTTTATCGCAGTTATCGGACTTCTTATGTCATAGCCATTATCTGGTGGTCTCTGGAAAAACTGATCCAACTGACGGAGGTCACCCGGACTTCTGCCGCGGTCAGCGTCATTTTATGGTGGATTTTAATCAGCTATGTATATTTCCGCGCCATGCGGGTTGAAATGCTCCGTCTTAAAGAAGATGCGGGCCGCGGACGGAAAGTTTCCTGTCGGCCTTTGTTCCGTGATTTGGTCTTGGCGGTAGTTATGCTTTTTGTCATAACCTTTGGGGTTGCATTTATATCAATTTAATGTAAAATTGCAATCCAGGGGATTTCCCGCTGAATAATAGTTTTAAGAGAGGTTATTTATGAAGAAATTTTTAGCAGTAGCTTTTTCGTTTTTTCTGTTGGGCGGATGCTTCGGGTCCGATAACATCGTCGACAGCGAATATGAGTTGAAACAGGATAACGAACTTTTCCGTATTGTCATCGGCTTTAACAATGACGGCAGATTTTACAGCAATGCCATTAACGGTGTTACGGGCGTTTACCAGCTGAACAATGACAGCATTACGCTGAGCATTAACTCTAAAACCAATGTTGTGCCTCATCAGGACTATGTTGCGATTGAAAATACCTATTTTTCGGATTTGAGAAAGGTCAACAAATTCAGAACCACGCCGTCATCTTTAAGTCTTTATACTTATGACGGAAAAACGCTGCAGTTTGACCGGGTCGGAAAAGCTCAGGTTCAGTAGTCTTTTGCAGAGAGAAAAGCCCCGCGGGAAAGCGGGGCCTTTTTTTGTGGCAAAAGTAACAATAGCAGTTGAGAAAAATCGGTAACATGTTAGAAGTAGGCAAAAACAAAGGTGATGATTTGAAAAAGAAAACGTTTTTGTGGATTTGCATCTATACTTTATTGCCGCTGCTGTTAAACTTTTTTTATACGCAGCATTCCCAGCTTGTGAAAAAGTTTGCCAACGTTTTTGTTGATTGGGCGGCGCTGCTGTTGCCGCTGTTTATTTTCCCTAAGGCGGCAAAACGTTATATGTGGATATTTTTTCTGCTCTATCCGCTTTATTGGGTAAATATCTGCCACGGCATATTGTTTGGCGGCAGCCTGTCTTCCATTTCGTTTCAGACGGTATTTGACTCCAATCCGGCGGAAATTTTGGATTTCATCGGCAATTTCTTCAATGTCGATATTCTGCTGGCAACGCTTTTGCTCTTTGTTCCGGGACTTTATATCTTGTTGAAAAAGGCCGCCCCGCTGGAGTTGAACCGCCGGGCCCGTCTGATCGGGCTGATTGTCTGCGCCCTGTTTTTTGTCATAATGTTTTATCAGGCTCTGCGGCCCAAATACCGCATTCTGCCGGTCAAAATGGTTACGGAATATCTGACTTACCGCAATGATCTGCGTCGCATTATCGAGATTAAGAACAGCCGCAGCATTGAGCCTTTTGCAGATATCGTTTCTTCCGTGCCGGCGGACGAGCCTCAGACTTATGTTGTGGTTATCGGTGAATCTGTCGACCGCGGGCACCTCAATTTATACGGCTATCACCGCAACACCATGCCCAAGCTGACTTCTTATGCCGATGAGCTTTACATTTTCCGAAATGTCTATTCGCCGCACAGCCATACGTTAAGTTCGCTGCGCAAGGTTTTAACTTTTGCTCATGATGAAGAGCTGACCGATGCTTATGACCGCGGCAGTATAATCAATTATTTCAATGATGCCGGCTTCAAAACCTTCTGGCTCTCCAACCAGTATTCTATGGGAGACAACGACAATGTCATTGCCGTTTACGGAGAAGATGCCAAACGCGTGGAGTTCACCAATACCATGAACTGGCAGGAAATGGAAAGCGAATATGACGAAGTCCTGCTGCCGCTGGTGGAAAAGGCGTTGCAGGATAAGGCTGAGCGCAAGATTGTTTTTGTGCATCTGATGGGCAGTCACGGACGCTATGAAAACCGCTATCCCAAACATTTTCGCCGTTTTTACGACTATGAAACCGCCCGCCAGAAAAAGGTTTGCCACTATGACAATTCAATTGTCTATACAGACTATGTTTTAAATAAAATTATCAAACAGTTGCGCAAAACCGGTCAATATGCCTATCTTTTGTATTTCAGCGACCACGGGGAAGACGTTTATGACCGGGACGACAGCTGCTTCTGCCATTCTGAAGACATTGCTTCCCGGCATATGTTTGAGATTCCGTTTATCTTGTGGCTGTCCGAACGTTATAAACGGCTTAATCCCGCTTTGGCCGAGCGCCTGCCGGATTACGCCGGGCGCTTGTTTAACACGCAGAACCTGATTCATTCTCTGCCAACCCTTTCGGGACTTGATAATCCCGACATAAAACCGGAGCTTAATTTGTTTGCTCCGGAATATGATGTGGGCAGGGTAAAACGTCCGCCCATAAAAAAACACCGCTGAGCGGTGTTTTTTTTTTTACTTTCCGAAAACGGCGTCCTTCAGGCGTTTGAGTGTGGCCTGTGCCGCCGGTCTGGCTTTGGCGGCACCTTGCGCCAGAAGTTCTTCCACTTCGTCAAAATGCGCCATATAGTAGTTGTATTTTTCTCTCGTTTCCTTAACCTCAGCAATAACGGCGTCAAGCAGCATATTTTTAATATGTCCGTAGCCGAGCTTGCCCTGACGCAGACCGTCGCCCATCTCTTGCAGCTGTTCCGGTGAGGCTATGGATTTATAAATTTCGTAGACCAGAATTTCGTCGGGGTTTTTGGGTTCCTCCATCGGACGAGAGTCGGTTTTGATTGAAAAAATGGCTTTTTTGATGGCTTTGTCGTCTTCAAACAAAGGAATAACGTTGCCGTAGGATTTGCTCATTTTCCGTCCGTCGATACCGGGAACCACTGCCACGTTTTCGTCAAAGCGGTAAGTCGGAAGGCGCAGCAGCTCTTTGCCGTAGTGGGCGTTGATGGCGCCGGCGATATCGCGGGCAATTTCCACATGCTGTACCTGGTCTTTGCCGACCGGCACGATGTCTGAATCATAAGCCAGAATATCGGCCGCCATCAGGGTCGGATAGGTATACAGTCCCATATTGATGCCGTCGTCGTCGGGTTTGCCTGCTTCGCGGTTCTTGTCAACCTGGGCTTTGTAGGCATGCGCTTTGTTCATAAACCCTTTGGGCGTATAGGCATATAGAATGGTCGTAATTTCGGGGATTTCCGGAATGTCTGACTGGCGGTAAAAATAAGATTTGTTTGGATCCAGACCGCCTGCCAGATAAATGCAGGCAATTTCTTTCATCATCTGATTCAGCACTACCGGATCTTTTTCGGCGTTGATGGCATGGTAGTCGGCAATGAACATATAGTGTTTGCCGCCTTGATTCAATGCTTCGTGGCCGAGTTTGATGGCAGGTTTGATTGCGCCGAGATAGTTGCCGAGATGTGGCTTTCCGGTCGGTTTGACGCCGGTTAAGATGGTTTTTCCTTCATACATTTTGTTATAATTCCTTGGTTTCAATAATCATTTTTAACAAAACTAATATAAAGCCGGCGTAAAATCAACCGAAAATCTGGATAACATTCAATGACGGACTTAATTTTCTGTTGTTTTTATTTCAAAAATTGTTATTCTTCATATTTGTTGAAAATCAACGGAAACAATTCAAATAAATTTAGGACAGAATAAAAATGTTGGATATTAAATATATTGCCGAAAATCCGGATGTGATTAAGGATGGCCTGGCTAAAAAAGGCTATTCCAAAGATGTTATTGATGTAGACGCTCTGATTGCCCTGTATAAGGATATCAATAAGTTAAAAACCTCATCCCAGGCACTGTCCGAAGAAAAGAACAAACTCAGCAATTCCATCAAATCCGCTTCGGCCGAAGAACGCCCTGCCATCATTGCCAAAAGCAAGGCACTTGGGGAAGAGTTTAAGGTTGAACAGGAAAAACTGGATGCAGAACTGGCCAAGTTTAACGACATTATGCTGCGGATGCCGAATATGCCTTCTCCCGAAAGCCCTGTCGGTCCGGATGATTCGGCCAATGTCGTCCGCCGCCGGGTGGGTGAACCGACCAAATTTGACTTTACGCCCAAAGACCATATTGAACTGATGGAAATGAACGACTGGTCGGAAATGGAGCGCATTGCCAAGGTTTCCGGTTCGCGCACTTATGCCATTAAAAATGACCTTGCAAAGCTGGAACTGGCAATCCATATGATGGTTCTGGACAAATTGCGCAGCCATGGCTTTACAGTTATCACCGTACCGTCCATTTCCAAGGAAAAGCCGTTGTACGGACAGGGATATCTGCCGTTTTCCCGCGATGAAATCTATTATATGCCGGCGGATGACATTTATCTTTCCGGCACTGCGGAACTGATTCTGAACTCGTTGCACGCCGATGAGATTCTGACCGAAAACCAGCTGCCGATTCTTTATGCCGGCTTTTCACCCTGCTTCCGCCGCGAAGCCGGTGCTGCCGGTAAGGATACCCGCGGTTTGGTTCGCGTTCACCAGTTTATGAAAACCGAGCAGTTTGTCATTTGCAAAAATGACATTGCCGAAAGTGAAAAATGGCATCAGAAACTGCTGTCCATTTCGGAAGAGGTTTTGCAGGATCTGGAGCTGCCTTATCAGGTTTTGGAAGTCTGCACCGGCGATATGGGTGCGCCCAAATATCGCCAGTATGATTTGGAAGCCTGGGTCCCGTCGCAGAATTGCTACCGCGAAACCCATTCCTGCTCCAACATTACCGAATGGCAGGCCCGCCGCACCAATTTGCGCTACCGTGACAATGCAGACGGCAAGGTCAAATATGTCCATACCCTGAACAATACCGGCATTGCTACGCCGCGGGCACTGGTTCCGTTTATTGAAAACCACCAGAATGCGGACGGTACGGTCAACATCCCGGTAAAACTGCAGCCTTATATGGGCGGCAAAACCAAAATCGGCAAAGCCGCATGATTTTTTTTGAAAACTCCCGGATTTCCGGGAGTTTTTATTGGAACTGTTGTCTTTTGCCTTTGGGCTGCTTAAATTAAAAAAAAGCGGAGGGAAAATGGAAAAACTGAATCTGGCAGAATTGCAGTATGTCCTGTTTGATTGGGACAATACTCTGGCCGAAAGCCGCACGGCGTTGGTCGCGACCGTCAATCAGGTCTTGAGCGAATACGGTCTGCCGTCATGGGAAGTTTCTTCCCGAAAGCGGAATCGCAATCTTTCCTTTCGCGACAATTTTCCCAATATTTTCGGTCCGGAGAAGGCTGCGGAAGCCTACCGTCGCTATGCGGAGCTTTATCTGCAAAACGTGCCGTCAATGATTTCAACTTTTCCCGGCGTGAAGGAGACCCTGGCTTTTTTTCATGACCGAGGGATTCCGATGATAATTATGACGAACAAGGACCGGCGCCTTTTGGAATTTGAGCTGCCTCTGTTGTTTGTGCCGGAGCTTTTTGCCCGTATTGTTGCCGGACACGAGGCGCCGCGAGACAAACCGTATCCGGACCACGCGTTCTACAGTCTCCGCGGTCTGCTGAAACCGGAAGACTTTTCGCCGCGGAAGGTCTGGATTGTCGGTGACAGCAGTCAGGACAGCAGCTGCGCATTGGCGGCTCATGCGCTTGGGGTGCGCATCGGCAGGCCGATCTGGAATGACGAAGATGATTTGGCTCCCGGAATTATCCGTTTTGATGATTTTCGGGAATTTTTAAAAAGCCTCAAAAACAGCATTTGATTAGTGAAAATTTAAGCTATTCTGCAATATGATGATTCTCGGAAAACGTTTTTTTGAGAAGATATGCCATGAACAATGACGATGATGACGATTTGGGGCGTCCCCGGGTCTTAAAATTCATATTAATCGGTATCGTGCTTGCCTCTTTGCTTTGGGTTAACTATTGCCATTTTACCAGGCATATTTCTTCCAATCCCGAACGCATTAATCATTTTGTTGCGAAGGATGATAATATGGACAAATTCCGTGCTCCGGCAGTCGCCGGCGTTTTTTATCCGGCCGATACCGCTAACCTTAATGCCCAGGTTGGAAAATATTTGTCAAATGTTACGCCGCTGTCCGGCCGTCAGCCTAAAATGCTGATTGTGCCGCATGCCGGTTACAGATATTCGGCGCCGACGGCGGCCAAAGCTTACGGTCTCTTGGAACCTTATGCCCAAAATATTCGCAATGTGATTTTGGTCGGACCGTCGCACTATGTTGCGGTCGACGGTTTTGCCTTGTCGGGAGATGATTATTTCAAAACGCCGCTCGGCCGGGTGCCCGTAAACAAGGAAATTAATGCTGAATTGGCGCAAAATTCCCGCTTCAAATATAACAATCTTGCGCATTTGAAAGAACATTCGCTGGAAGTCCAGCTTCCGTTTTTGCAAAAAGCGCTGAAGCGTTTTTCAATTGTGCCTGTTGTGTACGGAAGTGGTGATCCTGCGGTTTTGGCCGCGGCCTTGCAGCCTTATGTCGACCGTCCGGATACGTTGATTATTTTTTCAGCCGATTTGTCGCATTATTACACCTATGATCAGGCGCGCCATATCGATTCGCAAACCGGAAAGTTGGTCGCGGACAGATTACCGCAGGTCGAGGAGCATATGTCCTGCGGTTCGTTGGGAATTAACACGGCTGTACTTTTAGCGCGCAAATATAACTTTCAGCCCCGGCTTTTGGATATTATAAATTCTGGTGACGTCACCGGTGACAAGTCCGGCGTCGTCGGTTATGGCGCCTGGAGTTTTGACCGTGGAGAAGCCCCGGAAGAAGAGGAGCTGTCACCATTAGAGCGGGAGGTTGAGAGCTTACGTTCCTTTGCCGGGATTTATGGCAAAGATCTGCTGGAAATAGCCGAAGCAAGCCTGAAAGAGGCCGTCGGCAGAAAAAAATATAAGCCCTCGCGAAGCGACTATCCCAATGAACTTTTTAACCGCGGTGCTTCTTTTGTTACCTTGCAGATCGGCAATGAGCTGCGCGGATGTATTGGTTCTTTGCTTCCCAATCGCGCCATTGCGGACGATATCGCCGACAACGCTTATAAAGCGGCCTTGGAAGACAGCCGTTTTTCCCCGCTGACTGCGGAAGAACTGAAAAATATAAAAACGTCGATTTCGTTGTTAAGCGGCTTTGAAGCGATTAATTATAAAGACGAAGCAGATTTGCTTTCAAAAATAATCCAAGGTGTTAACGGCATCGTCATCCGCGACGGCAACCGCCAGGGTGTCTTTTTGCCGGCGGTTTGGAAGCAGCTTCCCGACAAGGCGGAATTTTTAAACAATTTGAAGATAAAGGCCGGTATGAGCCCCTCTTACTGGTCAAACCGGATTAAGGTTTATCGTTTCAGAGTAGTGGAGATTAGCAAAGATGAAAATTAACGGATATGAGCTGAACTTAAGTGAAGAACAATTGGATGAGATGCTGAATGACAAGTTGCGGGAGATTGATTTGGTTTCTCCTGATTTTGCCGGTTATCGATCCCTGCCTGAAACGGAAAAGAAAGTTTTGCTGCATCTGGTTAAGGCAGCCCGCATAATGAATGACGTTTCTTTGGAGCAGGACCATCCGTTGAATCGGAGTTTGAAAAAAGGGCTGGAAGATGCGGCTCGGAACAGTTCTCATGCGGCCAAGGCCTTGCGTTTGTTTAATTGTTTTAACGGTGTTGCCGGTCTCAACGGTTTAGATCCGGATCCGGTTGAAATTTTTAAAGGCGTTAAAATTTATCCGGGGCGCAATTTCTATCCGGTAGATTTAAGCGTTGAAGAATTTCATAAAATCATCAAAAAGATGCTGGAAACCGGCAAGGTTGAAGAAGTGAGGAAAATCCTTAGTGCCCGCACCATGGTTAGGCGTTTTAACAATGAACTGAAGGCCGTCGACTACACCGAATATTTTGCCAAAGAATTTTCAGCCATTGCCAATGAACTGGAAGTAGCGGCGCATTACACGGCGGACGAAGCCTTTAAGGATTATCTCGGCTGGCAGGCTCAGGCTCTGATTCAGAACAATGAGGATATGGATATGCTGGCCGACAAGCATTGGGCGGTCTTGCAGGATTCTCCGCTCGAATTTACCGTCGGACGTGAAAATTATGATGACGAAATGACGCCGACGATTTGTGAAAATACGGAATTAAAATCAATGCTGGATAATCTGGGGATAGAAGTCAATTCCAAAGATATGCTGGGCATTCGCGTCGGCATCATCAATAAAAAGGGCACGGATCTGCTCCTGACGTTTAAGGATCAGATGAAACATCTGGCCCGGTTAATGCCCTATGCCGACCGTTATGCGCAAAACGTTGCCGGCGGCGATGAACTGAAACAGACAATGGTCGATGTCGATTTGGTTGCCCTGACCGGGGATTACGCTCAGTGCCGCGGTGCCATAACCACCGCCCAAAACCTGCCGAACGACGACAAGCTTTCCATCAAAACCGGCGGCGGCCGCCGAAATGTCTATCACCGCCAGGTTCGCATGAGTCAGGATATGGATGCGGTGAAGAAAAAACTCAATGCTTTGGTTTCGCCGGCGCTGCATCAATATTACAATCCCGAGGCCGACCATATTTTTGTCATTGGGCACGAAAACGGCCATTCGCTTGGTCCGGACAGCAGTTTTAAAAATTCGCTGGGCCTTTATAAACATACCATTGAAGAAAATAAGGCCGATGTCGTTTCCGTTGCCATGATGCCGGAATATGTCAAGGCCGGAATCATCGACGAAAAAACCTTAAAAGAAGTTTATACCACCTGGATTGTCCGAATGTTCCTCAAAGCCAGACCGCAGCTGATTCAACCGCATCGCGTCGGCGACCTGATCCATTTCAACTACCTGCTTGAACATGGAGCCATCCATTTTAACGCAGACGGCAAGCTGGAGATAGATTTTGATAAGTTGCCGGAGGTTATGAATCGGATTTTGGATGAAACGATTGCCGTCCAGTTGTCAAAATCTCCTGAAAAAGCAAAATCTTTTATTGATAAATATTCAACTTGGGGCGATATTCACCGATATATTGCCGAAACGCTGCGCAAAATCGGCATCAAACCATATATTGAAATAAGGACTTACTTCTAAATGTACTATAGTTTTTTTGAGATTTTTTCAATCGGTATCGGACCATCCAGTTCGCATACGGTCGGGCCGATGCGCGCCGCCAAAAGATATATTAAAAATCTGAAGAAAGCCGGCTTTTTCGACCGGCTGGCTCGGGTTGAAACCACGCTTTACGGTTCTCTGGCGCTGACCGGTGTCGGTCATGGCACGGTTAAGGCCATAGCCTATGGGCTTATGGGACTGGAGGCTGAAGAAATCGATCCCGAAAAGGCCTATATGCTGGCCATTGAACGTGACAAGATTCTGCAGGCCGATCATGAAAAAGTCATTGCCTTTGACTTGGACAAGGACATCGTTTTTGAAAAGGAAACGTTCCTGCCCGAACACTCCAACGGTATGACCTTTAAGGCTTACGACGAGGCTGGCGGCCTTTTGTTTGAAGAGACTTATTTTTCGGTCGGCGGCGGAACCATTGCCCGCCGGGACGAAATTGCCAAACGTATTGAGCGCGAACCATACAATGTGCCGTATAATTTTGATACCTGTGACCAGTTGATAGCGCTCTGCGAACGGGAAAATATGAGCATTGCCGATTTGGTTATGGCCAACGAATGCGCGCTGCGCAGCAAGGAAGACGTTATGAGCGGCATTATGAAAATTCACCGTATCATGCAAAATTCTGTCGACCGCGGCATGAATGCGCACGGCATTTTGCCGGGCGGACTGAATATCCGCCGCCGTGCCAATGAAATTTATCAGCGTCTGGAGGAAAAATTCCGCAATAACGATTACGATCCGCTGCTGATGATAGACTGGATCAATCTGTGGGGTTTTGCCGTTGCCGAAGAAAACGCTTCTGGAGGTCAGATTGTCACCGCTCCAACCATGGGATCGGCCGGCGTGATTCCTTCCGTTTTGCGTTACTTTGAACGTTTTGCCGTTCATAAATCCTGCAACGGCATTGAAGACGGAATTTTGAAGTTTTTGCTCACAGCCTCGGCTATTTGCAGCCTTTATCGTACCAACGCTTCCATTTCCGGCGCTGAGGTCGGTTGCCAGGGCGAAGTCGGCGTGGCTTGTTCAATGGCGGCGGCAGGATTGGCCGCAGCCATGGGCGGAAATTTAAAACAGATTGAAAATGCCGCTGAAATTGCCATGGAACATAATTTGGGACTGACTTGCGATCCTCTGGCCGGCTTGGTTCAGGTTCCCTGCATTGAACGCAATGCCATGGGCGCGGTCAAGGCCGTCAATTCGGCGCGCATTGCCATGAAAGGCAACGGAGAGCATATCGTGTCGCTGGACAGTGTGATTAAGACCATGTTTGACACCGGCCGCGATATGAACAACAAATACAAGGAAACCTCTTTGGGCGGTCTGGCCGTAAATGTAGCCAACTGCTGATTCCGGTAAGCTTGTGGCATAACCGCTATTTTTTGCTTGCGCTGCGGCTTAAAATGCCGCAGTATCTGTTTATGTCATAACAACAAGAGGAAAGCTAATGTTAAAAAAACTTCTTGATGGAGAATTCAGTCTCAGCGAGACTTTTTGGAAATTCGGCATTCTGGGAGTGATTTTCTTCCGTTTTGTTTCCAAACTGTTTGAGATACTGCTGGACCGCCAGATTGCCAACCGCCGCATTGTTGACTATTTCTTTCATTACTTCAATCCGGTTAAACCTGATATTCTGGCAATTTTGTGGACGCTGTGCTATGTTTCGACCACGATCTTTTTTCTGTATTACTGTATAGCGGTAATACTCGGAACCTGGAGAAGCTCGGCCTCTTTTGAACGCAGTAATCTGTTGAAACATCTGACCCGCATTCTGATGTTTGTGTTTGTTGCTGTTTGTATGATTTCGGTTTTTTAGGAAAAAACAATGAAAAAAGCGGTAATATTAATGGTTTTGCTGATGTTGGCTGCCTGTGAGGTTGGAAAATTGGAACCCAAGCGCGAAAAGCTTTATAAAATGGGCAATGATATCTGTGAACGAGATCCCTCCAGGTGTATCCACGGCATACCTTGGTGATGTCGCTGTAAATGAATAATAAAAAATCCCCTGAAACGGGGATTTTTTATTGATTGGTAATCGATTGTATTTTTAATAAGCTGTCGATATCTTGTCATTGTCAATGTTGCAGGCATTGACCCCGTTATCTTCGGCCAGAATGCCTTTGTTTAAGATAAATTCCGGCGCGTGCCCGTTAAATGCGTTAAACTTTTTGGCCAGCTCGACTGCTTCTTTGTCCAGCTGCGGCGTTTGGCTACTGCGCAAACCACGCGTTTTGGCATTTGAAGTCTTTCCTTTCTGCGTTTTTGCCGCCGGAGCCTGTTGTACGGCTTTGGCCGCTTCCTGCTCTTTGTTTTTATCGACCTTAATCTCCTCGGGAGCCTTCAGAATCTTTTCCAAAACCGACTGTGTCTCTTTGGAACGCCGATTGGTATAAACAATATTTTGCTTATCGGCCGGCAAAATGGCCAATATTTTTTCGAGATTTTCCAACTGTTTGTTTTTCTTGATCAAATTTATATCGTCAACCACCAGGATATTTGTTTTGGAAAAGTCGAACTTGCTGTTTTCCACCAAATCGACCAACAAGTCGGGTGAACCGATGACGACATTGGCTTCCATGTCAATGTCTTCGTCTTTGTCTTTGACGGTTGCCTCGTTGATTTCGTGATACTTGTTAAAAATCGACAGACGGTCAGACACTTGAACAGACTGCTCCGAAGCCGGCGTAATGATTAAAATATTCTGCCCTGCTTTGTTGCTGATAATGTCCACCAGCGGAAAGACATAAGACATAGTCTTGCCGCATCCCTGCGGAGCAATGGTAAATACGTCGCGTCCCTGCAAAATGGAAGGGATAACGTCGCTTTGAACGGTCGTCGGCTCGGCGATTC
Organism: uncultured Pseudomonadota bacterium; assembly: GCA_902494875.1. Taxonomy (GTDB): domain Bacteria; phylum Pseudomonadota; class Alphaproteobacteria; order RF32; family CAG-239; genus CAJLXD01. The sequence continues at coordinate 49,466 of CABUUO010000004.1, forward strand.
CGAATTCATTGATCGCCTGAATTGTTTTTTCGCTTAATCCTAAATCTAAAAAATTCATCTTGTTTCTTCTGTTTTTTCTGGTTTATTAATATTAAATGGAGTATCATTTATTTTATAGCTATAGTCAATAACGTATTTTTAAGGAGTAGCGAAATGTTGATGAACAAAAACGATTCCTTATTGCTGATCATTGATGTCCAGGAACATTTGGCGCCTGCTCAGGAAAGTCCGCGAGACGTGATTAACGGTTGTGCCGCCCTTCTTGATATAGCCAAAAAACTAAACATTCCTTATATTGTTGCCGAACAAAATCACGCCAGCTTCGGTCCGACCATGATAGACCTGCGCATCATTCTCGGCGATGAAATGCAATATTTGGAAAAAGACACCTTTTCTTGTTTTAAAAATGAAGAGATACGTAAAACCATAGAAAATTCCGGTAAAAGGCAAATTGTTATTGCCGGTTTGGAAACGCATCTTTGTGTTTTGCAGACTGCGCTTGACTTGCACCGGGCCGGTTATGAGGTTTTTGTTATCGCCGATGCCTGTTCTTCCCGCAACGGGATGCAGAGCGCGCTGGGAATTCAGCGGCTGCTGCGAAATAATGTTGATGTGGCCACGGTTGAAATGGCTATTTTTGAATGGCTTGAAAACTCTCGCTCGCCCGAGTTCAGAGAGGTGTGGAGCAAACGCAGTTAAAAGTGCAAAAAGGCTGTCACAACAGCCTTTTTTATTTGTCTGGACAAATAAAAAACGCGGTGATACATCTTTTGTGCGAAACAAAAGATTATGTATTTTTTAATTTTAATCATTATGGAAAGAAAAGACCTTATCAGCCGTTTGGATGCTTTGATCTGGCGGCCTTCCTCGGTGAATGAACGTGAAATATCCGCGCTTCTGGACCTTTGCCCGGCTGAAGATATTCCTGAGATCAGGCATTTTGTTAATATTCAAAAAGGAATGGGCGAACAATGGGAGCAGAGTGTAATTCTCCGCCGGCGCGGCCTTGATGTTACCTGTCGCTGCCGATTGATTGACAGTGTGCTCGTTGCCCGAATTTAGGCCTTTTGATCTTATAAAAAATCCCCTCCGCCGGCTGCGGAAGGGGATTTTTCGTTTGTTACTTAACGCGTCCGTAGCTGTCTTCCAGCCGCACGATGTCGTTTTCATCCAGATTTTCGCCGGTTTGAATTTCGATAAACTCCATGTTTTCGTTTGTGTCGTTCTGGATGCGGTGCTTGGTTTCGGCCGGAATGTAAACGGATTCGTTCGCTCTTTTGGTCAGTTTTTCTTCACCAAGCGTGACCACGGCTTCGCCCTTGACAATAATCCAGTGCTCGGAACGAAAGTGATGCAATTGCAAAGACAGGATATTTCCCGGCGTAACGCAGATTCTCTTAACGCAGAAACCGTCCCCTGCATCTAGAACCTCCCAAGTTCCCCACGGGCGGGTGTCCTTGTCGCCTCTTTTGTAATTATTAGCCATTTATTTATCCTTTTTTTCTAAAATGTTCTTGATGTAAACCAATATAGATAATATAAAGAAAATCACAATAAAAATTTTTAAGGGTGGGAAATTAAATGCAGTCCCCGGCAATAAATAAGGCAATGGACATTCTGCGGCAGTTGCGGACGATAACCGAAAGCCAGGATACGCTTCCGGTCAAGTTGGAAAGTATTGTCAAATTGATTGCCGAACAAATGGGGGCCGATGCCGCTTCGTTTTACATAGCGGTAGACGGACGCCGGCTGGAGCTGTTTGCCTCTTACGGTCTCAATCCCGAGGCTCAGCATCGGGTTTCGTTCCGTTTCGGAGAGGGGCTGACCGGAGAAGTAGCGCAAAACAACCGCACGCTGAATGTTGCCGATGCCTGGTCTCATCCGAAGTTTGCCCATAAGCCCGATCTCGGTGAAGAACAATATAAATCATTTCTCGGCGTGCCACTGATTCGCTGGAGCCGTTCCATAGGCGTGTTATCGGTTCAAACCCGCGAGATCCGCGAGTTTTCTTCTCTGGATGTCGAAATTCTGGAAACCGTGGCTATGGTTTTGAGCGAAATTGTTTCTTCAGATGAAATGGCCGAACTCAAAAAAGGCCTCTCCAAAGGAAATAATCTCAACGAGCGGGAAAAGCTGAAAGGTATCAGCCTCAGCAAAGGTTACGGTTTGGGCGTTTGTGTCGTTCACCGCCGTCGTCAGGCCGTTACCAAAATTTTTGCCGAAGACAAAGAAAAGGAACTGCACCGTCTGGAGCTGGCTTACGGCCAGATGAATGCCGATTTGGATGAGAAGTTCGCCTCGACCAAACTTGGTATCGGCGAACATGTAGAAATTTTGGATGCCTATCGGATGTTTGCCCGCGACAAGGGCTGGTATAAAAAAATTACCGACAACATTCACAGCGGCCTGACGGCCGAAGCGGCAGTCGAGCGCGCTTATGAAGATATGTGGAACCGCTTGTCCGGCACCTCGGACAGCTACCTCAAAGAGCGTCTGCATGATTTGCGGGACGTCGCGGATCGGCTTCAGTCTTATTTGAGCGGCGATTATGGCTCCATCAAGGGGGTTAATGCCGACGATTTGATTGTTGTGGCGCAGACGATGGGTCCGGCCGATTTGATGGATTATGACTATTCTAAAATCCGCGGTCTGATTATTGAAGACGGTACGCCGACCATGCATGTCGCCATTGTTGCCAAAGCGTTGAACATTCCGGTCGTTGCCAAAATCCGCGGCATCTTTGAAGAAGCCAAAACTGGCGAATTGATTGCCGTTGACGGTACCGATGGTTATATCTATATGCATCCGTCCGCCGTCGTTCAGGAAAAATTCAAGGCCAAAATTGCCGAAAAAGACCGCCTGCAGGCCAAATTGGCCGAACTGAAGGAGCTTCCCGCACAGACTAAGGACGGCGTAAAAGTTAATCTTTATCTTAATGTGGGTTTGGCTTTTGATTTGGACTATATTGAAACCACCAACTGCGACGGTATCGGTCTGTACCGCACCGAAATTCCGTTTATGGCTTCGGACGTTATGCCCGATGTCGAACGTCAGATGGGCTATTATAAAGAACTGATGGACAAGGCCGGCGATAAAAAAGTTATTTTTCGCAGTTTAGACGTCGGTTCGGATAAGTTGCTGCCTTATTGGGGCAATGTCGGCGAAGAAAATCCCGCTATCGGCTGGCGTTCGATTCGCATTACGCTTGACCGTCGCGCCATATTGCGCAAACAGGTGCGGGCATTCCTGCGTGCTGCTGCCGGCAAGGAATTAAACGTTATGTTTCCGATGGTTGCCAATCTTTCCGAATTTGAAGAAGCCAGAGAAACGCTTTTGATTGAGCTGGAAAGGGAAAAGCGCCGCGGAGAAAATGTTCCGGCCAAAGTCAACGTCGGGTTGATGATTGAGGTGCCATCTGTAATTTTTCAGCTTGACGCCATTTTAAAACAGGCGGATTTTATTTCCGTTGGCACCAACGATCTGGCGCAGTTCATTTTTGCCTGCGACCGCGGCAATCCGCGCTTAACCGAACGTTATGACGTTTTGTCTGCACCGTTTCTGTCTATGATGGGAGAGATTGTGAGGAAGGCCGATGCTGCCGGAGTTTATTGTTCGGTCTGTGGTGAAATGGCATCCAACCCGATCGAGGCAATGGCGCTGATTGGTTTGGGATATCGTAATCTTTCCATGTCAGGTTCTTCCTTCGGCCGTGTGAAAAGCATGGTCAGAACCATGAACGCCGAAGATGTCGAAGACTATGTTCATACGCTGCTGAAGTCTCAAAAAAGAACTCTGCGCCCGCAATTAATATCCTATGCCTATGACCATGGTATTGAAATCTATTAAAAACTGTGCAACAATTACAAAAATTTTTAATGTTAAAAGGAAGTAACTGTGAAAAAAGAAACTAAGAATTCCAAAGCTCAGGAAGAAATAGCTGAAAATCCGGCCGCTGCATCCGCTGTCGCGGCCGAAGAACAAGTTCCGGTTTCGGCTCCTGAAAATAAGGCAGACGACAAGGAGGGAAAAGTCGGCCTGCTTCTGAAGGAAGTTCGTCAGAAACAGGGCAAGAGCATCGCCGAAATTTCTCAGGAACTCTGTATCCGCAAGGTTTACCTGAGCGCGATCGAGGACAGTGATTATGATCGGATTCCCGAATATCCCTATGGTATCGGTTTTATCCGTTCTTATGCCGATTATCTGGGGCTGGACGGCGTCAACATTGTACAGATGTATAAAGAAGAAGCGGAAGCCAATCTGCGCAAAAACAATCCGTATTTTGTCATGGAACCGCAGGTCGAAGCAACGGTGCCCAGTAAAAAATATCTGATGATCAGCTTGATAGCCGTTTTTGCGGTTTATTTCGTTTGGTCGATGTACAACCGCATGAGCAGCGAAACGGTCGATGAAGATGTTATTGAAGAAACAATGAGCCGGGAAAGTGAAAATACCGGAGAAGGTGCAGCCGACTATCCGCTGAAAGTTGAAGACTTTTCAACCAACGAAGCCGTTTCTGCCGAAGAGGAACTGCCGGTAATCGACGCTACCGCTGCCGAAGAAAACAATCCGCAGGTCGTTGTCAAGGAAACCAGCTTTATTGCCGAACCGGATAAAACGGAAGCAGGAACCGAAATGCCGGCTAAAGCTGAAGTAAAAACGGAAGCGGTTCCGTCCGCTGTGGAAGAGCAGACGGCGGAAGTAAAGCCGGCCAGAGAAGAGAAAGGGCTGGTCATTAAGGTTAAAAAAGATACCTGGATTGAGGTCAAAAACGACGAAAAGCTGTATCTGAGCAAGGTATTGATGCCTGGAGAGTCTTATACTGTTCCGCGTGCGGAAAACCTTAAGCTTTCCGTTGGCAAGGCGGACGGTGTCGACGTGACCTATAACGGTCAGATTATCTACACCATTGCCCCGAACAAAAAAATGAATATTTCGGTTGATGAAATTTTGGCTCAGGCCAATCATTAGCCGCATGCGGACTAACGGGAAAATAGCAGCTAATCCCTGCTATTTTCTTTTGTTATGTAAGGATTGAAAAAATGGAAAAAATTATAAGACGCCACAGCCGCAAAATTATGGTCGGATCGGTTGCCGTCGGAGGAGATGCGCCGATCAGCGTTCAGTCGATGACCAATACGCCGACTGCGGATGCCAAAGCCACCGTTGAACAAATCCGAAGACAGGAAGCCGTCGGCTGCGATATAACGCGTTGCTCCTGTCCCGATGAAGATTCGGCCAAAGCGCTGAAAATCATCACCCGGGAAGTTTCAATTCCCGTGGTCGCCGATATCCATTTTGACTATCGACTGGGCATTCTGGCGGCGGAAAACGGCGCCGCCTGCCTGCGTATCAATCCCGGCAACATCGGCGGACAGGATCGGGTCAAGGCCGTTGTTCAAGCCGCCAAAGATTACGGCTGTTCCATCCGTATCGGTGTCAACGGCGGTTCGCTTGATAAAAAACTGTTGGAAAAATATGGCGAACCCTGTGCCGACGCTTTGGTAGAAAGTGCGTTGGAGCAGGCCAAAATGCTTGAAGACAATGATTTCTTTGAGTTTAAAATCAGCGTCAAATCGTCAAACACGCTGATGATGATAGATGCTTATAAGAAACTTGCGGCGGCCTGTGATTATCCGTTGCATTTGGGAGTTACCGAGGCCGGCGGCCTGCGCAGCGGAACCGTAAAATCAGCCATCGGCATCGGCTCGCTTCTGATGAACGGCATCGGCGACACGCTGCGTGTTTCTTTAACGGCCGACGTGGAAGAGGAGGTTAAAGCCGGTTACGAAATCTTGAAGGCGCTGGATCTGCGGCATCGCGGTGTTCGGATTATTTCCTGCCCGACCTGTGCCCGCCGCGGTTATGACGTAGAGAAAACCATCAAGGCGCTGGAAGAGCGTCTGGCGCATATTTCCCAGCCTTTGTCGCTGGCGGTTATGGGCTGTGTGGTAAATGGTCCCGGAGAAGCCGGGCATACGGATTTCGGCGTTTGCGGCGGTCGGGGCGATGAAAACATGATTTATGTTGGCGGCCGGCCCGATCATAAGGTTAAAAACGAAAATATTGTCGACGAATTGGTTCGTCTTGTGGAAGAAAAAGTAAAAATAGGATAAAAAAATGGCAAAAATACAAAGTGTTCGCGGTACTTATGATGTCTACGGCGAGACCAAAAGAAAAATGAAAAAAGTAGTGGCTACCGGTTCGGAAGTGGTTGAAAAATATGGCTTTGAAGAAATTGAAACGCCGATTTTCGAGTTTACCGAAGTCTTTTCCCGCAATTTGGGCGAAACCTCCGACGTTGTAACCAAGGAAATGTATTGTTTTCAGGATCGCGGCGGCGAAAGTCTGACCCTGCGTCCGGAAGGTACCGCCGGTGTTGTTCGTTCTTTTGTTTCGGAAGGAATGCAGCAAAATCTGCCGGTCAAGTTATATTATGCCGGACCGATGTTTCGCTATGAACGTCCGCAAAAGGGGCGTCAGCGCCAGTTCACGCAGTTCGGTTGCGAGCTGCTGGGTGTAGAAACCCCGCAGGCCGACGTTGAAGTTATCGCTATGGCTTACGAATTTGTCGAAAAACTCGGCTTGGAGGGCAATGTCGTGGTCGAAATCAATTCTCTGGGTGACAAGGAAAGCCGCGACGCTTATCGGACAAAGCTGGTTGAATATCTGCGCGGGCATCTGGACGAACTGTCCGGGGATTCCAAAGAACGACTGGAAAAAAATCCGTTGCGGGTACTTGATTCTAAAGAAGAATGTGATAAAGAAGTGGTTGCCAATGCGCCGCTGTACTGCGACAGTTTGAATGAGGCTTCCAAAAGGTTCTTTGACGAAGTCTTGCATGGGCTTGATGCTTTGGGTATCAAATATCGGATCAACAATCGTCTGGTTCGTGGGCTGGACTATTATTCTCACACCGTTTTTGAGTTGGTTACCGACAAGCTTGGCGCGCAGGGAACGGTTTTGGCCGGCGGCCGTTATGACGGGCTGGTCGAGCAAATGGGCGGCGGTGCCGTCGCCGGCATTGGCTGGGCCTGCGGTGTCGAGCGGTTGTCCATGCTTTTGGAAGCAGATGTTTCGCTTCCGCGTCCGGTAGCTGTGATTCCGGTAGGGGAAGACACCAACGCCAAGGCCATGGAGATTGCTTATATGCTGCGCAGGGCTGGCTTTCGCGTTGAGCAGAGCTACAGCGGAAATTTGAAAAAGAGAATGATGAAAGCCAACAAGGCCAATGCCTGCAAGGCAGTAATCATCGGTTCGGACGAATTGGCCAGAAATGAAGTAACCGTAAAGGATTTAGACAGCGGCGGGCAGAAAAACGTTGCTGTAGAGAAGATAATTGAGGAAATAAAATAAATGTCGTTTGCTGAAAAACTGAGTAATGTTGTCAACCGCCACGATGAAGTCCAGGCTCTGCTTTCCAATCCGGATATCAGCGCCGACGAACTCGTCAAGCTCAATAAGGAACTGGCCGCGCTGACCCCGGTTGTCGAGGCCGTGCAGGAGTTGCGCCGTCTGGAACGGAATATGGCGGATGATAAGGCGATGATGGAAGATTCTTCTCTCGACAAGGAAATGCGGGAGATGGCCGAGGCTGAATATTATGAATTGAAGGAACGGCAGCCGGAGCTGGAAAAACAGGTCAAGATTTTGCTGCTGCCCAAAGAAGAGGATGACGAAAAAAATGCCATTCTTGAAGTCCGGGCCGGTACCGGCGGCGATGAAGCGGCTTTGTTTGCGGCAGTTTTGTTTGAAATGTATCAGCGCTATGCGCAGTTGCAGGGTTGGAAATTTGAAATTATGGATGCCAATGAAAACGAGCTCGGCGGCTATAAGGAGGCTTCGGCCAGCATTACCGGCAAAGATGTTTTCTCCAAACTCAAGTTCGAATCCGGCGCTCACCGCGTACAGCGCGTGCCGGTAACCGAGTCTCAGGGCCGCGTCCATACTTCTGCTGCTACGGTGGCGGTTTTGCCTGAGGCCGAGGAAGTGGATATTCAGATTAATCCGGCCGATTTGAAGTTTGAGGCCTATCGTTCTTCCGGTGCCGGCGGTCAGAAAGTTAACAAAACCAACTCGGCCGTGCGCATTGTGCACATTCCGAGCGGCATTGTGGTTGAATCTCAGGAAGAGCGCTCGCAGTTCAAAAACCGCGATAATGCCATGCGCAAATTGCGTACCCGTCTCTATGACGCGCAGCGTCAGGCCAAAGATGCCGCTTATTCCGAAAAACGCAAGCTGCAAGTCGGTTCCGGCGACCGTTCCGAGCGCATTCGCACCTATAACTATCCGCAGGGCCGCGTGACAGATCATCGCATTAACCTGACCTTATACAAGCTGGACGAAGTCGTCTCCGGCGATGCTCTGGGTGAAATTATTGACGCGCTGATAACCGAAGATCAGGCGCAGAAACTTTCCGAACTGGATTAAAAAAAGCGGTGTTAAGCCGCTTTTTTTGTGGTCTGATATCTGCGATTTTTGAGTTGTACACACGGCCAAAAACGAATATAATCGCCGCAGAATCATAAGCAAAGGTTTTTAGATGTCTGAGCCAAAGTTTGTCCATCTGCGCGTTCATACCGCTTATTCCCTGTCCGAAGGCGCCATGCTGGTACCGAAGCTTATCCATAAGCTCCATGACCAGGGCGTTTCGGCCATTGCCATGACCGACACCGCCAATATGTTCGGCGGCAAGGCCATCTCCAAATATGCCGCGGACGAAGGAATTAAGCCGATTCTCGGCTGTCAGTTCTTTTTGCGCAATCCTGATGCCGATGATGTCTTAAAATCCAAGGGCCGCATTGTCGAACCGGACAAAATTGTGTTGCTGGTTATGAACGAAGCCGGCTATATGAACATAATGAAGCTCATGAAGCGTTCCTATCTGGACAATCCGGGGCAGGGTGAGCGCGCGCAGCTTAAAATGTCTGATCTGGAAGAGTTAAACGACGGACTGATAGCTCTGACTGCCGGCGTGGAAGGGCCGGTCGGCCGGCTTCTGCTGGAAAACCGGAAAGACGAGGCCGAACAGACGCTCTTAAAACTGCGGGAGATTTTCAGCGACCGTCTTTATATGGAAATTTCGCGCATCGGTCTGGAAAGTGAACGCAAGACGGAGGACGTTTTTATCGACTGGGCTTATCAATATGACATTCCGCTGGTAGCGACCAATGAGGCTTTTTTCTTTGATGCGGATATGTATGAGGCGCACGATGCCCTGATTTGCATTGCCGAAGGCGAATATGTCGCCAATGAAAACCGCCGCCGTTTTTCGCCGAACAACCGTCTGCGCAGTGAAAAGGAAATGGTGGAGCTTTTTGCCGATCTGCCGGAAGCCGTTGAAAATACGGTCAGAATAGCCATGCGTTGCAATTATCTCTCTTCTAAGGTTCAGCCCTTGCTGCCTATTTTTGAATGCCCCGGCGGCAGGACGCAGGACGAATACATTACCGAACAGGCTTACAAAGGCTTAAAGGAACGCATGGAGGCTCACGTCTACTTTGAGGGTATGACCGCGGAGCAGAAAAAGGAAATCGACGAACGTTATTATGCCAGACTGGAATATGAGCTGAGCGTTATCAAAAAGATGGGTTTCCCCGGTTACTTTCTGATCGTGTCGGACTTTATCCAGTGGTCAAAGACTCACGGTGTACCGGTCGGTCCCGGACGTGGTTCCGGCGCGGGTTCAATTGTGGCCTGGTCTTTAAAGATTACCGATTTGGATCCGTTGAAGCTGGATCTTCTGTTTGAGCGTTTCCTAAATCCCGAACGTGTTAATATGCCCGACTTTGACGTCGACTTCTGTCAGGAAAACCGCTACAAAACTATTGAATACGTGCAAAATAAATATGGTTTTGACCATGTGGCGCAGATTATTACCTATGGCAAACTTCAGGCCAAAAACGTGATTCGTGACGTAGCCCGCGTCCTGCAAATGCCGTATTCTCAGGCCGATAAGATTTCTAAAATGATTCCGCCCGGCGTTCAGGGTAAAAACCCGACCTTGCAGGAATCTTTGGATCAGGTGCCCGAACTGGAAGAAATGCGCCAAAACGATCCGCAGATTAACAAGTTGTTTGACATCGGCATGAAACTGGAAGGTTTGTACCGTCAGTCCGGTATGCATGCGGCCGGCGTCGTTATCGGCGACCGTCCTTTGGATCAGCTGGTGCCGCTGTATAAAGATCCCAAGGCTGATATGCCGGTGACCCAGTATGATATGAAGTTCGTGGAAGAAACCGGTCTGATAAAGTTTGACTTTTTGGGCTTGAAAACCCTTACCGTTATCAAACGTGCGGTTGACTGGGTAAATAAAATTCACAATGTCGGTCTTGATATCGAAAAAGTGCCGTTGGATGACAAGGCGACTTATGAAATGCTGGCCAGAGGAGACACCTCGGCGGTTTTCCAGTTTGAATCTCCCGGCATGAAAGACGTGCACAAACAAATTAAACCCGACCGATTTGAAGACCTGATCGCTATCGTGTCCTTGTACCGTCCGGGGCCGATGGACAACATTCCGACCTACATCAAGCGCAAGCACGGTGAAGAGGAGATCACTTATCTGCATCCTGACCTGGCGCCGATTCTGGGCGAAACTTACGGTATTATGGTCTATCAGGAACAGGTTATGAAAATTGCTCAGGTTTTGGGCGGCTATACGCTGGGCGGCGCCGACAAGCTGCGTAAGGTTATGGGTAAAAAAATGCGCGACGAGATTCCCAAACAGCGTGCCATGTTTACCGAGGGCGCCGTTAAAAAAGGCATTCCCGAAGCTACAGCCGCCGCCATTTTTGACCAGATGGAGAAATTTGCGTCTTATGGCTTCAACAAGTCGCACGCGGCAGCCTATTCTCTGGTTTCTTATCAAACCGCTTATCTGAAGGCGCACTATCCGGTCGAGTTTATGTGCGCGGTTATGTCCCTTGATATGACCAACGTTGACAAACTTCTGATTTATAAGGAAGAGTGCAAAAAGATGGGTTTCCGGGTTCTGCCGCCGGACATAAACCATTCCGATGCTGATTTTGCTGTGGAAAACGGCAATATACGCTATGCTCTGGGCGCTATAAAAGGCGTCGGTGCGGCCAATATGCAAAGCATTGTGGAAGAGCGTCGCAAACACGGTCCCTATAAGGATTTGTCTGATTTTATCCATCGGACCGACGTTAAGCAAATCAACCGCCGTCAGTTGGAGCAGCTTACCAAGGCCGGTGCTTTCGATTCAATAGAGACCAACCGTGGCAAAATTTTTGCCAATATTGAAACCATAATGCAGCATATTTCTTCGGCCACGGAATTAAAAACCAGTTCTCAGGCGTCTCTGTTCGGCACCGAAGAACTGCACACTAAGGTCAAACTGGCCGACAAGCCGGACTGGCCGGAGCTGGAAAAATTGAAACTGGAGGCGGAAGCCATCGGTTTTTATCTTTCGGCGCATCCGTTAGACAGCTACGGCCGCGGTATGGAGCGTCTGGGCGTCAAAAGCGCGGCGGAAGTTTTTGGCAGCATTAAAGTGGGTGATACCATCCGTGCCAAGCTGGCCGGCTGTGTCAACTCTTTTCAAAAGCGTATCAGCAAATCCGGCAACAAATATGCTTTTCTTGAGCTTTCCGACGGTACCAGCAATTTTGAAGGCCTGCTGTTTTCGGAAGGTCTGGCCAAATATGAAGATGTTATCAATTCCGGCGTTCCTCTGCTGGTGAGCATTGTCATTACCAAAGAAAACGAAGAAGCCAGTCCCCGCGTGATGATCAACAGCGTTGAAACGTTGGACAAGGCAATTGCGGATGTGGCCAACGGTATGGTGATTTATGTCAATAACGTTTCCGCGGTCAAAAGTATCAAGGAAATTTTAAGTCACGATAGAAACGGAACCAATAAGATATATATAAAACCGGAGCACCCCGAATGGGATGTGAGAATTGAGCTGCCGGGCGGCTTTGCCTTTATTAACGATATTATCACCAAAATAAGGGCGGTCACCGGCGTTACAACCATAAAGGAAATCTGACCATGGATAAACTTTTAGCTTTTCTCAGAGAAAAATTTTCTTCTTGTCCCTGTTTTCAGAAAGGCGGGTGTTTGTGCCCGGAAGTTGACGAAACCGCGGTAAAAAGAGTTAGAGTACCATTTTTTAAAATATGCTTTCGGCCGTTTTCGCTGTTGTTGGACAACGGCCGCGCTTTTTTTCTGACGGCGCTGCCTTATGCCGCGCTGATAACGCTGTTCGCGCTTCTTTGCGGCTTTGGCTATATGTGTATCTATTCGTCCGGCGGATATTGTTCCGATTCCGCGATAATGTATGTTTTCTACAGCCTGTTGAAATTGTTTTTGGTGACGCTGTTTGCGCTCAAATGGTATCAGGCCGGCCCGCAGGGTGCGGTGCTGACGCTGCGGGAGCTTTTTTCTGTGGACCGTCGTTGCTTTAAGCTTTTGGGGCTTTTTCTGCTGGTGGTTTTTATCAACTTCCTGCCGATGATTTCCACCATGATTCTTTATGTCCGGGTACCCAATCCGGATTGGAGGGTTGAGATTTTGTTTTTTGCGCTGGTATCCGTTGGATATGTCATTCCTTTTCTGGCTGTCCGTTTTTATGCCGTGATTGCTTTCGTGCTCTGCGGCTGCAAGGTTCCGCCGCTAAAAGAAATCTGGCTTAAAAATTCCGGCAATCTGATGAATCTTTTGGCCGGTCTGTTTCTCATATTCATATTGCTGTTTTTCATTTTTGGCAGTCTGTATCGTAATTTTCAGCCGGCAGCCCTTTCGGCCGGCCTCTATCTGAACATTGTGTCTGAGTTTGTTTATAATCTGGTCTTTTTGCTGGGCATGGCTCTGTTTGTCGGCCACTGCCTGGTGGAAAAGCAAATCCTTTATCCGGAAGATGATGCGGAGGAAAAAGATGGAAAATAAAATTAATTTGCCTTTTTTTGAAACCGTGCGCCGCAGTTTTATCTATGTGTTTCTGCATGGGCAGACCGCTTTTAGAATCTGCGCGGCCTGGTCGGTGCTGTTGGTCTTTGAAATGGCTGTGGGCTTTCCCGTCTTGTGCAGCCTCAATGCCGATACCTGCAGCGGAGGTTTGTTGCAGAACCTTTCGGTTGTTTTGCTTTCTCTGGCCGGCATTTCTATTATCACTGCCTTTTGTCGACACATTATTCTGCATCAGGAATACCCGGGTTACTGGAATCTGCATTTCGGTCGCCGCGAACTGCGGTATCTGCTCCGCAGCCTGATTTACGGCCTGATCGTTTTTCTGCCGGTTTTCTTTCTTGGCATTCTGACGGCCGTTGCCGGTTATAACGGCAAAGCCGTTTCGTCTGGCGTCTCGCTGCTGGTCTTGTGTGTTATGATTTTTGTGGCTGTTTTAAGCGCGCGTTTTTATTTGGTTTTTCCGGCCGCGGCAGTGGACGGCCATCAGGAAATAACTTTTCGGAAATCATGGGAAATAACCCAAGGCAATGCAAATAAGATATTCTGGGGACAGGTTTTGATGATGCTTCCGGTTTTTGTCGTCTTATTGCTTTTGTCCGTGACCTATCGCGCCTTGGGCAGCGACAATTATATGCTGAAACTCTGTTTTTCCGCGTTGATGATAGCGGTTTCTTTTGTTGACACGCTGCTGAAAGCCTCATATTTCTCGCATCTTTATCAATATTTTATGTATTTTTACCGAAGGGATTCAAAATCTGAGAAGGCTTAAATGAAAAGCGCCCGGTTGTTCCGGGCTCTTTTCATATTTTTTTGATGAGTTCGTTGATAATGTCGAGTTTGTAATAATTTTTATTGCTGTCATTGGGACGGTAATATTCTTCGGCATCCATGGCAAAAATGGCGGCCTGGTTCATGACAAACTCTTTCCCCAGACCGATGTCTGCGGCCTTGCGCACCAGCAGATCGTTATATTCCTTGGCGTCATTGACCGAGGCGCTGAGCAGCCCGCCGCGCTGGGCGTAAAGCTTGCTGTATTCCATGATGATGTAAATAATCGCCGGAAAGATCAGTGCCGTTGCCGGATGAACTACGGCACACAGCAAAAACCATTCAAAGGCAAGAAAGATTCCGGCCAGTATTTTAACGGCAATTCCCAGCCATTTTTTAGCATATTTTTTTCTGATTAAAAATATGTTGAAAGCCATGGCAGCGGTACAGGCCAGCATAAACACGGCGGTATAGGCGGTGTCGATGGCCAGAGCCGCAATGCCGAGTTCGGCAAAAACCAGCATTCCGACGCTGAACAAAATATAGCCGATGTTAAGTTTCAGGCTGATGAACTTAATCTGCTGGCGAATGCCTTTGGTGATGTTGTCCAGAGCGCGTTTGATTTTGAGCATGGAATAGGAGTTGACGTTAAGCACCGCCTCGCTGCCGGTAAACAGGTTGTTTACGGCTTTTTTCTCATATTTTGAAAGCGATTTGACATTGTCTGTCTTTTTCACCAGCAGAATATTGCCGTCGTTTTCCTCAATATCAATGATGTTTTTGCGGTATAAGTCGAGCAGAAAAGCCCCGAAGGACTTCCGGTCGATCAGACCTTTCCTCAGATAGCGCAGGATCGGACCGTCTTTGTGTGTACTCAAAACCTTATAGTTTTTGTTTTTGCGGATATAACGCCAGGAGAAAAAATAAGACAGCAAAATGGCCGTCAGTCCGAGAACCGAAAAGACAATGTCGCCGAATTCGTTCATGAACAACAGAAAGCGCTTGGTCGGCGTAAGGTTGGAGATGGATCCTTTGGGAATGGAAACAATAATCTGCATACCCTGACCGATAAACAGCGGATACGGAGAAACAAAACCCAGAACATTGTCTGCTTCTTTGCTGATGATGACGGCGTTTTCATCCCACAGTCCCGGATATCCGGACACGGCAGTCTGCCCCAGCGGTTTGGTGTTAGGCGGCATAATCAGCGCTGCGCCGGCCCGGGCAATGACCAGATTCCAGACACTGCCGGTAATGTCCCAGTAAAATTCGTCAAATTCGTTATATCTGAAAATCTGGTTGTCAATCAGATAGTTGAATTGGTAAGTATAAACGCCGGGGCGCAGGTCGTCGTTTTGGGGCTCAAGGAAGATATAATTTCCTCTTTCAACGGTCTTATAGGGAATCTCCTGACCGTTAACGTTGACGCCTAACAGTTGAAAGTCAATTTTCTGACGCTTCCCTTCGCGGGTCAGGACATATTTGGGAAAGGCTCTGGTTACGCCCTTTTTCAGATTCTCGCCGTTGGCGACAATCACGATGGTGTCGCTGATGTTGGTCAGGCCGTCGGGTGTCAGTTCAATTCGCGAAAACAGATAAGGAATATGTTCCTGTGCCGGAATCAGAGTTTTGGTTCCGGCCGGGGGCAGGGTTGCTTCAATAACGTCAATATTGGCTTTTTTCCAAGCCTCGTGCTGAGCTGCCAGCATCCGTCGTTTTTGTTCTTCAAGGCCGGCCTGTCTTCGGGCGGCGTCTTCGGGCGTATAGAGCTTGGCCGTCGGCTGCGGATCTTTGGGACTGATGAGCTTGTTCATGGCATTGTCGTAAATTCGCTCAAAGGTAGATTTTTTTGCTTCGTTTTCTTTTTCAATCTGCTCAAGGCTTTTCTGCGCGTTGATGGCGCCGTCGCCGCCGAGGCCGTCTCCTTTGTCCAAGGTGGTTTTAACTACTTTTTGCAGCCTTTCTTTGAGATATATTTCCATTTCCTCGGAACTCATGCCCTGAAGCTGTTGCCGGGCTTGGCTGATTTCAGCGCTTTCGGCAATGGGATTCCGGCTGCTTTCAAGCGCGGCGTTGGCATCGGCAACCGAACGGACGGCTGCGGCCGCCTCGAAAGAAAGGCATCCGGAAAAAAAGAAACAAACGGCAAAAAAAAGTTTTCCCATGAAAAGACTCATCACTGTTAACAAAAATTATATATCTGTTAATATAAACTCAGATTCATTAAGAAAAGATTATGAAAAGGAGATATGTTCATGAATAATAAAGTAGCCGCCGTCATTTTGGGAGCCGGCAAAGGAACCCGTATGAAGTCAGATCTGCCCAAGGTGATGATGCCGGTCTGCGGCAAGCCGATGATCCGCCATATCATAGACACGCTGGAACAGATTAAGGTTGATGAAATCGTAACTGTTATTGCGCCGGACGGAGATATTGTCAAAAAGGAAGTGGCGCCGTACAAAACCTGCGTACAGGACAAACAGTTGGGTACCGGACATGCTGTCAAATGCGCGCGCGAAGCGCTCAAGGGTTTTGACGGCGACGTTCTGGTCATTTTCGGCGATCAGCCTCTTTATACCAAGGCTACCATTGAAAAGATACTGAACAAACGTCGCGAAGGATACAGCATCGTCTGTCTCGGCTTTGTTCCTGAAGATGCGGCACGCTATGGCCGCCTGATTATGAAAGACGGAGAATTGCAGCGCATTGTCGAATATAAAGACGCAAACGAAGAAGAACGCGCGGTCAAATTCTGCAATTCAGGCATGATGTGTTTCGACGGCGGAAAAATGTTTGACATTTTGGATGAACTTTCCGATGAAAATGCCGCCGGCGAATATTATCTTACCGATGCGGTAGCCATTGCTCTGAGCCGCGGCCTGAAATGCAGCGCCGTCGAATGTCCCGTCAATGAGGCCGCCGCAGCCAATACCAGAGAAGAATTGGCAATGCTGGAAGAACTGCTGAAAGAAAGAAACGGAAAAAATTAATGGCCTTTGTCAGACAATATTGGTTTGGTTTTCTGAGCTCGCTGATTTTGGCGTGCGGTTTCTTTTTGTTTGTGCTGGTGCTGCTTTCTCCGCGCCAGGATATTCGGAAACGGGGCTTTATCCCCTGCACGGAAGCCATGGCCGAAGGAATTTTGTCCTGTCCGAAAGACGGATATTACACGTGCTTGTTCGGCCATATCCTGCGAAACAGCTGGTGCGACGCCAAAGTCATCGGCCGCGGTGTCAGCCTCTGGGTTGAAGGAAAACAGAAAACGCCGTGGGCCAATTATATTTTTGAACCGGAGTTGCAGGTTGACGAATATCCCGATGACGAAATTCTTCAGGAATTCTACGACAATAATCCGGATATGGAATTTGATTTGCATAAGTTAAACAATTTAAGCCGCGAGCTTGATGAAAAACTGAAGAAAGAGGAAAGTAAAAATGACTGAAAATAATCTTCCCGCCTGGGACTTGTCAGATTTGTACAAAGGTATAAACGATCCGAAGATTGAAACCGATCTCAGCCGTTGTAAGAATATGGCCGAAGACTTTGCCCGTGACTATAAGGGAAAACTGGCCTCTCTGAGCGCGGAAGATTTTGCCGCCGCTTTGAAAACATACGAAGATATGTCTGTCATCGGCGATATTCTGGGCGAGTTTGCCTATCTTAATATGTGTACCCAAATGAAAAACGGCGAGGCAATGGCCTTTTATCAGAACATCAGCGAAAAACTGACCGAATATGCCAAGCCGACGGTTTTCTTCACGCTGGAAATCAACCAACTGCCGGAAGCGATGTTGCAAAGCTGGCTTAAAAACGAAAAGGTAGCCTTTTATAAGCACTGGCTGGAACGTGTCCGCCGTTTTAAAAAACACGAGTTGAGCGAAGCGGTCGAGGAAGTTTTGCTGGAGAAATCCGTAACTTCGTCTTCCGCTTGGGTTCGTTTGTATGAAGAACATTCTTCCCGTTTGAAGTATGTCATTGACGGAAAAGAATATAACGATGCCGAAATCTCCAAGCTTTTGCAGGATCAAGACCCCAAAATCCGCGAGAAGGCGGGCAAAGAGCTGAACCGCGTCGGCAAAGAAAACGCGCCTTTGTTTTCTTTTATCTATAATATGATTATCAAAGATAAGGCCATAGAAGATGAAAAACGCGGCTATGAACGCCCGGTTTCCGAACGAAATATGCACGAAAACGTCAAAGACGAGGTAGTTGATGCGCTGGCCGAAACCGTTAAACGCAATTATCAGCATATCAGCCACCGCTTTTATAAGTTAAAGGCAAAATGGCTCGGCGTCGATAAAATGCAGTATTGGGATCGCAATGCTCCGCTGCCGTTCTCTTCGGATATGCACTATGACTGGGATGAGGCCGTTAAGCTGGTGCTGAACGCTTACAGGGAGTTTTCCGAAGACTTGTATAAAACCGCCCTGCCGTTTTTTGAAAATAATTGGATTGACGTTCCGCCGCGGGACGGAAAACGCAGCGGCGCTTTTGCCGCCGGCACCACCTCAACCAAACACCCGTATCTGTTTCTGAACTTTGTCGGCAAGCAGAACGATGTTCTGACCCTTGCGCACGAACTCGGGCATGGCTGCCATATGCGTCTGCGTCAGAAAAACGGCGATTTGAACGAGACTTCGCGCATGACCTCGGAAGAAGTCGCTTCCGTGTTTGGCGAAATGATTACCTTCCAGTCGATGCTGCGTTCGCTGAATGATGACAAGGCCCGGCTTTGTCTGATTGCTTCCAAGGTGAACGATATGATCAATACCGCGTTCCGCCAGATTGCTTTTCATTTTTTTGAGAGCAAAGCGCATGACGAACGCAAAAACGGCGAACTCTCGGAGCAGCGTCTGGCCGATATTTGGGTTGAAGTCCAGAAAGACGTGCTGGGTCCGGCGGTCGTTGTGGACGAAAACTCGGCCTATATTTGGTCTCAGGTCGGACATTTCTTTTTCCTGCCGTTTTATGTCTACGCTTATTCCTTTGCCGATTGTCTGGTCAATTCCTTATATCAGGTTTCGCAGGAAAACCGGGTGGAAAACTTTCCGGCTCAGTATCTGGACATGCTTTCCAAAACAGCCATCACCGAATATGACGAGCTGCTGGCGCCGTTTGGGTTGAATCCGTCGGATGCAGCGTTTTGGAATAAGGGGCTGAGCCTTATTTCCGGCTATATTGACGAGTTGGAGCGTCTGGATAAAAAACTCGGATTATAAAAAAGAAAGCCCCGGAATTTTCCGGGGCTTTTTTCAGAATACTTTTTGACTGGCTTCTTTGGCGGTTTCC
This sequence comes from uncultured Pseudomonadota bacterium, assembly GCA_902494875.1. Taxonomy (GTDB): domain Bacteria; phylum Pseudomonadota; class Alphaproteobacteria; order RF32; family CAG-239; genus CAJLXD01. The sequence continues at coordinate 68,453 of CABUUO010000004.1, forward strand.
AGATAGTGAGCAGAAGTCTCCGGCGTGCCGAGATAACCGAGGGAATAGTTGATCATTAAAAAGCCGAAAGGGTTTTTAGCCAAATCACTGCGGTTGCGGAAAGGGATTCTCCGATAGCCGATTCTCATGATTGAACGCCAGATGGTCGTATGAGGCGTTGTGCTGCCGTTGACATAGTCGTGGAACAGGAATTGAGCCTGCCACAAGCCGGGCGCCAGAATTTTTACCCATTCGATCTCCACTTCTCGCCGCAGCCCTTTCATCTGAAACTGCTGAATGTTGTATTTGGCTTCAGTATTTTCAAATTTGGTATATACCTCTTGGGAAGACATCCAGTAAAGCGTTTCGTAAGGTCCCCAACGTTTGGTTATTTCATCATAGTCCCTGGGAATTTCGTGCCGCAGCTGAATATATTTGTAAATCATCTGTTCGGCCACCAGATCGGCGGCGGAAACATAACGTTCCATCGGCTGAATCTGTTCCAGTTGGCTGAAATAGTCGTTAATACGCAAAATTCGCGGGTAAACCGTCCGCTGAGGCAGCAAAACATAAATGACGCTGGCCAGCATCATGTTAAAACTGATGCTGAGGCAGGAAAGAACCACCAGGATTCTGGACGTCCACAGATAGCGTCGTTCCGGCATGGCATTGACATGCACGCTTTCCGGATAAAGCCCGAGCTTGTCGGGGCTTTCTTTCTCTCGGTATTTGAATATGGTATTAAATATGTCAAACATAACCAGAACCGTAAATTTTAAGTATGTTGCGCTTTGTTGTATTTCATTTTACCGGCGAACCTTTAATATTTTATATATGAAAGTTGAATAAAAGCAAATAAATACTGTTAATGTCATTTTTTTTGATATAACTTAGCCAATATGGATTTGTATACAAAGGATTTTAGGCTATGAAAAAGTTGCTGTTGCTGTCATTGGTCGGAATGATTCTGCTGGTTGCCTGTACCGAAGTGCGTCAAAACGCGGCGGTGCCGGCACCTGTGTCTTATACCGATTGGGATCGGGCAATTCGCGTCGACGTGGATATGCAGAATATGTATGCCGCCACACCCCGGAAAATCGAAAAGCCGATCGATATGTATATGGCAATGGCTCTTGCCCTGAAATATAACTATACTCGGCGCGTCGTCGCCTATGAGGAAAACGTGGTCAAGGCCGGCAAGTCCCCGGTCAACAAGCTGCCTGAAGTTTTTGCCGCCGCAGGCTATGTCAATGATCCTGGTGCTGCGGATGTCAGTCCTGACTTAAAGCTGGCCTGGAACATTCTGGACGTCAGCACGGTTTACTATCAGACCATGGATGAAAAATATCGCGGCAATATTGCCTTTGAGCAGAGCCGCAAGGTTATTCATAACGTTTTGCAGGAAACGCGTCTGCTGTACTGGAAGACGCTGACGGCGCAAAAGCTGCTGCCGACGGTCAATGAAATGATTGAATATATGACGTTGGAGGTAGACGAAATTAATGCCCGTTCCAAGGAGCTGGCGCAGAATGGCCAAAGCCTTTCCATGGATGACATGGTCAAAAAAAGAAAATATATGGAAGCGGTTAAGCGCCTTTCCGGTTTGAAGCGCGAGTTTGAAACCGCCGAAGTGCGTCTGGCAACTTTAATGGGTATGCATCCCTCGACCGAATATAAGCTGGTCGGTCCTGAATACGGCAATTTCGCTCTGCCAGAAATCAAGACTGATTTGGCCGATATGGAGTGGATTGCGCTTACCAGCCGTCCGGAACTTCGTATCCGCGATTTGGTTACCACGCCTGACGAACTTAAAATTTATCTGAAAAGCTATCAGCTGCCCGACGAGCAGAAATATAAGAACAATCCGGCTTATTATAACCGCCGGTTGGCCAAAAAAGGACAGGATATTGCCATTCATATTTTTGAAGACCTGAAGACGCCGAACGAAAAAGACCTTGAGGCTCTGCGCCGCGAGCGGATGACCAGCCTGGTTATGAGTCAGGTCTATGTCGCCTGGGCGCGCTATCAGTCCGCTTATGAAGATTATCAGATTAATCAGGAAATTGCCGATGTTTCCGAAAATATTGCCGAAGACACGACCATTGCTTCCGGCAGCAAGGCTGAAAAAAGCCAGTTGGAAGCGGCTCAGGCTATTGAAGACGAGGTCCGTGCTTATGCCGCGTATATTGAACTTCAGGATTCGCTCGGTAATTTGTACGCTTCGCTGGGGCTGGACGCCGTTCCTTATTATATGCTGAACGAAAAGCCGTCCAAAATTGCGGTTTATCTGCGCAATATTCTCGACAAGTGGCGCCATGGCGAGTTTATTCCCGATAACCGTCCTTATCTGTTAAATATTCCGGCCAAACGTCCGCCGGTAAATCTGTCATCGCCGAGTCTGCTGCCGGATATCACGCTGGAGACCGGACAGCAGATTAATGTCAAGATTCCCGACAGCGTTTTTGATAAGGTTGACTTTACCGGCAAGCTGACGACCAAGGCCGGTCTGCATGACGATTCGCCATTGCCCAAATGGTTGAAATATGATGAGAATAACCATCTCTTTACCGGCGTGGCCATGCCTTCGGATTTGGGCGAATATAAAGTCAAGGTCTATGTTTCCGATGAAGAGGGCAATGTGGCTTACCTTACTTTCAAAATTAAGATTGTCGATGTTTACGTTCCTTCTATGCGGGTTATGGGACTGACCGACGGCCGCAGGGCAACAGTGCTCAAGCGTTGCATAGGTCCTCAGTGTACGGACGACTACATTGAAGAAAGCGTCATCGGCGAAGAGGTCGTGACCACGCCGAAAAAATAAAACGCAGGCCCCGTTCGGGGCCTGTTTCTTTGGGAAAAAGATAGTGGCTTTTCCGGTCGAATCCGTCGAAAACGATTCTCGTTTGGCGCTTGTTTTTTTGGGGAATCCGAAACGTTAATCTTTGCGTATTTTGACGTATTTTTTGCCTTATTTGCCGATAATAAATTTTATTAAGAATGTTATGAACAAGCATAAATTTTTTTTATCTAACAAATATAATGGGATAGGAACAATCCGCACGAAAATTAACTTTAAAGTGCTTGTCCTGCGTGGTCATATAACGCAATATTGTCTTGAGGTCAGCGTAAGCAAAATCCTTAAAATTTACCAAAATATATATTGTGATAAAAAGATGTGTATATACCACATATAGAATGTTTACATTTTGTTAATACTATATATGGTATGAATATATCTAAACGATATGTAAAACAAATTGTCTGAATAACACTAAATAAGAAGGGTCGTTTAAGCGAAATGTCAGAGACTGAATACAAAACATCTCCAATCGAAATGGAAAAAGCCCCGATTGAAAGCGTAACCAAAAGAGATGGTACATTAGCCCCGTTTGATAGCTCCAAAATTTTTAATGCTATTAATAAAGCCGGACAAAACACCGGTGAGTTCGGAGAAGAAGAGAGCTGGCTGTTGACTGCTCAGGTTATGAAAGTATTGAAACACAAATTTGCAGAGTCTCTGCCTTCCATTGAGCAGATTCAGGATGTTGTTGAGCAGGTTCTGATTTCTGCGAACTATTTTGCCACGGCCAAAGCCTATATCTTATACCGCGACCAGCGCAACCGTATGCGTTCTGACAAAAAAGTGATGGTTGATGTCGAGAGCTCCATCAATGAATATCTGGAAAAATTGGATTGGCGCGTTAATGCCAACGCCAATCAGGGCTATTCCAACGGCGGTCTTATCTTAAACGTTTCCGGCAAGGTTACGGCCAACTACTGGCTGAGCCACGTATATCCGGCGGTTGTCGGCGAGGCTCACCGCAACGGCGACATTCACATTCACGATTTGGACATGCTGGCCGCTTATTGTGCCGGCTGGTCTCTGAAAAATCTGCTGCATGAAGGTTTTAACGGCGTTCCGGGCAAGGCTGAAGCCGGTCCGGCCAAACATCTTTCCGCCGCTGTCGGCCAGATGGTAAACTTTATGGGCACTCTGCAAAACGAATGGGCCGGTGCGCAGGCGTTTTCTTCGGTAGATACCTACTTGGCGCCGTATGTACGCGTAGACAAGCTGAACTATGAGCAGGTCGAACAGGCCTTTCAGGAGCTGATCTATAATTTGAACGTTCCTTCGCGCTGGGGTTCTCAGACGCCGTTTACCAACTTCACCTTTGACTGGGTCTGCCCGGACGACTTGCGTGACAAACACCCGATTATTGCCGGTGTCGAGCAGGACTTCACCTATGGTGACCTCAAAGAAGAAATGCATATGATTAACAAAGCCTATATCAACGTTATGATGAAAGGCGACATCAAGGGGCGTCCGTTTACTTTCCCGATTCCGACCTACAATATGACGCCGGATTTCCCCTGGGAAGACGAAAATACCGAACTGCTGTTTGAAATGACGGCCAAATACGGTCTCCCTTATTTCCAGAACTTTATCAATTCGGTCTTGAAACCGGGACAGATTCGTTCCATGTGCTGCCGCTTGCAGCTTGACCTGCGCGAGCTTTTGGCTCGCGGCAACGGTTTGTTCGGTTCTGCCGAACAGACGGGATCTATCGGTGTCGTTACTTTTAACTGCGCGCGTCTCGGCTATGTATACAAAAATAATGAAGCCGGCTTGTTTGCCCGCGTTGACGAGCTTATGAACATTGCCCGTACTTCTCTTGAAATCAAACGTAAGGTCATCCAGCGTTTAATTGACAACGGTTTGTATCCTTACACCAAACGTTATCTCGGTACGCTGCGCAACCACTTTTCAACCATCGGCGTCAACGGAATCAACGAGATGATCTTGAACTACACCGAAGGCAAAGAAAACATTTCAACGCCGTGGGGACAGAATTTTGCCGAGAAGTTTTTGGATTACATCCGCGACAAACTGGTAAAAATCCAGGAAGAAACCGGACATATGTATAATCTTGAGGCAACTCCGGCTGAATCGGCCACTTACCGTTTTGCCCGCGAAGACAAAAAACGTTTTCCGAACATCATTCAGGCCGGAACCAAGGAAAATCCGTATTACACCAACTCTTCGCAACTGCCGGTCGGCTTTACGGATGATCCGTTTGAAGCGTTGGATTTGCAATCCCGTCTGCAGACCAAGTATACCGGCGGTACGGTTTTGCACCTCTACATGGGGCAGAAGCTGTCTTCGGCCAAAGTCTGCCGCGAACTGGTCAAAAAGGTTCTGACCAACTACCGTTTACCATACATTACCATAACTCCGACTTTCTCTGTGTGTCCAAAACACGGTTATATCTCCGGAGAGCACAAATTCTGCCCGATCTGCGATGAGGAGAAAAAGGCAGAAAAAAGAAGAGCTGCAGCCTCTAGTAAAGAAGTTGCTTAATTGAATAAATTTAGAAAAAATATGGAGAAAAAAATGACCACAATTAATTTTGAAGATATTAAACTGAGTGATGAAGAAAGACAGCCTTGCGAAGTTTGGACCAGAGTCATGGGTTATCTGCGTCCGGTATCTGAATTCAATAAAGGTAAAAAATCTGAATTTTATTCAAGAGTATGCTTTTCAGAAAGCAAGGCTCTGGCCGGAATGGAAAGCCGCGAAGAAGCAATGGCTGTCGCAGCTGAGTAAAATTCAATAGTATTCTGCCAAATACGATGAAACACATTAAAATCGGCGGTGTTGAGACTTTCAGCACCGTCGATTTTCCAAATCAGATGGCCGCTGTTGTGTTTATGCAGGGCTGTCCGTGGCGTTGCCCTTTTTGTCATAATGCCTCTTTGCAGAAAATCGGTGCGGAAACGAATTTTATCTGGGAAAAATTTGTTGACTTTCTGAAAGGGCGCAAAGGAATTTTAGATGCCGTCGTTTTCAGCGGCGGAGAGCCTCTGGTGCAGGATGAACTTGCCGATTACATTTGTGAAGTTAAGGAACTCGGCTACAAGATCGGCTTGCACACCGGCGGTTATCGGCCGGAGGCGTTGGCCAAAGTACTGCCGTTGGTCGATTGGATTGGTTTTGACATTAAAGCGCCGTTGAATGAAGAACATTATACGAAAGCCGTCGGCGGAATAAATCATTTCGGTCAGGTTATGAAAAGCCTGAATATGATTATTGATTCCGGTCTGCATTTTGAATGTCGTACCACTTGCGATCCTCGGATTTTGAGCATCAGAGACGTTTATACGATTGCCGATGAACTCAAGGCCAAAGGCGTGAAAGAATATTATCTGCAAAAATACCGCCAGATTGAAGGCGATAATACGCCCGACAGCGAATGTGACAAGTTTTTTGATGATACCGGTTTGTTGCAGTATCTCAAATCGTCTTTTGACATTTTTGACGTCCGCAAATAGGCGGAGAAAAAGCTCCGTTGCAAAGCGGAGCTTTTTTTATTAGATTTCTTGTCCGGCTTTTGACCAGGAAACAAAAGCGGTGCCCAATGTCTGTTGATAATGGCGGCGGCGCGCTTCTCTGATTTTTTCGGCTTTGGCTTCGTTTGCGCGAGCTTTTTCCAATTCGTCGGCATTCATAGTCAGTTCTTTGGGCAAAGGTTTCAACCGGCGGCGGATATCCTGTCTGGGATTGTCGTCGCAATACAGAATGATTGCGTCGTCCTGAAGCTCTTTGAAGTTCATGTCATCATAAAAGTCGTAACGGATTTGTTCGCTGCGGTGAAACTTTCCGTCTTTGTCGGCGCGAATAACGTGCATCTCCAGATTATAGCCGCGGCTCCTTGGCATCGGATCCGGTTCGTTAATCAGGCAGACAAACACGCCGGTTTTTTGATTCGGAGAAATATGGAAGGAAAATTTGCTTTGCTCGTCAAAATAAATTCTCCCTTTAATACATTTGTATAATTCTTTGTAAAAAGGATTTTTGTCGTTAAAGGCTTCCAGTCCGAGGATGTCTTTTTTAGCAAATAATTCGGCAAATTCTTTGGTTCTTTCGTTATCTAAATATTGCATTTATCAAACTCCCAAGTTTTTTTCTGAACAAATCATATCATTTTATGGGGATTCTGTCAACATTGGGTCTATTTGGACGAAAAAGACCGGACCAGTGCTGGAAAATGAGAGCTGCATTGAGGAAGAGGGGAGATAGAAGATACAATAAAAAATATAATTGTTTAAAAAGTTTTGCCCTAAAAAATTATCTATTTCAGCTTTTAGGTCGTGTATATGAAGTATAAACAATTTAAAGTGGCCGATTGTTTCTGAATTTGAAATCGAATCCATAAAATGCTGAAATTTTATCTGAAGAAACAACGGATAATGTCTGACGGAGAGAAATTAAAAAGCCCCTTATTTGCATATAAGGGGCTTTTGTCAGTCTTTGGTATGTTTTAATTTTCCGTAATGTTTTTTGCGCGGTTTACTGAGAGGTGTATCAGGATCGGGAAAGGGTCTCGCTTTTTTAAATTTGAGTTCGCCTGAAAATTTTTTTAGCTTTTGCGATGGAATGCTTTCAATCATATCAAGCATACTGCGACGATTTCGCCGCTCGTCGCTGAAACGTTTGGGAGAACGGTCGTCAAAAATTCTTTTCCCTTTTGCCTTTTTGTCCTGAGAAGCGGAAACGTTCGGTTGTTTTGTATTTTTATTTGGCGTTTTGCCCGTCTTTATAAAATTCCGGTCTCGGTTGGCAAAAGGAGACTTAGCCTGTGCGGGGGATGAAGTGTCTTTGACTTCAAAAAACTTTTCTTTGCTTTTTTTAGGTTTCTTTTCTACCGAAAAGCCAAATTTTCCGAGTTGTCTGCCTAGTGTATAATAATAGCCGTGAACATAGGCGACCAGCCCGGCTTTTTCCAGCCAGAGTTTTCCGCTTTCGTCGATATATCTGTCATCAACGTTGACGGCAACGACTTCAGCCAGAAACATATCATGTGTTCCGTAGCGTGTCACCGACTTTACCTTGCATTCAATGGATACGGGAGCTTCTTCGATCTGCGGCGCCTTAATTTGCGAACAGGGGGATGCAGTCAGTCCCATTTCTTTGAACTTGTCAAAATCTCGGCCTGATTTCACGCCGCACCAGTCAGCCGCTTTGGCCAACGGAAGATTGGTCAGGTTAATGACAAATTCGCCGCTTTTACTGATAATTTCATGCGAATATCTGGACGGACGGATTGAAACATAGGTCATTGTCGGGTCTGAAGCGATAATTCCGGTCCAGGCCGCAGTCATAACATTGGGATTGTCCGGTGTGCCGCAGGAAATAAGGGCAGGAGGAACCGGAGCCAGCATCGTTCCGGGTTTCCATGAAATTTTTGTCATAGTGTAAATGCCTTTTGTAACAAGAAATGAATAAATTAAGCTGTACGTTACTTCAAAAATAATTAATCTGCAAACCTTTTCTCAACAGTTAATTAGTTTTAAATCTGTCTAAACGTAAGATAAAACATAAAAATATCTTGCAATTATAAGTTACATAGCATAGCTTTAGTTAAAGCGGTTCGGAGGTGCCATGAACAAAAAAGATGTAATGAATATTGAAAGCCTGTTCATATTGTCGGCAATTGCCCGCAACTCGGGAAAACGTCAGGCTTCAAAAGAATATAATACTTCGGTTGACACAATTAATAAGTATATTGACAATTTGGAAAATGAACTGGGCTTCAAACTGCTGGCCAGCAACGGCCGAGGTTCCATGCTGACGCCCCGGGCAGAGGGATTGGTTAAAAAAGTGGACCAGATCAGCGAGATATTAAAAAGCATCTATGCCAGTTCTGTTGATCGTAATGATGTTGCCGGCGAAGTTCGCGTCGGCACTTCTTTTATGATCAGCAGCAATTTATCTTTGCGCAACATCAGCGACTTTGCTGACAAATATCCTAACATTGTTCTGTCATTCATAACGTCAGGGCCCGGAGAATCAAACGAAAGCATTATCTCAAATTTTGACATTGCCCTGACCGCGATCGAGCCGACCAATTCAGAACTGGTCATTATTGATTCCAAGAAAATTAATTGCGGTTTTTTTGCCTCTCCGGCTTATCTTTCCCATTATGGTTATCCGGTTGATTTGGAAGATATGCTCCAGAATTATCGTATTTTGCATAAAGAAGGTTTGGAAAAGCATATATCAGTATGGGCTGATGTGATAAAACGCGCTAAAAAAGTTTGCTATACTTCGAATTCTCCGTTCCTGCTGATTGACGCGTTGCGTCAGGGGCTGGGTATTTCTGTTTTGCCGTTGCGTTTTAAGGAAGAAGGACTGGTTTGTCTGGACAATATCAAATGTGAGTCGGGCATTACCGTTTATCTGGTCGCACACAAAAACACCAAAGATATTCCCAAAATCAGAGCTGTTTTGAATTACTATAAGGATATATTGTTCGAGATGTAATTGTCAGCCGTCGGTTTAACGAAATGTAAATAAAAAAAATGTTACTTTAGGCCGTTATAAAATTTGTTTTAAGGTAACCTTTATGCACTCAATTCATACCCTTATTGTTGATCTGACGCTTATTACGATATATGCCGGACTTACAACGCTTTTGTTTAAGAAACTCAAACAGCCGATTGTTTTGGGGTATGTTTTGGCCGGTATTTTTGCCGGACCGTTTTTCAACTTTGTTCCGACGGTCAGCGATAAGGAAAATCTGACTCTCTGGGCTGATATCGGCGTCATTTTTTTGCTGTTTGGTCTGGGGTTGGAATTCAGCTTCAAAAAAATGATTAATGTCGGCAAAGCGGCGATGATAACAGCCAACGCCAATATTTTGTTTATGCTTTTTCTTGGCTACTGTACCGGTCTGCTGCTGGGCTGGTCAACTATGGACAGCTTCTTTCTGGGCAGTATGATTTCTATGTCATCCACAACCATCATTATCAAAGCTTTTGATGATTTAAACGTAAAAAAACAAAAATTTACAGACTTGGTTTTCGGTGTTCTGGTCGTAGAAGATATTGTCGGCATCCTGCTGTTGGTTTTGCTGCCGACCATTGCTTTGGGGAACAGCATTGACGGAACTGAGCTTGCCGTCAGCACTTTAAAGCTGATTTTCTTTTTGATTTTGTGCTTCGTCATAGGTATATATCTGGTGCCGACGTTTCTTGATAAAATCACGCGTTTCCTCAATGACGAAATGTTGCTGCTAATCACGATCAGCCTGTGTTTTGGTATGGTTTTGCTGGCTACCTATTCCGGTTTTTCTTCGGCTTTAGGCGCGTTCCTCATGGGTTCCATTCTGGCTGAAACGCAGTTGATTCACCGTATTGAAAAAAATATGCAGCCGTTGAAAGATTTCTTTGGCGCAGTCTTTTTTGTTTCAGTGGGCATGATGGTCAATCCGGCCATGTTTATAGAATATGCGGTACCCATTCTGGCCATTACCTTTATTGTTATCGTCGGTAAGGTGATTTTTTCCTGTCTGGGTTTTGTTATCTCCGGGCAACCGCTTAAAACCTCAATTCTCTGCGGTTTTTCTTTGGCTCAGGTTGGTGAATTTGCCTTTATTATCGCTTCGCTTGGAATGAGTATTAAGGTTTTGGACGCTAAGGTATATCCGATTATCGTTGCCGTTTCGGTTATCACGACTTTTTTAACGCCGATGATGATAAAGTCAGCGGAACCTTTTTATAAATTTCTGCTGAGGTTTTTGCCGGAGAAATGGGCGGAATTTCTCAATCGCAACAGTACGCCGGCGGTCGTAACCCCGTCGGAAGAGCGCTTATGGAGCGAATTGTTTAAAAATTATTTGCTGCGTTTGGCGCTTTTTTCCATGATTTTATATACGATTATCATATTGTCGGGCAGTTTTATCCGTCCCGCCGTTCAGACACTGCTCCCGAATTTGGGTGGCAGAATTGTCACCACGGCGTTAACGCTGATTATGATGGCGCCGTTTTTGAAAGCGCTCATCGGCTGGGAGGCCATCCTGCCGGGCTTCCTGACCCGAGCAGTTAAAAGTTTTTTTTATTTGCTTCGCCGCCGCAAAGCTGAAAAAAGAGCGGAAACGGGAGGTGTAGTCAGAAAACTGGAAGAACATTTTGATTTTTGCAGCGGTTGGAGCGAAAGCGCAGAAAACGTCAGAAACTTTTTTATTTCCAACAGTATTCTGGCTAAAATATATTACAAATTGTGGATGGCTAAGAAAAGCAATCGCCTGCCTCTGATTTTGATGACAAGTTTCCGTCTTTTGGTTATTTCGTTTTTCATTGTTACGGTAGTCCATCAGTTCCTGACCGAAAATTATAAGGTAACGTTGTTGCTCTTGGCCGGAACTGTTTTGCTTCTGGCTCAGTCGCGCTGGCTGTTAAATCAATATATGAAAATGGAAGCGCAGTTTTTGGCTAATCTTCGCGGCCGCAAAATGGAAGAAAAAGAAGAAGAGAAAAATAAGACCCCGGCAGAATAGTAAAATGGCGGATATTTGTATTCTTCACGGATTTTTAGGAGCGGGAAAATCGACTTTTGCCCGGAGACTGGCCCGGCAAAACCGCGCTGTTGTGCTGAATCCGGACCAATGGTGTATGCGTCTGTTTCCGGCGGAGACTTATGAAAAAAACTGGGATGTCTGCTTTGCCGAAACCGTTGGCATTTTGTGGCGGCATGCGGCAAAACATATTGCTGCCGGTCGCAGCGTTGTTTTTGATATGGGGTTTTGGAGCAAGGCTTCGCGAACGGAAGCGCGTCGGAAAGCCGAAGAAATGGGCGCCGGTTTCAGGCATTATTACGTTTATGCGCCGGATGAAGTGTTAAGGCAGAGGCTTCGCGGCAGAGAAGGAACGATTGCCGCCCGTAATCTGGAAAATTTTGATGAATTGAAAGCGCTTTTTGAAGCTCCCGACACGGATGAACGGTTTATTCTGATCAACGGTTGCCAAATGAAGCGCTGATGAAAAATATTTTTGAGTTCGGCTATAATCACAGTATTCTCTCGGTCAGTAATTCTCTGCTGAAATATTACAATGTGCCGATTCAATCTGTCCATTCATACCATAAAAAAGCCCGCCGCAAGGGCAGGTCTTTTTAATGGTGCGCTAGGCCGGAATCGAACCGGCACGGCCTTGCGGCCAACAGATTTTAAGTCTGCAGCGTCTACCAGTTCCGCCACAAGCGCAAAATTACTTTTCAAGTTTATAATCTAAAAAAATATAATTACAAGAATAAATTTTGTCTTTTATAAAAAATTATGTTACATTAAAACCAAATATTGGAGGTGTGATAATGATTTCTGATCAGGAGGCTTTTGGCATCTGTATCCGCGGTTCTGCGGATGATTTGGCTAAACTTTTGGCTTCGGGCTATTCCGCATCGTCACCTTCGGAAAGCTTTTGCGGCAATACCCTGATCCATTTGGCGGCATATAACCGCGATTTAGCCAAACTTAAGCTTTTGGTTGAATCTGTTCCTCTTGAAAACCGAACGATGGCATTAAATCGTTGTAACCGTTATAATTTAACGCCTCTTTTTGAAGCCTGCCTGGTTCCGCCGTCTCCGGGAGCTTTTTGCGAACAGCATCCCGAAGCAGATGCTGAGGCTTATGCCCGTCGTTTTGAAAATATTATGAAAAAAAGCGTGGATGTTGCGGATTATCTGCTCCAAAATAATGCCAACCCCAATACGCCGCGGGCCAAAATCGGCGGAGATGTGCCGGCCAAAGGAAAAATAACGGCTTTGACGCTGACGGAATATATCAATTGGCAGCTCTCTTTTCGCAATCATAAAAACCTGGCTTTTGAACCGCTTTCTCAGTTAAAGGCGCTGATCGAAAATCAGATTGCCCTCAACCTAAAACGCCTGGTTGAACGTGGAAAAAAGATTTAAGGCTTGAGTCTTTCGGTAAAATATGCTTGAGTATCTGTGTTAACAAATTAATTTTGTTCAATTTTCAAATGCTTTCTGCGGCAGGAGACAGCGTCCCGGCAGAAAGCGTTTATGATTAAAAGGATTAAATATATGAAAACAATAGATATTTCATGGCGCCGTTACGTCCTGCCGGAGATTAATAACGAAGGCTGGCGCTTTGTCGGGATTTTTGCTGCAGTAACAGCGTTGCTGGCAATGATCTGGCAGCCGCTGGGATGGATCGGCCTGGTACTGACCGTATGGTGCTTTTACTTCTTCAGAGATCCCGAGCGCGTAACGCCGGAAATTGAGGACGTCGTGGTTTCTCCCGCCGACGGTATCGTTCAGATGATAACCAAAGTCAAGGCTCCGGAAGAACTGGGGCTTGGTGATGCCAAATTTACCCGTGTCAGCGTTTTTATGAGCGTGTTTAATGTTCATGTTAACCGTGCGCCGGCGCAGGGTAAAATCATTAAATCCGTTTATGTTCCGGGAAAGTTTTTTAACGCCACGCTGGATAAGGCCAGCAAAGACAACGAACGTCAGCTCCTGGCCATGAAAACCAAAAATGGCAAAACCATTTGTTTTGTTCAGATTGCCGGTTTAATCGCCCGCCGCATTTTGTGTGAGGCAACCGAAGGAATGGAATATAAGGCCGGAGAACGTTTCGGTCTAATCCGTTTCGGTTCCAGACTGGACGTTTATCTTCCCGAAGGCGTCGAACCTCAGGTCTGCTTGGGCCAGACGATGATTGCCGGCGAGAGTGTTATTGCCAATCTCGGCAGTGCGGCTGAAGCTGTAAAGGGAGTAATCAGATAATGGAAAAGATTAATCCGATGTTAATGACGAAACATAAGCTGACCTCGCTGCCGTTTCGCAAAATTGCTCCGAATATTGTCACCATGCTGGCCTTGTGCGCCGGTGTAACCTCCATCCGCTATTCCATTCAGGAAGATTGGGTTAAGGCTGTATTGTGCATTTTTATTGCCGCCTTTTTTGATGGCTTGGACGGCCGTGTGGCCCGGATGCTTAAAGGGTCGACCAAGTTCGGGGCCGAGCTGGATTCCCTGTCTGATTTTGTCAGTTTTGGCGTAGCTCCGGCAATCCTGCTGTATCAGTGGTCTTTGTTTGATCTGCCCAAGTTCGGTTGGTTTTTCTGCCTGCTGATGTCTATCGGCATGGCTATGCGTTTGGCTCGTTTTAATACTATGCTGGAAGAAGAGCCGCAGCCGGAATATTGGTCTCATTTCTTTGTCGGCGTGCCGGCTCCGGCCGCTGCCGCATTGGTCATGATGCCGATTATGATTTCCTTTGAGCTTCCGGAACTGGCGTTTGTCCGTTCGCACGGTTTTTGCGCTACGGTGCTTTGCGTCGTTTCTTTTCTGATGGTCAGCCGGATTCCAACCTTTTCTACCAAGAAACTGAAGGTTCCGACCTATATGTTTATGCCGATGATGCTGTTTGTAGCTTTGTTTGCCAGCTTTATCATCACGCAGCCTTGGCTGACGCTTGGCATTTTGACCGTAATTTATGCTTGCTCCATTCCGATTGGAATCTTTATCTTCCTGCAGGAAAAAAAGGAGTTTGAAAACAAAAGCAGATAAAAGAAAAAGGTTACCTTTACGGTAACCTTTTTTGTTGTCCTAATTACAAAAAATTAACGGTCTCGCTGCAAAAACAAAATGCCGCTGGCATCTTCTCCCAGTATATAATCATTGGCAATTTTGTCTCCGGTTTTGAAAATTGTCTGAATGTCAAAATCATTCTTAATCACAGATGTTTCACCGCTGAAAATTCCAATGGCGGCATAGTTGTGAATGTTCTGCCTTGAAACCCAGAAATATTGCAGCGTTTTGCGCTTCAAAAACATATCGTATTGATAACTGCTGAGCAAAGACACATTTTGAGTAATATGAAATTCCTGTTTTAAAATTTTCAAAGCCTGCTGTGCGTCGGAGATTTCCAACACTTCCAGATAAGGCTGCTGCCGCCAAAACAAAATGGTCGTATATTCGTCCAGACGTTCGCCGTAATAAGGAAACCATTCGGTTCTGTCCCGGCGGTGCAGACGCAGCAGCGTTCCTTCGGGTGTCACTGCGGCAAATTCTTGTCCGTTAAGTTTTTCCGCCCAGACAATCGTCTCTTTGACGGTGAAATTCGCTGTAGTAAATTTCATTAACTGTGGTTCAAATTCTTTTTGGGCTGAAAGTTCTGCGAAATTTTCCCGCAGAAAATCTGCCGCTGACCGTGAATTTTTGATTTTCTTTTTCATACGCACAATAATTAAAATATTTAATACTCTGTTTAATAAAAAAAAGTTTTTATAAAATAGCGGCGGAGGATGTTCCTGTCAATACATAAAGAAAGCTCCTTTAAGGAGCTTTCTTTAATTTAGTCTTTGTCTTTATACGGATTACCCGTTTTGCGTACCGTCATCCGGATCGGAATTCCCCCCATGTCAAAAGTTTCTCTGAGGTTGTTTACCAGATAACGCAAATACGCGTCCGGCAACCCTTCAGGGTTGCTCGAAAAAATAAAAAATGCCGGCGGTCTGGTTTTGGCTTGCGTAATATAACGCAGCTTAATCCGACGGTTGTTTTTACCGAGCGGCGGCGGATAGTTGTCAATCATGTCGCCGAACCATTTATTCAGCGGTGCGGTCGGAATTCGAATGTTCCAGCGGTCATAAACCTTGAATACTGCTCGCATCAGCTTGTCCAGTCCTTCGCCTTTGAGGGCGGAAATCGTAACCGTCGGAACCCCTTCGGCCTGTGTGAGCGATGTTTTGAGCTTATAGTTAAGCTGTTCGATCGCTTCCCTGCGGTTGGCAATATCCCATTTATTGACGGCAATAACCAAAGCGCGGCCTTCGTCCAAAACCTGACGGGCAATGGTCAGATCCTGCTTGTCGAGTACGGCGTCTGCATCCAAAACCAATACCACGACTTGCGCCAGAAAAGCGGCGCGTTTGGTGCTCGCAGCCGACATCTTTTCCAGTGAATCCGAAATTTTTGACTGTTTACGCAGACCCGCTGTATCCACCAGATTGATTTTTCTTCCCTGATATTCCCAAGCGCTGGCAATAGCGTCGCGCGTAACGCCGGCTTCAGGACCGGTCAGCATTCTTTCGTCTTTCAGCAGCGCATTGACCAGTGTGGATTTGCCGACATTGGGGCGCCCGACGATAGCCAGTTGAATTGTACGCTTTTTCCAGGCTTCTTCGCTGATTTCTTCAGTGCCGTTGTCTTCATTTCCGTCAGTTTCTGCCGTCGGAATCGCTTCGTCTTTTTTATAATGCTCGTGCAGAGCTTCATACAAATCCTGCAAACCCAGACCGTGTTCCGCCGAAAAGGGGATTGGCTGGCCGAAACCGAGCTTATAGGCTTCACCTATGCTGTCTTCTTGCAATTTTCCTTCGCATTTGTTGGCCAGCAAAATCACCGGTTTATGCATTTGTCGCAGCAATTGGGCAAAATGTTCGTCATAAGGCTGCAAACCGTCACGTGCGTCAAACAAAAACAGGCAGACATCGGCGTCGCTTATTGCGCGTTTGGTTTGCTCCCACATTCTTTTTTCCAAATTGTCTTCTTTGGAATATTCATATCCGGCCGTATCAATAATCTGCAAGTTCATATCCCGCAATTTAGCACTGGTTTCTCTTCGGTCGCGCGTAACGCCGGGTTTGTCGTGCACAATGGCCACTCTGCGTCCGGCCAGTCGATTGAACAACGTTGATTTGCCGACATTAGGGCGTCCGATTATGGCTACTTTAAGCGTCATGATATCTGTTCCTGTTTCCTTTATTTATAGGCAATGATATCCGCGTCATTGGTCGTAAAGACCGTAATGCCGCCGGCAACGACGGGAGAGACCTCAACGCCGTCGGACAACGTGATATAACCGAGAATTTTTCCGTCATACGGAGAAACGGCAAAAACATATCCGTTAGACGTGCTGACAATCAGGCGATTGCTGGTCAGAACCGGGCCGTTGGCAAAAAGTCCGGCGCGGTTGTCTTCGTCGATGTTGACCGGAATGTTGGTGTTCCAGACAATTTTTCCGCTGCTTTTTTCCATGGCGATCAGGTCAAAATCGCTGCTCAGGACATACAGGTATTTTCCGGCGATCCAAGGTTGATTGATGCCGCCGATTTCTCTTTCCCAAATGCGGTTTCCGCTTCTGAGGTCAATGGCCGTCAGTATGT
This sequence comes from uncultured Pseudomonadota bacterium, assembly GCA_902494875.1. GTDB lineage: Bacteria > Pseudomonadota > Alphaproteobacteria > RF32 > CAG-239 > CAJLXD01. The sequence goes on from CABUUO010000004.1 coordinate 85,405, forward strand.
TGCTGTGGCCTAAGGCATAGACCACATCGCCGTCGATGACCGGACTGGCTTTGATGCCGTTGATATTAGCCAGCGTATTGGTTCTTCTTCTTGTTACCAGTAAATCACTCCACAGCGAGGATCCGGTGCTGGCTTTGAAAGCTCTAAGCTCTCCGGTCGAAAACGCTGCGATAACCACGTCTTGTTCCGGATCGTAAGCCGGGCTGGCGCCGCCGACCAGCGTCGTCGCCTCGGTCGAAGTTTTGTAGCGCCACAGTTCTTTGCCGTTTTCGGCGTCAAGAGCAATCAAAGAATTTTCTATTGTCTGCACAAAAACCTTTCCGGCCGCAACCGTCGGGGCGATTCTGATCGGAGACGGTTCGTCAAAGCGCCATATTTGTTTTCCGGTTTTCATATCCAAAGCAAATACGCCGCCAAATCCGGTCGTAACATAAATTTTATGGTTAAATTCGGCCAGTCCTGCACCTTTCATCGAAACGTCGCGCTCGTCTTTGTTCAGCGGTTTGACCCGTTTGGACCATATCTCATCGCCATCGTCCAGTCGGAAAGCCCGAACTTCGGCATCTGCGTCAATGGTAAAAACCACATTGTAGGCGATAACTGGTGCCGCCAGCAGATAATCTCGTTTGGAATTCCCTTCGCCGAAACCGCTTTTCCAAAATTTCTTCAGTTTGCTTCCGGCCTGCAAATGCCCCATCATATGAATGGAATTACCGCCGGTTTGGCTCCATTTGGCATTGGTATGGGGTTTGGGAAGCTTAATCTTAACTTCGTTCGCCTCAAAGTCCGGCGCCAGCATGGCCGATTCTCTCAATACGGCGATTCTCTCGCCGTCCAGCTGAACTTTGTCTTTGCTGAACAGTCCGCATGCCGAAAGGGCGATCGCCAGACCGCATACCGCTAATCTTTTATAGTTCCTGAAATTCATCAAAAGTCTTCCTTATGGTTTAATTTATTTTTTATTGTCTTTTTGAGCCTGCTCCAAAACGTTGAGCATATCCTGTGCGCGAGCTTTCAGCGTATCGGAAGTGTTTTGTGCCACGCTGATTTCCTGATACAGGTTCTTGGCCGTTTCCAGGTCGTTGTCTCGGACGGCCAGCATGGCCAGCATTTCTTTGGCAATATTGGTCCATGTGTTTTCCTGAGCGACAAAAGGATTCAGCATCGTCTTAATTTCGTCGCTTGGCGCATAATCCAGTTTGAAAGATGCCAGTTTGATAACGGCCACGTCTTTCATTTGCGGGTTAAAGTCTTTGTCGGCCGTAACCTTTTCCAAAAGGGCCAGCGCTTCGGTAACTTTGCCCCGCTCCAGCAGAACATTGGCCTTCTGAATTTCGGCCACGTCGGAATAAATGCCTTTTTTAGCTTTGGTCAGATTGTTCAGCACTTCCATGGCTTCGGCATAGCGGCCCTGATTTTGCAGGTTAAGCGCATAGGCGTATGCATCGGAAAACTCCTGATTGCGTTTTTCCTGCCAGGATTTAAATGTTTCAAAGCTGACGGCGGCGGATATGGCGATGACAACAAACAGAATGATGAACAATCCGTATTTGTCCCATAATTTTTTCAGATGCTCGTTTTTCAGCTCTTCGTCGATTTCGCGGATAAAAGCGTCTTCAAAGTCATTATGCTTTTCCGGTTCTTTTTTCTTCTTCATTGTCATCTTCTCCTCTGACCATAATCTTAATATTTCTTATATTTATAATGTAAAACGCATATATAGCAAAGAAATTATTCCAAACATTACCAACTTTTATCGCTCTGGGCGATGCTTGTGCTTTAATATATTCCCTTATCAGTCTTTGACAATCTCGTTAATCAGAAACTTTTTAACCCATTTGAGGTCGCTGATCGGCAGCTTTTTCCCGTAAATGATGGTTTTGTTGTCGGAAATAATGGCCACAAAATAACGTTCGGTCGCCGGATTGAACGTAACGTCCACCGATTCTATTTCGTCTTTTCTGATTTCGTCGTGCTTGATGGAAAACAGCATATATTTGTATGTATTGACGATTTTATCTTTTTTGACCACCAGTTTGTCCTTGCGGAACAGAACGAATATGGCGGTTGTCAGGCCGACGGCCTCAACCGCGTAAAAGGCTGCCAGTGCCGTAGCGGAAAAGTTTTGGGCGCCGAAACTGACGATAAAGCCGACGATGGCGAATATAAATATAAAGAACCAAGCGATGAGATTATAGGCGTCCCAAATGATTTTGCGGGTTTTGATAATGGTTTTGTCCGGTTTGCGTGTAACAGCCACGCAAGAGGACGGTTTGGTGTTTTCATTGAATTTCTTTTTCAAATCCCAGACCTCGCTCATTTCCCGAAGCGTTTTGTTCAGGTCGGCAACTTCGCGTTTAACCAGTCCCTCGTCGGTGTAAATCATGGTCGGCAGGTTAAGTTTGCGGGCATAGTCTTCCCATGTTTTGCGAACGTTGTTTTCTGAAGTTGAAATGTACAGCGGAACGATTTTCTTGGGATTTTTGTGATATAATTCTATAATATATTTGTTTTTGTTCATAAATCCGCATTGGAAAAATTCGATTCTTAACATAACGCCGTCATAGTTCTGAATGTTTTCACGGAAGGTTTTCTTTTTGCCGATGGCCGGTCTCTGAATCATGGTTACGGATTTGCCGTCAAAATATATCTTCTTGTAGCGCAGATGAGACAAAAGCAGAGAAATGACAATGCCGGCACCGAGAAGCATCAGCACCGCATCAAAGAACCATGGGCTGACAAAGGAGTCATATTCGGCGCCGGCGTCAAGCAGCAGCTTGTCAAACAGGGGCTGGCTGTTGTTGCTGCCGTTAATGAACTCAAACAGTCCCAGACAGAACAGGGCGGCGCCCAAAAACAGGCCCGGCAACAGAATGTAAAGGTTCAGCCGGTCGGATTCTTTGGACGGAAGCTTGTCGATGTTGAGTCTGAAGTTGTTGCTGAAATGTTTGGGAATGTTCCTGTTCATAATTAATAATCCTCAATGTCAATATCGGGAAACCAATTCTCTATAGCGCATAGTATAATATTTTTTTCAAATAATCATCATTTTTTTGTAAAATTAATTTAAGCTTTAATTTATATTAACGATATCAATATAATCTGTTGCCAGAATTAATTTAAGTGTGAAGGATGTCATATAATGGGAAGTATCGGTATTTTTAGCAGCACTTCAAATGTGATTTTAACAGTTCTGTCGTTGATTCTGTTATTTGGCGCTTGCATTTATGCCTCGGTCGGAACCAAGCTTGGTCGTGGTGTCTGGCTGCTTTTCTGGGGATTGACGGTCGAGTTTGTGGCCGTGGTCATCAGTTGGCAGACCATGCGCCTTTATTCTCAGGGCGCGCCGATTGAAGGCTGGGTTTTTGTCGAGTTGTTTTTCAACCTGATTTCGATGATTCTTTTGGCAATGGCCGCTTCTCAGATATTGGTCAACAACATTCCCGATATGCCGGTAATCAGCATTTTCGGTGCCGTTGGCCTGATTGCAATTATTTATTTCATTTTTATTTCTCCGGACGGCTATATGGTTGCCAATATGCGCCAGATTTTCCCGATTACCGGTTTTGCTTATATTTCCGTCAGCTTTTTGAGTCAGATTCACCAGAAACATCACGGCGGTTTCATCTTCGCCGGACTGGTAACGACTTCAGTTGCTGTTATTCTGGCTCTGAAAATGTTTGGCGTGGAATATTTTGTCTCGGTTGCCTGGTATGTTCCGATTGTGGTCTATTTGCTTTTAAGCATTGCGCTGGTTATGATGAAAGGCGATTTTTACGCAAAAAAATGGGCGGAAAGCCAGCTTGAAATTGAAAAATACAACCGTCGGATTGAAGAAATTATCAAGTCTTCTCCGTTTCCGATTATCATTTCGCGCTTGAGCGACGATCGTATTATTTTGGCCAATACCAATGCCATTAAACTTTTCGGCATTCGTCAGGAAGAGCTGGAACGCTATCGCCTGAAAGATTTCTTTGCCGATTCTGAAAACCGCCGCCTCTTAAACGAGCGTCTGGAGCAGGAACGGGAGGTTCAGGATTTTGAAGTCCTGGTCAAAACCCCGAGCGGAGACACGCCGTTTTGGTTGCTGACTTCGGCCAACATCATCGACTATAACTACGATGTTGCTCTGTATGCGGCTTTTCAGGACATCACATCCCGCAAAAACCGAGAGGTTCTGCTCAAAAACCAGGCCATCCGCGATCCGCTGACTTCGCTGTTTAACCGCCGCTATTTTGAAGACGAGGTTTATAAGCGCATTCTGGCTTCCAAGGCGGAACGCCAGCCCTACAGCGTATTGATGATTGATGCCGACCATTTCAAAAATGTTAATGACACATATGGGCACAAGACCGGTGATAAGGTTCTGATCGAACTGGCTTCTACCTGTGAGCGTGCGCTGCGCGACGTGGATATTGTGGCTCGCTACGGCGGTGAGGAATTTGTTATCTATCTGGCTGGCGTCAATGCCAAAAAAGCCAAAACCGTGGCCGACCGCCTGCGTGAGACGATTTCCGAAATTGTGGTCCATTCGGACGAAGGTGACGAGGTTCGCTTTACGGTCAGTATCGGTATTTCTTCCTTTGAAGTTTCTGATAACATTGATACCCTGATCAAGACCGCCGACGAAGCCTTGTACAAAGCCAAGGAAAACGGCCGCAACCGCGTCGAGGTCTTCAACAAGGAAGAGCTTGAGGCCTTTGACAACAAGGAAACGCAGGAACGAATTAAAAATGAAGTCAATAACCGTCATCCGATTTTTGATAAGGAAGAAAACGAGGAAATATCTCTGCTGGACGGCATCGAGGCCAAACATATCCAGTCGGAAAATCCGAAAATCGAAGATGACAGCGTTTTAATCGGCGTCGATGCCGAAGATTTGAAATAGGAACAAAATGGACTGTGCTTTCAGTGAAAAATGCGGCGGCTGTGTGTATCGCCATCTTTCGTCTGAAGAATATCAGGAGCGAAAACGCCGCGCGGTTTTAACCATTCTGCACAATCTGCAGGCGCAGGATTTTCGTTTTGCCGAACCGTTTTTTGTCGGTGACGGGCAAAGGCGCCGGGCGACCTTTGCTTTTCAGATGAAAAAAGGAAGGCTTTCTTTCGGTTTTAATGTTCGTGCCGGCAGCGAGATTATCAATATAGACCGCTGCTGTCTGTTAACGCCGGGAATCAACCGGGGGTTGGCGGGGCTGCGGAAACTGGCCGCCGCCGTTTGTGCCGTAAAGACGTTTTCCGTTTCTAAGGGGCGCAAAACGACGCCGGTTTTCGTAACCGCCGGAGACGTTTCCGTAACCGAAGCCGATAACGGTCTGGACGTGGTGCTGGAGTTTGACGCGGAGCTCAATCTGGATTACCGGATGGAAATTTTTGAGCTCAGTCAGCAGCTTGACAATGTTATTCGCATCTCGCACCGCCGCCGGCCGGGCGCTGTGCCGGAAGCGGTTGTCGAAAAGACAAAACCGGTCATCGGTATTGCCGGATATGAAGTCCTTATTCCTGCCGGAACCTTTTTGCAGGCATCGGCGCTTTCCGAAAAAGTGTTGATTGATACGGTGTTGAAGTATGCGGGGAATGCCGGTGGAAAAATTGCCGATCTGTTTTGCGGCGTCGGAACCTTTTCCTACCCGTTGTCGCGGTTGCCCGGAACCGGAATTTTGGCCGTGGATTCGTCGGCTGAGCTGCTGGAAGGGTTTCGTCGTTCCGTTAACAAAAATATGATTTCCAATATTGATATCGCGACCCGAAATTTGTTTAAATATCCGCTGGACGAGAAGGAATTAAACGGTTTTGACCTTGTCGTTTTTGATCCGCCGCGGGCAGGCGCCCGCGCGCAGGTGCAGAAAATCGCGGCGATGGGAGCTTCCGCGCCGGCCAGGGTTGTTGCCGTTTCCTGCAATCCGCACAGCTTTGTCAGCGATGCCAATCTGCTGATTTCCGGAGGTTACCGCCTGGAAGAAATCACGCTTGTCGATCAGTTCAGCTATTCTAATCACAGTGAGCTTGTTGCCCTGTTTACAAAATAAAAGGGAACTTATATAGTGACGATATATTCATTGTTTTAAGGACAAATAGGTTTATGCTTAAAAAGTTTCTGCCGGTTTTAATGATTGTTTTGCTCGGCGGCTGTGCCGAAACGCCGGACAGGCTCTGTCCGCTGGTTACCCTCAGCCGTGAAAATTCGCGTCTGATACAAAAAGTAAATTATCAGGATGATTTCGAAGTTGAGTTCAAGGGCTATGAAGGCTATTGTTTTTATGACAAGCGCGTCAACCGCGAGAAAGCCCGCATTACGCCGATTTTTGTCGTGACCAAACTGCGCAAAACCGATGAAAGCGACGTGCATTTCAGCTGGTTTACCGAGACGCTTAAAGGGCCGCCGGAATATTTGGGCCGCCGGGATTATTTTACCGGGACCACCTTGCCTCAGGGGGTGCGCAGCAAAGAGTTTCGGGGACAATCCGTTGAATTGAAAATTCCCGATTATATGAAATATGAATTTGAAATCAATGCCGGGCTGAACCTGTCAAAAGAAGAAAAAAAGTATAACCGGCGGATATTTGATGTCGATTTTGAATATTATGAAGGCAGCCCGCAGCCGGAAAAGCCGGCAGTGAAGCTCAAGGTTTATCCGCAGGAAGTCTATGAAGACGGAACCCCCGTTGACGTAAAATATTATCAGCCTGCGCCTCAAGAGCAAAACGGCTGTTTGGGCTGCGATTAGTGTGTTTTTTTATCTTGCAATCAGGGAGATGTTTAATGAAACTAGGCAAATCAGAACAGTCTATACGCAAAATGGCCGATGCCATTCGTTTTCTCAGCGCTGACGCCATTGAGAAGTCCAAATCCGGTCATCCGGGAATGCCTTTGGGCATGGCCGATGTCGCCGCCGTCCTCTTTTCAAAGGTTATTAAGCTTAATCCGGCGGCGCCGCGCTGGTTTGACCGCGACCGTTTCGTCCTTTCCGCCGGGCATGGTTCAATGCTGATGTATTCGCTTTTGTATCTGATGGGATACAAGGATATTTCCCTTGATGATATCAAAAACTTCCGCCAGCTCGGAGCCAAAACTGCCGGCCATCCGGAATACGGACACCTTCAGGGCATTGATATGACTACCGGCCCGCTGGGGCAGGGCATCAGTTCCGCTGTCGGTATGGCTATTGCCGAACGCGTTATTGCCGCCAAATACGGTGAAGATGTCTGCAATCACTATACCTATGTCATTAACGGCGACGGCTGCCTGATGGAAGGCATTTCCGAAGAGGCGGTTTCTTTGGCCGGTCACCTGAAACTGAACAAGCTGATCGTCCTTTGGGACAACAATAATATTACGATTGACGGTACGGTGGACAAGGCCAGTTCAGTCGACCAGATCAAACGCTTTGAAGCCGTCGGCTGGAACACGATTGAAATTGACGGACACAATTACGGCGAAATAGAAAAAGCTCTGCGTAAGGCGCAAAAATCCAAAAAACCGACCCTGATTGCCTGTAAAACCAAAATCGGTTTCGGCGCACCAAACAAGTGCGGTACCAGCAAATGCCACGGTTCGCCGCTCGGCGCCGAGGAAATTGCCGCCATGCGCAAATTTTTGGATTGGAACTATGAGCCGTTTGTCGTTCCTGCGGACATCTTAAAAGACTGGCGCGACGCCGCTTCCCGCAATGCCGGGGAGTATGCCGATTGGCAGAAGCGCGCCAAGGCCAAAGGAAAGGCGTTTTTGGACCTGATTGAAAACAAACTGCCCAAAAACTGGGACAAAGAGTTGAATCTCCTGAAGGAAAAGGCCATCGCCGAACAGACCAAAGTCGCCACCCGCAAGGCTTCGCAGATGTGTCTGGAAAAAATTGTGCCGAACGTTCCCGAAATCATCGGCGGTTCGGCGGATCTGGCCGCTTCCAACCTGACTTTTGTCGAAGGCATGAAGACCATTACCGCCGAAGACTATAACGGCAACAACATTATGTACGGCATCAGGGAACATGCCATGGGCGCAATAATGAACGGTTTGGCGCTGCACGGCGGCGTAATCCCCTATGGCGGCACATTCTTTGTTTTTTCCGATTATATGCGGCCGGCCATGCGTCTGGCGGCGCTGATGGGCTTGCGGACAATTTATGTTCTGACTCACGATTCCATCGGCGTCGGCGAAGACGGGCCGACCCATCAGCCGGTGGAACATCTTGCTTCTTACCGCGCTATGCCGAACATTTATACTTTCCGCCCCTGTGACGTGGTTGAAACGGCCGAAGCCTGGCAGATTGCCGTTGAGAGCGAAAATACGCCGAGCATTCTGGCGCTGACCCGTCAGGGATTGCCTCTGTTGCGCACGTCTGCCGAAGAAAATCTCACTCGCAGAGGCGGCTATGTGATTTCTGACGTTGCCAAGGGCAAAAAACGCAAAGCGACGATTATTGCCACCGGTTCGGAAGTTTCTTTGGCCGTAGAGGCGCAGAGACAGTTGCGGGAAGAAGGTATTGAAACTGCCGTCGTGTCCATGCCATGCGCGGAATTGTTTGACGCGCAGGATGTTTCCTATCAGGAAGATGTGCTGGGAGCGGCGCCGCGTATTGCCGTTGAAGCCGCTTCAAAATTCGGTTGGGAACGGTATGTCGGTCTTAACGGCGACATCATCGGCATGGATGGCTTCGGAGCCTCCGGTCCTGCGGAAGAGCTTTATAAATATTTCGGAATTACGGTAGACGAGGTGGTTGACGCTGTCAAGAACTGTCTCAAATAGTTTCCTAATACAACAAACAGGCTGCAAAATTTTGCAGCCTGTTTTTCTTTGTCTTTGAGAATATCACCGCGATACCAAAAACATTCTAATGCATAAGATTGCAATGCAAAGTCCTGCAAAGCGAAAACAAAATGCGTCGAACCAATATTGATAATGGAGCCGTTTGTTTGTTTCGCTTTCTTTGAGGAAAAATAGGTTTAAGGTGCTTTTCTCCGTTTGGTTCAGGTCTGTTTCCTGACAATCAATCTGCGGTGCAATATTTTCCGGATCATGTTCTTTCATCTTTTTGCGATACAAAGAATACGCCGTCGTATAAATGGTTGCGGCACAAAACGCGAGAGCCGCGACTGCCCATGCGGCAGAAACCGAAAAACTAAGAACAAAAACGATAAACATGATGCCGCCGCTGGCCAGAAAATGGAGCAGCCATCCGCATTTTCGTTCTCTTGCAACCAAAGGTGCTGTGTGGCGGGTAAGATAAGCGCCGATAGTTGCCAGCACCAGAAATAATAATACTTTTTCCATACGATAAAAATTAAAATAAATATAATGTTTTCGAGGCTTAAAATAGAAACATTTTGTCGGAAAAGCAAGTTTTTTTTGGTTAAAGTTTTGTGACAAATCATCACCGGCTTTCATCTCTGCGGAAATGAGGAATTTGCTGGCTGTCGTTTCATTTCCGGGTTCCCCGGCGTAACTGATAAAAATTTCTTGCAAATATGTGCTGAGAGGATATATTTAGCGCAGTAAATAAAAACACATTAAGGAGTTAAAATATGCCTTTAGTTACAATGCGTCAGATTCTTGACCATGCTGCCGAGAACAATTACGGTGTTCCGGCTTTTAACATTAACGATATGGAACAGGTTATTGCCGTTTTGCAGGCTGCAAGAAAGGTAAATGCCCCTGTCATTTTGCAGACCTCTACCGGTGCCCGCAAATTTGCCGGAGATCCGATGATTCGCCATATGGTTCAAGCCGGTATCGAAATGTTTCCAGAATTGCCGATCTGTATCCATCAGGATCATGGTTCTTCAATTGACATCTGCCAGTCTGCAATTGTCAACGGCTATTCTTCGGTTATGATGGACGGTTCTCTTGAAGCTGACGGAAAAACTCCTTCTTCTTTTGAATATAATGTTCATGTCACTAAAGAAGTCGTTGCCCGTGCTCATGCGGTCGGCGCCTCTGTCGAAGGTGAGCTTGGTGTAATCGGTTCGCTGGAAACCGGCAAGGGTGACAAGGAAGACGGTCACGGTGCGGAAGGCGTGATTGATAAAAAACGTCTGGTTACCGATCCTGACGAAGCCGCCCGTTTCGTTGCCGAAACCAAACTTGACGCTTTGGCCGTTGCAGTCGGAACTTCCCATGGCGCTTACAAGTTTACCCGCAAGCCCGATGGTGAAATCCTGGCAATTGACGTTATTGAGAAAATTCATAAAAAACTGCCGAATACCCATATGGTTATGCACGGTTCGTCCTCCGTTCCTCAGGAACTGCAGGATTTGATTAACGCTTACGGCGGTGCCATTCCGCAGACCTACGGCGTTCCTGTGGAAGAAATCGTCCGCGGCATTAAGTCCGGCGTTCGCAAAGTCAATGTTGACACAGATTGCCGCATGGCCATCACCGGAGCCATTCGCAAGATTTTTGCCGAAAATCCGAAAGAATTTGATCCGCGCAAATATCTCAAACCTGCAATTGAAGAAATGCAGAAAGTCTGCGAAGCGCGCTATATCGCTTTCGGTGCTGCCGGTCATGCCGACAAGATCAAAGCCGTTCCGATGTCCGAAATGGCAAAACGTTATGCTGCGGGCGAAATTTAGTCCGTTGGTTACAGATATTAAGGCCCTTCTGCAAAGAGGGGTCTTTTTTATTGCCAATTGAAATAAGCGGTGCTAAAGATAAAACAAAATAAGATTATTGATATTTTTTATGTTTAATTTAAAATTCAAATTGTATGAAAAAATTTTTATTCTTTTTGTTTGCCGCATTTTTATGTGTCGGCATCAACGCTCAGGCTCAAACTCAAATCGAACCGGTGGAGGATGTTGAAGAGGAATGTGAAGTCGTTTCTCTGGATGAAGACATTGTCTGCGAATTCCGCTTTGTTTATGACGTCAAATACACCAGTGCGTTTGATCCTGAAAAGGGAATGTGGAAAGTGCGTCTGGAAGAGGTTTTTGAAAAGCCGGATCCTTTCCGCCGCCACGTCGAAATCTATTGGCTGAAGCTTGATGAAGGCTGTGATCCGGGACCGATGGTGCTGGATAAATTCAAAATCAGCGGTCATCGGTTTGCAATTTACCTGATGAAAAAAATTCCCAAAAAGTAAAGGTTATGAAATCAGGTAAGGTAATTTGTTTGCTTGCCGCGGCTGTTGTCGTTGTGTCGGTTTGGTTCAAAAATATGCCTCTGCCGCAAAAAACGCCGCAGGAAACCGCATTTTGCGATTCGCTCCAAAAGGGAAAACTTGATTTTAAAGAAGGTTTTTTATATGAGCGCTTCATTTCTTCCGAAGAATTTGAAACTTTGCAAAATGTCCGAATTGCCCTGAAAAAGGATGAGCATGTCGTTATGTCGGTTTTGGGCGGCGAAAGGATTGCAAATTCAACTGTCGGATTTGTTGTTCGTCGGCCGGATGACACGCGTTACAGTATTTTTCTGCATTTTCCGGGAAATCGGAGTTCTGAATGGGATGAACAGCGTTTGGAATATAAATATGCCGGGAAAAAGGTCGGTGTAAACTTTGTCAGTCCATGAATTCATTTAATTGAAAACCCTTTAAAAGAACATTCTTTTAAAGGGTTTTCTTTATATGGGTTTCGGAAAGTTTTGTCTAGACATTGTTCTTGGCTTATGTTATAAAAAAACAGATTCCAGATTATTGTAACTAAAAATATAACCAAATGAAAAGAAAAGATTTTTTTCTTATCGTTATTGCCGCGGTAGTAATGGCGGTGGTAATGAAGTGCTTCAACCAAAATGCGGATGACGTTCCTTCCGATTTCCCGGAACTTGAAAAAAAGACGGATTTTAAGGATGCCGGACAGCCGTCAGTATTGCCGCTTGCCGACGATTATTCTTTTGAGGAAGAACCGGCCGGTGACATAATTGCCATTTACAAGCTGGCTCCCGGGGACAAAGTCGAGAGTGTGGAGTGGAAAGACACCCCGGAGCATGGAACAAGCGTTGTTTTCAAAACGGAGCAAGGGGTACTTTATTATCTTTCCTGCCAAAAAATGCAGAATTGGGAGCTGTATCCGCGGAATAAAGAATATGTGTTTTCAAACGGCAGCGTTTTGACTGTCAGATTTGAAAATTAAAATGCCGAAAAAACAATCAGAAAAGCCGTATTCGTGAAGAATTACGGTTTTTTTTATTGCATTTTTTGGCAAAAAGGATTAAAAATCCGCCCTTGTGAATTTATTATTTGTCCTTTAAGCATTATGTTTTAATCCTTAAAAGGGACGCATTACAAACATTTAAATTAAATAAGCGTATGGAAAATTTGAGAAATTCTTTTTTAGTTTTTTTGTTTTTTGGGGGTATCTTTTTGGCGGTAAACGGCTGTGTTTCAGATTATTCGAACGAAAACTTCTCTGAGATAGACATCCAAATGATAGATACGGTTTCCGCACCGCCGTCGTCAATGGCGACCAAGATATTTGAACCGGATCCTCTGCCGAAACCGGCACCGATGGACGAAAGGCTCAGCCCGTCTGTTGCGCTTCCCGAATTATAAAACAAAACAGCCGGCCGAAGATGTGTCTTCCGTCGGCTGTTGTCTTGTTTGCCGTCTTACTTTTTTATATGTTCCATGGCAGATTCAATGTCGGCAATATAATCTTCGATTTCCTGTTCGTGTTCCAGTTCTTCTTCCAAAATGTGTCTGGAGATGTGGAACGTGTCAATGTCCTTGCCGCTCATGCACAGTTCGCAGATCTGCTGATAGCGTGAAATGGCGCAGCGTTCGGCTTTGAGATTTTGCTCCAAAAGTTTCATTATATATTCGTCCGTCGGCGCGTCATATTGGCACAGCGCGTGTTTTTTCCACTCGTCGGGGTCAAGCAGAGGAACGCCGCCAAGTTGAATGATGCGGTCGCAAAGCAGTTGCGCGTGGTCATGTTCTTCTTTGGCATGTTCCAGAAATTCGTCGGCAATTGTCTTGCGCATCGGCCCCTTGGCTACCTGCGCGCCGACCCAGTATTGATAATAGGCCAGCCATTCTTCGGCAAAGGCGATATTTAAAAGTTTTAGAATTTCATCTTTGTTTTCTTTGATGATTTTTTGAGCCGTTTGTCCCATTTTGTTTCTCCGTTAGAAAATTTTGTTTGTATGTCTGATCACAAGAAGAGGTAATCATCAAAAGTTATAAATCAAGGATGTTTGATATAATTTTCTGGCTTTTAAAAGCGGAGTGTTTTATGATAACCGAAAAGACTGAAGTAAGGAGTTAAGCCATGGTCAAAATAGCCCCGAGTATTCTTTCGGCCGATTTTGCGCGTCTCGGCGCCGAAATTGAGGCGCTTGAAAAAGCCGGTGCCGATATGATTCATATTGACGTTATGGACGGCAATTTCGTTCCCAATCTGACTTTTGGTCCGGCTCTGGTAAAAGCTCTGCGGCCCTATACGTATCTTCCGCTGGATGTTCACCTGATGGTGAATAATCCCGATGAAATGGTTCCCTGGTTCGCTTCCAGCGGTGCAGATATAATTACGGTTCATTTTGAAGCCTGCCGTCATTTGGATAAAACGCTTGATTCCATACGCCGCTGCGGTATCAAAGCCGGAGTTTCGCTTAATCCCTCCACACCGGAGAATGTTTTGCCTTATGTTTTGGATAAGGTAGATCAGATTTTGGTGATGTCGGTCAATCCGGGGTTCGGCGGTCAGAGTTTCATTGAAAACCAGTTGGAAAAAATCGCCCGCGTCAGGGATATGATCGGTGAGCGAAAGATTGAAATTGAAGTTGACGGCGGCATCAATCCGATGACAGCTTCCGAGTGTATTGCCGCTGGCGCTGACATTCTGGTGGCCGGAACCTCGGTTTTTGCCGGCGGAGATTATCAGAAAAATATCAATGCCTTAAGGTAATTTTAAGACAAATGCCTTAGCATTTTGTATTATTGTCCTTAAGAGGTGGGAGAGTTTTACAGATGAAACATTTGGTAATGCTGGTTGAAGACGAAGAGGCGCTGGCGCTTCTCCTCAAGTACAATCTGGAAAAAGAAGGATATGACGTCGCTTGGGAGCCGCGAGGTAATAAGGCTCTGGGCGAGATTGAAAAGAACAAGCCTTCGGTCGTTATTCTGGACTGGATGTTGCCTGAAATTTCCGGCGTTGAAATCTGCAAGCTGGTGCGCAGCAAACCCGATATCAAAAACATTCCCGTAATTATGCTGACGGCCAAAGGGGAAGAAGAAGACAAAATCAAGGGGTTGTCTGCCGGTGCCGACGACTATGTCACCAAACCCTTTTCCATTCCGGAGTTGATGGCTCGGGTCAAAACCCAGTTGCGCCGGGCGCCGGAACCGGTTGACGAAGGAGAACTGGCATTTGAAGACATCCATATGGATTTAGTGGGCAAAAAGGTTTATCGCGGAGAAAATTATATCCATCTCGGACCGACGGAATTTCGTCTTCTGCGGATGCTTATGGAAACGCCGGGCAAGGTTTTCTCCCGCGAATATCTGCTCAAAAATGTCTGGGGCGACAACATTTATGTCGAATCCCGCACCGTTGATGTGCATATCCGCCGTCTGCGCAAGTCTCTCAACCAGTTCGGGCCGGATTATATCCGTACCGTCAGAGCCACTGGTTATGCGCTGGATAAAAATACCGGCGGCGATATTGACGAATAAAGGTCCCAAATGCCGGTTTATTGATTATCCCTCTTGCTAAAACGGATATTTCGGGGCATGATAGAGCGATTATCAAAACTGTCGGATAACAAAGAAAGAGAAAGATGTCGCTGAAATTTGAAATTTTAAAACGTCAGGGAAAATCCCGCCTCGGAAAACTTTATACCAAACACGGCGTAGTCAACACACCGGCCTTTATGCCGGTGGGAACCTGCGGTACGGTCAAAGCCATGATGCCGGAATCCGTTGCCGCGACGGGTGCTGAAATTTTGCTTGGAAACACCTATCATCTTATGTTGAGACCCGGCGCCGATCTGGTGGAAAAAATGGGCGGTTTGCACAAATTTATGAATTGGGACAAGCCGATTTTGACCGATTCTGGAGGTTTTCAGGTCATGAGCCTGTCCGGCTTGCGCAAACTTACCGAAGAAGGCGTGGCCTTCAGTTCCCATGTCGACGGCAAAAAGTTTTTCCTCAGCCCGGAGGAATCCATTAAAATCCAGCACAAACTGGATTCAAACATTACCATGTGCATGGATGAATGCGTAAAGCTTCCCGCACCGCACAATGTGGTTAAAAAATCGGTTGAAATGTCCATGCGCTGGGCTCGCCGCAGCCGCGATGCCTTTATTGACCGCGACGGTTACGGCATTTTTGGCATTCAGCAGGGCGGCGATTATGAAGATCTGCGCGGCTACTCGGCCGAAAAACTCAAAGAAATCGGTTTTGACGGTTATGCCATCGGCGGTCTGGCCGTCGGCGAAGGGCAGGAAACCATGTTTAAGGTTTTGGACTATGCGCCGGGAATGCTGCCCGATGACAAACCGCGTTACCTGATGGGCGTCGGTCGTCCCGACGATATCGTCGGCGCCGTTTTGCGCGGGGTCGATATGTTTGACTGCGTTATGCCGACCCGTTCGGGGCGCACGTCGCAGGCTTTTACCCGTTTTGGAACCGTTAACATTCGCAATGCCCGCCACCGCGAGGACCCCAGACCGTTGGAAGAAGGTTGCGACTGTCCTTTGTGCCGCAATTACAGCCGCGCTTATATTCATCACCTGCAAAAGTGCAATGAAGTCTTGGCGGTTATGCTTCTGACCTGGCATAACATCCGTTATTATCAGCGCCTGATGCAGGGGTTGCGCGATTCCATCCGCGACGGGCGACTGAATGAATTTGCCGAAGAATTTTATGCCGATCAGGCACGCGGCGATATAGAAGAGTTGTAAATCTTGGTTGAGGTGGATATGGAAAATTGTGACAATCAGAGTGTCCGGGAAGTCGTCGGAACTTTCGTCGAAGAAAATGCTCAAGAAGGTTTGCGCGTCTTTGTTGCCGGCGGTTCGCGCTCCGGCAATGACGCCGTTTTCGTCGAAGAGGCCTATAACCTTGGACGCCAGATCGCCAAAATGGATTTTAA
This sequence comes from uncultured Pseudomonadota bacterium, assembly GCA_902494875.1. Classification (GTDB taxonomy): domain Bacteria; phylum Pseudomonadota; class Alphaproteobacteria; order RF32; family CAG-239; genus CAJLXD01. The sequence continues at coordinate 101,436 of CABUUO010000004.1, forward strand.
ATTGGATTTCGGCTTGTCAAGCTCGGGCATTATGGGCGCGGTAGCGCGCGGCGTTTTGGACGGTTGGAATAAGAAAAAATGCAAAACAACGCCGATTCAGGGAATTACCACCAAAGAATATTACAGCCTTTATCAGACGGATGAAATTCTGGGACAAATTGAAGACATTATTGTCGCCCAAAGTCTGGAAGAGCGCAAACAAAAGCTTCTTAACGCCGATTTCGTGGTGTTTGCGCCCGGCGGCGTCGGAACTCTGGATGAGCTGGCTTATGACTGTGTAGCCATGCAGGACGGTCTTCTGCCGATAAAACCGTTTATTCTTTATAATGTCGACGGCTATTTTCACCATATTGTGGAGTTTTTGAAAGAAATTTCAGCCAAAGGCTTTGCCGATCCGGTTCCCTTTATCATTGTCGATGACAGCAACGAACTGAGCATTGTATTCCGATTGCTGAAGCTGCGTTACAAAAAAGGCAAGACTACTGCGGAGGTTTATGCTTCCACGCGCCAGCTGATTTACGAACTGCCGTATTTTATCAAAAAAAAGGTAGACAGTTCGGTTCACGTTGAAGATATTATCGCCCGCATGGAAGACACCAGCTGGAAAGGCACGGCCGAAGAACGCAGTGATCTGGCCAATGAAATTGAGCAGGCCTATCTGGAAAAAGAAATTGAGCGGATGTATGACCGTTTGGCCAAAACCGGCCGTGACACCTCAATCGTCAGCGACAAACTGACGGAATTAAAGAAGCGCAAGAAAGAAAATGCCAAACGGGATGCTTCCCGTCCTTAAACAGGAGATTTGACATGAATGAAAAAACAGCGGCCGCTCTCGGCAAAAACGTTTATTCTCCGGAAGTTTACCGGATGCTTTTGGAAAAATACGGCGTCGGTTCGGCTTCGGTCGTTATGAATTTGAGCAACGGCTCTGCTCCTTCGGCTGCCGTTTTGGCGTCGCAGGTTCGTAAGCTTATCTCCATAGACACGCTCGGCAAAAACGCCATGGAAAAGACGGCGGCCAATATCGAGCCGTATTCAATGGCGGCCGATCAGTTGGCCACTATCGGCAAAATGGTTAACATGATTATTGTTGATGAAAACTGTAATTGCGGCAGTCCGTCCAAAATATGCGAACTTGCTTACCGTATATTGCTGCCGGGCGGCAGTCTGGTCGTGCCGGAAACCTCCGCGCCGGACTGGAAAACGGCTCTCGGCGAGGCCGGATTTAAAATCGGAACCGCCGCTCGGGGCTTGCTTGCCGGCACCAAATAAACTGACTGTAATATATTTCGGTATTCTTTCCGATAAATGTAGACCTTTCTGAAAATTTATCGGATAATGTCGGCACGATGTTAAAAAAGGCGGATTCAAATATGCAGACCGGCGTTTTCAGGTTTTTGTGGAAATATCTTTCCAAACTCAAATTTTTGTTTTTCAGTGTGCTTTTGGTCATATCTCTGGGAGAAGTGGCCACGCGCGTTGCATTGTATTTCGGTTCGGAGATTATCAGTATTTTGGGAAGCGGCGGAGACCGTTTGTCAATTCTGAATCAAGCTCTGATATATGCCTCTCTGGCCGCCGTGTTCTTTTTTGCCAAAGGTTTGCTGCTCAATGTTATGATTCTGATAGAATCGGTTTTCCTGCCGGTTTATATGAGCCGCATAGCTAAAGATTTGTTTTCTTATGCGCATAATCATTCCACCGCTTTTTTTGCCGAAGAGATGGCCGGCAATATTTCGGGAAAAATCAAAACGATTATCGACAACAGCTACGGCATTTATTATCAGATTATCTGGGGAGCCGTTTCGCCGTTGATTGCGCTGAGTACGACCTTTCTGTTCATTGCCGACATCAATATGGAGCTGGCTCTGATTATGCTGGTTCTGAATATTATTTTAATTTTGATTTTATGGAAATTGAGTCTGCGTTTATCGCCTTATACCGAAAAACGCGCTAATGCCATGTCTGCTTCCAACGGCGTGCTGGTTGACAGCATAACCAACGCCTCGCTGGTAAAAAACTTCAGCAATTATCGTTTTGAGAGAAAAAACTATTTTCGCGCCATGAAAAAAGCCGCCTATGCCGACCGGGTGGAAACCAGACAGTTCGGCGTGCTGTTCATCGGCCAGGGGCTGCTGCGATCGGCTTTGCAGGCCGTCTTTTTCGCTCTGCCCCTGTGGTACTGGTATGAGGGCAAGGTAACAATAGCGCAGTATGTTCTGATTCAGACGCTTATTTTGACCCTGAGCAATATCTATAACAACATTTCGATGAATTTTCTGCAGTTTTTCAAAAACTACGGCGGCATTAAAGACGGGCTGGCGCTGCTTTCAAAACCCTGCGAGGTAACCGATGTCAAAGGTGCCAAGCCGCTGCTTGTAAACGATACCGAAATTGTTTTTGACCGCATAACTTATCATTACAAAGGTTCGGAACCGTTGTTTGACAATTTCTGCCTGAAGATTAAATCCGGTAAAAAAATCGGGCTGGTCGGTCGTTCGGGTTCCGGAAAATCCACGCTGGTAAAGCTGTTGTCGCGATATTATGACCTGCAAAAGGGCCGAATAACGATTGGCGGCGCGGATATTTCCCTGGTTACGCAGGATTCGCTGCGGCGCAGTATTGCTCTCATTCCTCAGGATCCGAGCTTGTTTAATCGCACCATTATGGAAAACATCCGCTATGGCAACTTGCGCGCTTCCGACGAAGAGGTAATGGCTGCAGCCCGCAAGGCCTATTGCCACGAATTTATTCAAAAGCTTCCGAAAGGATATGACAGCAAGGTCGGCGAGCGCGGTGTAATGCTTTCCGGCGGCGAGCGGCAACGCATAGCCATTGCCCGCGCCGTTTTGAAAAACGCGCCGATATTAGTTTTGGACGAGGCAACTTCGGCCTTGGACAGCGAAAGCGAGAAATATATTCAGGATTCGCTTAAGGAACTGATGCAGGGAAAAACCGTAATTGCCATCGCGCACCGCTTGTCGACGCTGAAAGAGATGGATGAAATTGTCGTTATGGATAAGGGCTGCATCGTTGAGCAGGAAACGCATCAGGCGCTGTTGCGCAAAAAAGGCGCTTATTACGGTTTTTACAATATGCAGGCCGGCGGCTTTCTCAATTTGGAAGAATAACGCTACATTCCCAGACGTTTGTCAAGTTTCAGAATGTCTATAATCTCCATCACCGAGGCAAACTGTTCAAATGCCCGGTCAATCATGTTGCGGTCGGTACAGCTCCTGAACAGCGACGTGGTTTCAAACATATCCTGTCTGACATCAACCGCAATCAGAAGCCGGTTGTCAAAAAAACTGAACTGGATTTTGCCGGCGTGATAAGCGTCGCGGACTTTAAGCATTCTCTCCATAAAAGCCGTTGTCAGCAGATAGCGGGCCTCCAGCTGGTCGGAACCGTAAACTTCAAACTCTTTTTCAAAACGGCTGTCTTCCAGCGCGATTTTTTGCAGACCGCCGGTTTTGTTGAAAGCGTTGAACAGGCCGCGGTCTTTGAGCACAATCGTTTGTCCTGAGAAGTTTTTGTTCATAGAAAGCAGAATGACAATACCGTCGAAAATCACTTTTTTATAACGTCGTTTGCCATCGGCGGAAACTTTGTGCAGGCTCAGTTCCTCTTCGGAAATGACCATTTCCGTATCTTTGTAGCGGCCGATGAAAAAATCGTCTCCTTCGCGGGCGTTATATTCCCCAAACAGCAGCGACCGGGTTAAAATATCTTCGCTGATACAGGCCTGATAACGATAGTCAAATTGTCCGAAATATTTTATAAATTCGGGCATGACCTGATTCTTGGCTTTTTTCTTATACAGCTTAATCGGCGTTGCCGTCAGCGTAACCAAAACCATAATGCCGAACAGAAGCGTTGCAGCCGGAAAGTCCGAAGTATCGCTTCCGGTATAAAATGACAGCATCCGCAGCATAATCAGCGGCACGGCGACACAGGTCAGAAACAATCCGCAGTAAAACAGGCGCAGATATTTTTTCCGGGTTGCTTCCAGTCCCGAAAAACTTGGTTTTAAAACGGTTTGATAAAAGGTTTCAAAACCGTTTCGCAATTCGTTTATGCTTTTTTCTTCGGGCATTTATTTAAAAAATCCGCTGGCGTCAACAGCTTTTTTTGCGGCTTCTTCCGCTTCAAAAAACGGCATTTCGTCTTTTACGCCGACAATTTTGGCCACCAGAGAACTCGGAAATATTTCAACCGCGTTCTTAAGCTCGGTAACATTAGAGTTGTAAAAACGTCTGGCCGCGGCAATGTGCTCTTCAACCTCGTTCATGCTTTCCATGGCATTCAGCATGGTCTGGTTGGATTTCATGTCCGGATAATTTTCCGCCTGCAGTTTAAAGTCGTTCATTCTCTGCGACAGCATGTTTTCAAGCTCGATTTTTTTCGACGGTTCAGCCTGAAAGTTGATTGCCATTGCCTCGGAACGCAGTTTGGTAATCTCCTCCATCAGAGACTTTTCGTGCTCCATATATTTGGCTGCCATGGTCAGCAAATTGGGAATGAGGTCATAGCGTTTTTTGAGTTGCACGTCAATGCCGGAAGAAGATTCTTTCAGCCGGTTCTTCTTTTTGATAAGGCCGACATAGGTAAAATAAAACCATACGATGACAAGTCCGCCGATAATCCAGCCTAAATATTCTTTGATGTTTTCCATATCTGCAATCTCCTGATTCGTTGTTTGTTTCAAGGCTAAAACGGATTCATTAATATTTATTAAAAATATCTTCATCATTTTGTTTTAACTTTGAAAACCAAGGAGATGCCGATGCTGAACATAATCTGGGTTTCGTTTTTTTTAATTGCGTTCGTTTTAGCCGCTTATCAGAGCCTGATTTTGGGGCAGGGGGAAGTTTGGACGCAGTTGGTTTCATCAACCTTTGCTTCGGCCAAAACCGCTTTCAGCATTTGTATTAATCTGACCGGAATATTGTGTTTGTGGCTCGGACTGCTGAAAATAGCCGAACGTTCGGGGCTGACGGCACTGCTTGCCAAGGCGCTGCGCCCGCTGTTCCGCCGGATTATGCCCGGCGTGCCGGAAGATTCGCCGGCCATGGGTTCGATGATTATGAATATAGCTGCCAATGTTTTGGGGTTGGACAATGCCGCCACGCCGATGGGGTTGAAAGCCATGGAACAGCTTCAGGAACTCAATCCCCGCAAAGACCGGGCTTCCGATGCGCAGATTTTGTTTATGGTCATTAACTCTTCGGCCGTGACTCTGATTCCGATTACGATTCTGATGTATCGTGCCGAACTGGGTTCGCAAAATCCCGCCGCGGTTTTTATGCCGATTTTGTTTGCAACCTCCGTTTCGACGCTGGTTGGTTTTTTTGCCGTAGCGGTTGTGCAGCGGCTCAACATTTTCAACCGCGTCGTTATGGCCTATCTGCTGGGGTTTGCCGCGTTTATTGCCGCTGTCGCCGGCTATTTTTTATCTCTGCCGGAGAACGAGCGGCTCCGCGTTTCCGGAGACTGCGGAAATTTTCTGCTGTTTTCCGTCATTACGGTTTTTATTCTTTCGGGGCTTATAAAAAAGCTGAACGTCTATGAAACGTTCATCGGCGGTGCCAAAGAAGGGTTTGAAATTGCAATCCGCATCATTCCCTATCTGGTGGCCATGCTGGTGGCCATTGCCGTGTTCAGGGCTTCCGGCGCGTTGGATTTGTTGGTTCTGGGTTTTGAAAAGTTTTTTGCCTGGCTCGGCGTTGATACCGGTTTTGTCGCTGCTCTGCCGACGGCTTTGCTCAAGCCTCTGTCCGGCAGCGGTGCCCGGGCAATGATGATTGAAACCATGCAGACTTACGGTGCCGACAGTTTTCCGGCCTTCGTTTCGGCCGTGGTGCAAGGTTCGACCGAAACCACTTTTTATGTGCTGGCGGTTTATTTCGGTGCGGTAAAAATTACCCGGGTCGGTGCCGCGCTGCCTTGCGCTTTGCTGGCAGATTTGGCGGGTATAGCCGCCGCCGTGTTCTTTTCTTATATGTTTTATGAATAAAATTACATCCAGCGCAGTTTTTTCATAATGGCGAGCAGTGCGGCCGCGATGATGATTAGAATAATGCAGACTGCGGCAAATGCAAATTCGTTGTCGGCATAAGGAATTCCGGCTACATTGATGCCGAGCAGGCCAGTCAAAAGGCCGAGCGGCAGAAATACTGCGGTAAAAATGGATATGATATACATAATCCGATTCATGCTGATACTCATTTTTCCCTGCAATTCTTCATGATAAAGCGTAATATGCTCCCGGCAGTATTCCAAGTCTTCCAGAGCCTTGGCCACGTCGTTGGACAATTCTCTCATGGCCGATTTTCCGCGCAGCGTAATCAGCGGATGTTTTTCGTTTTGCATATTCTGAAACAAATCTTTCATAGGAGCCAGATAGCGTCGCAGCGAAATGGTTTCGCGGCGCAGGTCGGTCATTTGTCCGCCGATGTCAAAGTCATTGATTTCTTTGACATCGATCACCTTTTCTTCCAACTCGTCGGTTTTATCGGTAATTTCATCGACCGTATCGTTGATGGCATCCATTACATAACGGCTGAGCAGGAGAAAACATTGCATGAGGTTTTTGGGGCCTTTGCCGTGTTCCAGACTGTCTGCCAGCTTTGCCAGCGCTTTGAGCCGGCGGTGTTCAAGCGAAATCATCTTGTTTTCGTCAATCCAGATTCGGAGCGAAATCATATCGTCGGGGTCACTGCCCGGATTGAGGTTGATGGCCCGCAGAATGACCAGCATTCCATTGTCATGAACAAAAAAACGCGGCCTTGTATCCTCGTCGCAGAGAGCGTCGGCCACGGCCGGATCAATGGCATAGTCTTCCACCAGAATCTTATAGGTTTCTGGATTGCGATAGTCCAGATTTTCCCATACCGGCGGCATTTGGTTTTCAGGCGTAAGCTTGTTATCGCCTGAAAAAATTCCGCCCTTGCCGTCCAGAAAAAAACACTGCCTTTCGGTCGTTTGGTCTTCTGCGTTCATAAATTCAGCCTCTCTCAGTCTTCCAGTTCATAAAAACGACAGCGTTCGGACAATATCTTGTCATTTTTAATATCGTCCGTGCCTTTGGAGATAATATCTATCACCCTGGTGTCGTTGTCATATCCGGTATGTGCGGAAATCGGGTTGACCACGCCGACGCCGAAAGCCGATATTTCGGTAGCGATGTTGATGTTCACGTTGGTAACCATCGGGCAAATTCTGGAATCTATGTATTCGTCGACAAAGTCCTGCGGAATGTTATAACTCAGAATGTCATTGGGATCTGAGAAAGCGACGATGTTCAGGTTTTTAAAAATCCTGTCGTTGTAATGCCGACCGTCTTTTCTGCAATATTCGGCGATTTTGTGGTTAATCTTCGGTTTCGGCCGGCCGATTTGCAGAATGGGCAATTGGTTGGCCAGCATAAACGCCGTAAATTCTTTGTTTTTGAGTTCATTGATAATCAATTGCGCTTCCCGGTGATGTTTGATGTCGTCACGGCTGACGTCGTCGGCGATGCTGATAATCGTGTCAATCAGGATTCGGCTGCCCAGACTGTGCGTAATGAAGATGATGTTTTCATGATTCAGGTTCTGTATCTGCTTATAGGAAGAAACCCGGCAGACCTGTTTTTGCTTGTCTTTGAGCTGTTCCCATGATTTTCCGAGCATCCAGCAGGTTGACTGTTTGGTCGCGTTCAAGATCAGATTGTTTTTATCAGTCAGATAAATCATCGGATCCGGCCCCGTGTCGTTCAGAAAACCTTTGACGGTGTTATTGAATGCGGCTCTTTTGTAAGCATATTCCTTAGTCATGTCATAAGAGAGAAAACTCTTGTGCGGGGTTGTTATGTCGGACCAGGTAAGCTCATAAAACAAAAGGTCATGCTTGCGCGCTTCGTCTCTCATACGGGTGACGCGCAAATTGCCGATGACGGTATCGGGATCGTCGGGGTTGACGAGGATAATATCTTTAGGCGAACGCGATAAAACCGTCAGATTGAGGGCTTTGCTCAAATTGTCGCGGATTCTTGCCGAATATCCCGGATGATGCGTACCGACGCCGTGAATCATCAGCACTTTAACGGCTTCGCCTTTGGAAAAATATGATTCGATACCGGCAAATTTGCCGCCCCGGATTTCGCATTGTCTGGTATCAACCTCCGTGTCTTTGTCCAAAATGGCTTCGGCTACGCCGCGCCCAAAAGAAGAACATCCGGCCAGATTCCAGATTAACAGCAAGGCAATATATTTTTTGAGCATTTTTTATCCTTAGAAAATATTGAATTTTTTTTAATAATTTCGAATTTTAATCTATCTTAAACCTAATTACAATATAATAAGAGCCGATAATTGAAAAACAGGAATGTATATTGTATGAAAGCGTTGGTGCAGAGAGTAAAAAAATCATCCGTGGAAATTGACGGCCGTCTTTTTTCCGAAATTGGCACCGGTATGCTGGTTTTGCTTGGCGTTGAAAGGGGCGATGCCGAAAAGCAGGCGGAAGAACTGGCTAAAAAAGTCGTCAATCTGCGGATTTTTGAAGATGAACGGCAGAAAATGAACTTATCGGTATTAGATATCAAAGGAGAACTGCTGGCGGTTTCTCAGTTTACGCTGGCCGGAGACACTTCGCGCGGTAACCGCCCCGGTTTTGAAACTGCCGCCCGCCCTGAAACGGCCAGACCTTTGTATGAATATTTTGTAGACTGTCTGCGTTCTTATGGTATTATAGTAAAAACCGGCGTTTTTCAGGCCGATATGCAGGTCTCTTTAATAAATGACGGACCGGTGACGTTTATGCTGGAAAAAAAATAAAAAGGTTGAAAGTTTATGGTTGAGAATAATGATAAGAAAATGCAGATTTCCAGTGCCGACTTGTTAAAAAATCCGCAGGGCGTTGCCGGAGTTTCCGCGTCTGCAGATACTCTTGACGAAGAATATGACGAAGACGATCAGGTTTTGTTTTTATATTCCCAGTTGATGAACACGCCGTTTAACCGTACGGATATCATTTCCGGCATTGAGCGCTCAATTTATACCGAATTGTCCGCAGATCCGGAAGACACGCTGGCCATGATTACGTTTATGCAGTCTCAGATTATGTTGGGCAATCATCCCAAAGCCAAGGCGTTGGCGTATAAATTGTGGGAAGTGGGCGGTGAGCTGGAGGATATCGAAGAATACATATACATCAATGCTCTGCTCAACCTTGGTCTGCTGGAGATGGCTTCGGTTCTGCTGAAACCGAAATTTGAAACCCTGACGGCCTCCATCGACTACTATTATCCGCTGCTTCTCAAGCTTTGCACCATGACCGGCAACGTCTATCTGCTTGAACGGCTGATTACGCACCCCAATGCGCCGGAAGATGACAACGATTATATGCAGATTCTCACCCGTTATAAAAATTATAATTATGCCGACCATTTTAAAAATGTTCAGCGCATCATTATGGAAAATGTCAAGGAAAGCATCTGCGTTTATGATTATGACGTTACCGGCGGCGTTATGAGCGAAATTGTTTCCGAAATATATGTCGGCGGGGATGGTGCCGTTCTTCGTCAGTTGGAAAGCTCTCTGAATGAGAAGCTGAACGAATACTACCGTTCGGCTAACATTGAAAAACTTTCAAGTTATAACTGGAAACTGTTGCCGGTCAGCAGTCATCCGGTCATCGGTATTGACTGATTATTTATTAGGCGTAATCAAAGAGCCGTTGTCTGATTTTTTGCGGATATCGTTTTCAATTTTGCTTAAGACCGGTTCTGCCGCTTTTTTAAACAGTTTTTTCATCAAGTCGGCCGCCACTTTCTGTTCGTCTTCCTCGCTGGAAAAAAGAATGAAACGGTTTTGATGCTCAACCGAGGTCGTTCCGCTGTCTTTGATTTTTACACCCATGGCCAACACCATCTGCAAACGGTTGGTATTGCTGTTTATCGGGTCTACTTTGGCGCGCAGAACTTTTGAGCGTATGACATAGTCCGCCAGATCTTCTTTGTCTGTGATATAAAAATCGGGATTGTTTGCAAACAGTTCGCGGATGCTTTGCGTATGGCTTTCCGAAGTCGTGTTGTTATAAAACTCGACCGGGGCAATATAGAGTAGTTTTTCCTTGTTTTCTGCGGTTTCTTTTTTTTCGTCAGACTGTCCGGCAGCCGTTTCGGGCAGCAGATTGCGCGGCTCTTCGGTCGGAGATATTTTCGTTTCGGGCTGTTCTGAAGCGGACTCTTGTCCGGATACATTATCCGTCAAGTCTTGTTCCGTCAGCTCGCCGCTTTGCTCCGTCTGCGGTTCCTGTTTAGCCTGGCGCATATTTTCAGCCGCTTGAGCGACATTTTCCTTTTTGACATAACCGGTCACTTCCACACAGATATTTTCACTGTCTTGCCTGGTTGTGCGTACGGCCAAATCTTCGACATAATTGTCAACGATGTTGTAAACCAGAACGTTAAAATTATGCCGGTCAAATTCCTCTGACAGTTCGCTGACTTCAGTTGTCCGGCTGACGGCGTTGAAAGAGGCTTTGTCTGTCGCTCTCATTCTGACGGACGATTTTGGCTCATCCTGTTTGATTTTTTCACAGGCCTCGGAATAAACTGAAATTACATTGTCATCCAGAGATGTCGCGTCCAAAGCCATTCCGCCGCTGATATCCTCCGCGGCCGCGGCGTTTACGGTCAGCGCCAAAGCAAAACCCGGAATTGTCCAAACGGAAAGCTTCATCTACCACCAGCTCTTGTCGTCGTTTTGCAGTTGTTTCATGGTTGAAGTCCAGGAACCTACAATCTTCTTGGCTTTGTCTTCGTTTTCTTCTTTGGGGTCGTCGCCGGATTGCTCACCGTCTTTGGTTTTGCCGGCTTCATCAATTTTGTTTTCGTCTTCGTTCGGCTTCTGGCTGTCTGTGCCGGCGTTTTTCTTTTCTTCGCTCTCGGCGCCGGTTTGCGCCTCATTCTCGCTGAGGTCTACCAGCTTCAGCGTATAGTCAATTACCGGCGAGCGCATCTCGGGGTTGGGTACGGCGTCAACCTCGACTTCCAGTTTGTAATCGGCGTCTTCCAGATTTTCAACCACGATATAGTTTCTGGAACCTTCAATAATGTCTTCGGTTGTTTTGCGCGCAAAATAAAAGCCGTCGGGAAGTTTTTCTTTCATCTTTTTTATCGGCGCAATGTAAAGCTTGGGTTTTTGTTCTTTCCGCATATACAAAGATTCGGTTTCGTCAAGCATTTTATTGGTTGCCCGTGTTGCCGCAATGGCGTAAACTTCGGGCGTAACGTCATAGTCGGAAAAATCTTCTTCATTGACAATCAGCATCTCGTCGGGGTCAATCGGCACTTCGACCGTTTTGCTTTCAAAAACGTTTTGGCATCCGGCCAGCAGCATAATCATTCCACATTGGATAAGAGTTTTTTTCATTGTCAGATTCCCGTTAATTATTCGTCATGCCATTCACTATAATTCAATTTTCAGAATTCTCACTTACATTTTTTTACTTATTCACTTTTTCCGGGCGGATATGTGTTCAAAGACATTTGCATTTTGTTTTAATCTGGGTTATTTTAAGGGCAAATTCCAAGTTTTAGGAGAAAAGGCTTTGAAAAAACTTTTATTTTTTACCCTGATGCTTGTGACATCCTGTTCTCACGGGCGCTCGGACTTTCAAAATCCCGAACAGTTGAATGCCTGGAGCGGGCGGGCGCCGATTCAGGAACTTTGTGACGGTTTGTTTACCTATCAGGATGATCCTTATATTGTTAATCGCATTCTGATAGAGTTCAACCGCCGCAACGTTTCATACATGAACTGCCGCCAGTATAACGGTCCGAAATAGGCCTCGCGGAAATTTAGGCTTCTTTTTTTTGTTGCTTTAAACCGCTTTTGCCGGATTTCAAAACGATGAATTCACATTTGCAAATAAACGGGTATTAAACGATGGTTATTACGTTCACCGCAATCTTAATCGGCCTGCTGGCTCTGATTCGTCCGCTGCAAAAAAACAGTTTTTACATTCTGCACGCAGCCATGGTCATTTTGGCCGCCTATTTTGTCGAGACGCATTATTTTCGGGCGACGCCCTTTGCCTATAAGACTTTTTTGCTGTTTTTGGTTTTTCATGCCGTTTCTGTCAATATCACGACGTTTATTGCCTATTATGTGGACAAACGGGCAGCGGTCAGGCATCAATGGCGCGTGCCGGAAAACACGCTGCACATCTTGGAGTTTCTTGGCGGCTGGCTCGGCGCGCTGCTGGCTCAGAAGATTTTTCGCCACAAAACACAGAAAAAAAGTTTCCGCCATATTTTCTGGCTGATGATTTTTCTTGAGTTTTGCGCCGTTTTCATTATTCTCAAATACCTGCGCCTGTTGTAACCGACCAAAGGATAAGATATGACTGTTAGTTTAAAAGCGACCGTTGACGCCAAGCAAATGAATTTTGCCGACCATTATAAAAAGCTGTGGCCGTATGTGCAGCCATATTTGTTTCGTGCAATTTTTGCCGTTGCGCTGTGTATTCCCATCGGTGCGCTGGACGCTGTTATTGCGCTGGCCTTAAAGCCTTATATGGACATTGTGCTGGTTGACAAGTCGGCTCAGTCTCCGGCTTTTATTCCGTTGGTCATTGTGGCTTTTACGGTTTTTCAGGGGGCGTTGAACTATATCGCCGCCTATATGAACTCTTGGGTCGGGATGAAAATCACGCAGGATGTCAAACGGGCGCTGTATCACAAACTGCTTTATCTGGAGCCCGCTTTTTATGACAAGAACGATTCCGGCATTATCATTCAGCGTTTTTCGCAGGATGTCGATACTTCCTGCACCGGACTGCTGGACAATATCCGCACTTTCACCTCGCGCATTTTTTCTTCCGTGTCTCTGATCGGCGTTTTGATTTATAACTCTTGGCAGCTCTCGATTATTGCCATCATTGTGCTGAGTCTGTCGCTTTTGCCTTTGGCTTATGTTCGCCGTTTGATTAAAAACATTGTGCAGGCGACGGTTAAGGAAAATGCCGCGGTGCTGACCAAATATAACGAAACCTATGCCGGCAGCAAAACTATCGCCTCTTACAATCTGCAACAGAAAATCTATAAAAAATATGATGAAACTCTGCGCCGTCTGTTCAAACTCGGCATAAAAATGGTGCAGAAAACCGCCTGGTTGACACCTATGATGCATGTAACCGTTTCCATCGGCGTCGGCGCCGTCATCGGTTACGGCAGTTATCTGATTGTCAACGGCACCATCACCAGCGGCAGTTTTGTATCTTTTATCACTGCGCTGATTATGCTTTATAACCCAATAAAAAACATCGGCAAAAGCTTTAATGCCGTCCAGCTTTCTTTTCTGGCCATTGAGCGCATTACCGACATCTTGGAACTGAAACCCGAAATCACCAACAAACCGGATGCCAGAAAACTGGAGAAAGTCAAAAAGTCCATCAGATTTAAGGACGTCTGCTTTGAATATGATCCGGGCGTTCCGGTATTGAAAAATATTAATCTGGACATCAAAGCCGGAACCACCGTGGCGCTTGTCGGCAATTCAGGTGGCGGCAAAAGTACGATTGTCAACCTTATCCCTCGTTTTTACGATGTTGCTTCCGGTGCGGTCAGCATTGACGGAACAGATATCAGGGATTTGACGGTCGAAAGCCTGCGCGATAAAATCGCTGTGGTCTTTCAGGATAATTTTTTGTTTTCCGGCACCATTCGCGACAACATTCTGCTGGGCAAGGAAGACGCCTCGGAAGAAGATGTTATGAACGCGGTGAAAATGGCCTGTCTGGAAGACTTTATTCTGGAGGCGGAGCGGGGGCTGAACACCGAAATCGGCGAACGCGGCAGCCTTTTGTCAGGCGGCCAGCGCCAACGTCTTTCCATCGCCCGCGCTTTTATCAAAAATGCGCCGATTGTCATTTTGGACGAAGCCACCTCCGCTTTGGACAACAAATCTGAAGCTGTGGTTCAGAAGGCTATTGAAAACCTGATGAAAGACCGCACGGTTTTTGTCATTGCCCACCGCCTTTCAACCGTTCAGAATGCTGACAATATCGTTGTCATTAACAACGGCGAAGTGGTTGAACAAGGGTCTCACCGCGAATTGCTCAAGATTGAGGGCGGCGCCTATAAAGCGCTTTATAACGCCCAGTTCAAACATTAAGTTTGTTTTGTTATCTGATGCCCATACCAGAATCATTGTCCCGGCAGATTTGCAGATAGCCCGGTCTGCCGTTGGTGCTGTAGCAGCAGGATGTACAGTTTGCCGTGTAGATTTTGGAGATTTTTCTGTTTGGGCATTTGTTGTTATAGTTATTGATTTTTTGGGTATGCTCAATATTATCTCTCTGACAGGCCTGAAGTTTGGTCTCATTGATGCTCATACGCCCCATCCAGCTGGTCCAGCCGCTGCAGGTTGAGGTCAGAATCATCGTTCTTCTTCTTTCATTGTCATTGTTGTAACTGCTGTAATAATATGAACAATAGTCTTCGCATTTGTAGCATTTGTTTCCGGCTTCCGTTGTCTGAGAACCGATCTGCACTTGTGAAGAAGAACAGGCTGTTTTGCTGTAGCCGGACGGGCAGTTGTCGTCAAGAGCTTTACAAAAAACTTTAGAGGTGTCGAAGGGGCAGCGGATGATGTCTCCGGAACATGCGCTTTCGGATTTGGTATATCCGAGAGCGGAACAGTCGTTTGAAACGCAGGCGGCCAAGGCAGGCGCTGCGGCGGCGAAGGTAAGGCCGGCGGAGAGCAGATAAAGCGGAATTTTGGAATAAACGTTCATAGTTTTTCTCCTTAATTGAAATCGATACAGGCAAATTTTGAAGCGTCAAACGGACAGGCTAT
>CABUUO010000005.1 GCA_902494875.1 uncultured Pseudomonadota bacterium
ATAATGCACCTCATAAATAATTAGAACTAAAGCCTGGATATATTATGCCACGCGCCGCGAAGAAATACAACAATAAATTGCCGTCAGAATAGCAATTTTCACAAAAATGTTACAAGAAAGCACAAAATATTATGTATTCTGTGCTTTAAGTTTAGTCTATCTTCTGTCGTCAAAATGAATTGGTGTGTTTTGCTTTAGCTGGCCAGAGGCAGAGCGGTTGCAGCCAGTTCTTCCATCACTTCTTTTTTCAAAGTTACGTTATCGGCTTTGCCGGTGGCAAAGACCGGAAGTTTTTCCTTGAAAAGGATGATACGGGGAAGATAAAGCTCAGACATACCGTGCGCTTTGATGTAGTTGTGCAAAAGCTCCTGAGTGACGTTCCGGTTGTTGGTAGCCAGAACAATCTGTTCGCCTTTGCTTTCGTGCGGAATGGATACAATTCCGTAGCTGTATTCTTCACCGTATTTTTCGCAGGCTCTGCGAACCATATTGTCAACTGCATTAAGGGAAACCATTTCTCCGCCGATTTTGGCAAAACGTTTGATACGGTCTTTGATGTAGACAAAGCCGATATCGTCGATGCTGACGACGTCTCCGGTATGATACCATCCGTCTTCCAGCGGTTGTAAAACGCCCGGTTTTTCCGGCATGATATAACCCATCATGATATTGGGTCCTTTGACCCAAAGTTCTCCGCCGTTTGCAATGCCGTCAACTGGCACGATTTTGTGTTCTATGGCGGGAAGAAGCTTGCCAATGGATCCAAAGCGGTTGAAAATGCGGTTGTTGGCGGTTATTACCGGGGCACATTCGGTTGAGCCGTAGGCTTCCATTACCCGGATGCCGAGCCTTTCCATCCACATATTGCGGGTGTCGGGTTTGACGGCCTCGGCACCGCCGTACATAAAGCGGACGTTATGAAAGTCAAAGGGGTGGGCGATTTTGCCGTAGCCGCGGAAGAACGTGTCGGTGCCGAACATTACGGTGGCGCCGATTTCGTAGACGATTTCCGCCACTACGCGATAATGCAGCGGCGAAGGGTATAAGAAGAGCTTGGCTCCTTCCAACAGCGGAAACAGCGTGCCGACGGTAAGGCCGAAGCTGTGAAACATCGGCAGAGCATTGAATACCGTATCGGTGATGTTGATGGTTTCGATAGATGACATCTGTTTGATGTTGGAGATGATGTTGGCGTGGCTTAAAACCACAGCTTTCGGGGCGCCTTCGGAACCCGAGGTAAAAAGAATGGCCGCCTTTTTGCTGCCGCCTTCTTTATGCGGAACTCTTTTTATCTTATAACGCAAAAAGGCATTGATTTTGTCCCAGAGGCCAATTTTATTGCGCAGGTCTTCCAGATATTCGATTTCAAATCCGGCCTGACTGATGGCTTCGACCACCGGTTCCATTTTGGCGTTGCGGATAAAGAGTTTTGAGGTGATAACCCGTTTTACCTGCGCGGTTTGGCACATGGAAACCATATTTTGCGCGCCGACAGAAAAATTGAGCATTACCGGAATGCGTTCATAGGCCGAAAGGCCGAAAAACGCGCTCAGCGCGGCAATGGAATTTGGCAACAGCAGAGCAACGTGTTCGCCGTGGACGGTTTCTCGCTTGAAATGTTTGCCCAGAACAAAGCATTTGATGATGATGTCTTTGTAGGAGTTTGGAACGCGGTTAATGTCTTCGACAAATGCCGGGCGGCGGAGCAGTCCTTTTTTGGAATGGACTTTGGCAGTTTTCATCAGCTGGGCGAAAAGCGAAATATTGGGATTGTAAGAAGCTTCAAAGCACATTTCGCGCATAATCATATAGACTTCGTTGCTGATGTGGTCGCGTTGGCGGCGGAGTTCATCTTTTAGTTTAAAACTGCGCGGTGCGTCGACTTTGACCGTGATTCTCGGAAGCGGACGGTGCGGCAGGCGGCCTTTGGTTTTGGAAAAATAGCCGTACTGCGGGCCGTTAATCCAAACCGGAATGACGGGTGCCTGAGATTTGTCGGCCAACAGGCCGGGCGCTTCGTAAATCTTCATCAGGCCGCCGTTTTCAGTCATGCGTCCTTCGGCAAAGATGACGCAGCGGCGTCCGCTGTTGACTTTGGCAATCAGCTCTTTCAAATCACCCGGTTCAATCGGGTTGAAAAGCATAATGTCGGCGGTTTTCATCAGAAAACGGATCCATTTGCGGCGGTACAGGTGTCCGTTCAGCGCAAAAATCGGGTCGCCGGGCAGAAAGGCAAAAAGAATAATCGGATCAAGATATGATACATGATTGGAAACATAGACTGCTTTGTCGGGCAAATTTTTTTCATCAAAAGCAATATTGCATCTAACCTTCATAAACCTGAAAAAATTTCTTAAACAAAATCTTATGAAGTTTTTCAAAATAAGTTCTCCGAATAGTTCGAAATAATAATGATTTAAGCAATTTATTAACGAAAAGTAAAGAACAAAATAAAAAAGCGGTTTTGTGCAGAAAATAGTATGTATATATCCTGTTGTTTTTGTGTGCTATTTATGCAGATTTCCAGAGGTGGATAAATAAAATGTTGCTTTTAGGGCTTATTGCTTTACTACTATAATCATTGGTTTAACAGAGTAAAGCATTCCGTATGAAAAAACTTTTGACTTTGACGGCTTTGGGAACCATTATGATGGCAGCCCAGGCCAATGCCTCCGGTTTTAACCTTAAAGAACAGTCCGTTGCCGCTCAGGGAAACGCATTTGCGGGCGCAACGGCCGGAGCCGAGGATATTTCCTATTCTTATTTTAACGCCGCCGGTCTGACCCGCCATAAGGGAACCAAGATTGTGGTCGGCGGAACCTATATTGCACCGCGTTCAAAAGCAAGAGAATCTTTTGCTAAATTTCCTGACGGAACGACGGACGGCGAACGCTACAACAATAATATAGTGCATGCCGCGGTAGCGCCGAATATGTATATTTCTCACCAGTTGAATGACAGATGGACGCTGGGCGCCTCCGTAAACGTTCCTTTCGGCATGATTACCAAGTATGACGACGAATGGGCCGGAAAATATCACGGCACGCTTTCAAAAGTAACGACGGTGACGGTAACGCCGATGGCGGCCTACAAAGCCAATGAGCATCTCTCGCTCGGTGCCGGTTTCCAGATGCAGTATATTAAGGCGCGGCTGAGAAACTCGACGTATACAGAATATGTTCATGATGTTAAGACGGCGCTGGAAGGCGACACTTTTGACATTGGTTACCAGCTCGGAGCCATGTATGAATTTAACGAATCGACCCGTATCGGTGCCGGTTACCGCAGCGAGGTGAAACATAAGCTTAAAGGCGACATTGAGTTTTCGAACAATTTGGGAGGAGCGCTTCCCAATCAGGATATCAGCGCCCGGTTGACAACGCCGGCCAATTTTACCATCGGCGCCTATCATGACCTGAACGATCAGTGGTCGGTGATGGCAGAGTACGGGCGCACGTTTTGGTCCTCGTTTGACGAGCTGCGCATCAGAGGCAGCGGCAGCCGACCCGTGAACAGCGTGACCGAAGAGCGTTGGAAAGACACGGATTTTTATGCATTCGGCGTCAGCTATAAATATAATGACCAATGGAAATTCCGGGCCGGCGTTGCCTATGATGAAGGCGCCGTTGACGAAGAATACCGCACGCCGCGGATTCCCGATGCCGGCCGTCAGTGGTATGCGTTGGGCGTGCAGTATACGCAGAATGAAAACCTGACCTGGAATGTCGGCTATACGTATATCCGCGCCAAAGACGGGCGGGTCAAGCTTAAGGGGCAGGGCGGCCATATCGGGGACGAGGCGCGCGGCGACCTGGAGGCTTTGTATAAAAACGACATCCATATTTTTGGTTTGTCTTTGAATTATAATTTCTAAATCTGCGAAAGTGTTTGCAAAAGCTCCGATGTCGTTCGGAGCTTTTTTCGTTGCATTATATCTTTTTTCAGGTATAATGACGGAAAATAGACAAAATCAGGAGGCGGTATGGAACCGGGACTGAGCCGAAGAGAAAATCTTGAGCGTCTGAAGACAGTTAATCCCAGATCAGAGCTTGATTATGCGCGCAATAAATTTATTGAGCGGCTGAAAAACTATTTGCTTCCAGAAACGGTGGAAGTGCGCAATTATGCAACTCGGCCCAAATTTTACGGCTGTGACCAGGAAAGAGAGCTTAAGCAGCATTTAAATTATCTGCTCGACCGGGAAAGAGGAAAAAGCCTTGCTGAAAACAGTCTTTTGGTATTGTCAGCGTTGAAAGAAGCTTTACTTGACGACAGGGAGAAGTCCGGCCAGCGGATTAACAGCGGCAAAAAGGATCGGGCACGCTATAATAAGGCGGCTGGCAGCCGTTATGAGGCCTGGGAAAGGCTGATTGACTTTGCGGCACCGCGGTTGCGGCTGGATTCCAAATCTCAGATTGATATGCTGCATTTTATGTATAAGTTTAACGTTAACTGCCGTGACGAAACCTATGAAAAACTGTGCGCTTTTACGCCGATGGGAGCTTATGACGTTAAAAGCTGCGACAGGATATTCGACTATCTGTGCTTCAGAATGAGCCGTCCGGCCGGCAGCAAATATATCAGCGCTTATGCGCCGTTTGTAAAAAATTATGCCGCCCATACCGAAAGGACGGATATGGCATTTTTCCGGCGTTTTGCAGAGCTTAATCTGGATATGCTGGCTAAGGCCGACGATTATATGCAATGTTATGATTTTAGAGCTATGGATATTATACTGGTGCGGCGGGCCGGAAGAGTTTCGGAGGGGGTACAACAAGAGCTGTTTGCGAAAATTCCGCCGGTGTGCAGCCGGATAGACAAACACGGGGTGTTTGTGTTTTCGGAGCTTATGGCCGAGCGTATAATCCGGGGCGGCGTTGCCGCAGAGCGGCTGGCTCGGCTTGGGACGGCATGGTTGCAGAAGCTGACGGCGGAAAATGATTTTAACCATCATGAAATAGGAAAGCTGAGAGAAATTTTTGACGAGGATAAAATCGGTCTTCGTCTGACCGGCAAAAGGCTGCATGATTTTGGTGAAAGCATAGAGTTGGACTATAGGCAGCGTCGTCTGGCGGATGTTGAAGGTCTTAACCGGTGGGTTTATGCCAATCCGACCGACAATCCGGCCGAACTGCTGTCTTTGCGTACCGTATATGTCAATATGCTAAGTGAACGGTTGGTTCGGGATAAGAGAATCGGTGATTATAATCTGGACGCTTACTATCGCGGACATCGTATTTTGGTGAAAAAACAGAACGAGAGCCTGCCTAATTTGCAAAAACAGGCGGAAATGTGCGACGGTCCCAAACTGGACAATCTGCGAATGGTGTTGGAGCGTTTTTATTCCGAGAACAGTTTCTTTGACGAATGTATGGATATTTTGAACGACTTTGACAGTGATGTCAAAAAGCGGAAGCAATTGCAAATGCCGCGGATGGTTCGGAAAGACTATTATATGCATTAACAAAAAGCCCGTTTGGAACGGGCTTTTTGTTATTTGAGCTTGTCGCGGAGATATTTGGCGGTGTAGCTTTGTTCCACGCCGGCCACTTCTTCCGGCGTACCCTGGGCAATGATGCGGCCGCCTCCGTCTCCGCCCTCGGGACCCAAATCAACAATATAATCGGCGGTTTTGATAACGTCCAGATTATGTTCGATAACGATAATCGAATTGCCTTGATCAACTAACGTATGCAATACCTTTAAGAGTTTGTTGATGTCTTCGAAATGCAGACCGGTGGTCGGTTCGTCAAGAATATACAGCGTTTTGCCGGTGGCACGTTTGGAAAGTTCCTTGGAGAGTTTTACGCGCTGGGCTTCGCCGCCGGAAAGGGTGGTGGCCTGCTGTCCGAGCTTAATGTAGCCCAAGCCGACCTTGCGCAGCAGATCAAGCCGGTTTTTGATTGAGGGAATGTTTTCGAAGAAGGCATAGGCTTCGTCTACGGTCATATCCAGAACATCGGCGATTGATTTGTCCTTGTATTTAACTTCCAGCGTTTCACGGTTAAACCGTTTGCCCTTGCAGACGTCGCATTCGACATAGACGTCGGGCAGAAAGTGCATCTCGATTTTGGTGACACCGTCGCCTTTGCAGGCCTCACAGCGGCCGCCGGCAATGTTGAAAGAAAAGCGGCCGGCATTGTAACCGCGGGCTTTGGCTTCCGGCAGATTGGCAAACCAGTCGCGGATGTTGGTGAAAAGGCCGGTATAGGTGGCCGGGTTAGAGCGCGGTGTGCGGCCGATGGGTGACTGGTCGATGTCAATAATCTTGTCGATGTTTTCGGCGCCGATGAGTTTGTCATATTTCCCGGCCGGTTCCCGGCTGTCATACAAGGCTTTGTTTAAGGCTTTGCATAGGGTTTCCAGAATGAGTGACGATTTTCCGCCGCCGGAAACGCCGGTGACGCAGGTCAGGGTTCCCAGAGGAATTTTCAAATCGACGTTTTTCAGATTGTTGGTTTTGGCGCCTTTGAGGCCGATAAATTTGCCGTTGCCTTTGCGGCGTTTGGCCGGAACGGAGATTTCTTTCTGACCGTTCAGGTATTGTGCGGTCAGGCTTTGGGGATTTTTCAGCACTTCTTTGACGGTTCCTTCCGCGGTGATTTCGCCGCCGCATTGTCCGGCGCCGGGTCCCATGTCAATCAGATAGTCGGCAGCGCGGATGGCGTCTTCGTCATGCTCGACGACAATTACGGTGTTGCCGATGTCGCGCAGGCGGGTAAGGGTGGCAAGCAGGCGGTCGTTGTCTCTTTGATGCAGACCTATAGAAGGTTCGTCAAGAACATAGAGCACGCCGGTCAGTCCGGAGCCGATCTGGGAAGCCAGACGGATGCGCTGGGCTTCGCCGCCGGAAAGGGTTCCTGACTGGCGGGAAAGCGACAAATATTCAAGTCCCACATTATTTAAGAAGTTTAAGCGTTCAACAATCTCCTTTAAGATTTTGTGCGCAATCTCCTGTTTTTTCGGGCTTAATGTGGCTTCAATGCCGCTGAACCAGAGCAAGGCTTTTTTTATGGACATTTCCGAGGCGTCCATGATGTCCAGACCGCCGATTTTGACGGCCAGGGCTTCCGGTTTCAGGCGTTTGCCATGGCAGAATTCGCAGGGAGCGGCAGACTGGTATTTGGAAAATTCTTCGCGAACCCAGCTGGAATCTGTTTCCAAGAAGCGGCGCTCCATATTCGGTATCACGCCTTCAAACGGTTTGTCGGTAACAAAGCGCGAATAGACCATCGGAACACAGACGTTGCCGGAACCGTAGAGGATGACGTTCCGCGCCTGTTCGGGAAGTTCGTTCCACGGCGTTTTGGGTGAAACGTTCAAAAACTCGCACAAAGAATTGAGCGTTTGAGTATAAAAGGCCGATTTTCCGGTGTTCCAAGGCGCGATAGCTCCCTGAGAGAGCGACAAATGCGGGTTGGGAACAATCAGATCGGGGTCCATATACAGTCTGGCGCCGATGCCGTCGCAGTGCGGGCAGGCTCCGTAGGGGTTGTTGAACGAGAACAGCCGGGGTTCGATTTCCTCAATGGTGAAGCCGGAAACCGGGCAGGCAAATTTGGAAGAAAACGTAGCGCGGGAACCATCGGCGGCATTTTCGACGAAAATCAGCCCGTCGCCGAGTTTAAGCGCCGTTTCGACCGATTGAGACAGGCGTTCTTCAATGTCGGGGCGGATGACCAGACGGTCGACCACTACTTCTATGTCATGTTTCTGATTTTTGTTTAAGGCGGGCACTTCTTCAATGTCGTAAACCTGTCCGTCGATTTTTAAACGCTGGTAGCCTTGTTTTTGCAGGTTTTCAATCTCTTTGCGAAATTCGCCTTTCTTGCCGCGGGCAATCGGAGCCAGAAGCAGGAGTTTGGTGCTCTGCGGATATTCCAGAATGCGGTCAACCATCTGCGAAACGGTCTGGGATTCGATCGGCAGTCCCGTGGCCGGGGAATAAGGCGTTCCGGCGCGAGCCCAGAGCAGACGCATATAGTCGTAGATTTCGGTGACGGTGCCGACCGTGGAACGTGGGTTGTGCGAAGTGGTTTTCTGTTCGATGGAAATGGCCGGAGACAGACCTTCGATAGAATCGACGTCGGGTTTTTTCATCAGGTCCAGAAACTGGCGCGCGTAGGAGGACAGGCTTTCCACATAGCGGCGCTGTCCTTCGGCATAAATGGTGTCGAAAGCTAGGGACGATTTGCCGGAGCCGGAGAGGCCGGTGATGACCGTCAGCTTGTTTTTGGGAATCTTAACGTCGATGTTTTTGAGGTTGTGTTCGCGTCCGCCGCGGATTTCAATGTAGTCGTTTGCCATTTTGCGCCTGTTTGTTTCTGTTTTGTTCTGGCATAATATAATCATTTATTTTATGAATGGCAATAAAAAATAATATCAGGCGCCCTCTGATGAAAAGTTTTAGTTTTTGGACAAAAATAGTTGACATGCGGAACCGGATGTGCTAAAAAGGCGCTCATGATGAAAATAAAACCGACATATACAGAGTCCGCAAGACTTTCTCTCCGACGCTCCTAGGGGGCTGAATATTTTCGTTTTAAATTTTTTTCCGTTTTTTTTCGTTTATTTTTAGCCGCAAAGCGCGGTTTGTACAAAGTTGTGAGAGAGTAAAAAATGTTTTCCGATTTGAGCAAAAAAGCACAAGATATTTTTAGTGACACGGTAGACCGGCTGAGCCGGGACGGCGTTCTGTTCGTGATGCCGGCTTTTTATCCGCAGCGGGGCGGAATTCTGGAAGAAGCGGTCGCAAAGGGCGGACGCGCGATTATTGCCGGCGGTGCGCCGAAACAGCAGCTGTTTGAGGGTATTGTCCAATACAGCCCGGGGTTCGACACCACCGGAATCAGCGAAACGCCGAAGGAGATTTATGAGATTGTCAAAGCCATTCCGACAGAAATCGTCAAAGGCAAAAAGGTTGCTTTGTTCGTGGAGGCGCCGGTCGGAAAATACTGGTCGAACAATCTGAAGCTGAAAGGGGCGGATATTGTAGCTTCCAACGAGCAGAACCTGCGGCTGTTTTTTGAAGAAAAGACCAATCTGCAAAAGATTTTGCAGGAAGCGGGGCTGCAGGAGTGTTTTATTCCCTCCGAAGTGGTGGAAGTCAAAAACCTGAGCACGGAAGACATGGACCGGCTTTATGCCAAATATCAGGGACAAAGCGGCAGGGTGGTGATTCAGTCCTGCGGTGCGGAAAATTTTGAAAGCGGCGGCGGCAAGGGAACTTGCATAGTTTCTTCTTTTGAGGAATTTGCCGAAAATATGGTCAACCAGAAAGGCAGCGTCAAGGTAGCAAAATGCATTGAGGGTTTTTGCAGCAATATGTCGATGTTTGTGGGCAATCTGATTGCCGATGAGAAAAAGCCGGGCATGGTTAAGGGAATGCTCGGCGGCAGGGATGACGCTTTTGATCCCGATACGATTTATTCGCTGCTGGCAAAAGGCCGGCAGCTCGGCATCGACGATGACAAGACGGTGGTTTTGGCCGCGCGCGCCTCGTTGAAGGCCATCGGCGATAAGAATCTGACCAGAAGCGCATCCAACGGCGTCGGCAATTCGCTTGGCTACGAATTTGCCCCTGAGATCAACGACAAAGTCGGCGAGATTGCGCAAAAGCTCGGCTCTTTGATGGCCAAATGCGGCAAAGTCGGCCTTTGCGGCGCGGATTTGATTATTGACAAGGACAATCATATCTGGATTAACGAGGTCAATGACCGCCAGCAAGGACCGACGGAACAGCTGAGTCTGGATGCCGAAAATTCGGGGCTGGTCGGAATCCACCGGCTGGCGTTTCTGGCCAGCTATGCTGATTGTCACGATCCCGAGGTTTACAATCTGTTCCGGGAGGTACGGCAGCATTCGGATACTTTGTACCGGCAGTCTTTGCGGAGCGACGGCAGCTTTTATATCAAAATGATGGGCAAGCAGCAGGGAACCGCCGTTTCCGTAATCGATTTAAAGCCGGGCATTTATGCGCTTGACCGGCAAAGCGACGGCAGCTGGAAATGGGATTTTTCTCACGGTTATGACAGCGGCAACAACATAGATCTGTCGCAGAACCGTATTTATGCCGGGTTGGCCGGCGTCAGCCTTAAAAAAGGACAACCGGTTCCGTCAGGTGCGCAGATATTAAGGATTGTCGGCAAGGCCAAAAACGGTTCGTCTCCGTTTAACATCAGCGGCAATAAGGTGGTGCTGAACAAAAAATGGTTGCCAATCGTCAATAGTTTGTATACTTCTTTATTTGGCAAAGAATATAACAAACAGTTTATGATGACGAAGGACAAACAGAAAGATGGCGACATTCTCTGAAAAAAGGCACAAGGTTCTGACGGCGGGCGGCGGAACGGAAATCGTCTTGAAGGAATTTGTTTACAAGGCGGACAAACCGGGACAGACGCTGTATGTCCAGTCGGGGCTGCACGGGGGCGAGACTTCGCAGTGGTGTCTGCACCGCCTGCACGGTTTTTTGCTTGAACATCTGGTCTGTGGGGAGGTGCATGTTGTGCCTTATGCCAATCCGCTGGCATGGATGCAGCGGGCTTATTTTTCAACTTTCGGCAAGTTCAGCCAGATTGACGGCAAGGATTTTAACCGCTGTTTTCCCGGAAATTCGGACGGCGACGTCAGCGCCAGACTTTGCGCCGCGATTATGAAGCTGGCTACAGTTGCGGATTTTGTTTTGGATCTGCACACTTCAAAGAGCAGCAATCCTTTTGTAATTTATACCCAAAAAGAATATGAGCCGTGGGTGGCGGCCTGCGGTCTGCCCTATAACCAGTATTCGGACGATGCGAACATTCCGGGGCTGCAGGGGACGTTCAACGCGGCGCTGGATCGTGCCGGCG
Source organism: uncultured Pseudomonadota bacterium (assembly GCA_902494875.1). Taxonomy (GTDB): domain Bacteria; phylum Pseudomonadota; class Alphaproteobacteria; order RF32; family CAG-239; genus CAJLXD01. The sequence continues at coordinate 10,851 of CABUUO010000005.1, forward strand.
TAAAAAACCTTACTATAGAATGCGGCGGACATAACGAATATGCCGAGGCGAAAATCGACGCCGTTTTCAATGCGGTCTGTGCGGTGCTGAATAAGCTCGGCCTGACGGAAAAGGGCAGGAATACTGCCGCTGCCGCCGAAATTTACCGTTTTGAGAAACGCCGCAAGGTTTTTGCCGGCGCCGGCGGTCTGTTCCGGGCGGAAAAGGCTTTGGGTGCAAAAGTGGCCCGGGGCGAGGTTATCGGCCATATCTTCGATGCCGGAAATCCGGCGGTTCTATCGGCGGTGCCAGCGCCGGCGGACGGCATTTTGCAGATATTGTGCGCCGGGCATATCGTCTGGGAAGGCGACGTGGTTGCAGAAATCGTGCCGACGGAAGATTTGAAACTGATTGTTTCTTAGAATAAAAAAACTTGCAAAAACCGAAAAAAAAACTATGATGTGGAGCTGTATCTAAACAGTTTACAGAGTTTTATGCTGAAGAATATCTCAAATATGATTTTGCCGCTGCTTCTGCTGCTGCCGGGAAGGGTTTGCGCCGAGGTTAATATTGCTATTGTGGCACCTCTGTCCGGAGACTATCAGTCTTTGGGGCAGGAGCTGGTCAGCGGGGCTAAAATCGCCGTGGACGAAATCAACAACAACGGCGGACTGCGGGGGGAACGGGTAAATCTGGTGGTGGTTGACGATCCCTGCAACGATATTCTGGCGGTTTCTACGGCGGAAATGATGGCGGTCAATTCTTCCAAGGCTGATAAAATCAATACCGTTATCGGACCTTTCTGCCAAAATTCTTTCAGTCAACTGGCCGGCGTTTACGCCAAGGCCGGCATTTTTCAGATCGTACCGACATCGGTCTGCAATTACGGGACGGAAGTCAACCATCCGGGATTGATTAAGATGGTCGGTTACTGTGAAAATCAAAGTCTGGATTTTTTCAGATATTATCTGGCGCATTTTCCTGATGCCAAAGTGGCACTGGTTTATGACAGCGGCATAAAAAGCGTGGTCGAAATTGCGGCAGCGTTACAGGACGAGTTTGGCAAAGCCGGCAAGATGCTGAATATCAAAAGCTTCAATTTTGCCAAATACGGCAACGATTATTCCGAGCTTGGCGAACATATTATTGACGGGGATTTTGAGGCGGCTTATATTCTGGGTGAACCGAAAGAAGTTTCCAAGCTGGCACGGGTATTAAAAAAAGAAGATCGCGATTTCAGGGTTTTTGTAAACCGTTATCAGTCGCAGGGACGTTATTTTGAAGAACTGGGCAAACTTGCCCATGGTACTTATTTTATGTCGCTGCCGACGTTGAAAGACAGTCCCGACTTTACCGAGACGCTGGTGCGCCTGCGCTTGCTGGGCGTGGAACCCAGGGGATTGAGCGTTTACAGCTATTCAGCGGTTAAACTTTGGCAGGATATTGTGAACAGGGCTAATTCGTTTGTGTATGCAAATATGGCGGAGGCGCTGCCCGGCAATCGTTTTGAAACGGCCTGGGGAGAGGTGTCTTTCAAAAGCGGGAATCCCGAAAATACCGTCAATTATGCCATTTATAAGTATGAAGACGGCGAATATGCACAGGTCTATTGATTTTTAGTTTGCTAAATCTTTTTTCCGTATATAATTTGGCTCAGTTTTTTAATTTAGATAAGGTAAAAGCAAATGGCTGGAAGTATAAATAAAGTTATTCTCGTCGGTAATCTGGGAGCTGATCCAAAAGTCAGCAACACCGCTAACGGCGCAAAAATCGTCAATTTGAACGTGGCAACCACCGACAGCTGGAAAGACAAGCTTTCCGGCGAGAGAAAAGAAAGAACCGAATGGCACCGTGTGGTTATTTTCAACCCGCAGTTGGCAGACATTGCCGAAAGATATCTGCGCAAAGGTTCCAAGGTTTATCTGGAAGGCCAGCTGCAGACCCGCAAATGGGAAGACAGCAACGGCGGCGAAAGATATACCACTGAAGTCGTTTTACAGAATTTTTCCGGCAATCTGGTTTTGCTTGACGGACGCGGTGACGGTGTTCCGGCCGGCGGCAACGACGTTTTTTCCGGTTCTTCTTCATCCGGTTGGGATTCTGCTCCGGCCGGCGGTGCGGCCCCGGCTGCAGATTTGGATGACGATATTCCGTTCTAAGTTTTACCAATTGGTATCCAGAGCGAAAATTGCGAAAAGGAGAAAATTTACAAATGTAGATTTTCTCCTTTTTTATGGTTTAGATGCTGCAAAGGGGGAAATGTCATTATTTTTTTCGGCGTCTTTTTTTGTGCGGGGCGGAAAGGTTTTCAATCCGCGGCGGTAACGGCGCAGTAGGGGGCAGCATTTTGGCGATGGCTTGTCCGTAGTCTTTAGTGTCAAAAAGCAGGTTGACGAGTTCCATAGGGTTTTGTCCGGCCAGCATTTGTTGTTTGGCGATTTCGACGGCGGCCTGTTGGATGATGGTGTTGCGAAAGGTTTCCTGCGCGCTTTCTCGGCCGGAAAGTTCTTTACGGTGTTTATGTTCAAAATATTTGCGTTGGAAGCGAGCAAATTCATAGACCGGGTCTCCGCCCTGATTAAAGTCTTCAAGTCCGCAACTGAAGGTTTTTTCATCAATCAATGCGTTGATGCCGCGGCCGTGGCGATCGCGGTAAATCATCCAGTCGAAGACGATTTCGTCATTCAGAGCTTTGTCGGCTTCGGCTTCTTCTATTTGTCCGAAATCAATGTTTTTGGTGCCGTCAGCGTCGGAAAGAATGTTGATGTTCTGTTCAAAAAACTCTTTGGTATATTTTTGCTTGGAGCGGTGATTGGTCAGGGCGCGGGTCAGACAAAGCGCAACCAGAGCAATTTTCATTTCCTGATTGGATTTGTATATTATTTTGCGAGGGTCTTTGAGCGTTTCTATGTCGTCCAGAATCTGGCTTACGCAGAACACGTTGAGCCGGTGCAGAAGTTCGAGTTGTTCGGTATCCAAAAGGATGTTGCTCAGGATGGGCGCGTTTGACGCTTTGTCAATAATTTCCCGAATTCGGGCGTTGATTATTTTTTGAACGTCCATGGAAGTCTCCGTTTTCTGCTGAAGATTGAAAAATAATAACATATTTCGGGAGGTATTTCCATATTAAATTTTCTGTTTGACAAAGGGACACAAATACTTATGATATGCGCCGTATTAAAAATATTATTAATTTTTTTAAGAATATGAAAAATGAAAGAATACACACAACGAATGTTGTGATTGAGATTGCAAAAACATTGTTTTTTAAGGGTGGAAACAACAGAGCCGTAGCCGTCAGGCTGTTTAACCTGTATGGTTCGGGAGACGGTTTTGACGACGAGTTTTTGGAATATGCCAAAGGCGTCGGTCTGTTGCCTAGTCTGGCCTGCAAGGCAATGGAAGTTTATTATCCGTGTCGCAGGGCGGCTGTTTCGGTTTTGACGGCGGCCGGAAAATTTGATTTTCTGGCGGAAAAGCAAGACTGGGAGGCTTTAGCCGGAGTTTGTGCCTGGAAAATTTTGATTGAATATTCCCAATGGGATGTTTTGGCCAGGTTTAAGCAATGGGATTTGCTGGCGTCATATTCCCGGTGGGATATTCTGGCAGAATACGGTCAGTGGAATGTTCTGGCCGAATGGAAACAATGGCATATTTTGGCAGACAACTGCCGTTGGCTGGAACTTATTGCGGCCGGAAAGTTCAAACTGGTGCCCGGATATGCAATGCTGGGATATGCTTTTATGTACAGCAGGCCGGTGTGAATTTGCTCAAAAAACGTCTGAGGGATATTTTCCTTCCGGCGTTTTTTTGCGTTTTAAGCGTTGTGCCGTTAACTTTTGAGAGCGCGTTTGGGGGTGAAATCGATTTTAAGGGCGTTTTTTTGACCGCAGAGAGGATTTTTGCGTTTTTAACTGGGCATAAGTTTGATAATTGGCTGGTGCGGTTAGAGCAAATTTGCTATATTTGCCGCAGTTTGAACAATATAAAGGATAATAAAGTGAGTGAAGAAAACGAAGATTTAAACGCGGTGAGCGTTACGGCCGGACAGGATATCAGTCCGATCGGCATTTGCGACGAAATGCGCCGCTCTTATCTTGATTATGCCATGAGCGTCATTGTTTCGCGCGCGCTGCCGGATGTGCGCGACGGTTTGAAGCCGGTTCACCGCCGGATTATCTATTCTGCTTATGAAAACGGTTATGACTATAATCGTCCGTTCAGAAAGTCGGCTCGTATCGTCGGTGATGTTTTGGGTAAATATCACCCGCACGGCGACAGCTCGGTTTATGAAGCAATGGTACGTATGGCTCAGCCGTTTTCAATGCGCGTGCCGCTGATCGACGGTCAGGGCAACTTCGGTTCAATGGACGGAGACAGCGCGGCAGCCATGCGTTATACCGAGGCAAGGCTGGCCAAAGTTACTCACGCCCTGATTGACGACATTGAAAAAGAAACCGTCGATTTTATGCCCAACTATGACGAAAGCCTGCAAGAACCTACCGTGCTGCCGGCGGCTTATCCGAACCTTTTGGTGAACGGAGCCAACGGTATTGCCGTCGGTATGGCTACCAACATTCCGCCGCACAATCTCGGAGAGGTGATTGATGCCTGTTGCGCCTATATCGACAATCCGAACCTGTCCGTTGACGATTTGATTAATATTGTGCCGGGCCCCGATTTTCCGACCGGCGGTTTGATTTTGGGATACAGCGGCGCCAAGTCTGCCTATCTGACCGGCCGCGGTTCGGTTATGATGCGCGCCAAATGCACGATTGAGGAGCTGCACAAAGACCGTGAGGCGATTATTGTCCATGAGGTGCCGTATCAGGTTAACAAGGCGGTTTTGATTTCAAAAATTGCCGAGATGGTAAAAGAAAAGAAAATTGAGGGAATTTCCGAAATCCGTGATGAGTCAGACCGTCAGGGCGTGCGCGTCGTGATTGAAATCAAACGCGACTTTCAGGCGGACGTGGTTTTGAACCAGCTCTATAAATTTACGCAGCTGCAGACCAGTTTCGGCATGAATATGCTGGCAATCAACGGCGGACGTCCGATGATGATGAATCTGAAAGAAATCATCAGCGCTTTTGTTTCTTTCCGCGAGGAGGTTATCCGCCGCCGTACGATTTATCTTTTGAACAAAGCCCGCGACCGAGCCCATATTTTGGTCGGTTTGGCAATTGCGGTAGAAAATATTGATCCGATTATTGAGCTGATCCGCACTTCTCCCAATCCTCAGGAGGCCAAAGACGCCTTGTTGGCCAAAGCATGGCCGGCCAAAGAGGTTGAGCCGCTGGTGCTCTTGATTGACGAGCCGGACCGCAAGGTTGAAAACGGCATGTATCATTTGTCAGAAGCACAGGCTCGTGCCATTCTGGATTTGAAGCTCCAAAGACTGACCGGCTTGGAAAGAGACAAGATTCATGAGGAATTGACCGGTATCGGCGAAGACATTAAGGAATATCTGTCGATTTTGGCTTCCAGGGAGAAGCTCTACGGCATTATGCGCGACGAATTTGTAGCCATTAAGGACGAGTATGCGACGCCGCGCCGCACCAAGATTGAAGATATTGAATATGATACGGATATTGAATCCCTGATTCAGCGTGAAGATATGGTGGTTACGGTTACCGATGCCGGTTATATCAAACGCGTGCCGCTGAATGCCTATAAAGCGCAGAAGCGCGGCGGCAAGGGCAAAGCCGGCATGGCAACCAAGGAAGAAGATTTTGTATCGCGTCTGTTTGTGGCTTCTACCCATACGCCGGTATTGTTCTTCTCCTCCAAAGGGTTGGTTTATAAGATGAAAGTTTATAAGCTGCCTCTGGGTTCTCCGACTTCCAAAGGCAAGCCGTTTATCAATCTGCTGCCGCTTGATGCAGGCGAGACGATTACCACCATTATGAAACTGCCGGAAAACGAGGCCGAGTGCGAGAATATGTCCATTATGTTCGCCACTTCTCAAGGCAATGTCCGCCGCAACTCGCTGACGGATTTTGTGAACGTTCAGTCTAACGGTAAGATTGCCATGAAGCTCGACGAGGGCGACAGGCTGATTAATGTTCGTATCTGCCATGAGGACAATGATATCATGCTGGCCTGCCGCAGCGGTAAATGTATTCGTTTTGCGGTAACCGACGTTCGCGTTTTCGTGGGACGTAACTCGACCGGTGTCCGCGGCATTAAACTGGCCGACGGCGATGAGGTGATTTCTATGTCAATTCTCAATCACAGCGACGCCACTACCGAAGAACGCGACGAATATGCCCGTATCCGCGCCGCGGTCAAACGGATTCAATCCGAGCGGGGCGGCGACGACTGTGAAGTAGGACCGGAAGAAAGCGGTGTGGAGATGAGTGTTCTGACACCTGAAAAATATCGGGAAATGAAAGAAAAAGAACAATTCATCCTGTCTGTTACCACAACCGGTTACGGCAAACGCACTTCTTCTTACGAATATCGCGTTACCGGACGTGGCGGTCAGGGTATTGCCAATATGGAAATGTCTGCCCGTAACAAGGAAATCGCCAGCTCGTTCCCGATTGAGGACGATAACCAGATTATGATGGTTACCGACGGCGGCAAACTTATCCGGATGCCGGTTTCCGACATCAGAATTGCCGGACGCAAGACGCAGGGCGTTATCCTGTTCAGAACGGCGGACGACGAAAAAGTTGTTTCCGTTACCTGGCTGGATGCGGACGAGGACGACGAAGAAGAGCTTGAAGAGGAAACCGGAAGCGAGGTTTTGGGCGAAAGCGTTGCCGATGTTGAAGACGACGGCGGCGTCAGCGAGCCTGAGGTCGGTGCTGAAGGTGACGAGGAATAAACCCTCAAGCCGGATTATGTTGAAAAAAATCCCCTTTTCAAAGGGGATTTTTTTATTGCAAATTCAGCGGGAAATGTTAGTAATAAACATATATAGCCATTATTGAGAAAGTATTCTGTGAATGTAAAATAAATGTTTTACTTAAAAACCAATTAGTATGTTATTGATTAATTTTTCCGAAAAAGAGATTTTGAGCCGTTATCAGAGCGGTTCTCATCTGGGGCAGGGAATTGAGCGGCTGACGTTCAAAACCGTGCATTGTACCAAAGACTTTGAATATCAGGGCAAGCTGATTTATAAAGAACGCGGCGTTTATAAACTGTGGATTGTCAAATATAAAGACATTCTGACCGGAACGCATATGTGGTTTACGGCGCCGCCGATGGTTGCGGAACAGGACAGTTTTGAGCTTAAGCGTTTTTATATGGTGCCGGTGGAGACTTTTCAATATGCGGGAGATTCCATAGACAAAGCGCCGTTTTACGAGTTGGAAAACCCTGCGGACGGACGGCAAAAAATGCGTTTTCAGTTGTTTGTGGACATAAACGACGGTATGCAGAAACTGATTGAACCGTGGTCATTGGAGAAGTCCAGAGTGATTGAACATGCGGTTGCTGTAAAGGGCGGCAGCAAGGCCGACTATACCATTCGCGGACGTTTGGTAACCAATCCGGCGGAAAGCCATATCATCTGGTTGCTGCGGCGCCGTTTGGGCAAAAAGCAGTACACAGATCTGTTTTTCGATGTGCTGGAGCAACGGTTTATTAACTGGCATATGTATGCTCCCGATGCCAAAATGCTGCCGATTTCGTCGGGGCAGGCGATGGTGCATATCGGGCACAATACAATCAGGGCCGACAAGTATCGTTTTATCTATACGTTGGGAAAATAATAAGAAGACGGGAGAGGTTATGCATACCTCTCCGTTTTTTTATTGTAACTTTTGTCAAACTGTCTATATTTATAGATGTGATAAGCGTATTAAGATTATTATTAACCTAAAATAAACAGTATTATGAATTTAAGCGAGACGAGACTGAAGAAGTTGATTTGCCGGCAACTGAAGGTGAATTACGAAAGCGTGACCGGTTTCAGCGCCCGCTATCGGGTGTGGGTTTGTCCGCAGGACTGTGAAAGGTATGTCAAAGGCGAAGTATATCTTTGCTGGATGGGCAGTTTTTTTACCGAAGACGGCCGGGAACGTTTTTTTGTCTGCGGCATTGCCGATGAAAATGCGACGTTTATTTTGCCCGATGTCTGGCATGTGACGGATCGCGCGCAGGAAATCAGGCGATTTTACATGGGCGAGTTTTACCGGGTCATTATTGGGTATGACGGAGGACAAAAGCTGGTGCCGGAAAGAAATTTTTCCTGTCGTCAGGTCAGGAAAAACGCGCGTCCGAGGAAAGACTATCGCGGCGCGCTCGGAACGGCGGCAATAGTCGAGGCGGACGGCGAAGTTTTCTGGGGCTGGGTTTACCGCTGTCGAAAGCAACGGGTGGAGATCTTTGACATTGAGAACAGCTGCTGGCTTCTGTTGGAACAGGTCAGCCGAACGGAAACGGCAGATGCGGCGGTTCTGATGGCGAAGCTTGAGACAAAAAGTCTGCTTTGAGCTTGTGATTGTTTGAAAAAAGGCGGTACGGCAAACGTCCGCCTTTTTTGTTGCAATTTAATGCCAAAGGGGTAAATTAAACGAGGTTTGTTTTTTAAGGAGAGAAAATATGCCGTTTTTAACAGTTCATACCAATGCAAAAGTGGAAAATACCGATGCTTTTCTGCAGGAGGCTGCCGAATTTGTGGCATCGGAACTGCGCAAGCCGATCAGCTATGTGATTGTCAGTCTGGATGCCGGCGCCGGGATGATTTTTGGCGGCAAGCCGGAAATTAAGAGCGCGTTGGTGGAAATGAAGTCAATCGGTTTTGGCAATAAAAACGATTTGGCAGTTAAACTGACAAATTTTTTGGAACAAAAGCTGAAACTTGACCGTTCTCATATCAATATCCATTTTATCAATATGCCGGGGGAAGATCTTTCTATCGGCGGAAATTTATTGGGGTAGACCGGTATCTTCAACTAAGAACTGAAGATTTGGCAGCAAAAACGGGAGATGGATATCTTCCGTTTTTTTATGTTGTTTTTTGTCTAAAATGATGTTATAAATAGTCTGTTAAAAATATTATTCTCTGTTCGTATCATTTATTCTGCAATGAGACTCTGAGCGGGGAATATTTTATCCAATATTTATTAATCTAAAAAAATAAAGTTATGAGAAAGTATTGTACTCCTCAGGATTTTAAGGACGCAGAGCTGATTTTGAAATCTCTTTGCGTGGAAACCAATTGTTTTGCCGATGGTAAAATTATCCGTGCCAGATATCTGGTGGCGATAGACGATGATCCTACGTCAGCGTTTTACGCGGCTTATGTTTATCATCTGATATATCAAGCTTACGCTTATCACCCGTTTGTGTTGTGTGTCGGCGGAAAAGGGCCGCTTTCGAAATATACGAATGAGAAAGGCGAAAGCGAAGGCGACAGACAAAAACGCGTTTGTCTGGCTTTGGGCGTGCAGGCTTCTGACGTCAGGGTATTGGACAAAGGAACCAATACGGGGGAAAATCTTCTTGATATTGTTTTGAGTATGTCTTCCAATCCCGGACGGATAATAATGTGCCTGACCGGAAGGCTTTCTCTTCGTCTCAGACAGACGTTGCTGTATCTGGACCGGCAATATGCCGACCGTTTGGATAAGCTGGTTTTTGACGAGATAATGCGCCAAGGCGTGTATTATTACGTGCCAGAAGAAAGCATTGACGACCAGATGCAGTTGTATAACTGCAAGGGATTGGCCGGCGGTTTGCTGCTGCTGTCGGAAGTGGCGTCCATTTATAATCGGATACGCCGATACAGCGGCACGTTGCAGGCCCCTTTGGATTTTGAGGTGCCGCAAGAGGTTATTGAAGCCAGCCGTCGTCTGGAGGACAAATATCCGCTGAAGAACGGAAAATTTGGTTTTACCTATGTCTGGCAGTTTATTGAAGCCTGGTCCAGCGTGAAGTGGTTTAAGCGTCAGATCCGGATTGATTTAAGCCGCGCCATTAAGTTTAACCAGCGTCAGCTTATGGAAGAGTTTGACTTTCTGGGCAAAACGCAGTACGGTTTATATGTAAAAAGGTCTTTGGCTTAAAAGTCTGGACAATAATAAAAAAACGGCGGCGTCAGGCTGCCGTTTTTTTTATTATTATGCTTGCATCGGCGGCAAAACATTCTTACATTATAGAAGATGCAATATTTTAAGGAGAAAGCCGATGAATTTGGAAGAAGGGATTTTAACCCGCCGTTCAATCCGCAAATATCAGAAAAACAACAGAATTTCCAAAGAAGACACCGATGCGCTGCTGAACATGGCCATGCATGCGCCATCTGCGGTCAATACCCAGCCGTGGGAGTTTATCGTGGTTGACGATCAGAATATGTTTAATAAGATAATGGCTGTTCATCCGTATTGTTCTTTTTTGAAAGACGCCAGTCTGGCGATTGTTGTCTGCGGTAATCTGAAAGAGCAGCATAAGGACAACTACTGGATGGGCGACTGCGCGGCGGCAACCGAGAATCTCCTGTTGGGGGCTCATGCACGCGGATTGGGCGGCTGCTGGTGCGGAATTTATCCGACGGAAGAAAGAATGCAGGCTTTTCATAAACTTTTCGGGCTGCCGGAATATGTTCAGCCTTTTTCTTTGGTCGTTGTCGGTTATCCGGCGGAAGAGCCTAAACAGCCGCATGACCGTTTCAAAAAAGCGAAGATTCACACTAACCACTGGTAATGACGATGAAACTCTATATTTTCAGACACGGGCAGACTTATGCCAATGCAGCCAACATAGTGCAGGGCGGTTATGAAGATGTGGCCCAGCTTAATGAAAACGGGCTGCGTCAGGCCGCCGAACTCAGAGACCAATTGGCGGCGGAAAATATTCCGGTTGTTTATGCCAGTCCGTTTGACCGGGCACGGAAAACGGGAGAAACCGTTGCCGAGGCCAACCATTCCAAGGTTGTGATTTTAGACGAGCTGCGGGAATTTGACTTTGGCGAGGCGGAGCACCAGTCTGAAGCCGAGGTTTTGAAAAAGTACGGTTATGAATTTTCGGCCGTGCTTAACGCCGCGGACGAGACAACCTATGATGTGCGGATTCCCGGCGGCGAAAGCAAAAGAGAGGCTTTGGCGCGTTTTAAACAGGCGCTTGACTTCGTCAGACAAGACTGTCAGTGTGACAAGGCCGGCATTGCTACGCACGGGCATATTATGCGATTGTTTTTTTATGACAAGTATAAAAAAGACCATTTGTTCGGCAATTGCGAATATTTTGTGATTGATGTTTAAGCACTTGAAAATGTCACCCTGAGCTTGTCGAAGGGTCTCGGCAATGTAATAAGGCTGAGATGCTTCGACAGGCTCAGCATGACATAAAAAATCCCCGGATAATTCCACCGGGGATTTTTTTATAAAGGAGGTCAGTTGCTGCCGGACTTGACGCAGGTTCCGTTCTGGAGGGTATACCCGCAGTCGCAGCCGGTGACCTTGAACTTGTTGTTGCAGGCCGCTTCGCATCTGGCATTAGCCGGACAAGTCGTCAGGTTGTATGCCGCCGGAGCGTTACAGGTATTTTTGTACATAACCGGTCCGGTTGCACAGTTTCCGTCCTGTTTGGTACAGCTTGTCGAACTCCAGCCGATGCCGCTTCTTGGGATGTAATCCTCATATCCGCTGCAGGCGTTTTCTGGGCAGGCCTGAGCGAGGGGATAAGTACAGTAAAGCCTTGTCATCGTACCGTCAGGATATCTGGTCGGTGTCTTCGTCGCTTCGCTGCAGCTGGCGTGTCCGCTCTCGCAACAATAATCCGTGCCGGAGCAGGTAATTTTGGTATAACCGGAACCGCAGCTTGCGGTGGAACCTCCGGTTTTGCCAGTAGTGTATTCTACCCATTTGCCTTTGACATAAGTGCTGTCATAAGGGCAGACGGCAGTCTGGTCGAAGGCGTAGAGTTTGAGTGATACGATCGGGCCTACCGGTCCGGTTATTGAGCCCATACATTCCGAACAGGTGGCGCATTGGGTTCCTTTACAGCCACTCAGCTTGCAAGACTGGCAGATGGTCATCATTGAAGTGGCCTGGGCATTTTTGATACCGACCAGTTCTCTGATCCAACGGGCAAGTCTGTTGCCGCCGTATTGATTGGATGCGGTAGGTTCTGAAATAATGACATCCGTAACGAAGTTTCCAGGCTTTTCCTTGTTCCAATCGGTCATGGTCTTATAGCCTTCCTCAATACATTTCTGCGCCGGGGTTAAAATCGGGCAGTTGTTGACTTCGACCCATTTGCCTTTGACATAGTTGGAATCATAAGGACAGGTTTCTGTTACCTTGAATTCGTATTCAACGACAGTTCCGGTGTCTTTACACTTTGAACATTTTAATTTGCAAAGACTGTTATCACAGCTGCAAGTATTACAGTCTGGTGTTATCACTATAGAAGGATTATCTGGGTCAATCGGTGAAACAGGACCGACAATTTGCGGATTATCCGGTTTAATTTCAGCCTGAATGCCGCAGCAGAAGAACTGTTGGCACTGGGTGGTACAATTCCGCTGGCAGGATGATTTCATTGATGCCGGGCAGCCTTGTTGCAGTTCTGGCTGGTTTAAATTAGGCATAGAAACAGCCTGAGCCGATTTAATACCGACAATGTTGTCGAAAATGTAAGCAAACCGGGTTTTGACAGTCTGGAACGGAGTTTCCAAGGCCGCTGAATTTGACGGTTTTTGTTTGTTCCAGTAATCCATGGTGTGATAGCCGAGTTCTTCGCAGCTTGTCCCCGTGGCTTTGCACTGGTAGCAAGCAGTGCCGGCTTCGGTATATTGAGGGTCTCCCTGAGTTCCGGTTTCGCAGGATTTATAATAGCCGTTTGGACAGTTGTCGTCTTTGGCCACGCAGGCGTTTCCGGCAGAATTGAGTTTATAGCCGGCGGCACATTCTGAAATTTTGCATTTTTCGGTAGAGCAGCGGCTTATAGACTTATTTTTGCAATCCGGACAATATTCAAGAGATTTGATATGAAGAGAAGCAATATCTGCAGAGCAGTTAAGCGGATAACCGTCGCAATTGATTTTTCTGCATCCCTGATAACAGGTGTCACAATTAGTTATTGTCACAGTACTGCATTTTGGGTTTCTGACAACCTTGGTACAGACATAATTTTCCGGGATAGAGTTTTTATAAGAACCGGCATCGGAACAGAAGTTTTTGATGCAGGCGTTTCCGCTCAAAGAATAACCTGATTTGCATCCGGTAAGTTTCTTTTTGTTGGAATTGGTCGGACAATCTTCACAGTTTCCGTTAGTCGGACAAGAAGACAGCGTATAACCTTTGCAATCGTCGCCTTTATTATATCCGCCATTTTCTGAGTCGCGTCCCGAGAAGCCAAGATCGTCTTTGGTATCGGGAAGGAATGTTGCCCGGGCCAGCTGCCAACTGTCAGATACGGCGGAAAGCCCGGCGTTTATTTCCAGAGATGAGACGTTCACTCCGGAAGCTTTGCTGTCTGCGGCGCATATTATAGATATGCCCAAAACAGACAACAACATAAAGTTGTTGAATTTAAACATAGTTCACCCCACTAAATAATAACATAACACTCACAAATTTAGTCTACCGCAATTAATGCAATAGTGCAATGATATTTTGTTTTTGGGTTGATTTGTCACAAAACGGTAATGAAAAACGGCAGCAGATTTCTGCTGCCGTTTGAAGTTGTAGACGTCAGTTCAGCGTCACAATGCCGCGGGCAAAGGCATAAACAGCAAAGACGGCGATAATACCCAGTATCCAGGCCAGAGCTGCTTCTCTGCGACCAAAAGCCTTTTCATCGGGAGCAGACTGACGGCGTGCCCAGATGAAGACCGGAATTCCCAAGGCGACAATAACGTCGGCCAACAGCAGATATTTCAGTCCGGCCGCATAAATCAGCCACAAGGCATAGACTGATCCCAAAACGCCGGTGAGCAGCGCTTCAGAGCGTCTGACGGCGGCATTGCCGGGATATTCTCCGTCTTCGCAGATTTTCCAGAGATAGGCGCAGGAGGCAAAGTAGGCCGGAAGAACCATAACGCCGGTGATGCTCAACATGGTGTTCCAGGCGTTGTTGGAGAAGTATACCAACAAGATAAACAGCTGCATCATAATGCTGGTTACCCACAGGGAAACGGAAGGCGAACCGTGTTCGTTTTCTTTGGTGAACTCTTTGGGAAAAGTTCCGTTTTCCGCGGCAGCCTGCGGAATTTCGGCCGTTACCATCGTCCAGGCCAGCCAACTGGTCAGAACGGATACGAGCAGGCCGATGTTCATCAGCCAGGCGCCCCAGCGTCCGACGACTTTTTCAAGAATGCCGGCGGTTGACGGATTGGCAACACCGGCCAGTTCGGCCTGAGTCATGTAGCCAAACGGCAGCAGAGAAAGCAGTACATAGATGGCCAGACAGCCGATGAAGCCCAGGAACGTGGCTTTGCCTACATCGCCCGGGGTTTGTGCCCGTTTGGACATAACAACGGCGCCTTCAATGCCGATGAAAGCCCAGAGCGTGACCAGCATGGTGCTTTTAATCTGTGTCGAAAGTCCGCCGAGTTTGGCTTTGGCTGCCATGGTTTCTCCCCAGAAGTCGAGGTCGAATTTGGCAGGGCTGAAGACAAATGCCATAATGATGATGAACAAAATCAGCGGCACGATTTTGACTATGGTGCCGACGGTATTGACAAAGCTGGCCTGTTTAATGCCTTTGAGAACCAGAAAGTTGAATCCCCAGATGATAAGCGAACCGCCGACGATTGACGCCAAATTGTTTCCTCCGGCAAAGTACGGCGGGAAGAAATAGTTGAGCGCGTCCATGGTGATGACCGCGTAGCCGACGTTGCCGCAGACCTGGCACAGCCAGTATGACCAGCCGATGGTAAAGCCGACATAAGGTCCGAATCCTTCACGGCTGTACATATAAATGCCGGCGGTAAGGTCGGGTTTGGCTTCAGAAAGGATGCGGAAGGTGTTGGCAATAAAATAAATGCCGATGCCGGTAATTAGCCAGGCCAGAAGAACGGCACCGGCAGACGCGCCTGCCGCCATATTTTGCGGCAGGCTGTAAATACCGCCGCCCAGCATGGAGCTGACGACGATGCTGGCAAGCGCAAAAACTCCAAGGCCGGTTTTTACCGGAGAGGCTGCGGTGCCAGATTTGATGTTTTGTTTTTGAGCCATGTTCTTAAATCCTTGTTTTATAATGAAATTGCCACGTGCAGGAGGTCAATGCCTGCAAGCATTGAGCATTCTGACGTGGCAATGACAGGAGTTTGAAATTAAGCCTGAGCCGGATCGGCATGCTCAAAGTTCAGGAAACCCATAGCCGTCAGGCTGTAGCCAAACTGCTGGGTGATGTTGACATAATTGTGCCACATCTGAAATTCGGAGTGTTTTTCAACGCCGCGAATGGCCAGTTCGTGGTTCAAGGATTTGTTCAGCCACATTTCGGCATGGCCTTTGGCGATGTCATCGTCAATCTGAGTGTCGAAAAATTCGACATATTCGGCAGCCCAGCCGCCGATGAGTTCGCCGTTTTTGTCTTTACCCCAGCATACGCCCAAACCGGTGGCAATGGCCTTGTGTTCGTCGCGGCTGGCGCCGTGTCCGGCCATAATGACTTCCAAAACCGCTCCGTGTTTGAACTGGCTGACGATTTTGTCGTTAAGCGGGATGATTTTGCCGTGGAGTTCTTTGGGCAAAACGGAAGTGTAGGGCACAACGTTGAAGTTTTCGATTTTAGCCTGCATCAGAGCCGAATCATAGCAAAAAGTCTCAAACGGCTGCGGCGGAATGCCGTCGTCGGCTTGTCCGGCACCGCCGGTGATGAATGCGAAAGTAGGGTAACGTACGCCTTGGGTCATTTTGTTTCTCCTTAATTTTATATGTGAGTTTGTTGTTCGGTTTTAGTCTCTTTGCGTTATTATACCTAATCAGGGCGGAGATGTTTTCAATGCAAGATCCGGATTTCTAAACACTAAGTATAGGTGCCTGTTTTTTATACATTCTGAAATATGCACAATTAAAGAAAGCCTTGTTTTTTTATTTTGTTATAGTAACTTTTATGATAATGATGTCTGTAGATTTTTATTTTATAAGGAATAGCTAAATGTTGTTGAAAAATAAGGCATTAACTGCGGCAATGATGTTTTTGTCATTGACTGCCTGCAAAAAAGAAAACGCGGCGCAGAGTGAAAACGCCCGGCCGATGAGCGTTGATGTGGTTCAGGTGGAACCGCGCGACATTCCCTTGAGTTTTGAATTTTCGGCACGTGCTCAGGGATCAAAGGAAACGGAAGTCCGGGCCCGGGTCGGCGGTATTCTGCTGAAGCGCAACTATGTTGAGGGTTCTCAGGTTGAAGAAGGCAGCGTTTTGTTCCAGATAGATCCCGCGCCTTATCAGGTGGCGCTCAGCCAGGCCAAGGCCAAACTGGCTCAAGCGAATGCCGAACTGAAAAATGCCGAAACGCAGTGGAAGCGTACGGAAGAACTTTATAAGCAGAAATACGCCAGCGAAAAATCCCGCGACGAAGCCCGCGCCAACTTAGATTCACTGGCTGCGGCAGCACAGCTGGCTCAGGCCGAGGTGGATGCGGCGCAGTTGAATTTGGACTATACGACGGTGACGGCGCCGATCAGCGGCATTACCAGCATGGAAGCGCAGTCGGAAGGAAGCCTGATTTCTTCGACCGGCGATGCCAGCCTGCTGACGCATATTACGCAGCTGGATCCGATTTATGTCATTTTTTCGGCTTCGGAAAACGAAATGCTTTCTTTAACCAATATGGTTGACAGCGGCAAAATCAAAAATCCCGAAAATAAAAGCGAGATTAAGGCTAAGGTGAAATTCAGCAACGATACCTTTTATCCGTTAGACGGCGAAATTAACTTCATTACGCCGAATATTGACGAAAGTACCGGAACGGTTAAGCTGCGCGCAGTTTTTCCCAATCCGGAAAGAAGGCTGAAACCCGGGCAGTTCCTGCGTCTGGTTATGGAGGGGCTGACCCGCATTGACGCGCTGGTGGTTCCGCAGGTGGCCGTTCAGCAGGGGGCAAACGGCGCTTACGTTTACCGGGTTAACGACCAGAATGTTGTTGAGGCCGTTAACGTTCAGACCGGTTTGTCTACTCCCGGCGGCGGCTGGATTATTGACAGCGGATTGAAAGCCGGAGACAAGATTGTGGTCAGCGGCGTGATGAAAGTTCGTCCAGGAATGACGGTGACGCCGGTCGTCGTTACGCAGAAAACGGATGCCGCAGCTGCGGAAATGTAAATCAGCAAAAGGAAAATAAGTTATGTTTTCAAAGTTTTTTATCGACCGGCCGATCTTTGCAACGGTAATCTCGTTAATTATTGTTTTGGCCGGCCTGGTGGCGATGAAGGTGCTGCCGATTGAACAGTATCCGAACATCGTTCCGACCGAGATCCAGGTTTCGGCGGTTTATCCCGGCGCAACGGCAGAGGTTTTGGCAGATACGGTCGCCGCGCCGATTGAACAGGAAATCAACGGCGTTAAGAATATGATTTATATGTATTCCAACGCAACGTCTTCCGGTTATCTGACCATCGGTGTGGTTTTTGACATCGGAACCGATCCCGATCAGGCGACAATTGACGTTAACAATAAAGTGCAGGCGGCAGCTTCCAAACTTCCGAGTGAGGTGACCAAACAGGGCGTGACTGTAGAACAGAAGTCAAACTCCATTCTGCAGGTTATTACGATGCGTTCGACGACTGACCGCTACAACACGGTTTATGTGTCCAATTACGCTTTGTTGAACGTACTGGATGAAATCAAACGTATTAAGGGCGTGGGCAGCGCTTCGCTGTTTGCCAGCCAAGATTATTCAATGCGTATCTGGCTGTCGCCGGACAAGCTTGCCGACTATAATATGACGCCGCAGGACGTTATTTCGGCCATTCAGGAGCAAAACTCGCAGTTTGCCGCCGGACAGTTCGGACAGGAGCCGATGGACGAAAGCGTGGCGTTTACATATTCGGTTAACACCAAAGGCCGTCTGGTTGACGAGAAAGAGTTTGGAAACATTATTTTGCGGACGGATGACAAAGGCGGTATGCTGCGTTTGAAAGACGTGGCCAGAATCGAGCTTGGCGCTCAGGACTACAGCGTCAGCTCAACTTTTAACGGAGAGCCTTCGGTAGCGTTTGCCGTTTATTTGCAGCCGGGTGCCAACGCTTTGGAAACTGCCGGTTTGGTCAAAGCTAAAATGGCCGAACTGTCTAAGAACTTTCCTCAGGGTATCACTTATGAAATCCCTTATGACACGACTCTGTTTGTGAACGTGTCGATTGATGAGGTGATTCATACGTTTTTTGAAGCCGTTTTGCTGGTTATTGTCGTGGTTTATCTGTTTCTGCAGAATATGCGCGCGACGCTGATTCCGATTTTGGCGGTGCCGGTTTCGATTATCGGCGCATTTGCCGGAATGTATGTCTTGGGATTTTCCATCAACCTGTTGACGCTGTTCGGTTTGATTTTGGCAATCGGTATCGTGGTGGATGACGCGATTATCGTGTTGGAAAACGTCGAACGTCTGATGACTGAGGAAAAACTGTCTCCCAAAGAAGCGGCAATTAAGGCGATGAAAGAAGTTTCGGGGCCGGTGGTCGCCGTGGCGCTGGTTTTGTCTTCGGTCTTTCTGCCGATTGCGTTTTTGGGCGGTATGACCGGTGTTATGTACAAGCAGTTTTCGGTTACAATCGCAGTTTCGGTACTTATTTCCGCGCTGGTGGCTTTGACGCTGACGCCGGCTTTGTGCGCGTTGATTATCAAACCCGAACATGCACATCGCGAACCTTCGGGCTTTTTCAAATGGTTTAACAATTTCTTTGACAGCGTGACCAATTGGTATCTTGCCGGAGTTAAATTTTTTCTAGAAAACAGAAAAACCGCGGTATTGGGTTTTATTGCCGTAATTGCCGCCATTTTATGGCTGTTTAAGGTGATTCCCGGCGGGCTGGTTCCGAACGAAGATCAGGGCAATCTGCTGATGGCCTACAGTATGCCGGAAGCTTCGTCGCTGCCGCGGACGGAGAAGTTTACGTCCAAAGTCGGCGAAATGGTTAAGAGCAATCCCAATGTTGAAGACGTGTTGACGATTAACGGCTATAATATGCTTTCTTCCAGCCAGAACACTTATTCCGGCATCAGTTTCATTACGCTGAAAGACTGGGATTTGCGGACAAAGGCCAACCAGTCTGCCGATGCTTTGTCCAAAGTGTTCACGGGCATGGGGCTGAGCCAGCCCGAAGGTATTGGTTATGCCTTCAGTATGCCGCCGATTATGGGTATGAGTACGTCCGGCGGTTTCGAAGGATATATTCAGAACCGCGCCGGCAAATCTTCCGAAGAACTGATGGCTAAAACACAGGAGTTTCTTGATGCGGCGAACAAGCGTCCGGAGCTGACAAACGTAAAGACCACGTTTTCGGTCAGCACGCCGCAGTACCGTATTGATTTGGACCGTGAAAAAGCCCGGGTGCTGAATGTGCCGATTAATGCGATTTATGCGGTGATGCAGTCGACGTTCGGCAGTCTGTATGTCAATGACTTTACTTATATGGGACGCAATTTCCGCGTGACTTTGCAGTCGGAATCCAAATTCCGCCGCACGCCCGATGATTTGCGTTATGTTTATGTAAAGTCCAACAGCGGGCAGTTGGTGCCATTGTCTACGTTAGTTAATGTCGAGCGGGTTACGGGACCGGAACTGGTTAACCGTTTTAACATTTTTCCTGCTGCCAAGATTTTGGGAGATCCGGCTGCCGGATATTCTTCCGGTCAGGCGATTGCCGCGATGGAGGAAGTGGCGCAGCAGGTTCTGGGCGAAGATTATTCCCTGTCTTGGATCGGTTCTGCCTATCAGGAGAAACTGACCGGCGGCGCGTCTACGCAGGCTTTTGTTTTCGGTCTGATTATGATTTTCCTGATTTTGTCGGCGCAGTATGAAAAATGGTCTTTGCCGATTGTGGTTATCTTGTCGGTGCCGTTTGCGGTGCTGGGCGCATTGCTGGCGACATATGTCCGCGGTATTGAAAACGATCTGTATTTTCAGGTCGGTCTGGTGACGTTAATCGGTTTGGCCGCCAAAAACGCCATTTTGATTGTTGAGTTTGCGGTAATGAAGGTTCAGGAAGGGCTGAATTATGCCGAAGCGGCAATTGAGGCGGCCAAACTGCGTTTTCGTCCGATTGTGATGACTTCGCTGGCCTTTACTTTCGGCGTTTTGCCGCTGGCCATTTCAACCGGTGCCGGCGCGGGCAGCCGTCATGCCATCGGTACCGGTATGATCGGCGGTATGATTTTATCGACGTTTGTGGCTACGTTGTTCGTACCGATGATGTTTGCCATTATCGGCGAAACGTTTGACGAAGAAAACATCAAACTGCGCAAGATAAACAAACGAGCCAAAGAACGCGGCCGTCCGGCGCTGAAGCGTCAGTTTAAGTAAACGGACAAAGAAAAAATCCCTTGCCGGCGGAGGCAGGGGATTTTTTATTTCTCGGGTAATAATTTTTTTTATTCTTCCTCGTAGAGAGAGAATAAAGTTTCGCTTTTTTCTACGTTCTCAAGATAGGTTTCTCCATTATCGATAACCTTCTGAAGAACATCGTTCTGTGCCTCCAGTTTGTCGATGAATGCCTGACGTTTCTTTTCGCCTTTGGCTTCTTCGTCTTTAATGGCGGCTTCATTTTTCTCGATGGTCTCGCGGGCAGTGTCAATGAGGGTTTCGATTAATTCATCTGTCGCTTTGATGTTCTCGAATTCTCCCTGAGACAATGCTTCTAGAATTTTTTTCTCTTTTGCTGTCATAGCTATTTTGTTTTTTTGAGTTAATAAAAAAAGGCAATGACCGGAAAGCATCAGGAAAAAGGTTGAGACCGATTTTGATAAGATTCCAATAATTGCCATAATATAAGTTTATAAATTATATATAGCACACTTTATGGACAAAATTAAGTTTTTTTTTGTGAAAGTTTTGTTACAAACAAAAATCCCCGTTCAGGAGAGCGGGGATTTGGGAGATTTTGAGTGTGTTTTAGGAATTTATAATTTCATCTTAACACAAAATTATCAAATGTCAGGTTAAACTTTTATTACAAATCGGCAATCACAAACATGCTGATGATTTCGTCCGGTTTGCTTACAGCGCCGTTGGGTGCGGTTCCCTTTTTGATATTGTCAACATATTCCATGCCGGAGGTGACTTCGCCCCAGACGGTATATTGTCCGTTCAGCCAGTCGCAATTGTCATAACATATAAAAAACTGACTGTCGGCCGAATCCGGCATCATCGAGCGAGCCATGGAAACAGTGCCGCGCTTGTGCGGGATTTTGTTGAATTCGGCTTTGAGTTTGTGGCCTGAGCCGCCGGTTCCGTTGCCGTAGGGACAGCCGGTCTGTGCCATAAAACCATCAATGACGCGGTGAAATTTCAAACCGTTATAAAAGCCTGAGCGAACCAGTTCTTTTATGCGCGCAACATGATTGGGTGCCGCATCCGGAAACATTTCAATGACTACATCGCCATCTTTCAATTTTAAGACCAGCGCGTTTTCAGGGTCTTTAACCTGATAGGAATGTTTAATCTTTTTAGTTCTGGTTTTGCTGACCGAAAGCTTTTTGGTATCTTCTTTCGGCAGTCTCTTGGTCTTTTTGTCGTCGAGTTTTTGCGGTTCTTTGCCCTTTAAAAGTTTGGGCGCTTTTTTTTCGGCCATTTTTGTTTTCCTTTACTTTGAAGTGTTTTTAATCATTTTGTTAATGATTATATAGGAATTGAATTTTGGTTTTGCCATTATCCCGAAAATTATTTTTTGCCAAAGTTGAGAACAAAGTCTACTCTTTCTTCCGGCGAAAGATCTTTGGGATAGTAGTGTTCAATGCGTTTTAACACGCCTTCAATGCCTTTGCCGTTGGCAATCTGGATGGCAAGTCCCGGACGCGCGTTTAATTCCAGCATCATGGGGCCTTTGTCGGCGTCCAATACAATGTCGGCGCCCAGATACCCCAGACCGGTCATTTCATAAGCTTTGGCGCCGATAATCAGGTGTTCGCGCCAGTGCGGCACCTGAATGCGGCTGAGTTCGGCTCCGGTATCCGGATGGTTGGTAAGCGGAAGATTGTTCATTACCGCTTTTAAGGCGTAACCGCCGGAAATGTCCAGGCCGACGCCGACCGCACCCTGATGAAGATTGGCCCGGCCGCCGGAAGCTTTGGTGGCAAGACGCATCATGGCCATGGCAGGATAACCCTTGTAAACAATGACTCTGACGTCGGGAATGCCCTGGTAGCTGTAATCTTTGAAAATGTTGCTGAAGTGGACGAGTTCTTCAATGACGGCGACGTCGTATTGTCCGCCCAGACTGTAGAGGCCGCTTAATACATTGGAAATGTGCTGATAGACTTCGTTAAAGGTTAGCGTGTCTCCAGAGGCCTTGACGAAACAGTCAGGCGAGAAAGATTTGATGACCAGAACGCCTTTGCCGCCGGAACCGTGCGCGGGTTTGATGACAAAGTCTTTGGCGGTGCCGATAATATGCAGCAGGTCTTTGACCTGATACTGGTGTTCAATGACTCCGATCAGGCCGGGGGTGGTGATTCCATATTTTGCTGCCAGAGTTTTGGTTTGAACCTTGTCATCGACCAGAGGATAGAGGCGGCGGTTGTTGTATTTGCCTATAAATTTGTAATTGCGGCAGTTCATTCCCAATACGCCGGCCTTATGCAGGCTGGACGGAGAGGCAAAAGATGAAAAAAATTCTTTGAACATCTTATTTTCTCTCAGCTATCGGTGAGAATCTCTTGAGTTCGGTCAACCGGTATCCGGTATAGGTGCCGAGCAGCATGACGATAAACAAGATGACCAGATTTAGTTCGTTGAAGGCAAACATAATATGGCGAATGGTTTCGCTGCTGATGATGAAGTAAGTGACAATTGCCGCAACAAGGCTGTTGAACACTTGTTTTCCGGCATTTATCGGACCGTCTTCTTCCCAGGTGATGGAGGCGCGTTCAATAATCCAGGCCATAATGATGATCGGAAAAAAGGCCGCTGCGGAAACCAGATCAAACTTGAGCTTATAGCCTATAATGGTAAACGCCTGCATAATCAGAATGACAAAGATGACGACGGCGGAGATCCTCGGCACCAAGAGCAGGTTGAGTTTTGAAAGCACTGCTCTCAAGATCAGACCGATGGCAATAATCATGGCAAAACAAAGCAGTCCGGAGCCAAAACCAGTCTTAATCAGCGCCATGGAGAGCAGCATCGGGGTAAAGGTTCCCATGGTGGTCAGGCCGATGACATTGCGAATCAGTACGATGACCAAGATACCCAGCGGAAAAATCATCAGCCATTTAAGCGTATTTTGTTCAACGACCGGAAGATTGTAAATGGAATAGTCAAACATGGTTTTCTGTTTGGCAATAGAGGCTCTTTTGCCGGCAAGGTTGATAGATGACGTAACTGATTTTATAACCGAAAACTTAACGACGGAATCTTCACCGCCTTCAACGTCGAGCAGCGAACTGCCGCCGCGCTGGAACAAAATGAAATCAGACGGCACCCCGATGGAAGCGTCGGCGGGATTATAAGTCCGCCATTTGCCGTTAGTGTAGGCTTCCAGCATCAAATCGGCGGAAAATGCCTTTTTGTTTTCGGCCAGTTTGATGCCGCGCGAAGTGCGGGAAGGGATGTTTTTAAGCGCCAGAAGACTGCGGATGGCTTCAACGGTGTCTTTGGCGTTTTTCTGCAACGGGAGAAAAGCCAGAACATTGGCATCAGGCGTGGGTTGATTGAACAGGTTGATAAGCTGCTGGACTTCGTTTCCGGGCATATTCCGGGCTGCTTTAAGTATTTTTTTAGCCGTAGCCATGGTCTGGTCGTCAAAATAAGGCTGTTTGGGAGCTTGCGGCGCCGGGGCTTTGGTTTTGCCTTTGGCGTCCTGATTGTCAAAAAGCATAACCCGGTAATAGATGTCCTGTTTGCCTTGTTTGGCCGGAGAGGTCAGAACAAGTCTGTTAGATTCACCTTTTATTCTTTTGGTTTTATAACCCTCTGCAATGACATCCTGTTCCAAAATCTTAAAATTATTGTTTTCCGACGGCGTAGTCAGAGAAACCTTGATCGGGTCGCCGGTCGGCATAAAAGAGACGTGCGCCTCAATGGTCCAGACGTCGGATACCTGTTTGGGAGTGAAGCCGAAGCCCCAGTATTTGATTTTGTAATAGATGCTGTAACCGGCAAAAGCGGAAGATAGCAGCAAAAGAAAAGTTAAGATGCAGCGGACGGTAAAAAATTTTTTCAGCATATTTGTTTTTTCTCTTTAACGAAGCGTGTTGGAAACGGAAGTGTCGACAATGGCGCGGCCGGTGATGATGTTGCGGCCGATGAGGGCCTGATATTCGAATTTGTCGCGTTTGGCCAGCGAAAAGAGAGAAGTGAAGGTTTCGTTGCCGAACTTGACATCCATTTCTACCATCGGGCGCTTTTCGGTCAGATGAATGCGTTTAATGCTGATGTTGCGGACAATTTCTTTTTCAAAACGATATGTTTCTCCGTTTTCTCGGTTGATGAGCGAAAACGAAACCCATTTTTCTCCGTCGCGTTCGAAATATTTAATGTGATCAGCGTCAAGAGCCGACTGCTCGGCGCCGGTGTCGATGCGGGCGGCAAAAGGCGTTTTCATCGGCGGAAAATAAATCGGTTCCACCGCGCCGATGATGTTTTGATTGTTCGGCGCCGTTTTTTTTATTTCCACGGCGGGAACGATGGAAGGCTTAGGCGTGCTTTGGCAAGAGGAATTTATAACAACCGCCGAAAGCAAAAAAAGAAATTTGAATAAATTTTTCATAACAAGGCCATATATTAAAAAATCAGATTATCCATATTTACAATCAATTTGCGCTAAAAGTAAAGTTAATTTAAAAAGTTATGAATAAAAAATATTAGCGCTTAAAAACTTGTAAACGTATGATATTATGTCACTAAAAATCAAACAATTGCAGGGTAAAAAATGACGAAACCGTCTGTTTCCGAAAAGCGCAGGTATGTCAAGTTGCGAAAGATTTTGCGCAACAAAATGCTGACTCAGGCTCTGAAATATGTCGGCGGCGCTTTGGAAGGCCTGGGCAGTCCGAAGAACGAACCGCCTATGAAAGGATATTGTCCGCCGGATGTCGAAACAGCCTGCAGAATCATACTGCCGGGCGGAGCGGATATCGGTACGGAAATAGACATGCGTGCCGACTGGCTGATGGCTCGCTATGTAGCGATGCTGGAAGCAGCGCTGGAGGATTTGCAGTCAATCAGAAATTACAGTTCCAAACTCGGTTATATCAAGAAAAATTTTTGGGATGTTTTTTCGGTGTCCGGAAAAATAGAGAAAAACAAAATTTATGATATGGCAGCCCCGATGAGCCGTCTGACGAAATTAAATGAGGAAACCGGCGATTTGGACGGTTTTATCCCGAAAGACGGCGGTTCGGCGCTGACTTCTGTAGCCGCCTTTGAGAAATATGCCGGAAGCAAATACAAAAAATGCGTTCGGGGATGGAAACCCGGCAAAACGTCCGGTGCTAAGGGTTTGGATATTTCGATTCTGAAACCCGGAATGCTTCTGTTGCAGCGGCCTGCTGACGGCCGGAAGAATTTGCGTCACCTTGTGGTTTATGCCGGTGCCGGGAAAGTTCTTAGCTTTAACCGGGATGGCATTTATAACGTAAAATCAGACCTCGACACCGTGATCGTTGACTTGCCGGAAATTGTGCGACAGGAATGGAAAGAACGTTTGGGAGACTATCGGCTTGATGACGAAGAAGAGTTGCTGGCTCTGCGTACGGATTTATATATCGGGCGGGAAAGCGATTTCAGAAAAGGGCTGACGAAACTTAAATATAGGCGACATGACAGCGGTATGACTGTTTTTCATCCGGTAGCCAGAGCCGGTTCGGCGAATGAAATTCCGGCTAAGGCTGCCGCTTCGTGAGAAAAACGTCTTCCGCTGAAAGACCTTCTTTGAAAAAGGGAAAGTTTCCCGTTTTTTTAGAAGAAAAATGTGGTTCGGAGCGAAAAGACCGTATCGTAATCAGATTTTGGGGTGAGAGCCGGATCAATGTAGAACTGTATGTCCGGCGTAATGGTCATCCACTTGGAGATGCCCCAGGCCCAATAGGCTTCCAGCACTTTTTCGTATTTATGCTCCGTCGGTTCGCCGAGCGCTTTTTCGTCTACCCGGTTGTAAGCGGCGGCGAAACCGATCTGATCCAGCGGATTGCGATCCAGAGGGTCGTTATAGACGGCACCCAGCACATAAGAGCGGTTGACTTCAGCAACATGGCCGCTGACGCCGTTGATGCGGGCGAAAACACTCCACTTTTTGCCGATATCCTGACTGAGGTTCAAGGACCATCCGTTAGTGGTTTCCGGCTGTTCGGATACGGCCGGCTGATTATAGACCAAGACGGAGTATTGACCGCTGCCCAGTCCCTTGACGGACGGAGAATAGGCGGCATAACCGAATGTGGCGTAATGGTTGTCGTTAAGGTTGTTTACCCTGACCGAGATGCCGTCGATATTGGAGGCATCCTGAGCACCGAAGGCAAAAGTCCATTCACTGTCGGGCGTGATTTGGGCGTAAGCGCCGACCCCGGAAGTGGAATAGGTGGAGGTCAGGTTCTGCGAAAGGGCTTCATTGATAAAATTGACCTGCTGGTTGGCATCATAGGTGCCACCGTCGAAATTATACAACGGAAACTGGCCGAGGGCAAGCGTGAGCCAGTTCCACGAACCGCCCAGCTGATAGCTGTAGTATAATTCGTCAAAAGCATTGGAACTGTCGCCATAATCGTTGATGCCGGTTACGGTTCCGAGGCGGCTGCCAAGATTGTTGCCGTTGATAGAACCGCCGTAACGAACGATGTTATATGCCATGTTCAGAGTTCCGGTGCCGTATTCGTTTTGAAAGGTTTGCCAGGTCAGATAGGGATAGATGATGGTTTGCAGCGAGGTTTTGTGCCCGCCGGGTGCACCGCGCTGCCCCATTACGGAAACGTCGATGCCAAAGTCAATCCCGTATTCTTTGCTCAGCCAGTTTTTAAAATCAGTATAGTCCTGTCCGACATCTGTAAACGTGTGGCTGCGTCTGATTTTTCCGGCGGCAACACGCTGTTTGGCGCTTTTGGACTGGCGATGAAGCGCCTGGCCCTGATTATCGTTTACGTAGTTTTCAAAGTAGCTTTGAGCAGCGGTTTCCGGTGCGCAGAGGAAAAGTCCGCAGGAGAGGGCCGTTGCGGCCAGAAAGGGAGTTTTTATTTTCATTTTCTGCTTCCTTGTTGTTTATGAGCACGAAAGTTTATGCCGGTTATATATGCCGGGTTGAGACCATTTAAAGAGGAGGCGGATTATTTATTGACTTTTGTCTAAATTTCGCATATTTTAGACGGGTAAAATCTTTTTAATATTATAACTATGAATAGAAATGAATTTTTTAAGGGGATTGGTACGGAAACGCTGACCCCGGAGAGATTGAGCGAGCTTATGACCAGTGCCGTTGCCGAAATGGCATATCATTGCAACTTTTTGAGCGCACCGTTTTGGGCCGTAACTGATATCCTTTACGGACGCAAAAATTTGCTGGTTGCCGTATGGCCGTTGACATTGAAAGAAGATGCCTCCGTGACTGGATGTCTTTTTTTTGTGCCTGAGTTTGATGCAATTTGCTTCTGGTACGGTTCTTTTGCCTGCGAGGAAATACGGCGTCCCGGCGACGTATTTACGATAAAGCTTGACGATTGCACCGTTTATGGTGAGCTGATTGAGCGTAACGGGCGGTTGTGTATGGAGTTTCGGTCATAAAAATTTTTTTGGTATTATGAAAAAAATTAGTGAAAGAAGCATAGCAAAAGAGGTTTTGCTAAAAATGCAAAAGCAGGTCGGAGATCTGATTGTGCAGCATATTTCCGAGAGTATGATGAGTCCTAAACTCAGAAAATTGCAGACGCGTTACAATGCTACGGGCGGAGACGGCAGTCTGTTGCTGCCAAAGATACTACCGAAAAGATGCAAGTTTTGTGTGAACGGACAGTATTGCGACGTATCTTTTGTCTGTGAAATTGCCGGGGCGGAGGATTATTTGGTGGTGTATGACTGCGGTACGCAAAAGATTTCCGTTCGGGAACGTCCGATTGAGCCGCCTTTGTATTGTTGATAGATTTCTTTCTTAAAAAAAAGCGCCTTCATTTGAAGGCGCTTTTTTTGTTTGTCTGCAGCGGGAGGTTAACCAGCAGCAGTTTGATCCAGCAACTGTTTTTGGTGTTCCCGGGCCAGAACGGCTTCGGTGACCATATCCAGTACGTTTTGCAGCTCCTTTTTCTCTTTTTGAGTGGCGGCGACGGACTGGATGCGCAACAGTTCTTCCTGCACTTTTTTGCACAGAAACTCATCTCCGACGATGAGCTGCAGGTGCGTCTTGATGATGACGCTCATTTCCTTTGAGAGATATTCGCCCTCTAGAAGGTTAAAGAAAATGGCAACTTCTACTGTCTGATAACGAGTGAGAACCTCGTCAAAGAAGCGGAAGGCTATTCTCTTAATCTTCTGTCCCTGGAACCGGAAAGCCATATGAATGATGCGATTCATCTGGTCTCGGTAAAGCGGGTACTGATCGACCGGCAACAACGATTGGATTATTTTGCAATCTTCCTCGCCGATGCGTTCGTTCATATCTCTCTTCAAATCCAGAAAAGCGGCAATGGCCTTGAGAAAGGTTTTGACGCTCTGGTTGATGCTGCCGGTTCCCAATGCGGCGTTGGTCAGGAAATACTTCAGGTCTTCCCGTGACTTGATGTAGTCGCGGAGGGACAGCGTATCAGCCAGATTTGCGTTCTTTCTCGTCTCGTTTTTCTGCAGCTGGAAGATGATGTCTTCAGCGACGTCCTGTCCGAAATACTTACTCAGCAGAGCCAGTTTTTCGGCGGTTTCCAGCTTGCTGCGAATGATTTGCTTCTTTACCAGTTCCGCAGCTTCTTTCTCTTCTACCGCTTCAAAAATCTTTTCGATTTTTCCTTCCAGCGGAAGTTTCGCAATGTTTGCGAAAAATTCTTTTCTTGTTGAGTCCATAAAAATAAAAATAAATTAAAAATTAGTAACTGTTTCAGTTATGAGACTTTGTCCCGTAAACCAAAACGTGAAATTTCTCAGCCAGCTGTTTCTGCTCGGCATTGCCGTACACGTGCAGGGCAATCATTACTTCGTAGAAATATTTCTCGCATCCGGTCATGTTTGAAACCGAAGAAAGAAGAATTTCCAACGCTTTCTGATAGTCATCGTCAAGTTCCAGATGATTTTCAAGATCCGTGATAATACGGCGAAGAACCATGTTGCGGTCTTTGACACAGGCATTCTCGTTTTTGATTACATTTTGCAAATGTTCGTCAGCAGAGGTTGGAGCAGCCGACAGATTTACTTTGTTCATATTCTTTGATATTTTAGGTTAATTACTTGCCGAAACGCAAAAATTCCGACATTATTGTATCAGATTCTTAGTAACAATTATATTTAAAGTACCTATTATAGTAGACAAAAAAGATGGTTTTGACAAGATGCTTTTATTAAATTTTAAAATTTGGCGGTTATTTTAAAGAAATAATGAACTTTTTGCGGTTATAATTCATACAAATTGTAAATTTAATTTTTTTATTTATATTCAAGGTTGTGGTAAGGTTATGAAAAAATATCTGAAATATGTTTGGTTATTGTTAATCGGAGGCGGAGTCGCCTTTTATCTGAATTCGGTCAATGATGTTGACGATGAATTTGTAACCAGAAAACTGCAAAAGGGTAATATTACCGAAAAAATCACGGCTTCGGGCATCATTAACCCGATTTCAACCATTAATATCGGTACGCAGGTTTCGGGAACCATTTCGGAAATTTTTGTTGACTATAACTCTCCGGTGCAAAAGAATCAGATTTTGGCGCAGATTGATCCGGCCCTGTTTGAGGCCAGCGTCGCTCAGAAACAGGCAGCGCTTGATATAGCCAAGGCTCAGGTTGAGGTGGTAAAAAACGACATAATATATTATAAAAAACATTTGGATCGTATCAAAAAGCTCAATACGTCGCGTTATTCTGCCGATAAGGAACTGGAATCCGCTCAGCGGGATTATGATAACGCCGTCGCGCAGAAAATGCTGAACGAGGCTCAGGTTAAACAGGCTGAAGCGGCTCTGAATTCGGCATTGATTGACCTTAATTACACCAAGATTGTGTCTCCGGTTGAAGGGATCGTGGTTTCCAAGGTGGTGGAAGTCGGACAGACGGTAGCGGCCAGCTTTCAGACGCCGACTCTGTTCAATGTGGCGGAAGACCTAACCAAAATGCAGATTGAGGCTTCGGTGGTGGAAGCCGACATTGCCAAGGTTAAAGAAGGGCAAACGGTTGAGTTCAGCGTTGACAGTTATCCTGACGAGATATTTTACGGTATTGTGACTCAAGTGCGCAACGAGGCGATTACCACTTCAAATGTCGTAACTTATGAAGTGATTATCGAAATCGACAACAAAGAGCTTAAACTGAAACCCGGTATGACTGCGAATGTTGAAATCATTACCGCCGAAAAGCAAAATGTTTTTCTGGTGCCCAATCAGGCGCTGCGTTTCTATATGGACGACGGCAGCGGCGCCGCTTCAAAACGTTATAAAGACAAAGGCGTGTGGGTGATGAAAAACGGGCATCCGATGCGGGTGTCGATTAAAACCGGCGTCAGCGACGACAACAGTACGGAGATAAGCTCCGCCGATTTGCGCGAAGGCGACGAGATTATCGTGGAGAAGAAAGAAAATGACGTCAAAGCGCGTCAGATGAGAATGAGGATGCCGCGCTGATGGCCTTGATTGAACTTAAGAACATTGTTAAAAGTTATCCGCTGGACGGTTTTAACCTGAAGATATTGAAAGGCATATCTTTACAGATTGAGCGTGGTGAGTTCGTGGCCATTATGGGGCCTTCTGGTTCGGGAAAATCAACTTTGATGAATATATTGGGATGTTTGGACAAGCCTACTTCCGGCCATTATGTGCTGGATGGAATGAATGTTGAAAGGCTGAGTTCCGATGATTTGGCCGGAATCCGCAATCAGAAAATAGGGTTTGTGTTTCAGGGATTTAACCTTTTGTCGCGTACTTCTGCCATTGAAAATGTGGAACTGCCGATGGTTTATGCCGGCGTGGCCGACGAGGAGCGCCATGAACGGGCGGCCAAGGCACTTAAAAGCGTGGGTCTTAAAGAGAGAATGTATCATCAACCCAATCAGTTGTCAGGCGGTCAACAGCAGCGCGTGGCCATTGCACGGGCGGTGGTTAACGACGCGCCGATTATTTTTGCCGACGAGCCGACCGGCAACCTTGACACTAAGATGAGCGTGGAAATTATGGACTTGTTTACCAAACTCAACAAGGAAATGGGACGAACGATTATTCTGGTTACGCATGAGGAAGACATTGCCCGTTATGCCGATCGCGTTATCAGAATTGTGGACGGTGAGATATCTTCGGACGAAGCCGTTAAACGCAAGGCAGCCAAAAACAAAGCGCCCGATTTGTTTTCCGGAGGCGAGGGATGATTGAACTAAAGACGATTTTCAGCATTGCGGTGCGGGCGATTAAAGCCAACAAGATGCGCTCCATTTTGACCAGTCTGGGCATTATTATCGGTGTGGCGGCCGTTATTGTGATGCTGGCCATCGGACACGGAGCACAGATTTCGATTCAAAACGAAATGAAGACAATGGGATCTAATCTGATTATCGTTCGTTCGGGTGTGGCAACGTCAAGCGGCGCCAGAGGCGGACACGGTTCCCAGCCGACCATGAAAAAGGCGGACGGAGACGCTATTCAGGAAAAAATCAGCAAAATACGCCTGGCCGCGCCGGTGTTGGAAGAGACGGCGCAGATTGTATACGGCAACGCCAACTGGTCTACGGGCATTAGCGGAACGGACAACCGTTTGTTCGAAATTAAAGAGTGGGAGCTTGATTATGGACGCTTTTTCAGCGAGGCTGATGTTAAGAACGCGTCTAAAGTCGCTATTTTGGGGCGTACGGTGGTCAATGAACTGTTTGGCGACGTCGATCCTATCGGCCGCACCATACGCATTAAGGGAATGCCTTTTCAGGTCATCGGCGTTTTGGTTGCGCGCGGGCAAAGCGGAATGGGGATGGATCAGGATGACGCGGTTTATATTCCGATTACGACCGCTCAGAAAAAAGTGATGGGTATCCAGTTTCCGGATCAGGTGAAAATGATTATGCTGCAGGCAGTAGATTCTGAAAGTACCTATACTTCTCAGGAAGAAATAACCGAACTTTTGCGACAGAGGCATAATCTGGGAAGCAACAAGGAAAACGATTTTGTCATTCGCAATCTGACCCAGATGATGGAAATGATGGAGAATTCCACTAAAATCATGACGATTATGTTGGGCTCCATTGCCGGCATTTCGCTTCTGGTCGGCGGTATCGGCATTATGAACATCATGCTGGTTTCAGTAACCGAGCGTACGCGTGAAATTGGTATCAGAATGGCTATCGGTGCCAAAACCTGGGACATTCGGCTGCAGTTTTTGATGGAGGCGTTGGTTTTGTCTTTGATCGGCGGTTTGATGGGCATTATTCTTGGTATGCTTGGTATTTGGCTGGTTTCTTCGTTTACGACGCTTACGCCGCAGCCGACAATGCTTTATGTATTGCTTCCTTTTTCTTTTGCCGGACTGGTCGGTCTCTTTTTCGGCTTTTATCCGGCCTACAAGGCGTCGTTGTTAAATCCGATTAATGCCCTGCGTTACGAATAAAGGTATCCTAAATAAAAAAAACAGCTCTGTTTAAAGAGCTGTTTTTTTTTGAGTGGGTTAAATTTTAATTGTACATCCAACGGGAACGCAGTTTGTTCAGACCTAAGGAGATTAATGCTAACCAGGCAGAAATGCCGGCAAAGAAAAAACTCCACTTAGATGCTTCCAAGTTGTTGTTAAAACCAAAAATCCAAAAAGCCACAATTCCCACGGCAGCAAGAGCTATTCCTGCGTAACCGATTTTTTCAAATTTGTTCATAATTATTTATTATTTTTAATAAAACATTATCAATTTATCATATTCCGCTTGTCTGTGCAAGGTGTTTTTTGTCAAGATATTTTATCGGTTTAAATATTTTTCGGCTTCCAAGGCTGCTATACAGCCGGTTCCTGCAGCGACAACGGCCTGACGGAAATTGGCGTTTTGGACGTCTCCGGCGGCAAAAATGCCCGGAATGCCGGTTTCGCAGCTATCATGTTTGGTGATGATGTAGCCGTCTTTGTCAAGCTCCAGCAGGCCTTTGAACAATTCGGTGTTCGGATGGTGGCCGATGGCGATAAACAAACCGTCGACGTTGAGCTTGGAGGTACGGTCGGTTTTGACGTTTTTGATGATGACGCCGTTGACAGACAAGGGATTCTCGGTGCCGACTACTTCTTCCACTACGCTGTCCCATTCAATGTTTATTTTTTTGTTGTTTAGCAGGCGCTGCTGCATCAGTTTGTCCGCGCGCAGAGAATCGCGCCGGTGAATGAGAGTTACCGATTTGGCAAACGTCGTGAGGTAGAGTGCTTCTTCCGCCGCAGTATTGCCGCCGCCGACAACGGCCACGTCTTTGCCGCGATAGAAGAACCCGTCACAGGTTGCGCAGCCGGAAACGCCGAAGCCCAAAAATTTTTTTTCGCTTTCCAAGCCCAGCCAACGGGCGGAGGCGCCGGTGGCGATAATGACCGTGTCTCCGCAGTAAAGGTTGTTGGCCGCGGAATTGCAATGATACGGCGCTTTGGAAAAATCAACTTCGCTGATAATGTCGTCGATAATGGTTACGCCGACATTTTGCGCCTGTTCTTTCATTCTCTGCATCAATTCCTGACCGCCGATCGGTTCGGGAAAGCCGGGAAAGTTTTCTATTTCGGTCGTAATCGTCAGCTGTCCGCCGATCTGGTTGCCTGAGACCAGTACCGGGTTCAGGCCAGCGCGCGCGGCATAAATGCCCGCGGTATAACCGGCGGGGCCGGAGCCGATGATGAGAACTTTGGTTTTGTATTCAGCCATTTTATAACTCCTGAAATTTTTATTTTTTTATAAGTTATCGGCTAAAACGTCTTTTGGCAATTATAAAATAAGGCTGTTTAATTATTTGCTTTTTTCTTCGCTGCTGACGCTGCAGTCGCATTCCCGGGGCGAGCAGATGCAGACGCTGTCTTTTTTGTAATGGGCGTTAGGGGTTTTTATTTCTATTTTTTCACGGCTTACGGTTTTGACGCATTCCTGTTCTTGATTGGGCTGGCAGTGACGGTCAAAGTCGTGCGGCATATTGTTGGGATAGGTGCAACCGCAGTTGTCGTCGTCGCTGCAGTCGCATTTGTTTTCGTAGTTGTAAGAATATCTGTTCTCGGGCGTTTTGCTTTCGGTCATTTTTTTCTCCTCGGTCATAAAAAATAAAGCCATCGAATTGTCGATGGCTTTAATATATTTATCTGAATCGGAATTTCTAGATATAGTCTATCTCTAAAATTTCGAAAGACTTTTTACCGCCGGGAGCGGAGAATTCGGCAACATCGCCGACTTCTTTGCCGATGAGGGCTTTTGCCAGCGGTGAAGACAACGAAATTTTGTTGCGGTCGATGTCTGCTTCATAATCGCCGACGATCTGATATTTCTGCTCGGCGTCGGTATCTTCATCTGCAACCAGAACGGTAGCGCCAAAACGGACAACGTCGCACTTGCTCTGCGCCGGGTCGATAACCTGGGCGCGGCTGATAACCGCTTCCAAATCCTGAATGCGGCCCTCAATAAAACTTTGCTTCTCTTTAGCGGCAGAGTATTCGGCGTTTTCCGAGAGATCGCCGTGGGAACGGGCTTCGGCAATGGCTGCAATGATGTTAGGACGATCAACAGCCTTCAGGTGTTTTAATTCTGCTTCAAGTTCAACAAAACCCTGTTTGGTTAAAGGGAATTTTTCCATTTTACTTACCTCAAATATTGATTGCTGATTTTTATAAAATCATGTCGGGTTAAAAAATAAACTGCGAGGGACAGAATCCTTCACAGCTTGTTCTTTTCTCTTACTTCTGTTGAATATAACACATAAAAACGAGAATGCAAGTCTTTTCGGATTTCTTTTTATGTTGGTGATAACATGAGCTAATGTCTATACAAACCTCAGCCGTGTGTTATTCTGAAGCGCGTAAAACAGTTAAACTTATGGAGATTTTTCAGATGAAGAAAATAGTTTTGTCAATGGTTGCGGCTGCCGCAGTTGCTCTGGCTTCCAACGCACAGGCCGTCGACAGCACCGGCTGCGGTCTGGGTTCCATGGCCTGGAGAGGGCAGAGCGGTATTGCGCCGCAGGTTCTGGCCGCTACGACCAACGGTCTTTTCGGTACTCAGACTTTCGGTATTACTTTCGGTACCTCCGGCTGTGATCCGAACGGCCGCGTTACCGGCGGTACCGGCAGAATGGTTTTGGCATTTATGGAAAACAATATGGAACAGTATGCCATGGATGCGGCTGCCGGACACGGTGAAACCATTGATACGCTGGCCGGTATTCTGAATATTGACAGCGAGAAACTCGGTGAAGTTTCCAAACAGAATTTTGCCTTGTTGTTCCCGGATCAAAATACGGATGCTCTGGCCGTTACGCTGAAGCTTTTGGAAGTTACCAAAGCTTAAAACGGCACGGGCGGTTTTAGGAAAGCGCGGTTCGAGGCTTGGTTTTGTTTCGGGCCGCGTTTTTTGTCCGGTGTCCAGACGTTTAACCTTAGCCGGTTTGGGGATATGAAAAGATTTTTGTTGTTTTTTGGGGCGGCGTTTTTGACCGTATTTGAGGCACAGGCCGGGTTCGACACTTCTCCGGAGTGGCTGGCGGCGGTGCATTATCGTCCAGACGGCAAGGGTTATCAAAGCACGATTGATTCAGAACCGTTTTTTTTAAGTCCCGTCGGACGCCGGCAGCCGGCTGAAGAACTGCGCGCCACGATAGAGTTGTTTGAAAACGGTACGGATACGGAAAAAAAGTGTCTGTTTCCCGGCCGTTATAAGCTTTTGAAAAAAAACGGCCTGATCAGCGCTGCTTTTCCCGAATGTGAAGAACTTGAACAGTTTTATAAAGATTTGCAGCCTGCCGGCATCACGCTTTTGTTTACCGATGCCTATATGAACAATCCGTCGTCCCTTTTCGGACATACGCTGCTCAGAATCGACACTGCGCGCAAGGGGACGCAGCTTTTGGCACATGGCGCAAACTATGGCGCTTTTACCGACGGCAAGGAAAACAGCGTGTTGTTTGCCGTCTGGGGACTGACCGGCGGTTATTACGGCGGTTTTACGGTTAAGCCTTATTATGATGTGATTAATATGTACAATAACATTGAAAATCGCGATATCTGGGAGCTTAATTTGGATTTGACGCCCGAAGAACTGGATTATTTCGTAGCACATTTGTGGGAGGTCGGCCACTCTCAGACACGTTATTATTTCTTTACGCAAAACTGCTCTTATATGCTGATGGAGACGCTTGACGCGGTGCGTCCTTCCCTGAAGCTGGCCGATGAATTTCCGTTGCAGACCATTCCGCTGGATACGTTGAAGGCGGTGTATCAACGCAAAGGATTGGTGAAGAACATTAACTATCGTCCGTCGCGTCAGGCCAAAATACGTCATCGTTATTCTTTGATGAATCCTCGTCAAAGAACGGCTTATCTGGATGCAATCAAGCGGCAGGATTATGAACTTTCGGGATTGAACAACAATGAAAAGGCCGATGTTTTGGAGACGGCGTATCAGTTCGTGCAATATCAATACGTGGCCAAAAATCTGGAACTTGACGCCTACCGGACACAAAGTTTTAAACTCCTAACCGCCCGCAACAAAATTAAAGAGGCCGGCGCTTTTCCTCCGCTCAGCGAGGGACGTTCGCCTTTGAAAACGCACGAGGCCATGCGGGCGACAATCGGCAGCGGTTTCAGAAACGGAAAAGCCTTTCAGGAAATTTCCTATCGGCCGGCTTATCATTCTCTGACAGATGACAACTACGGTTTTTTGCGCGGTGCGGAAATTAATTTTCTTAATACGACTCTGCGGCACTATGACGAGCAAAATAAGACGGTGCTGCAAAAATTTGATTTGGTCGGCATAAAATCCATTTCGCCGATTGACGCGATGTTTCATCCGATGTCTTATGTCATTGACGCCAATGTCAGCCGCGAATTTGATCCGGAAACCGAAAAAGAGGGATATGCCTTCAATCTCAAGGTCGGCGGCGGCGCGTCCTATGCTTTCAGCCCCGAAGTCTGGGGATATGTGCTCGGCAGCTCTTATGTCTCTTACGGCGGTTTTCTGCCCGATAACCATTGGGCGGGTATCGGAGCGGCTGCCGGCGTTTATGCTGATTTCGAATCGTGGAGGCTGTTGGCCGAGGCGGAGCAAATCTGGGCAACGTCTAAATTTGCCGCCCGTATTAAATATAAGGTTGAGGCCGCTTATACGCTTGACCGCAACAATGCCGTAGCGCTGGAATATCACTATCAGCAAAATCACGGCAAGAATCTTGAAGAAAGTCTGCTTTCTTTCCGTCATTATTTCTAACCGGGTAGCACTCGGGGGTGTTTGATCCCATTAGTGAACAGGTTGATAGGCCTCCGTTGTCGGCACACTCAAATGTCACTCTGAGTTTGTTGAATGTAAAATGTCATCCTGAACGGAGTGAAGGATCTCAGCAATATGGAAAGGCTGAGATGTTTCGCTGTGCTCAACATGACAATGTTTTTTATGCGCCGCGCGCCCACGCCGGATCACCCTGAGTCTGTCGAAGGGGCTTGACCTTAATTAATTAGCTGAGATGCTTCGACAGGCTCAGCATGACAGGTTTTATCGGCTGAGATGTTTCGCTGTGCTCAACATGACCGGGCCGCGCCCGGCGTATAACAAAAAGCCCCGAAATTTCGGGGCTTTCAGCTGTTCTGTTTTTTTTAGAACTTATAGATGGCGTTGACCATTCCGGTGTGATCCTGATAGTCTTTACGGAAGTGGCCTTCATATCCGAAAGAAATGTCCACCTTGTCGTTAACCTCGATGTTAACGCCGGCGCCAAATTCAACGCCGAAGCGTTTTAAGTGTTCGCCTTTGGCTTCATAGGCGGCGCCGTTGTTCAGGGTTACCAGCGCATTGTCTTCATCGGTGATGAGGTCATAGGTGGCAGCCAGGCGGGCTTCCGGTTTCCAACGGGTTCCGCCGCAGGTGGTAAATTGTTTTTCAAATTTAACGCCCATAATCGCGGTTAAGATGTCCGAGGTGTTGGAACTGACATATTGGTCGGCTGTATCACGATACCCGTCGCGTTTGAAGCGGGCGTAGCGCAATCCAATTTCCGGGGTGTAAATACCGAAGTCATAACCGGTCATGATCTGCAGGCCGAAAGAATCGACGTCATATTTTGAACGAACCAGCAACCCCTGCAGATTTTTCTTTTCTTCATAATCTGCCCAGCCATAGGTAGCGATACCGTTGACATACCAGTTGGAGGGTTTGTACTCGCCGTAGAGAATGGCGGTGTGAGAAGTCAGGTCGCTGCTGCGCCAGAAACCGTCAATGTCGCCGTTGGTGTAAGCATAGCCCAAACCTAAGCGGAAATCTTCGTGGATTAGTTTGTCAACGCCCATGGACACACCCTGAACGTCGGAAGAAAAGCCGTTATGCGCAGAGTATTTGGCATGGTTGACCAGCAGTTTGACCCAGGAGCGAACCTTGTTCAGAATGCCGTCTCCGGCAGATTTTCCTTCCGAAACAGGAGAGGACAGGCCGCCGGTGAGCTGTGAACTTACGGCGCCGATAATCTGATTTTGGATTTGGATTAAGGCCGTCTGGATAACCGGAGCTTCGGTCGGAGCCAAAGCGGTATAGGCGTCTTTTAAGCTGCTAACATGTTGCAGATGCTGATATACTTCTTCCGCGCCGGCGGAGGTAAAGCCTGCTTTTTGCCAGGCTTCGGCAATGCCCATGGTTTCGCCGCCCGGCGTTGGCGTCGGGGTCGGATCACCTTTTTTGGTGATGGTATATGAACCGTTATCAGCATCATTATATTTTATTTCAAAGAAGTTGTTATCAGCGGCAATCGGGGCGTTGAAATCACCTTCTTCTAATTTTCCTGATGCATTCAAAATATCAACGGTAATTTCATCACTGCTGCCAAAAGCGTTGGAAGCGACGGTAACCGTCATTTTTCCACCGTTATTGGTGATGTTAGTCGCGGTCAGCTTACCATATTGCGTTTCGTTTTGAACGGTCAGAAACAGGTTGCTGTTGTTTTTGAAAGTTATATCTCCGTCAGCTTTTAATTCGTTAGAACCGATGTCAATGCCGGCGTTGTCAAAGCTGATGTTTTTTCCGTTCAGGGTTGCCTGAGAGGCATCAATTTTTCCGATATTGGAGAAAGATAAGTTGTTGGTGGCCGTCAGGGAGGAGGTTCCCAGCGCCAGACTGCCGCCCGTGAATGTCAGGTTACTGCCGTTGATTTCAGAATTGGCCAAAGTGACTGCGGTATTGGCAAAACCAATGTCTCCATTCGCAAACAAATCGGCACCGTCTGCGGCGTTTAGTGTAGCATTGCTGAATGACAGCGTGTTGGTATAAATATCTGCATTGCTGCCTAATTTTAAGGTTGTTCCGTCAACCTCAATTGAACCGGTCTTGTTGGAAGAAGCATTGTTAATGCCGCCGCCTAAACTGACGACTTTTCCGCCGGAAATTTTTAAGGTGCCGTTGTTGTAGATGTCATTAGCAACGTTAGTGTTGGCCTTATTGCCGGAGAAAGTTATGTCTCCGTTGGTCGTGTCTAAAGTCAGCGTGCCAGCATTGTAGACGGCACCGCCTTCCGAGGTTGCAATATTGTTTGTGATTGTTGCAATACCTTTGATGGTCAGTTCTTTTCCGTTGTCGTTATATATTGCACCGCCGTTTTGAGCTTGGTTGTGGTCGAAAACAGAACCGGAATTAACAGTTAAGCTTCCATTGTTTATAAGAGCACCGCCGTTTCCGTTTCCGGTATAGTTTCTAATGTCAAAAGCATAGGTTTTATCGGTGCCGTTATTAATCACAGCAGCAGCTGAACCGGAAGTTAAACCATCGGCACCACCCGCGCCGGCATTAGTTATATACTCAATTTTGCTTTCGTTTGTGTCACTCGGATTGTTGGTGATTGTATAAGAACCGTTTTTACCCCAGTTTTCGCTTTCAGCATTAGGATAGAAGTCAGAAGGGATAGTTGCTCCGGATGCGAACAGGTACAGGTTAGGGCCTAAATAACTGACCGCTTTGGAAATGATGTATTTCCCCGCAGAGTAGATGTAATTTAATCCGTTTTGGTTGGAAGTGGCGGTTCCAAAATCTTTCATTTCTATAGAGGCTTGTCTGCCGTCATCTTTAATTGCTTTATAAGTCGTATCATCCATAAAGAATTTGAGACTGCCGCCAACGGTTACGTTTCCATTTAAAGTTCCGTAATCAAAATTGTTATCAGAACCTAGGTAGCTAACGGTGATATACAAATTACTTCCATTGTTAAAAACTATGTTTGAAGCATTGATATCTGACAGGCCTATATCAAAAGTTCCGTCAATGTTGATGGTGCCAGTACCGCTGATACCGCCTTTATCTGTAGCGACACCATTGTTTCTGTTGCCAAGAGTGACTGATGCACTAGACGCAATTTTCATAAGGCCACCATCAAGATGAATATCATTAGCGCTTTGATTTACTTTGTTTCCAGAAAAGTTGTTTTGTCCAGTGAAAATCAAAGTTCCTTTACTGTATATTGCTCCACCAGAAACTGTTGCAGTGTTGTTGGTGAAAGAGCTATCAGATATGTTAATTGTTTTTTCCTGTGCAGATGCATTAAAGTATAAAGCGCCGCCACTGCCATTAGTAGCATGGTTTTCCATAAAGCTTGCGTTGATGTTGTGTTCCTTGGTCGTGGCTGTATTGACAATGGAAATTGCACCGCCGTTTTTAGCCGTATTTTGAGAAAAAGATGCATTATCTGTAATATTTAGTCGAGACGCTGATCCATTGTCAGCACGATATTGAAGAGCACCACCGTTATCTATTCCAATATTACCAATGAAACTTCCTCCAGATATATTCAAATTTTGTTGTCCGTAAAAATATATACCCCCACCGTTTTGAGCCTGATTCTTTTCTAGTGATGCATTTATGAGAGTTAAATTATTGTTTAGAGAATTTGTTGTAATTGCACCACCGTTACCGTTAGTTCGTGTGTAGTTTTTTATGATAGGAGTAAATTGTATATCTGTAGATCCTCCAACAGATATAGCGCTATCGGATTCAGATTTCGTAGTTGTGTACTCTAAGGTTTTTCCGTTATAAGAATCATCTGAGATAGTTAAAGGAGGGGTAATTGTTTCACTATAAGCGGGGGAGGTTACGGCAACGAGGGTTAAAGCGGTGGAAGTCAACAAAAATCTGCGCATTTCTGATATCCTTATAAAACATAATTACAGGGTTCTGCCTATATAAAATTATCTTAATAATAAGGGATTTTCTTGTAAATGCAATATTTTTTAAGAGGGTGTGCGTACAAAACTGTAAGGCTGGGATGTTTCGACTTCACTTCGTTTCACTCAACATGACAATTGTTTTAATGTCATCCTGAACGAAGTGAAGGATCTCATCCTTAATTAATCAGCTGGGATGTTTCGCTGTGCTCAACATGATATTATGGTTTAGAAACGATATTCCGCCTTGATAACGCCGTTGTGGCTTTGATAGTCGTCTTTAAAATATCCTTCATATCCTATCGAGAAGTCTATTTTTTGTTTAATCCGAAAATGCAGTCCGGCACCGACTTCAAAGCCCAAACGGCTGACCGGGTCTGAAGATACGGTATAAGACGCGCCGTTTTCGAGCATAACGGCGGTGTTTTGTCCCGGGGTTGTGAGGTCATAAGTGAGGGCGGTTTTTATTTCGGGCAAAACCAGAGCTTCATCGGACAAGGAGAAACGCCAGCGCAGGCGGCTGCCGGCAACTGCCGTTAATAAATCTGTATTATAAGCCCCGTAGTTTTGTCCGGCGGAATCGCGGTATCCGCGGTGATGGTATCGGGTATAGCGCAGTCCCGTTTCGGGTATGAAAGCACCAAAATCATAGCCGCTCATTATCTGCAGAGCGGTTGCTG
This sequence comes from uncultured Pseudomonadota bacterium, assembly GCA_902494875.1. Classification (GTDB taxonomy): domain Bacteria; phylum Pseudomonadota; class Alphaproteobacteria; order RF32; family CAG-239; genus CAJLXD01. The sequence goes on from CABUUO010000005.1 coordinate 53,073, forward strand.
CCACGTCGTATTTTGCCCGCAGGGGAATGCCGGCGACGTTTCCGGTTTCTTTATAGGCGGTTTGCCCGTATGAAGCAACGGCGTTGACATACCAGTCTGCGGGACGATATTCCCCGTATAGGAGGGCTGTATGCGAATCAAGGTCGGTTTGGCGCGGTCGTCCGCCGATATTGCCGCTGACGTAGGCGTAGGCCGCTCCCAGTCGCAGTCCGGGTGCAATTTGCTTATCCACACCCATTGATATGCCGCTCATATCTGCGGAAAAGCCGTTTCGGCCGGACAGTCTGGCATGGTTGCCTAAAAGTTTGACCCAACTGCGATGACGGTTAAGGGTTTTGTCTCCGGCAGCCAAACCGTCGGCAGCAAAAGCCGAACCGACGCGGAGACTTTCACTGACGGCGTTGATGACTTCGCGATTGATTTCGTTGTTGACAAGCCGTACATTCTCCCGGGAATCCGGTGCCAGAGTCTCAAGGGCCCGGTTGCGGGTTTCGGTGTCCGTATTCAGCAGACCGGAGGCTATCTCATAAGCCGCGGAATTTTCTGCAAAACCGCCGGATTCAAGCCAGGCATCGGCAATCGAGGCGCTTCCGGCGGGTTGAGAATCCGGAACCTCTTCAGCGGTATTGCGGCTGAACAGAAATTCTCCCGGCGTTTCGGTAGCGGTGATGCTGTATTTGTCGCTGCCGCTGAGGTTGTTGTATCCGTCTGCGCCGATGAGATTGTCAAAGTTGCCGTTGAACTCTCCGTCGATTATTTTCAGCGTCTGCGTTTCCGCGCCGTTATAGGTGTTGATGTCAACGTTGATATTGATGTTGTTGTTGCTGCCGGAAAAGTTGACGCGGTCGGCGAAAATCCGTCCGTAGTCCAGTCCTGAAGCAGAGGAGCCAAGCGTGAGGCATAGGTTGGCGCCGCCGTTGAAATTGAGTTCTTCGCTGTAGATTTCTGCGGTTTTTATATCAAGATTTCCGTTTGTTATGTTGATGATGGCATCTTTGTTTTGACGAATGTTGTTGATTCCGCCCCAGATTTCGACCGTGCCGGGACCGCTGATGTTGATTTCGACCGGGGTGCTGCCGACGGAGGCGGTTGAGATGTCGTTGTATATGTTTCCGACCCGGTTGTCTTTGAAGACGATGTTTCCCTCAGATGTGTCAAGATTGAGCGTGCCGAAGCTGTAAATTGCGCCGCCGTCGTTTTCGGCCTCGTTGCTGATAAATTGTGAATCTCCTTTTATGTTTATTGTGCTTTTGTCGCTGCCGTAAAGAGCTCCGCCATATGAAGAAACATAATTATTATAAAAACTGCTGCCGCTGTTTAGTGTTAAAGAGCCTCGTCTATTAAAAATCGTGCCCGTATTGCTGTAGTTGTTATGCAGAATTGCTTGGATGGACAGGTCATAACTGTTATTGAGGGCTCCGTTTCGGTCCGTGCTGATTGCATTGAATATATCAGAATCGGTGGCGTCTTGATTGGTTATGATTTTGTCATTATATGAAGTTTTTGTATTTTCAGCATTGCCGGAGCTGCCGATATAGATATATTCTGCAGCAGAAACTGTTTGGCTGAGAGATGTCAGCACAAAAGCAGATATAACGCTTATATCCGAGATTTTGTTCATATCTTATTATGTTCTTTGTATATATAATGTTATGATTTTGTGGGACGAATATTAGCTTTATCTAACTTAATTGCAATAAATTTTTGCCGGGCGTGTAGACAAATTCGCCGCTTTCAGCAAATCGATGTTGCAATTTTGCGTGCATCTGTTTATTCTTGGGGACAAGTTAAAATTCTGAGGAGAAAACGATATGTTAAGAGACGATTTGCAAAACGCTTTGAAAGAATCGATGAAGAATAAGGATATGAATACGGTCGGTGCCGTGCGTCTGATTATTGCCGGCATGAAAGAAAAGGACGTCGATGCGCGCGGCAAGGGGCTGGAAAAAGCCAGCGATGCCGATTTGATGGCCATGATGCAGTCGATGATTAAACAGCGCAACGATTCAATCAAGATGTATATTGACGGCAACCGTCCGGAATTGGCCGAAAAAGAAAAATATGAAATCAGCGTCATTGAGCGTTTTCTGCCCAAACAGATGAACGAAGCGGAAATCGAAAATGCGGTGAAGGCCTTGATTGCCGAGACCGGCGCCGCTTCAATGAAAGACATGGGCAAGGTTATGGGCGCGCTGAAAGCCAAATATGCCGGACAGCTGGATATGGGAAAAGCCAACGCCGTTATCAAAGGCCTGTTGAATTAAACCGGACGGCGGCCGCCGCAGACGAGTTTCAAAGCGGTCGCCGCAGCTTTTTTGATTGTAAGTTCAGATGGCCGATTTGCAAAAATTCTGTGACGAACTGAGGGCGAAGATATCTATTGTCGATGTCGTCGGCTCTAAGGTCAAGCTTGTCCGCAAAGGCCGGGAATATCAGGCCTGTTGTCCGTTTCACAATGAAAAGACGCCGTCTTTCACCGTTAACGAGGCCAAGGGCTTTTACCATTGTTTCGGCTGCGGTGCGCACGGCGATATCATTAAGTTTGAAATGGAGGCCAACAATCTTTCGTTCATGGAGGCGGTTGAAAAACTGGCCAACAAGGCGGGGCTGCAGGTGCCGCGGGATTCTTACGTACGGCAGGAGGACGTTGAGAAACGAAACTCCCTTTATGACATTATGGATTTGGCCTGCAAGTTTTTTGAGAAAAATCTCAGAATGCCCGAAGGGGCGCGTGCCATGGAATATCTGGCGCGGCGCGGTTTCGGCGATGACATTATCGCCCGTTTCCGGCTGGGCTATGCGCCGGGCAACAACGGGTTGAAAACCTATCTGGCTTCCAAAGGGGTGGATGAGAAAGAAATGAACGAGCTCGGGCTTTTGACCATTCCCGAAGACAAAAGCCGCCGCCCGCATGACTTTTTCCGCGACCGGGTAATGATTCCGATTATGGATAAGCGGGGACGGGTGATAGCGTTCGGCGGCAGAATTATGGGCGACGGACAGCCGAAATATCTCAATTCTCCCGAGACGCCGATTTTCAACAAACGCCGCGTGCTTTATAACCTTAATAACGCACGGGATGCGGGTTTTCAGGAAAAAAGGCTGATTATCTGCGAAGGCTATATGGACGTCATCGGCATGGACAAATACGGCATTCATTATGCAGTGGCACCGCTCGGAACGGCTTTGACCGAAGATCAGATTCAGGAAGCGTGGCGGGTTGTCAGCGAACCGACCTGCTGTTTTGACGGCGACAATGCCGGACAACGAGCGGCAGTACGGTCCGTGGACCGGGTGCTGCCTATTTTGAAGGCCGGTTATTCACTTAAATATGTATTTTTAAACGGCGCCAAGGATCCTGACGAGTTTTTGAAAGCTTTCGGCCGGGATGAATTTTTGAAGGTAATTTCTCAAACCGTGCCGCTCAGCGAATTGTTATGGCGCAAAAATATTGAGGGCAGAGATGTGTCGACGCCGGAGCAGAAAGCGCTGATAGAAAAGAACGTTCGCGAAGAAGTGGCCAAAATTGCCGACGAAACAGTGCGCGGTTACTATGCTCAGGATATGCAGGACAAAATTTACAACGAACTCGGGCGGGGTGCCTCCTGGCGGGCAAGGCAGCAGTCTGCAAAATCGCGCGGCGAAACCGCTTCCGCCGCCTCGTTCCGGCGAGACCGGCCGCGGCGTTACAACAACGAGCCGGATTGTCATCAGGCGGCTTTGGCGGGGCCAAAGGTCAATCTTGATGAGCTGGGCGCAAAATATGTGCTTTCCGGCCTTATCTGTTATCCGAACCTGATTGAAGAATATGAAGAGAAGCTATTAAATTTTGCCGTTAACAATCCGGATTTGCGTCATATTCTGGACGCGGTGTTTGAAATTGCCCATGATGAGGCGCCCGAAACCTTTGCCGATATGATGACGGCGCTGAAAACCCGCAATTTGGAGCAAAAAGCCGAGACTTTGCTTGAATTTAAGATGATACGGCTGCAAAATCCCAATGATGTCAGAATGCGCGAGAATATTGACGGACGGATTGTCGAATCTCAACTGAAACAGATTGAAGCCGAGATAAAAGAGTGTCTGCGCGTCATGCAGACTTCCGAGTCGCTTTCCGATGAAACATATAAACGTTACGAATCGTTGAAAAAAGAGCGCGAAAGCTTAATTAACAGTCAGAATTTTGATTAAAACGCCGACCTCGGCAGGCAAAAACGGATTTATTTTGCAAATCTGCGCCCCGGGTGTTGACAAATCGGCAAGAAATCATTAAAAGCTTTACCAGCTAGCAATTTATGTATATAAAAATCGATTTTTAAGGAATATTCATGTCAGATATAGATAATCAGGACCTCTATGAGGGGACGGCAAGCGACACCCCGTTGATTGATAACCTTGGAAGCGCCGTTAAAAGACTGATAGACAAGGGAAAGGTAAGAGGTTATATTACCGTGGAAGAGCTTAACCGTGCACTTCCTCCCGAAAGAGAATCATCTGAAAACATTGAAGACATCATGACCGGAATCTCGGACATGGGCATCAGCATTATCGCCGAATCGGATGTGGACAGTTTTGAACAGGAAACCGACGAAGAAATTGAAGATTATGACGACGAGGACAGCGGCAATTTTGACGAAAAAGAACTCGGCCGCAGCGATGATCCGGTCAGAATGTACCTGAAGGAAATGGGAACCGTCGAACTGTTGTCCCGCGAGGGCGAAATCGCTATTGCCAAACGTATTGAGGCCGGCAAGACGGTTATGATTGACGGCCTGTGCGAAAGTCCGATGACGCTGAAAGCCATTGCCGGCTGGCGTGACGATCTGGTTGAAGGCCGGATGCAGCTCCGCGATATCGTCGATTTGGAAATGATGTACGGCGATGATGCCGACGCCATGGCTTTTGAAGAAGACGTGGCTGCTGATGACGATTTTGAAAAAGTGGCCGAGGAAATTGCCGAAAAAGACAACCTTGACGATATTGACGACGATTTGGCCGACGATATTGAACTGGACGACGATGTGGAAGGCGACGTGGTTGACGACGAGGAGCCGGAAGACGAAGCCGGTACCGACGAGAGCCATGAGACCGGAGAAGACGATGAAGACGCCGACGGTGCAGCCGGCCGCATTTCCGCGTCGGTTTCAGCAATGGAAGAAGCGCTGCTGGAACCGGTTTTGGAAATTTTGAACAAGATTTCCAGCTATTATGACGATCTCAAAAAGATTCAGAGCCAGCGTGTGGCTGCGATTATTGCCGGAAAAACAGTGTCTCCGGCTGTTGAGAAAAAATATCTGCAGGTTAAAAAAGAGCTAGTGGAACTGATGAGTTCCATTCATTTGAACGCGGTGCGGGTTGAGCAACTGGTTGAACAGCTGAACGGTCTGAACAAGCGTTTAATGGGGCTGGAAGGAAAGCTTCTGCGTTATGCGTTGTCATGCAAAATCAAGCGCGAGGATTTTCTGGTTGCTTATCAGAAATCGGAGCTTGATCCGAACTGGATTGAAAATATTTCCAAGAAAAACGACAAGCACTGGAAAACCTTTGTCGAAAAATACGGTCATGAAATCGCCGAGCTGCGCGACAGCGTCGCCCAAATGGCTACCGAATGCGGGCTGCCGATTACGGAATACCGCCGGATGGTCGATACGATTAAAAAAGGCGAGCGCGAAGCCGAACGTGCAAAAAAAGAAATGATTGAGGCAAATCTGCGTCTGGTTATTTCCATTGCCAAAAAATATACCAACCGCGGTTTGCAGTTTTTGGACTTGATTCAGGAAGGAAACATCGGTCTGATGAAGGCTGTTGACAAGTTTGAATACCGCCGCGGTTATAAGTTTTCAACTTATGCGACATGGTGGATCAGACAGGCGATTACGCGTTCAATTGCCGATCAGGCGCGGACAATCCGTATTCCGGTTCATATGATTGAGACCATTAACAAGCTGGTGCGGACTTCTCGTCAGATGCTGGCGGAAATGGGACGCGAGCCGGTTCCGGAAGAACTGGCCAAACGTTTGTCGATGCCGCTTGAAAAAGTGCGTAAGGTTATGAAAATTGCCAAAGAACCGGTTTCGCTGGAGGCGCCGGTCGGTGACGAAGAAGATTCGTCTCTGGGAGATTTTATTGCCGATGACAGCGCATTGCAGCCTCTGGATTCCGCAATTCATTCCAATTTGAAAGAAACCTGCACCCGTATTCTTTCGTCTCTGACGCCGAGAGAAGAACGCGTTCTGCGTATGCGCTTCGGCATCGGTATGAATACGGATCATACGCTGGAAGAAGTCGGACAGCAGTTTAACGTTACCCGTGAGCGTATTCGTCAGATTGAAGCGAAAGCTCTGCGCAAGCTGAAACATCCGTCTCGTTCGCGCAAACTGCGTTCGTTCTTGGATAACTAAAGTTTAATCCTTTTGTGATATAAGCCTCTTAAGCATTTAAGAGGCTTATGTTTTTTATGAAAGATTTGGAAAAATGAGTGAAGGAACATATACGGAGCAAGACAAGGACGTGATGGTTAAGAGCGCCAAAGCCAAGAACAAATCACGGTTGCAGGAGTTGATTGATTTTGCCAGGGTTTGCGGATTTAAAAAACTGGGAATAGCCAATTGCATCAGCGTGCAGAAATATGCGGACAAGCTGGCTCTCGTTTTGAGAGACGCCGGTTTTGAGGTCTATGCCGTCAATTGCCGAGAGAGCGGGCTGGATGCCTGCCGTATTTGTGACGGAATGTCCGGCCCCTGCTGCGATCCGCTTTCTCAGGCCGCTTATCTGAACGAATGTCAGACTGATTTTAATATTAACGTCGGGTTGTGTCTGGGACACGGTCTGTTGTTTCAGAAATATTCCCAGGCCGAAGTGACGACCTTTCTGGTCAAAGATTTTGCACATCAGCATAATGTTGTTGAAAGTCTGATATAAAAAAATCCCTTTTCAATGTATGTATCAAATACAAGAAAAGGGATTTTTGATTGTTGAAGAAAGCGCTTATTTTCCACTCTTTTGAATCAGAGTATACAGGTCTGTCAGAGAATGCTCTATTTCCTGAAGCGCAACCGGATCCTGAAGATGGTGGTTGCTTTTTTTGAGCAGTTTGACAACAGTCTGAGGATAAGAAATTTTGTCAGACAGTTTCAAAATGACATCCCAGTTTACAAAATTGTCCTGTTGTCCATGAATGAGATGAACGGGACAACCAATGTCAATTTTTTCTTTCTGCGTAAGGTCATTGACGTGAAAACTGGTCCATAATTTCTGTGTGAAGACATAGTGATACTTTTCAACAGAGGCCTCGACAAAACCGGTGTCTGCCAATATCTGACGTTGTTCGGGCGTCGAACGGGCAATCAGTTGCTTTATCAGATCCGGTGCCGTTGCGAGACTCAAAAAGCCCTTGATCCGCTGCGGATATTCTTCGGCCATACACATTCCGAGCCAGCCGCCGACGCAATGGCCGACGACTAACAAAGAACCGGTGAGGCGGTGCTCAATGATGTCTCTCAGCTGTTCTTTCCAGATTTCAAAATCACAGTCTGAAAAGTTTTTTTCATCCAGCCCATGGCCGAGAAGTTCACATCTGTAAAAATTCAATTTGAGATTTTTGCTGATGCTTTTGATTTTTTCGACTTTACGGGCCCAGGGATTGGATTGCAGCCCATGGATGTAAACAACGGTTAAGTCTGCATCGGGGTTAAAAATGCATTCTTCGTAATTAGTCGTATGCCGCTTGAAACGGTACAACTTTTTCTCAATAGTTAGGTTCATAGTAATTTGGGTTTTAATAATAAATATATTTGCTTTTACTTTAACGTAAATTGCGGTTTTGTCAAATTCTATTCTGCTGTTTTGTTTTTAACCCAAGGGCAGGAATGGGTTGACAAAAAAATTTTTTGTATTAAGGTAGCGGAGTTTTTTTATTATAAATTTTAAGAATATGTCAAAATTAAGAGAAATTAAAGTGTCTTCAATCCAAGACGGTTTGAAGCGCATGCAGGCGTTCCTATTTGCGAATATGTTGGACAACGAATTGGAAGTTGACGATCCTCATGCAGAAAATCCAAATTATTTTATTAAACTGGTTTGGCTGTTTCGGGATGCCGACGGTGAAAACAAAGTAGGATGCCCCTGTTTTGCCAGTGATTTTCGCGGCATATTGCCATCGGGAGAAAAAGTTCACGGCATAGTCTATGTTAAAGTTTTTGCCGACAAGGACTATCGAATGGTCAGTATGCATATTGTCAGAGATGAGGCAAATTTTGATGTCGATGAAATTTGCGACGGCGATGAAATCAGAATGCATGATGATGAAGGCCGTTATGCGGACGAGCTGTTTGTATATAAGGACGGCGTTATCGAAAAAATCGGCTGAGAATTTTCTTTTAAGAGAAGAGACCCGCGGAGTTTACACTCCTGCGGGTTTTTCTTTGAGCGAAGCAAATTTATCCTTGACTAACAGATGTGAATCGCCTATTTTGAGTGCTGACTGGTGACGGGCCCATAGCTCAGTTGGTTAGAGCAGGCCGCTCATAACGGTCTGGTCGTTGGTTCGAGTCCATCTGGGCCCACCATAAAGTAAACCCTCCCTTGCGGAGGGTTTACTTTATGGTAAGTTAGACAGCTCGAACCAACGAGAAGTTGGTTTGACTACAAGGACTAGGCGAGACGGGCGTATCGCCGGTTTGCTCGGGAGAGCGAAAGTCCGCCCGTGCGGCCAAGGCTTTGAAAAAGCCGAGGGTCAGTCCATCTGGGCCCACCATAAAAAAACTCTCCCTTGCGGGGAGTTTCTTTATGGTTAGTTTATTGGTAGTTCAGGCTGACGAGACTGCCGATGGAAGTGTTTGGCCGGTGTTTGGTGTCGATGTTGCCTGGTTATTCCTTGTCTTGTCGGCAAATGCACGAAGTCAGATGGTCATTAATGAAACCGGTGGCCTGCAAATAAGAATAGCAGATTGTGGTGCCGAAGAATTTGAATCCTCGTTTTTTCATATCCCGACTGATGGCATCAGACAGCGGAGAGGCGACGGGAACTTCGTCTAACGATTGGAAATTATTGACGAGCGGTTTCTTTTCGGGAAAAAATGACAGAATGTAATTGTAAAAGCTGCCGAATTCTTTTTGGATAGCAAGAAACAGCCGCGCGTTGACAATGGCAGACTTTATTTTCAGGCGGTTTTTGACGATGCCGTCAAACAGCATTAACCTTTCAACGTCTTCATCCGTCATTTGGGAAACCCGTTTTGCGTCAAAGTTGTAAAAGGCTCGGCGGTATCCCTCGCGTTTTCGGAGAATGGTAATCCAGCTCAAACCGGCCTGCGCGCTTTCAAGAATCAAAAATTCAAATAGGGTTTTGTCGTCTTTGGCGGCTTTTCCCCATTCTTCATCGTGGTATTTTACATAAAGGCTGTCGGTTCCGCACCAGCCGCAGCGTCCGTTTATTATATCCTGCATCATCATTGTCCGTGTTTTGCCGGTTGGAGATAAAATTTTGTTTTCGGGATGAATAATATCTGCTTTTGACGGAAAGGCAAGTCGTTTTAGGATTGTTTTTTACCAATGACACTGGTATGGTGAAACGAAAGAAAGATTATTTCGTAGGAGCCTGGAATATTATGAAAAGCGGAGAACAGTGGCTGAACTGGGCAAAAGAGCTGCAGTCCATTGCACAGAACGGTCTGACATATACGAAAGACGTTTTTGACCAAGAGCGTTTTGAACGGGTTCGAGAGATAGCTGCGGAAATTGTGAGCCGATACAGCGGGCTGTCCGTAAGACGGGTTAAGGATTTGTTTTGCAACGAAACGGGATTTCAAACTCCTAAACTGGATACCAGAGGCGTGGTATTCAAAGACGGTAAAATATTGCTCGTCAGGGAAAATGATGGACGGTGGTCTTTGCCCGGAGGATGGGTGGATTTTGACCAGACGGTTAAGACCAATACCGAAAAAGAAGTGAAGGAAGAGGCCGGACTTGAGGTTCGGGCCGTTAAAGTTTTGGCTATTCATGACCGCAATCAGCATAATAAGCCGGTTTACGCTTATAATGTCTGCAAATTTTTTGTGCTATGCGAAGTTATCGGCGGCAGTTTTCAAAAAAATGCAGAAACTACTGAGAGCAGGTATTTTGCGAAGGATGAACTTCCGCCGCTGGCTGAAGAAAAGAACAGCAAAGAGCAGGTTGAAATGTGTTTTTCCGCATATTCGGACGCGGCGTGGAAAATGCCGTTTGATTAAAGCGGACATATTGGTGTTTGGGAAAATAAAAAAAAATCAAACGGTCGAAGTGTTTTTAGCAATCGGCCGTTTGTTTACTTATTTTACAAATTGTATTTCTTTATGTTTTCGATTGTTTTGAGGACATAATTCTGCTGTCGGGGCGAGAGTGTGCAAAAATTGTTCAACAGTCGATACCATTCCGGCGGCAGAAGTTTTCTGAATTCTTCAAGCTTTTCATGGTTTGTGACGGTTAGTTCTTTAGTTGTAGTTGTCTTAAAATTTTTAATATCTTTCATAGTTAATTCCTTAGATATGTATTTTATTGTTGTCTGCATAATATTTTATGAAAAGTTGTTCGTGGATAAACAATCTGTTTCAAGGTATAAGCATAATATGAAAGAAGATGCAAAGAAATATCTGGGCTTAAAAGTCCGAGCAATTCGCGAAGCCGCAGGAATGACGCAGGAAGAATTGGCAGCGACCTGTGATGTGAGTTGGCGTACCATTTCAAACCTGGAAAGGGGTACGGTGGTTCCCGATCTTTTAATGATTTATAAAATCTCTCAGGAATTTAACGTCAGCATGGACGATATGCTGAATAATAAAGCGGTTAATAATAAGAGCCTGTCCCGTCTGGAGAAGGAAAATCAGGTTATGGAGAAAATCAGAAAGACGGACGACAATCTTCTGGATTATATTGACGAGCAGCTTCGTCTGCTGTTAAAGCATTTTAATCATTGATGGCGGCGCAGTTCGCTGTCAACGGCTTTTTCAAAACATTTATAAGCTAAAAGTACATAAAAGCCGCTTTCCTTGATGGAATAGCGACTTAGCGTTTGATACAGGTTTTCGAACTGGCAATTGATTCCGCTGACTAGGCTGCGATACTCTTCTGAATCGGTATCTTCTATTTTCGCAGTTTCCATAATACTCATTGTTCTGCCCCCTTATAAACATTGTTGAATAGTTTGTTTTTTTGTGTATTATGTATTTCATATTTATAAAATTGTGAAGAAACTAATTTCATATAAGGCTTATATAAAATGGGGATTAAGGACAAATCTATCTGGGCTAAAGAGATTCTGAGCTTTCTGGAGACAGCCAAGAACGGAACCATTAACGGTACGGCCGAGGCCAACGCTATGAAGCAGTCCAACCTGTCCAAAACCCTGAAAAATTTTGAAGCCAAACTTCGTTGTCAATTACTGGAGAGAAATTACAGCGGCGTCAGGCTGACCGAGAACGGGCGCGAGGTTTTTAAGGTTGCCTGCGATTTGGATAAGGTAATATACAAGGTCAAAAATTTTTCTGTTTCCGATAAGAACGTTTCGGGAAAAATCCGCCTGTGGACCAGCGACGGTTTGGGTACGGGATATTTGTCATCCTGTTTGTCTGAGTTTATAGCCAAATATCCTGACGTGAAAATAGATATTGTGTGTTCTCTTGACAGTCCGAAGTCTATATCCACGACAGATATGGCCATTGTTTATGACGAACCGGAATTTGATGACGGAGAGATTGTTTCCCGTTATGAGCTGAAGTTTGGTCTTTTCGCCTCGATGGATTATCTTTCTAAGTTTGGATATCCCAAAGATGTTAAAGACCTGCAGGAAAACCATCGGATTTGCGACAGGGAAAACTTTGCGGGCGTTTGGCCGCAATGGAAGAAGATTATAGAAGGAGCGAAGTCGGTGGTGGCGACGACCAATTCTTCGGCGATGATGCTGCGCATGACGCGGGACGGTATCGGCATAGGCTTGCATCCGATTGCCATCGGCAAAAGAGAGAGCGAGTTGATTCATTTGTCGCAACTGGGATTGAAACTCAGTCATCCGTTTTGGATCGTATCCCATAAAGACGGGCAGGGGGTTCCAAAAATCAAGGCTTTGATTGAGCATATCAGAGAAGTAACTTTGCAATTATAAAGTCAAAAAATTCCAGCGCATTTGGGTTCTGTTCGCTGCAACAAATCCATATTTTTTGGAAAAGGCCGCTACCGATGTGCAGTTCGGTACAGCTTCTTTCTTTTTCGGCCGGCGGCGTGTTGGTGATTTTGACGTCGGCCAAAATATCTTCCTCAACAAAATTCAGATGTATGCGGGGGTGTTGCTGCTCAAATTCCCGGCAATCGCATAACTCCAGATTGGGAGATATGTAGATGTTGAGAGAACGGTCTCCGGCGCCGCCGTTTTCATGCCAGGCGGCAAGTTTTTGGATGAGCTGCTTCAGTTCAACGGCCTGTCCGGCAATTTTCTGTCCCTGTAATGTCGGCGAGCAGCCTTGAGGCGAGCGCTTCAAGAGGCGGGTGCCGATTTGCTTTTCAAGATTGCTGATGATTAAGCTCAGGTTGGAAGCTTTGATGCCGTTGTTTTCGGCGGCTCGGCTGATGGATTTGCAGCGAATCGTTTCGTGCAGGTAGAGAATACCGCGAATCAGGTTAATGCTGCTTTTAATGTTCATTTTTTTTAATCCGTGCAAGTTGTGACTCAAAATATATAACCTATTAATAAAATTAGTATATTCTAAATTTGATTTGGTCAATCTAATAATCGTTGTATGGATACTAAAACAATCATTAAAGTTGAATTGGCCACTTCCGAAGAATTGTATAAAGGAGCCATGGCCGTAAGAAAACAGGTCTTTGTGAAAGAGCAGGGAATTCCTGAAACGAAGGAATTTGACGGCAATGATTTTTGTGCTGCCCATGTTGTGGCCTATGTCCAGAAAAATAAAAGAAGATTGCCTATCGGCACTATGAGAATACGTTTTTTTTCCGATTTTGTAAAATTTGAACGTATGGCTGTCATTCGCAATTTTCGCAAGACGGAAGCGGCTGAAGACATTATGCAGTATGGTTTGAAATATGCTTCCGAAAAAGGTTATCGCCAAGTTTACGGCATGTGCAAAAAAGAATTGCTTCATCGTTGGGAGCGATGCGGATATCATGAGATTCCCGGTGCCGAGCACGTCTGCCAGAACGGTATGGAGCTGATACCGATCAGCTTGGACATTGCCGAGAATCCGCAGGCGGTAAAAATGACTTCGCATCCGTCTCTTCTGACGGCTCTGGAAGGACGCTGGCACAGGGAGCAGCAAGAGGAAGCCAAGAGTTCCTCAGGTCTTAAGGCCGTGTTCTGGAAACTGAAAAATATCGGAAAAAAACAATATTAGCTTTTTTACGCAGAGAGGCTGGCAGTGGTCTCTTTTTTTTGTGGCACCGATGATTATATATGAAAAAAATCAATCGGGAGGTGCGGATATGGGATATTTTTTGGCTCTGGCCGCGGTTTTTTTCTGGAGTTTTAATTTGATTGTCGCCAGTTATTTTGCGACGACGCTGATGCCTTTTGAAATTGCTTTCGGCCGTTGGCTGGTTGCCTGTCTGATTTTGGTGCCGGCTGCCTGGGCAGGAATCAAACAGAATTATCGGCTGCTGCTGGACAACTGGCCGTTGATTGCAATGCTGGCGGTGACAGGCATTGTTCTGGACAATACGCTGATTTATTATGCCGGAAGAACCGCCTCTGCCGTCAATATGGGCGTTTTGGACGTGACAGGACCGATTTTTCTGGTCATTCTGACCAGAATTTTTCGAAAAATCGAAATCAGGCCACAGCAGATTGCAGGGTTGTCAATTGCCGTTTTGGGCGTATTGGTGATTATTTTGCGCGGCGATTTTACCCGGTTGGGACAGATGAAACTTGTGAGCGGCGATTTTTGGATGCTTCTCAACACTTTTTGTTTTGCCGTGTATTCGCTGCTGCAATCCAAACGTCCGGCCACGGTTTCGCAACCGGTGTTCCTTGCTGCGACAGCGGTTTTAGGCGTGATTATCCTTTTTCCGTTAATGTGGTGGGAGGTCGGCGAAAAACGCCTGTTGACGATGAACGGCGAGGATCTGGCGGTGTTGGTTTATCTCGGTATTTTTAACTCGGTGATTTCCTATCTGGCATGGAACACGGCGCTGGCCAAAATCGGCAACGTCAAAACCAGCATTATTTATTATCTGTTGCCCATATTCAGCGGAGCAGAGGCTTATTTTATCCTAAACGAGCATATATACGCGTCGCAGATATGGGGCGGTCTTTTGGTCGTCGCCGGTATTGCCATGGTCAGTCTGACCGGGGGCAAAGAGCAGACGCAGGCGTAAGGCTGTTGTTATCAGTTGAATTTTAAAAGTTGTTTTTGTCAAAGCTACCGATTATGATTAATTCAATTTAATCATTTGAGAGGCTTTGATGGATAAAATCAGTATTGTGATACCGGTATACAATGCGGCTAAGTATTTGCGCGAATGTTTGGATTCCGTTGCCGCGCAGAGCTATGAAAATCTTGAAATCATTTGTGTGAATGATGCGTCGGAAGACGGTTCGCTTGAAATTTTGAACGCGTATGCGGCAAAAGATTCCCGTTTTGTGATAATCGACGAGGGAAAGTTCGGTTCGGCAGCCTGCCGCAACATTGGCCTGGAGCGAGCTACGGGCGTTTATTGCATTTGTCTTGACGCTGATGACTTTTTTGACCGGGAAATGATTGCAAAGGCCTATGCCAAAATCTCTCAGAGCGGCGCGGACATTTGTATGTTTCCTTATTATGAATATGACGACAAAGCGCAAAAGAAGCTGGGCGTCAAGGGATTCAGCAATAAGGTGCGGGTTGCCGGCGACGTCTTTTGCGCAGCGGATTATCCGGACAATATTTTCACCTTTATCAACGGTTCGACCTGGAACAAACTGTATCGCAGAGAATTTCTCGAACGGTATGGTTTTCGTTATCTGAATGTGCCGGCGTGCAATGATCTGACCTTTACCTTTCTGACCGTGGCAAATGCGGAAAAAATAGCCCTGCTGAGCGAGCCGCTGCTGTATTACAGGGTTAATCTGGACAACTCCATTACTTCCAAGCGGCAGAGAACCATCGGTGCGGCCATGGAAGCCGTCGACAAGTGGAAAGAAGGGTTGAAACAGACCGGGCGTTGGGATGTTTTCAGAAAAGCGTTTATGCGGCAGGCTTTTGTGCTGTTGCGGGTGGATTATAAATTTTGCGGCCGCGAGATGCGCGAAACGCTTAAACGGCAGATTATCGACTATTGCAGCGGCGATGACTGGCACGGGTTTAAGGACATTGACTTTGAGATATTTAAACTGGATGCCCGAAAATCGGGAAAATTGCGGTACTGGGGGCAGTTGTTGTGGCTGAAACTGCGAAAAAAACTCGGCGGAATTTAATTAAAAGGACGGCATCTGAGATGCCGTCCTTTTAATTCAGTTAAGTTTTTTTACAGCCAGAATTTCGTTGGGAAAAAGCCGGTAAACGTTGTATACAATCCGGTCTCCGGGATTAAGGTCTATGCCGAGTTTGATTTTTTTTGCGTAGACCAGTTCGCTTCCGGTGTAAATAAACACGGTCTTTATCGGCACGAAAGTCAGCGAGTAGCGAACGCCAAGTTCGAAAGTCTTCCGAACCGTGGCTTCAGTCGGATCTGTGGCAACAAAGTTTCTGGTTTCCGCATACGCGGGTCTTGCAGACCGGACAGCGGTTATTCTGGAAATTTCGTCAGGCATCAGAGTATAGGTCTTAAAGCTGATGACATCATTTTGATGCAGGTCCGTATCCAGAAAAGTTCGCAATACGTAGTAATAGCGACCGTTGGACAGTTTCAAAACATAAGCCGGGAATGGATAGGGCAGTTCGCGGCGCATTTTTAAGGTGTAGAGTTCCGTAATCTGTCCGGTAGTAATGTCGGCTTCGGGAGAAGAATCCGGTCCGTCGGTGTCTTCCTGGTCGTCGGGGGCATCGGTGTCGGTGCCGGGAGGAACCAGAGGCCGTTCGGAATCCAGATAGCGGTCATGATCGACGCAGGCGCTGAAACCGGTCAGGGTTATTGCCAGCAAAGATAAAATAATAAGTTTTTTCATATAAAAATTGTTTAACTAATTAATAAATACGATTTATGTTTATTCTTCCTGAAGTGACAAATCAAGCAAAAATCGCGCGGCTCTTTTATAACTGAAATAAAAAGCTGTTATTTTGAAAACAGATATTATATAAGAAAATGCAGATACTTTAACTAAGGAGAAAATGAAATGAAAAAACTTTTAAGCGTCTTTTTGGGCATTTTAGTTATGGCCGGCTGTGCGGCAAAGGCCGAATCTTTCAAAGGCAAAGAATATAAGTTGAGTGGCGCCGAGAACAATGCCGAAATCACGCTGGGTTTCAGTGCCGATGAAAACCGTTTTTTCGGCAAGGTTGTCAATAATTATTTCGGAACCTATACGGTTGAGGGAAACAACATCAGTTTCGGTCCGGCCGGCGCGACGATGATGATGGGGCCGCGTCCGCAAATGGAAGCCGAAAGCAATTATCTCAGACAGCTTCCGACGGTCAAAACTTTCAGTCTGGACGGCAAAAAACTGGTTTTGAAAACTGCCGACGGCAAAGAGCTGGTTTTTGATGAAATCGGGAATGTCAAGAAATAAGAGCGTTTGATGAGTCACGGGGAATTAATCATTTTGCTGGCGCTGCTGCTGGTTTTGTCTGACAGGGCATATACTCTGATGCAGACTTCGGATTGCGGCGGAAACGCGGTTTGTGCCGTGGGCATATTGACGGCGGGGCAGACGGAAATTGACTGACAAAGGAAGATGTATGTTGCCGTGCATGTTTGGCCTGCTTGCGGCTTGTATTCTGGCTTTGGCACTTCCGGCGGAAGCGCGTCCGACCCGGTATCAGACGATGAGCAATGTTAAATATTTTAACGACGTTTGTCTGGAGATCGGCCGCACGGCAGTGTATCCGAAGTTTTGCAAACCGACGGGAGTTATGTATAAGGGCGTTTATTGTTTCGGCTGCCCGGAAGCTCATATTTGCCGTCCGGCCTGTACCGGAGGCAAAGTGTGCATTAACCAGCGCTGCGTCTGTCCGCCCAAACAGCTGTTGATAGACTGCAACGGGCGCTGTCAGAGTCCGACCGTGCCGTGCAGACTGTGACAAATGACAAAAAAACAGCCGGAAACAAATCCGGCTGTTTTTTTTGTGATGGTACGGGCGCATTATTTTTCTCCGTATCCTTTCAGAACTTCGGAGACTGCTTCTTTCAAATCCGGTTTGCGGGTTTGGTTTTTCAGCTTTTTGAGAACGGCAATGTACTCAGTGTAGGGAAAGTCGTGTCCCTGAACATCCAGCAGGTCAACGCTCAGCGGCCGGAGCTTTTTGGAGAATCCGTACTCGACAATTGAGGTTATGACCTGAATGTTGCGTACCCGCCAGCAGAAAAAGCGCAGAATTTCCATTCCTTTGGCTTTTACTTCTTCGGGGCCGTACATTGTCAGTCCGAGAGCCATGTAAAAGAAACGCCGGGCGGTACTGACATCCATCAGATGCAGAATGTTTTGCGCTGCGCTCAGAACAATGCCGAGATATTTCTCTACGATTTCCATCTTTACTTCTTTCAGGCGCGGGTTCTTAATCGGGTTGAGCCAGTGCTGTTCGGGAACAACCGCTCCGCCGCCGGAAGTGTAGCTGCTTTCGGGATTTTGAATCAGTTTGAAATATAAAATCCTGCTCAGCATATTGAAGAAAGCTTTGGCCCGGCCGGGGTTGCTGATGTTGATGGCCTCTTTTTTCATCAGTTCCAGCATCATTTTTTCCAGTTCCGGATTGCGGGGTCTGTAACAACGATCCCTTTCATAGGAAAAGTTAAACACCTTTTCTCCGTATGACTGAGGTATGAAAAAACGGATCAGGTTTTGTAAAACAAAGTCCCACGGAATTGTAAAACCGGAATTTTCTTCGTGAGAGTAGGCGTAGGGCTGGTTGATGATGTAATAAACATCGTCAACGCTCAAACATGGTTCCGGAGAATTCCAGTCCTCAATGATGGTTTGCAAAAAACGGCGCTGCACCCGCGGATTGTCGGCGAGCATGGCAGCAGCAAAGATTTCTTTAGTCTGCATAATGAAAAAATTTAGGGTTAATACTCGGTTATCAGTTTATGCACCCGTATTCAATAATAAATTTTATAATTCAGGGCATAATAAGATCTCATATAAGATTATGATAATCATTTTTAGACAAAATGCAAGTCTTAAAGGGAAGATTGACAAGAAAAGCATCCGCGTATAAAACATTTGGGTACATAAACTCAACAGAAGGGTGGTAAAATGCCTGATTTTGAAATTGAAGACGGGTTTGACGTTCCGGTCGCGGGCATTGACGAAGCCGGACGCGGGCCATGGGCGGGACCGGTTGTGGCCGGTGCCGTGGTTATCAATGACCGCAATATTGACAAGGCGCTGCTGGAAGGGTTGGATGATTCCAAAAAGCTCAGC
The DNA here is from genome assembly GCA_902494875.1 of uncultured Pseudomonadota bacterium. Taxonomy (GTDB): domain Bacteria; phylum Pseudomonadota; class Alphaproteobacteria; order RF32; family CAG-239; genus CAJLXD01. The sequence continues at coordinate 71,614 of CABUUO010000005.1, forward strand.
GCCAAAAAACGCGAACAGCTGTATGACAAGTTGTTTGCCGAAGAAAAGGCTGGGCGGCTGTTTATCGGAATCGGCACCGCCAGCGCGGAAGAAATTGACCGGCTGAATATTCTGCAGGCGACTTTTCTGGCAATGAAACGCGCCGCCGAAGCCCTGAAAATAAAACCGCAGGCGGCCATTGTCGACGGCAATCAAAATCCGAAGGGCTTTGCCTGTCCGACCCGAACCGTGGTTAGAGGAGACGCCAAGTCTTATTCCATTTCGGCGGCGTCAATTGTCGCCAAGGTATACCGAGACCGTCTGATGAGCGAAATGGCGAAGAAGTATCCGTATTACGGTTTTGAAAAAAACGCCGGTTATGGTACGGCGGCTCATATAAACGGGCTGAAAGAGCACGGAATTTGTCCCGAGCACCGCAAATCATACAAGCCGATTAAGAAAATTTTGGGAATGGAAGAATAATTGTTTGACAAAAAATGTATTTGTGTCTATCTTACATTGCATACATATATAATTAATTTTCTAAGTTTAATTCTAAAAAATCCGAATTTATGAGCAAGAGACTTACCGTTGTTCAGCGTTTGAACCGAATTCAAAAATTGACGGACTGCTATTTGCTGGCGTTCAGTCTGAGACATTCTCCCGAGAGTTTTATGCTGTCGCTCAAAGTTATGACCAACAGCATCGGCAAAGAAAACGACAAGCTTTGGAAAGTGCGTTTTTCCGCGTTGATGAAAGCGGGGCGGGTTAAAGACACGGTCAATTTTTTAAAAGAGAACGCCAACGCGCTGTTTGAAGATTATCTTAACATCTGCAATCAATATGCGGCGCAGAGAAACAGCGCAATCGGCAAGGAAGAGACGGAGGCTTTTCACGCGGCGTTTCTGGAGCTGCTGAAAGCCGTTAACGCCGGGTTGATAATGCGGGAAGACATTGTCTGCGAGGAAGCTTTCCGCAAGATGGTCGAAGACGCCGTTATTGTCGGAAGAAAAATGTAAAAGCGGATGTCCGCTTTATCGGAAAACTGCATTGCCGTTTGGCGGTGCAGTTTTTTTTGATTCTAATCGGTTGTAAATCTGCGCTTTATTGAAAAGCAAAACAGAAACCGGGAAATTTTTCGATATTGTTAATAAATTTATAACCAAATTAAAAGATACTGAGCTCATTGAAAGCAACCCCGTGTAATTGGCTGGTGAGTAATGAGCAGTATGCAACAAAAAACAATCCTTAATACGATTATCAACGATGACTGCATCAAGGCAATGAATGCGATGGAGCCGAATTCGGTAGACCTGATTTTTGCCGATCCTCCGTATAATCTCCAGCTCGGCGATGCTCTGACCCGTCCCGACAATACCAATGTGAGCGGGGTTTATGAGGCTTGGGACAGTTTTGAAAGCTTGGCCGCTTATGACGCTTATACCAGAGAATGGATGAGAGCGGCCCGCAGGGTCTTGAAGGATGACGGCGCCATCTGGGTTATCGGCTCTTATCATAATATTTTCCGCGTCGGCTACATTTTGCAGGATTTGGGCTTTTGGATTTTGAATGACATCATCTGGAACAAGACCAATCCGATGCCGAACTTTAAGGGAACGCGCTTTACCAATGCTCATGAAACTTTGATTTGGGCGTCTAAAAATCCGAATTCCAAATATACTTTCAATTATGAGGCGATGAAAGCGCTGAACGAAGACACGCAGATGCGCAGCGACTGGCAGATACCTTTATGTACCGGCAAAGAACGCCTGAAGGACAGCGAAGGCAATAAACTGCATCCGACGCAAAAACCCGAAGGGCTGTTATATCGGGTGATTATGGCTTCGACTAATGTCGGCGACATAATTTTGGACCCGTTTTTCGGGACAGGAACCACCGGTGCCGTTGCCAAGAAGCTTGGACGTAATTTCATCGGTATTGAACGCGATGCCAATTATGTCAAAGGCGCTCAGGAACGCATTGATGCTGTGGAGAAGGTTGAAAGCATGGCCTGTCTGGAATTTTCCTCCAAAAAACGCCAACCCCGGATTCCGTTTGGCGCCGTGGTTGAACGCGGACTGTTGAATCCCGGCGACTTTTTGTATGACGCCGGTCGCAAACACTGTGCGGTGGTTCGTTCAGACGGAACGCTTAAATCCGAGACCATGGAGGGATCTATCCATCAGGTCGGTGCCGCCGCTCAGAATCTTTCCGCGTGTAACGGTTGGGTATACTGGCATTTTGAAAACGAGAAAAAAGAGCTGGTCAGCATTGACGAGTTGAGAACCGTCGTGCGGCAGGAAATTTACGGCGAGTAGGCTAAAGTTTTTTCTTAAAATAAAAAGTTAAAAATATATTGTGTCCCGGCCAATAATGGGTTATAAATTCAATAATTTATAACCCTTTTTATTATTGAATTGAAAATTAATGCAAAAATGGCGTAAAAAACAAGTAAATATAAAGCCATACGAAGGTAAGAAAAACAATGAGCCTCCTCAGGAGCAGCGTAATTATGCGGCAATAGACCTGGGGACCAATTCCTGCCGTCTGGTGATTGCGACGCCGACGCCGTCTTCGTTCCGAATTGTGGAAACCTTTTCAAAAATAACCCGGCTCGGCGAAGGAATCATTAAAGAAAACGTTTTGGCGCGGCCGGCAATAAAGCGGACGATTGCGGCGTTGAAAGTCTGTTCCGGCGTTTTGGCTGAATATGCTCCGATTTACCGCTGCCGCTATGTTGCTACGGCAGCCTGTCGCCGCGCAGTCAATTGCGCGGAATTTATTGACGCGGTCAAACGGGAGACGGGGCTTAATATAGAAATCATTTCTTCCAAGGAAGAGTCGCGTCTGGCGGTGGTGGGCTGTATTCCGCTTTTGAACCGCACGATTAAACGCGCGCTGGTTTTTGATATCGGCGGCGGTTCGACCGAGATTTCGCTGGCGCGGGTCACCAACAGCGGCAATACCTTTATTGAAGGTTTTGTGTCGCTGCCTTACGGCGTGGTGACAATTTCAGAGGCGTTTCCGCAACAGGACATGACCAATCTGGCTTATAATACCATTATTGAACGGACGCATAAAATACTTCAGGAGTTTGAAGACAAATACAATATTCTGGAAGCCATTCGCAATCAGGAGGTTCAGGTAATCGGCACATCGGGAACCGTGACGGTTCTGGGTGCGGTTCATCTTAACCTGCCGCGTTACAACCGTTCTGCAGTAGACGGACTTTCTATCAGCCGGGCGGATATTGAGCGGGTGATTAACAAAATCAAGCGCCTGGGGGATGAAGGCCGGAAGAAGCATCCGTGCATCGGCGCACAGAAAGCAGACCTGACGATGGCCGGCTGCGCGATTATCGAGGCTTTGTGTTCTTTTTGGCCGATATCGGAAATTACGGTGGCCGATCGCGGAATCCGCGAAGGCATTCTGCTGGATTTAATGCATAATCAGAACGGCGGACGTAAAAAACACAGAAGGCGCACGCCCTTTGGCAAAAGAAGGAAAAAAGCTTATGACAAAGCCGGAAACGAATAAGGCTTATTTTGCGGCCATTGACCTCGGGACCAATTCCTGCAAGGCCGTAATAGCGGACGAAGAGCGGAATTATGTTTATTCGGAAGCTTTTTCGGTTCGTATGGGCGAGGGAATGTACCGAGACATGTGTTTTACGCCTGAAGCAATAGAGCGCGGCGTGAAGTGCTTTTATGATCTGAAACAGGTCATGGCTGATTATAACATCGTTAAATGCCGCGCAGTTTCGACCGCTTCCTGCCGAATGGCAAAAAATGCCGATGAATTTATAAAAAAAGTTTATCACGAGGCGATGATTCCGATAGAGGTGATTGACGGTTTTGAAGAGGCGCGGATTAATCTGAAAGGGGCTTTGCAACACGTCTGCGGACAGACAAAATATGTCGTTCTGTATGATTTGGGAGGCGGTTCGACGGAAATTACGCTGGCGACCAATACGCACGACCCGGAGATTATCCATACGATTTCCATTCCCTGGGGAGCGCGTAACGCTTCCGAAGCGTTTGAGCTGGTGGAATACGACGCGGAAAAGGCCGACAGGCTGAAAGCGGAAATTACCTCCTGCGTACGAGGGTTTGTTGCAGACTGCTCATTGGAAAAATATCGCGGAGACTTGTGTTTTGTCGCCACATCGAGCACGCCGCTGCGTTTTGTTTCCATGATTGAGAAATTCGGTAAATATGACCGCGACAAGTCAGACGGGCATTGTATCCGCTGTATGGACATTGACCGTCAGATAGAACGCATTTTCAAAATGAAGCAGCCGGAAATGCTTGAAGATCCTTATATCGGCAAAAAACGTTCTTATATTTTTACGGCAGCCTGCGTCATATTCAAAACCATTTACGATTGTCTGGGGGCCGAAAAAATTACCGCTTCTCTGAAAAGTGCCAAAGACGGCATTATTGAAGAACTGGTTGCGGAATATCAACAACAAATGGCAAAGGCGGAGAAAAATGGCTAAACTGACGAAATCGGCAAAGGAGATTCGCGGAAGGCATATGCTGACGGTGCGGGTGAAAACCTCCAAATATCGCGATAAGTCTTCAAATCGTTGGCTGGAGCGGCAGCTTAACGATCCTTACGTTGCGGAGTCAAAACGGTTGGGATACCGTTCACGGGCGGCGTTTAAGCTGATTCAGCTGGATGAAAAGTTTCATTTTTTAGGCAAGGGCAAAACCATTGTCGATTTGGGCTGCGCGCCGGGCGGATGGACGCAGGTGGCGGTTGAGCGCAACAAAGGTTCCGGCCAGGTGGTCGGTATTGACATTCTGGAAACGGAACCGGTTAAAGGTGCGACGCTAATTTGTCAGGATTTTACCGCACCGGAGGCCGCCGAACGCCTGAAATCTCTGTTGAACGGCGAGGCCGACATTGTGATGAGCGATATGGCGGCCAATACGACCGGACATCAGCAAACGGATCATCTGCGCACCATTGCGCTGGTGGAAACCGCTTATGAGTTTGCCAAAGAAGTGTTGGCGGAGAATGGCATTTTCATTGCCAAGGTCTTTAAGGGCGGTGCCGAAGGAACGTTGCTGGCAGACGTAAAGAAACGTTTCAGAAAGGTTTCCCATGCCAAGCCTGACGCCAGCCGCCAAGGTTCTCCGGAGGAATATCTGGTGGCGGCCGGCTTCAAAAAAGAAGTGGCTGAGGAATAAATATTGCCTTTACTTTTGTAAACATTAATATTAGTATCCGATACAAGTAAAGCAATTTTGTATTTATTAAATCTTTATCATTTATGCGAGAATCTATTTTCCTTTCAGGCAAGACGGTTCTTTTGTCTGAAGTTTTGACCGGATTTACTTCACAGGAGATGTGCGAAAATCTGGTTGTTCTGCTTACTCGTCCGATTGTTGTTAAAGATGATGCGGAGCGAGTTTGTGAGAAGAATGTATGCCGTTCGGTCGTTTTCTTTGGTTCGATGAAGCTTGCAGATAATAGAAAAGGATTTATTTTTTCTGTCAGTTGTATTGGTTCAGCGGTTTGCGGAATGTATTTCATCCGCGAGGGAGAAAAAGTTTTAACTGAAATGGTTGATCCCAATTGGCAAATGGAATCTCGATTTGTAACAGTGGTTGAAGGCGAACGTCTTTAATTTTCTGTTAAAGTCTGTTGAGCCTATGAAAGCATATTGCTTTTATAGGCTTTTGTTTTATATTGTAAACAAAATAGTCAAATAAGGGAAATTTGCCATGCAGCAGGGTGCCAGATATCAGGCGGTGTTAGATTTAATCAGCGAGATTTTCAAGGATGTTAAACCGGCGGACGGAATCATTGAGGCATATCTGAAAAGCAGAAAATACATCGGTTCCAAGGACCGTCGTTTTATTGCCGACACGGTATGGGAGATTATCCGCAGCCGGATGAAGCTTGAGTTTGATGCCGGTTCCAGAGAATATCGCAAGATTCTTCTGACCTATCTGAAAAAGAAAGGGGAGGACATTGAGGCGGTTTTTGACGGCGGGCAGTATTCTCCCGCGCCGTTAAGCACGGAAGAAAAAGAGTGGTTGCAATATGACAATGAAGACGTATATCCGCCTTATGTCGAAGCGGAAACGCCGGAGTGGCTGTATAAAAAAGTGCGGGACGTTCGTCTGCTGAAATCGTTGAACGAGCCGGCGGCGGCAGATTTCAGAATCAATGTCAAAAGCAGGGAAGCGGCGCTGGACAAGTTGAAGGCCGAAGGTTTTGAGGTTTATCCGACGCCTTATTCGCCGCTCGGTATTCGCAGCCGGGAGCGGATTCCGCTCGGCAACTGCATTGCCTATAAAGAAGGAATGATTGAGGTGCAGGACGAGGCCTCGCAGATTGCGGCGTTGTTGTGCGACGTGAAGCCCGGGCACAAAATTGTCGATTATTGCTGCGGTGCCGGGGGGAAAAGCTTGGCCATGGCTTATCTTCTGCGAAACCGGGGGCATATTTTTGCGCATGATATTGAAAAAAGGCGCCTGATGGCAATTAAACCGCGGATTGAACGGCTGGGAATAAAAAACATTGAGCTGATTGATTTTCTGGCGACCAGCGATAAGGATTTTGACCGTTTTGTGGTCGACGCGCCGTGTTCGGGCACCGGCACCTGGCGGCGCTCTCCCGACGCCAAGTTCCGTCTGAATCAGAATATGGTCGACAAGTTGAACCGGATACAGATTGAGCTGTTGGAAAAGGCTTATGAAAAGACCGTAAGCGGCGGCCGGATTATTTATATTACCTGCTCAATTCTCAATGAAGAAAACGAGGAAATCATTGCCGCGTTTTTGCAAAACTATCCGGATGTACGACCGGTTAATATCAAAGAATTGTGGGAAAGCAAGATTGCGGCGCCGTATCCGTATCATTCGGAAAAATATTTGCGGATGTCTCCGCTTTCCACCGGAACCGACGGCTTTTTCGTCTGCGTCATGGAAAAGGAATAGCGCGGTATCTCCTCCGTTGGGTCACCCTGAGCTTGCCGAAGGGTCTCGGCAATATTATAAGGCTGGGATGCTTCGACAAGCTCAGCATGACAATATTTATCGGAATAACAGGATTATGCTTAGGAGATTTCTTTGGCGTTTTGCCGGTAAATGTATGAAATGATTTCGGCCACGGCGGCAAAGGCCTCAATCGGAATTTCGGCGTCAATGTCGACGGCTTTCAATATCTGTATCAAATCGGCATCCTGTCGGATTTCAATGCCTTCGTCAATGGCAATCTGGATGATTTTTTCCGCCACATGTCCCTGGCCTTTGGCCAAGACAGTCGGTGCCCGGCCGGAGGCGGGGTCATAACCCAGAGCCACGGCATAATCTGGGGACAAACCCAAATCGGCGTTGTCTTTCTTGTTTTTTTTGCTACTATCTTGCTCAGGCATAGGCGTGCGCTTTCTGTTTTTGGCTTTTGCTTAAATTATAAACTTTGGGGAGAAAGTTGGCAAGGGCTTTTAAGCGGCACGGATTTTGCATAGCGGTTTATATGCGGGGCATATAAACAAAATTGGGGAAAGTTTATGGACTTACAGGGTCTTTCGGTTCTTAATCTGGCCAGTCAGAATATGAAGTATCTGACTGAAAAGGAACGGGTGATAGCCACTAATCTGGCTAACTCCAACACGCCGGGATATCTGGCGCGCGATATCAAAAAGCCCGATTTCGGCAGCGAACTTTCCGGCAAACTGGCAATGAAAACAACTAATCCGATGCATATGAGCGGAATCGGCAGGGCCGTGTTCAGCAACGAGGTTTATACGCCGCAGCCGACAACTCCGCTGACAATCGACGGAAACGGCGTGATTATTGAAGATCAGCTCAATGAAGCCAGCAAAGCCAGCGGCGAATATAACCGGATGATTACCATTTATAATAAATATCGCACAATGCTTAAAACCGCAAATACGAAAATCAACATTTAGGGCAGGTAAAAGATGAGTAATTTGTCAATCAGCGCAGATATTGCCGTATCGGGAATGAAAGCCCAGAGCGAACGCCTGCGGATCATTTCCGAAAACCTTGCCAACGCCGAATCGGTGGGAATCCGCCCCGGCGAGGATCCGTACCGGCGCCAGGTGGTTACTTTTCAGAACTATGTCGACAAGGAAACCGGCGCGGAGATGGTCAAAGTTAACAAAATTGTCAAAGACGAATCTCCGTTTGAGAAAAAATATGCGCCTAATCATCCTGCTGCCGACGCTCAGGGCTATGTTTCCATGCCGAATGTCAATCCTCTGATTGAAATGATGGACATGAAAGAGGCTCAACGCTCCTATGAAGCCAATTTGTCAATGGTGCAGACTGCCCGCGATATGAATTCTAAAGTTTTGGATATTTTGAAGTAGTGAGAGGATAAGATGTCGATTAATAATATTTCCAGCGCCTTAAATGCTTACCAGACCGCATTAAACCGAATCGGCGCCAAAATGCCGGTTCAGGAGCAGGCCTCCGTTTCTCCGAGCGGTTTTCAGGATATGGTTCGGGACAGCATCTCCAAAGCTGTAGAACTCGGCAAAACCAGTGAAGCAACCGCTATTCAGGGTATTCAGGGCAAGGCCGACATTCAGGACGTGGTTCTGGCCGTGTCCAATGCCGAGATGGCTCTTGAAACGGTCGTTGCCGTGCGTGATACGGCTATCAAGGCTTATCAGACGATTATCAATATGTCGATTTAAGCACGTTTCTGCGAATGCCTGGGGGCAATGATTCTCTGTCTCACGTTTTTTTAAGAACTGTCACCTTGAGCTTGCCGAAGGGTCTCAGCAATATTAATAAGGCTGAGATGTTTCGCTGTGCTCAACATGACAATTGTGGTAAGGCTGAGATGCTTCGACAGGCTCAGCATGACCGGGCAGCGCCCGAGGAAATAACGAGCTGTTTTATTGGTATTTTTTACCGTCACTTTGAGCTTGTTTTTTTACTTTGTCACTTCAGGTTTGTTCCAGAGTTCAGGCGGAATAAGGAATCAATACTTGGCCTGGATGCCGGATCAAGTCCGGCATGACAAAAGTGGAGGGAGGGTATGACATTAAAATGTACCGCGTGCTCATGTTTGTGTATTCTGAGTTTGTAGAAAAGCAGTTGTAATGTTGTAAGGTTGTTTGTTGTCTGAGGTTAAAAAATAACAAAGCTCCCGTTAAAGGGAGCTTTGTTTGAATATTGTTTATGAGTTTCAGCTCATAGCTTTTTTATATCCTTCACAGGAACAATTTCCTGCCGAGAGGGCGTATCCGGTCTTATCCATTTTATAGATCGGAAGTTTTTGGCCGCAGCATTTGCAGAAAGCCTGATCATTTTTCCATTCAATCGGCGGTGTCTTAGGTGTTGGTTTTGAGGGTTGGGCTTGTGTCGCCGAATGAGAGGCAATGGCGGGTTCTTCTTTGATTTCCACTTCCAGAATTTCCGGAATTCCATGGTGTTGGGCCATAAGTTTGATATTTTGACCAATGTCAGTCAGTATCAGATTGCGTTCTTCTTCTTTCCATTTTTTCAGCAACTGCTCAAATTCTTTACAGACATCAGCAAACTGAGGATAGCCGCGATGTGTGTAATAATCTGCGAGGTTCTGTTCTAATGATTTTTCTTCATCAAAATTGAAACCTGCGGCGTTTTTGATAATTTTTGAGCAATGGTCATAAGCATCTATAGGGTGGATACCGTTAATTATTCGACCTGTAGCTGTTCCGACTGCTTCTCTGATTTCAAGTTCTAATTTTTTCATAATATACAAATTTTTAATGTTATGCTTTTTTATATCATATTTTTATATATTATGCAAGCCTAAAATAGACAAAAAATAGTTGAGCGGATTTACTCATATTCTATTGATTTTATTTGAGGTTTGTTATATATTTTGTCTAAACATATAAGATTAATAAATTAAAATTCCTATTTTTATGTTATTTATAGAAAACGTTTTGTCTTTTCTGTTGCAGTTGGCGATCGTCGTTTTTATTCTGGGCATAGTCGTTACCTGTTTCGGGGCAATTTGGAGCTTTGTAAAAAAATACTGGCTGTATCTGCTGATTGGCATTACGCTTTGGGCCTATCTTTTTCCGTCTCGGAAACTGGCTATATTCCCGCGTTTTGCCGAACAGGTTGCCGATGTTGTCATTTCCGCGGCGCCGCTGATTATCGGTATTTACGTTTTGTACAAATGTCTGACCAGCCGTTACGGTGTGCTGCGGTTTTTGGGATTGTTGGCCGTCGTTGCGTTTATTTACGTTGCGTTTATTCGCTGAGAACAAAAAAACTCATTGCTTTTGGGCAATGGGTTTTTTTGTGCCTTGAAATGCAGACTTTCGGTTATATATCAAACACAGATAAACTTTGGAGAAACGAAATGGAACTTTATTTATTTTTGTCACTGCTTTTGATGTATATTCTGATGGCGTTGTTTGTCAGTAAGCAGGTACAGCGCAAAATCTGGACGCTGGCTTTTGTGGTGGCTTTTGCGGTGACGGCGATTTCAATCGCTTTTCTGCACGTAACCAATCAGGACGTGATGATGTCGGCCAATGAACTGAACTGGTATTATCTGTTGTATCTGTTCGGTTCGCTTTCGGTGGTTTTGGGCGTCATCAATCTGTGGATGTATCGTCACGGGCTGATAGAGATATTTTTTGGCAGTGGTGATGATGACGATGATGATGAAGACGATGAAAAAAAGTAATCGTTGAAATTTCGGTTCATTCTGCTATACCTCACCTTAAATTATACAAGGTGAGGTTTTTTTTATGTTAAGAATCAGCAATTTGAAGTGTCCGCTTGATTTTGCGGAACAAAACCTGCCGCGGCTGGTCGCGCAGACGCTGAACTGCAAAGAGGATTTTGCGTCTTTCCGGATCGTCAAGAAAGCGATAGACGCCCGCAGCAAGTCCGATGTTCATTATGTGTACGGCGTTGAGATTGAAGCGGCGGATGAAGATGCGCTGTTGTCATCAACGCCGTATCCGTTTGCGGAGAAGGTCAAACCGGCGGAGGCTTATTGTCTGCCGCGCAGAAACGTACGTCTGCGGCCGGTTATCGTCGGCAGCGGTCCGGCCGGAATGCTGGCCGGAATCGCCTTGGCGGAAGCCGGATTGAAACCGGTTATTCTGGAGCGCGGGCGTCCGGTGCCGGAACGGCAGAAAGACGTGCGGGATTTTTGGAACGGCGGCGCATTGAAAGAAAATTCCAATGTGCAGTTCGGGGAGGGCGGCGCCGGAACCTTTTCCGACGGCAAATTGATGAGCGGCATTAAAAAAGACCGTTATACGTCTAAAGTTTTGACCGAACTGACGGCGGCCGGAGCGCCGGAAGAAATTATGTATCTGGCCAAGCCTCATATCGGCACCGACAAACTGGCGCTGGTGGTGCAGAATATCCGCAAAAAAATCGTTTCGCTCGGCGGAGAGTATCGTTTCGGTCACCGGGCCGATGATCTGATTGTACGGGACGGTGTTTTGCAGGGTCTGAAAGTCTGCGGCGCAGACGGAGAAATTTATGAACTGGCGGCCGACCGGGTGATTCTGGCGGTTGGGCACAGTGCGCGCGATACGTTTGAAATGCTGTATCGCCGCGGCGTGCTGATGGAGCCGAAGCCGTTTTCGGTCGGCGCGCGGATTGAACACTTTCAGAGTCTGATTAACCGTTCTCAGTACGGCGTTTTTGCTTCTAGGCTCGGCGCCGCGGACTATAAGCTGGCCTTTCACGGCAAAACGGGACGTTCGGCTTATACGTTCTGTATGTGTCCGGGCGGCGTGGTGGTGGCCGCCGCTTCCGAAAAAGGCCGGGTGGTTACCAACGGTATGAGCGAATATGCCCGCGCCGGAGAAAACGCCAACGCGGCGCTGCTGGTCGGGGTTAATCCCGAGGATTTTGAAGGGACACACCCGCTGCGCGGAATGTATTGGCAGCGGCAGCTGGAAGAAAAGGCCTTTCTGGCCGGCGGCCGCAGTTATAAGGCTCCGGCGCAGCTGGTCGGAGATTTTCTGAAAGACCGTGCTTCTTCCAAAGGCGGAGAGGTGGAGCCCAGTTATCGTCCCGGCGTGGTTTACGGCAGCATGAACGAGGTTCTGCCGCCTTTCGTGACAGAGACGATGCGTGCCGGAATCATTGAGATGGACAGACGTTTGCGCGGTTTTGCGTCTTATGATGCGGTGCTGACCGGGGTTGAAACGAGAAGTTCGTCGCCGGTCAGAATCTGCCGCGGGGAAAATCTGCAAAGCTCGGTTTCGGGGCTGTATCCCTGCGGGGAGGGCGCCGGTTTTGCCGGCGGAATTATGTCGGCGGCGGCAGACGGGTTGAAATGTGCCGAAAAACTGGTGGAAAGTCTGGCCTAAACAATTGCTTTGTCCGGCCGGTTTGCTATAGTCTTGGTTATTAAGAACAATAATAAGGGATATTTTATGAAAATTGCAATTATCGGAACCGGCTATGTGGGGCTGCCGACCGGCGTCGGTCTGGCTGAGCTCGGAAACGAAGTGGTCTGCGTCGACAAGGCTGAAGCGAAAATAGAGGCTTTGAACGCAGGCAAACTCACGCTTTATGAAGACGGTCTGGAAGATTTGTTTAAGAAAAACGTCGCCTCGGGGCGGCTGGGCTTTACGCTGGATATGAAATCGGCGGTGCGGGGAGCGGACATTGTGATGATTGCGGTCGGAACGCCGCCGCATCCGTTTACCAAAGAGGCCGATATGAAGTATATTCATGCCGCGGCTTATGAACTGGCCGAATATCTGGACGGTTATACGGTGGTGGCAACCAAATCCACGGTTCCGGTCGGTACCGGCGACGAGGTGGAGGCCATTATCCGCAAAGTTAATCCCGAAGCCGAGTTTGACGTTATTTCGCTGCCGGAATTTTTGCGCGAAGGTTTTGCCATTCATGATTTCTTCAATCCGGACCGGATTGTCATCGGCGCCAATAGTGAGCGAGCGCGCAGGGTAATGCTTGAATTGTATAAGCCTTTTGACGGCAAGACCGAGTTTTTGCTGGTTAACCGCAAGTCTTCGGAAACCATCAAATATGCGTCCAACGCCTTTTTGGCCATGAAAATCCATTATATCAACGAAATGGCTGATTTCTGCGAAAAAGCAGGCGCCGACGTGCGCGAGGTGGCTCGCGGTCTGGGGCTTGATTCCCGTATCGGCAAAAAGTTTTTAAATCCGGGGCCCGGTTACGGCGGCTCGTGTTTTCCCAAAGACACCAACGCTATGGCGCAGATGGGCAAAAAATACGGCGTGCATCTGAACCTGATTGAGACCACGATTGCCAAAAACGACGAGCGCAAGGCGATGATGGCCAAGCGTATTCTTGACCGTCTGGAAAACCGGAGCGAAGGCCGGGTTGCGGTGTTGGGTCTGGCTTTTAAGGGCGGTACCGACGATTGCCGCGAATCTCCGGCAATGGACATTGTGAAAGACATTTTGCATGAGAATCGCAATGTCTGCGTTTATGATCCCAAGGCCATGGGCAATGCCAAAGGTATTTTGACCGAAAAAGTCACTTATGCCGAAGATGCTTATCAGGCCTGCGAGGGTGCCGAGGTGGTGGCAATTCTGACCGAATGGGACGAATTCAGAAAACTTGATTTATCTAAACTAAAGGCTAAAGTCAAAGCCCCTAAAATTGTGGATTTGCGCAATATATTAGATGCAGAGGAAGCCCGTAAAAACGGTTTTGACTATTACTGCATCGGACAAGCTTGTTAAATTAAAGGAGTATAACCATGGAAGAAGTTGAGAAAAAAGAATGCAACTGCGGGCCGGACTGCAAGTGCGGCTGTCAGGAAGGCAAGCCCTGTACCTGCGGCGACAAAGGTTGTAAATGCGGAGACAAGTGCAGCTGCGGTTGCGGCGGAAAATGCCATTGCAAGAGCGGCGGCGGTTTTTCGCGTTTTCTGGCCGGTCTGCTGATTGGTGCGGGTTTGTGCGCCGCCGGATATTTTCCGGGCTATTATTACTATCAGGCCAAAATGAATTCCAACTATGTAACGGTAAAAGGTCTGGCCGAAATGGACGTTAAGGCAGATTTGGCGGTTTGGGATTTGAAGTTTGTGGTTACCGGCAATGATTTGATGCTGGCGCAGCAGGAAATGGAACAGAAAGGCCAGATGATTCTGACTTTTCTGACTGAGCAGGGGTTCAGTCCGGACGAAATCAACGCCGGTTCCATCAACACCAATGACTTGTTGGCAAATCCGTATCGCAGCAACGACATTACCGCCTCGCGTTATATTTTGACGCAGACGGTTACGGTTCGTTCCGGCAAGGTTGATCTGGTTGAAAAATCTTTAGGCAAAACCGGAACCTTGATTGCCCAAGGCGTTGTTTTTGATAATCAATACGGTTCGCCGGTCTCGTATGTCTTTACCAAACTGAATGACATCAAGCCGAAGATGCTGGAACAGGCGACCAAAAACGCCGAGGCTTCCGCGCAGGAATTTGCCAAGAGTTCCGACAGCAAGGTTGGCAAAATCCGCCGCGCCAATCAGGGCGTGTTCTCCATTTTGCCGGCAGAACAAACCATGAATTCTTCCGAAATGACCCAGATTAACAAAAAGGTCAGGGTGGTATCGACGATTGATTACTGGCTCGAGTAAAAAAAAGCCCGCTTCGGCGGGCTTTTTTTATTGTTGCAAATTAAATTGTTTTTATTACTATGGTCTTGTCATTCGGAGACGGTCTGCGGTGTCTGAAAAACATCTCCATAATAAATCCACTTCTGGTGGAGTATCCGATATAAGCCGGTTTGTCGGACGAATAAGGATGACTGGTATTATGGCAGTTTTTCAGCTCCACCGCCTTGATGTTTTTTTCAGGGCGGTTTTGTTTTAGTGTGAACAAAACGGGAGTTTGAAAATATGGTAATAGAAATAACGGATAAACTGCAATTTAGCAAAATTCGGAAGCTTATCGGCAAAGAACTGGAGCGTTTGCGGCGTAAAATGGATGTCTGCGTTGAACATCTGGCCCGGCAGACGCGTCTGACAGTCAAATATGTTCAACGTTTGGAAGCGGGCAAAGGCGTGCCGTTGTTTTTGCTGCTTCGGCTGCTGAGTTTTTACGGAAAAAAGATTAAAATTGAATTGTCGAAATAAAAAAAGCCCTTATGAAATTCATAAGTTTTTTTGTATTAGCTGTCTCATAAAATGTCAAGGCATCGTTAGGAACCACTCCATATCGTTAAAATGTTAGGTTCGTAGTTGTTTGGGTATCTCCAGTTTGTTGGGGAATATCTATTTATTTGCTTGATTTAATGTGAAAAGTAAGTTAGTTTATTTTTTAGGTAATATTCCGTAGAAAAGAATATTGCTCAGGGCTTAGAAAACCCTTAATTACGTACAGTCGTATGCATACGACTTTAAATAAAATGCCGACTTCGTGTCTTTTGGGACGGATGTCGGTGAATAAGGCTCTGCCAAATAAGCCGAGCCGTCTGTACGTATACGGTTTTCTAACATCCGCCCGCCTCTTGTGCGGGTTTTGTTTTAACTATGTAACAAGGATGTTAATCGTATGAGAAAAATATTGTTATTGGCTTCTGTGGCTGGTTTAATTTCTTTTAACGCGAGTGCTGCTGATTTTAACCAATATGTGTCCGGTAAATTTACTTATGCGGATATGCAAAACGATGCTAAAGGAACAGCTCGTTCGGGAGGTTGGTCCTTAAGTTCAGATTCTAATGTGGATGATGATGTGTATGGTGTTAATCTGGCTTATGGTTTGTCTAAAAAAGTCAGCGGTGGAAGTTTGAGAGGTGAGGTGGAACTTAATTATCGTTCCGATGCTGAGAAATCATTTACCAGTTTGGATGTAGATCAAGATCCGGTTAATGAAAAGGCAAAAGTTTCGTCAAATTCAATTATGTTGAATATTTATTATGATATTGATACCGGAACTAAATTTTCACCTTATGTCGGGGCTGGTGTTGGGTATGCCCGTTTAAAAGCAAAATATGGTATGGTTGATGCAGATGGTGATGGAATTTCCATGGATGAGACTGCTAATAATTTTGCATGGCAGGTTGGCGCTGGTGTTGGGTATGCTCTGAGCGATAATATGACCATAGATGTCGGCTATCGTTATATTGATTATGGTGATGTGTCTAAGACTATTGGTAATAATATTGCGTCAATAAAAATGGAAGCAGATGTGACTGCTCATGAGTTTATGCTTGGTACCAGATATAAATTCTAAACAGGAAAGTTTTCCTTTATAAAAAAAGCCCTTATGAAATTCATAAGGGCTTTATATTTGGATGAGGCTATTTTCTTATTTTGGCGCCTTCGATTTCTTTGAAATATTTGACTGTGTCGGCTTTGAGCTCGTTGGTTGCGCCTTCATCGCAGACGATGAAGCCGTGCTGGTGCATTTGCAGAATGCTGACCGGCCACATATGGTTAATGCTGCCTTCAATGGCATGGTGAATGGCACGGGCTTTGTTGGCGCCGGTTGCCATAATCATAACTTCTTCGGCATCCATGATGGTGCCGATACCGACGGTTAAGGCCGTGCTGGGCACTTGAGAAATATCATTGTCAAAAAAGCGGGAGTTGGCTTTAATCGTTTCCTGCGTCAGGGTTTTGACGCGGGTGCGCGAGCTCAGCGAAGAACCCGGTTCGTTAAAGGCAATGTGTCCGTCGGATCCTACGCCGCCCAAAAACAGGTGGATCTTTCCATAGCGTTTGATGGCGTCTTCATAGTCCTGGCATTCTTTGGCGTAGTTTTTAGTCATGCCGTCCAAGATATGAACGTTGTTTTTTTTGATGTCAATGTAGGAGAAAAAATTGTCCCACATAAAACGGTGGTAGCTTTGCGGATGTTTGGCGTCAAGTCCGATGTATTCGTCCATATTGAAAGTAACGACGTTGGCAAAAGAAACTTTGCCCTTTTTGAACATTTCAATCAGCTCCTTATAAGCGCCGAGCGGCGTGGAACCGGTCGGCAGGCCGAGGACAAATGGCCTTTCGGGCGTGGGGCGAAAACGTTTGATGCGGTCGGCAATATAGTTGGCTACCCATTTTGAGCATTCTTCATAATTTTTTTTGATGATGACTCTCATTGCTTTTCTCCCTTGCAGTATATGTTGCCGTCAATAATTGTATGGCTGATGTCAAAGTTTTCGTTAAATATTACCAAGTCTGCATCATATCCCGGCACAACACAACCTTTATTTTCCTGTTTCATGATTGCGGCGGGATTGGTAGAGGCCATATGAATGGCCTGTTCGATGTTTAAATCCCACGAAATCAGGTTCTTGACGCCGTCAATCATGGTCAAGGCCGAACCGGCGATAACATTGTCTTCCTTGCGGTAAAAGCATTTGTCCAGATAAACTTCCTCGTTGTTGGCATACAGAACTTCAGCGTTTTGTTTGGTCGGTTTCAGAGAATCGGTCACCAGAACCAGACGGTCAATCGGTTTGTATTGGACAAGCAGCTTGATTAAGTTTGAATCGACGTGAATGCCGTCGGCAATCAGTTCGCAGGACATTTCGGGATGAATCAGCACGGCGCCGACCGCCCCCGGATCGCGGTGGTGCATGCGGCTCATGGCGTTAAATAGGTGAGTGGTGTGCATAATCCGGGCCTGCATGCCTTCAACCATTTGGTTGTAGTTGGCGTCGGTGTGGCCGGCTTGCAGGACAATGCCCTTGGAAATGCAGTATAACGCAAGTTCACGCATATTTTTGAGTTCGGGCGCCACCGTCATATTGATAATGTGTCCTTTGGCAGCCTTGTAGAGTTTTTCCATCAGTTTCATGTCAACCGGACTGATGGCGTTCTCAGACTGAACGCCCAGCCGTTTGGGCGAGATGAACGGGCCTTCCAGGTGCATGCCTAAAATATGGGCGCCTTTTTCTTTTCCCATGGCTTTCAGGATAGCTTTGATGTTTCTTATCATCTCGTCTTCTTTGCCGGCATAAATGGTCGGGATAAAAGACGTTACGCCGTATTGCGGCAGGATTTCTGACATTTTGAGGATTGATTCCGCCTTGCCGTCATCGGTGCCGTAGCCGCCGATGCCGTGGATGTGCGTGTCCATGAAGCCCGGCGCGACATAGGCGCCGCCGGCGTTTATAATCTGAACTTTCGGATTGAATTCCTTTTGCAGGAAACGGGTTTCGCTGAAAACGTCGACGATTTTGTTTTCCTTAATGTAGACCGCGCAGTTTTTCATTACCGAAAAGCCGGTCAGAACCGTTGCGTTGTGTATGCAGATTGCCTTTTTCATAACCCGTTGAATCCTCCGTCCGTATAAATATGGTTACAACATAAAACGAAAAGGTAAAGATAGTGTATAAAATAAAAGTTTTTGTGTCATTAATGATACAATTTTTGTATCGTTTGAGGGAGAGTCAATTCAGAGGGAGCATTTTATGCCGTTGGGAACAAAAAAATATTTTTTCGAGTTAAAATCTTATCAGTTCGGTTTTGTTTACTCTCTCATTACGTTGGTTTTGTACAATAAAATTTTTTTGGAAAAGGTCTGGGCCGTTTATCCGAGCGTTTTGTTCGTGAGTCTGATGTTTGCGGTGCTCCTGCTTCTGATGAACGTCTGTTGCGCGCTTTTGTTCTGGAAATATACGGTTAAGCCGCTGGCCGTGCTGTTCACGCTGGTGAATGCCTTTGTCTTTTATTTTATGTATGTTTATCACGCAGCCATTGACAGGGTGATGCTGTTGAACGTGCTAGAAACGGACATGGGCGAGGCTAAGGCTCTGTTGAGCTGGGGAATGTTGTGGGTGGTTTTGCTGATGGGGGTTTTGCCTTCTTATCTGATATGCAAAACCAAAATCGTTGATTCCGGCTTTAAGACCGAGGTGCTGAGAAAACTGGCGGTCGTAGCCGGCGCGCTGATTGTTTCGGCTGCGATTATCGGTGCCGGTTACAAGGAGACGGCTCAGTTTCTGCGTAATAACAAACCGGTGAAATATTATCTGATTCCGGTCAATTATATCGGCGCAATTGTTTCGGTGACCAAAATCAAGCTGCGCGAAGGACCGAAAGAGTTGGTCAAAATTGCGGAAGATGCCAAATTGACGCCGTATTGGAAAGAAAACGGCAAGAAAAACCTGTTTGTCTTTGTGGTCGGCGAGACGGCGCGGGCGGCCAACTTTTCACTCAACGGTTATGACAAGCCGACCAATGAACCTCTTACAAAATACGGGGCGGAGCTTTTGAGTTTTGCCAATGTTTCTTCCTGCGGAACCTCTACGGCCATTTCGCTGCCCTGTATGTTTTCCAAAGACGGACGGCGCGATTTTGAAAAGTCAACTTCCGAATATACCGAGAACCTTACCGACGTTGCGCAGAGGGCCGGCTATAAGGTATGGTGGCGCGGCAACGTTACCGGCTGCAAAGGGCTTTGCACCAGAGTGGAAAACGAAATTTTGTGCAAGCGGGAAACCTGTTATGACGAAATTCTGCTGACGGATTTTAAAGAGCGCGTCCGCCGGGAAGACAGGGATATGTTTGTGATTTTGCACCAACTGGGCAGTCACGGTCCGACTTATTACAAGCGCTATCCGAAAACGGCCGAAAAATTTGTGCCGAACTGCGGTACCGAACGTTTGGACAAGTGTTCCAGAGAGGAAATCATGAACGTTTACGACAATACGATTTATTACACCTCGGAAAATCTGGCGGCGGTGATTGCGGATTTGAAAGCGCTCGGCGATGAGTATAACACCATGATGCTTTATGTGTCCGACCACGGAGAATCTCTGGGTGAAAACAATATTTATCTGCATGCCGCGCCTTATGCGATTGCTCCCGACGAGCAAATCAAGGTTCCGTTGGTTTTGTGGTTCTCGGACGAGTTTGCCGAAAAGTTCCGCTTGGATCGAGAATGTCTGCAGGCGGAAACAGGAAAAGAATTTTCCCATGACAACATATTTCATTCCTTTCTTGGAGTAATGGGAATTAAAAGCAGCGTTTATAATCAAGACCTTGATATATTCGCAAAATGTCGTAAATTATAAAAAAACAAAATAGGGATTTTAGAGTATGGAGGAAAGTGCAAGAACTGTTTTGGGGATGAGCCCGCAGCTGGCGGCAATCCTGATTATGCTAATCAGTTATCTGATTATTTTTACCGAAAAGGTCAACCGGGCAATCGTGGCGCTGCTGGGTGCGGCGGCAATGATCGTTTCCGGTATTCTGACGCAGAAAATGGCTTTGGCCGGTATTGATTTTAACACTTTGGCACTGCTTATCGGCATGATGATTATCGTCGGCATCTGCGAAAGATCCGGCATGTTTCAGTTTGTGGCGATATGGGCGGCCAAAAAGGTTGATGCCAATCCGCGCGGACTGCTGGCAGTTCTGGCAATTGTAACGGCCGTATTTTCGGCTTTTCTGGACAATGTGACGACGGTTTTGCTGATTGCGCCGGTTACGTTTCAGATTACGCGCAAGTTGAAAGTTAATCCGTATCCGTTTTTGGTTTTGGAGATTTTTGCTTCCAATATCGGCGGTACGGCAACGCTTATCGGAGATCCTCCAAACATTTTAATCGGTTCCGCTTTGGATTTGACGTTTATGGATTTTGTGAAAGTCCTGACGCCGATCGTGCTGGTGGTGATGCTGGTGTTGATTGCCCTGTTTGACCTGATTTGGGGTCGACGGATGATTACGACCGACGATGAGAAGGCGCTGGTTTTGAACATGAACGAAAAAGACGCGATTATTGACCGCGGTCTGTTATATAAATCTTTGTTTGTTCTGGCTTTGGTTATCGGCGGTTTCATTTTTGCCAAACAGCTTTATCTGGACAATGGTACCATCGCTTTGACCGGCGCGGCGCTTTTGCTGCTGCTTTATACGCTGGAAGCCAAAGGTGATGAAAAAGACGACCGGGTGCGTGAGATTTTCAGCGTTGTGGACTGGACGACCATCTTTTTCTTCACCGGTTTGTTCGTTATTGTTTTTGGGCTGGAAGAAACCGGCATTCTGTCTTATCTGGGGCAGAAGTTTATTGATTTTACCGGAGGCAGCGTCAATAAGCTGGTCTTTCTTATTTTATGGTCGTCTGCCATCCTTTCCAGCGTGGTGGACAATATTCCGTTTGTGGCGACAATGATTCCGATGCTGAAGTCGATTGAGGCTGATATCGGCGGCCGGGAGGCCATGATGCCGGTATGGTGGGCGTTGTCCTTAGGCGCCTGTTTCGGCGGTAACGGTACGCTGATCGGCGCGTCTGCCAATGTTGTGGTTGCTGGTATGGCCAGCAAGGAAGGTCATCCGATTAATTTTATCGGTTTTCTGCTGTGGTCAATTCCGACCATGCTTCTCAGCGTCGGCATTGCAACCTTGTTTATGTATATTGAGTTTTTAAGATAAAAGCTCCGCCATGAAAGCGTCAAACGGTCCGATATATGTTGTCGGACCGTTTTCTTATGCCCGCTTTGTCGGAAAATTTTGCTTTGGTTAACTTGCAGGGTTTCGTTGACTTGGAAGAATATTAATTTTATAACATCCTTAACTATTGACTACGGGAATAATGAAATGGAAAAAATTAAAGAGTTGTTTACTAATCATCCGGTTCTGCCGGAATCTTGGCTGTGGGTTATCTTCGGAATAGCCGTCATCGTTTTGCTGTTGTGGGACCTGTTGTTTTTCAACCGTAAAAACGAGGTGCCGAATTTTATGCATACGTTGGTTGTCTGTATCGTTTATATTCTGGCGGCCTGCGTGTTCGGCGTGTTTGTTATGTATGAAGAAGGCGTGGACAAGGGTATGCTGTTCTTTACCGGTTTTTTGGTCGAGAAGAGTTTGTCTTTGGACAATATTTTCATTATGTCATTAATTTTTTCATCGCTCGGGGTGCCGAGAATGTATCAGCACCGGGTGTTGTTCTGGGGTATTCTCGGCGCCATTGTCATGAGGGCTCTGCTGATTTTCCTCGGCGAGGCGCTGATCAGCAACTTTCATTGGGTGCTTTATGTCTTTTCGGCTTTTCTGGTTTATACCGGTGTCAAAATGGTGCTGCCGGAAAAAGAGGAAAAGAAAGAGCTCAAGGATACCAAGCTTTATGCTGTTCTTTCCAAAATGTTTCATGTTACGCATGAAATCAGAGGCGAGCACTTTTTTGTGAAAGAAAACGGCCGTCACTATATTACGCCGCTGTTCTTTGCTCTGCTGATTATTGAAACGATGGACGTCATTTTTGCACTGGACAGCATCCCGGCCATCTTTCTGATTACGCAGGACGTGTTCATCATTTATACCAGCAACATTTTTGCCATTTTGGGCCTGAGGGCTTTGTATTTTCTGCTGGAGGCGGCCGTTCACAAGTTTGTATATCTGAAGCAGGCGCTGTCGGTAATTTTGATTTATATCGGACTGAAAATCTTTCTGCCGAAAATCGGCATAGAGATTCAGCCATGGCATTCGCTGTGCATTACGTTTTCGCTTTTGTTTGCCGGGATTATCTTCTCGCTGATAAAGGTGCGCAGAGATGCGCAAGCCGCAAAATAATCAAAAGCCCCGTGAGAAACGGGGCTTTTTTGTTATGGTTCAATGCGGATGACCACGCGCCGGTTTTTTATCCGGTTCTCGGGAATGGTTTCTCCATACATATTAAAGCTCGGGTATGCGGGAGAGATGTCTGCCATGCCGATTGCGCGCAGGCGCTGGGCGTTGACGTTTCTTTTAATCAGTTCGCGGACGACACTGCCGGCGCGGGCAGCCGAAAACTCCCAGTTGGAAGGATAGTATTGGTTTTTGACTTCATTGGTGTCATCGGTGTGTCCTTCGACCGTGATGCTGAATTTGCGGTAACGGTTTTCATTCAGAAGAAAGGCAATCTGACGGATAATTTCTTTTCCTTCGGGACGGATTTCAATGCTGCCCTGATCAAAGAAAGTCAGATTGCTGATGTCTATGACCGCGCCCTGAGAGTCAGATCCGAGGCTGACGCCTTCTCCGAGATCCAAACCGGCTGCTTCGTCCAGAAAATCAACCAGTTTGCCGTCAACCTGTTCAGGGGGAACGCTGTTGAATGCTGCGGCCAGGGCATATTCAAGCTGGGCGGCCTTTTTCTTGTCGAGGCTGGAAGTGGCAAACAAGACAATGAACAGAGCCAGCAAAAGCGTCAGCAGATCCGAATAGGGAATAAGCCAGGTTTCGTCCGCGTGTTCTTCGTGATGTTCTTCATTTTTCTTTTTCCGAGCCATTTATTGTTCTTCCTTCAGCGATTTTCTTTCCGAAATCGGAATGAAAGCCTGCAGTCTAGCTTCCATGGCCATTGAAGATGCTCCGCCCTGGAGAGCCAGCGCTCCTTCCAGGACCATTCTGCGAAGCTCGACTTCTTCCTGCGAAATGCGTTTCAGTTTGTTGGCAAATGGATGCCACAGGACATAACCGGTAAAAATACCGAGCAGTGTGGCGACAAAGGCGGCAGCGATGGAATGGCCGAGCATGTTGATGTCAGAGAGGTTGCCCAATGCTGCAATCAGGCCGATGACGGCGCCGAGCACGCCAAGCGTGGGCGCATACATTCCGCCTTGGGAAAAAATCAGCGCACCGGCGCGGTGACGCTCTTCCATCTGCTTGATTTCGGCTTCCATGACCTCGCTGATAAAATCGGCGTTAAAACCATCGGCAACCAGCGTCAACGCGGAACGGACAAAAGGGTCTTCCACTTCGGAAGCGTGTTTTTCAATGGCAACAATGCCGTCACGTTTGGCTGATTTGGCAACGCTTACGAACAGTTCCAGAATTTGCTGTTTGGAAGGAAGCTTTTTGCCGACAAAAATAATTTTGAGCAAAACGGGAAATTTTTTTAAATCTTTGAGACTAAAAGCGTTGAACAGCGCCGCAGCGGTTCCGGCGATAATAATCAGAAAAGCGGCCGGATTGATCAGGGCATGCGGATCGGCGCCTTTCAGAGCCATGCCGACACCAACTGCGAGAATTCCGCCGATAACGCCAATCAGTGAAGAAAGCTCCATGTTTTTATTCCTTTCTTAACAGAAATAATCAATAGAATAATAGGTTATATAGTTTAATTTAACGTTAAATTTTTTGAGGATAATTAACCGGCAGGTTACTGTATTCTTGACGCCGGCGGCAAAACAACATATAAACGGAAAAGAAACAATTTTCTGGTATCGGCAATGTTGAAAAAATTAAAAGAAAAATTCAAATCGAGTTACATGGTTCAGAACTATATGAAGATTTACCCTTATGTCAAACCATATTGGGTAAGGGCTTTGCTGGCCGTGCTGATTACGATTCCGATCGGATCGCTCGATGCGGTTATTGCCTGGGCGCTGAAACCTTATATGGATGTGGTCATGGTGGAAAAAAGCACCTCGGCAACGGCTTATATTCCGCTGCTGATTATTTTTTTCAGCCTGATTCAAAGCATGCTGAACTATACGGCAACCTATCTTAATACGTGGGTCGGACGCCGGATTACCAATGACCTAAAAGAAGACCTTTATAAAAAGCTTTTGCATTATGATGCCCATTTTTTTGATACGACGACTTCAGGCGACGTGCAGTTTCGTTTCAACAATGACGTGGAGGCGGCCTGCAGCGGTCTGCTGGCCAACCTGAAACTGTTCACGACCCGGGTGTTTTCTTCCATTTCGCTGATTTTTGTCTTGTTTTACAATTCCTGGCAGCTGGCGATTGTGGCGGTTATCGTTTTGGGCTGCGCTTTGTTTCCGCTGACCCGGGTGCGCAAAAAACTGAAAGAGCTGATGGAAAAAAGCGTTTATGCCGGCGGCAATATTGCCACGCATTATAACGAAACCTACAGCGGCAACCGCGTGATTACGTCTTATAACCTGTATGACTATCAGTACGGCCGTTTTAAGGACAATATGCGGATGATTTTCAAAATCGGCATGAAGATGGTGCAGCGTACGGGACTGCTTTCGCCGATGATGCATTTTATCGTGTCGCTGGGTATTGCGTTAGTCATCTGGCTCGGCAGTTATCTGATTGTTCACCATGAAATTACCAGCGGCAACTTCGTTTCTTTTATTGCAGCGCTGATTATGCTTTATAACCCGATTAAGAGCATCGGCAACAATTATAATTCGGTACAGATGTCTTTGATGGCGATGGAAAGGGTTTTTGCGCTGCTGGCTGCCCAGCCGGCAATTCTTAACCGTGAAAACGCGGTCAAGCTTGACGGCGTTAACAAGATGATTGAGTATAAAAACGTATGGTTTGAATATATTAAGGACAAACCGATTTTAAAAGGCGTGAATCTGAAAGTCAAAGTCGGGCAGACGATTGCCCTGGTCGGAAATTCCGGCGGCGGAAAGTCTACGTTTGTCAACCTGCTGCCGCGCTTTTATGACATCAGGGACGGGCAGATATTGATAGACGGCGTTGACATCCGCGATATGGATCTCTATTCACTGCGCGATAAAATTGCCATCGTTTTTCAGGATAATTTTCTGTTTGCCGGCACTATCCGCGAGAATATTCTGCTCGGCCGTCATGACGCAACGCCGGAACAAATAAGCCGGGCGGTTAAAAGCGCATGTCTGGAAGAGTTCGTAAACTCGCTGGATAACGGTTTGGATACGGAAATAGGTGAGCGCGGCGTGCTGTTGTCCGGCGGGCAGAAACAGCGTATCGCGATTGCGCGCGCTTTTATCAAAGATGCGCCGATTGTTATTTTGGACGAGGCAACTTCGGCTTTGGACAACAAATCGGAAGCTATTGTCCAGCAAGCGATTGAAAACCTGATGAACGACCGGACGGTTTTTGTGATTGCGCACCGTTTGTCAACGGTAAGAAACGCCGATAAAATCGTGGTCATCAATAACGGCGAGATTGTGGAAAGCGGTACGCACAAACAACTGCTTGAAAAAGAAAACAGCATTTATGCCGCGCTATACAAAACGCAGTTAAAGTAACCCTTTAACATTCCAAAGAAAAGGCCGGAAGTTTCCGGCCTTTGTTTTTTTAGTTGTTGACTTTGTTTATTTGATCAACTTCAATTTCGAGTTTGGTCCACCCCTTGTCGACTTCGCCTTTGATTTCAACCAGATCTTCGGGACCGATGTTTTGTCCCATCCAGTCGTCATCGTCGATTTCAACGTTGATGGTGCCGGTTCCGTCGCTGAAGATGTACATTTCTTCACCGACCTGTTTTTGAATGTTGCCGCGCAGAATGACCATGGCTTCATCATTCAGGCCTTTGGCCTGTTCCACGGTTATGACGGCAACGTCGGTGCCGGGGCCGGTGAAGCCTCCGCCCATGTTGTCTTTAGCATTGGCTGCGCTGTTGACGGCCAGAACCGACAGAGCCGCTAAGGAAAGCAATTTTAACTTGTTCATATCTTTCTCCTGTTGTTGTATGTTAGACGTGATGTTTATGTAATCAGTCTGTTTTAATTATCAAGAGCATGGTTATTTTATACTTTCGATAAGAAATGTAATGTTGGTGGTAAAGATCTTTACGGAGATGGCCAACAGGATGATGCCGAAAAATTTCTGCAACATATAAATGACGCCGCTGCCGAGAATATGTCCGAGCTTTTTGGCCAGTTTGACCACGAAGTAAACAATAAGCATATTGGCAACGATTGCGAGCAGAATGTTGATGTCTTCGTACTGGGCACGGATGGAAAGCAGGGTCGTTAAAGCACCGGCGCCGGCAATCAGGGGAAAAACCAGCGGGATGAAAGTGGCGTCTTTGGGCATATCCGGGCGTTCGTGGAAAATGTCGATGTCGAGAATCATTTCCAGAGCCATAATAAAAATAATCAGAGAGCCGGCGACGGCAAACGAGGAAATGTCAAGTTTGAACAGAGCCAGAAAAGCTTCTCCGACGTAGAAAAATCCGAGAAACATTACCAATGCAATAAGCGCCACGCGCTCGGCATGGATTTTTTTGCCGCCGCGGCGGAGCTTGAGGATAATGGGAATCGAACCGATGATGTCAATAACGGCAAACAAAACGACGAATGCGCTCAGAAACTGGCGCAGATTGAATTCGGCAAACATATTTTTTACTTTCTAAAACAAAACTGTGTTGATGAATATGTTTCGGTAGTATCATACGGAGCCGCGAAGTCAACCGAAATCGTTTTTTTTGTTTATAAGATTTTTGACCATTCGGCTTCTTTAAAACCGGTCAGAACCGCGTCTCCGCAGATCAGCAGCGGGCGTTTGACCAACATGCCGTTTGAAGACAAAAGTTCAATCTGCTCGTTTTCGTTCATTTGCGGCAAGCGGTCTTTGAGACCAAGGCTTTTATACAACAGGCCGCTGGTGTTGAAGAAACTTTTCAGCGGTTTATTGCTGCGGGCAATCCAGTCTTTCAGTTCGGCCGCGGAGGGATTGTTTTCGACAATGTGGCGGCTTTGATACAAAATATGATGTTGGTCCAGCCATTTTTTGGCTTTCTGGCAGGTTGAACATTTGGGGTATTCAAGAAAGAGAATGTTCGTCATATTATGC
The DNA here is from genome assembly GCA_902494875.1 of uncultured Pseudomonadota bacterium. GTDB lineage: Bacteria > Pseudomonadota > Alphaproteobacteria > RF32 > CAG-239 > CAJLXD01. Next base: position 99,016 of record CABUUO010000005.1, read on the forward strand.
TCCTTACAGGTTAAAGACGTCTGAATATGCCAAGGACAGGCCGATCATAAAGTTGCTGCCGGCAACGTCGGACTGCCGGTCCTGGGCGCGAAAGTAAGTGATGTAGGGTGCCAGCGAAAGCGTGTTGTTCAGTTTAACGTCCATTCGCGAGGTCAGGTTGAATTCATATTCAAAATCGGTGCCGCGGTAGGTGCTGTAGTAAACGTAGTCGCGGAAGTAGCTCTCTATTTGAAACTTTACTCCTTCGCGCAACGGATATTCTCCTTTGAAGCCGATTTCGTATGCCAGTTTGGTATCGCTGCTATAGGTCAGGTCCAATTCCTGAACAGGCGCGACATACAGTTCTTTGACGTTTTTGCCGTTGAACATTTTGATGCCTTCTTTGGCGCGGAAAGTTTTGGTGCGCGGTGCATCGTTGTTGGCGGTGAATTCGGTCTGATAGCCGAGGCTGGCAAAAGGTCCGACGTCCGCGTCTTCATATTTCCACATTTTGCGGTTATAATCGGAGGTAAGCAAAATTTTGTCGGCGTTTTCGGTGGAGCTTTTTTCACCTTCGGCCGGTTTCAGCGTGGTCTTGCCATATTCGGCGTAGACGCTGTTGTTCCATTGCCAATCTGCTTTTTCGTATTCAAGCGCAAAGTCAAACACGCCTTTGATGACGGTTTCGCTGTCGGCGCTCAGCTGCGAGTTCGGGGAGTTTTGATATTGTTCGGCATTGTCCACCGAAGTGGATGACATTTCCAGTGCCACGCGCTTAAAATTGGCTCGGAGTTCTCCGTCCTGAGACAGGGCGGTTTCTTCGGCCAGGGCATTGAACGGGACAAGCAGGGATAAGGCCAGGGCCGTCAGTTTGTATTTCATCGTAAGTTCCTTGTTTAGTCGTTGAATAGTTCGTGATTATAATAATTTTGCTTATTTAGGCAATTCATTGAGACTGCCGTGTTGATATTTATTTAAAAAATTACTATTTATATAGACAGGAAGTTTTAAATTTGGAGGGGAAAAGTAAAAATGAATCGGCTTACTAATATTTTTTTATGGGTGTTTGCCGGCGCGACGGGGTTGTTTGTAATTATGTTTTCCCTCTATGTCGCTTCTGTGTTAATTCCGATTTTGCTGGCGGTTATGGCTGTGTCGGGACTGGCTAACCTGATTATGTACGCCTACGGGAAGCATAAGTCTTCCTGTCGCGGGAAGGGGACGCTTGCTTCAGCAAAAAAGAGAAAGCCCGAAATTATAGACGTTGAATATGAAATTGTTGACGACAAATAAATCAGAAAGAAAAAGCAATGGAAGAGAACGGAAAAGTTTTAGCCTTTGACATCGGCGGAACCAAGATTGCATACGGCATTGTCTGCCGTGACGGAAGTTTGGCGGGCAAGGTGACCAAAGTGAGCACGCCGGCCACCCGAGAGGCGGTTTATTCATTGTTGAAAAAAATTGTTTCCCAATATGAGAACGAAGTCGACGCGGTGGCGATTTCTACGGCGGGAACCGTTGACGACAACAATATGAAGATAACGGGGTCGGTCGGAAATCTGCCGGAAGGTTATGAAAAAACTGATTTCCAATCGCTCAGTTCCAAAAGGGTTTTTGTGGTGAATGACGCCAATGCCGCAGTATGGGCCGAATATAAGGTCGGCAATGCCAAAGGAAAGAAAAACACGGTTCTGCTGACGCTGGGGACCGGCGTGGGCGTCGGGCTGATTGTGAACGGGCGGCTGGTGACCGGAAAATCCGGCGCGGCCGGCGAGGTCCATTTTCCGATCCGGTTGGATAAAAAGCGGCGCTGCGGCTGCGGCAATTATGACTGTCTGGAAATTTACATGTCCGGCAAGGCACTGAATCTGGATGCCAAAGAATTTTTCAAAGACGACAACGCCACCAGTTATGACGTAATTGCCGGTGTGAAAGAGAATCGGCTGCCGGCAGTTGAAGCGTTTAACCATTGGCAGAATATGGTTTTGTACGGGGTGGTTATTTTTGCCAGCATTTTTGATCCGGACGTTATTCTGCTGGGTGGTTCGATGGCGCATTTTATTGATTACGAACGCTTGAACAAAGAGGCCAACGCACAGATTGTGACGGCGCCGTTCGTGTTGAAAGAGGCCGCCTTTGAAAACAATGCCGGGATAATCGGTGCGGCTCTGTTGTGTCTGGAACAAAACTTGTAGAGCGGGAAAATAGAAATATTTTCCCTGTTTTTTTATTTTAATACTTGACTCTTTTAATATATATTATTTATTATATGTATTGTAATTGAGATGTATTATGGAGTCTATGTAATGAAAATGCTTTTATGTCTGTTATCGGTTCTGCTTTTGCCGGCCAAAGCTTTGGCTAATCCGGCCTGCGTGGTGTGCACCGTTGCCATCGGAGCTTCTCTGGAACTGGCGCGGAAGCTTGGCATCAGCGACAATATCGTAGGTTTGTGGGCCGGAGCGATGACAGCGCTGCTCGGATATTGGGCGATTTTGTGGTTCGACCGGAAAAACTGGCACTTTGCGGGCCGAGATTTCTGGCTGATGTTTTTGTCAATAGGAATGATCGGTTTCGTTTATTTCGGTCAGCTGGTTTATACGCCCCGGGTAATCGGTTTTCTGTATATTGACGCGTTTCTGCTTTCGGCACTGACGGGGGCAGCGGTTTATATCCTTATGGAGAAGCTGTATGCGCAAATGAAAGCCAAAAACGGCGGTCATGCACACTTTCCGTTTGAAAAGGTGGTGCTGCCGGTAGCTGCATTGTTCATTTGCAGCGTGATTATGAACTTTTATCAAATTTGACGATGAGGAGATTTAAAATGAAAAAAATAGAAAACGTAAAAGAGTTTGTCGAGCGCATTGACAGTACCAAAAAAGTCAATCCGAAGGATTTGTCTTCGGATCAGGATCTGACCATTGCGATTATGAATCTGATTTCGATTGAAGAACATCTGGTTTTTTCCGGTGCCAAAACCGGAAAGACGGCTTTTTATGATTTGATTAAGGATATCCGCGAAATGCGCAAGACACTGATGCAAAAGGTGATTCCTGCTTATGAAGGGGAGGTATGGTGCATATCCAAACATTTGCTGGCTTCTTCTATGCGTCTGATGGAAGTCGGAACCAAGCAGCAGAGTCTGGGGCACACGGAAGAGGCCTACAGGCTGTTTAACCAAGCCTATGAGCTGTATTGCCTGTTCTGGGGGCTGAATATGAATATGCTGAATGTGAACGACGTTAAATGGATTGAGGATAAGTCTAAAGATATGCGAGAACTTTCGGAAAAAATTGATAAATATAATAAAGAGGCCGGAGAACGGACGGAAGATAAAGGCGGCGCGCTGGCCAAAATGAAAGCCTTTGTCCGTAAGGCGGTTGATTGCTGCATAGAATAGGAAAGGGACAAGATGAAAAAGTTTTTTTACATAATGGCTGCCGTATTGCTGTTTACGGCCGGATGCGAGAAAAATGCACAGGCGGAAAACGAAATTGCCGCGGATAAATTATATTTCTTTTATTCGGACGGATGCCCGCACTGCCATCATGCCATGGATTATATCAACGCCAAATATAAAAATAAGAAACTGAATATGGAGAAGGTTGACGTGGCAACGCCGGAAGGGTATTTGCTGCTGTTCAAATGCGCGGAAAAATTTAATCTCGGACGCAGCATCGGAACGCCGCTGTTTTGCATGGGGGACAATTATCTGATGGGATGGTCTTCCGAATATGAGAGCAAGTTTGACGCTTATGCCAAACCGTTTTTGAAATAAACGGCAGAGAGAAATGATGCCGGTTCAGCTTCCCGCAGAAATAATGAAACGCGCCGCCAGAGGAATAAGCTATATTGCGCATCCTCTGCGGCTGCGGATTTTGGAATATATCGACGTCAACGGCGCATCTTCCGTTTCGGCGATTGCCAAAGGTGTTAACGAGGAGCAGATGATCGTGTCGCAGAGCCTGAAAAAACTGCGCGATGCCCATCTGGTACAGACTGAACGGCGGGGAATTTTTATTTATTATAAAATCTGCGAGGAATATCCGGCCAGTATTTTGGTGTGCATTCGCAAGCTCTTTGGGTATATGACCGACAGTTTTTATTTTTTGGCGGATGGCTATAAGGCGGTTTTGCCGAGGGACTATACCAAGATGGTGGCAAACCAGATCAAGTTGTTTGCCAATTATGACAAGATGAGGATTTTGGAATATCTAACCCTGAACGGAGAAAGCAATGTATCCGAAATTGTTCGCGGAGTGGAAAGCGAACAGTTGAAGGTGTCCCAGTATCTGAAACGTTTGAAGGACGACGGTTTCGTTACCTGTCGCAGGGACGGGCGTTTTATTATTTATGATATTACGCCGGGGGTGCACAAAACAGCGATTCAGTGTATTCATAAACGTTATGAAGCGCTGGAGAACAAAGACGATTTTTAGGAAAAACGGCATCCGGGGAGGAGACGGTCAAAGTTTTTGGATAATTTCAAAAATAGTTGTTGACAAAGTAAAACGGAAATATTATTAAATATCTGAATTTTGATGGCGGGTTAGCTCAGTCGGTAGAGCGGAGGAATCATAATCCTTGTGTCGTGGGTTCGAATCCCTCACCCGCTACCAGTTAAGGTCTCAGGTTTTCCTGAGACCTTTTTTTATGTGTCGGGCCGTATTTTGAGAATTGGCTGGTTATGAAAAAAGCTTCCGAACCGAAGGGTACGGAAGCTTTGATTGTTTCAGCGGAGAGCTTATTTGCGATATTTAATTTCTCCGGCCGGCGGATTGCGGTATGAATTGGGCTTGACCTTGGTACCGTTGTACTTGGGGTCGCCATAGAAGACAAATTCATGGAACTTGCCTTTCTTGGTTTGGCCTTGGAGCCATACCGTGTGGTCCTGATCGATCACGACGCGGAATTTTCCGGCCTGATTTTTCCACAGTCCGAACTCAGCGGGAATCGTGTAAGTATACGAATCGCCGTTGGCGTAGGTATACTTGACGGTGATGGGCTGAGCATACGGTTTCTTCTGGTCATAGCTGACGGTGACACCGGTTGCCGGAGCATCCATGGGTGCGTTGCGGTAGTCGTACTTTTGGGCGGTTGACAGGTCGACAGCAGACGACTTGTGCACCGGTTGGTAGACTTCCTGCACGGGCGTTTCGGGAACGGGCGTTTCCTCAGTTTTGTCGTTGTTGCACGAAGCAAACAGTCCTGCCACGATGAACATGGGAAGGATTACAGCAATTTTTTTCATAATGTAAAAAATTTGAGGTGAATAATAATTATATAAACCAGTATAATTACTGATCTTTTTTGCTGAATTAATGCTTAGTGATAATGGTATTTGTGTTATAAAAACGTTTATCATCTTGGAAAAATTTTGTCAATATTTTTTGAGGAAAATCGTATCGGAACTTTCATCTTTATATTGCAAATTTTCGTTGGCGTATGCTCTTGACAAATTAGGAAAATTATCCTATACATTAAAATGTCACTTGGGTGTCGTGTATCCCGAGCAGATAAAAGCCCCGGAAGGTTCCGGGGCTTTTTATTTTTAAATTGCAACAGGCGGCAGAGGTTTTCTGTCGCTTTTTTTTGTGAGGTTTTTTATGTCAGAGAAAAGTAAAAACAGCAGCAAACCGGTGGTAAAATTTGTTGCCGACGGTATTGTCAAAGAGTTTTTCTATAACTTTGTAACTTTCGGTGCCGAAGATATTGACGTCTATATCGGGGAAGAACTGCTTACAGCAAATTACAGCGTGGCAGCCAACGAGGAGGGGGCGGGCGGAAAGGTGATTTTTGCCGAGCCGCCGGCCGAGGGTAAAGTTATTACGATTATCCGCAATCTGGAAATCAAACGCACTTCTGATTTTCAGGAAAGCGGAGCCTTTCGGGCGAAAGTGATTAACCACGAACTGGATTATCAGGTGGCCACCCTTCAGCAACTGGATGAAAAAATCGGCCGGACGGTTATTTTTCCGCCTTATGCTTCCGGCGATACGGATGCCAATCTGCCGCTGCCGGACGCCGGCAAAGCCATTGTCTGGAATGAAGACGGCACCAGGCTGATTAATTCCGACATTGCAATCAACACGTCGTTTGTTGACATCAATACGGCGGTGGCCGATGCACGGCAGAGTGCGGACAGTTCCCAATCAGAGGCGGAAAAATCTCGGATTTGCGCTGAGGCGTCGGAAAACAGTTCGGAAATTTCGCGCCGCTGGGCCGTCGGGACGAAGGAAGAATGTGGCGACGGTTCTGCCAAATTCTGGGCGCAGGACGCGCTGAACAGCGCTGCGCAGTATAATGTACCGCTGGTGACGCTGAACAGTTCCGAACTGGCAGATAATACAATTATTCCCGATTGGGAGGACAATAAGGATTATTATGTTTCGATGGACAGCGATTTGCGCTTTTTGTTTGTGATGCAGGAAGATGACGACGGAAATCCGCTGCCGCCGGATGTCAGGACCAAGAGTTTTGTGAAGCGTTTTGTAATTGTAACCGGGGCCGAGGTCAATACGCTGACTTTTGAATATACGGACGCGACTTATCTGATGATGAACAATACCGTTCCGGCAATGACGGCCAATTCTACCTATTTGTGCGTCATGAGTCTGATTCCGGAACCCGATCCGGATCCGGAACTTCCTTTTTATTATAATGTTTTGGTCTCCATGGCCAAATATGTCGAAGGTTAGGGGGGGAACATGTTTGTCAGAGACAGCGTATGGGAGCTGCATAACCTGCATTGGGGAAATCCGATAGAACCGGGAACGGTGATTTTTAACAATACGGAAAACGGAGCAAGCGGAACCTTGATGATTGAGGTTGACGGCTGGTATTATGTAAAAATTGCGGGCGGCGGTGCAAGTTCGCACCGGGCCAAGCATGACGACGCGGCGTCGGGCAGCGGCGGCGCCGGCTTTATCGGCGAGGTTTTGCTTACGCATGGCAAATGGGAGTGGCAGGTCGGCGCCAAAGGCGTGGTTAACATGATGGCGGCGGGAACGGCGAGCCATTTGCTTAAATATCGGGTACAGAATGCCGGTATTATTGCCAATCCGGGTGTCGGCGCGGGACATTATCCGGCTCCGGGACCGGCCGGCGGCATTTTGGAAATCAAGAATCTTACAACCAGAAACGTGGTTGTGGCTTCAAACGGCAACAACGGTTATGCAGCCGGTTACGGCGAATGGCAGCCAAACGAGGCGCAGTCTGTGTTTAAGCCGTTTACCGGCGAGGATTGGGGAAAAGGCGGATCAAGCTCAAACGATACGGCCCGTCAGGGAATTTTGTACATTGAATTCAGAGGAGTATAGAAATGAAAACTTATGCCAGACTTAACAACGGAACCATCGAGTTTGCCCCGGCAATCATGCGCAGGGACAAAAAGACCATTATCGGCTATAATCTGGAAAAAAATGAAGAAATGCTTTTAACCGACGGTTATAAGATATTGGCAGACTGCGAAAAAAACAATGACGGTAGAGCGTATGATCTGAGCTGGAGCGAAGACGACACCTATATTTATAAAAAGTGGGTTCCGCATGTTTACGGCGATGCGGAGCTGGAGAGCATCCGCAACCGTTTGTACGGCGAAATTTCCGATAAAATTCTGGCCAAGGTTCAGCGCGGCGCCGCCGAACCTGAGGAATATATCCGGGCGGTCGCGCAGATTAAACATGAACACAGATATTCCGGCGAGAGCGCCAGAACTTACAATGATTTTTTCAACGAGGCGGCGCGGATGTGGAACGAGGTTAACGCCGGCAGACCGGTAAGCCTGAGAGAATGAAATACGGAGCCGGATATCTGTTGACGATGTGCGGCTCTTGTTTGACAAAGTTAAACCCGTGTATTAGAAATAAATTATTGTGTATTTGATTTTCAGGTGTTTTTATGAATATGAAAAATTTATTTAAAAACAATTTTATTACTTTTTTGATTGTTCATTTTCTGGTTTGGTGCGGTATCCCGCAGCTGCGCCCGAGCCTGCCGATGGACAGTATCGAAGCGATTATGTGGGGAAGATACTGCGACTGGGGAACCAATAAGCACCCGCCGCTCTCGGGTTTCCCGGCCGCGTGGTTTTATGACTGGTTCGGCAGCGCCGGAATCTATATTCTGAGCCAGGTCTGCGTTTTGTTTGGATTTATTTATATCTACAAACTGGCCAAATGTTTTCTGGAAGAAAAGAAAGCAGTGTTGGCGGTGATGGTGTTGGAAGGCGTGATTTATTACGGTTTCAGTTCCATGGAGTATAACGTCAATGTTTTGTCGCTGGCGTTGTGGCCGGCAACCGCCTATTATTTCTATCTGGCAGTGCGGGACGGAAAATGGCCGCATTGGGCATTGACCGGTCTGTTTGCCGGTCTTAACGTTATGAACAAGTATGTCGGCGGCGTGCTGTTGTTGTGTATGGCCGCATATATGCTGTTTACCTCTCAGGGACGGGCAAAGTTCAAAACTTTCGGGCCTTATCTGACCTTTGCGGTTTTTCTGGCAATCATCGCGCCGCATCTGGTCTGGCTTTATAAACACGATTTTTATGTTATCGGCTATTTTGCCGGTCGCGCCGCGCATGAGGCTTCAGAGAGCATATGGCGGGAAGTTGCGGAGCATTTTTATTTTCCGCTTAAGTTTCTGCTGGCTCAGGCGCTGTTTATGCTGTTGGCTTTGGCGGTTTATTTTCTGACTTACAGAAAAGCGGAAAAAGAGATGTCAGAACTTAACGCGGCACAGTTTCAGTTTTTGAAGTTTATGGGAATACTGCCGGTTTTGGTTTTTGCCGCGGTTTCTTTCATCTTCGGCCTGAAGATGAAAAGCATGTGGGGGTTTCCGGTGATGTATATGCTGGGTATTCTGCTGTTTGTTTATTATCCGTTTCGGCTTACCGATCGTCTGTATAAAAAGGCGGTTAAGTCGGTTTATGTCGTGATGGCGCTGTTGGCGGTTGCCGCGACGGCGATAATCGTTTTTGACCGCAGCGAGAAAATCAATTTTCCCGGAGCGGCGTTTGCCGAAAAAATGAGCGAAATTTGGATGAAGCACACCGGCAGCGATTTGGCTTATGCCGGCGGCGAAATCTGGTATGTATCCAATGTGGCGCTCTACGGAGAAAGCAATCCCAAACCGGTGGCGGAAATGAAGCCCGAGCACAACCCGTGGCTTTCGGCACAGGATATTATGCAGAAAGGCGCATTGGTCATTTTTCCGGACAAAGGCCGGATTTTGGAACTGCGAAAAATATATAAAAATATGAGCTTGCCGTACGAATATAAACTTGAAATTAAAAACAAGGCAGGTAAGGTAAAGAAAAAAACAATCTATTACGGTTTTTTGAAACCGGAGGTGAAAAATGACTAAATCGTCGGTAAGCATTGTGGTGTCTGCTTATAATGAAGAAGGCAACATTGAACCTTTGTACAAGGAGCTGAAAAAAGTCCTGTCATCCGTGAAACTGGATAAAAAGGAAATTATTTTCGTGGATGACGGAAGTTCCGATAAAACTTATGACAAGTGCAAGGCGCTGCAGAAAAAAGACGCCGACGTGAAAATCGTGCATCTGAAGCGCAATTTCGGCCATGAAATCGCCATGACCGCGGGAATGGACTATTCCTCCGGCGATGCGGTAATTTTTATGGATGCGGATTTGCAGCATCCGCCGGTCTATATAAAGCAGATGATTGAAGAGTGGCAGAACGGAATGGACATCGTGCTGACCAAGCGGGTAGACAATGTTGACACTTCGGCTTTTTACAAATTCTGCGCTAAAAGCTTTTACAAGATTCTCAATATGCTTTCCGATACCAAAATTCCCGAAAAAACGCCGGATTTCAGGTTGATTGACCGCAAGTACGTCGATTTTCTGAAAAACTTTAACGAACAGGACCGCCTGTTTCGCGGGTTGTTGAGCTGGATTATGCCGCATGATAAGGTCAAGGTGATTGATTTTGTGGCACCGGAGCGTCTGAGCGGTCAGTCGAAGTATAACTTCAGCAAAAGTTTGCAGCTGGCATTGAACTCAATCGTGCAGTTTTCGGTCAAGCCGCTGCGGTTTTCCATATATTTCGGTATGTTTTCGGCATTTATTGCCGGGTTGCTGGGCTTGTATGTCATCGGCGAACATTTTGTCATGCACCGCCCGACACCCGGTTATGCGACGATTATGACCACGGTTATTTTCTTAGGTTCGGTACAGTTGATTGTATTGGGCATTATCGGGGAATATATCGGCAAAATTCATATGGAAGTGAAAAAACGCCCGCTGTATATGGCTGATTTTGAAACCCGCGAAGAAGCAAAGAAGGTTGTCCGGAATGGTAAAAAAGATATTTAACGCCGATGATTTCGGTGCAACCCACGGTGTGAACCGGGCGGTGGCCAAGGCATATCACGAGGGCATTCTGAACAGTACCAGCATTATGATAAGCCTTGACTTTGTTGACGAGGCGCTGGCTCTGGCCAAAGAAATGCCGGATTTGGATATTGGTTTGCATCTTAATCTGACCAATGAATATGCCGTATCCGATCCTAAGGACATTCCGCTTCTGGCAGATGAAAAAGGGCGCTTTAAGCACGGGTTTGTCAATCTGTTGCTGTTGTCGGTATTTAAGTTCCGGCAGCTTCGGCACGAGGCGGAACTGGAAGCCCGCGCCCAGATTGAAAAGGCTCGGAAACTCGGCATTAAGCTCAGTCATATCGACAGCCACCGTCATATCCATCATATTCCGCTGATTTTCGGCATAGTCAAAAGACTGGCGCGCGAATATCAGATTCCCAGAATCCGGGTTGTGAACGAAAATATATTCAATACGCTGAAATCAAACAAAGACGCGAGTTATCTCAAAGATGGCGGTCTGGTTAAATATCTGGTGCTGAGAAGTCTGGCTCTGTGGAACCGCATTTGGTTCGGGTACAGGACGGATACGTATTTTTACAGCATTCTTTATACCTGCAAGCTTTCGCGGGAGCGCTTCAAAAATCTGCGCGTTCCGCAGGGGTATGAAGCCGTGGAGGTCGGCATACACCCGGCTATGCCCGAGATTGACGAGAAGTACAAAGCAGAACTGTTTGATTTGAACGTCTTGTCGCCGTGGCGAACCAAAGAGCTGGAAACACTGCTGGACAAACATATTGCCGATGAAATCCGATGATAAAACTTTATAAAAAAATTGAGGCGTTTTGGTTTAAAATCAATCAGAAAATCCGTTTTCTGCTGGTCGGCGGTTTTAATACGGTTTTTGCCTATGGCGTTTTTGCCGCGTTGTATGAGTTGGCAGGCATGGATTATAATCCGGCGTTGATTACGCAGTATTTTATTACGGTCAACGTATCCTTTTTTACCATGCGTTATTATGTTTTTCAGAGTCACGGCAATATCGGGGCAGAATATGTCAAGTCGTGGACGGTCTATATCGGTATGTATTTTTTTAATGCCTTTGCTCTGAATTTCTTTGTGCGGATTTTGGGTTTGTATCCGTTAATCGGGCAGGCCGCGTATCTGGTCATTTCTACGGTTTTGACCTTTCTCCTGCATAAATATTATTCATTTCGCGAGAAGAAAAAAGACTAGATTTAATTTCGTCTGCCGTTGAGCAGATTTTTTTCGAGCAACCAGCGGCGATAGGCCTGATGCTTTTGTTCTGCCGAGCAGACGGCGGCAGCCAGCATTTCTTTATAGTTTTTCTGTTTGGGCAGGCAATATTTGAAATCGCGTTCGGTGTTGCGCCTTTGTTCCAGAAGGTATTTCTTGGGCAGGACAACGGCTTTTTTGGCGCCGAATTTGAACGTTGCTTTGGCCGGCGGCTTGGGCAGTTCGGCTGGAATCTGCCGGACATATTGCCAGACGTCGGCGCGAGCCTGCCGGCTGTCAAATTCTTTCAGCTTGTTCAGATGTCCGGCTTTTCGGTGCCACATATCCAAAATATTATACTGGGCAAGCAGGAAACAGGAATGGTCGTTTTGCTGTTTGTATTGCTGGATTTGCGGATTGTAGCCGATTTTGCAGCCGGGAAACATCAGTTTGAAAAAGTCGCGCAGTTCTTTGCGCATGTCAATGCCGTATGAATCCTGATACCAGATTTCACGTTCTTTAAGGTCAATCATTAAGGCGACGGCGTGGTTGCTTCCGGCTTCGTTTACGGAAGGCAGGGTCAGATGGTAGGCGTTGACGTCGGCAAACAGCTGGCAGTTGAGCAATTGTTCGCCGAGAGAGGCCAGCGCGTTTTCATCAACAATACCGTGTCCGGAATTTTCTTTGAGCGTATAGCAGCTTATTTTGTGCGGCAAGGGATAATCCAGTCCCTCATACATTTTTTTCTGAATGAAATCAAAATCCTGATTTTGGATAAAAGTTTGCGTAATGTCGCAAACAAATTCCCGCGAATATTTGGTGTCCATGGCCGTTCCTTGTTAAAGTTGTCAGAATATAATCTGTTTTGTATATTTTGTCAATATGAATGGGCAAGAGAAGTTTTTCTTTGCGATGACACTTGTTATGTCTGAACTAAAGACCATATTATAGATTAAAGTTTTATGCGGAGAGAGAGATGACCAAAAGCCTGTTTAAGAAAATTTTTGCCGTTCCGTTGTGGATTATGGCATATGTTCCGTTGCTACTGTTGTGGGGAGAATACGGACACATACCGTATCCTCATTATGACTGGATCCGCTATGCTGCCGCATTTGTTTTGTTTTGGGGCGGAGCAGCTTTGTTTGGCTGGTGCTGGCGGTTGCTGAAAACAGAAGGAAACGGAAGCCCGATGCCTGAAGAACCTCCTCAAACGCTGGTTCGCAGCGGCCCTTACCGTTACAGCCGCAATCCGATGAGCGTGGCGGTGTGGATGATTTTGTTCGGTGAGGCGCTGTATTTTAACAGTCTGTATCTTTATGGCTGGGGTGCGGCGGCGGTAGTTATGATGACGTTTTATATTGTCAGGTTTGAGGAGCCGCAGCTGTTGGAGCGTTTCGGCCAGAGATATATGGAATATCGCGCGGATGTTTCCAGATTTTTTAGCATAAAGCTGGGGTAAAATGAAAAAACGGATATTGTTTTTTGGGATTTTATTGTGGCCGGTTTCGGCGTTTGCGCTGCCGCCTTTGATTGTGGGGCCGGGAGAAGATGTCAGCGGCGGAACGGTTCCTTACGGCTGGGAACAGAATGTGGAGGGAACGGTTCGCAATTTTGACGTCAGCGGAACACAAAACATATTGACGGGCGGAAAGGCATATAATTCTTATATCTATTCCTATGCGGCGCAAAAGGTCATGCAGGGCGGTTATGCCTACGGTACCCAAATTTCCCAATACGGATTTCAGGACGTATACGGCGTAGCGGAGAACACCAATGTCGGCAACTATGCCAGTATGAATGTCAAAAGCGGCGGTTTGTCGAAAAACGCAACGCTCAGAGGGGCAAATATGTTTGTGCTGGCCGGCGGTACGGCGGAAGGGACAAATCTGAACATCAGCAATATGTATGTTGACGGCACTTCGTCGGGAACGGTGATTAACCGTCGCGGACAGGAGGTTGTGAAACAGGGCGGACAATCAACCGGGACCACGATTAACACTTCCGGCACGCAGATCGTGGAAGAAGGCGGTTTGGCCGAAGACGTCAGTATCCGCGGCGGGACGCAGGAGATATACGGAGAAGCAAAAAATGTGAATATATACGACGGTTATTTATACGTTTATTCTTCTGCCGATACTGTTAACGGACAGGGGGGAAGAATAGACGTCTTTGGCAATGCCGAAGTGAAAAATCTGACGGTTGACGGGGTGCAGGCCGTTTTGGACGAAGGCAGCCGCCTGACCGGAAATACGCTGTTGACCGGACGTGGTGGCATTAACCTGTGGGGGAGTTCGTCCATTGAAAATCTGCAGATGGAAGACGGCACGGTTAATCTGGTTGCCGGCGGCTATAAAACGCTGCAAATCGGCGAACTTGACGGTGCGGGTAATTTTTACATCAACAGCAGCGTTTCCGAAGGGGTTAATGATAAGATAATCGTTCAGGGCGGGAGCGGTGTTTATGGCATTGCCATCAGAGACTATAGTCCTGATGAAGTCTTTGCTCAGGATACGGTTGTTGTCGAGACGCAAGATCCCAATCAGAAGTTTTATTTGATCGGCGGAGCGGTTGATGTCGGCGCGTTTCGTTATAATCTGATACAACAGGGTAATAACTGGGTGCTGGACAAAAGTCCTATAGTTTCAGATTCAGCAATCGTGGCTAAAAATACGTTCAGTTCCATCAGTTCCATTTTGTATACGCATATGCAAAATCTCAACGGCAGGATAGGTGATGTCCGTTTTGACAAGAAATCCGGTTTTTGGGCAAGAGGTTGGGGGCGTGAACTCAAGCTAGACTTCAGGGATGCGACCAGCGCCGACATTGATGTTGCGGGTACGCAGGTCGGTTATGATTTTGATTTGCCGACAAGCTTTTTCCGGCGCTGGCTGGTCGGTGTTTACGGCGGTTATTCCGTTTCCCGGCAGAAGTTTGACCGGGAAGGAAATGCCGACGGCCGAACCTACGGTCTGGGCTTATATTCTACGGTGGTGAGCCGGGGCGGCAGCTATTTTGACGTCATCGCTTCATATTATCATCATAATCAAAAACTGAAAAGTCATCTGCCTGACGGCGCTGACGTCCGGGGCAAATATGATACGGACGGCTGGAGCCTTTCGGTTGAAGGCGGCAAAAGGTTTACGCTGGCGGACAACTGGTTTCTGGAACCACAACTGCAAGTGACCTATATGGATTTCGGAGATATTTTCTACCGAACGAATTTTAACACGCCGGTCAGAGGTTATGACGGCGGTTCGATTTTGGGGCGGGCCGGCTTAATGCTGGGACGAAAGTTTGAGGATACGCTTAAATTTCCGTTTGAACTGTATGTCAAAGCAGATGTATTGCACGAGTTTTCCGGGAACAACCGGGTTAAGGTTGCCGACTATGAATTTAAAGAGGATATGCTGAATACTTTTTATCGTTTGAGTGTCGGCGGAACAGCGGAGATTAATGAACGCTCCGACATATATTTCAGTCTGGGAACGGCTTTCGGCGATCGGGTGAGGCTTCCGGTTGATGCCGCGCTGGGTATAAGGATTGAGTTTTAGCCCCGTTAAAATTTCATAGGAATAAATATGCTCCGAAATGGCATTTCGGAGCATATTTAATGTTTTTAATAGTAGCCCTGCGTACAGGTAAAGTTCTCTTCATATTCGTTGCAGGTAACTTCTGTGCTGCATTCGCCGTAGTATGAATACTTTACGTTGGCATTGTAACCGTCTATAGACGCTTTACAAGTTGTTTTATTCCAATAAGAGTCATTTGAGCAGTCGCCGCTGCAGTAGAAGCCGACGGTAGCATTGATCATATCCTGATTTTGCTGCGGGTAGAAACTGATATTGTAGTTTGATTCAAAGTTGCGGTTGCAACGCAGCTCAATGTTACGAACTTCGGTGTCGGCACCGAAGCTTATACTGCCGCTGTATCCATAACCGCTGTTGTTGAAAGAGATATTGTTGATTTGGCTTTTTACGTTGATTGACACATAGTTTTTTACGCTCATTTGTCCGACTTCAAGGAAAGCTTCTCCCTGCATTTCAGATTTGCAGGGCGCCAGCGTGTCGGCGCTGTATACGGAGGCGCCAATCATTTCTACGCGGTTTAGATAATCTTTGCCGCCTTTAACATGTCCGGTCAGGTAAATGGGTTTGGTTTGGGTGCCGTTGATACCCTGTGACGGCGTACGAAGAATGCCGCCTCTGTCGGCAACGGCTTCCTGACAGGTAATTGCTCTTTTTTCCAGACATTTTGATGAATTTTTGGGACATAGTTTGGTGCATTTTTCCAAAGATGGGTTTACGGTGACAAAGTCGGGACAGCCGTCATCGACACTGGAGCAAAAGTAATAGTCTCCAAACGGGCATTTCAGATAAGTAACGTCTTTGCATGCGGTTGTCAAATTGGCTTTGGCAACCGTGAAGCCGATATCCGGGCAGTTGGGCAGGGTCGTGCAGGTTTGGGCGTTAAGGAGGAACGGGTAACAGGTCATGACGGCTCCTCCGGCCATGATAATTTTTTGATACTTTTTCATCGTTGTTCTCCTTATAATTTATAAGCCCAAATTGGCTTTGGTCCAGTAAGACACGGGACCGTAATTTTTTCCGTCATTTTTGTAGCAGCCTTCAAGCAGGTACATGCCGTTTTGACATCCGGTGATTTTGTAGTATGTGCCGTCGGTAGAACAATTGAGGGCGGTTCTGGTGCATTTGTCGCATACGGCATTGGCCGGACAGGACGTTAAGGCGTATCCTGAACAGTTTGTGGCGTTGCAGTCTTTTTCGCAGCCGCTGTCTTTGGTGTGGTAACCCGAGATACAGGTCCAGCCGGTCTGAATCTGATGAGAACCTTCGCCGTCAACGCAGGTGGA
>CABUUO010000006.1 GCA_902494875.1 uncultured Pseudomonadota bacterium
AACATCGACCTCATCGGCCTCTTCTTCCACGATTGCCTGAGTTTTTACATCTAATGAGGCTGTTCCTGATAAATTTATGTCTCCCGAGTGTGAAAGCTGAGTATCCGAGCGCTCTACAACATAGCTTCCCGATGTTAGATTGGTTGCATCCGCCGGAAGATTTTCCGCATAAGCATTATGGCCGCAAGTCAGCGCCACCAATGCCGTTGTAATTAAGAGTTTATTTTTCATACGATTAAACATCCTTGTTAACTAGTTAAACAAAACCCACCGTTCATAAAGAAAGGCGGGCGGATGTTCGAAAACCGTATAGAGATAGACGGCTCGGCTTATTTGGCTGAGCCTTATTCGCCGACATCCGTCCATTGCAGACAAGATTAGTCGGCACAATATTTTAAGTCGTGTGCACACGACTATCTCTATTTTAGGGTTTTCGACGCCCTAAGCAGCAAACTGCTCGGATTTATATTATAAAGCCTTTTGAAGACAATCAAGCTAAAAGTCAAAAACCCTCTGGAATTTTTATAAATAAGCCGATATAGTCCTTTTATAAGGGGCTTAACGTATGACAAAAGTATTAGTAACATTGCTGTTTTTAGCCGGATGTACGACAATCAAGGTGCCAGCTGACTTTGTGTATAAAGAGGTTGAAACTCGGAATTTTACCCTTGCCAGTTGGCAAAAGGTTACCAATCCGGCAGCTCCTTATAAAATATATATAGAAGGTGATGGTTATGCTTTTAATGCCCGAGGCAAAGCAACGCAAGACCCAACACCTCACGGAACTTTAGTCCGTGAACTGGCTTTTGGCGACGACAGCCCGAATATCATATATTTGGCAAGACCCTGCCAATATGTTAAAAGTCCGATTTGTTCCAAGCGTCATTGGACAACTGCCCGTTTTGCACCAGAAGTTATGAATGCCGAATATGAAGCAATTAAAAATATTGTCGGCAACCATCTGGTCATTTTGGTAGGATTTTCCGGTGGCGCACAGATTGCCGGACTGGTGGCAACTGCCAAACCGGGGCTGAATGTCAAAAAAATTATAACCATTGCTGGAAATCTCGACCATCTGGCATGGACACAATATCACAATCTGCCGCCGCTTAATGAGTCGATGAATTTGGAAAGCTACCGCAAACAATTTGCCAAAATTCCGCAAATCCATTATGTCGGCAGTGACGATGAAGTCATGCCGCCGGTATTGGTACGCGAATTTGTCGGAAAGGGCGATTTAATTATTGAAGTCAGCGGAGCAAGGCATAACGAAGGCTGGGGAAAAATTTATAATAAAATCCGGAGCGAAAGATGAAAAGAACCGTATGTTTATTAATTTTTCTGCTTTTATCCGCACCTGTTTTGGCTGCCGACAACTCAGCCGTAGTTATGAATACCAAGACTTATATTTATCATAGCCCCACCTGCAAATGGGCAAAACGCTGTACCAAAAACTGTATAAAAACCACCAAAGACAAGGCAAAATCACAAGGTGCCAGACCGTGCAAAGTTTGCGGCGGATAAACTCATTATATAATCTAAGTTTTATAATGAGTCCTTATTTTTCAAGCATTACAAGACTTTGAGCCTAGACTTTTATTTTATACTCATTATAATTTATTACATAGATTCAATAACATAATGAGTAAAAAAACAAAAATGGCACTTAACAAACAGGCAAAAATCCTTACTCCGAAACAGCAGGAACTGGCATTGAGTTATCTGGAACGGATGCGATATCCGCTCCGCAACAAAATTATTTTTATGCTTAGTTACAAGGCCGGATTGCGGGCAAAGGAAATAGCAAATTTAAGCTGGCTGATGGTTTGCGACTCGGAAGGAAACTTGAGCCGAGAAATTAACCTTATTAATAAGGCATCCAAGGGCAAGCAATCCGGTCGGATTATTCCGTTGCATAAAGATTTGGCGGCTTTATTGGCGGAATTGTTAAGCAGGCAACAGGAAAATGAGCATTTTAATTTGACGAATCGGATTATTACCACAGAACGCGACAATAAGACCAGCCCGCAGGCAATCATCAATTTTTTTTATAATTTATATAAGGACATCGGCTTTGAAGGCTGCTCCTCGCATAGTGGACGCAGAACTTTCATTACCACTGCTGCTAAAAATATCAGCCTTGCCGGCGGAACCTTAAATGATATCCGCATGCTGGCCGGACATTCCACCCTTGCCACCACCCAACGCTATATCGAATATAACACCGACGCACAGAAGAAAATTGTAGAGATGGTTTGAAAAAATTATTCTATGCAACTTTTTTTTCGTTTGCTTGTTTTTCTTTTGAATAATCCACCAACAGTTGGGTTTGCTTTTTTTCTGGTATCTTTAGTAAGCTAAAAATTGCATCTTTAATGTTTCTACTTATTTTACTGTATCTAAAGGCTACAAACCTAGTTACAACTAATTTAGTTATTAAATTAAATAAATAGCTAGTTTCTGACAAACCTTTAATTAATGATGTTAAATCGCTTAAAGGAAACTCAGCTTGATTTACCATCTTATTGTAAAAATTTATTATATTCATAAATTTCGAGGATAACTCATTATCTTCGCATAATTCTTTATGTGTTGGCATTAGGTCTGAATTAGCCATGTGAACGGAGATATGATGAATCGCAGATAAATACATCCCTCCAACAAGAAAGAATACTATGTTTTGACTTTCCCGGTGTATCATTTCTCGATCTTGTGTCTTTCCTGACTTTTCAAGTTGTTCTTCTATGTAGCTTAATACAATATCTTTTTCTCTTTTTAATATAGATATATATGCATGTATAATTGAACGATGTAATAAATAGGCTTTTTTGCATAACTCCATTTTAGGGGTGCGATCTAGATCCACAACATGATTTTTCAGCAAACAACCTATTATTTCACTTATTTTTAATGCTTCAATTATATTTTTTTCTATTTCATCGTAATTATTATTGGCTTTTTTTATTTCTAATTCTTTCTTGTCTCTTAGTTCTATTTCTTCCTTCTTTAATTCCATTTCTTTTTTAGTTGGAAGCATTATTTCGGGAACTTTATCAATTAAACTATCGACAAAGCCGACATCTTCCCATGCGTTTAAAGCTGGATCAGTTTTTAAATTGAAGAACTTAATTAAATCATCTGCTTTAGCTTTGATGCATTCTATTATAAATGGACTTTTCATATGGTATGACATAAAAATAACAATATTAGCGGCATCTCTTTCGTACAAAGTTGTAAATAGTTTTTCTATTTTTGACTGCAATATCTTGGTTTCGTCAGCATTATAATTATTAAATAAATTTTCTGAAAAATATTTAGCCACGAAAAAATAATACATATAGTCAAATGAAAATTTAAAACTATCAGAAAACTTCGTTAATATATTTGCCTCAATTAATTTTTCGGTACTTATAGGAATGGTGCTTATATTTTTCTTTCTAATGTAATCATCATGAATATTTTTTAATCCATCAGGAGATATTTCTTTTATATCAGAATTAAATATAGCATATGCTATATATTCAATATAATTAAAACATTGATTTATCTTTTGATTATTTACACCAACCTTTAATAAAGATAGAGTAATTATCGCTCTATAAAATTCCGCACACATTGATTCTGGAGAAATACCAGATAAACTAATTCCATTTTTCTCAAGATATAAAGCTGAAAGAATATAAAAAGGCGTTACAGGCATTATTCCTTTCTGAAATGGAATATCCAAACTATTTTCTAGTTTCTCAATCCGTTGAACATCCATTTCCATATTATTGAAGGAAAACCATTTTTGAAACAAATCTAATTTTTTTGAATTGTTCCATTTAACAAGCTCCCATCTTTCAAATTTTGTATTAAATTGTGTTCCTTGCTTATTCTTCCATGTAAGCATATCACTAAATTCGGATGAAACAGTTACAAAAATTTCATCGACTAAATCAGAAAGATTCATAAGAAATGGTAAAAAATCACTTTGTCTTAAATTACCATCCATATCATCAATTAAAACAATTTTTTTGTTGCGGTCTAACGAGTTGTAAAAACCCGCACTTTTATTCTCGTATTGCTCTTCAAATTTTTTTGCAAGAATAGAGCAATCTTTTATTTTGCTATATATAAGTTCTTTTCCATCAATAAAAACGGGGTATTTTCCTTGTTGATATCTAGCCTTCATAATCATTTTTAATAATGATGTTTTGCCGTATTTGTCATCAGCCCTTAATATTATATATTTCTTGTCAAAAGTACCTTTAAGTATCTCATCTGTATCAATTTTAAATTTTTCGTCTTCATTTGCATATTTAAATATTAAAGGGGAAACAAACAAATCTGATAATGTGGTTTTATCTTCGATATTTGGAATTAATTCCATTTTATCAATAAAGCGCATCATTTTATCAGAAAGATGAACCCCATTTTTGGAGTTTTCAACTTGATAGCTAGAATTTTCAATTTCTTCAAAACACTCTGTTATCCACGAAAATACTTTTTGGGTAACATTATTATTATCTATTTTTATTAAACCAAATCCGTCTAGAATATTTTTATTTGAAAATAATCGGCCTTCAAAAGTGTTAATATTTCGTCCATCTTTGGTTCGTTTATAATTGCTATCATAAACATGCTCATGTCCTAAAAATAAATAATTGGCCATGCTTTCTATATAATTTTTTATATCTTTATATGTATCATTATCATTCCAATGGAATGGGTGATGCATTGCAATAATATTTATGTCATCAGGAGCAACTGTTATTTTGTCTGTAATTGCCTTGGAAAATTCATACGGCAATTTCATAACCCCGATATCTTCTCTTTTTTTTGAAAACAAAGAAGTATTAAACATAAAAAAATTATAAGATTGTTCTTTGATTTTTGATGTATATATTTTGACAATATTATTGTCAAAAATTGGTTCCATTGTACATACGGACGAATTGAAATTAGAAAAATTAAATTGTATTGCCGCTAAATGACTGAGAACTGAGTCGCTCAACTTTGTTTCGTCATTATTCAAGCCATCAAGAATAAGATTCCTGACAGATAAATCTCCCTCAAAATTACAATCATGATTTCCAGGAACAAATAAGAAATCAAAGCAAATTTGACTTTCCTTTAACTTTTTTTCCAGTTCTCCATAAAATTCTATTGCCAGATCGTACTCATCATTCTTACCAGAAAATGCAATGTCTCCACTTGTTATAATAAAAGTATGGTCGCATTCCTTAACATTGCTGCAAATTGTATTGGCAATCTCACTTTTCTTTAAAACTGCAATATTATTATTTTGGGATAAGTGGATATCTGATAAATGTACAATAGCGATAGACATAAGTTACCTTTCATATACTTTTAATTTTAGTTAGTTTAGATTTTAAAAGCTATTATGTCTATAAAAAATATATGAATTACACTAAAATACAAATACTAATGTTTACCTTTATCTGCTCGTTCAAAAACAGCTCCTAGCACTTCAAGATTTTTAATTGTGGCCTTTAATATCTTGTTTCGCATTGCACGGAGCGTATAAAAGTTTTTGCTTTTGTTTGCTTCCATTGTTTTGACAATCATCTCAACTTCAAGGCCTGTATAACAACGCATTATCCGCGTAAACGGATTGCTGAAATGCTTTAGTGCATAATTTAGTGCCGTATTGTCCAGACAAATATAAAAGTCCTTAATCATTTTTATTATTTCCTTCCGCTATTGGTTATATAATAAAAATATTGAGCATTAGCCTTTTATTACCCATTAGAAATAGGAAATAAAAATGATATATGCTTATACTCGCGTCAGTACAAATAAACAAGATTATGAAAACCAAAAAATTGGAATTGAAGCAAAAACTAAATCTCTGGGCTTGAATATTAAAAATATATCGAAAATTATGGTATATTCGATACTAAAAAGCCTAATGAATGGACTTTAGGCGGTTGTCTAAAAAAGTTGACAACAGGTGGTATAATTATATTCCGAATTTTTTCTTTTGTTCTGAAGAGAGAGAGGTTAAATATTTTTCAACTATTTTAGGTGTTGCTTTAGCATCTTTATTTCTAAAATTAATCATATCTTGTATGGCTTCGTCTTTCAGCCCATTTGGATTAAGAAGCCCCATAGCGGCAAATGACGCTAAGGTTATTATCTCTAATTTTATAGATGTCATAACCATTGATAATAATTGAGCATTTGGTAAAAATTTTGATATGAAAGGTCTATTTTGCAAATATTTTTCATAAATAACTACAAACCACTCTGGCTGATCCTTATCATCAGTGACAGGAATATTCTCATTTTCAAGAATAATAGTTGCTGCTTCTTTAAATGAGTATAAGAAAGTGCGGGCAGGCCCGAATACTTTGGCAAATTTTTCAATTTCATCCAATACTATTTTAGGATTATCTTCATTTGTAATAGTATTTATATGAGAGAATAACCCGTTTAAAAACAACACATGCAAGTTATTTATTGTACCTATTCCATTAAGACTGCTTTGAACTCTATTCTCCATATCATTGAGTATTTCTCTTGCAACAAGGAGTGCACTCCTTTTAGCCTCCAATCTAATATTATTAAACTCTAACTGAAATTGTACCCGTTGTTCTTCTAACTGCTTTTGTTGTTCTTGAAGTTGTACTGATTGAAGTTCTAAACTATTATAAAACCAAATAACCGCTATAAATCCACTAGATGCGGCGAATATAGACCCAAGAGCAGATGTTTTATCTGAGTCGACAAATATTACAACTAAAAGTGACAACAATATAACAGCACATGTTAATGTCCATAATTTCCAATGCTTCATTTGTTTAATTTCCTTTAAAACAACTTATTTTTTAATATCAATATCATCATAGTTTTCCTGCGGATTAACAATTGTCATAGCATCCTCTGTTATAGGTTATAAATTAGCGCCTACCATAAAATATGAATAGTATCAACAAATTCTTTCTATCGTCATCATCTGCCGCAAATCGTCATCCATGCCGTTAATAATAAGGTACATTTCCGCTAATTCCTGCTCGTATTTTTTCCTAAGGTCATAAACCTTGGTCAGCCACAGTTCAAAAATCGTCAGAAATGGCGATTTTTTTCTTTATAAATCAACAACTTAATTGAGTCCGAGAATTTATCTTGTTATAGGCATAAATACAAATCATCTTCGGACTATTTTTTATGACTTCCCTTATTTTTCAAGTAATTATGAATTGATTTTCCTTTTACAGATTATTCTTTGTTTCAAAAAAAAATTATTTTTTAAAACTTTAGTAAGTTATCCACAATTATAATAAAAAAAAGTGTAATTTAAGGAATTAATCATGAGTTGCTTAACTGAGGATGAAGTTAGAGATTTAGCTAAAAATACTTTACATCTTGCAAACGAAAAATATGTTAAAGCTGGTGTTGGACAATTAACATCTTTCAATCAGCTTGGATTTAAAGGTGTTCAAGACAAACCCGATGGTTGGTATCTACCTAAAAATACAAACGATGTTGCAATTATTCTTGAAACAAAAAACAGCAATATCGATATTTCCAAGCAAAATTGGATAAATGAACTTATAAAAAATATTAAAATCACTTTAACAAAATATAAAAAAGTTATCGGCATTTTATATAATGGTGAAGATGTTATTGTTTATAAAAATCTTGAACAGATTAAAACCGTTAACACCTTGCAAAACAAAGAATATTATTTGAGTTTGTTTAAGGAAAATAAAATTGATAAACAACAAATATATAATGTAACAAAAAAGATTAATGATAGTTTACATTTTCAGTTTGGCATAAAAAATTTATATCATCGAATGATTTTTACTGCCTGTGCTTTAGTCGCCGAAAGATATGGTGCTCAATTAAGTAAAATAAAAGGAATGGACTATCCCACCTTTCATACGACTATACATTCAACATTAGCAAAATCATTGCTAGATGCTAAGAAACAAAATCAAAAGTTAGATATTTTGCTTGAAGTTTATAGTGAAATTAAAATGAACTCTACGGAAAACCAAGAAGCTATAGATAATTTTATTGATAATATTGTAGAAATATCAGATTCCATAAATTCAGATTTTTGGAATGGTGAAGACGTTATGGCGATTTTCTTTAATGAGTTCAACCGTTATAAAGGAAAAACAGAAAGTGGACAGGTCTTTACACCAGACCATATAACTTCTTTTATGTATCGCCTAATCAATGTTGATAAAGATGATGTTGTACTTGATGCTGCTTGCGGAAGTGGTTCATTTTTAGTTAAAGCTATGTGCAATATGATAAAGGAAGCTGGTGGTGTTAAAACTCATAAAGCAAGCGATATTAAGCAAAGACAATTATACGGCATTGAGTTTGATAGGCAAATATATGCTCTTGCTTGCGCTAATATGTTAATTCATAAAGATGGTAAAACTAATTTGGAACAATTAGATACAAGAACAGAAACAGCTTGTGAGTGGATAAAAGATAAACCCATTACTAAAGTTTTAATGAATCCTCCTTTTGAAAACAAATATGGTTGCATTGAAATTGTTACAAATGTTTTGAATAATGTAAAAGCAGGAACGATATGTGCTTTTATTCTACCTGATAAAAAGTTGGAAAAGGTTGGAAATAAAGGTAAAAATATCTTAAAGAAACATTCATTAAAAAAAATAATCAAATTATCCGAAAAAACATTTTTTGAAGGTGTAACAACATCTGTATTTGTGTTTGAGGCAGGAAAACCACAAAACGATGATGAAATATTTTCATGCTATATTGAAGAAGATGGCTTGGAAACTGTTAAGAATCAAGGTCGTCAGGATATAAAAGATAAATGGAAAGCCTTGGAAGATTATTGGATTGATATTATAAAGAAACAATCGGGAAACGATACGATTCAGTGGTTAAAACCTTCAGAATGCTTGAGTTATCAAATGCCCAAAGCAGAATTTAAAATATATGAAGAAGATTTTACAAAGACTGTTATGGATTATATGATGTTTGAGCAGGGTATTGATGTTAAGGAACTAAAAGACAGTTTGATAGATAAGGTTTTATATTCTAGTGATATACAAGCAAAAGATGATATAATTTCCATTCGCTTAAAGACTAAGGACAAATAATATGAAAGAAATTGATACAAATAAATGGCATCAATTTAAAATATCTGATATATTTGAAACAGAAACAGTTGGCAAAAAAGTCCAAGTTCCAACAGGTGCCTATGTTGCTAAAAAAGATTTAACAGATGGATCGCTTCCTCGGATATCTGTAAGTGGTATAAATAACGGAATTTCAGGTTATTATACTGATAATATTGACACAGCAGATTATAGGATTTTTGAAAACTTTATAAGTGTTTCATTTTTAGGAACCGTATTCTATCAGAGTGGAAAAGCATCTTTAGATATGAAGGTTCACTGTCTAAAGCCTAAGAATATGTACCTAAACAATTATATTGCTTGGTTTTTGGTTTCAGTTATAAGAAAAGTTATTACTTATAGTACATATAGTGATCAGTTATCTAGTACAGTGCTACCCAATTTAGTTATTACACTTCCCGCAAATTTAAATATAAACGGAGAATATGAACCTGATTGGCAATATATGGAAGACTATATCAAAGAAATAGAAAAGAAAGTTCAGTTCAGTTCAGTTCAGTTCAGTTCAGTCTGTCATCTAAAACCGAAAAAGAAAATATAGATTGCAAACAATGGAAAGAATTTCTATTAGGTGGAAAAAATGGGATATTTGATATAAAAAAGGGTTCACGTTTAACTAAAGCAGATATGAAAGACGGAAATATAAATTTTATTGGAGCAACTTCTTTTAATAATGGTGTAACAAATCATATTTCTAATAAGGCAAAAATACATCCATCTAATACTATAACTGTTAATTATAATGGGTCAGTAGGGGAAGCTTTTTATCAAACAACGCAATTTTGGGCATCTGATGATGTTAATATTTTATATCCAAAATTTCTACTGACTAAAAAAATAGCCTTGTTTATTATTCCTTTAATTAAATTTGCAGGGTTAAACTATAAATTCATAGACAAATGGAAACTAGAAGATATGGAAAAAACTACCATTTTTTTGCCTACAACTAAAGACAATAATCCTGACTAGAATTACATGGAGAACTATATTACACAGATAGAAACTAGGGCTCATAGTCGAATAAATTATTTAAAACAAACAACAGAATAAATCCGCGGATTGCGAATTCACTCCAGCCATAATTCACAAACCATCATTTTGGCGGTTTTTTCTTTTATTTACAAGCGTTTAAGCTAGTTCGAATGTTTGATACCCAATGTTCCATACCCCAAATAATCTTTGAACTAATTTATAAAGAATCTAGCACATTCAAAGGGTTAAAAAGATAAAAAGAACAATGAGACTTTTATTTAATAAATTTATTAAATGAATTTACTTTAGGACATGCTTGATACCCTCTAAGAAAGAAATTTCATCTGAAGATTATGGCTTAGCTCAAGGACAAGGACGTGATTTTGCCCGCTTGACAGATAAGCTGGTTGAAAAAGAGTATAAATATGCTTTTGACAACAACGATGCAATTCTTGATTTGCAAATTAAGGCACGCTATCATTACGGTAAAGATAAAATTTGAAGGAGTATATCTATGCCATCTACAAATAATGAAACCTATGATTACATAATTAATAAGATAAATTCTATCAAGAATCAGTATCCCTCTCTACGTAATAAAACAAATGACTATGTTTTCAATGCCCTTGTTGTGAAGTCTATGTTCTACAAGAATCCTGCTAATGAGGTAACAGGAAATGATTTTGATGATATTATTGTTGATGGTCATGCAGATGGTGGGGCAGATATTTTACTTACTGATCCAAATAGCGAGACTGATGATTTGATAATTGGACAATCAAAATTCTACAAAATAATCTCACTTGAAGAGTGCTCAAACGCAATTAATAAGATGGCAGATTTTTACCTTGACTTAAGCCAAGGGCATTATGAAAACGTAAATGAAATGGTTGCACAAAGGTTTTCTTGGTTGAATGGTAATGTCGGTGATGAATCTAAAATCAAATTTGTATTATTTACAAGTGCACCTAAAAATAATATCAGATTTGATAGACTACAAAAAACATTGTATAACAAATTAGCTGACCAAAGTAAATTTGAACTAATCGTTTTGTTTGATACAGACATTATTGAGGAAATCAAGGACGCAGAGTCACGAAGGCCATCTATTGACAGTGGTGAAATCGATATTGATATAGCTAGTAATTGGTTGAAATACGAAGATATGGCTGCTATTGTCAATGTATCTGCCTTTTCTATAAAGGAACTATATGTTAAACATGGTAATAATTTATTGGCAAGAAATCTGCGATATCATGTCTCTGGGGCAAGTGTTGACAGAGCTATAGAAGATTCAATTAATAACAAACCCGAGTTGTTTTGGCTAAAAAACAATGGAATCACAATAATATGTGATGATTTCAAATTAGACAGCAAGAAGGTTAAACTTACTAACTTTTCTATCGTAAATGGTGGTCAAACTACATATAAAATTAGAAAAAACAAAAACATTTCAAAGGATTATGATTTTTACTTACCTTGTAAAATTGTAAAAGTACAGGGAAAAAACGAGGATGAAAAAAGTAATTTTAGTTTAGAGATTGCTAAGGCGACTAATTCTCAAAAGGCAATTAAAAATTCAGACCTAAAAGCAAATGCTCCTGAACAAGTAAGATTCAGCCAAGCAATGAGAGATGTGGGTATTTTTTATCAAACAAAGCGTGGAGAGGATATTCCAACTACATATAAAGCTAGAGAGTTACACTCTGATATTACACAAATAGGAAAACTGTGTTTGTCTGGTATATTTCAAATGCCATGCTCTAGCAGAAATAAACCTTCGACTATTTATGCTGATCGGTATTACAATGATATATTTAATGGGAATCAACAGAAGATAGCAAAGCTTTGTAAGGAATTGCTATATATAGATTACTACTTTGATAATATATTTAAAAAACAATATTTGAAAGAACTTTCAGAAGATACAGATGCAGATATAAAAAAACAGTTTGCAAGTAATGCAAGAACCGTGTGCACCGCATTTGTCGTGTTAGCATCTCGCTATTATCAAAATAATTTTAGGATCACTGACTTGAATATTATATTTAAAGCGGCTGACAATGACAAATTGTCTGATAATACGGATGTATACAATATTGTAAAGAATATTGAAGGTATTAGTTGGATATTACCTCCCGAAATATTTGCAAATAAAGATAAGTATGATAAAATATTGTATAAGTTATTTTCTTTGATAATTCTGTATGGAAGTCATGACTTAATGATGTTGTCGAGAACTTCAACCGAATCTGTAGTGGCATCAAATTACTTAAAGAAAGATAAAAATTATATAGATATAATTCATATGAATTGGAGTTTTATTGAAAAAGAAATCAAAGATATTTTTAGTGATTTACAAAATAAGTAAATTATTTGGTTCTCATTATAGGCTTTTCCCCAGCTGTATCCTTTCTGATTTTCATAAAGTTTTTAGCTATTCCTTTTGCCGAACAATCATTATTATAGCGAGATGTGCTAGTAATAATTTAATACAAGCACTTTATGCTATGGATCGGGAACGGATTAAAGCCGAACTCAATACCGGTACAGATGTTGTTTTGACATTTTTCCGCAACTGCATTACAATACCTATTTTATTATGACAGGCGCCTAAGATCGCCATAACAAACAGTTTTTACAGAGAACCCACGAAAAGAATATGAAAAAAGAAGCAACACTGTCAATTATAGAAGACACCAAAAACCACAAGTTTCTCATGATTCGCCACCACCGGGGCATCAACAAAGGCTGTATCAACTTTCCCGGCGGGAAAAAGGAAGCAAATGAAACGATTGAGGAATGCGTCAGACGTGAAACACTGGAAGAAACGGGGCTGACCATCCTTAACCCCGTCAACGTCGGATATGTTGAATTTCCCCGCTTTGATTTCTATGTTCACATTTTTAAAAGCACTGAATTTACCGGAACAATCAGGCAAAATTCCGATGAGGTTGAAACCTTCTGGCAAAATGCCGAAGACATTCCCTATGGCGAAATGCGTGAAGCCGATCAGGATTTCATTCCTGAAATTTTAAGCGGGAAATATGTCAAAAAAAGATATATCTACGACGAAAATTTTAAACTGCAAAAAATAATCTGCCTGTAATTTCAGCCTTTTCTGTCAAATACGGAGTTTAAATATTGTCTCATATACTGAATAATGAACTGGCCTACGAAATACTGTCCGTCGTCGAAGAAATCCCCGAGGGAAAAGCGGCTACTTACGGACAAATAGCCAGACTCATCGGCCGCCCTCAAAACGCGCGGCTGGTCGGCCAGGTTTTAAGCCGGGCATCGCTCTACGGTCGTTATCCCTGCCACCGGGTCGTCAACCGCTGCGGCAGGCTGGTACCGGGCTGGAATGACCAGAAACGGCTGCTGGAACAGGAAGGTATTGCAATGAAAGATGACACACACATAAACTTAAAACAGCATATATGGGAATATTGAAAGGCTTATCAGACACATTTTTCAAAATTTAACCCTCAAACCGGCGTTCAACATATATGAAGTCGACGCTTTTCCAACCTCAAGAGTCATTGCGCTGTACAAATAAGAATCATCTGACAACGCTGCATTAAAACCAAGAGAAGCCTCAACCCCCAATCCGCCAAGATCAGACGTCGTTAAATCCGTCTCGGCAAAATTAACTTTGGTTTTTCCCAGCCATTCATTAAAGATACCAAGTTCTGCAAAAAGTTTCCAAGTTGACTTTTCTCCCTTTGGAAGATATGAAGTCTGTACATTCAAGCGGGAAACAAGTGAATGGGTTTTGTTCACAAAGCCTATTCCCCCGCTGTCAGTCTTAAACCTTTTACCGTTTCCGTATGCATAACGCATCTCAAACTTAGGTTCAATCGAAATCACGGAAGATCCGCTGCTGATAAATTCCGGCGCCGCCAAATCAAAAGACCGCCCGGTCTCCGCCGTAAAGGTCCAGAAATTGCGTTTAACATCATACCGGTTGACAGCACTATGGTCGCGAATATTGTTAAGATCAGTATGAACCCAGAAATGCCGCGCCGTTAAATCGACAAACCACTTTGTATCATCCTGAAACCATGATGCGTAAAGACCGGCAACCGGTGTTTTACTGTGCCCCTTGGCATCGGTAGCGCCGGACTGAAAAACTCGGATATTGTCCGAACTCAGATAACCGCCCAAGACACCGAAATATGTCCGGCCGCCCAACAGATTTGCAACTATGTCAAAGCCGCCTTCCATCCCCAGTATCCCCATTCTGGCTCCTGTTTTTTCATGAATCCGCAGTTGTTTGCCGTAACCGCGCACCCACAGACCGACCGGAACATCGGGATTATCGCTGCGTAAATCGCCCAGACGTTTTCGAAGTTCGTTCAATCCGGCATTGACAATTGATAAATGCAATGAGGGAAGACCTTCTATTGACTTGGCTGTCGGAACCAAATTTCCTTCGGTTTGAAGATACCAGTTGGCGTCAGTACCCTGAGCCAAACCATATTCATACGCTCCGATATCGACTTTATCCCCCGCCAACCTGAATTCAGCATCGCTTACGGCATCTTCAACATTGACAACTTCCAATTCTTTTTGTGTCGGACTGGAACCGACAGCCTGAACATCCAAAATCACCGTTCCGGTTGCAGAACCCTTTATTTTCAACAAATCAGAAGTCGTACCGTCCGTCTGAAGCGCAACCACTGCCGAACCGTCCGAAACGAAATCGGCAACCGTCAATGTGTTGGCTGAAAAAGAACCGTAGCCGCGCAAATCCAATCGCCCGCCGTTTTTCAACTGCAAATTATCCACATTTCCGCCGTGCAAAAAATGCAAAACGGCTTCATCGGTAATGATATTGGTTCCGCCAAAAAAATGAGTGGCATAAACCTCTGTCAGACCTGCCGACTGCGTAAAATTTCCCATAAAAAGCCTGTTATCGGAATTTTCGCCAAAAATTAACGTATTCTTCCCGCTCTTATTGATAAACCCCGTACCGGCAAAACCGCCGTCCATTGACAAAACATTGTCATCTCCCTGAATGTCAACATTAACGTCCCCGCTGGTATTCAGATAAATATCAGCGCCTCCTTCGCTCTGATCCGTGGCTTCGTTTCCCTTAAATACAATGTTTCCTCCGCTCGTATCAAGAGTCAGCGTACCTAATGTAAAAATCGCGCCGCCTGCAACTGCCCTGTTATTGACAAAAGAAGAATTTCCCCCGATGACCATATCTCCAAAATTCATTATACCGCCGCCTAAAGACGCTGTGTTTCCGTCAATATAAACGTTTTTGAGTTCAGAATGGCCTGATGAATACAACGCTCCGCCATAACCGTTATCAGCCCGGTTTTCCAAAAAAGAAGCGCCGTCAATACTCACCTGTCCGGCAGAACCAGCGCTGACGGCGCCCCCGTTCCCGGCTGATGCATTTTCTGCAAAAACGCTGTTTCCCGAAATATTCAAAATCGATTCCGTATAAATCGCTCCGCCATCATCAGCCTTGGATTCATTGCCTGTAAATTTTGTGCCGTCAATCCAAAGTGTTCCGTCATTATGGGCTATCGCGCCGCCAGCACCCATAACCGCATAATTGTTCTTAAATTCGCTGGCCCCAATCATATTTTCCGTACTGCCGTTGCGAAGCTTTATAGCCCCGCCGCCGGTTGCATAATTACCGTCAAACAAAGAAGCAGAAATGCTGAGTTTGCCGACGCTGTTGATCGCGCCACCGAAATCGGAATATCCCTGAGAATTAATCGACGTATAATTTCCGATAAATTTACTGTTATCTATTGTCAGCTGGCTCTTGTCACCTGTCGTATAAAATGCGCCGCCCTCAGACGCCTTGTTTTCTGAAAACAGAGTTCCGTTCACCCGCACATTGCCCGACGAATAAACCGCACCGCCATAATAAGCGCTTGTACGATTGCCTTTAAAAACAGAATTGTCAATTTCCACAGTACTGTTGTTATTAATCGCGCCACCAGACGAAGAAGCCGTATTCTGCAAAAAGCTGACACCAGAAATCTTAAGCGTTTTACCACTGCCGGCATTATACATTGCACCGCCGTAATCTGCCCTATTGTTTTGAAACACACTTCCTTGCTTAATAGTCATATTGCCAATATTGAACACGGCGCCGCCAAATCCGCTGACCGAACGGTTTTCAAAAACGACCTCATCCAAAATCAGGGTTTGAGCATCGCCTCCCGGCATATTACCGTTTGTAAGCGCAGATCCGGAACCGGTTCCGAACTTAAGATGGTTAATTTCCGAAATGGCATTACTACCCGTAAAGGTCATCTTGCCTGTAAGCTCTGCCGAACCGTCCCCTGTAATTGATACATTTTTCTTTATCGTTCCGGAATCCCCGTGAGTTCCTGATACGCTGATTTCATAAGTTCCACCGTCCACATTCCCGTTAGCGGCGGCAATAGCATCCGCCAAAGATCCGGAAGCCGGAACATCATAATCCGAAGCCAAAACCCACGCAGGACTGAAAACGACTGCCCAAAACCCGATAAACGAAAAACGCATAACCACAACTCCTTGCCCAAACACGTCACGGATACGGCTAAATATGAAAACCGGTTCGCATAATTCAACAAGAACTTGCCTAAAGTATACGTCAGACCTGTTGCAAAAAATCCGAAAACAATCTCTTGATAAAACTCAAATCAGTCTCATATACACAAGAGTTTAGGAGAAAAAAATAATGAAAAAAATTTGTCTGCTGCTGTTCTTATGCCTGCTTAGCCTTGGCACCGCCAAATCTCAAGATTTGCTGCCGCCGGTTAACTACACGCAAATCAACCTTGAACTGGATAAAATTTCCGCCAAACTCAATTCGGGAAAAGTCAGTGCCAAGGAAACCAGCGACTATCTTCAAAACATCAACGCCGTCCAAGATACAGTCAACCGTTCCCGCGCTAAAGCAGCAACCGATTTGGATGGCGTACAGAAAAAACTCAACGCGCTCGGCCCCGCTCCCGAAAACGGCACCAAAGAAACGCCGGCCATTGCCAAGCAGCGCCGCGAATTCACCCAGAAAGCCGACGCCTGCAAAGCTCTGATAACTCAGGCCGATTTGGCCAAAACCAAAATAGAAGAACTTAACGACCTGATTTTAAACATCCGCAACCAGGAACTGCTGAACAACATTCTGGCCAAGCAAAGCTCTATTTTTCACCCGCAGGAATTTTGGACTTCTTTGGTCAGCTTTGCCACCTTTGTTTATGAACTTGCAAAATCTCCGCTCAGCTGGTATCAGGGTCTCTCGGCAGCAGATCAAACACTTATCAACAACAACATTCTCTATGTTTTGCTGACCATGTTGTTTTCATTGCTGGTCGCCGTGTATTTAAGCCGCTATCTGAAAAAATGGTTTGGTTACAAAAAGAGCATCGAAAATCCGGATTACAGCCAAAAAGTCAGGGCAGCGCTGTGGATGTTTGTTGCCCGGGGGTTGATTCCGGCCGCCATTATCGGCGCTTTTTTAATCTGGCTGAAAAACAACAGCGTCATCAATACCGGATCCTTTGGCATTTTTCTTAAAACGACTGCTGTCTACCTGCTGTATTACTACCTCTCCAAAGCGGTAGTTCGCGTCATTTTCACGCCGCACAGTCCCAAATGGCGGATTTTTGAAGTCTGCGACGAAAAGGCGCTTTCTATCAGCTCGGCCCTTATCTTCTCCATTGCCGCCGTCAGCATCGTTTCTTATTTTCAAAGCTTGGCCAACCAGACCGACAACAATTCGGACATCATCTATGCCCTGAAAATCTTTGCCAATGCGGTTAAGGCTTTCTGTATCATTCTGGTCGCCAACCGCTTCCTTTACAACAACAGTTCCTTAAGCGAAGACGAACTCGACAATGAGGACGACGAAGTCGGAGAACTCAGCACCTCGTCAAAAATCAGCCTGGCCATAACTTTTTTCATGACTGCGGCCTTTTCCGTTTCTCTCTTCGGCTATATACGCCTGTCGGAATTCATAGTAAACCGTTTCATAATTTCAGCCCTGATTGTCGGCGTTTTTTACATTTTTGACAAACTCATCCGCGTCTTGTTCCACCAGATACTGCTGTTCAAATTTTGGATTCGCACTTTCCGCATTAACCGGCGGCGGCTTGTCAAAACCGAATTCTGGTTTGGACTGCTGCTGACTCCGTTTCTGTTTGTTTTGGCCTGTCTGGTTCTTCTGGCCGTATGGGGCGTTTCGGTAGACATCCTGATCAACAACGTCAAAAATTTTTTGGTTGGTTTCAACATCGGCGGCGTCCGCATTTCCATTACGTCAATATTGCTCGGAATCATCAGCTTTTTTGTAATGACAGCTTTATTCAAGATGCTGAAAAACAGTTTTTTGACCGGCAACCTGAGCAAAATTGACATGGATGACGGCATTAGGAACTCGCTTGTTTCGGCCATCGGATTTCTGGGCTTCATCTTTTCGGGACTTCTTGCCATCGCCGTTATGGGCGGAAGCCTGTCCAGCATCGCCATCATTGCCGGCGCGCTCTCGTTCGGCGCCGGTATGGGGCTGCAAAACATGGTCAGCAATCTGGTTGCCGGCATGACCATTTTGTTTGAACGCCCGATTAAAGTCGGAGACTGGGTCATAATCAACGGCGAAGAAGGCATTGTCAAACAAATCAACATGCGCTCGACCGAATTGGAAACCTGGAGCAAAGCCAACGTCATCATTCCCAATTCGGACATCTTGTCCAAAAGCCTGACCAATCTGACTTACTCCAACCGCATGGGCCGGGCCGAAATCGTTGTCGGCGTCGGCTATGACAGCGATATCGAACTCGTCAAAAAAACGCTGCTCGAAATTGCGGCCGACACGCCGGACGTCATGAAAAATCCGGCGCCGAATGTCGCCTTCACGGCTCTGTCCGACAGCAGCTTAAACTTCCAGCTCAACGCCTATACCGCCAATGTCTCCAACAAAGCGGGAATTTCCAATTTCATCCGCGAAGAAATAATCAAGCGTTTTAAAAAGCTCAATATAGAAATTCCCTTTCCGCAGCAAGTCGTATACGTTCGGGAAAACACGCCCGTTGACGGGAAAGAAACAGAAAAGTCTCAATTAAAATCAGACCATTGACAAAAAAAACATATCCTTATAACATATTTTTCAGGTTAATAAAAAATGAGGTAATAATTTCAACTGATGACACCGATATATATTTATGTAATCAACCTCGGGTTGGTTTTGTTTTTGGTTTTCGCCAATGCTTTTTTCGTCGTTTCCGAATTTTCCATTGTAAAAATCCGCCGCACCAAACTTGAAGAACTGGCTCATTTCGGCAACAAACGGGCTAAAATTGCTCTAAAAATCAACGATCATCTGAACACATATCTGAGTGCCATCCAACTGGGTATTACCATCGCTTCGCTCGGTCTGGGCTGGATCGGAGAACCTGCGGTTTCCAAACTCCTGGAAGCGCTCTTCGGCAGTTGGTTTGCCGACAACCCCGTCCTGCTCCACTCCCTGAGTTTCGGTATTGCTTTCTCTTTCATCACGCTGCTGCATGTCGTCCTCGGGGAACTGGTGCCCAAATCTTTGGCCATTCAGGCTACCGAAAAATACGTTCTGGCCGTGGCTCCGGCTCTGTATGCTTTCAACCGCGTTTTTGCGCCTTTCATCTGGATTTTTGACCATGTCTCCATCTGGATACTCAAACTCATGGGAACCAAAATGGCCAGCGAAAACGAAGACGCCCACTCCGAAGAGGAAATCAAAATCATCATTGACGCGTCTCAAAAAGGCGGAATAATTGATGAAACCGAAGGTGAAATCATTCAAAATGCCATTGATTTCTCAGAAATCAGCGCGCATGAAATTATGATTCCCCGACAAGACATCAAATGTCTGTATCAGGGTTCCAGCTTTGAAGAGGCTCTGGAGTTTATCAGACAACATAACCATACGCGTTTTCCGTTGTGCAACAAAGACCGTGACCACATCGTCGGCATGATTCACATTCGCGATTTCCTGGAACACAGCAATGAGAAAAACGACAAAGATTTCTTAACCAAAATCTCACGTAAAATCCTTTTTGTGCCCGAGAACAAATCCATTTCGGACATTCTGCACCAAATGATGCTCAAACATATTCATCTCGCCATCGTGGTTGACGAATACGGCGGCACCGCCGGAATGTTGTCCATGGAAGACATATTGGAAGAACTTGTCGGTGACATCTTGGACGAACACGATGCAGCCTGCGGCGAGCCGGTAAAGAAAATCAACGACAAAATCTGCGAATTTGACGGCATAGTCTTGGTTGAGGACGCCTTTGAGTGCATGGGACTGCCGGATGTCGAACACGACGAAAGCACCATGGGCGGTTATGTTTTCGGCCTCCTCGGCCGTGAACCCAAAGCCGGAGACAAAACCGAAGACGAATTCTGTACCTATGAAGTTTTGTCGGTAGACAATATGCGGATCACCAAAATCAAAGTCCAGCTCAAGGAAGCGCCGCTCCCTTCCGAGACTGAGGAATAAAACAAGTCAAAAAGAAAGGTTTCATATGAATAAAATATACGCTTACATACTGCGGGGACAAGGGCTGGGCATCAAGTTTCTGTTGATTCTGTCCCTGATTTTCTCCCTTTTTATTGCTGTTTTTATGCGGATTGAAGGCATCAAATTTATTCCGTATGCGCAAGACATCGCCGACCAGTTGCTGCCGATAAAAGTTGAAAACGGCATTGTCGTCTCGCCGCAAAATACCGTTAAAACGGCGCAGCTTCGCTTTGACGGACAAGATCAGGGCGTTGAACTGCCGTTTGTCATCGACACCCGCATCGACACCATGGATCCTTCCCACATGAAAGACGGTATTTATATGACCAGAACCATGATTTATACCGTCAACCGCAACCAGACCAAAATGACGGCACTTGAAGGCAGCTTTGAAGTTCCGCAGGCTGACTACCGTGACTTTTTCGCTTCGGTGCTGAACTGGGGCATTTTTGCCCTCTTCATTTTCAGTTTTGCCGCCTCCTTCCTGTTTTATTTCATCGCCTGCCTGTTTTATGCTTTCTGTATCCAGCTGCTCAACCCGTTGTTCAAAGCCTTGGGCGGCTTAGTCAAAAACGTTGATTACAGACAAATATGGCTCACTCTCGACTTCGACCGGCGGATGCGCCTTTCAGTTATCTGCTTCGCAACGGTCTACATTCTGTCCAGCCTGCTGGGACTTGTCGGACATAATTTGGGAATGCTGGCATTTTTCCTGATTGTCATCTTGCTGCAGGCATTTTTCCTGTATGCGCTTCCGCTGCAAAACCGACAACCTGACGATAAATCTTCGCAAGATAAAAAATAAGTAAAAGGCCTGAAATCTTTCAGGCCTTTTCTTTTATGACGGCTAAGCTTCCGCACGTCGGGAATATACATATTCGGCAATTCCCAGTATGCCGAACAGCATCATATAGGTTCCCATCAAAGCCACAATCGTCAATGTGCCGATAAACGGATAAGCCAAAATCAAAAAGCCGAACAAAATTCCCAGTACGGCAAAGCACAAGGTCCAGCCCCAGGGGATGCCGGCCTTGAAAAACTGATAAGTCGTAACCAGCTGAATTGCGCCGACAGCCATGCACCATAAGGCAAAAATAATCGGCAGCGAAATAGAGGTGACGCCGACATTGGCCACAAACACCACGCCGACCAGAACATCCAAGACCCCGACCAGCATATACCATCCGGAATCATTGGAAAAAGACGCCATAAAATATCCCGCGCCGACAATAATGAAGACAATGCCGAGATACAGGGCAAGCGCCATCAGCGTAATCTGCGGGTTAAACCACATATATACGCCCAAAAGCACCGTGATAACACCGGCCAGCAAATGCCAGAAACCGGGCTTTTGAGCTTGAATAATTGCAACTTCAGCCATAATATTTCTCCGTAAATTAATGAACTATAAAGATTTAATCATCTTTTTCGGCATTTAAATCCACGGCCCGAAATATTGTCAACGCCGCAGCTTCGCCATCTTCCGGGCAATGTCTTCGGACAAAGCCGCCGTCAGCATTCCCTCGCCGTAGACCAAATCGTCATAACCGCTGCCAACGCTGCGGTTCTGTACAAACTTCTCGCGCAGCACTATCTGCCCGTTTTTATTCATCACATACCACCAGGCATGCAAAAAGACCTCTTTGCCCAATACGCCGCTGAATTTGTCCACCTCGATAAACACCGTATAGTCAAACTCTTCGCGCCCCATGTTCCGCGCTTTTACAACGGCATTGGGCAGATATGACGCAACATCGTTGGCCACCACCCGCTGCATCATGGTCGACAAAGCCTCGCTCCACCGGTTTTCTTCCGAAAAGCCGAGTTCGACCGAATTGTCCTTATGCGTCACGATTTGCGGCTTATCAAGGTACGCCGGTATCTGAACCTCTTCAATACCGATGCTCATCCGAACCTGACTGACCGCGGCCCCGGCATTCTCCTGAAGCGTATAAAACTTTGAAGGTTGAGACGAACCGAAACTCACGCATCCCGCCGTCATCAGAAACAAAAACAGGCTGAAAATCTTCTTCATTTAATACCTCCCTTTTCCTTTTAACAATGCTTCCGGATGCCGTTCCAGATAATCCGAAAGGTTTCGTACCGATTTAGCGGCTTCGCTGATGTTAAGCATTGCTTTGCTGAAGTTGGTAACGGCGTCGGCGGAAGTCTGTGAATTGCTGCTGACAACCTTATCAACCTTGTCCACGATCTTGCGTATTTGCGGCATTTCCGCATTCAAATGGTCAAAAAACTGATTAAAACTTTCCACGCTGTGACGGATCGGCAGCGTCTGCAAACCGCGCGAAAGCTCGCCCATCGGCGACAACGTCGTCGGAATCTCCATAATTCCCGGCTTTTTGTTTTTCAACACGATCGGCGTATCCGGCAGCATCTCAAACTCAATCATCAACTGTCCGGTCACATAACTCTGGGTCGTCAGCCTGGCTCTCAGACCTTTTTTGATAAGCGCATCCAGCAAATCCTCCTTGCCGTGATATTCTCCTATTGAGTGCATACTCTGTCTGTTCATCCTGACAAAAACCGGAATGCTGAAATCCAAACTCTGCGGATTGGCTATAAGGTCTATTTTAGAAACCTTACCGATTTCCACCCCCTGAAACACCACCGGCGAACCAACGTTCAGCCCTTTGATGGTTTCGTCAAAATACATCACCAGTTGTTCCTTTTTGTCGCCAAACAGTTTTTCCTCCAAAAAACTTCCGACAATAAAGGCCAGAACGCCTATGCCGACCAGCATAAACGCACCGATCATGGTTTTATTCGGTTCTCTACGCATTGCCTTTTTCTCCGCGGGTTAAAAAATTCAACAGTTTTTCGTTCGGCGGATTTTTCAAAAGCTCGCGCGGATTGCCCCGCCCCAGAATGCCTTTGATGTCCGCGTCCAAAAATATGGAATTGCTTCCGATTGCAAAAATTGAATCCAATTCGTGGGTAACTACGACAATCGTCGTCCCCAGACTTTGATTAATGTCCAATATCAGATCGTCAAGCAACTTGGAGCTGATCGGATCCAAACCGGCAGACGGCTCGTCAAAATACAATATCTCCGGATCCAGAGCCAAAGCCCTGGCCAGCCCTGCTCTTTTCTTCATGCCGCCGCTGATTTCGGAAGGATAAAACTCTTCAAAGCCGCTCAAACCGACCAACGCCAGCTTCAATGAAACCAGTTCGCCGATAAGCTTGGGCGAATAGGATGTATACTGCTGCAGCGGCAGAGCAATATTCTCCGCCAGCGTCATTGAACTGAACAACGCCCCGCTTTGATACAAAATCCCGCAGCGTTTCATAATTTCATCCCGCTCGGTCGGCGTCGCCCGGACCAAATCCCTGCCGTCTATCAGAATATCGCCCTTTGTCGGCGGAACCAGTCCTGTCATTGCCCTGAGCAGACTGCTTTTGCCGCCGCCGCTGCTGCCCATGATGATAAACACGTCGCCTTTGTTAACCGTAAAACTGATATCCTTCATCAGCACAAAATCGCCGTAAGCAATGGTCAAATCGTCAACCCTGATTTTCGCTTCCTGCCGCATCATATTCCCCAAGCCTCAAAAATCATCGTGATTATGCCGGTTGCCACAATCATGACCACAATTGCCGAAACCACGGCTCGCGTCGTAGCCACGCCGACGCTGTCGGCATTGCGTCCGCAGTTCACGCCGTAATAACAGCCGCACAAGGCAATGATAAGACCAAAAACAAAACCGTGAAACAATCCGACCAGGAAATTGGTCATGTTCAGGGCATCCTGCGAATATTTCCAATACTCCTGCGGAGAAATCTCAAGCATTGCCACGCCGACAAACGCGCCGCCGAGCATTCCCGCAAAATCTGCCAGAATGGTTAAAAACGGCATGGTAATCAACAAGCTTGTCACCCGCGGCAAAACCAGAAAATCCGTAATCGGGATTCCCATAGTCTTCAGAGCGTCAATTTCTTCGTTTACCTGCATGGTGCCGATTGTCGCGGCATAAGAGGCGCCGGTTCGGCCGGCCATGATAATCCCGACCATAATCGCCCCCATAATGCGCGTCATACCGATAGTCACCAGACTGGCCACGTAAATCTGAGCGCCGAAAGTTTTAAGTTGAACCGCACCCACAAACGCCAAAATCAAACCGACCATAAAACTCACCAGCGATACGATACCCACCGCTTTATAACTGCCGTCTTCCATGGCAAACAAAAAATCGACCCGGCGCATAACCGCACGGCCGAAACAAAGGCGTACCAACGAAGAAAAAGTTTTCCCCACAAACGCCAGAGCGCGTTTCAGGCTGCCGAAAATCTCCCAACCCCAGTTCCCCAGCGCCGCCAAAACCGAATATTTTCCGCCCCGGTCCTGCACCGGTTTTCGATCCACTTCCAAAGCCAGCTGCACCAGTCGCTGCAGGTTTTCCGGCAATGCCGAAAAATCATACCCGGAACCGCGCCGGACCGCGTCTTTGGCCAGCATATACAAAATCACCGCCAGCGAAGAATCCCAGTTTTTAAGTTTTTTCCCGGCCGCTTTTATATTTTTGGCCTTAGCCGCGGCGTCAAACAAAGCAGCCTTTGCGACATTGTCGTCATAACCGAGAAAATCTCCCGCAAACTCCACCTCAAGAACATTACCGGCCATCTGATAGTCAAGCATTTCCATAAACCTCTTTTCCGTTCCGCGCGTTAAGTATTTCATAAAAACAAAAAAAATCAACACGATATCATAAAATTTATTGCTTTCAGGTATGTAAATCACTGCTGATTTATTCATTCAAAAAAATTTTTCATCTAATGCCTTAATTTTTTTATAAAAATATCTTTACAATTATAATTTGCAGACCTAAATTACTCGGCTGGAAAAAAACAAACACTGCATCCGGACCAAAAAAATGATAAAAGACATGACTTCGGGCAACCCGACCAGATTGATTTTGACTTTTGCCTTTCCGCTCCTGTTGGGCAACATTTTTCAGCAGCTCTACAACATCTCGGACATAATCATCGTCGGACGTCTTTTGGGCGTAAACGCCCTGGCTGCGGCCGGCGCTTCGGCTCCGATTGTCAATACCCTGCTGCTCGTCACACTCGGCTTCACCGCCGGATTATGCGTCATCACCGCGCAACGTTTTGGCGCCAAAGACGAGAACGGCGTCAGAAAATCCGTCACTCACAGCATCATCGCCAGCATTGTCATGAGTTTTCTTATCACCGCCGCACTGTCGGTTTATCTCCGTAAAATTCTGGTCAAGATGAACGTTCCGGCCGAAATTATGACCGATACCTACAATTTTATGTTCATTCAGAGTCTCGGCCTGGTGATGATTGTCCTCTACAATCTTTTGTCTGGCTTCATACGGGCATTGGGAGACAGCAAAACCCCGCTTTATTTTCTTATCTTTTCCAGCATTGTCAACGTCTTGCTCAATCTGTTTCTGATTTATGTCATGAAAATGGGGATTATCGGCTCCGCCTTGGGAACCCTTATTGCAATTACGCTGTCTGTTGTTTGCTGCACTTTTTACATTTATAAACATTTTCCGATACTTCATCTGCGCCGGGAAGACTGGCTTCTGGATCGAAAGTTTATGAAAATGCATTTGGCGGTTGCAATTCCGATGTCTCTGCAGTTTTCCGTCATTGCCGTCGGCT
The DNA here is from genome assembly GCA_902494875.1 of uncultured Pseudomonadota bacterium. GTDB lineage: Bacteria > Pseudomonadota > Alphaproteobacteria > RF32 > CAG-239 > CAJLXD01. Next base: position 26,281 of record CABUUO010000006.1, read on the forward strand.
TGCTGATTATCCAGGCCGTATGCAACTCCTTCGGACCTAATACTATTGCCGCTTTCACCTCAGCATTGCGCATTGAGCAGCTGGCCACCCAGCCGATGGTTGCTTTAGGACTTGCTTTGGCCACCTATTCCGCCCAGAATTATGGCGCCGGTATGATTGGCCGCATCCGCCGCGGCGTTTGGAACAGCTCGGTAATTTCTCTGGGCTTCAGCATCTGTATTGCCCTTGCCGTCCGCTTCATCGGCGAAAATATGATCGGTATTTTCATTAAAAATCCGGCAACGGAAATCATCACCATCGGCCACGGGTACCTGAATATCACCACCATGTTCTATTTCTTCTTGGGGCAGATTTTCATCTACCGCAACACCCTTCAGGGCATTGGCAACACCGTTACGCCGATGCTGGCCTGCATTGTAGAACTGGTGATGCGCTCTTTTGCCGCTGTTATTCTGGCCAAACACATGGGTTATCTTGGCCTGTGCTATGCCAGCCCGATTGCCTGGGTTGGCGCGGCCGCGGTCGTCGCCGGCGGTTATTTTCTGACCATCCGCAGTTTGCGCCGCAAATATTTCACCAATAAGATGAAATGGCTGGCCTGCAAACTCGGTTTTGGCAGAAACAACAACAATGCCGAACTGACTGAGGCTCTGCCCGCCGAATAACTACAAAAAAAACTCCGTTACCGGAGTTTTTTTTGTGCACATTCTTCTAAATATGACAGCAACATTTCCTGCCACAGAGGATGAGCGCTGCATACAAACACATCGCCTATTTTTGCCATTGAATGCCGTTGGTCGGAAATCACCGCCCGCTGATATTTTTCCATACCGCCGCAATATACATATTCCGTCTGCGGATAAAGCTTCCGCTCAACTTCAAATACGTCTTTTGCGCCAAAATAACAGCGGATAATCCTTATGCCTTTGGCACTAAGCCGCCGCAACGTTTCAAAATAACGCCCATCCGGCTGCACCCGGCTATGATCGTCCTCGCCCTGCGTAACAATCAGCAGCTTTTGTGTCTGCCCGGCCAGACATATAACGCGTTCCAAAACTTTGTCAGCTTTCACTTCATCATAAAGCTTCATCTCTCACCTCTCTCTGGTGCACATAAAACGATATGCGGCCAGACGGGGCTGTCCGTCCTTTTCAAAAACGGCATTGGCACGGTTGAGCGGAACCGATGACAGTTGAATGGCTGCGTTTTCATCGCGAACCCTGTCGTAAGCCTTATATATCTGCCCGAAACTGTGCAGTGAATACTTAAACACCGGCACCGGCATTTTATATCCGCTGATGCTGGCATAAATAATATCGTCGTTCATTTCAAAACGCTTCATTATATATTGCAGCCGGTTATAGATGTTTTCCGCGTTTTTAACCGTAATGTCCTTAGGTCTGATCAGCTGCAAAAAATGCTCCATATGCCGGGCCGGAATTTGCATGGTCTTCAGTGTTGTTGCCCGGTCTTTGAAATAATAAACCAGCGGATCGGCATGACAGCTGATTCCCTGCTTAACGATGTGGGCGGCAAATTTGCCGAAATCAGGCTCTTTGGCGTCAACGTTCAGCAACAAAACCTCACAGTCCTTCCCCAGACTCTCATATTCGGCCGCCGTCTTTACCTCAACCTGCTTACCGATACTCTCCAACATATTCCGCAAAGCCTTTATTTCCATTAACTCCAGCGTATCAGAACCAAAACGAACCACTTCCGGCCGCGTAACCAGTACAATCTTATCACGCTGCAAAAATTTTGCCGCCGTGCTCTTCAGCTTGTCTTTCAGCTTGAGATTTGCATCAACCACCGTCTGCAAATATGGATTAGAGGGACGGTTAAGCAGCGTCATAAACATTCCCACATCCGGCATATTTATCTTTTCGACTTCAATATTGCCGCTGCGGTCGACAAAACAGTCGGGCTGAAAATAAAGCACCCCCTGTCCGCGGTAATCCTGCGGACCTTCCTCAGCATATTTTTTCTCTGCCAGCACCACCGCCTGTTCAAAACCCATGTTCTGTTCCAAAAAACCGCGGGTATATTCGGCCAGGGACAGAGACTTGTTCAAAGCCTCGTCAATCTTGGCCCGAAGTTGCGGAATTCTGCTGAGCGGAAACTGCACGTTTTCCTCCGCCGCGGCCGGACGGATAAAAAAGAAACCGTTTTTGCTGCCGACATGCTGACCGTCATGCATCTGCAAACCGGCATTCTCAGCTTGATAACGAAACTTGTTGACCAAAGCCGCCGTAGTTCTGTAATCGTTTTTCTCAAAAGCCCGCTGAATTTTGCTTGCCAAAACCGAAAGTTCCGGATAGGCATTGCCGTCAAGCTGACGGCTGACCAACTCCTCCGGCAACGCAAAACCCTTGTCGCCTTTCAGATGATAGTGCAGTTTCTCGTCATCGCCCACGTCAAAGCGTGTAAAATTCCCGCCCGGCCCCTGATCCATCCGCAAATGACGGTAAGCGCCGGCACCGCGCAAACGGTGCTGAATGTTTTCATAATCGTCGGGAAAAAACGCCAACAGCAGGTCAAACGGCGGCTGACGACGGATATTCTTAAAATTGTTGTTGGCACGGATAATCTCTGCGGCCGCCGGGTTATCCTGAACGGTTAAAGCCCCGGCCAAATCATAATAGGTTGCAAAAGTTCCGCCGGCCATCTTCACACGGCCGCAATCCTCAATAAAATATTCAAAGGACATTATTCATCTCCATTTTATAAAAAATTAAATAGAATCAAAAAGTTAGATTGTTTTATAGATATATAAATTCAGACACGGAAAAATATGGCACTAACAGTGCCACCAGAAGAAATCAGCAACCAATATAAAATCAGTTTTTAACATTAACTTTCCCATGTTATGAATTCATCGGATGATGAATAACGCCGATTATAATAATCACGGGCAGAAATTTGTCAATACCCGTGCATAAAAAAAGCTCCTACTCAGGAGCTTTTGTGGTCTTTTCCAAATCTGCGGTGCAATTCGGACATTTTACCGCCTTAAGCGGAATAACCGAACAACAGAAAGGACATTCCTTGGTTTTGGCTTCCTCCTGCTTTTCTTCTTTGGCATCCAATTTGGCCTGCAGCTCGTTAATACCCTTAATCAGCAGAAACACGGCAAAAGCCACAATCAGAAAACTGATAACGGCATTAATAAACAAACCGAGATTCAACGTAACGGCACCGGCCGTCTGCGCTGCAGTCAAAGAAGGATAAGGCGCCGGCATCGCGCCGTCTTTCAACACGAAAAACATATTGCTGAAATCAACCTTGCCCAACAGCAGGCCGATCGGCGGCATAATGATGTCTTTCACCAGAGAGTCTACGATTTTTCCGAACGCAGCACCGATAATAATACCGACGGCCATATCAATGACATTGCCGCGCATTGCAAACTTTTTAAATTCATTCAGCAAAGATTTAAACATTTTCGCTTTCTTTCAAATTAATAATGCGGAGGCGGCGTTTCTTCCGACAGCGGCTTTACCGCCTCCTCGTTCAGAGAATTAAGCAGATACTGATTTTGCTTGACCAGAAAATCTATTTTTTTTCCTTGGTCAATAACCACCTGATTCAACTCGTCAATCACTTTTTCGGCGATTGCCAGCGCGCTTTCAATCGCAATCAGGCGTTCTTCCAAAACATCGTCCGACATCATTTCTCGCGGTCTTTGTTGGCCTGATAATACATCGTATTAAACAAGGTTATGATAACCGAAAGCAAAGCGGAAACAACGATATTAGCCGCATTGCAGCTGATCAGGTAAAAAGCGGCGACATACGGAAAATAAACCAGAACCGCAGCCAGCAGCCACGAAACATAAGAAGCGCGGCTGAAAGTCCAGAATTCCTTCATGCCAACCTTGCGCCCGGCCATAATCAGCGGCAGAACGACACAGACTTTTGCAAACAGCCAGACACCGAGGAAAACGTTAATGACCAAAGCGGCCGGCAGCCAGAACGAAGGCAGGCCGTGATGCCCGGCGATAGCGCTCATAATAAAGACCGGTATCATCATAACATAGCCCATGACAAGCTGGATAACGATGAAAAAAAACCACTTTTTGACAAAGCCCCAGAGTTTGCCGAATTTGACCTGCATGGCCTGACGGTAGATAAACATCTCAATGGCCGTATAGACCAGCGGGCTTAATATCAGAGACAAAGTCATGTAAAAGGAAAACTTTTCATTTTCCGCCGCTTTGGCCAGCAGATAATCATCCAGAAAAGAATAAATAATCAACGGCAGAATAAACAAAAGCCAAATATGGAACTTCTTAAAATACAAATGATAAGAATCTTTGATAATCTGTAACATAGCACCATTCCTCAACAAGTTGCGCCAATAAAAATATGTTAGAACATTATTTATAATTGTCAAAATAAAAAAGCCGGTATTAAACCGGACTTTTTTAAATTTTCTCAGTCATAAAACTCGGAGAATGCGGCAGATAATAAGATTTCAGGGAGAAAGTACCGGAGCGTACGCAGAAGTACATGAGGACACTTTCTGCCCGCAAAATCTGTATTAGCCGCCCAGTCATAAAACTCGGAGAATGCGGCGGATAATAAGATTTCAGGGAGAAAGTACCGAAGCGTACACAGAAGTACGTGAGGACACTTTCTGCCCGCAAAATCTGTATTAGCCGCCCATTATACGAGTTTTAGATACGGCCGTAATAAGCATCCAAATACATCTGCTTAATTTCCGATATCAAAGGATATGCGGGATTGGCGCCGGTGCACTGGTCATCAAAGGCCAGTTCGGAAAGACGATCCAAACCGTCCAGAAATGTCTTCTCGTCAACGCCCCATTCCTTGATGGAAGCCGGAATTGAAATGCTCTTCTTCAGATTTTCAATCGCCTTAATCAGATTGGTCACTTTCTCCTCATCGTTTTTGCCGCCCAGATTCAACGCCTCGGCAACACGGGCATAACGGCGGCGGCCTTCGGGATAATGATACTGGGAGAAAGTTCCCTGCTTGGTCGGGCGTTCGTTAGAGTTGAACTTGATAACCTGACTGATCATCAGCGCGTTGGCAATGCCGTGCGGAATGTTATATTCACTGCCGAGCTTATGCGCCATGGAATGGCAGACACCCAGAAAGGCCTGTGCAAACGCCATGCCAGCCATCGTCGCGGCATAGTGCATATTTTCGCGAGCCTGGGGGTTGTTCGGCCCATCATTAACCGATTTTTCAAGGTTTTCAAAAATCAGATGAATAGCCTCATAGGCAATTCCGTCAGTAAACGGCGTCGCCAAAATCGAAACCAGAGCCTCCAGCGCATGGGTCAGAGAGTCAATGCCCGAAGCGGCCGCCAGCCCGCGCGGCATAGACTTGACCAAATCCGGATCCACAATCGCCATATTCGGCGTTAGGGCATAGTCTGCAATCGGATATTTAATATGGGTTTCTGAATCGGTAATAACCGCAAAAGGCGTAACCTCAGAACCGGTGCCCGAGGTAGTCGGAATGGCCACCATCGTCGCTTTGGCCCCCAAATCAGGAAACTCGCAGATACGTTTGCGGATATCCATAAACCGCATGGCCAGATCATCAAACTTGACTTCCGGATGCTCATACATCAGCCATACGATTTTAGCCGCATCCATCGGCGAACCGCCGCCCAGCGCAATAATGACATCAGGTTCCAGATTGCGGACAATTTTCAGCGCATTTTCAATTGTCGCGGTATCGGGATCCGGATTAACGTTGGAAAAAATCTGATAAGCAATGTCCAGTTCTTCCAAAACGCTGGTAATTTTGTCGGTATAACCCAAGCCGAACAACGGTTTGTCGGTTATGATAAAGGCTTTTTTCTTGCCTTTGAGTTCGCGCAGGGCAAAACCGGTCGCGCCTTGTTTGAAGTAAATTTTCGGAGGAACCCGGAACCACAGCATATTTTCTCTTCTTTCTGCAACGTTTTTAATGTTTATCAAATGTTTTACTCCCACGTTTTCGCTCGCCGCATTTCCGCCCCAGGAACCGCAGCCCAAAGTCAGAGACGGATCCAGGCGGAAGTTGTACAAATCGCCGATGCCGCCCTGAGACGCCGGCGTATTAATCAAAATACGCCCGGTATCCAGCATATTGCTGAAATGGGTGATACGATCGGCATTATGTTCCGCCGTATAGAGAACCGACGTATGGCCGCGGCCGGCAAAATGAATCAGTTCGGCGGCATCAGACACCGCGTCTTCAAAGGTGTCGGCCTTATACATTGCCAAAACCGGAGATAGCTTTTCATAAGAAAATTCTTCTTCGACACCGATTTTTTCAACTTCACCGACCAATACTTTGGTGTTTTCCGGAACTTTTACGCCTGCCAGTTCGGCAATTTTGAAGGCCGGCTGGCCGACGATGGCGGCATTGAGTTTTCCGTTTTGAATAATGGTTTTGGCAACCTTTTCCTTCTCTTTTTTGTTTAAGATATAGGCACCGCGATATTCAAGCTCTTTCTTAACTTCGTCATATACGTCTTTATGAACGATAATCGACTGTTCGGAAGCGCAAATCATGCCGTTGTCAAAAGTTTTGCTCATCAAAACCGAACTGACGGCCATCTTGATATCGGCGGTCTCGTCAATAATCGCCGGCGTGTTTCCGGCACCGACGCCCAGAGCCGGCTTGCCTGAAGAATAGGCCGACTTGACCATTCCCGGTCCGCCGGTCGCCAAAATCATGCTGATTCCCTCATGGCTCATCAGATGCTGGGTCAAATCTATGGAAGGCTCTTCAATCCAGCCGATGATGTTTTTCGGCGCGCCGGCGGCAACGGCGGCTTCCTGCAAAATTTTAGCCGTTTCGATCGTACATTTCTTTGCGCGCGGATGCGGCGAAAAAATAATGCCGTTCCGTGTTTTCAGAGCAATCAGGGTTTTGAAAATAACCGTTGACGTCGGATTCGTCGTTGGAATAACGCCGGCAATCACGCCTAAAGGCTCCGCTACTTTGGTCAGACCGTTTGTTGCATCGCGCTCAATCACGCCGCAGGTCCTGGCATGACGATATTTGTTGTAAATTTCCTCTGCTGCAAAGTGATTTTTTATCACCTTGTCTTCCACAATGCCCATTCCGGTTTCGGCTACGGCCATCTTGGCCAGCGGAATACGATTCTTATTGGCAGCAATCGCCACCGCCTCAAAAATTCGGTCAACCTGTTCCTGATTATAAGTTGCCAAAACTTCCTGAGCGCTTTTGACTCTGTCAATAATCACATTCAAATCATCTATACTTTTGGCGCCGTTATCTTCCAGTTTGGACACATCTTCCGCGCAACCTTTAGCCTTCATGTTGCATAAACTCCTCTAAACAAAATTTTTAAACCAAGGCAATATACCTTAACAATTGCAAAAGAAAGGTTAAGATTCTGAAATACATACCTATTTTATAAAAAAAACGGCTCTCAAACCGTTTTTTTTCAACATCGGGTTATTTCGCGTTCATTTTACGCATTTCCCTGCGCTTCTGCTTGTCTTCAAGATATTTCTCGCGACGGGCCTTTTCACCGTCGCGCAGCTGTTGCTGAAGCTTATGCCGTTCCGCCCGGGGGAGCTTGCGTATCCGGCGGCGTTCTTCCAAACGTTCTTTATGCAACTGCCGCCGTTCAAGTTGAATCTGCCGGCTTTCCTGCCTGCTCATCTTGCGGCGCTTTTCGCGTTCTTCGTTATATTCGTCAGTCAGGCGTTTTTTCATCTCATCGCTTGAAACCAAAGGTTTTTCCGCCGCTTTAATCTTATTGACCGCTCTTTCGGTTCGATATTTTTCCAAAAGTTTCAACGGCTTCTCCCCTTTGCTGGCATCGCCGTTCATCACCGAAGGAATACCTATTGCGCTCTGCGGAACTTCAATTTCTTCTTCAGTATCTTTTTTCTGCTGAGAACCGACAAGATTTACCTCCGTTTGCTCAGCCGCCTCATTTTCGACTTCTTCGGCTTTTCTTGCCGCAGCCGCCGCATTTGCCCTGTTCAAGGCCTCTCTTTTCTTTGCGGCGTTATCAATGATAACCCTTCTGACCTGCTGCGGGCGAACATTTTTTGAAGCACCCCGGCCGTCAGATTCCAAATCAGCTCCGCTCACGTCACCAAACAACGGATCTGCGGCTTCTTCCTGCGCATAAACAGGAAAGGTCAAAACCGTCAGCATTGCCGTCAAACCAATCATCAGCCGTCCGAACATCTTCCGTTCCCCTCTTGCATATAAAATAAAATCGAATATAACCGTATTATAAATATAAAAAAAAGGAAAGCAAAATGAAAATAGTCACGGCCGGAATAATCTCTTATCACAGCAAAATTCTGATTGCGCAGCGCATCCGCACCAAAAAGCCGGCGCTGCTGTGGGAATTCCCGGGAGGCAAACTTGAAGAAGGCGAAACCTTGCAGCAATGCCTGCGGCGCGAAATAAAAGAAGAGTTTGACTTGGAAATCAATGTCGGAGATTTTTTCATGACTTCCGATTACAATTACGACTTCGGTTCAATCCGTTTGCAGGCTTTTTTTGCCGAAGCGGCGACCGACAAAATCGGCTGTCTGAACTCTCACGAAGACTATCGTTGGATTGACATTTCGGAAATCGACGCTTTTGAATTTTCTCCGGCCGACGTTCCTGTCGTCGAAGCCCTGAAAAAAAATCGGACTAATCCTGCAAAAACGTAGATATGTGCGCCGTTTTTAATATCTCGGGACTGTAAAGAAGCATCAGCTCTTCATCGCGGCTCAAATCCATTTCTTTACCGAAAGTAAGATAGTTTTCCAACTTGATTTGCGCGCTGTCTGCAACCTCGGCGTCAAATTCAGGTGCCGGCCCGTTAACCTCCAGCATCATCAGATGCAAAGCATTCATAACGGAATCCTTAACCACCAGCTCAACCCCCTTATATTGCGGAGACGCCTCTTTCATCAGATTCTCAAAATACTGTGCCCGGCGCAAAATCAACGGCGGTTCGTTTTCTTCTGGAATTATAAAATAACCATGCCGACGAAAAAACTGCCCGGCACAAACCGTCGACAGAAACATTGAAAGGGGAACGGAAAACATCAGCCCCAGCGTAATCGGAAGCATCCACCAGAACAGAGCATGAGCATAAAACCAGATGACAACCGTCGCTGCGATTCCCAAGCCCGTATGCCATTTGTGGCGCGCCCACGCTTCTCTCAGAGAAGTTCCTCTGTCGCCACGGTTTTGAGCCGACCACCCGGCATCATTGCCGGATAAAATGTCAAAAACGAACTTGCTTTGAAACATCATCATAACAGGCGCTGTCAACACGCTCATCACAATTTCCAACAACACGCTTTTCAAAGCCGCGAACCGGCCGCCGCTGCGTGACCGGTCATTATTTCTGAGATATACGGCGAGCCCCAGAAACTTGGGAAAAATGAGCATAAACATTGAAATGACAAACAAGGAAATCGTGCCGATCTTGTCAAATATCGGCCACACCGGAAACAAGGTTCTGGCCTCTTCAAAATATACCGGAGGAAAGAAATTGCGTCCCAAAGCAATCGCCATGCCGACCAACAGAAAACTGAGCCAGATCGGCGATGACAAGTAAGACATAATGCCGATGGTAAAATGAATGCGGCTGACCGGATGAAGTCCTTTGGAAATCAACACCTTGATATGCTGCAGATTTCCCTGGCACCAGCGGCGATCGCGGGTAGCAAAATCAATCATCGTTGGCGGACAACCTTCATAGCTGCCTTTCAGTTCCGGCAACAGCCATGCCGCCCAGCCGCCGCGGCGGATCAGCGCCGCCTCCACAAAATCGTGACTGAGAATATGACCGCCGAACGGCGCCTTTCCTTTCAAAACCGGCAGGCCGCAGCACTCAATAAAAGCTCTGACCCGGATAATGGCATTATGCCCCCAGTAATTGCTGTCGCCGACCTGCCAATAAGCCAGCCCTGCGGAAACAATCGGGCCGTAAACCTTCCCTGCAAACTGTTGGATTCTCGCAAACAGACTGTGCCCGTCAAGACACATCGGCGGCGCCTGAATAATGCCGGTACGCGGATTTACCTCCATCAGCTGCGCCATCTTAACCATTGTCGAACCATTCAAAAGGCTGTCTGCATCCAAAACAATCATAAAGTCATATTCGGCGCCCCACTTGTTGCAAAAATCTTCGATATTGCCGCTTTTTCGCGCCGTATTTTTCGCCCGGCGGCGATAATAGAGGTCAATTTCGGCCGGCATTTTCCGTTTGGCTTCCAACCACATTTTTTCTTCCTCGACCCAAACCTTGGGATTAGTTGTGTCGCTCAAAACAAAAATGTCAAAATTTTTTCCCAGCCCGGTCTGATTGAGACTTTCGGCCATAGCCAGCAGATTGGCATAAACCTCGGCTGAAGATTCATTGTAAACCGGCATCAGGACCGCAATTTTAGAACTCAACCGCCGTCCATCTTCGGCCCAATCGATACCGGGAACTTTCCTCCGTTTCCACAACTCGAAAAAACCAAATACGCTGGACCAGAAAAACAGTGCAATCCAAGCAAACGTCAACACAAACAAGACAATCATCAGAATTTTGGTCGGCAAAGCGCTGTCGGTCGGAATTGAGCTGATCCATTTCAAAGTGGCCAGCAGCGTCGAAAGCAGCATCAGTCCGAAAACTTTTATCCGCCGGTTGCGTACCCGCGCCGGATTCAGATTAATCAGATTGTCTTTTGGCAAAACCATTATTTCTTATTCCCGTAAAATCCCCGGAAAATCCGGCTGAACGCCCTCAATGGGTGCGGCGGTTCAATCTTCTGCGGCGCCATATGCGAAACCTTATAATCCGGGACCTGACACAAATTCAATTTCTTAAGCTGTTCGGCATAACACCTGTCTGAGGCTTCTCCGGTAAAAGCGCCGACGCCCCACTTTTCAGCACCGTTCGACAGCAAAAAGGCCGTTTTGAACCAAGCTCTCTTAGACTCGGCCGGCAAATTTATGTCAGCAAAATTCTCATCCAGATTTTTTTGCAAAAGTTCTTCCAATGCGGCAACGACGTCATTCGTTTCAATCTCAAAACGGTGTTTTTCTAACAGAACCGACACCGCCTTCTCCAGACTTTTCCCGGAAAAACCCAGGCTTCTGAAATAAGCGGAAACAATATCGGCAAGACTTTGAACCCTTATGGCAGCCATTGATAGCTCCAGACTTCCGAAACCGGTTTTCCGTCTTTCACCAGAGAAATTCTGATTTCGGCCGTTTTGCCGCCGTCCGGTTTATAGTCCATATAAACCAAAGCGCCCTTGCTAAGCGGATTATACATCAGATGTACGCCTTTAACCGTCCCCTCCGACACCGAAACGTCCGCTTTAACCGCTCCGTTTTCAATTGCCGTTTTCAAATCACGGATCCGCACATTGTCAAAGTCGACGACAAATTTACGTTTCTCAGTCTCCAGCATGCCGGAGACCCCGCCGATACCGGTATAAGTCGCTTTCACTTTGGCCAGACCGTGATCGACCGGAACCGCATCCGCCCAATGCAGCATATAGCGGAAACGATAGGCTTTGCCGGGCTCTATTTTCTTTTCGGGAACCCAAAAGGCAACAACATTGTCGTGAATTTCCTGAATTGACGGAATTTCAACCAGCTGAACAGCGCCTTTGCCCCAATTGTCCAACGGTTCCACCCATACGCTCGGACGCTGCTCGTACATGGCTTCAAAATCCATATAATGCTCGGGATCCCTGTCGCGCTGCATCAGGCCGAAACCTTTGGGATTATCGTCCACAAAGGAACTGATGCGCAGATATTTGGAATTGTCCAGCGGACGCCACAGCCACTCGTCCCGTCCGTTCCAAACCAGCAGTCCGTCACTGTCATGAACTTCCGGCCGGTGATCATCAAACCGCGTATGGCTGTTTTCTCCGAACAGATACATTGACGTCAGCGGCGCGACACCCAGTTTATTGATTGGTTTGCGCGGATACAAAACCGCATCGACTTCCATGGTTGTATTTTGTCCCGGCGTAATTACAAAGGTATAAGCACCGGTAACGCTCGGACTGTCCAACAAGGCATAAACCGTAATGTTGCGGTCCTTAATATGCGGCTTTTTAAGCCAGAACTCCCGGAAAATCGGAAATTCTTCACCGGTCTGAACCGCCGTGTCTATTGCCAGTCCGCGCGCCGAAAGGCCGTATTTTTCGCCTTTGCCCAAAGCCCGGAAATAGCTGGCACCGAGAAAAGAAACCAGTTCATCATAGTAACTCTGCGAGTTCAGAGGATAATGCAGACGGAACCCGGCATAGCCCAAATTGTTAAAATGATTGCCGTCCAGTTTGTTTTTGCCGTAATTGAAAAAGCTTGAAGAATATTTAATCGGCAGAACCTTACCGTCAACAATTTCATTAATCGGTACCGAAACCTTAAACATCGATCCCAGATGGAAAAACTGAACTTCAAACGGCAGGCGCTGCTTATACCACGGACCGTTTTCACGGACGAACCGAATGTCCCGGTGTTCGTCATAGCTCAGATTCTGCAGCTCTGTCGGCAGGGTTTCGCTGGGTTTTTCATAAGCCTTCAGAGAAAGGTTTCGCGCCAGTTCTTCCAAAGTTTTTTCGTCAAAACCGTCCGTTACCGACAATTGCTCCGTTGCCGCCTTGGCTTTTTCCCACTTGTCATACTTACAATACCCCCAGTAAGACGCGGCTCCCAAAGCAGCCAATACAACAAAACCGATTAAAACTTTCTTTGCCATACAAAACTCTCAAATATAATATTAATTAAATACCTTAGGCTATAACAATGCAGTTTCTCCCAAAAGTCAATCAGATTTTATCAGTTTGAAGTATCTAAAAACTTGACTATTTTTCTCTTTGTTATATCTCTCAACATATAGATTTTTTAGAAAGCCTTTTATTATGAGTATCATATCCCAAACGGTAAACTCCATCAAAACCATTGCCTCCCCGCTGTCGGCGTTTTTAGCCGGAACAGGGCTGACCTGCTGCGCCTTTTCGCTGCTGTCGTCAACCTTGGCTCTGAGAATGAACCAGAACGGCGTTCCGACCTCGGAAGCAGGCATCATCCTTTCCCTTTACTACTGCGGTTACGTCATAGCGTCGCTCATTTCTTACAAAATCATCAACCGGGTCGGACACATCCGTACGTTCTGCGCTTTTATTTCCGTCTTCTCGGCGATTGTGCCGCTGCATTACCTTTCGCCGCAACCTACCTACTGGGGACTGCTGCGTCTGACCGAAGGATTTTGCATCGGCACCTGCTTCATGTGTCTGGAAAGCTGGCTCAACACGCGCGCCACCAACAAAAACCGCGGCATTATCATGTCGCTTTATATGATAACCACCTACCTCGGTTCCAGCCTGGGACAACTGCTGCTGAACATTCCCGACCGCAGCGGCCTTATCATCTATGCCTTTGTCGCTTCCCTGTTTTCAATTGCGCTGGTACCGATCTCGCTCACGGCGCTGCCCTCGCCTGACATTACCGTACATAAAAATATGTCTTTGCTCAAATTGTACCAAAAGTCTCCTGTCGGCGTCGTCGGCTGCTTTGCCAGCGGTTTTCTGGTCGGTGCCTTCTATACTCTGGGAACCATTTTTGCCAAACAGTCCGAACTCAGCATCGAACAGACTTCCATTTTTATGTTCTGCGGCATTTTCGGCGGAATGCTCGCCCAATTGCCGATCGGCAGGCTGTCCGACAAGATGGATCGGCGCTTTGTCCTGCTTTGGACTTCGGGCTTTTTGTTTCTGATTGCGCCCTGGGTTCATTTGTTTATGGATGACGGCAGCATCGCCATTGCCGCAGCAGCCGGCCTGCTCGGATGCGGCACCTTCATCATGTACCCGATCTGCGTTTCGCACGTTAATGACCAAATCGAAGATTCGGAACGCGTCAATGCCAGCAGCATGCTGATATTGCTGCAAAGCATGGGACTGATTATTGGCCCGGTCATCATCTCTTTTGCCATGCAGCACTGGGGAAACATCTGGTTTTTGTTGTCTTATTCGGTTGTCAGCGGGATTTTTATCCTGTTCACGTTCAAACAGATTGCCACCAAACCGGTCAACTACGTCAACAATACGCCGACCGCGCCGATGCCTGTTGCGCCGACCCATGCTTTTAACGAGCTGACCAAAGACGACACCATCCTGGACAAAGCCAAAGGCATCTTAACCGCCAAACACTAAAAAAGAGGGATTAAAATCCCTCTTTTTATTTGGTCTTCTGCGCCATAAGCTGCATATCCCGCGGCGGCAGGCTGATGTAAGTAGTGTCGCCGCGTACATTGTCGACCACATCCTGCGGCAGCAGATTCTGCACCAGCTGACACTCTCCGATAACAGAATGCCGCGGTTGTCTGGCCTTGCGCAGAACATCGGCACGCGTATCGGTACGGAAAGTTCCCAGCCCGTTTTTGTCGCGCTTAACTTTGTCGCCGTTCATAACGCAGCATTCTTCCACTTCGGACGTATAACATCCCTCGGCGCGGAGCGTCAGAAAATCACCGGATTTCATCCGTCCGCACAACACCTCGTTGGCAAACCAGTTACGCTTAATCACGCCCGGATCCTTGGCAAAACCAAGCAGATAGCGTCCGAGTTCTTCGCCGGTAACGCCTCGGTTCAACGCTTTCAGGTATTCGGATTTCTTAAAAGCCTTGGGACCTATGACATAGGCAAAACTGGCCGTTGCCTGCATGGTCTCGCGATCCATCGGCACCTTGACCAGTTCGGTTATCTGCGGCAAAACCCGAAACTCCAGATAACGTTCTTTTTGCAGATTGGCCTCTTCCATCGTCATGGTCTGGCCTTTTTTTATCGGCGATTTCTCTCGGTTGCCGTTGCCTTCTTCGTCTATCGTATAAGTACAGCCGTAACCGATAGTCATCACGCCTTTTCCGTCGGGAAAAGCCTCCCCGGCAAAATTTTCCATAAAGCAAAGCAGGGTTTTGATGGCATCAACATTTTCCATGAAGCAGGCTTTGTTTTGCTCGGCAACTTCCTGATTTGTTTTGACCAGTTCAATTTTTGGGCCTCTGACATCATCTTTCTCCCGCAAATTTTGCCCCAGTTTGACGCCGCCGGCAATCCCTGCGGTCAAAACCGTGCCCAACAGCATCCGCGTGGCATATTTCCGGGCATCGGCCTTAAGTTTTTGCGCATTCAGCCCTTTGATATTGCCGCAGGCAAGCTTGATACCGCTGCTGAAGAAATCGCCGACCCGCAGAGCCGCGTATCTGGCGTTGCTCTTGGCCTGCTGCCACAAATACTGATTATAACTCTTACGCAAATGCCGGATATTGTCCGTCGCGACATCCACCGACAACCGGCGGTTCGGATAAGCCTTGTTCAAACGCTGCGTCAGTTTGACTGCGCGTTTATATTTGCGGTCCGCCCGGTTAAAAATATAGGTAACCACTTCGCTGTCGCGCATTTTTTTATTGCGCAGCGCAAAAGGAACCACCATCCGATAAGTCTGAGTGCCGTTTCCCCACGATACGGTCTTGACATCCACCCCATGTTTCTCGTAGCGTTCGGCGTCTTTCTCCTGAGCATCGAAAAAATCGCGGACAAAAGCTTTCTGTCCGTCCTCCTTGTGTTCGGCCGCCTTCACATACAGACTGGGAATCACATATTCAATTCCGTTCAGAACCGTCTTCTGTGGTTCCAGTCCCAACGCTTCATATTCCGCAAGCAAATATTTTGTCTTATTATCCATTGCCGTCTCCTGACATTCATATTTTAATTATACACGTTAACCTTTTTTTGTCAAAAAATTTCAGCAGGATAAAATAAAAAAGAGCCCCTGACGGAGCTCTCAAAAAATTAAACGTAAATTTCTAAAACCAGGTTTCGCTGTGCACGTATCCGGTGATGTTTTCAAAACCTTCCGCCACCTCAGGATAACCTTTCTGCCAGACCGGAAGCTTTTCCGACAGCAGAGCATAAACACAGGGATTGGAATAGTTGTCTTTCATCAGCGGAATAACCGCCTGCAGCGCCGCGGACAAAATTACGGCCTTGCGGTTGTTCGGATCTTTCCACAGATAGTCGTCAATCAGAACCGAATTTAATATTGCAAAAACATCCATCGTAATTGCATATTCGGCCTTGGGCTTTTTTTCTCCCTTCTGATAACGCCCCAAAGCGTCCAGCAAATGCAGAAACTTTTCTTCGTTTCCGCGCAAAACTTCGGGATACTTGGCGATAATCGGAAAAAACACCTTGGTATCAAAAGTCGGACGCTTGACAACATCGGCCAAAGTGCTCGGAAACAGTTTGGTAAACATCACCGTAACCCGCTGCTTGGCCAGCAAAATTGCGTCAACGGCAGCCTGACTTTTCACTTCTTTTTCTGACAAACACAATGCGTCGTAAATGGCGCTGAAATTTTTGTAATCCATACGCTTATATATTTTTGGTTAATAATTCTGCGTCTCCAAGCTGAAACTTCGGAGACATATTGATAATTCACAAAATTTCTAGATAAAGTGAGAGAACCTTAACATATATGGACAAATTTGTCAAATATTTTAAATCTGCCGGAAAACCTTGATAAAAATTACGCCCGATTTGACAATATGGTGCAACCCGTCATCGCAATAAGGTTCCCAGGTTGATTTTTTTACGTCAATCCCCGGATAAAAATAACTGTCAAACAGACGCAGCTTATAGCTGAAAGCCCTTTTGCGCACCACCGACCAATGGTCACCGACGTCTTTGTTATGCAGGCGCATGATGCAGGACGTGTCCCTGCGACTGAGATAATGCCCGATATACTCTCCGGCCCGGATGACAGACATATCTTTGCATTTAAGCGGATACTTCCAGCGCATTCTCAAACCAAATACGTCAAACAGATATTTCCGTGCCTCTCCCAGCAGTTCGTCCATCAGCTCCAAAGACGTGCCCGAGTACAACACCTCCAGAAATTTGCCGCGATCAAACAGATACTGAACCATATGCTGGTAAAAACGGCAGCCCTCCTTAAAACTGAAACGGTGATAGCGCACCGCTGCCAGCCTTATGGCGTTGATGATGGCATAAATCGCGCAAAAATAGTCGATTTCCCCTTGATAATAAGCCTTCAATTTATCCTCCGTAACCAAAGCAGACGTTACTGTGACTCTTTTAATTTAAAATTCGGTAAACGGACAATCCCCCGGCCGAACCGAGGGACTTTTTCATCAGTCAACCAGTCGCACCGACAATCGTTTTTGATAAATCTCAAGGAGTTTGAAGATAAAATATATTTTGCTGCCGCGTCCTGCTTCCAGATTACGAATAACATTGCTCCGTTCAATTCCGGCCGCCGCCGCGGCCTCTTCGACCGAAAGCCCTTTTTCTTCCCGGACGCGGCGCATTTCCGCCCCCAGCATCAGTTTGACGCCCTTAATGTTTAATTCTTTAGTGTTCATGATTTCAATCCTTTGCTTTTATGTAATTAACTGTCGCCTCGAATCAGGCGGCGGGAGCTACAACAGCACAAAAGAAACTGCCCGTATATTTCCTTTACAGGTATTTTATTCCCCGGACTCCCGCCATAGACATGACAAGAAATCCGCAGCTATCGGGTGCGTTTTCCGCTTTTGTGAGCTTGTAGACTCTGATATCAGCAATAAAGAAATTTTAACTTCGAGTCAAACAAATATGATACAAATAACATAAAAAAGTTTTTTCCGGTAATCTCACGTCAAAAAAAAGCGTCCGACTTTATATATCGGACGCCTTTCTTCAACTTTTTTGACGCCAATCAGCCCAACTGCCAGCTTTTTGCTTGCTTCTGCTGTTCCGGCGTAAACTTCCCGACGGCAATCAGCCGGCGCAGCAACTGCTTTTGCGCGGCAATATTTTGCAAAATAAGCGTCTTGGTTTCGCACCAGACTTCTATTCCGCCGTCAAGTTCATAAATCGCACAGGACGAAAATCTTTCCAATGCTTTCTCGAGCGCCGTTATGCTTGCATACAGCTGCTCCAGTTCTTCAAATCTATACATGCCTTAAAAATATAATGTCCGTTGAAATATACGGCACCGTCCCCTTTCGAGTCAAACAAAAAAAACGCCTGACTTTCGTCAGACGTTTTTTTATTTATTTTGCAAACTGCCTAGGCACACTTGCTGCAGCAGTTGCCGTGTTTGGCACCGTCAACGGCCTTTTTCTGGCCTTTGTGCTTAACGGCAGCCTGAGCGGCAGCCAGACGGGCAACCGGTACGCGGAACGGAGAGCAGGAAACGTAATCCAGACCGACTTCGTCAAAGAACTCGATGGATTTCGGATCACCGCCGTGCTCACCGCAAACGCCCAGATGCAGATCCGGGTTGGTAGCGCGGCCTTCAACCGAAGCGCGGCGAACCAGTTTGCCGACGCCTTCAACGTCGATGGAAGCAAACGGATCGGCAACATAAACGCCCTTAGCGCGATATTCGTCAAGGATTGCACCGGTATCGTCACGGCTCATACCCAGAGTGGTTTGGGTCAGGTCGTTTGTACCGAAGCCGAAGAAGCCGGCCGTTTCCGCAATGTTTTCAGCCTGCAGGGCTGCACGCGGCAACTCAATCATGGTACCGACGAGGTAGTCAATCTTCTTGCCTTTTTCGGCAAATACTTTTTCAGCCGTTTCGTCGATTGTCGCTTTGACAATGTCCAGTTCTTTCTTGGAACCAATCAAAGGAACTTCGATTTCCGGAATAACCTTAATGCCGGCATCCTGACATTCGATAGCAGCTTCCAAAATGGCGCGGGTCTGCATTTCGGCAATTTCAGGATAGGTAACGGCCAGACGGCATCCGCGGTGACCAAGCATCGGGTTGGCTTCGTGCAAAGCAGCTGCACGGTTTTTAACCTGTTCCAAAGTCATACCCATTTTATCGGCCAGTTCCTGCATTTCAGCATCGGTGTGCGGCAGGAATTCGTGCAAAGGCGGATCCAGCAGACGGACGGTAACCGGCAGACCGTTCATGATGGTGAACAGGTCTTTGAAGTCCTGTTTCTGATAAGGCAGCAGACGAGCCAGAGCCTTAACGCGGCCTTCCTTGGTGTCAGACAAAATCATGGCGCGCATGTCCGGAATTCTGTCGGCATCAAAGAACATATGCTCGGTACGGGCCAGACCGATACCTTCGGCACCGAAGTCAAGAGCCTGTTTGGCATCTTTCGGCGTTTCGGCGTTGGCGCGGACTTTCAGGGTGCGGATTTCGTCAACCCAGCTCATCAGTTTACCGAAGTTACCGGTCATTTCGACGTTAACGGTCGGAATTTCGCCTTCGATAATCTGGCCTTTGGCACCGTCCAGAGATACCCAGTCGCCTTCTTTGATAACTACGCCGGACTTAGTGCTCATGGTTTTGTTGGCATAGTTGATGGTAATGTCGTTAGAACCCGAAACGCACGGAGTACCCATACCGCGGGCAACAACGGCTGCGTGAGAGGTCATACCGCCGCGGGCAGTGATAACACCCTGAGAAGCGTGCATACCGCCGATGTCTTCAGGAGAAGTTTCGTTGCGGATAAGGATAACCTTTTCGCCTTTGGCAGCCCAGGCTTCAGCGTCTTCAGCATTGAAAACGGCACGACCGACGGCAGCACCCGGAGATGCCGGCAAACCGGTAGCGATAACGTTTTTCTTGGCTTTCGGGTCAAGCATCGGGTGCAAAAGCTGGTCAAGCTGTTCGGCACCGACGCGCATAATGGCTTCTTCTTTGTTCAGCATGCCTTCTTCAACCATTTCTACGGCCATACGAACGGCGGCGGCAGCGGTGCGTTTACCGTTGCGGCACTGCAGCATCCAGAGTTTGCCGTGTTCAATGGTGAATTCCATATCCTGCATATCTTTGTAGTGAGCTTCCAGGTTGTTGCGGACGTCGACCAGTTCCTGATACAGGTGCGGCCATTTTTCTTCCAGAGAAGTACCGTCGCCTTTAGAAGCCATCGGCTGCGGCGTACGAATACCGGCAACAACGTCTTCACCCTGAGCATTTACCAGATATTCGCCGTAGTAGACGTTTTCGCCGGTAGCCGGGTCGCGGGAGAAGCAAACGCCGGTAGCGCAGTCGTCGCCGGCATTGCCGAAGACCATGGTCTGAACGTTAACGGCTGTACCCCAGTCGCCCGGAATGTTGTTCAGTTTGCGGTAAGTAATGGCGCGGTCAACCATCCAGGAGCCGAATACGGCGCCGATGCCGGCCCACAGCTGATCCCAGGGATCCTGCGGAACAACTTTGCCGAGTTTCTTGCCGATTTCTTTATATTCGTTAACCAGTTCTTTCAAATCTTCGGCAGTCAAATCCGTATCAGACTTGTAGCCTTTGGATTTTTTCATATTTTCCAGAGCTTCTTCATAGAGGTCCAGATCAGCGCCCAAAACCACGTCGGAGAACATCTGCAGAAAACGACGGTAAGAGTCGTAGGCAAATCTTTCGGAACCGGAAGCTTTAGCCAGAGCTTTAACGGTTTCATCGTTCAAACCGAGGTTCAGAACCGTGTCCATCATGCCCGGCATGGAAACGCGGGCGCCGGAACGTACGGAGAACAGCAACGGGTTGTTGGCATCGGCAAATTTTTTGCCCATGATTTTTTCAACGTCAGCAACGGCGGCTCTGACCTGATCCTTCAAATCTGCGGGATAGGTCTTATTGTTGTTGTAATAATACGTACAAACTTCTGTTGTAACCGTAAATCCGGGAGGAACGGGCAAACCGACCTTGTTCATTTCAGCCAGGTTGGCACCTTTACCGCCCAGGAGATTACGCATGCTGGCGTCGCCTTCGGCTTTGCCGTTTCCAAATGTATATACCCATTTACTCATGGTTTAATAAGCTCCTTAAGCTACTAAGTTAAAAACACAGCCAAAGGGGCAGATTCGCCCCTCTGACCAATTAATACTGCCGAGAATCTATAACAAAGATTCCGATTCTGGCAAGAAAAATATTCTCAAGCGTTCTCTAACCGACTCTTTATACACAATATTCTGCGATTCGCCCCATCTTTTCTCCGTCCCCTCTCTTTTATGTCATAATCTGTCATGTTGAGCTTGCCGAAGTATCTCAGCCTTACCACAACTGTCATCCTGAACGAAGTGAAGGGTCTCAGCCTTATTACATTGCCGAGCCCCTTCGACAGGCTCCGGGAAACATTAAAGCCCCCAAAA
The DNA here is from genome assembly GCA_902494875.1 of uncultured Pseudomonadota bacterium. Lineage (GTDB taxonomy): Bacteria > Pseudomonadota > Alphaproteobacteria > RF32 > CAG-239 > CAJLXD01. The sequence goes on from CABUUO010000006.1 coordinate 47,417, forward strand.
GTTAACAAAAAGGCAGCCAACCGCGTTTGCGCCGATTCGCCGCGAATCCGAATATCTTTGCGATTTAGACTCAATTTGGCCGGAAAAACCAAAATTAACCATTATTAAAATTTTGTTAAAGCAGAAAAAAATAGAAAATTTTCCTACGATATCTATTGCCACGCCTGCCAAAATATGCTACTATAATTTTGTCAAACATATAATTTTATTCTATTACACTAGCAGCTAATCTTTACCTTTCAGGTATCGAAAAGAATATAATTATCAAACTGTTCAAATGGGTAAAAAAACGATTGTTTCAAATATTTATCGTTTTCATTTGTTCTTATGACATATTACGTTGGGAAGTTTGTACATCAGGATGACTTAGCTCTCTTTGTGTTATAAAACTTTGAGGATAAAACCTTGTTGCCAGCCCACGCCTCTATATAACATTTTTCTCCGACCTAGCTTTGCTTAGGCTCTCCATATACAAAAGGACCTTCAAGTCCGCTAATAAACAAAAGTAAAAAAATAAAAAAAAATTTGCATATGACTCAGAAAAAAGAATTTAGAGGAATGGCCAGCATATTGGTAGTCCTCGCAGCTTTGTTCGTTGTTCCGTTCTTCTTCGGTAGCTGTACATCAGATTACGATTTCGAAGAAGCTTTCGTACCCGAAAGAATATTGGTTCATGACACTATCCACATTCACACTGTGGATACAGTAATTAAAGAGGTAGAAAAAGAAGTTATCAAAACTGAATACATCACTGAAACAGTGTATGTAGACCGTATTGATACCGTCTTTGTTGAGGGTGAACCCCAATACATCACTGTACACGACACCGTGACCGTAACCAAGACCGTTGAGGTTCCTGTTTACATCACAGTACACGATACAGTTGAGGTAGTAAAAGAGGTTATCAAGTACAAAGAAGTAATTAAGTACGTTGACCGTGTTGATACCGTTTATCAAGACAGAGTTGACACTATTTACATCGAGGTACCTGTTAACCCCGGCAAACCTGATCCGGAACCTGAAGATCCTGACACTCCGGAAGAATGGGGAACCATCGACTGGGCAAAAACTCAGACTTACGGAGGTATCTCATGGACTTTTGACAATAACATGCAGCCTGTGCTGAATGCATCTGTCATTACGTCTAACGGCGTTGTTTCGTTCAACAGCGGGTCAGCATTTTTCTACAAATTTGACACGAGCAAACTTTCTGGCCGTCTCGGTGCTATTCCTACCGGAAACGCTTGGGTTCCTTCATATATAAATGTGAAGAAAAATCCGAACTATTTCTGGGAATATGCGGGATTAAACGGTGTAACATACAATATGAACGGCGTTGAGATTCTCAAAACTGTTGATGTTGAACTGGAACGTCCGTTTATGAGCACCGGAAACGAGTACAACTATAACGAAGAAACCGGTAAAATGGTAATCGAGTACACCTATAAGGATCGTGCTGACGAGACCAAGACTGTAACTTTGTTTAACGGTACTTTCAGAAAGTAAAAACTATCTCATCTTGGGGGACAGATTCGGCACCAGCCAGTCTGTCGCCCGGGATGTAAAACTAAAAAGGGCAGTTGCAGAGACCCTTCCCAGAATCCCTGCAGTATTATTCTAAAAAATAAGACAATATGAAAACAAAATATTTTTTCGCAATCGTTGTGTTGTTCTCTATAGTAGCTAATGTTTCAGCTCAGGATTTTGAGTATGAAACAAAGAGTTGCAAATTCACAAAGGAATACTTTGTGAATCCTTCTGAATGGGTGAAGACCCCTGAAGGTTATCTCCCGAAGGACGAGAATGCAGACCCGCTCATTGGTGAAAAAGCTGCGTTGTGTCAGGGCTTGTACCTGCGCTTTGCAGCCGGCATTGCCACTTCTGGTGATCTGACTATGCCCGAAGCAACCGCTTCTCTGGGTTATCAGTTCAACTTCAAACACCACGGCCCCATCGGAGCCAAGGTTGAAGCTATCGCCGGATTGGCACACACCAACGAGACCGCTTACAAGGATTTGATGGTGATTGAAAAAGGTCTTTCCTACAAGTTTGGTGGCCAGGTTGCCCTTGACTTCTGGAAGCATTCCTCTTGGGGAATGAGTGTCTATGGTGGTGGTGGCGTTCAGTTCATCAACACTTCATTCGCCGCTAAGACCCTTGAGCAGACTGATGGAAAATTCCTGAAGTCTTCTTATCATGGTACCAGCTACTATGAAGGCGGCATAAGATTGAACAGAAACACTTTCGGTAAGACTTGGAGTCTTGGAGCCGGTGTTCAGGTTGTCAATACAACACACACCACATACACTTGCGGTGTGGTTACCCTGAGCGTTCAGCTTAACCGGACGAAAAAGTCTAAGCCGATTAAGTATTCCGACTATCTCCGGATTAAGGGATACTAAAAAAATTATTTTCCAGAAGAGGTGCGGCCGTTTGGCTGCGCCTCTTCTTTCATTTTTAAACCGTCGCCGAAAATTGTCATACCTTTTATAAAACAGCCATGTTGAGTGCCTTACCACAATGATCATGCTGAACAGAACGAAGTGCAGTCAAAGCATCCCGGCCGATAAAACCTGTCATGCTGAGCTTGCCGAAGCATCTCAGCCTTACCACAACTGTCATCCTGAACGAAGTGAAGGATAACATTTAACCCGTCGACAAGCTCAGGTTACCACGATACCTCTTACGCTAATTTTGTCAAAAATCGTTAAAAAAGCTTTTTCTTACAAATGTAATATAATTGTAACAAAAAAAGCACATAAGCCTATTGTTTTTTTGTCAAAAATACTTTATAGTAAAATCCTATTTAATATCATTATATCATCAAATTACAAAGGGGCAGTAATTTCAATAAAAAATTACTCAGTATTATTTGACGGCCTTAAACAAAATATTCAGCAGAATCTTTTGTTTAAGTTACAGTAGAGATTTCTCGAAATTGTCCCTGCCGGCAAAATCTTCTAAAATTCATAATTTAAATATTTCAAAAAAATGAAAAAAAGAAGTCCAATTAGAGGATTTGTGGTGAGCATCTTCACCTGCCTCGCAGTTTTGTTAAGCACTTTCATTTTCGCAGCCTGCACTTCAGACTACGATTTTGAAGAGCCCGAGACCCCGGAAACCCCCGGAGAAGAGAAGATCGATGTTGTGTTGACGCTGAACCACGATTGGAGCTACAACTCCGAAGAAGGAACAGCAGTTGATGCCCAGACAGCCAACGGTTCGATTTATAAGACCGTTGCAGGTAACAAGCAACACGTGGAAGACATCAGTCAACCCATCCCTGTCAATCTCAAATGGACACCGCTTGAGAAAAACAAACGCTCTACCCCTTACTTCCAAATTGACGGCCTGGGCCATTCGCACGGAGAAGCCAAGGAAGTAAGCCAGGAGAAAGTCGGTAACATCACCATGAAAACCTACGAACAGCAGTTCAAGGTGGAACTGGTCGGCAAAACCATCGACATTGACGTAAGCTACTACATTCCCACCTACATGGGCTATGAAATGGTTTACACCGTGCCGGACAGTATTAAGCTGACTAACCAGACTGTTACCCAGCCCGAAGCAAAAACCCGCGCAACCGTCGTTGTCGACGAAGAATTCCGCAATGACTTGGAGATGACTTTATATCGGACGCAATATCCGCTGAAAAAGGTCATTGAAGACAAGTTCATTATCCCGGCCGAGCTTATCTGCCCGGTTGAGAAGGAAGACATTCCCGACGGCGGCAAAATTGTCGAGGGGTCTGAAAAGTTCTATCCGCACCCGACCAAGCCCGACACCTACGTGTCTGAATTGGACGCCATCATCTACTGGTCAATCACCGGTCAAAAAGAACAGCATTTCTACGTGGAATATGATGTCAAGCAAAGCATCTCCAAAGAACAGAAAATGACTGTGCCGACCATTGAAATCGGCTATCCGAAGATTGAGGCAACCAACGTTGTCACCAGCGATGAATATGAAAAAGAAGCGTTTAAGGATTATAAGTTCACCAAGACCGAAACCGAGTGGACCAACACTTGGAGCAACGGTTTCAAGGACAAAATAAACTCTTCTTACGAGAAAGCGGACGCCTATCTTGAAGGCGTAAAACTTTTCGAAATGCCTTGGGGCCTGCACGAATTCTCCTACAATAAAACAGACATATTGTCCGAAAAGGAAGTCACCGAAGACCAGATTGTGTACACCGATTACAACACCAAACTGAATTTCTTCGGCAAATTCGGCCGCAAAGATTATGACAAATATGCTTGTGATCTCGCAGCCGAGCAAGAGTTCCGCGTTAAGAAAGGCGATGAACCTCAGCCCGGAAACGATGAACTGGTAAGCTGGAAGGTAGACAAACACCTCAACGATGAAGGCACCTTGTCAACCTTGACCTTCCATCTGGTTTATTCAGAATCCGGTCCGCGCGATTCCGTCGCCACTCAGGAACTTAAGCATTGGACCAAAACTTCGGAAAAACGTCGTTTTATTAAGAGCAGCCACGGTTTGACGCTTTTGAATGCCGCAGAGCCCAAAGTTCTGAGCACCGAAAGCTACGAAAACGAGAAAGGCCACCACATCACTACCATTGAACGTGAACACAACTTCACTTATTCTCAGGATATTACCGACCAGGTAATATCCGGATATCAGGAAGTTTATACCATGTTCCGCGGCGAAAAAGTGGAATTCCTCACCAGCAAACCGGTCATTTCCGCAAGCGGCATCTCAGAGACCGACAAGGGAGAAGTTGAAGACGGCGGCGAAAAGTACAACCGTAAAAACTATGTTCTCAAATATAAAGAGAACTATAGTAAAAAGGTAAACGCACTGAGCGCCGAAGTTGACATTGACGTAAAGAAAACCGCAGTTCCAGAAGAGCTTATCAGTTATACCTATGACCGTAAGTTTAATGTGAATACCGGCGTTTCTCAAATCATCTTCCACCTGAAGTACAAACTTCAGGGCGACATTGACTCTATTGCCTCGCAAAAACTTGCACATAAGGTCACCATCCACGGAAACCAGCACTTCTATTCTGATCAGAAGCTGGCTCTGAGCGATGCCAAAGACCCGGTGCGCAAGAGCGAAACCAGAACCGAAAACGGCAACACCGTTACCAAACACACCGATACCTACAGCTTCGGCTACAACCTCTTCACCGGGGCTAACGTTGAAGAATATGAGACGGCATACACCACTTTCCGCGGCGAGAAAATAGAATTCATCTCCCCGGTTCCGGTAATGTCTCATGTCGGCATCGATGCCAAGGACGGCGGCGTTGTTAAGGAAGGAAACGTAGAATATGATCGCACGATCTACACGGTCAAGTACAAAGACTTGTACTATGAAGTGTCTACGCCCTATTCGGCAACCGTTAACGTCGATAAAAAACGCGAAGCGGTAACCCGCACCTTCTGGGAAGCAAGAGACAAAAAGCGCGTGTACTACGATGAGAAGCATCAGAAAGTCTCCTTTACGTTATACGAGGAGTTTTCCGATGGTTCCAAGAAGAATACCAACTATGAGAAGATTGTCGACGCCTTTGGCGAAGCACAAACCCGCCAGACCGTCAAGCTTTCAAGCGAAAAACTTGAGTTCCAGAGCTTAACGGCCAAAACCGCGGCCCAAAACACTTCTCAGGATGGTAACTGGCACCTGACAACAGTCAAAACACCGTACGTTGACGCCTATCAGGGCTTGACCGCCAACTTCTGGTTCACTGCGACTGCCGCTACCTATCAGGACGGCGAAGTCAAGGTTGAATTTGAAGCTCCGACCAGCACCTACGCCAATGCAGGTTTCACCAACCCCTGGCTCTCAAAAATTACGGAAAACGGAAAAGACTACAATCGCTACGATTGTGACATCAATATCAAAATAACCAATCTGGGTCATGACTATTCTCTGACTCACGAGGCTTATGTTGACGTTCTGATTCCGGAAGTAACAAGAACCAAGTGGGAAGCCCAAAACAAGAAACGCGAGTATTACAACGAGCGCCAACAGAAAGTTTCCTTCACTCTGCATGAAGAATTTTCTGACGGCACGACCAAAGATACGCCGATAGAAAAACTTGTTGACGCGTTTGGCGAGGCTCAGCCAAGACAGACTGTTACCCTCTCTTCTCAGAATCTGGTCTTCCAGTCTCTGAGCGATAAGACACCGAGCAGATCCAGCCGCCAGGAAGGCAACTGGGCTTTGACCGTATACAAGACCCCGTATGTTGACGCATATCAGGGCCTGACTGCAAACTTCTGGTTCACGACTACCGCCGCCGTTTACAAAGACGGTGATATCGTTGTCGACTTTGAAGCGCCGCAGAGCACATACAGCAACGCCGGATTTACCAATCCCTGGTATCAGGAAATCAGCAAGGGCAATGAAAAGTACAATCGTTATGACTGCGATATAAACATTAACATTAACAATCTGGGTCACACTTACAACCTGACTCACGAAGCTTACGTTGATGTTTACATCACGCCGACCCCGGACATCAACGATCCGGTAGACTGGAACAAAACGCAGGCCTACGGAGGCATATCTTGGAGTTTTGATAACAATATGAACCCTGTTCTGCAGGCAACGGTTATCACAACCAATAACAAGATTATCGTATTTAACAGCGGCAATCACTACGATTACAGCTTTGACACGAACAGCATCTCCGGACGCTTAGGCGCTATTCCCGTCGGTTCCGGCTGGGTTCCGTCTTACATTAACGTCAAGAAAAACCCGAACATCTTCTGGGAATATGCCGGACTTAACGGCAGCACCTACAACATGAACGGTGTTGATATCTTGAAGAACGTTAATGTTGAACTTGAACGCCCGTTCCTTGCTAACGGAACCGAATATCAGTTCAACGAAAAGACCGGACGAATGATCATCAAGCACACTTACACCGACCGCTCAGACAAGCAGGTCACCGTAACTCTGTTTGACGGATACTTCGCAGTTAACTAAAAATAACGAACTCTCTGACCTTAAAGCCGCACTCCCTCACGGGACTGCGGCTTTATTGTTTTAAACGCCTTTTCTCATCCGACGGCCGGACAACATAGAATGTTATTTCATTTTCTGCTGTTATAAAAAAATTAATCTTAATTTAAATAATTTTGTTTAATCTCAAAATAACGAAATTAATGCTTGATAAATAAATATATTTATGTTACAAAATAGACAAATTTTACGACTATTTTCGCATTTCTGGAGATAAATATGAAAAAACAATTTTTAGCCGCCGCTTCTGTTTTGGCATTATCCGTTGCCATTGCCGGCCCGGCATCTGCACGCGATGGTTTTTATATCGGTTTAAGAGGCGGTATCAGCCACACCAACTTAAACGACGTAAATGAAAACTCCACCACTGCTGCCAGCGCTGATATTGACTTTGACAACGTTTGGATGATGAGCGGTGCCGTCGGTTACCGTTACAACTACTTCCGCGCCGAACTTGAATATATCGGCCGCGAAGATCACTCTGAAGAACTAGCTGCCAACACCGGAACTAAATTCGGCAGCCAAAGCCTGATGCTGAACGCTTATATCGACTTTATGCCAAACTATGTCATCAGCCCATACATCATGGCCGGTGTCGGTTATTCGAGACTTGAACTTACCACGACCTCCGGATGGGGTTCTTCCGTAAGAGAAAACAAAAATGAAGAAGACAACCTGACCTGGGCCATCGGCGGCGGTATTACCATTCGTCTGAATAAATGTCTGAACTTTGACGGCGGCTATCGTTATGTCGACATGGGTGACATTGAACAGGCCAACGTTAATGCGCATGAATGGTATTTCGGTCTTCGTTATACTTTCTAACTCCGGAAATTATCATAAAAAACACCGTCATTTAACAGGCGGTGTTTTTTTTTAAGCTTTACATAAACATACATGACCGGATATTTTACGCGCTAAATCTGTATTGAAATTCCCATAGAACGTCTTTTGTAAAAAAAGCGTTATATGAGCCTACCTGTAAGAAACCAAAGAAAATATGAGGGCGTGTACATAGACGTACATAACCGAATATTTTACTTGCAGTTTCTGTACTGGGAGACCATAAAACACCTTTTTGTAAAAAAGATGTTCTATGCGGCAGATAATAAGATTTTAAGGAGAAAGTACCGGAGCGTACATAAACGTACGTGAGGACACTTTCTTCCTGCTAAATCTGTATTAGATGCCCATAGAATGTCTTTTTTAGTGGAAGGAATTGACCAACGACCCAGCCAACATATACCAGCCGTCTATCAAAACAAAGAAAATTATTTTAAAGGGCAAAGCCAAAACCGTCGGCGGCAGCATCATCATACCCATAGACATCAGAACCGAAGCGATGACCATATCTATGATTAAAAAAGGAATAAAAATCAAAAAGCCGATTTCAAAAGCGCGGCGAAGTTCGCTGATCATAAAAGCCGGCACGGCAACCTTCAAAGGCGTCTCGGCAACGGTTTGCGGCCGTTCGGATTTTGAAAGATCCGTAAACAGGATCAGATCTTTCTCCCGCGTATTGTTAACCATAAATTCTTTAATCGGATTAGAAGCCTTTTCCAACCCCTCCATTACGTCGATTTTTTCTTCAAACATCGGCTGAATGCCTTCCTCCCAGCTTTTTTCGAAAGTCGGTGCCATAATAAACATGGTCAAAAACAGCGCCAGAGAAACCAAAACCATGTTTGGCGGTGTTGCGTTTGTCGCCAAGGCATTGCGCGTAATGGAAAAAACCACGATCAAACGGGTAAAAGATGTCATCATCACCAAAATAGACGGCGCGACAGACAAGACCGTAATCATCATAATAACGTTGAATATCCGTGCCGTAGCCGAACCGCTGGGAGCGTCTTCCACATTAAGGCTCAGCGTCTGTGCCCAGGCCTCACCGTCAAAGCAGAAAACAGAAACGACGGCAATAACCGAAAACCAAAACCACTTATTTTTCATTTTTGTCTACCTCAGATTCATTTTTGAGAGGCTTTGAATCCAAAACCTGATTCGAAGCCCCAAGCAGCAGCAAATATTCTTTGTCGTCGCAGCGTACCAGAGCTACAGAGTTTCTGGCGTCTATGCGGCGCAGTTCCACGGTCGAGAGCCGCCGCTGCTCCGAAAGCTTTTTAAAAAAGCGGCACCGGACACTGTTGATCTCCATATATTTCACCGCCCAAAGCGTCAGCAGCAGCAGTCCCAGGACAAAAACCAGCGACAATACGGACTTTAATAAAAGCGCCCATTCCATTTTTAGAAAACCTTTCTGTTAACCCTGCTGTTATCATAGCAATTTATCACAAGTTAGCAACAAACACCTATTGCTTTGTTGATAGTTTATGTTAGATTGCACCTATGAGCGAAGAAGAGTTTGATATCAAAAGGCCGGCGCCGGCAAGCGAACGCAAAACCCGCGACCTGACGGCCCTGTCCAAAACCATCCTGCCGATTACCAAAAACATATTCGGCAAAAAAGGCTTTATGGAAATAGAAATTTTGACCAACTGGGACAAAATCGTCGGAGAAGAACTGGCCGACTACAGCTTCCCGCAAAAGATAGACTTCAAGCGCGGCGAAAAAAACAACGGCATTTTGCATCTGCAGGTTCCGAGCGGGGCGTTTGCTCTCGAAATCCAACACCGTGAACGCTATATTCTGGACAGAATCAACGCCTATTTTGGTTACAACGCCGTCGCCGCCGTCAAAATCAGACAGAACGGATCCTTGAATCTGCACGAAGAAAAACGCGATGAATATGAACCGCCGAAAACAAACCTTGTAACGCCGGAAGAGAAAAATTATATAGAAAGTCTGGCTGAAGATATAAAAAGTTCAAAATTAAAAGAAATTTTAACGAAATTAGGGCAGAGTATCTTCAACGATAACCATAATAAGAAAAGTGACTGACTATGAAATTTGAGAATTTTATAAAAAAATTAAGCGCTGCGGCCGCATCAATCGTCGTATTCCTGTTGGCCGCCGGAATGTACTTGTCTTTTAAAGGCTTTGTTTTAAACGAAGACGGCTCAATTACCTTGGTTAAAAACGCCAATGCGGCCGAACAACCTGTAGGAGACATTGATTCTATCGGCAAAAAACTGCCGCAGAACCTTATCATTCCTTACGGAAAAGTTCTCGGAACCGAAAAAGCGCCGGTTGCTTTATACGAATATTCGTCTTTCGGTTGTTTTCACTGCGCCAATTTTCATTTAAACATTCTGCCGAAAATCAAGAAAGAATTTGTCGATACCGGCAAAGTCAAAGTCATTTTCATAGATTTTCCGCTGGAACAGAAATCTTTGCAGGCGTCGCTCGCCTCTCATTGCTTCCGCGGCAAAAAATATTTTGACTATCTTAAAATTCTGTTTGAAAAACAGCACGAATGGGGAACATCTTCTCAAACCGTGCCGTTACTGAAAAAATACGCCGAACAATTGGGCATGAACGGCGAAGAAATCGAAAACTGCCTGAACGATAAAAAACAACTGCAGGAAATTATGGACAACCGCCAGTATGCCATCAAACATTTGGAAATCAACGGAACCCCGTCTTTTGTCGTTTCCAGTCTCAAAGACCGCCGCATCATCTATGGCGCGCCGAACTTTGAAACCATGAAGGCCATTCTGGAGAAAAACATACCTGCAAAATAAAAATTTTTTGCAAAACTTTAATAAGTAGGTAACATTTTCTAGTGTAAGGTATTACTAATGAAAAAGATGCCAGATGACTTAAAACGCCTTGGCGAGCGCATTGAAAAGCTTAAGCAGAAAGAAGCTGACGCCCGCAAAGACAAAAAGGAATCAGGTTTCGCCTATGCCTCCAAAACCGGTTTCAGAGTCGGAACAGAGCTTTTGTCAGGCGTACTGGTCGGAGCGGCCGCCGGATATTTTCTGGATACGTTTTTCGGCACTAAACCCGTTCTGCTGATTGTCTTTCTGTTTCTGGGCGGCGCCGCCGGCATCCTGAATGTATACAGATTCGCCAAAAGCGAAGAAAACAAAAGGAGCAGCTAGAATTGTCTAACCCGATGGAACAATTTGAAATCAAACCGCTTATTCCGCTTGAGCTTGGCGGTTATGACATTTCTTTTACCAATTCTTCATTGTTCATGGTTTCCGCCGTGGTTGTCTCCACGCTGCTCTTTGCTTTTTGCCTGCGGCGCCGGACGATTGTTCCGAGTATTTCCCAGTCTATCCCCGAAAGCATCTATGAATTCATATCAGGATTGATCAAAGAAAACGCCGGCACCGACGCGCTGAAATATTTTCCGTTTATCTTCACGTTGTTTTTGTTTGTGGCAATGGGTAACCTCCTCGGCCTCCTGCCTTATGCTTTTACGTTCACTTCGCATTTGGCCGCTGTCGGAGGATTGTCTCTCATAGCCCTGTTCTTCAATATTTGCATCGGCATCCGCAAAAAAGGCTTCGGTTATCTCCGAACCTTTATGCCGCGCGGCATTCCCGCGGCTTTGGCACCGCTGATCATCCCGATCGAAATGATCTCTTTTCTGTCCAAACCGTTCAGTCTGACTGTCCGTCTGGTCGCCAATATGACCGTCGGCCATATTATGCTGAAAATCATTGCCGGTTTTGTTCTGGCCTTGGGCATCGGCGGCATTGTCCCGATTGCATTTAACGGCTGCATCATCGTTTTTGAAATGTTTATTGCTTTGCTGCAGGCCTTTATTTATACGGTCTTAAGCTGTATCTATCTGAGTGATGCTATTCACAGCCACTGATAGAGACAATTATAATTATGTAAAATTAGATTTAACATGAAGAAACCCGTATGCGGGCAAAAACATCTTCCGCAAAAAGGGTTTCCCTATAGAAAGGATAAATTAATATGGAACCTATGGCTTATATCGGCGCCGGTATGTGCGCCCTGTCTATGATGGCCGCTGCCTGGGGCGTATCTCAGGTCTGGACCACAATTATTTCTACCGTCGGACGCAATCCGCAGGTTAAAAAAGATGTCGACATTTACGGCTGGGCCGGCTTTGCTGCGGTAGAAGCCATCGCCTTGTATGCGCTGGTTATCGCACTTGTTATGCTGACCGGCAACTAAAACGCTGAATTTCTGTCCGGCGGCAGCTCTCTGCTGCCGGAACAAAGAAAAGAATCAAAGGAGTAGATATGCCTCAGTTAGATCCCGCTTGGTACCCGTCGCAATTGTTTTGGCTGTGCGTTTGCTTTTTTACCATGCTGTTTATCATGGGAAAAATATTTGCGCCGCGCATTGCTGATATTCTGGCTCAGCGCCAGCATAAGATTGACGATTATTTGGTCAAGGCCAATCAAATTCAGGAACAGGCGGAAGAATCCCTGAAAAAATATCACGAAGCGCTGGCAAAGGCAACCGAAGATGCCAATGCCGCAATTGAACTGGCTCACAAAGAGCTGGGAGAATACATTGCAAAAAAACAAGACGATTTGACCAGAAAGCTGAACGAAAAAATCAAAGACGGCGAAACCCAAATCAACCAGGAAAAAGAGAAAGCTCTGCAAGAGGTTCGCGGCATTTCGGAAGAACTGGCGCTGGACATCGTCAGAAAAATCGGCCTGAGCGAAATCAGGGCTAAAGACATTAAAGAAGCAATCTCAAAAGTTGCAAACGACTAAGGTATATAAAAATGGCATTAGAACAGGCAGCAACCGGCAAAGAGCTAATCGAGGCAACCCAGAACGCCGTCATCGAAACGGCGGACAGTATTGCGGGGCTTATCGAAACGACCGCTCACGATATTCACGGCCAGGAAGCTTTCTACGAACATCCGACCTTTTGGGTGGCGGTTTCCTTTGTACTGGTTATTCTGGTACTGGGACGTCCGGTCGGAAAACTGATAAAGAAAATGCTTGAAAAACGCATCGAAAACATCATCAGCCGTATCAGCGAAGCCGCTAACCTCAAAGACGACGCGCAAAAACTTCTGGTTGAATATGAACGGAAATTTGTCAATGCCGAAATTGAGGCCGGAAAAATCCTGCAACGCTCTCAAAAAGAAATCGAACTGCTGAAAAAAGAAAATCTTGATAAACTCAAGAATGATATGGCCATAAAAGAAAAAGAGGCCGAAAACCGCTTGATGGCGGCCCGAAACGAAGCCATGTCAGAAATAGCCGGCCTCACATCACGACTGACCGTCAACGCCGTCCGCGAGGCTGTTGTCGCCAAACTCAGCGACCAAAAGCAGGACGAACTGATTGAACAATCTATTGCAAAAATTGCCAATTTGAAATAACTAAAAAACCCGCCTTTGAGGCGGGTTTTCAACTAATTAACTTCAAATCCCATTGTCCTTGAAATTTCCTTATAATTCAATCTCTTATAAAAGCTCATTGCACTGCGGTTAAATTCAAAAACCTGCAATTCGATCTGGCGGATTTTCTGTGCCTTTGCGCGCGCCACCAACTTCTGATGAAGCTTGCGGCCAATTCCAAGCTTTTGATAATTCCGACCGACGGCAATGTCCAAAATCTCATAATAGTGCTTAACCTTAAAAATTTCCCCTTTTCGGTGTTGTTCCTCCACCGTCAGCAACCCGGCCACCTGTCCGTCTGCCAGCGCCACATAACCAAAAGTCCTCTTATCGCTCAAAACCCACTCTAAATAAGGACGAGCTCCGTCCTTACCGATTCTGGCAAAAAAATCCGGCGCGTTTTCAATGTGCAAAGAATTGGTTTCGTGCATTATTTCCAATGCCCCGTCCATGTGTTTTTCTTCAAATTCGACGACTTCAATCTTCATCTTTTTCTCCGAAATTAAAATGTCAAAGAACAAATGCGCCTGTCCGCCGCATTACAAATAACGGTACGGATGCGCCTGATAAGTCCCGAGCACGTGCACGTGCTCGGAAAAAAACTTTAATTCATCCATGGCGTTGACAAAAGACTGCTGCGCCGGATGCGCCTCAACTTCCAGATAGAACTGTGCGGAAACAAACTTTCCTTCCAGCAGATAACTCTCAAGCTTGGTAATGTTGATTCCGTTTGTCGCAAACCCGCCCAAAGCCTTATACAAGGACGCCGGAATATTCTTGGCCTTGAAAATAAAAGAAGTAATATACTTTTCGCCGTCATACTCCGGCACAGTTCCGTCCTTAGACATTATCAAAAAGCGGGTCGTATTGTTTGCGGCGTTTTCAATATTGGAAGCCAGAATATCCAGTCCGTAAATTTCAGCCGCCAGTTTTGATGCAATGGCAGCTTTGGATTTATCCTGAAGCGCGACCACATCTTCGCAGGACTTTGCGGTGTCAATCCGCGCCACGGCTTTAATTCGATGATTTTTCAAAAACTCCGAGCATTGTGCCAGCGCCTGCGGATGCGAAGATGCTGTAATGATGTCTTCAAGCTTCGCACCTTTAACGCCCAGCAACTGATGCTCAATTCTCAGAAAAAACTCACCTACAATCGACAAACCGGTTGAAGGCAAAAGAAAATGAACATCCGACACACGGCCGGCATTAGAATTTTCCACCGGGATCATCGCCAAATCCACCTGCCCGTTCTGCACCAGATTCATTGCAATTTCAAACGTATCGCACGGAACATATTCTTGTCCGGGATACACCGTCATTGAGGCAATGTGCGAATAAGCGCCGGCCACACCTTGATAGGCTATTTTCAATTTCATCTGAACGTCAACCTTCCGTAAAAAACGGCCGGCGTTTTTGTGCGCGCACAAACGACCGGCCCTATGCATATTTGTTTTCTATTTAATGTATTTCAGCGCTTCTTCCAGTTCGGCCGGCGTATTAATGTCCGCTGGTGCCCGCTCGTCCAGCACCATTTTCTCAATCAGCTTGGCGCGAATGGTCATGCCGTTTTCCAAGGCTCGCAGCTGTTCCAGGGATTCTCTGGCTTCCAGCACGCCGACCGGCAGCTCCACAAATCTTTTCAAAGAAGCGGCCTTGTATACATAAATGCCGATATGATGATACAAATCCTGATTTTTGCATTTTTCGGGATTGCGCGTATAAGGAGCTACGGCGCGGGTAAAATACAGGCAGCGCCCCTCGCTTTCGCCCTCGCGCAACCCCATAACGATTTTCACGTTGGTCGGATCTTCCGAGGCCTCTTTGGTTTTGAAAATCATGCCGCAGGTGGCGATGTCACAGTCAGTGCGTTCAATCATTTCAATCAGTTCGTTGTTTACGGCCGGATCGACATTCAGACCGTCACCCTGAAAATTGACCACGATATCATATTTGCTGCCGTCAGGATCAATCTGCTTCAGCGCCGCCGAAATACGGTCCGTACCCGAAGGCAGAGACGGATCCGTCAACAAAGCCTCGGCGCCGAACTTACGGCATTCGTCGACAATTACCTGATCGCCGGCAGCCACGATAACGTCGCCCGGCACCGCTTTCTTCACATTTTCATAAACACGTTGAATCAGCGTCTTGCCGTTTATGTCAATCAAAGGCTTATTGGGCAGACGGGTCGAAGCCATCCGCGTCGGAATCATCGTAACTATTCTGGACATGGTCATTTTCCTCATAAATTATAACTTGCAGTTAATCTCTGTATATAATATAAAGAGACAAAAATAAAGGACAAAGACTATGAAAGTGGATATTTTCGACTTCGAACTTGATAAAGACCTGATTGCTTCTCACCCTGCCGAACCGCGCGACAGCTGCCGTCTGCTGGACCTTTCGGAAGAAGGCGTCATCAAAGACCGCATTTTCACCGAGCTGCCGGACTTGCTTGAAGAGGGAGACTGTCTGGTTTTCAACGACACCAAGGTCATTCCGGCCAAGCTTTACGGACGGCATGGAGAAGCCGAGGTTCAGGTAACTCTGTATCGTCCCGAAGACGGCATCCGCTGGCATGCCTTTGTCAAAAACGCCAAACGTCTGAAACCCAACGACGTCATTACCTTTTACACCGCTGGAATTTCTGCCGCACAGTCAGACTTCAAAGCCATTGTCGTTGAAAAAAACGGCGAAGAAGGCATGCTTTTGCAGTTTGCCTGCGAACCGTCGGAACTGGGACATTTGTTGGAAAAATACGGTTCCATGCCCCTGCCGCCGTACATCAAGCGCGAAAAACCTCTGGCCTCGGGAGAGGACGGTACCTGGGACAAATACAACGACAAAGAAAACTATCAGACCATCTATGCCAGACACGAAGGTGCCGTTGCCGCGCCTACTGCCGGCCTGCATTTTACCCAGCGCATTTTGGACGCTTTGGATAAAAAAGGCGTCAAGCGCGTCTTCTTAACTCTGCATGTCGGCGCCGGAACCTTTCTTCCGGTCAAGGTAGAAGATACCAAAGATCACAAAATGCACGCAGAATACGGCATTATCACGCCCGATGCCTGTGAAACCATCAATGCGGCAAAAAAAGCCGGCAAACGTATTATCGCCGTCGGCACAACCTCGCTGCGCCTGCTTGAAAGTGCTGCCGACAATCAGGGAATTGTTCATCCGTTTGCCGACGACACCAGCATTTTTATCACGCCGGGCTATAAGTTCAAAATTCTTGATATGCTGATAACCAACTTTCATCTGCCCAAATCGACCCTGTTCATGCTGGTCTGCGCCATTGCCGGAACCGAGAGGATGAAAGAAGCCTACAATCATGCAATGGAACAGAAATATCATTTTTATTCCTACGGCGACAGTTCGATTTTAAAATGCGTAAATAAAATTTAAACGACTTGCCGTTAAAATAATCGCACAGCAAAGGTGGTGCAATATGAACAAACTGCAAGAAAATCTGAAGCGGATACTGCCGCTCATAAAAAACATCTTCGTTCCGGCAGGTTTGTTTTGTTTCGGACTGTTGTATTTTTACGCCTGCGGAAACATTTCTCCCGCTTCGCAGAATTTTCTGCATCTGGCGTTCTACGGCATCAGTTTCGTCAGCTTTATGATTCTGCTGTATTTCAATAAAACCCGACCGGTTTTTTTCATTTTGCTGATTACCCTGAGTTATATTGTTGTCAACTATCTGAAAAATCTCTATGGAGGCAATTATACGGTTTCTCCGTATTATCTGGCATTATGCCTGCTGCTTCCGCTGAATTTTGCCTTATTTTATTTCATTCCCGACCATCGGCTGATGACGCGGGTCAACGTATATCTGCTGCTGGGTATCTTTGCCCAGTTTTCTCTCGGAGAATTTGTCGGTCATTCTGAAACCCGTCTGAATTTAAATTTGGAAACCGGATATTTCGGCAACATCAGCATACTCGGATTTACCGTTTTCATAATCACGCTGACCGTCTTTTTCTTCCGCACCGCGCAAAAGGGGCTAATTTTGGACTATGCACTCTTTTTTGCCGCTTTGAATATCTTTATTGCTCTGATTTATTCCGACAGCGCCACCGCCATGACTATTTTCTATTCCGTCGCGGCGCTGACCGTTTTGACCGCCATTATCATGGATATCCGCTACAATACCTATAAAGATGCGCTGACCGGTCTGCCCGGCCGCTATTCCTATATGATCAACTCCGGCAGCTTTCCGTTAAAATACTGCATCGGCCTCATTTGTATAGACGATTATGCAAAACTGGTTAATATTTTCGGCCGCCGTGACCGGGACACGCTGGTCAGAATGATTGCCGGCAGGATAACCGAAGAAGAAGGAGAAGAAAACGTCTATCGCTACAACGAGGACGAATTCGTTATCGTTTTCCGCAACGAGGATAAAAACGAAAGCTTTGAGCATCTGGAAAAAATCCGCCGCTCAATCGCGTCGGCCGAATTTGTCCTGAACAATCGCAAAAAAGCCGTAAAACTTACAGTGTCAACCTGCGTATCAGAGAAAAAACGAAGCGACGCCAATTCCATTGAGGTTTTATTCCGCGCGCACAAAACTCTGCAAAAGGCCAACGAATTCAGCCACAATATATCTTCAAAAGCTTAAGCCGCCTCTTTTCTGAACAAAAAATACATTACAACCGCACCCAGCACAATCAGCGGCAGCGACAAAATCTGTCCCATGGTAAAACCGCCCCAGAAATATCCCATCTGAACGTCAGGCTCGCGAAACTGTTCCAGAACAATCCGAAAGATGCCGTACAATATCACGAACAGGCAGGAAACCAAACCGTGGCGCTCGCGCACGGCCTTATGCCGCCACAAAAGGTTCAGCACCGCAAACATAACAACGCCTTCCAAAAACGCCTCATACAGCTGGGAAGGATGCCGCGGCCAATAACCGCCGTTCGGAAACTTAACCGCCCACGGAACATCCGTAATCCGGCCCCACAACTCGTCATTGACAAAGTTGGCCAACCGCCCGAAAAAAATGCCTATCGGCGCATACAAAACAATCAAATCGGTTAAGGCCAGAAACTTATAGTTAACCTTCGACGCAAAATACCAGGCTGCCGCAATAACGCCCAGCACTCCGCCGTGAAAAGACATTCCGCCTTTCCATACTTCAAAAATCTGCAGCGGGTTCTGCCAGAAAGAGCTTCCTCCGTAAAACAGGACATAACCGAGACGTCCGCCCAGCACAATTCCCAGCGTCAGGTAAAAAACCAGATCTTCAATATTTTCTTTGGACAGTCCCAGATTATTTTTCTTAACATTGCGGCTGATTAAAATCCAACCGATGACAATACCGGCCAAATACGCCATTGAATACCACCGCACGTCAACCGGACCTATCGAAAAGATAACCGGAGAGATGGCGGGAAAATCCAAACCGTTCATTGTATGCTGCCTCCTGCAATTTTTGAAATTGCTAAGATTATATTAATAAAAAAAATTATATCCACACCTAAAAAAAGTTGCCCACCGGGGCAACTGCCAACAAACTGTTTTTACACAAGAAATAAAAAAAATATTTTTTATTTTTCCAAATTAAGTGGAAAACTGCGACTCGGGGCTTGTAATTCGCGACTCGGCAATGCAATCTGTATTCAGACCCGATCGGCGGCGCCGTTTTTGTTTTGGCTTCACCGATAAATTAATTTTAACCCGGAGAAGATACTTATGAATTTGGCACAGAATTTTGCCCTTGATTATAATCCCATCGACCTCGTTGAGAACATCTTCTCCCGCAAATCTTTCGAATTTGAACGCCGCGGCCTGAATGAAGTGGCGGTTGAAGTTCAGGGCAAATGGAACAATATGCTGCTCTTTTTTGCTTGGGAAGAAAATATGCAATGTCTGCATATGTCGTGCCTGATGGACATTGAAAGCACCATTGAAGACCGCTCCAAAATCTTTGAACTGCTTGCTTTGGCCAACGAAGAACTCTGGGTCGGGCATTTCTCTTACTGGACCGAACAGAATATGCCGGTTTTTAAGCACTCTATCCTGCTGAAAGATGACGAAGAAAACATCCTTATGAGCAAAATTTCCCAAGTCGTGGACATCGCAATTAAAGAATGCGAGCGCATGTACCCCGTTTTCAAAGTGGTACTGACCAAAGGTATGTCCCCTCGACAAGCCTTATATCCGATGTTGATGGAAACTATGGGACAGGCATAAAAAAACGCGCCGCCTGCATAGTCTGCAGAAACGGCGCATTTTTTTAACACTTTTCAAGAATTGCAGAAACCAGATCGCCGACGAGTTCAAACTTCCCCGTCGGAAGCGAAATCTCAAAACGTTTTTCGCAATCAATCATCAGGCACTCAAGTTCCAGACTGTCCAGTCCCATATCCCGCAACGGCATTTCCTCGGTAACGGACTTCGGACTAAGAATTTTTGAGGTGTCATAAGCACAGACCTGTTGTTCAATAAAAGTCAAAACCTCTTCTTTATT
Organism: uncultured Pseudomonadota bacterium; assembly: GCA_902494875.1. Classification (GTDB taxonomy): domain Bacteria; phylum Pseudomonadota; class Alphaproteobacteria; order RF32; family CAG-239; genus CAJLXD01. The sequence goes on from CABUUO010000006.1 coordinate 67,138, forward strand.
TGCCATAACCAATATTATTTATTCTATCCGCAATCAAGTCCGTCAGCTTTCCGACCGTAGTTGCCTGCTCAAACTCCGGATCCTTAATAACAATCCTATATCTTCTTTCACATTCCATAGCCAGTTCGGCAATGTCCATGCTGTCGGCCCCGAGGTCGTTTTTCAGTCGCATATTTTCCGTAATTTCAGCCGGAAAAACTTTTAGCTCCACCACACAGTCGGCAATCATCTCAACCAAAGTTTCAAAAATTTCTTTTCTTGTAATCATCTCTAATAATTTTAAAATTAATATTCTCTTTAATATCAAAACGCCCAAGTTTTATCGTATTTTTTGTTAATGTCAATCTCAACATCAAAAAAAAAGCGTATTCTTTTAAAGAATACGCTTTTTTTCAGCTGAAGAGCTAACCGGCATGCGCACACACATATGTCACGACATCTCCCACGGTTTCAAAAGTTCCGGCATCTTCATCCGGAATTTCTATTCCAAACTCTTCTTCACAGGCTATAATCAACTGGATAAAATCCAGACTGTCAAGCTCCATTTCATCTCGCAAAGAAGCCTTTTCTTCCACCTTTGCATCTGTCCTTTCTTCCAAAAAAGGCCGCAGAAAATCCAAAACGTCTTCTCTTTCCATATTGCTCGGCAGAAAATCATTCTTTACTTGCGCAAATGTATTGCACCACATCACCGACTGTTGAAAAATTTTCAACTACGTCATCCGGAATCTGAATGTCAAATTTCCTCTCGCATTTGATCGTCAGATCAATAGTATCCAAACTGTCCAGACCGAGATCATCCCGTAAAGACTTGTCTTCGGTTAACACCTCATTCAAATCAAGATAGTCGGCAAGAACGAAGGAGACAAAAGATAAAACTTGTTCTTTGTCCATACTTTTAATTTTTTTAATAATTAATACTCAGAATCTCTTATTTTCACGACGGCCGCTGCGCTGTATGGCCTTTCTCTTTTTATAATTGGCATTATACTTGCGAAACTTTTGCTTTGCTTCAACATAGTCACGCTTTTTGCCAAAACTCACTTTGGGCTGAATAAATTTTTCCGCACTCAGCTCAAAACCGCTGGAAGCCACGCCGAACAACGACCGCAGCCAGCAAAGAAAATTAAATAACCATTTCATAAATCAGTTTTTTAGATTAAACAAAACCGAGAATAACAATCGCAATAACCGCAATGACGATCACTTCAATCATCACCAGGCTTAAAAACTTTTTTTGAGATTTTTCCATAATGTATTTTTAAACAAAAACCTATTCCATACTAATAACTTTATGAACAACAGGCTAACAAGTTTCGTCTAAAAAGTAAACAAAAAAAATCACCGTGACTTCAATAATTTTTTCACCCAGTCCTTCACATTCCGGTTATGCTGCGCCAGACTGGTAGAAAAATTGTGCCCGCCGTTTCCGCTGGCTACAAAATAAAGGTAATCGCTGTCTTCGGGATTCGCTGCCGCCCGAATAGCTTCTATTCCGGGATTGCAAATCGGCGCCGGCGGCAAACCGTAATATTTATAAGTATTATACGGACTGTCCACATTCAAATCGGCTCTTTTCAAGCTGCGTCCCAAATCGCTCTGGCCTTTTGTCAGCGCATAAATCACGGTTGGATCCGTTTGCAGCTTCATGCCTTTGACCAAACGGTTGGCAAAAACCGAAGCCACCAATCCCCTTTCCTCAGGAACACCGGTTTCTTTTTCCACAATCGAGGCCAGCGTCAGCAACTGCCTTTTATCTTTCAACGGCACCGCCTGATTTCGATCCGCCCAAGCCTGATCCAAAACGCGGGTCATGGCCTTTTGTGCCTGAATCACAATACTGTTGCGGCTGTCACCATATTCAAAGCTGTATGTCTCGGGCAAAAGCTCGCCTTCCGCCGCCGCAACCGTAATCTCCCCGCTCAATTCTGAAACATTTTGCAATTGATCAAACATCTGTTTAGTTGTCAGTCCTTCGGCAAAGGTAATCCGACGATAAAAAACGTCTCCTTTGGCAATTTTTTCCATCGCGGCTCGCATTGAAACACCGGGTTCAAAACGATACTCTCCAGCCCGAAGCTTTTTGTGCAACCCCACAAATCGCGCATATATCTTAAAAACCAGTGGCTTGTCAATCACACCTGCTTCATTGAGCTTTTGCGCCACCAAGTTTGAAGAAGCCCCCCTGGGAACAACCACATTCACCGCTTCCGACAACGGACCGCGTTGCCGGATCCATTCCCGCGCTTGATAAGCCGACAAAACTACCGCTGCTATAATAACAACCAAAAATTTTTTCATAAAATCATCCGTAAATTACCGAATCAAAAAGGAGCTGAAAGAGGTTTGCACCCAGCCTTCCGCTCCTTTCCGGATCAAAGAGAATATATCTTAAGCCTCATATTTTTTGAAAACTAAAGACGAGTTTGTACCGCCGAAACCAAACGAGTTGGACATTGCGGCCTTGATCTCGCGTTTTTTGGCTTTCAGCGGCACCAGATCAAAATCAGCAACTTCATCCTCAACATCATGCAGATTCAGTGTTGGAGGACAAGTCTGCTCTTTAATGGCCATAATCGTCAACACCGCTTCAACCGCTCCGGCCGCACCAAGCAGATGCCCGATGGCAGACTTGGTGGAAGACATTGAGGTCTTCTTTACGCCTTCTTCGCCGAACAAACGTTTAACCGCCAGCGCCTCGCCAACATCTCCGGCCGGAGTGGAAGTTCCATGCGCATTAATGTAATTAATGTCAGAAAGCTCAACCCCGTGTTCTTTGGCATGATCCGCAGCCATTTTCATCGCACGGTATGCGCCGTCACCGGACGGAGCCGTAATATGATAAGCATCCCCGCTCATACCGTAACCGACAACCTCGGCATAAATCTTTGCGCCGCGGGCCTTGGCATGCTCAAGTTCTTCCAGAACCAGAGCTCCGCTGCCCTCGCCCATCACAAAACCGCTGCGGCTTTTATCCCACGGACGGGAAGCCTCGGTCGGGCGATCGTTAAAATCGGAAGTAACGGCCTTCATCCGTGCAAAACCGGCCAAAGCGATGGCATTCACCGCAGATTCGGCACCGCCGGCAACCATAACGTCGGCATCGCCGCGGGCAATGATATTCGCTGCGTCGCCAATAGCATGCGTACCGGTTGAACAAGCCGTAACACAGGCATGATTAGGACCTTTGAAACCGTATTTAATGGAAAGATTGCCCGAGACCATATTAATCAGACAGGACGGGATAAAAAACGGAGAGATTCTCTTCATTCCGTTTTCGTTAAAAGCAAGAGAGTTGTCATAAATAACCTGCAGACCGCCGATTCCTGACCCCATCATCACGCCCGAGCGGAACTGGTCTTCTTCGGTTTCGGGTTTCCAACCGGAATCTTCAACGGCATCGCTGCCCGCGGCCAGACCGTATAAGATAAACTTATCGACCTTTTTCTGATCCTTCGGCGCCATTACTGTGTCAGGATCAAACTGATTTTCTTCTTTTCCGAAAGGAACCTGACCGGCAATATGAACCGGAATGTCTTTTAACTCAACGCCTTCAATATTACGGATTCCGGACTTTCCTTCAACGATGTTTTTCCAGTTGAAATCAACGCCGCGTCCGAAAGGAGAAACAATACCAAGACCAGTCACAACAACTCTTCTCATATACTTTACCTCTTAAAAATTTTTCCTTATCAAATATTTCAGGATTATTTGATATATTCTCAGAATATTTATATGAAAAAACTCGCTTAGTCAAGCGAGTTTCATCATTTTCAAAAGTCTGTTGGACTTAGGCATTCTTAGAAAGATAGTCGATAGCATCTTTAACTGTCAGAATTTTTTCAGCAGCTTCATCAGGAATTTCGCAACCGAATTCTTCTTCAAAAGCCATAACCAATTCTACTGTATCCAAGCTATCAGCGCCCAAATCGTCAATAAAGCTGGCGGTATCTGTTACTTTGGATTCTTCAACGCCAAGGTGTTCTGCAACGATTTTCTTAACGCGGTTTGCTACATCAGTCATATGATAAACCTCAAAAAATATTAAAACAAAATTATCAGGTCACAACAACCTGTGAGAAGGTTGATAGCATAAAATTATATAATTTGACAAGCATTATTTTCAAAGCCCCCGGGCTCACCCCTCGGCGGTCCGGCGAACAGGGGCTATTTTCCTACAATTTCAGCAAGTTAGACAAAGTGGATAAATTTGCACAGACCGCCTCAAAAGACAAAAGGATTAATTGTCGGCAGCCTATCTTATAAAATAAAAAATAGCAGCTTTCGCTGCCATTTTTAAACGATTCCGGTTTCCAACCCGTTTTTTTCTTCCGGCTCTCATTCTCCGGCACACTTCCCGTCAGCGGCTGCCTCGGGAGCACATTCGGCATCCGGCAGTCCTTTTTCAAAACGGGTCAGATTCATAATAAACTCCTGAACACGCGGCGGCTGGGAACGGTAAAAAGCAATCAGACGCTTTTCATCCTCTGTCAAATCCGCGGGATTTAAACATATTTTTGCCATATACTTACCCTTCATACTAGAATTCAAATAACATAACATATTATGTTTTAGAATCAACCTTTTTCTGAAAAAAATCCCCTGTGACACTGCCGTTATCTATTGACAAATAACTAATATAACAATAGGTTGAAATATAGAGTTTTTAATCACTGGGGATTTTTCATGAAAAAATTAGCATACATTATTTTGGTCATTGCCATTCTGCTGGTTATCAGCCACTTCGTCAAACAGAACACGCCCGCTCGGCCCGTCGCTGAAACCGTAACCGAAACCGTCACCGAAGAGCCGGCTGCCACCGCAACCGAAAGCAATGCCGAAGAGGCCGTATCGACCGCACGTGAAAACGGCATTGAAAACGTTCCGGCGCTTCCGGCCGAAGATACTGATGTGGTTGACGTTCAGGAAGACATCATCATTGACGATCAGGTTCCTGAAGATGACGGCGCCATTGACGTTGAAGAAACCAACCCCGAACAAACCGCTGACGAAGACGAAACGATCATTGAGTAATATTCGGAAAAAAAAAGTTACAAAAAGGCTGCTTTCAAGGCAGCCTTTTTTATTGTTTTTCTAAAAAATATTACTATATATATGCAAGGAAAATAAGAATTGCGTAATATTAAAGAAAAAAGTTGAAGGAAAAAGCGCCCGGAGATAAAGCAGCCCGAAACACAAATTGTATTTGAGCATCTGCGGCAGATCTTATCCTGACAACTCAAAGAAAGGAAAAAAACATGAAAGTAGGAATTATCGGTGCCGGTTCGGTCGGCAGTGCCACTGCCTTTGCCCTGATTATGAAAGGAGTTGCCCGTAAAGTAGTTTTGGTCGACGCCAACGAAAAGAAAGCTCAGGCGGAAGCAATGGACATTGCACACGCCGCTCCCTTTGCCTATGCCAACAAAATCAAGGCCGGAACCTATGAAGACCTGGCCGGAGCCGAAGTCGTCATTGTTACGGCTGGCGCCAATCAGAAACCCGGAGAAACCCGTATCGACCTGCTGGGACGCAACGTCAAAATCTTTGAGAGCATTATCCCCCAGATTGCCAAACACGCACCCGAAACGACCCTGATCATCACCGCCAATCCGGCCGACATTATGACCGAAGTTGCTCTAAAGCTTTCAGGTTTTCCCAAAGAAAGAGTCATCGGTTCCGGCACGGTTTTGGATACTTCCCGTTTCAGAACCCTGCTCGGTTACCATCTGGGCGTCTCCCCGCAGTCCATTCATGCCTATGTTTTGGGTGAGCACGGCGACAGCGAAGTTTTAGTATGGTCCAACGGTGACGCCGGTACCGTACAGATTGAAGAACTGGCAAAGATGGTCGGAAAACCGCTGACCCCTGAGGTAAAAGCGCAGATTGACGACGGCGTCCGCAATTCTGCCTATAAGATTATTGACGGCAAAGGCGCAACTTTTTATGGCATCGCCGGCGCGTTAAGCCGTATCTGTCAGGCCATCACCAACAACGAATACGCCATTTTGACCGTATCTTCGCACCACGAGGATATTGAAGGCGTCAAAGGCGTCTGTCTGTCTTTGCCTACCGTCATCGGCAAACGCGGTGTTCACCAGATTATCCGTCCGCATCTGGATGCTTCCGAAAGCGCCGCCCTGCGTGAAAGCGCCGAGGTTATGAAACAGTATTCGGATCAGGCTTTGGAAATGATCGGCAGAGATGCCCAATAAGCGCTAAAAAACTTGTTTGCAATTCCTCTTCTTTTATTATAAAAAGGAGAGGAATTTTTTTACAGATCAGAAAGGATAAACGGGCGTGGTGGAAGTTGTAACGCTGGGATGCCGCATAAACAGTTATGAATCTGAAGTTTTAAAAGAAAAACTCGGCAGTCTCGACAATATAATCATCGTCAATACCTGCGCTGTTACCGGCGAGGCCGAACGCCAGTGCCGCCAGACCATTCGCAAACTGCGCAAACAAAACCCCGACGCCAAAATCGTCGTTACCGGCTGTGCCGCGCAAATCGCCGCGGCAAAATTTGCCGCTATGCCGGAAGTGGATCTCATCTTGGGCAACAAGGAAAAAACCGAAATCGAGCGTTATCTCAACAGCGCCGAAAAGACCGTCGTCAGCGATATTTTCAATTACGATTCCTATGACAAATACCTGATTACCGGTTTTGAAGGCAGACACAAAGCTTTCGTACAGATTCAGCAGGGATGTAGTCATCGCTGCACCTACTGCATTGTTCCTTACGCCCGGGGCAACAACCGTTCCGTTGCGCAATCAGACGTCATCCTTCAGATTCGGGAACTGCTGAAACAGGGCTTCCGGCAAATTTGCCTGACCGGCGTCGATGCCTGCTCCTACCGCCCCTCATTCAGCGGACTGGTTAAACACATCCTGGAACAGATTCCCGAACTGCCCGAACTTCAGTTCGGTTCGCTTGACCCTGCAGCCATTGACGATGATTTTATTGCCTTAATCGGAGCCGACAAAAGAATATACCCGCATTTTCATCTCTCGGTTCAAGCCGGAGATAATCTGATCTTAAAACGGATGGGACGCAGACATTCCCGCGAAGACGTCATCAGCCTGTGCGGCAAAATCCGCGCCGTCCGCCCGGAAGCCACCTTCGGGTCTGACTTTATCTGCGGTTTTCCGACCGAAACCGAAGAACAGTTTCAAAACACGGTCAAACTGGTGCGCGAAGCAGGCATCACCCGTCTGCACGTTTTTCCGTATTCCGAACGAAGCGGAACTCCCGCCGCCGCCATGCCGCAGGTTCCGGTAAACATCCGTCGGGATCGTGCCCGCCGCCTGCGCCTTGAAGGAGAAAACATTGATGGTTAATTTTTTTCAAAAACTGGGGTTGGGACTCCAAAAAACCTCAAATCGACTGTCCGAAGGCATCAGCGACATTTTCACCAAGAAAAAAGTTGATGCCCAAACGCTGGAAGAACTGGAAGAGCTGCTCATCACTTCAGACCTCGGCCTCAAAGCCGCAGCCGACGTCATCGGCGGTTTTTCCAAACGCCGCCTCAACAAAGATATAACCGACGAAGAAATCAAAAGAGAACTGGCGGCAGATATTGAACAACTTTTGTACCCCTGCCAGCAACCCCTGACCATCGCCCCGGACAAAAAACCCTTTGTTATTTTGATGGTCGGAGTCAACGGCGCCGGCAAAACCACCACAATCGGCAAGCTGGCCGCCAAATTTCAAAAGCAGGGATACAAGGTCTCGGCAATCGCCGGCGATACGTTCCGCGCGGCAGCAGTTGAACAGCTTCAAGTCTGGGGAGAACGCTGTCGCATACGCGTTTTTGCAGGTTCCCCTGGCTGCGATGCCGCCGGATTATGTTTTGACGGCTTAAAAGAAGCACAGAAACAAAACGACGACATCGTTTTTATAGACACCGCCGGCCGCCTGCAAAATAAAACTAACCTGATGGAAGAACTCAAAAAAGTCGTCCGGGTCATAAAAAAGCAGATGCCGGACGCACCGAACGCAACTTTGCTCTCTCTTGACGCCACCACCGGACAAAATGCTCTGGCTCAGGTTAAAACCTTTAAAGAAATGGTCGACGTCTCCGGTCTGGTTGTCACCAAACTTGACGGTTCGGCCAAAGGCGGCATTCTGGCCGCCATCGCTGCAGAAAGCCCCACCCCGATTCATTACATCGGCGTTGGCGAAGGCATTGACGATCTTGATGAATTCAACGCCCGCGATTTTTCGCAAAACCTGATGGGAATATCATAGTTACCGTATTTTTCCGCCTCGCAAACAAAAAACAGATGCTGCCGACATGACGGACCGGCTTGCCGTTTTCCTCGTCCACATCCGCAAAATCTTTTCTTAACAAACGCGCCGAAAACAGTTAACATAACTTTGTTAATTAAGGGAAAAAAATGGAAGATTTAATTAGTTTTATGAAAACGCCGCAGCCTAAAGAACTGCCCGAATACACCGTCAGCGAAATCTCGTTTGAAATCAAACGCTTTGTTGAAACCAAGTTCAGCAAGGTTCGGATTCGCGGTGAAATTTTCGGCGCCAAACGCGCCGATTCCGGACATTGGTATCTCTCGCTTAAAGATGAAACCGCCGTTCTTTCCGCCGTCATCTGGAAAGGCGTTGCCGCCCATTTAAACTTTAAGCCTGAAGACGGACTGGAAGTCATAGCTGCCGGAAAAATAACCACTTTTGCCGGAAAATCGAACTATCAGCTGGTAATTGAACAGATGGAAATCGCCGGCACCGGCGCTTTGCTGAAACTTCTTGAAGAACGCAAGAAAAAATTTGCCGAAGAAGGACTGTTTGATCCGGCGCACAAAAAACCTATCCCTTATCTCCCGCAAACCATAGGTGTCGTCACTTCTGCCAGCGGAGCTGTCATTCGCGACATCATCCACCGCATCCGCGACCGTTTCCCGACGCCGATTCTCCTGTGGCCGACCCCGGTTCAGGGCGAAGGCGCTGCCGAAAAAATCGCTTCCGCCATTGCTGGTTTTAACTCTCTGCCCGAAAACGGCATTCCCAGGCCCGATGTCTTAATTGTCGCCCGCGGCGGCGGCAGTCTGGAAGACCTATGGCCTTTTAACGAAGAGGTCGTCATCCGCGCCGTTTACGATTCGCATATTCCGGTCATTTCGGCCGTCGGCCATGAAACCGACACCATGCTGATTGATTTTGTCTCAGACAAACGTGCCCCGACACCGACCGGTGCCGCCGAATTTGCCGTTCCGGTAAGAACCGAACTTATAGTTCAGGTTTCCGGCCTTCAAAACCGTCTGACCAGCAGTGTCATCCGTTATCTCTCCGAACGCAAAACTCAACTCCAGGGCTTGGCACGCGGCATCCCCAACCTGACCCAGATATTAAGCGAAATTACCCAGCGTTTTGATGATCGTATTGAGCGGCTGAACATCGCCTTCAAAAACCTGCTGAACAATAAACGGACCGCAATTGAACGCTGCGCTTTAAAACCTTATTTCATCAAAAACATTTTTGATAAAAATCAAGAAAATTTAAAGAATTTAGCGCTTAGACTTGATTCGGTGTCGATAGATTCGGTTCTGCAGCGGGGATTCGCCTGGGTACGCGACGACAAAGGCCACACGGTTTATTCCGTAAGTCAGGCGCAAAGCGGTCCGCGTTTGGAAATTAATTTCCATGACGGCAAAATCGATGTGGAAACCAATCGTTCCGCACCGCGAAAAAACAACGGAAAATCAGTAAAAAAGGCGGCCTTAAAAAATGAAAACCTTCAAACGGATCTTTTTGATTTCTAGTTTTGCAATTTTCCTTGCCGGTCCGGCTCAGGCCGAGGAGGCTCCTTCGGTCAGATTGTGCGGAAAACAGGCTCAGGGAGAAATATTGCAGGGAAAAGCCAGCGGTTACCGGTCTGTTATCGTCAACGGCAAAAAACACAAAATTTCTTCCTCCGGCGACTTTGTCATCGCTTTCGGCCGTGACCAGAAAAAAGAAGTGCCGCTTATTCTGATTGACAAGGATGGCGGCAAAAAAAATTCAATGCTCAGCATCGGCAAAACGCAATGGGACATTCAAAACATCAAAGGCCTCCCGCCCAGAAAGGTAACGCCGTCTCCCGAAGACCAACAGGCAATCGATTCCGAACGCAGTCTCGTCCGCGGTTCTTTGAGCGGCAACCTCGCCGACACCTACTGGAAAAAAGGCTTCATCCGTCCGGTTGAAGGCCGTATCAGCGGATGGTTCGGCGGCCAGAGAATTATGAACGGGCACAAAATGAACCCGCACGGCGGCACAGACATCGCCGCACCGGAAGGCACGCCGGTTAAAGCCGCGTCCGACGGCGTCATAACGCTTAATGCTCCGAACACTTTCTATTCGGGCAACGTTATCGTCATTGACCATGGTCAGGGATTACAGACCATCTATGCCCACCTGCAAAAAATGAACGTAAAAAAAGGTCAGAAAGTAAAACAGGGAGAAATCATCGGAACCGTCGGCAAAACCGGCCGCGTAACCGGCCCGCATCTGCACTGGGGAGCATCGCTGCGCGGCACCCGTTTCAATCCTTTTTCGCTGCTAAACATCAACAAAAACAATGAATTGTGTTTTAACATATAGTTGAGTATAATAAAAAAAAGACTTAGATAAAACGAGGTGTACCAATGAGCGATAACCTGCACAAAACCGCAAATCTGGAAAACATTACCTGCCTGATTGTCGATGATGACAAATTTTCAAGAACTTTCATCAAAACAGCTTTGTATCAAATCGGTATCAAAAATACCAAAGAAGCCAACAACCCGCAGGAAGCTCAGGAACTTTTAAACGATTTCAAAATCGACGTGATTTTACTGGACCAGCAAATGCCCGAAAAAAGCGGTCTCGAATTTGCCAAAGAACTAAAGTCCGGTATGGGAAGATATCGAAACGTTCCCATAATAATGATTACGGTTGACACCAAAGAGCAGACCGTATTAAATGCCAAAAGTCTGGGCATTCACGAATATCTCGTCAAACCGATTTCCCCGATGGCGCTAAAAAAAAGAATCTGCAGCGCAATAGAAGCCAAACACGAAAGAATCTAAAAAGTGACTGATATCAATATTATCCTTCTCTCCTTGCTTCAAGGGTTTACAGAGTTTCTGCCGGTCAGTTCTTCCGGACATTTGATTTTGTTTTCAAAATTTACCTCTTTTCCTGATCAGGGCATGGCCATGGATGTTGCCATGCACGTCGGCTCAATTCTGGCGGTAATGATTTACTTTTCGGAAGAAATCTGGAAAATGACCAAAGGCATTTTCAAAACCTGGCTGCTTCCTAATTTCCAAAACCCCGGCAGCCGCCTGTTTTGGCAGATTATAATCGCGACGGTTCCTGCTGTTATTGTCGGTTTCCTGCTTAAAGAAAACGGAATGGAATGGCTCCGCAGCAGCAAAATCATCGGTTGGACGATTCTCGGATTCGGTATATTGCTGTTTATCGCCGACAAAATCGGCATGACGATTCGCAAAGTTGAACATTTAGGGATTCTTGACGCTTTTTTAATCGGAATTGCTCAGTGTCTGGCACTGATTCCCGGCACCAGCCGCTCAGGAATCACCATCACCATGGGGCGTTTTTTGGGGCTTGAAAGAAGAGAAGCCGCAAAATTTTCAATGTTGCTGGCCATTCCAACCATCATTGGTGCCGGATTATTGGTCGGATTTGAACTTTATCAACAAAATAATTTAAAAGAAATCATTTTAGCTATTGACGGAATAATTTATTCGTTTATATTTTCCATCGTTGCGATATACGTAATGATGTGGTGGTTGAAAAAGTCAACTTTCCTCCCATTCGTAATCTATAGGATAATTTTAGGAAGCCTCTTGCTTTTAGATTCTTATGGATATATACATATAACGCAATAGTTATTATGCCCTGGTGGCGGAATTGGTAGACGCGCATGCTTCAGGTGCATGTTGGCTCAGCCAGTGGAAGTTCGAGTCTTCTCCAGGGCACCATACAACAAAACCCTCCCAACGGAGGTTTTTGTTGTATGGTGAAAAGAACTTGTTAATTTGTAAAGCCGCACCAGCGTATAAAACAAATGTTACAAGTACTTTGACCGAAACAAAGTTAGTCTTGCAGCATAACGCAAGATTTACGTAGTAAGACCCTAAAAAGACCTCCTTTATGGAGGTTTTTTTTATGGTATTTTGTAAACAGCTCAAACTTCCCAAAAGAAGTTTGACGAGGAGGGGAGGCAGACGGGAGTATGCCGGTGAGGCTTTTGCCGAACAACGACGAAGCGGCCGAGGATTTGCCTGCAAACCGCAGAGGGCACAGAATGTCTTTGACCAAAGCGTAGTTGTTGAGCTTTACAAAGCGAAACTTACAAAGCAAGAGTATGCTGAAAAACTCTCCCCACAAAGTTATTAAATATTGCAAATGTCAACAAAGTCTCTAAAATAGGCTCTAAATGTAACTATAACAACAATTTGCTTTAATAATTATTCATTCAAGCCGCCATGAACTCAAACCTTTCAGACTTACTTCTACAATGGTATAACCGGCACGGACGCACTCTCCCCTGGCGGGTAAAAGGCGGCGCTCACCCCGATCCCTACATTATTCTCGTATCGGAAATTATGCTTCAGCAAACGACCGTCAAAACTGTCATTCCCTACTTTGAACGCTTTATCAGACGCTTCCCGACAATACAGGACCTGGCCGCGGCACCGCTGGAAGAAGTTTACCTCTACTGGCAGGGACTGGGTTACTATACCCGTGCCCGCTCTCTGCATACGACCGCCCAAACAATCGTTGACCGCTTTGGCGGCGTTTTTCCGCAAAACAAATCCGACGTACTGAAACTCAAAGGCATCGGCGAATATACCGTTGCCAGTTTTCTGGCATTGGCTTTTAATCAGCCCGAAACCGTCATCGACGGCAACGTCATCCGCATTATCTGCCGCCTGTACCATTTGACCGAACCGATCGAAAAAATTATGCCCCAAATCAGGGAAAAGGCCGCGGCTCTGACCAGCCGCGATCATGCCGCCGATTATGCCTCAGCCATTATGGATTTGGGCGCCGTAATCTGCACCCCCAAAGCGCCGCAATGCCTGCTCTGTCCATGGAAAGGATTCTGCCTCTCGCAAGGCTTAAAAGAACTTGAACAGATTCCCAACCGCAGCAAAACGGCCAAAAAGGACAAATCGGGCTATGTCTATCTCATCCGCAATCTTCAGGGAGAAATCTTCATTCGCAAAAGAACCGAAAAAGGGCTGTTATCCGGTTTGTATGAATTTCCCTGGGATGATGAAAAACCTCTGTTCGCCGAATATTCCCCGCAAGATACAGGCCTCGGCGTATCGCATACATTCACCCACATCAATCTGACTTTGAAAATCCATACGCTGCAAACTGAAGACGTTTTTCCCGACGGCGAATTTGTCGCGCCGGAAAATTTATGCCGCTATCCTTTTTCAACCCTGATGAAAAAAGTTTATCAAAAGTTCCATAACCAAAAAACAAATTAAACCTCTTTACATTATGTTTCCGGCGTTTATTATAAAATAAACATTAAATTTTTAAGATTATGATTAGCGCAAAATTTTTAAAAAGAGCCACATCTTGGATGTTTGGCACCAAAAGTCTGCAAACCTCCGAGCAAAATGGTGAAAGAATATGGAATGAACTTGACGCCCTGCTTCCGCCTGCTGTCGGTATAATTGAAGACGATCTCCCGCGGATTGAAGCTTTTAAACGCCAAGTTCAAAAACTCGGCCGCCGGGATAAAAATGATTTGAAAAGTTGGCTGGTCTTACAGATTTACGATTTGGAACACAACTTCTGTGAACTCAGCACCTCTTCCGAAGAAGAACTGGAAAGACAATGGAGACAAATCTATAATCAGCACCTGAAAGCCATCAGTTGACAACAAAGTCATATATCATAAAAAAAGACACCTGACGGTGTCTTTTTTTATGATATATGCGGCCGGCAACACCGATAATACCATACGCCCAGAGCATCAGCCAAAAACCAGCCGACAGGAATTGACCACCAGACACCGAGCAAACCGATTGAGGGAACCGGAGCCAGAGCATAGGCCAAAATCACGCGCGTTCCCAAAGAAACGACCGTCAACACCACCGAGATTCCCGGTTTGCCGATTCCGCGGTAAAAACCGTAAAACAAAAACAACCAGCCAATCCCGAAATAGCACATTCCTTCTATCTGTAAATACTGCACGCCGATTTCGATAATTTCCTCATCCCGGGCATCAACAAAAACCAGCATCAGCTCTCGCGCAAAAAAATAAACCACGGACGAAATAAAAAGACAGAAAACCAACGATGTCTTAACCGCGGAAACAATTCCTTCCCGAATTCGCTCTTTTCGGCCCGCACCAAAATTCTGTGCGATAAACGTTGAAAAACCGTTGCCGAAGTCCTGCACCGGCATATAGGCCAGCGCATCAATTTTTACGGCGGCGGCAAAAGCGGCCATCACCACCACTCCGAAACTGTTAATCAACCCCTGAACCATCAGGATTCCGAAATTCATAATCGACTGCTGCACACAGGTCAGCAACGAATAGCCGGTAATCATTTTCAAAATGCTCAGACGAAATTTTAAATGATTTGTCCCAAGTTTCAGCAATGGTATTCTGGCAAAACTGTACCAAGCTAACCCGATTGCCGAAGCCACCTGAGAAATAACCGTCGCCCATGCCGCACCGGCAACCCCCATGTCAAAATACAGAATCAACACCAAATCCAGAATAATATTTAAAACCGCCGTAACCGCCAAAAAGACCAGAGGCGTCGCCGAATTTCCAAGTGCGCGCAGCAGCGAAGCAAAATAGTTATAGACAAACGTCAGCATAATACCGTAAAAAATCACTTCCAGATATTGTTCCGTTTCTGACCTGATTTCCGCGGGAATTTGCATCAGCGACATAATGTTTTCCGTCTGCCATACGACCAGCAGGTTGATCGCGACGCTGACCAGCCCCACAAAAAGAAATGACACAAAAAAACTGTTTTTCAGGCAATTATAATCCTTCGCGCCGAACAAAATCGAAAAGACGATTCCGCTGCCCATGCATAATCCCAATATCACCGAAGTCAGAAACACCATCAGCGTAAAGGAAGCGCCCACCGCAGCCAATGCGCCGGCACCGACAAACTTGCCGACAATAATCGTGTCGGCAATGTTGTAAACCTGCTGCAACAGGTTTCCCAAAATCAGCGGTGCCGAAAAACGCAAAATGGTTTTTGTCACCGGACCCGATGTCAGATCAATCTGCATAAAAACCTTTTCCTTCATAAAAAAACACCATTCTGCATACCCCGGATTCAACAAATTTGCAACCCCTTATCTCTACCAAAAACCAGGATTCCGCCCCCTTGAAAAAAACTTTTACATACTTATATATACACACATAACATCTTGTAAAAAAAAGAGATTTAAATTCTGCTGGTATATTAAAATCAACGTGATATACTGACTTTGTCTTCACCAAACGGAGGTACGACCATGGAATACAGCACCACAGCTCTGGAAACTTTGAAACTGGAACATGCGCATCTCGATGCCGTTATCAAAGAAGAAGAAGGACATGTTTGGAAGAATTTAATCCGGATTGAGCAGCTCAAAAGAGAGAAACTAAAGAAAAAGGACGCTATTTTGCGTCGCAGAATACAATGCGTAAAACCGATATAGTTTTTTCATAAACACACTTGCGGCGGTCTTTTTAAGACCGCCTTTTTTATACGGATATGACTTTGATTTTTATAGAATATTAAAAGATTTTATGCTATAATAATATTGTCTTCACCAGAGGAGGAATTCGCATGGAATACAATCTGACATCTTTTGAAGTCCTGAAAATGGATGTTCAGTTACTGAACGCCCGGGCTAAAGAAGACAAAACACACTTATGGCAGAACCTGATCAGAATTGAGCAGCTCAAACGCAATAATACCCAAAAGAAAGACGCCGCCCTGCGTCGCATTATCCAGTGTAGCAGACCTAATTAAGCATTATATTCCAAAAAAGCGGCCGTAGAAACGGCCGCTTTTTTATGCCTGGCATCCCGACTCAAAACAACGGCAGCCTGGCCTCTCCCGAAGGAAGCGTCCAGTAAAAGACATTGGTCCCCTCAAACGGAATAATCGTTAGTGCCAGACCTCCGTTTTCATCCGCAGTTTCCGTCTCACAAAAACAATCCAGGATTGTTATCCGGTTTTCTCTGATTGTCAAAAAACCCCAGCTGTTTTCAACCGTATAAACCTTACCTGACTTTGTCTCTATTTTCGCGGAAAGCTGCCCACCGGAAGTATCGCATGCACACAGGCATTTCAGCACCCCGTCCCGCGACAGATACCAAAAATCGACTCCTGCGGCAAGCTTATCCTCCCATAACTGCTCCCAAATGACAATACACGCCTCATCGGACAAATGGCTCATAACCTCAAGCTTGCCGTCTTCCGACTGATACATGGTTCTGAGAGTGGAAATATCCTTTACCAGAGGATCTTCATATTCAAGACACGGCGTTTTCATGTTCAGAAAATCAGCTTTCAATGAATCCGGTATATACTCATACAACCTATTCAAATAGTCTGTTTTATAAGACTTCTGGAGTTTCTGCGCTTCAAGCGCCATGCAACAAAATACTGCAATCAATAATAAACTTAACTTTTTCATAAAAAAATTTTTTTAAGTAAAACAAAAAAATATTAATGCGAAAGCCGGCATATCACATTATCCTTCAAAACACAAGAAAAAACCCGATGACTGCGCCATCGGGTTTTCTGCTGCGCGGACAAGCGCTTCAAACGTTTATTTTCTAAGCTCGCCGCCGGTTTTTTTGGCAACGTCCACAATCACCTTATTCATCAGATTTTCTATATCCTGATCGGTGAAAGTTTTGTCTTTTGGCTGCATCGTAAAGGCAATGGCCACCGACTTCTTGCCTTCGGGCATATTTTCACCTTCGTAAACGTCAAAAATACGGACTTCCGTAATATGGTCGCGGTCGGCGTTTTTGGCCGCGGCAATAATGTCCGCAGCTTTAACGCCTTTGCCGACCACAAAGGCCAAATCCTTGTCCACCGGCTGAAAAGCAGATAGTTCCAGTTTCTTTCTGGCCTTGTCTGCATTACCTCTGGGCGCCGGAATATTATCCAGATAGACCTCAAACGCGGCCACATTCTGCTTAATGCCGAATTTTTTCAAGACCGCAGGATGAAGCTCACCGAAATAAGCCAGTACGTTCTTGCCCAGACGCAGGCTGCCGCTGCGGCCCGGATGATAATAAGACGGAGCGTCTGCAAAAGCCTGCGCATTTTCAAAAGGCCCGTTGGCTGCCGCAATCGCTGCAACGGCGTCTGCCTTAGCATCAAAAACATCATAGGCTCTGGGTTCTTCCGCCCAGTGTTTTTTAGATGTCTGTCCGGAACGAATTCCCGCTGCAACCACTCTCTGCTCGCCGGGTTTACGTCCACAGAATTCGGGACCGACCTCAAACAAAGAGATATTGGCATAACCGCGGGCAATGTTGTTTTTGGCTCCCAGCAAAAGATTAGGCAGCAGAGACGGACGCATCTCATCCAGTTCCGCCGTAATCGGATTAGACAGCAAAACCGCCTCGGCGCCGTTTTTGCGGAACATCTCTGCCACAGCTGAATCGGTAAAGCTCCAAGTAACGGTTTCAAACATTCCTCTGGCGGCCAGTTCATGCTTAACCGTTACGTTACGGCGCTGAACCGGAGTCAGGGTCTGCTTCGGAAACTTGTCATGCGGCAGAGACGTCGCCGGAATTTTATCCAGACCGATCATCCGTACAATTTCTTCCACCAGATCGTGTTCGCCTTCAATATCGCCTCTCCAGGTCGGAGACACGGCCTTGATCCGCCCGTTTTCTTCACTGGTTTCAAAGCCGAGGTTATTCAGAATTTCAACGATTTTCGATTTTTCGACGTCTATGCCGATCAGACTTTTGATTCTCTCCGGACGCAGACAGGCTGTTCTTTTTTCTTCCGGTTCCGCACCGGCAATCTCAACCGAAGAAGCCTCGCCGCCGCAAATGTCCAAAATCAGCTGCGTTGCATAATCCGACCCTGAAACGTTGGATTTAGGATCAACCCAGCGCTCGTAACGATAACGGGAATCAGAATCAATCTGAAACTTGCGTCCGGTGCGCGAAATGCACTCCGGCGTAAACAGCGCGCATTCCAAAAATACGTTTTTGGTTTCATCGGAACAGCCTTTTTCCGCGCCGCCCATAATACCGCCCAGACACTGGATTCCCTCGTCGTCACAAATACCGAGCGACTTGTCGTCCAAAGCATATTCCTTGTCCTCAAGCGAAACAAACTTTTCGCCGTTGCGAGCCATTCTGACCGTAATGTTGCCTTTCAGCTTGTCTGCATCAAAAACGTGCAGCGGCCGGGCCATGTCATAGTTGACATAATTGGTCACGTCAACCAGCGGCGATATTGAACGCAGACCGATGGCCGTCAGGCGGTCTTTCATCCATTTCGGCGTTTCGGCTTTGTTGTTGACGTTTCTGATATAGCGGCCGACATATACCGGACAGGCTTCCTGTGCCAGATTGACAACTTTGACCGGGCTCTCAAACGCACCGGTGGTTTTGCGGATATTTAAGGGTTTCAGCCTGCCCAGTCCGGCAGCGGCCAAATCTCTAGCCACGCCGCGCACGCCGAGACACTCGGCACGATTCGGCGTAATCGAAATGTCAAAAACCGGATCTATGTTCAAAACTTCGGCCGCCGGAACACCGATTTTTGTATCGGACGGAAGCTCGATAATGCCGGTATGGTCCTCGCCGATACACAGTTCCTTTTCCGAACACATCATACCGAAACTCTCCACCCCGCGGATTTTTCCGACTTTCAAAACTTCGCCGTAGCAGGGAATAACCACGCCGACCGGAGAGAATATGCCCCTCAGCCCTTTTTTGGCGTTCGGCGCGCCGCACACGACCTGATATTCTTTACTGCCGTCGCTGACTTTCAGTAAATGCAGATGGTCTGAATCCGGGTGCATTTCGCACTCGGTAATCTCGGCGGTGACAAAACCGTCCAAAGCGGCGGCCGGATTGATAACTTCTTCGACTTCCAAGCCAATCTTAGTCAGAGTTTCTTCAATCTCCTTAACGCCGGCTTCGGTATCCAAATGTTCTTTTAACCATGATAACGTAAATTTCATTGTCTTTTCTCCTATCTTCCCGCACCGCCGTTATTGCTCAAACCTCCGGTCATGGAGGATTCGTCCAAAGGCGTAAAGCCGTAGTGTTTCAGCCAGCGCACGTCAGATTCAAAGAATGTGCGCAAATCCGGAATCCCGTACTTCAACATGGCCAGACGGTCAATGCCGACGCCGAATGCAAATCCCTGATAAACGTCGGGATCAATTCCGCCGGCGCGCAACACGTTCGGATGAACCATACCGCAGCCCAAGATCTCCAGCCAGTCGTCGCCGGCACCGATTTTCAACTCGGTTTTGGTCTTCAGGCAACCGATATCCATTTCCGCCGAAGGCTCCGTAAACGGAAAATAAGACGGACGATAGCGAACCGGAATTTCATCCAGTTCAAAAAACGCCTTAACGAAATCATACAGACAGCCTTTGAGATGAGCCATGGTAATATCCTTGTCAATTACCAACCCCTCAACCTGGTGGAACATCGGCGTATGGGTCGCGTCATAGTCCGAACGATAGGTCCGGCCGGGAGCTATGATGCGGATGGGAGGCTGCTGTTTTTCCATCGTGCGTATCTGTACCGGCGACGTATGGGTTCTGACCACGAAGCTGTCGTCAAAATCATCGCTTTCGGGATTGGGAATATAAAAGGTGTCCTGCATCTGGCGCGCCGGATGGTTGGCCGGCATGTTCAACGCATTAAAATTGTGGAACTGGTCTTCAATATCCGGACCTTCGGCCACCGAAAACCCCATCTGCCCGAAAATGGCAACAACTTCCTCATAAATTTTGGAAACCGGATGAATCCGCCCCTGAACTTCCGGTCTGATTGGCAGGGTAATGTCCACTTTTTCTTTCTCCAGCCTTGCATTCAAAGCGGCTTCTTCCAATATGCCCTTGCGGATTTCCAGGGCTTTTTCCACTTCTGCCTTCAAAATGTTCAGATTCTTGCCCATTTCTTTCTTTTCTTCAATAGAAAGGGCGCCCAGATCTTTCATCATTGCCGTCAGTCTGCCTTTTTTGCCGGTAATGGCCACTCTGGCCTCTTCCAGAGTTTTCAAATCCCCGGCAGCATTGATTTCCGCCAGCAGTTCAGTCTTAAGACTTTCCATATTTTCCATTTTTCCACCTATTTTGTCGTTTTTAAAATGCAAAGGAGTCAACCGAAAACTCCAGTCAACTCCTTTGTATAAATTATATTTGCTTTTTGCTGTTAAAGAACTATTTGCTCAAAGCAGATTTTGCGGTCTCAACGAGTTTCGCAAAATTGGCAGGCTCTTTCAAAGCAATATCAGCAAGCACTTTTCGGTCGAGTTCGATGCCGGCTTTGTTGAGCCCGCAAATAAATCGAGAGTAAGTCATATCGTTCAGACGGGTAGCCGCATTGATTCTCTGAATCCACAATGCACGGAAGCTTCTCTTCTTGGCGCGGCGGTCACGATATGCATATTGCAATGCTTTTTCTACTTTTTCAACTGCAACTCTGAAAACGTTCTTGGAACGGCCGCGATAACCTTTGGCCATCGCAAAAATTTTCTTATGACGAGCGTGAGCAGTTACACCTCTTTTAATACGAGACATCTTTCTTCACTCCTACAAATACGGTAAAAACTGTTTAACGATTTTAACATCAGCCTCGTTTACCAGAGTGGTTCCGCGAGCCTGTCTTTTCATCTTGGTACCTTTGTTAAAGAGCAAGTGTCTCTTATTGGCAAAGTTTCTCTTCAGTTTGCCGGTGCCGGTAACGCTGAAGCGTTTTTTTACGGCACTTTTATTTTTCAATTTTGGCATTTTAATCCCTTTCAAATCAAATAAAATTACTTGGATTCTTATGAGCCGCCAGGCATGCCATTTCGCCCGGAAGACTCTTTAAACAACATGTTTATACACTCAAACATCCGAGATTGCAAGCACAATTTTGTCTTTTGCGCCCGAACGGAAGCTTCCGTCGCCGTCAATAAAAATTTTCCTCGCTGACAAACGCACTGGCCCGCATATCTATCAGCCTGCCGTCTTCCAGCTTGACTTTACGGTCCATCCGGTCGGCCAGTTCAAAATTGTGCGTGGCAATCAACGCCGCCAAATGCGTTTCCTTAACAATCGAAATCAGTTCGGAAAATACGATTTCCGCCGTTTTTGGATCCAGATTTCCGGTCGGTTCGTCCGCCAGCAGAAGTTTCGGCGCGTTGGCCAGCGCCCGCGCAATTGCCACCCGCTGTTGTTCGCCGCCCGAAAGCTCCGCCGGACGGTGTTTTAGTCGTTTTCCGAGTCCCAGCCGGTTCAGCAGCCACTTGGCGCGTTCTTCGGCTTCCTTTATATTCACCCCGGCAATCAACTGCGGCAGAACCACGTTCTCCGTTGCGTCAAAATCGCCGAGCAGATTGTGATACTGGTAAACGAACCCCAGATAATCCCGGCGCAGGGACGTGCGCATCGCATCACCGAGTTTGCTGCAATTCTGCCCGTCAAGATAAAGGTTTCCGCCGCTGGGTCTGTCAAGCAGCCCCGCAATCTGCAGCATGGTCGACTTTCCCGAACCCGAAGGCCCGATTAAGGCTACAACCTCACCCGGCATAATATCCAAATCCACACCGCGCAGAACCTCAAGCTTCTGGCCGCCCTGTTTAAAGTTTTTAACCACTTTTTTCAGTTCCAAAGTGGGGGTAATTTCATTTTTACTCATAACGCAAAGCCTCCACCGGATCAAACTTGGCCGCCCGGTATGCCGGATAAATCGTGGCTAAAAAAGACAGCAGCAGTGAAATTCCGACCACCACCGCCACCTCTGTATAATCAACCTTGGCCGGCAGCTGCGACAGAAAATAAATTTCCGCCGAAAACAAATCCCGGCCGGTCAGCGTCTGCAAAAACTGCCGCACATTTTCAATATTGTGGCAGAACAAAAGTCCCAGAGCCAGCCCGATAGAAGTTCCGACCACGCCGATAAAAGCCCCGTCCAAAAAGAAAATACGCATAATCATCCCCTTGGTCGCCCCCATAGTCCGCAGCACCGCAATGTCGCGGCCTTTGTCCTTCACCAGCATAATCAGCCCGGTAATGATATTGAAAGCGGCGACCAGAATAATCATTGTCAAAATCAGAAACATCACGTTGCGTTCAACCGCAATCGCATTGAAAAACGCGGAATTTGACTGCTGCCAGTCATAAACGTAAGCACCGGGGCCGACGCTTTCCTCAATGGCTTTCCGCACCGGCTTCAGCCATTTTGAATCTTCCAGCGTCACGTCAATATGCGAAACGCCGCCTTTCATACCAAAGTATGTTTGCGCGGCTTCCAACGGCATAAAGATAAAACCGGAATCATATTCGAACATACCGGCATCAAAGGTCCCGATCACCCGATAGGCTTTCATCCTTGGCACCGTCCCGAAAGCCGTCACTTTACCGTTCGGAGAAATAAGCGTAATTTCGTCCCCGGGAATAACGCCCATTTTTTGCGCCAGACGATACCCTATAATCACGTTGTTGCCGGCAAACTCGTCCATATTTACGCCGGCCACCGCATTTCTCAATACTTCTTTTTTCAGCAGATCGTCTTTTTCAATTCCCCGAACCATGGCTCCTTCGGCTGCCTTGCCGGCTGAAACCAACAGCTGGTTTTCGATCATTGGCACCACCTGTTTCACATGCTCAAACTCTGCAATATCGGTCACGGCCTGCTTATAATTGTTAAAAGGATATCCCGACGGCGACATAATGCCGATATGGCCGTTAATACCCAAAATGCGAGACAAAAGCTCCTGACGGAAACCGTTCATGACCGACATGACGATAATCAGCGTCGCCACGCCCAGCGCAATTCCGGTAAAGGCAAAACCCGTAATTACCGAAATGAAGCCCTCGCGGCGTTTGGCCTTCAGATAACGGCGTCCGACCAGACGCTCAAATTTTGAAAAAAACATAAATACACTTCTCCTTGAACTTACCATAAGTTATACGGAAGATAAGCCCATTATGCAATAATCCATCCTTAAATGTGTATAAAAAAAGACACTTGTCCAAGTGTCTTTTCAAAATTTCCGCACCTTAAAGCGAGCGAAGTATTTCCCGGCAATATTCTCTGAGTTCAGGATCTTTGAGCAGACACAGCTTCAGATTAGCCTTTTCCAGCTCCTGATTGGTTCCGCAATCCAGACGCATTGCGTCACACAACACGCCGGTCAGCTTCATGCCCCTCTGCGCCGCCAGTTCCATGGCATCCGTCAGGTTGATTTCACCGTTGCCCCCGTTGCGAACCTCCGGCAAAATGTTCATAATTTCATTCGGCAAAATATAAGGCCCCATGCTTGCATAATTAGAAGGCACATTCTCCAAAGCCGGCTTTTCGACCAACCCTGTGGCATGAACTTTTTTTCCGTCCCGCACAGCACCGACCAATGCACCGTAACGAACCATCTGCTCGCGCGGATATTCTATAATGTTTTCAACCATGCCGCCTTCTTCCCGATAAACCTCAAGCAGTTGTTTCAAAACGCCCTGCCCTCCCCGGGCGGCAATATAAACATCGTCGGGCCACATCACGATAAAATCCCTGTCGCCGACCAGTTCTTTTGCCATCAGCACCGCATGACCGTTTCCCAAAGGCCTTTTCTGCTCGGCAAACGAAAACTTCATCCCGGCGGGAATAATATCCTGCACGGTTTTCAAAAGATCCAACCGCCCTTTTTCTTTCAGATGATTTTCCAACCACGGATACGGCGAAAAATACTTCTCAAAAAGCTCTTTGCTTGATTCCGTGCTGTAAATGAACACAATTTCCTTAACGCCGATTTCGGCGCAGGCATCAACCGCATACTGGATGATGGGCTTGCCGTGCAGCGTCAGAAAGCCTTTGTGCAGGACTTTGGTTGAAGGAAGATTGCGCGTGGACAGCCCTGCCACGGGAAGAATGCATACTTCGGGATTTCTGGTCATAACCGGCTCCTGTAAGACAATAGTTATATAATACCTGTCAATATAACACCAAAAACGCTCTAAACAAGTCCTATTTCTTGATAATAACACCGGAGGCTTTCGATATCGTTCCGCTGGGTTTGACCACAATCCCGCCGCCTTTCTTAACAACTCCGCCGGAAGCCGCTTGCGGTTTGTCGGCATTAATAACCTTGTTAGCTTCCGTCTTCTTCTCTTCGTCGGAAAAATCAAGCACCTTAACGTTTTTATTGTCTACGGCCTGTTCCGATTTTTCGATTTCTTCAATATCACGGACCACCGTTTTGCTTACGCCGGTATCCTTAACCGAAATGGTTCCGGTGTTTTCTTCCAGCTTGCGCCTGATTTCTTCCTGCTCTTTCTTTTTGCGGTAAAGGTTTTCTTCCAGCTTGATTCTCCCGTCGGCATAGGTTACCAGTTCATCGATTCCTGCCTGAATCGACGGAACATATTTCTCGCTGTCCAAATCGGTGATTTTTATTTCGCCCGCATATTTTTCAAGCTCGGCAATGTCGCTGCTGCCCTGCAGCCGAACCATATCGTTCTGCACCCGGCTTGCCATATTGTCCAATGCCAGCAGATTGCCCTCTATTTTATTGCGCAGGCGCTTGATGTTTTTGTCTTCCACCAGGCGATAGGTCGTTTCAATCCGGCTCAGCCTTTTGGTCAGATCCGCATATCCGGTCCGGTAATCGGCGGCAATCTTTTTGGCTTCGTTGTTGCGCCCGATAATATTGGCGTAATATTTGTTAATGACAAAACGCAGATTCTTAATATGGTTATCATTCACGGCTTTTCTGATTTTTTGGCCTTCAGACTTGATTTTATCATTCACCGCGGCAATTTCCTGCACCAAAGCCTCTTCAAAATTCGGCGTTTTACCCTTCAGCTGCAACTCCGCCGTTTCGGCTTCCAGATTTTTGACCTGTTCTGCCAACTGCTTATAAGCTTCAACCGCTTCCGGATCCTCAGCTCCGGCTGCCCTGCTTTCTATTTCGCTGCGGATAACGTTGTGCAGTTCGCTCTCCGTCGCTTTAACCTTTTGCAGTTCATCGTTCATCATTTGAACAAGCCGGTCGCGGGCGGCTTTTGCCGCCGCTTCGTTTTGCGCCTCGATTTCGGCTTGCCGTTTATTATACATAGCGGCTAACGCCTCCGCATCGACACTCAAAACCGGCGCTGACAGGGATTCGGAAAATCTGTATTTAAATTCGGGCAGATAATCCGGATTCCTGAACTTAACCGTAAACTCCGTATCCGTATCCCAGTTGTTGATATCGCCGCTGCCGGATACCGTCACGATAAAAGCGCCGTTCTGCATTTGCATTTCATATAAAGTATATTTACCGTCCTTAACATCGGCAATTCCCCGGATGTTTTCAAACTGCTCGCTGCCCTTTTGCAAATTGTCTTTAATCATTTTGGTCAACCCGTCAGAAGTCTGCCTGACCAAAATATCCTGATATATTTCACCGATGCTCCAACCTTCAAAGCGTACATTTTTATAATTCAGAGCCAAACTTGCGTTCAGATGCGAATACATCTCGTCGAACGAAGCCGCCGGCGCTTCAAAATTGATTTTAGCTTCCAGCTCGCCGCCGGAAAACCCGTATTTGCTTCCGCTCAGTGCCGACGCTTCCGGCTTATACTGTTGCAGCGCGATATTCCCCTGAATTGTCGGGTTGTCCGGCACCATATTCCATTCACCCCCGGCCATAATCTTGCCCCCGCGAAAATCGGCCTGAAAATCTTCAAGCTTGGCCTGAGAATGCGCCAGCGACAAACCAAACGTTGCAAAATCAAACGTATAATCGGCATAACTGAGACGATTGATTTTAAATTTTCCGTCAAAATCAAAAGTTTCATAAAAGGCATAATTAAGTTTGGTTTTGTCAAAAACCGGCTTCCGCCACATTTCCGCCTGCTGCCTAGCCCCCTGAGGTTGCAGCACGACATTCTGCGTACTTTGCACCAATGCGTCGTTATAAAAGAACTTGTCCAGTTCAAAACGGTTTATTTCCATATCCGCGCTTATTTTCTTACGCGGCTGGGTCGCGTCATAATCTATGCTGCCGTTGAAATTGTTCGGCCCGACGTTGATTTCGGCCGGCTTGGCGCTGAACTGATCTACACTCCCCGCAAATTTGGTCTTAAGGCTGAACTGTCCCAGAGAAAACGCCTTCGGTTCATATTTCACATTAAAAGCGTTCAACATTTTGACAAAGTCGGGACTTCGAACTTCCAAATCGCCGCTATAAATAAGCTGCCCCTCTTTTTTAGCTGCCTGTCCGCCAAAATTAAAGCCTATGTTCTCCAGTTTGGAAATGGCCTTAACGGCGAAACGGCTCGGAGATCCGGTTGCAATCCCTTTGCTGCTAAAAGTTTTCAGCGTTTTCAAATCCACATCCGGCGCTTTAATGTCTAATTTGCTCAAAAACGAAGAAAAATCTTTTGTCTCAACGTCATACTTCAGATTTTCAAAGGCAAAATTCTCTCCAAATCCTTTAATTTCGCCCTTAAAATCAAAGGCGGCATTCGCAGCGGCAGCAATGCTCAAATCCTTTATGTCCAATACCCCGTTTTTAAGATCGGCAATCAGTTTCACATTTTCAAACGGCATGCTTTCATAAATGCCCAAATCCAGATTCAGCCGCAAATCCGCATCAAAACCCTTCAGAAAACCAAGCTTCTGCATCCGGTAATTCATCCTTGTCTCAAAATCGCCGGCGGCAACATCTTTAGGCATCGGCAGCAGATAGTTGTCAAAGTTGATCATATCGCCGGAAACATTTACAAACAAAGCCGGACGCTCGGCGTTAATGATTCCTACTTCCCCTTTCAGCGAACTTTTATCAATACTGAGTTCCAAAGGATTTATTCCGATTTTCTGGAAATTTCCGCCCCAAACCGCCGTTGCGGAAATCCGCCGTAAAGCCGTTTCCGAATTCAGTTCCGGCTTGAGGTCAAGCCACTTGAGTGTCTGCAAAAACTCATCCGACTTCAGAGACGTATCAAGCTTGTAGCTCAGATGCCCGAGGTCGGAATAAATATCTCCCTTGACATCCACGGCCGTATCTCCCGGCAAAACTGCGCTGAGTTCCCTGATGTTGATATTATTGTCAATCATGTCAAAACTGAGCTTAAATTCTTTGATCAGCTGATCGCGGTATCTGGTCTTAATCGACTTAACATCGGCCAGCAAATCAAAATTCCATTCCGGATTGTAATTGGCCTCATCCACGTTGAAACGTGCAAACAGTTTTTTCATCAATGCCACTACCGGATCCATATTCAGTTCGGTAAAGTTAAAAGCCAGTTCCACTTTCGGACGGCTTTCGCCTTCCCCGCTTCCCCCGGCCTGTTCGTCAGACAGCGGAATCAGAAGATTGCCGGCGCCTGCCGTTTCCCCGTACTTGACCACAAAACTGGTAAAGTCGATTTTGGTTTTGTTGGTTTTGATTTCCAGACTGACAGCCAGCGGATAGTCGTATTCCTTGTCCAACTTAAAGTCGTTAAAATTGGAATTGATGAAATTCATCAGCTTTTTGGATTCGAAAATCAAATTGCCGTTAACGGCGTTGTTCTGGGCCATGACCGCCCCGTCAAACCGCACAAAGGTTTCCGTGGTCGGCTGGTTGACCACCAGATTGAGCGTTGTGGCCAACCCGCTAGAAAGCTTACCGATTGAAAAGGCAAACCCCTCGGGATTGTTATCCTTCACATAAGTGCCTTCAATACGATAAGGGCCGAAAATGCTCTGAGCAATAACCTCTGCATTCAGATTATCAACCCGCAGGTTGATATCCCGAACCGCATCGACATAAGAAAGTTTGGCATTCTTAATCATTACGCTGTCCAAAACAAGCTGAATATTTTCCATTTTGGACTTCTGGGCATCGCTCAGGGGCGATGCCCAGTTGAGTTTTCCGTTTTCGTCCATTTCAAAACGTATATCCGGCTCGACCAGCGACATCATTTTTACGTCAAAATCACCTTTGACCAGCGCTGCCACATTCAGATCCGCCACCAACGATTTAATACGCGCCAGCGGTTCTCCGCCCGTATCGTCGGGATTAAAGATTTTTACGTCTTCGGCAGTCAGATTGGCAGATGGCAGCAGCGTAAGATGCACCGGCCCGCTGAAGACAATCTTTTTGCCCGTAATCTCAGAAAACTGAGCGGCAATCTTGTCTTTATGCTGATTCCAGTCGATATTGGAAATATAATAAAAAACGCCGCCGACACCACCGAAAATAACCAACAGCAGCAAGACAATGATAAATTTTTTAAAATTGAACGGTTTGCGGGGGGCAGATATCTGCGGTTCGGCGGCCAGACCTTCATCCAGCGCGGACGGATCGGCAATCTCTCCCGGAGCGGCCAGTGTCTCATCTTCTTCCAGCGAAGATGCGGACACCACACCCGGCATCCGCGGGCGAAATTCCTTCTTCCGCGGCGTCCGGACGGCGCCGTCCGCCTGATAAACGTCGCTTTCCGCATTAAAGTCCGCCTCGGAATTTTCCAAACCGTTTTCAGACGTTTCCGGATGTTTTTTTTGCATCTTGCCTTTCAGCTTGTCACGCATTTCCGTGATTTTTGAAGTCATACCGAGCCAAAACTGTTTCACCGAAATTCTCCTGCCCTGGGTTTAAGAAAAAATAAAACATTCTTTACTATACATATAATAGTTAACTATAATCTAAACTAATTAATAAATTTTTTAAATGGTGAAAAATATCCGCATGAACAAAACTCCCGTAGAAAATCAGCTTTTTGCACTGGCGCTTCAGGCTCGGAAAAACGCCTATGTCCCGTATTCGCGTTTTGCCGTCGGCGCCGCGGTCGAAAGCGGCAGCGGACGCCTGTATGCCGGCTGTAACGTCGAAAACGTATCCTACCCGGTCGGCACCTGCGCCGAAGCCGGCGCCATCGCTGCCATGGTTGCCGCCGGAGAAAAACTCATCCGCCGCATTCTGATCACGGCCGATTCCCCTGAGCTCATCACCCCCTGCGGCGCGTGCTTGCAACGCATTAAGGAGTTCTCGTCGGAGCACACCGAGATTCTGCTGGCAGACACGAAAAACATCCGCCAAACACTGACCGTTAAAGACCTTCTTCCCTTTGCCTTTAACAACGAGGATTTAAAAAATGATTGAAACAGCTGCAGAATACATTCGTATGCAAATAGGTTCCAGACACCCGGAGACCGCCGTCATTTTGGGCAGCGGACTTGGAGCTCTCGGCGATGAAATCTCCGATTCTGTCATTATTCCCTATCAAAACATTCCGGGATTTCCCCAAAGTACCGTCGCCGGTCACAAAGGTTGTCTGATTGCCGGCCGGCTTGAAGGCCGTGACATTCTGTGCATGCAGGGACGCATCCATTTGTATGAAGGGCATGACCCACGCGGCATTAACTTGATAATCAAGGTATTTCAAAGCCTCGGCATCAAGAACTTAATCGTCACCAATGCCGCCGGCTCTCTGGATTATGATATGCCGCCGGGTTCGATTATGTTGATAAAGGACCACATCAACTTCAGCGGCCGCAATCCGCTGATCGGCTCAAACGACGAGCGCTACGGACCGCGCTTTCCTGACGTTTCCGAGGCCTATACGCCGGAATACCGCGCCAAAGCCAGACAAATTGCCGAAGCGCTCGGCATACCCCTTTTTGAAGGCGTTTATCTCATGGTACTCGGCCCTAACTTTGAAACCGCCGCCGAAATCAAAGCTTTCCGCATTCTGGGCGCCGACGCCGTCGGTATGTCTACTGTTCCCGAAGTCATCTGCGCGGCACATTCCGGCATCAAAGTGCTCGGCTTTTCCGTCATTACCAATTTCGGAACCGGCATGAGTCCTGGCGCCCAGTCGCATAAGGAAACGCTGGCGCAAGCCGCCAATGCCGCACAAAAGCTCACTTCATTGGTCAAAACCTTCATTCGGGAGAACTGAAATGGATGACGTTATTGCCGCACACACGCTTATTCGCCTGCTGGACCTGACCTCACTCAACGCCGACGACAGCGAATATACCGTCGACGAGCTTTGCCGCAAAGCGCGCACGCCTTACGGCAATGTCGCCGCCGTCTGTGTCTGGCCCAAATTTGTTGCCCAGGCCAAAGAGCTGACCGCCGGCAGTGAAATCAAAGTCGCGACGGTCGTCAATTTTCCGAACGGAGAAAACAATCTGGGCAAACTTAAAAAAGAAATCTGTGCGGCGCTGGAAAGCGGAGCCAATGAAATTGACGCTGTTTTTCCCTACCGGGAATTCTTAAACAAAAACGTCAAAGCCTGCGAAAACTTCGTACAGACTTCCCGTGAGCTTTGCGAAGGACGCGCGTTGAAAATCATTTTGGAAACCGGAGAAATTCAAAACGCCGCCAAAATTGCCGAAGCTTCGCGCATCTGCATTGAGAACGGAGCGGATTTCATCAAAACATCAACCGGCAAAACCAAAGTTTCGGCAACGCCGGAAGCCGCCAATGCCATTTTGGAAACCATCAGTCAAAGCACCGCCAACGTCGGCTTCAAAGCCAGCGGCGGCATCCGCACCATAGACGATGCAAAAAAATATCTGGTTTTGGCAACCTCAATCATGGGCTACAAATGGGTCAGCCCCGCCAATATGCGCATCGGCGCCAGTTCGCTGTTGGACAACTTAATTGCAACCGTCAGAAGAGGATATTAACTATGCTTCCGCAGGAAATCATTCGCAAAAAACGCTCCCGTCAGCCTCTCTCCAAAGAGGAAATAGACTTCTTCATCAAAGGCGTCACCTCCGGCGAGATTATGGACGCCCAGACCGCGGCGCTGACCATGGCGATCTTTCTAAACGGCCTTGATACCGGAGAAACCGTTGCCCTGACGCTGGCTATGCGCGATTCCGGAGATGTTTTGCAATGGAAAAACATTAACGGCCCGATTGTCGACAAACACTCTTCCGGCGGCGTCGGAGACAAAGTCAGCCTCATGCTGGCGCCGATGATTGCGGCTTGTGGCGGCTATGTCCCGATGATTTCCGGACGCGGTCTCGGACACACTGGAGGCACGCTTGACAAGTTCGATTCCATTCCCGGCTACAAAACCATGCCCGACAATGATCTTTTCCGCCGGACCGTCAAAGATGTCGGCTGTGCGATTATTGGGCAAACCGGCAATCTGGCACCGGCCGACAAAAAGATTTATGCCATCCGCGATGTATGCGGCACGGTTGAATCCGTTGAACTGATAACGGCTTCGATTCTCTCCAAAAAACTGGCTGCCGGACTTGACTATCTGGTCATGGATCTGAAATGCGGCAACGGCGCTTTCATGGACAATCTGGAAGACGCGCAGCGGCTGGCCCGCTCAATTGTGAGCGTTGCCAACGGAGCCGGAACCCAAACCAGCGCGATTCTAACCGACATGAATCAGGTTCTCGGACAAACCGTGGGCAATGCCGTTGAAGTTTATGAAGCGGTAGAATATCTCAAAGGCCGCAATGTTGATCCTCGCCTGCACCGGGTAACCATGGAACTCTGCGGCGAATTGCTGATTTCTGCCGGGCTGGTCTCCGCCCCCGAAGAAGCCCGAAACAAACTTGAGCAGGCTCTGTCGTCGGGCAAAGCTTTGGAAATCTTTGCCCGGATGGTATCTGCTCTGGGCGGTCCGGCCGATTTCACCGAAAAACCGGAGACTTACCTGCCCCGGGCCAAAATAATCCGTCCGCTTTTTGCCGATCGGCCGGGATATGTCAGCGCCATGGAAACCCGCAACATTGGCCTGTCTCTCATCGGCCTCAAAGGCGGCCGCACCCGCTCCGACCAAACATTGGATTATGCCGCAGGCTATACCGATTTCTGCCAAATCGGCGATTATGCAGACGCGGAACATCCGCTTTGCTTTATACATGCCCAAACCGACGATGACTATGCCAGAACCGCTGCAGAGTTGAAATCTTGCATCAAAATATCGGAAACCAAACCGGAAATTGCCTCGCCGATTGTCGAAAAAATCTCTTAAATGTAAAAAAAAACGCCTGAACCGCAAGCTCAAGCGTTTTTTTACATGACAACTGTTCTAAAAGGAAAGCTGCTCCTTCAGAAAACGAATAATTCGTTCCTCCTCGTTCTGTTTTTCCCACATCTCTGTCAAAGGCGCGGCGTATTTCTCATAAAAATTGCCGGCCTTCAGTTCATAACGAGAACAAAAGTCATCAACGGCTTTCAAGTCAATAACCGCAACAGCGTTCAGCGGATGCTCCCTTGCCAGCAGCAAATCAACAAAACTGTTAACATAAGCCTTCAATTTTCTGTTTTTTTGCAGGACATCGCCCAACAACGGCAAAAACGCCGTAACGCTTCCCGTCAGATAAGACGTTTCCTCCATCATGGCGAGGAATTTTTGTGCCTTTGAAGAATATTCGGGATTGTCAGATGCAGCACCCTTCAGCAGTTCGGCATAAAATAACGCTTGTTCTTCCTTGGAACCATGACGCCGCACAGCCTTGGCATAGCAGTCGTCATCAAGGATAAGCGAAACCAGTTTTGCCTCCCATTCAAACATCGGCCGGCCGGCCGCGCCAAACCAGCCTTCTTTTCCGCAATACTGACGTACAACCCGGTCATACAAACGCAAAACTTTCATTCTGTCACCGGGAAAGCTTTCCAAATATGCCTCCAACTTTTGGCAACCGGAATCAAAATCATAAAGCAGCCATGCGTCCAGCTCCTCAAAAAATCTCTGGCGCAGGTAATGCGGCATTTCCGGGCGCTTGTCGGTCAAAATAATAAACAGGCAGTCGATGATCTTTTTGCGCTGCAGCAGCGGCACACTCGTGTTTTTCAGCCATCCGGTCAGACAAAACATAAAAGCCGGCAATCCGGACCAATATTCCTCCAGATAAGAAATGACAACCTCAACAATTTCATCATTCTGGCCGTATTTCTGCAGCAAAACGTTGACGATTTTAGCTTTGAGCGAATAATCGACCGTATCGACAATCACGTCCAAAACCACCAAATGATTTGCTTTCGGACATCCAAATCTCTCAAGATAGGCCAACAGCGGCTTTTCAATCGTCGCATTGACTTTCCGAGCCTTGCGCATGGCAATCGCCTGCCAGCGGTTTTCGCGGTGCATGCAGATCAGCATGCACGTCACCAGCTCCCCGGCTTCGTCTGCC
Organism: uncultured Pseudomonadota bacterium; assembly: GCA_902494875.1. GTDB lineage: Bacteria > Pseudomonadota > Alphaproteobacteria > RF32 > CAG-239 > CAJLXD01. The sequence goes on from CABUUO010000006.1 coordinate 100,455, forward strand.
GACGGTTCATAGGCGTCGACAAGGCTTACCGCCTCGTCAAAATTAATATTGCTGTCCGCCAGATAAAAACTCAGCAGCCCGACAATTTCAGTCACCACTTTGACCGGAATAAATTTCAAACGCTTCACGTCAGTAATAAAGTCGCCCAATTTTTCCGGATGCATTTTCAAAACCCAAGCCAGATTGCGTTCTGTCAGTTCGGGAAAACCGAAAACAAGTTCCTCCAGTGAAAACGTCTTGTTTATCAATGCCGCCTGAAAGGCCAAATTTCTGATTTCAGCATTGTCCGATTGCAGCCATTGCCGATAATTTTCTTTTGTTTCCATAAATTCGTTATTTTTTTATTTTACAAAATTTCCAATTATCATGTCTGTTAATTATATATAAAATATTCAGAGCCATAATAATTAAAAAAACAACGACAATCTAACACAGACGGCGGCAGAGTCAAGAGCCGCCCTTGACAGAGGAAATTCCGTCTTTTATGCTGTGAAATATTAAAAGTTTCAATTTTTAGGATAACCTCATGAGCAGAGCTATAATTTTAATGATGGATTCTTTCGGTATCGGCGGCGCGCATGATGCCGAAAAATTTGACAATGCCGGCACCGACACTTTCGGCCACATCGTCAAGGCCAACGGCGGCCTGTGCATTCCCAACCTGCACCGCCTCGGACTCACCGAAGTTGCCGCTGCCGCCTCCGGACAAAAAGCCGACATCGGCCCCCAGCCGGAAAGCCCGATGGATATGGGCTGCATCCGCGCCCACATGAGCGAAATCAGCGTTGCCAAAGACACCACTTCCGGCCACTGGGAAATGGCGGGTGTTCCGGTATTGAAAGACTGGGGCTATTTCAAACCCGACTACCCTTCCTTTCCGGATTCGCTGATTGCCGACATCTGCCGTGAGGGCAAAATCGAGGGCATTCTCGGAAACATTGCCGCTTCCGGCACCGAAATCATCCAACAGCTCGGAGAAGAACACATCAAAACCGGCAAGCCTATTTTCTACACTTCCGCCGACAGCAACATTCAAATTGCGGCCCACGAAGAACACTTCGGTCTGGAGCGCCTTTACAAACTCTGCGAAGTGGCCTACCAAAAGGTCAAACCCTATAACATCGCCCGCATCATTGCCCGCCCGTTTGTCGGCGAAAAAGCGGGAAGTTTTACCCGCACCGCCAACCGGCACGACTATTCGGTCCTGCCCTTTGCCCCGACTGTGCTGGACAAGATGAAAATCTCCGGCGGCAACGTCATTGCCATCGGCAAAATCAACGACATCTATGCCGGACAGGGCATCACCAAGGCTCTGCACGCCAGCGGCCTGGAAGAACTCTGGGACGTTACGCTGGAAGAAATGATGACCTCGCCCGAAAACACCGTCATCTTCACCAACTTCGTCGACTTTGACATGCTGTGGGGACACCGCCGCAACGTCAAAGGCTACGCGGACGGACTGGAATATTTTGACACCCGGTTGCCGGACATCTTGCCGCTGTTGCGTGACGATGACATCGTTTTCATCACCGCCGACCACGGCAACGACCCGACCTATAAAGGCACCGACCACACCCGCGAGCAGGTGCCGATGCTGCTGTTCGGCAAAAAGATACAGTCCCGTTTTGCCGGAGAAAGCTCAACCTTTGCCGACATCGGCCAAACCATCGCCCATTACTTCGGCTTAATGCCGTTTGAATACGGAAAGTCGTTCCTATGAGTTATTTCGCTCCCAACCTCCCGCGTGCGCAACATTGTTTCTTCGGCCGCCGGGGCGGCGTGTCTCAAGGATTGTACGACAGTTTGAACATCAACGGCAAAAGCAATGACAATCACGATTCTGTCTTGCGCAATCTCGACATCATTGCCGGTTATTACGGCCTTGCGCGTTCCAATCTGCTGCTGATCAATCAAGGCGTTTCCGGCCGTGCCGAATTCACGGATCGCCTTTCGCAAAACCAAATCACCGCGGACGGGATCGTCACCGGCCAAAAAGACTTCATTCTCTGCATCGGCACCGCCGACTGCGCGCCGGTATTGTTTCTGGATGCAGAAAACAGCATCGTCGGTGCCGCCCATGCCGGCTGGCGCGGTGCGCTCCGCGGCATTGTTGAAAACACGCTTGAAACAATGCTGGAACACGGCGCAGCAACCGCGCATATTTCCGCGGCGGTCGGCCCCTGCCTGCAACAGCCCTCTTTTGAAACCGGAACCGATATGTATCAGGAATTTTTAGACACGGATCCGCAAAACGCCCGTTATTTTGTTCCCGGCAGGGACGAACAACATTTCCAGTTTGACCTGGAGGGATTTGTGGTTGACAAACTCAAAAAATGCGGCCTGCAAAATATCACTGCATCGGGCATCGACACCTATACCGCCGAAGCGGAATATTTCAGCTTTCGGCGCAACACACATCGAAAGCTCGTATCCTCGCCCAAAGACTTTCCGGCTCATTTATCAACCATAAAACTATAATAGGTCTTTATCTTTTTATATTTTTGTGCTATGTTGCTTACATTGTTTTAACAACTTAGCAAGGTTATATGTCACCTTTAGGCAAATTTACGCTGGCACTTTTGGGGCTTCGCTTCTTTGGTGCCGCCGGTCTCTTTTGGGGACTGTTTTTGGGTCATATTTTAATAGACCGGACCAAACTCATAAAAATTCTCGAAAAACAGCTGAGCATTATTGACGATAATATCCGGCTCATGTTGCCTTATAAGTTTTATCGCTATTACAACCGCATCGACGGCAATTTCTGGGGCAAGATCTGGGGAACCGTTTTCGGCAGCATTTTGTTCGGATTTCACGGCTTTCTGCTGTTCTTTATCGTCGGACATTTTGTATTTGATACGCCCGATTCGCGTCATGCCCGGGCTTTCCGTTCCGGTTTGGACGATTTCTTCAACCGCAACCTTGGCAAAATCTTCGGCGGCATCGTCGGTTTCAGCCTTCAAAGCCGTATTTTGCTCTTTGTCGGAATAATTTTGGGCTTTTTTGCCGACTGTTATCGTTCGGAAAAACAGTTCCGTCCGCAGCTCTCCTTTTTCAAAATGCTGTGGTTCAAAACCAACCCTTTCAAAATTATGCTGAACTCGTTTTCCGCCCGTCACACTTCCATGGTACAGTCCATGGCCGGTTTAAGCGCCAAAATCGCCAAAGCCGACGGCCAGGTCAGCGAAAACGAAATCCGCGTTTTCAAACAGCTCTTTGACATTCCCGCCAACGAAAACCACAAGGTTTCCAAAATATTCAACAAAGCCAAAACCTCCGTTCAGGGCTGGGAAAGCTATGCCAGACAAATCCGCCGGTTGACCCGGGGCGATCTGGACCTCAAGGAAAGCGTCATGGAAAACCTGTTCAAAATGGCACTGGCCGACGGAATGTACAGCTGCCGCGAACTTGAATTGCTGGAAAGCATCAGCCGTGTCATTGAACTTCCCGCAGGCAATTTCGACGTTATTAAACAGTCTTTCGAACCTAAAACCTCAACTTCCTCCAACGTCAAGGACTTTTACGAAGTTCTCGGAATTTTCTGCAACGCCAGCGACTGTGAAATCAAGGCTCGCTGGAAAGAGCTCATCAACATCTACCACCCCGACCGTGTACAGGCCAACGGCGCCAGCGCCGAAGAAGTCGAAAAATGCACGCTCAAGATGGCCGAAATCAACAATGCTTACCAAAGCATCATGAAAAGCCGGAAAGCCGCATGATTTTTTTCAATTGCACATTTTTGTTCCCGAAAGTCCGATAATTGAAAATAATTCTCGCCACCATCAATGCCCGTTATTCTCACACCTCGTTCGGCCTGCGTTATCTCAAGGCCAATCTCCGCGAATATGAAAAAGACGCGGAGATTCTGGAATATTCCAAAGATGCTGCCTTAACCGACATTGCAGAAGAAATCATCGGCAAAAAACCGGATATTGTCGGCTTCGGCTGCTACATATGGAATATTGAGGACATTCTCAAAGTCTGCGAAATTATCAAAAACATTCTGCCAAACACCCTGCTGGTTTTGGGCGGCCCCGAAGTCTCTTACGAAAACGAAGCCTTTCTGCCCTGCTGCGACTATCTTATTGAGGGTGAAGGTGAGCTGGCCTGGTATCATCTGGCTAAAAGCTATGCTGCCGGAACTCTGCCTGCAAACAAAATCATCAACGAACCGGTCTGCGACCTGACGCAGATTAAAATGCCTTATTACCTCTACAGCAATGAAGACATTCAAAACCGGCTGATTTATGTCGAAGCTACCCGCGGCTGCCCGTTCACCTGTGAATTTTGCCTGTCTTCCGTTTCCAAAGGCGTCCGCGAATTTGACCTTGATTTGTTTTTGACCGAAATGAAAACACTCATCAGCCGCGGCGTCCGGCAGTTCAAATTTGTCGACCGGACCTTCAATCTCAAACTGGCCAACATAAAAAAAATTTTGCATTTTTTCAAAGCCGACTGGCATGACGGCATGGTTCTGCATTTTGAAATTTTTCCCGACCGCCTCAGTGCCGAAATGCTGGAAGAAATCAAAAACTTTCCGAACGGAGGACTGCATTTGGAAGCCGGCGTGCAAAGTTTTTACCCGCCTTCGCTGACAGCAATTTCCCGCCGTCAGGACGAACAAAAGACACTGGAGAACCTGCGCTTTATTATTGAACGGACCGGTGCGGAAATTCACGCTGACCTGGTGGCAGGACTTCCCCATTCGACTTATCGAACCTTTGAAGAAGATTTTAACAAACTCTATGCCGTCCGCCCGCACGAACTGCAAATCGGCATACTGAAAAAACTGCGCGGCGCCCCGATAAAACGACACGACGAAGAATTTCAGATGATATATTCCAAACACCCGCCCTACGAAATTATGCAAAACAAAGACATGAGCTATGAAGAGCTCCAGAGTGTCAAAAGGACGGCGCGTTTCTTTGATCTTTACTACAACAGCCGCCGTTTCCCGGGCATTGAAAAAGTTCTGCCCGATTTTCAGGCCTGGACGGATTTCAGCCGCTACATCTGGCAGAACTACCGCCAAACCCACAAAATATCGCTGCAGCGCCAACAGGAAATTCTAAAGGAATATTGCCATGCAAGAAATATTGCTCCCGCATTTTAACGAACGCCGCACGCCGGTTGATATGCTGGTTTTGCACGCAACTGCACACGGTTCCTGTGAAGAAGCCGCCGCTTGTCTGGACAAACTGGAACTGAGCTGCCACTACATTCTTGGCTTGGACGGTTCCTTGTGTCGCTGCGTTGCCGAAGACAAACGCGCCTGGCATGCCGGCGTTGCCTTCTGGCAGGGAAACGATACTGATTTGAATTCTCACTCTATCGGCATCGAAATCTGTTCGCCGAGCTTGGGACAAACCCCTTTCAGTGAAGTTCAGATTGAAAAACTGATACCTTTCTGCCGCAAGCTGATTCGCAAATACAACCTCAAACCGCAAAACATTGTCGCTCACTCGGACATTGCGCCCGAACGCAAGCCGGACCCTGGAAAATGTTTTCCGTGGAAACGGCTGGCCAAAGAAGGCATCGGCCTGTGGTATCAGCCGCGCAACGCCGAAAAAATGCCCGAAAACGATGTCGTCCGGCTGCTGGCATCCATCGGCTATGACACCAGAGACCGGGAAAAAATCATTGCCTCGGCTTACGCTTTCCGCCGCCGCTTTCTGCCGGAAGAGGTCTCTGCCGATACGGATGTACATCACCTGGTAGAGAACGTCTATCCGCAAGGCGACACAACACTGCTGCAAGGCGAAAAATTTCTGAAAACGCTCAAGGCTGTCGCCTACAGCTATCAAAATTTATAACGCGAAAATAGCATTTATACGCGGTTTAGGGCATCAAGAAAACCTTGAAGAATGTACCCCGCCGCCGAAGCGTCAAGCACTTCTTTGCGGCGTTTGCGGTTCATGTCCACTTCTTTAATCAGAAAGTTTTCCATGGCGGCGGAAGAGAGACGTTCGTCCCAAAAGGCATAGGGCAGATGCGTATGATTATAGACCGTTTCGGCAAAGGCCCGAACTTTGGCCGCGGTCTCGCCTTCTTCGCCGTTCATTTGCAGTGGCAGGCCGTATACGATGCCGCCGACTTCCTTTTCCGCGATAATTTTTTTGATTTCTTCCATATCGGTTTTCTGGTTCTGGCGGAAAATGGTTTTATAAGGCGTCGCCACCATCAACAACAGGTCGGACACCGCCGTGCCGAGGCGTTTGTCGCCATAATCGAAACCCAACACCGCCTTATAGGCTTTCAGGCTTGATTTAAATTCTTTAATATCCATATTTTTCTCCTGAAAATCACTCTAAAGCAAAGATTTAATCTGTCAAATGCTAATTGATTATTAAGAATCTTTCGCTACAATTTTTCCTAACTGTATGATTCGCTTTTTTGATAAGGTAAAAATATGAAATTTAAGTATATTCTCACTCTTCTTCTCGGCCTTCTGACGGCTTTTCCGGCTCGTGCCGAACTCGAAATCGACGTAAACGGCGCCATGCGCGACCCGATGCCGATTGCCATTCCCGAAATGATTCACGAAGGCTTCTGGGTTGGTCAATATGCCGGTAAGATTCGCAGTGTTATTGTTGCAGATCTGGAACGTTCGGGCCTTTTCCGCGTCATTGACGAAAACAGCTATATTCAGGAATTCAGCTCCATGGAACAGGAACCGACGTTTATCGACTGGCGCGCCATCAACGCGCAGGCCCTGGTTCAGAGCGCCATTAAGGAAGTTGACGCCAACCACCTGAAAATTGAAATGCGGCTGTGGGACGTCTATGCCGAAAGCCAGCTCAAAGGACAGTCGTTCACCACCACCAAAGACAACTGGCGCCGTGTTGCCCACGTTATTGCCGACGCCATTTACGAACGTCTGACCGGAGAAAAAGGCTACTTTGACACCCGCATCGTTTATGTTTCCGAAACCGGTCCCGCCACCAAACGCGTTAAACGTCTGGCCATTATGGACCAGGACGGCGAAAATCATAAGTTCTTGACCTCCGGCGCCGCCATGGCCTTAACGCCGAGATTTTCGCCCAACCTGCAAAAGGTTACCTATATGTCTTATGCCGGCGGTACCCCGAAAGTCTATATTTTGGACATTGAAACCGGTAAACAGCAGCTGATCGGAAACTTCCCGGGCATGACCTTCGCGCCGAGATTCTCCCCCGACAGTTCCAAACTGTTGTTGAGTTTTGCCGCCAACGGCCGCACCGACATCTATGAAATGGATTTGAAAAACCGCACTTCTGTTCAGCTGACCAAAAACGCCGGCATCAATACTTCGCCGAGCTATTCGCCGGACGGTTCGCAGATCGTGTTCAACTCTGACCGCGGCGGCAATCAGCAGCTTTACGTTATGAATGCCGACGGCTCCGACGTCCACCGCATCAGCTTCGGCGCCGGCCGCTATGCCACTCCGGTCTGGTCTCCGCGCGGCGACTACATCGCCTTCACCAAAATGGCCAACGGCCAGTTTTATATCGGCGTCATGTATCCCGACGGCAGCGGCGAACGTTTGCTTGCCAGCGGCTATCTGGTGGAAGGTCCCACCTGGTCACCCAACGGCCGCGTGCTGATTTACTTCCGCCAAGACCGCGGAACCTCACGCTCCAATGCGCCGGTCAAGCTTTATTCCATCGATCTGACCGGTTTCAACGAACGGCTGATCGTCACGCCGGCGGACGCTTCCGACCCGGCTTGGTCACCGTTGCTGCCGTAAGAAAAAGCCCCTCTTTCGAGGGGCTTTTTTATATCAGTCGATCAGTTCTATTTTGATGTTCCTGCCGTAAAAACTCAGCAACCGAAGCAGCAAAAACAACGGCACGCCTTTGCCCGCTTCCAAACGTTGAACATATTTGACTGTCAGACGCGTCTGCCGGGCCAGATGTTCAACGCTGACTTCCCTTTCACGCCGCAAAC
>CABUUO010000007.1 GCA_902494875.1 uncultured Pseudomonadota bacterium
CCTGTATCTCGGGTTACCACACCAAAGACAGCGGCTGCGAAAAAGACTGCAACGCCACAAACTGTTCCGGTTATACACTATCTTCATGCCCGGCCAACGGTAATTGCAGCAAATGTACCGTCACCGCTTCCAACTGCTCTACCAATGGGACTAAATATAAGCTAGATTCCTGTAAGTCCGGGTATAAAGTCTCCGGAAATAACTGTGTTCCGGCTTGTACACCGAAGAAAAACGAAACGGGCTGCAGTTATGGAACATATTCCTGCAGTAATGGCTGCGACGGAACCAGAACCTGCTGCTGTGCCGCTCCGGTAAACATTCCTTCCAATGCGACTTGCAGTTCAACCTGCGGCGGGCATTGCGTCGGCTATTCATGCAAATCCGGATATGCCGAACATAACGATCGCTGTGTCACTTACTCGCAATGGTGCTACAATAATGGTTTCACCACCAATGCAACCAACAACTGGGGAGTATACAGCTGCCCGTCTGGTTGTATGATGTGCGCTTACGATACAACACTTTGCAGATGCAATTAAAAAAAATCCCCTCTCGGAGGGGATTTTTTAGCTTTCTATACTTCCTGCAATTCAAAGAAAGACTTGTCTACGCCGCACAGCGGACAAACCCAGTCCTCGGGCAATTCTTCAAACGGAACGTCTCCGTCATAAACATAGCCGCACACGGTGCAAACCCATTTTTTGTCTTTGGTGTCGCTCATTTTAGATTCCTCCTTAACAGGTATTTGAGTTTCAGTTTTTTTAATTCCGTTCTTTTTATATTCTTCAAAACTTTTGAGCACTTCCGTTTTGAAATATCCGCGATAATCGCGATAGGTCAGCGGTTCTGCGTCTTTAACGCTGTCTGCGTCGATCACCTCGGCCGTAAACATCGTATTGCTCACAAACTCGGTTTTGTTCAAAACACGACAGCGGATAGAAGCGATATTGTTACGCAGATAAGGCAAGCCGCCTTCGACATAAAAATCGACATTGTCCCATTTGTTGACATTGCGGCTGGACTGGAAACCAAAATTTCCCAGCACAAACGGATCCACGTCTTTACACAAAACGCTGAGCGAGAATTCTTTGGTCTTTTCTATACATTCCTTAGTATAGCTCTGATTGCCGCAGGAAACCACCACGATAACCGGTTCGTGCGCCACCTGGGTAACCGCATCGACCAAGCTGCCGACATAACGCCCGTTGTCGTTTGCGCCCAAAATATATAAACCGTTTGTCAGCTTAAACAATGCATCCAGATTCATTAGCCTCTCCTTTCTGCCTCCCTGCTTATATAATCAAAATATTTAATTTTTAAATTCCTCTTGTCCGATTATTTTTAGATGTTATCATCACCGATAATAATTACAATCATAATCTGCAGGAAAACAATGCCGCAGCAAATCGAAATAAACGCCGAATTTCGTCAGGCTCTGGACATCATCGCCAATTCCTGCCGTCACCTCTTTGTCACCGGCAAGGCCGGAACCGGAAAGTCGACGCTGCTGAACTACTGCACCGAACATTGCGGCAAAAACATCATATTGCTGGCGCCGACCGGCGTCGCCGCACTGAACGTCAAAGGCCAGACCATCCACCGCTTCTTCTCCTTCCCGGTCAATATCAGCGTTGAAAAAATCAAAAGCGGCGAATTTCAGCCCCGGGCCAAACGCATTTATAAAAACCTTGAAACCATCGTCATTGATGAGGTTTCCATGCTCCGTGCCGACATTCTGGACTGCATCAACGCCTTCTTGCAGCTCTACGGCCCGGAGCCGGAAAAGCCCTTCGGCGGCGTGCAAATGATTTTTGTCGGTGACTTATACCAGCTTCCGCCGGTAATTTCCGGCCAGGAACAAAGTTTCTTTGCCCTCAAATACGCCTCTCCTTATTTCTTCAGCGCGGAGATATTTCGTAAAATTCCGCTTGAAGTCGTCGAACTGCAAAAAATCTACCGCCAAAAAGACCAGGATTTCATCGAACTTTTAAGCCGCATCCGCAGCAACAGCGTCACCGACGATGACATTGCCCGTCTAAACTCCAGACTGGCACCCGTCGCAGATAATCAGGCCTTTCAAGACTTCACAATCCGCCTGACCGCCACCAACCAACAGGCGGACGACATTAACCGGCACTGCCTGAACGCACTGGACGGCATTGCCTATTGCGCTTCCGCCGCCATTGACGGTTCTTTCACGCCGGAATATTATCCTGCCGCCGAGCAGCTGTTTTTCAAACTCGGCGCTCAAATTATGTTTCTGAACAACGACGCAAAAAACCGCTGGGTTAACGGTTCTCTGGGGTATATTGAAAAAATATCGCTGGAAAACGGCAAAATCAAACACATTTCCGTCCGCCTGCGCGACAACGCCCGGCTGGTCGAAGTCTTTCCTTACAGCTGGGAGATTTTCAAATATAAGCTGGAAGGGAAAGAAATTGTCTCCGAAGTTGCCGGTTCTTTCACGCAATACCCGTTCCGTCTGGCCTGGGCCGTCACCATTCACAAAAGCCAGGGCAAAACTTTTGACAACGTCATCATTGATATCGGCCGCGGAACCTTTGCCGCCGGACAGCTTTACGTTGCCTTGAGCCGCTGCACCTCTTTCGAAGGCCTGCGCCTCAGCCGCCCGATATCGCGTGCCAATATCATGACCGATTATCGCATTTTTGACTTTATGTCGCAATATTCCCTGCAGGAACTCTCCGCCGAAAACCGCGGCCTGATTCTCAACAGCGCCATCAGCGGCAGACAGAAGCTCGAAATCATTTACCGCAAATCAAACGGAGAACTCTCACGCCGCATTATCGTCCCGCTCGGCATCCGCGGCGGCAATCTCCTGGCCTACTGCACCCAGCGCGGCGAACGCAGAACTTTTACGCTCGAACGGATTCTCGAAGCCCATGTTTATAATGACGGCTGAGTGTCATATTTTTCCATCAACTTTTTCTTAGCTTCATATTCTCTGACCAACTTATGCTCTTCAGAATAATTCACGGCATTATCAAACTTAGAGTGTTCAAGTTCTCGCAGACGCTTAAATTCTTCCCATACCGGCTCCAGTCGAGCTTCATAGTACTTGTTCAATTGCTTATAAGCCGCATCTATATCGCTTTTTGAATATATTTTAACAGCCCGCACCTCTCTGATTGCTGTCCTGGCTTGACTAAAAAACAACGGCAGAAAATAATCTAAAGTTGCTTTGTTAATCCACTGATGTCCCTGCTCATGCCGCATAATTGATGCATATAAAGCATCCCGCGATTTATAATCACTGGCCACATAAATCCCCGGATTCTGATACCCAACATACACTTGAACTTCTTTCGGCAGCACACAATATACATCTTTGGCAATTTTTTTAGTTATTCCTTTCGACACGTAAACATACCAGCCCCACTGCAGAGTTGCCAACCCGCTGGCTCTGTCAACTCCCTTCTCGTGGTTTTTTTCCGTTAACATTGCCGATATCTGATCCACATTCTTATCAAAATGATACTGCAACTTGCCATAAGAAGTCTTAAAAACAATTTTCGGCGTCGGATTCATGGCATTACAGGAAATAAATTTGCCATAATTAAAGGCATCGGCGGTAAACGAATAAAGAAAAAACACACTAAAAAAAATAAATCTGAACACAAGGTTTCTCATAAAAAATTTTATAATAAATTCAGCTTATTATCAATTTGTTAAAAAACATTTACTATCTTAAATCAAGACGTTAATCCCTGCGGAGAAAATAATGTACAGACTGCTGCTCATCGGACTACTGTTATTATCACACAATCTCAGTGCCGCCGAACTTGAAGAAGATCCGGTCTATAATCAAAAAAAATATCGGGAAGACGGGCAAAGAGACGCCAAAAAATTTATGGAAGAATATCTGCAACTGGATAAACCCAAATTTCAACGCATTTACAAAATCTACAAACGCGATTTGGAAAAAATTTTCCTGACTGCCGAACTGCCTCAGAATGAAGAACTCAATAAAGATCTGCGGCAGATGAACTCCAATGAACCATTCATCTACAGACAAACCAGAGGCAAAAGCAATCTATATAAAAAATATAAAGGCACCGGAAAGTAAAAACTTATTGTTTTATATAGCAGTCAAAACAAATCTTACGCGCCTTTTTTCCATATAAGGCCGCCGCGGCCAGAAGCATCAGCCCCAGAACCAGAAACGCATGAGAAACGCCGACCTTCTGAGCCAGTGTGCCGGCAAACAAATTTCCCCATGGAACCGTTCCTATAAATGCCAGCGTATACAGGCTCATCACGCGCCCCCTCTTATCGTCATCAACCATCTGCTGCAAAAGCGTGTTGCAGGAAATCAAGCCCAAAACCATTCCAAAGCCGAGCGTAAACAACATCAAAACCGCCCAAAACATATTATGGATCAAACCAAGGCCGATAAAGCTCAAACCGAAAATCACCGCCCCCAGGAAAATACATCCGGCCAGTCCCCTGACGTCTTTGCGCGCCGCCAGCATCAAAGAAGCTATCAGCGCTCCTACTCCCGAACTACTCATCAAAATGCCCAGCGTTTTGGCGCTTCCCTGCAAAATCCGGTCGGCAAAAATCGGCATCAACAAAGGATAAGAAACGCCGATAAAACTGACAAAAGCCAAAAAAATCAAAATAGTCTTTATCGGCGGCATATTTCTGGCATAAGACAAGCCTTCGATAAAACCTTTTTTCAAATCTTTGGCAACATGCGAATTGTTGGCCGGCAAATTCAGTTTCATCTGCAGCAAAGCCCAAAGCACCGCAATATAGCTGACGGCATTAATCAGAAAACATATCCCTTCGCTGAAACGCGCAATCAAAACGCCCGCAATCGCAGGCCCCAGAAGCCGCGCCAGATTGAAATTGGAAGAATTAAGCGAAATCGCGTTGCTCAAATCTCTGGGATCGCTGACCAGATTGATAACCAAAGACTGACGCAACGGCATATCAAAAGCAGCATTGATATTGGTCAAAATGCCGATCACCACAATATGCCAGACCTGAATCACGCCGGAAAGCGTCAAAACAGCCAGCGTCAAAGCTTGCAACAGAAAAAAACATTGCAGCCAAATCAGCATCTTATACTTGTTAACCCGGTCGATAACCACACCGGCCGCCGGAGAAACAAAAAGCGTGGGTAAAGCATTAATAAAGGTAATTGTTCCCATCATCATAGCTGAATTTGTCAAACTGTAAACCAGCCAGCTCATGGCAATATTTTGAATCCAACTGCCGATCAGGGAAATGCCCTGACCGATGAAAAACAAACGGTAATTGCGCTGCTTCAGAGCCCGAAACGTATTTTTGACTCTGGATTTTATTCGTTGTTTCATTGCTTTTCCTCAAATTTTTTACGGATTATATCTATATAATATTAAATTTTTGCAAAATAATAAAAAAAATGCTTGTCTAATTTTTTTTTTGAGGTATTTATATGGGGTGTCAAAACGGAATGTAGTTCAGCCTGGTAGAACGCTTCGTTCGGGACGAAGAGGTCGCTGGTTCGAGTCCAGTCATTCCGACCAATAAAAAAACCTGCCCATTGCGGCAGTTTTTTTTATTGGATTGGATCACCGACGAGAACCAGCGACCTCGAAAGAGGCTGAAAAGAGAAAAAGTTGCCTTGAATGGCAAGTTTTTAGCTTTTCAGTATAGCAGATGTTAACGAGTTGTGAACGACAGTGAACAAAAATGAGTGTTACATCTGGCTTGACCGAAGCGGAGTTGCTGCGCACCGATAGCGCAAAGCCTACGCAGCTAGACAAGTGAGAGTCCAGTCATTCCGACCCAATGCAGATTTCATTATTTCTCGAATCAAAAAAAAACGCCAGCCGCAAGCTGACGTTTTTTGTTTTGGCAATGGAACTTTTTAGAGTTCATTGTTTTCATACAACCAGTTTTTGAAATCAGACACATCCTTAACTTCCGGAATCCAACTGAGTTCCTCCGGCAAATCCGTCGTAAATTCACAACGCATACGCACCGGATGCGCTCCGCTCTTGATGGCTGCCTGCTGATTATAAATACGGTCATCGACCAAAACGGTTTCTTCGGCTTTAAGACCATATTTCTCATAACAGGCTTTTAACATATCTTCTTTGGCCGTATCATGCATAAACTTACCATGCTGTACGCACTCGATGGTCAAAAAATCCGTAACCTCCGCCAACAGGGAATTCAGAAATTTCTTCTTGGTTTCGACATCAAACGTGGCCGACATTGTAAATTGACGGTATCCTTTTTGATTAAGTTCCTTCAAAACGTCAATCACATGCGGATACAAAGGGCGGTTGCAGAAAAACTCCGGAGAATGACAAAAATCATAATCCAGCTCTTTCCCAAGCTCGGGATGCGTTTTAAGTTCCAATGCCCCATACTTAGGATCTATAGGCAATACGTCAGGAAGCTCCTCCCATTTGATATTTCCGTATCTGGGAGCATATTTGGGATGTTTGGTCAAAAAATTATAATAAGCATAATTCAAATTAGCCAAAACGCCGTCAACATCCCAGAAAATGTTTTTAATCTTCATATTTTCCATAATCCTTCTTTTTTGCATAATATTTATAAATCTATAAATTAACGCAAATTTTATATCATATTATTACAACTTATTCAAGAATTTTTACAAAAAAGACAAAAATCTCCCTGCCGTTTAATTCCGCAAACCGGAACGCTTTCTATTTCACGGCCAAGTAAAACCATTCCGTTCCGTCTGCCGCATCATGATTCGGAATAAGAATAAAGCCGTCATAATCCGCCGTAACTTTTTCACCATCTTCATACAGGCCGATAACCTCTCCCTTGGCAACGGCATCCAAATGCCTGTAATTTCTCTGTAAATGCCCTGCCCGTTTTTTTATCACAACCTCTTTAAGGGTCAGATAACTCTTATCTCTTACCACAAAAGGACAATCGATCATTTTCAGCTCGGCCAGTACATTATAAATGCTTTTACGGGCAATTTCTTCTGCGGCCCGGTCATAATGATAACCGCATTCAAGCGTTATGGCATATCTGCCGGACACATGGGCAAAATACTCTGTACAATAATCGGCAATCGGCGCATCCCGGTAAATTTCCGGCCAGTTGCAGATAACGTAATCGACGTCCGCCGCGGCAACCAGACGGCGGGTCTGCTCTCCCGGATAATCAAGAAAGGCAAACGGAGGCTCTCCCGCATTATGTGTGGAATGCAGATCCAAAATATACTCGTTTTGCAAAATAGCCTGCGCCACCTCGTCGGCAAATTCTTCTTCGGGACAAGACGGCCGCTCAAAACGGCGGATGATGCGGTTCAGATTTTTTTCAACAAACCGCACTCCCTGAGCATACGCCAGCGGATTACAAACCGGAAGCAGGGTCAAAGAACCGCATTTGAGCACGGTCTCCTTACTGTCCAACGCCTCTTTCAAATGCATAATCGCTTTGCTGCCAGCGGTTTCGTTGCCGTGGACGGCTCCCAGAAGCAGCAGGCGCGGCCCCGGAACGTTCGTTTCATAAACATATTTAGTCAGCATAGCGTCCTCCTTTGGACATAACCGCCGGATTCCAAGAACGGACGTTACGTTCCTGATAATAACTGCAGGGAACAATCTGTAAAGCGTTGTTTGTCGAACTGTAACCGACGGCAATGTTTCCTGAAGCAAACAGCTTGTCCAGCAAACCGTAACGCTCCACCGGAATTTCAATATGCGCTTCCCGGCCGTAGACCGTTTTTTTATCCAGCCGGCGGTGCATCAAAGCAATATTGCCTCCGTCGGAAGGATCAATGTCTGCCCCCATCATTACAAAATCATTGGCAAAATAAGGCCGCATATTCCAAATATTTTTCCGGTCTATAATCGACAGACAATCCCTGATTTGCATATTCTCGGCATATTTCAGGCGAAAATGTATCATATTTGCGTTAATATGATTGCCGCGATAATCAGGATGAACGCTGTCGGCTCCCAGACAGGCGGCCTGGAACCCCTTGCCTAAAAAAGAAACATTGGCGGTCGGAAACTCTTCAAACAATTCTTTGCGGCTGCGGACAATCCGCACATAAGACATCGCAATAAGCTGCCGGCCGTTAAAAGCACCCACAAAATGCATTCGCGGATTGTTCATCATCTGCTCATAATAACCGCGGTCGTGCTTATGAATAAAACATTCCTGCCCTTTGCCCAGCGAAGCATAAATGGTAGAGGACAGCTCCGCCATGGCGTCAATGTCCTGTCGGCTGAGCCGCCGCATATGATAATGACCGGGTTCCGACACCGGAACATGGTTGATTTTATAAAGCGGCGCATAAGCCAAAATCCTGTTTCCTCTGGTATATACCTGCATCATTCTGTCCAATAAAAAAGCCGGAGCTTCAAAAAAGTCCCGGCTTGCTTAAAAACTGATCTTGTCAAATCATCGACACACGCGCAAACAAGCCGAAACCCCGTTTCGACTTCTGTTTTTTCTCGGCAGTCATCAAATTGACAAACATAAACATTCCCTTTAATAAAAAAATTAACGTTAAGTTACAGTATGGTGCCCGGAATGTCAAGCGTCTTATTTATCCTCGGAACACCGCGGTTACAAACTTTTTCTCCGCGGAACCGCCTTACTCCGCAGCCAGAGCCTTAACCTGCTCGCCGTATTCGTCTTCAACACAGGTTTTAATCCGCATCAGCTGAACCCATTTGCGGAAAGCGCCGGCCAAAACGACAATCATCAAAAACATTACCAACAGTCCCAAAACCGCCAACAATGTCTGATTCTGCGGCAGATACTGGTCAAATACCTGCAAATATCCGGCCCAGAAAGTGACAACCACCATAAAAATGCCGGGAACTGCTACCGCCAGAGTATACTTTCCGCGATTGAGACGCAGCAGCATCGTTGTGCAGACGATCAGCGCGCAGGCTGCCAAAAGCTGATTGCTCAAACCAAACAATGGCCAAATGGTACTGATGTTTCCGGTATAAACCAGATACCCCCACAAAAACGTAAAGACCGCACTGGTAACGACAATCCCCGGCAGCCATTCCTTATCGTTAAAACGCGGCATAACCTTTCCCAGCATTTCCTGCAGGAAAAAACGCCCGACGCGGGTACCTGCGTCAACGGCTGTCAAAATGAACACCGCTTCAAACATAACCGCAAAATTATACCAATAAGCCACCAGATGATCCATAAACGGCAGATTTTTAAAGATATGAGCCATTCCCACCGCCAAAGAAACCGCACCGCCGGTACGGCCGTGCAGATCAATGCCGATATGCTCCTCATAATAAGGCAGATCGGTCACCGCAAAGTCCGGATACACCGCCAGCAGCGCCTGATAAGCGTCCGGGGCGGCATTAATGGCAAAATAATCGCCCGGCATCATGGTGCAGGCGGCAATCAAAGCCATCATCGCCACAAAACCTTCCGTAAGCATGGCGCCGTAACCGACAAACAAAATCTCTTTTTCGCTGCCGATCATCTTCGGTGTCGTACCGGTGCCGATAATTGCATGAAATCCCGAAATTGCACCGCAGGCAATCGTAATAAAAATAAACGGCAGCACCGGACCGTTGATAACAGGTCCTCCGCCCCGGTCAAACGGCGTGAACATATGCATCATTATATCCGGCTGCACAAAAACGATTCCCAAGGTAAGCATCAGGATTGTACCGATTTTCAGATAAGTTGACAAATAATCGCGCGGAACCAGCAAAAACCAGACCGGCAGCACCGAAGCAACAAACCCGTACAACGGAATAGCAACGGAAACCGTATCTTTGTCCCAGTCGAACATCCACCCCCACGCGTCAGGCTGCATCAGCCCGTGGCCGGAAACAATTCCTGCCGCCAGCAGAACAATGCCGATAACGCTGGCCAACGCGACGCCGTTTTCCTTATAACGCATAATCAGTCCCATCAAAATGGCAATCGGCATCGTAATCGCCACAATAAACAACGACCACGGAGCATTGTGCATCGCACTGACACAGGCCAAGGACAAACCGGCCAACGTCAAAATCAAAATAAACAGTACCGCAAACCCGGCAATCGTCCCGATAAACGGATTTATTTCCCTTTCGGCTATCGTTGCCAGACTTTCTCCCTTATGCCGCACCGAAGCAAAAATAACGACCATGTCATGCACGGCTCCGCCGAGCACGCAACCTATCAAAATCCACAAAGCACCGGGCATAAAACCGAACTGTGCCGCCAAAACCGGACCGACCAGCGGGCCTGCGGCCGCAATCGCGGCAAAATGATGACCGAACAAAACATATTTGTTTGTTTTCACATAATCGTGCCCGTCGGCATACTTCACCGCCGGCGTTTGACGATTCGCTTCCAACCGCAAAACCTTGTTGGCCACAAACAGCCCGTAAAAACGATATGCTATCGCAAATATGCATAAACTGGCAAAAACAACGGTCAATGCGTTCATTCCCTCAAAACGGCTCCAAAATCCCGGCGTTTCGGAGACAACTCCGGCGGCAAAAGCCGGACATGAGAAACTCAAAAACACGGACAATGCCCCGTAAAATATTTTCTTCATAGAACCAATCCCACAAAATAAAAGATAAAAATACCATAACGCCAACCGGTTAAAAAATCATCAAAACAAACATAAAAAAGGTCGGCCCCAAGATCAGCTTTTATTAAATCAGAAGAATTAAAAAAATACGTGAAACTGCTTTCATAACGTTAAAAATATCTTCAGCTACAGAATCCAAAAACAAAAACACCGCCCTAACGGACGGTGTTTTTGTTTTTGGTTGCGGGGGCAGGATTTGAACCTACGACCTTCAGGTTATGAGCCTGACGAGCTACCGGGCTGCTCCACCCCGCGATAAATAAACATCCTCATTTCTGAAAACAAGCGTATAGATACGCTCTTTTCCAATCGTTGTCAAGCACAAAAGCTGTTTTTTTGCGATTAATTTTACCGAATACGATAAAAAAAGCCAAATTAATTAAAAAAACAACGAAATTGCCACCGCAAAAACAAAAACGGCAATTATCAGCCAGTGCCACCACTTCATCTCAATTCTCCCTGTTGCATCTCAGTTAAACAATATAAGAGCGGCAACTACCAAAACAAGCGCTATACCGAAAATAATTTTATGCTTTGTTTCAATTTCCATTTTCGTCTCCTTCAATTCTACCAGAAAGATATAAGATCGGAATTCTGCCGGACAAGTTATAAAAAAGGCCGTAAAAACGGCCTTGCATTATTTGATTGACGCGTCAAACGGATTAAACCGCAGCAGCATCGTTTTCCACATATCATATTTGTCCAGATATCTATTGGCAAAAATGCTGTAAGGCGCACAGACATATACGGCTCGGCGGGCACTGTCGGCAACCGAACGGAACGCACGGTCACTGTTATAGCGTGAAGTATCCAAAATCTTTGCCTCTCTGACTGAACCGTCCTTGTTCAAAAATACGCGGATTTCAATCACCATATCTTTAATGCCCATGGCTCCGGGATCCAGATTCCAACAAGCGCGCAAACGACCGGCGATTGCGTCGATTTCCGAAATGGAAAGCTCGCTGAAATAAGAACCGCCGGTTCCGCCTTCGACGCCCATATTGTTAACCTTGGTGCCTTCCTTGATTGTCGCCTCGGCGGAAGTGTTTCCTGTTTCCTTGTCCAAAGCGTCAACCGATGCCAGAAGACTTTTCAGCGGATTGGCCAACTGCGGCTTTTTCTTATCTTCGGGCTTAGGCGCAGGCTTCTTGGGCTGAGGTTTCTTAGGCTGCGGCTGAATAACCGGCTGCGGTTTGGATTTCTTTTTCGGTGCAGCGGGTTTCTTGGGCTGCGGAGCAACCAGAAAGTCCTGTTTGGGCTCAACCGGTTTTTCCTTTGCCTCGACGGTTTCTTCCTCAGTTTTCTGCCGTTTGTCCGAAACCGGCGCCTTTTCGGCTTCTTCCTGAGTATATTTTTCTTCAATTTTGCGCTTCACCTTGCTGGCGGCAACGTCTTCCTTGCCAAACTTGGCCTTGGGCGGCAGATTGGTCATTTCCGAAATTTTAACGTCTTTCAAATCGACCACAATCGGCACCTGTTCCAAAGTGACGCGGTTTGACCAAAACAACGGCAAATCCACAATCATCAGCAGAAACACGGCCACGTGCAAAATCAAAGACTTCTTTAAAGCCTTATCCATATTTTCATTTTTTACGAACTGCATTAGGCTTTGGTTCCGTCTTTAATCCCACTTTTTCAAAACCGGCTTCCTTCAAAATCGCCATCAAGCCGATAACCCGTCCGTATTCGGCGCCCGTATCGCCGGAAATCGTCACGCTGAGTCCACTGTTTTCGTTGCGGATAGCTTTAAGCTTGGCAACAATCTTGTCAGCAGGAACCTCCGTCTCGCCGATATAATAGTAACCTTCTTTGTCCACACTGATGTTAACCGAAGTTTCCTTTCCTTCCATAGCCTTGCCGCCGACTTTGGGCAGGTCCAGCGCAATGCCGGACGTCATCAGCGGAGCCGCGACCATAAACACCACCAGCAAAACCATCATCACGTCCATCAGATTGGTGATATTAATTTCAGCATTGCGGCGGCTGGAGCGCTGCGAGCGGCGGGGTTGTTGAACCAAAGGCATAGGCTATTCTCCTGCCATTTCGGCTTTAATTGCCGTATCGTCAATTTCACGAGACAAAATGCTTGAAAACTCAGCCATAAAATTCTCCAAACGCTTGGCATAACGGTCAATATCGGAAGAAATCTTGTTATAAGCCACCACCGCCGGAATGGCCGCAATCAGACCGAAAGCCGTCGTAAACAACGCCTCGGCAATACCCGGAGCCATGGCCGACAAAGAATTGCTTTGGGTAACGGCAATCGCGTTAAAACTGTTTATGATTCCCCAAACCGTGCCGAACAGGCCGACCAACGGCGCCACCGAACCGGTCGAAGCCAGAAAACCCATGCGGGTATCCAGTTCGTCAAGCTCCTTGTCCATGGAAACCATCATTGACTTTTCAATACGCTGCTGCAGCGATACGCCGCGCAGGCCGCGATCGGTTTTTGATTTCAGAATATTGGTGCGTTTCCACTCTTTCATCGCCGCGACAAACATCGCCGACATCGGA
Organism: uncultured Pseudomonadota bacterium; assembly: GCA_902494875.1. Lineage (GTDB taxonomy): Bacteria > Pseudomonadota > Alphaproteobacteria > RF32 > CAG-239 > CAJLXD01. The sequence continues at coordinate 13,094 of CABUUO010000007.1, forward strand.
TCGCTCGGACGATTGCCGATGGAATCATAGAGTCTGTCCAAAGAACCGCCTGACCAAAACTTTTCTTCAAAACTACGCGAACGCTGCTTAACCTGACGGAGCGTACCCATTTTTTCAATAATAATCGCCCAGCACCAAACCGAGGCGGCAATCAGGCCGATCATCACGACTTTGGTTACCATATCCGAGGCCCAGACCAAGTCCCACATTGACATTTGAGCGGCCTGATTTGCAACATCCGTTAAAGTTTCCGTTTCCATTTTAAACATACCTTTTCAATAAAAAAATTTTTTTATGTCTGATTCTTGATGGCAAAATTAACACAAAATATTAAAGATTCAATTAATTAAATGCGCTTTCCAACACAGACAATAAAAAAACAATCCGAAGATTGTTTTTTTGTCGTACGCTAAAGTAAAGTTCTATAAGCTCTGAACTTTTTGCACTATTTCTTCGGGAATGCGAACCGGGCGTTTTTTCGACAGACTGACATAAGCCAGCTTGATTTCAAGCTTGGCCAGCAGATTTTCTCCGCAATAGATTTCCTGTTTCATCTCCGCTGCGGCACCTTTCATTTCCGTCAACTCGCAGGTAATGCAGAGCAAATCGTCCAAAACGGCCGGCGCCTTATATTCGATATTCAGACCGCGTACCATAAAACCGCATTTGTCGCTGCTTTCCAACGCGTCTTGCTGATTGACGCCCAACGCACGGATAAACTCGGTTCTGGCCCTCTCGGCATATTTCAGGTAATTGGCATAATACACTACGCCGCCGGCATCGGTATCTTCATAATAAACCCGGGCAGGAAAAGCAAAAACTTTGCCGAAAAAAGCCCCCTGCGGCGCCTTAATTTCATAACGCATCATTATCCTCGCTCTCTATAACACTCAACAAATCAAACTGCTCGGCCTGCGGACGAAACTTCTTTATCCGCGGCGCGCCCATATACTCGCAACCCAAATCCGAAATCACGCGGCCGCGCGGCGTCCGCTGCAAAAAACCGAGTTTCAGCAAAAACGGTTCAATCACCTCTTCTATCGTATCCCTTTCTTCGGAAAGTGCCGCTGCCAGCGTATCCACGCCGACCGGCCCGCCGCCGTAATTCTGCAGGATACAGTTCAAATACCGGCGGTCGAAAGCGTCCAGCCCGTAATTGTCTACATCCAGACGCCGCAGGGCATTGTCCGCTATCTTATTGTCTATCTCGGCGGCTTTGCTCACCGCGCCGAAATCGCGCACACGGCGCAACAAACGACCGGCAACACGCGGCGTTCCGCGCGAACGTTTGGCAATTTCCAATGCCCCCACTTCCGACAACGGCATATTCAGAAGCTTTGCGCCGCGCAGCACAATCTGTTCCAGCTCCTCGGGGGTGTAAAAATCCAGCCGCAGCGGAATGCCGAAGCGTTCGCGCAGCGGCGTCGACAGCATCCCCGAGCGGGTTGTCGCCCCGATCAGGGTAAATGGCTGCAAATCAATCCGCACCGAACGCGCCGACGGCCCTTCGCCGATAATCAAATCCAGCTGAAAATCCTCCATTGCCGAATATAAAACTTCTTCAATTGCCGGATTCAGGCGGTGAATCTCGTCAATAAACAAAACGTCGTTTTTTTCCAGATTGGTCAATATGGCGGCCAAATCGCCGGATTTTGAAATCATCGGCGCCGACGTTGCCCGGAACCCGACCTTGAGTTCTTTGGCAACAATGGAGGCTAAAGTCGTTTTTCCCAGCCCCGGCGGACCGAAAAGCAGCACGTGATCCAACGCGTCGCCGCGCTGTTTGGCCGCCTCTATAAACACTTTCAGATTCTCACAGACCTGACGCTGTCCCACAAAATCGTTCAGGCTCTGCGGACGCAGGCTGACCGGATTTCCGCTTTCCCGCTCGTCTTCTTCGGTCCGCTGAGGCGTAACCAGTCTGTCTTCGGCAATCATTTAGGTTTTAATCCTTTCTGGCAAATTCTTTTAAGGACAGGCGGATCAGTTCCGACACGTCCGCTTCGGGATGTTCAATCAGCACTTTATTAACAATCCGGTAGGCTTCCAGACGCTGATATCCGAGGTTGACCAGCGCCGAAAGCGCGTCTTCCATCGCTCCCGGATCTTCGGCCCGGGCCGTCAGACCGTCTTCATAGTTTTCGGTTTCTTCATTTGCATCCATATCCAGCTCCTTTGCTAACTCTGCCGTAGTGGCCGCGGCGGCAACCGGAATCGTCACGATCTTGTCTTTCAGCTCGGTAACAATACGCGCCGCCAGTTTGGGACCGACGCCGTTTGCCCGCGTAAACGAAGCTTTATCCTGAGCCGAAACGGCCTGTGCCAGCTGATTGGGTGACAATGCCGACAAAATGCTGAGGCAGACTTTGGCTCCCACACCCTGCACTTTTGTCAGCGTCAGAAACCATTCTTTCTCCAGCGCGCTGAAAAAACCATACAGGGAAATGCTGTCTTCGCGAACCACCGTCTCCGTTAATATACTCGCAGCCTCGCCAATCTTCAAGCGGGCCAGCGTTTTGGCCGAAGCAAACACCAGATATCCCACGCCGTTAACGTCAATAATGCAATAGTCTTCTCCGATGGTGTCGGTTATGCCGCGCAGTTTTGCAATCATTTTCCTGTTCCTTGACTTTCAATATCAACATCCTAAACAAAAAGCCCCCGCAAAACAAGGGCTTTTTTTCATTAAGAACAAAAAAAGAACAAGCAGACTAATTATTGTTCTGTTCCGCCTCGTATTTTTCTAAAAATTCAATCCATGCCGGACAATCATGTTCGCGAAAAAACTCCCGTAAAAAATCAACCATAAAACGATGGCGAATGTCTGCCTCCCGGCGGCCGGCTTCCGTAAACATCATATTTCTGAGCTTCAGCATTTTTTCAAAAAAATGATTGATAAAATTATCTGAACGGCGATTGGGCTTTTTGTACTCTTCCGCACTCAGATTCAGCTGCGGCCATATATTTTCATCAAATATCTGATTGCTTCCGGAATGGCATTTTTCCAAAGCGTAGGCCAGACAGCGAACCAACCCCGCGGCTCCCATCGCTTCCAGCATATCGGCATCCGAAACAATTCTTCCCTCCAAAGTCTGCGGACGAATTCCCTTTAACGACTTGCTGTATCCCATTGTGCGGATGATTTCGCATACCGCAGCCGAAACGTTTTCTTCAACACCGTTCTGAGCCATAATACGCCGGGCATTGGTTAAATTTTTAGCGGCTTCTTCGCCAAAGAGCTTATAATCGTCGGCATCATGCAGCAAAGCGGCCAGTGCCGTAATCTGCCGATCGGCCTTTTCGCTTTCGGCAAGCTTCATCGCAATTTCATAAACCCGTTCCACATGATCATATCCGTGCCCGCTCTTATCCTGAGCCAGCAACTGCCTTACATCCGTTTTAATTTTTTCCAACATTTCTCTCACATTAATATCTGCAAAACCGCTATAGAAACCCATAGAGCATCCCAAAGTCCGCTATATGAGGCTGGTGATAAGAATTAAAGAATTCTACGAGAAAGAGTACATTGAAGTACATGACCGAACAAAATATCTGAAAATTCTGTATCAGATGCTCATAGAACGAGACTTTCTGTAGTTATAATGGGTTATCGCCATAGCCAATGCGTCTGATGAGTCGTTGTTTTTGGGCTTGCAGCCGGGAAGCAGAACTTTGACCATGGTTTCAACCTGATTCTTTTCGGCGCGGCCGACCCCGACCAGAGCCTTTTTCACTTTGGTCGGCTCATATTCGGTAACGGGAATGTTATAAAGCCCCGGCGCCAGAATAACCACGCCGCGCGCCATTCCCAGCTTGATTGTCGAAGCAGGATTTTCATTCAGAAAAACCTGTTCGATTGCCGCTTCATCGGGTTTATAGGTCTCAATCACCTCGTTTAACGTCCGGTGAATAAGCGCCAGACGATCGGCTATCGGCAGCTTGGGGTCGGTCTTGATAAAACCGTCCGCCACATAACGTAAACGATTGTCCTTGACCTCAATAACTCCCCAGCCGGTAGACGACAAGCTCGGATCCAAACCCAAAATACGCATTTTGCATCCCTTACAAAAAAGCGGGGCTCAAAGCCCCGTTTTATTTATTCCGCTTCCAAAGCCTTCATCACTTCTTCCGAAAACTCGGCGTTATGATACACTTTCTGAACATCATCATCGTCATCAAGAGCATCAATAAAGTCAAGCAGCTTTTGCGCCGTTTCCAAATCCGTGATATCGGTCTTGACGTTGGCTTTCCAGTCCAGACGCGATGCAGACGGCGTACCGAACTGTTTTTCCAGTGCATCCGTAACCGCAGCCAGATCATCCGGCAGCGTTTCGATTTCATGATGCTCGTCATCGCTGACAACATCATTGGCACCGGCATTCAGAGCCTCTTCGAACATCTTGTCGGCATCGGCGGCAGACAGCGGATACTGAATAAAGCCGATACGTTCAAAATTAAAGGCGACCGAACCGCTCTCGCCCATAACGCCGCCGCGTTTTCCGAAAATGGTGCGGATGTTTCCGGCCGTGCGGTTTTTGTTATCGGTCATTGCCTCAACAATAATCGCTACCTTGCCCGGTCCGAAACCTTCGTAACGGGCGCTTACATAATCGGCTCCGCCGGTCGTTTGGCTGGCTTTGGCAATAGCGCGCTCAATATTGTCTTTCGGCATACTCTCCGCGCGAGCCGCCTGAATGGCCAGACGCAGACGAGGGTTCTTGTCAGGTTCCGGCAGACCGCTCTTGGCGGCGATTGTAATATCACGAGCCAGCTTGGCAAAAACTTTTGCCTTCTTGGCGTCCTGTGCACCTTTACGATACATAATATTTTTAAACTGGGAGTGTCCAGACATCTTTTTAACTCCTTAAAAACTCTTAATTTTCAGGCCAACAGCCTGCAACTCGCTGCGTTTATACAACAAAGCGCTTGTTTTCGCAACAAAAATCTTACTATTTCTGCAACACCTGCCGAAAAACGGCGGCGCAGTTTCCTCCGACGTCTAATCGCTGCCGAGAACCATATAATCCACACGCTGACTGTCCGCGGCCAGAACTCTGATTTTCACACCGTTGATATTCAGCAGTCCCGGCTTGTTGGGAAAGTCATATTCGCGAAAGCCGCCGGACTTTGCCGAGGCATAGTCATAATATACAAACCACATACGGTCCAGACGCAAACCGTCATATTTAATGTCAAAACCCTTGGTCGGTTTGCTTTGTTCGGTAAGCGTCGTAAACACCGGTTCAAACCTGAAATCAGGATTGGACGGCACATAACTCTGTTCCATCAAAATCAAACGCCCGTCCTTAACCAGACCGACCTTGTCATAAATCTTTCCGGTCGCGGAATTGACCAGCAACACAAAATTTTCCAATTCGTTGGTCACCAGCAGACTGTATTTCTCGCCGTCAATATGAACATAACCGAGAATTTCCTTGGTCTCGTTGTTCTTAACCACAAACGGCGCCGACACGTTGCTCAAAATAAGGTTGCCGACCGCCCGCAGTTTTTCGGTCACAAAATAGGTCCGGGTAAAAGTCTTGTCGCTCAAAACCGAATATCCCTTAAACGCGGTCTGAATTTCATTCGCCTTGTAGCTTTTTTCGTTTATGGCCTGCGTCTTTACCAGTTTCGGAGCATTGTCCTTAAAATCAATGGCAATGGAAGAAAAACTTTCCACCCACCTGCGGCGCGCGTCCCATACGTTGACCGGACCGGAATAAGCACAAGAGGCAATATAAATCAAACTGCATAAAACAAGGGTCTTTTTCATAAAATTTCTCGCTAAAATTTTAATGTTTTAATAATTAATATAATATAAATTACACTAAGTAAATAAATGATTATAAATTATAGGAAAAATAATGAACGACACCCCTGACAACTGGCAGTCGCAAAAAGCCGGCAGCTGCTGGCAGCTGACTTTTGCCCCGATGACGGAATACCCGGAACCCCTGGCATCTTTTCTGGAAGAATATTTTGGCGTTGTTTCCTGCAATTATAACGATGACGGCACCGAACAATACGTCGCCTACCAAAACAACCGTTTTGACGAACAAGACTTTGTCAACGCCGCCCGCAGCAGGGGCATCAGCCTGCCCGCTTACGACAAAGAGTTCCTTGAAAGCCAAAACTGGCTGAAAGACTATGTCATCGAATTTCCGCCGGTTGAAGTCGAAGATTTTTTCATTTACGGCGTGCATGAAAAGGAAACGCCGCAGACCGACAAACTCGCGCTCCGCATTTACGCCGCCACCGCTTTCGGTTCCAGCCATCCGACCACACAAAGCTGCCTGCGGGCCATCAGCTGGCTGAACAAAAAAAATGTCCCGCACCGAAAAATCCTTGACGTCGGCACCGGCTCCGGAATTCTGTCCTTGGCTGCGGCCAAATTGTGGAACGACTGCAAAATCACCGCCGTCGACATTGATGAAGAAGCCGTCTGGGTCACCAGACAAAACGCTTTGGATAACCGGCTTCAGGATCATTTCACAATTGAAGTCAGCAACGGATACGATTCTGAAATCGTACGCGCTCATGCGCCTTACGACCTTATCTTTGCCAACATTCTGGCCAGACCTTTAATCGAAATGGCGCCGGACTTATATCAAAGCCTCAAACCGGGCGGACACTGCGTTTTGTCGGGTTTTGTGGACGATCAGGTCGACTGGGTGGTCGGCACCCACCAAAAACAGGGGCTGAAACTCTTAAAAATGTTTGAATTTGAAAACTGGCGTGCCGCCGTTATGGAGAAATAAAATGACATTGGCCGAATTCCAAACCTGGCTCAAAAAACATAAAATCGACGCTTATTATCTCACCCGCAACAATATGTTTCTGGATGAAGACATTCTGCCGGAAGAAAACAAGATTATGGCGCTGACCGGTTTCAGCGGTTCCGCCGGCAATCTGATAATTACGCCGGAAAAAGCCTTTCTGTTTGTTGACGGCCGATATCAGCTCCAGGCCGGGCTGGAAACCGATTCCGAAACAGTCGAAATATTGTGCACCGTCGCAGCATCGCCGCATTCCTGGCTGCGACAGAACTTTTCAAATAACAGACGCCGCATCATGTATGACCCCTGGTGTCTGGCGGCGGAAGAGCTGGAACGACTTGTCCAAGACCTCCCGGGAACAAAATTTATTGCCGACGACAAACAACTGCCGGGACCGCGCCTTTCGGAAAAAAGCGCTCACGTTTTTGAACTCGGTGAACAATATGCCGGCATCAGCAAAGAAGAAAAAATTTCCGGCCTGTTGCAAACGATGGCCGCCCATAATCTGGACGCCTACCTGATTACCTCCGCCAGCGAAGTATCCTGGCTGCTGAATCTGCGCTCCGACGCGCTGCCGGATTCTCCGGTCGTAAGAGCCTATGCTCTGGTCAAAAAAGACGGTTCCGCCGTTCTGTTCGGAGAACATCTGGACTACCCCGGCGTCCGCTCTTTCGCCGAGCTCGGCAAAACCATGAAAAAAATCAGAAAAGGCCGGCTGGGTGTCTCATACCGCCGGATGCCGCAGATTATCAGCGAACTTTGCGGCCCGAACATCTGCCTGATGTCCGACGCTTTGGAAAAAGACAAAGCCGTCAAAAATCCGGTCGAAATTCAGGGCTTCAAAAAAGCGCACCAAAGGGACGCCGTCGCCATGATAGAATTTCTGTTCTGGCTTGAAAACAATTGGCAGGGCAAAACCGAGCTCGATATCGTCGAAAAAATAGATTCTTTGCGACGGGAACAGGACTTATACTACGCCAAAAGTTTCGACACCATTGCCGGCACCGGCTCCAATGGCGCCGTCATTCATTATCATCCGACGGTCAAAACCAATAAAACGCTTGAAAAGAATTCGGTTTTGCTGCTGGACAGCGGCGCTCATTATTTTGACGGCACCACCGACATCACCCGAACCATAGCTTTGGGCACCCCGGCGCCGGACATTATCAACGACAACACCATGGTTCTCAAGGCACATATTGAGCTGGCCTCGACTCTCTTTCCGACCGGAACACCGGGCAGAGCCTTAGACCCGATCTGCCGCCGGGAACTGTGGAACGAAGGCAAAAACTATGCCCACGGCACCGGACACGGCGTCGGTTTTATGCTGAATGTTCACGAAGGTCCGCAAAACATTTCCGCCGCCGGTTCGTCTTATGGATTTCTCCCCGGTATGGTTACCTCTATTGAGCCGGGATACTACAAGGAAAACGCCTACGGCATCCGCATCGAAAATCTGTATTACGTTACGGAGGCCGCCGACAAAAATCTGGAAAGCCCGATGCTTAAATTTAAAGTTTTAACCTTAGTGCCTATTGATAAACGCCTGATTAACAAATATCTCTTAAGCGAAGGGGAAATAAAATGGCTTAACGACTATCACCAAAAAGTCTTAACCGCAATCGGCCCGCTGCTGGACAACGGCCCTGCGGAATGGCTTCGGGAGGCCTGCTCCCCGCTGTAACAACATGCGGAGGAAAAGATGAAAAAGAACAAAATTCTGTTTCTGGCGGCTTTGATATTGTCCCTTTGTCCGCCGGCTCGGGCAGAGCTTATATACGAAGGCGGTTATAACCCCAACCTCAGCTTCCAGCAGTATCTGGAAGCGGCATATCCCAAACCGCAGCGCTCCGTCATTTATATTTTCACCGCTAACGAACAATGCTACGGCTGCCCGCAGACCGTCAGTCTCATCCGGCAGATTTACGATCAGGAATATACCAACGTTTACGATTTGCAGCAGATCAATTACGAGCAGGATCGGGAATACAACTACATTCAGGCCTATAATCTCAGCCAGCCGCTGGAAATCGTTTTGGTCAAGGTTCAGGACGGAGAAACCGTCGGCTACAAAAAGCTGCACAACCTGCAGTTCCAATACGACGACCCGACAAGCTTCAGAGAAACTTTCGAAACCGACGTCAACAGCTTTTTTAACTGAATTATACTTTTTTATGATGAATCTGCTAAAAAGTTATGCTGCGACGAAACTTTTAAGCAACGTGTACAAAAACGTACACAAGCGAAAAAATTTCTAACATGATGACCTTTCCTCTTAAATAAATCCGCTAAAAGGTTATGCTGCGACGAAGCTTTTAAGCGACGTGTACAAAACGTACACGAGCGAAAAAATTTCTAGCATGATAACCTTTTAACGGATTTATTTCCCCAGCCGGCGGCGTTTGTCAAACCCCAAATACCACTCGTAGGTCATCAGCACTACTCCGGAGACGACCAGCGGCAGCAGATAATATATAATACGATATGCAATCAACGCGCCGAACAAATTGGCCGCATTTCCTTCCCCGCCGGGGATAATAAACAAAAACAGCCCTTCAAACACGCCCAGACCGCCCGGCACCTGGCTGAACACGCCCAAAACCTGCGCAATAATGAAAACACCGATAAACACGTCAAACGGAATATCAATAAACGGAATCAGGGAGAAATACAGCACCAGCGAAGCCAACAGGATATCGGCACCGCCGAGAAAAACCTGCGCCAGCGCCATCTTAAAGCTCGGAATGTCAAACTCGACATCCTTGATGATTATCGGCTTTTTATAAAACAATGTCGCCCAGAAATACAAAAGCAGACCGACAGCCGCTACTATTGTCGTAACCAGGGTTGTCATCTTAGAAACAGAACCTTCTCCGAACGCATGGTCCGGCGTCAGAAAATACCCCATAATGATTAAAAAGAAACAGCCGAAAAGATAGGTAAATCCGGAAAAGGTCACCATCCGCACAATCTCCGAGGCATGAAAACGCCAGCGCGTATACAGCCGATAACGGATAGAACCGCCGGAAACAATGGCGTGCCCGGCATTGTTGCTGATGGAAAAACCGATGAAACCGGCAAATATCCATTTCCAGGCTGAAATTTTCCGGCCGATATAACGCAGCGCCAAATAGTCGTAAGAAGAAAGGGCAACATAACCGAAAAAAGACGCGACGCAGGCATAAACCAAATTCCGGTCGGGAATGCTCAGCAAAGCGGTCTTGATGTCGTCCCAGGAATATTTGGAAAGCTGATTATAAAGCATATATGCGGCAAAAACAAAGAAAAACAGCCCTGCCCAGGAGACCATTTTTTTCAGAAAACGTTTTGTTTTAAAAGACATATCGGAACCCAAACCCCATAAAAAAGATAATGCTTATAAATAAATAGCACGACATTTGCATTTAACAACAATATTAAAAGAGGTTTGTCCACAAAAATCGTAAAATTAAAGGGTTAAAGCCCGGTTTTCTTATTCAGTTTTAACAGATCGATAATTGAAAACACGCTGTAAAACTGGCTGACCACTTCCCGCATCCGACCATACCTCGCTGTTGTCGAAAACAAAGACGTGGTCTCAAACATATCTTTGCCGGTTGAAACGGCGATAAACAGTTTGTTATCAAAAAAGCTGAACTCAATCTTTCGGCCGTGGAAACGTTTTTTCACTTCCAAAATCCTGTCCATAAAAGCTGTTGTCAGCAAATAGCGCGCCTCAACCTGATCATTGGAAAAAGCTTCGAATTTCCGTTCAAAAACGCTATCTTCAAGACACACCTTCTCCAATTTCACGGTCTCGTTTTTAATAACGCAGCGCGGCGCGAACATCAAAAAGTTGAAAAACCCCCAGTCGTCGCGTACCACCGTCTGCCCGGAAAAAGGCTTGTTCATATCCAGAACAATGATTATCCCCTTAAAAACCGTACTTTCCCGCGACCCCTTATTCGTCTGAACCACAATTGTCAGTCTTTCTTCGGAAACCTGCATGTTCACACCGTTATAAGTACCGGTGAAAAAATCGTCGCCGTATTGCCGGTCATATTTCCCGATCAGCCCGGATTTACACAGGACGTGCTCGTCCGTCCCTCTCCCTTCCGCATACCTGAAATTGCCGAAAAAAGCCAGGATCTTATCCATCGTCTGCTTTTTTGTCTCGCTTTTATAGGCCGTGAAAGGATGCGAAAGAGTCAAAAACATTACGACCAATATGGCTGCAACGGTATACTCTCCGGCCTTGCTATCAAAATACGCGCCCAATGCCGGCCACACGCCGCACCAATAAATCAATCCGGCAATCAGCGCAACAAATATAAACAGCCATTTCCAGAAAAAGAACAAATACTTCCGCCGGACTTTCTCCAAACCTGAAAACTTATTTCCGAGATTTTCGTTATAATAGGCCAAAAACCTTGCCTGCAATGCTGCCAATTCCCGATTCACCCGCCGCATAACCGTCACCTTTCACGATTATTAAAACATAAGGCGATGAAATAATCCTTAACACTTTTTATAAAAAAACAAAGCCCGCATTGCATTCAATATTGCAATAACAGAAACGCCGACATCGGCAAACACCGCCGCCCAGATGGATACGAACCCCATGGCCCCGCAGCCCAGTACCAGAAGTTTCACTCCCAAAGCAAAAACAACGTTCTGCCGCGCTATGTTCAACGTACGGCGCGCAATACATATTGCCGTTGCAATTTTAGACGGTTCATCGGTCATAATTACCACGTCTGCCGCTTCGATTGCCGCATCGGAACCGATTCCGCCCATGGCGATGCCGATGTCCGAACGGGCAAGAACCGGCGCATCATTAATACCGTCGCCGACAAACAACAGTTTGCCGTCTGCGGATTTTCCGGCAATCAACCTTTCCAGCTTTTCAACCTTGCCAGCCGGCAGCAGCTCCGCATGAACCTCGTCTATACCGACTTTTGCGGCTGTTTCTTCGCCAATCGACTGCAGATCACCGGTCAGCATTACTGTTTTCAAAACCCCGCGCTGTTTCAACAAAGCGATTGCTGCCGCTGCATCGGCTTTTATTTCGTCGCTGATAAGCAGAAAACCGGCATATTTTCCATCCTCGGCCACATAAACGACCGTTCCTCCGGCCGCAACCTCCGGCACTTTTATTTTCATCTCCTGCATCAGCCTGGTATTCCCGGCGGCAATCTCCCGGCCTTCAAACATAATTTTCAGCCCCTGTCCATGTATCTCTTCAACGTCGTTGATTTTAGACAGGTCAATTTCTTCTCCATAAGCCTCTTTAATGGATTCGCCGATCGGATGCGTCGAATAGGCTTCGGCATAGGCAGCCAGCCGCAGAAGTTCTTCCCTGCTTATTCCCTGCGGATTAATCTCCGTCACCTTAAAACGACCTTTGGTCAGGGTCCCGGTCTTGTCAAAAACCACAATCTCGGCTCGTGCCAACCCCTCAAGATAATTGCTGCCCTTAATCAGAACCCCGGCCTTGGAAGCCGCGCCCAAACCGCCGAAAAAGCTGAGCGGAACGGAAATAACCAGCGCACACGGACAGGAAATAACCAAAAACGTAATCGCCCGGTACAGCCACGTATCAAAAACCTGTCCCGCAAACAACAGCGGCGGCAGAACCGCCAGTAAAACCGCCAATACAACAACCGCCGGCGTATAATAACGGGCAAACCGGGTAATAAAATTTTCAATGTTGGCCTTCTGCGACGACGCGTTTTCCACCAAATCCAAAATCCGCGCCACCGTAGAATTGGCAAACTCCCGACTGACTTCAATTTCCAGCACGCCGGTCAGATTAACGCAGCCGCTGATAACCTCGTCTCCGGCCTCAGCCTCACACGGCAGGGATTCCCCGGTCAACGCCGCGGTATCAATACTCGAAAAACCTTTAACCACCTTTCCGTCCAGCGGAATCTTCTCACCGGGACGCACGACGATCGTCTCACCGACGCTGACTTCTTCCGGATCCACGGTTTCGATTTTTTCTCCGCGCAAAACATTCGCATAATCGGGACGGATGTCCATCAGCGCCGCAATGGAGCGGCGTGACTGGTTGACGGCATAGCTTTGAAAAAACTCCCCGACCTGATAAAACAGCATCACCGCGGCCGCCTCAGCATAATCTTTCAAAAAAATCGCGCCAAACGTCGCCACAACCATTAAAAAATTCTCATCAAAGACCTGCCCTTTCAGAATATTGCGCCCTGCCTTGAAAACAATCGGCGCCCCAACCAGCAGATAGCTGGACGCCAGCAGCGCAAGTCTGCCCTCCCCGCTCACAGGAAGCGCCAGTCCCGAAACAAACAGAATCAAAGCCGCAATAATCATACACAGGCGTTTTTTGAGAATTTTCGTCATTATCGGATCCTTTTTCTAGAAAACGATTTCACAATCAGGTTCAATCTTATTCATCGTTTTCTTCACCTCAGCCATAACCTTGTCCAGGATTTCCGGCTCGGTTTCTATAACCAGCTTTTGCGTCATAAAACTGACCGAAGCATTGGCGACACCCTCTATTTTTTTAATTGCAGCCTCAATTTTCGCCGCGCAGTTGGCACAGTCCAGATTCTCCAGTTTGTATACTTTTTTCATCGCCGCCCCATTAAACAATTAAACATATATTTAATCATAATAAAAAAAACAATACCTGTCAAGAACAATTAAAAAGACATTTAATTGTTCTTTGCCGGACAGGAAATGTCGAAAATATCGTCAATAGATTTATGCAGAAGAAAAGCCTCCGGCGTATCGGCCAGACGATAATACATCTCCTTGCCGTCCCGTCTGCTGCTGAGCAACCCGGCCTGTTTAAGCAGGCGCAGATGATGGGAAACTGCCGGAGAACTCATATTCACAGCCACCGCAATGTTGTTGACGCACTCTTCGCAATGGCACAACAGCCACAAAATTTTCAGGCGCGTCGGATCGCTGATTAGTTGAAATGTGTCGGACACTTTTTCAAAAGCCTTGGCTGCGGGCATTTTTTTCAACATATCTTCAGTATGTTCACAGTGCATGTGTAAATGTTGCTCTTGCATTAAAACACCTCTTTTTTCTCAATCTATTCATATATCATTAAAAAATCCATAACTTTATCGGATTCTGTCGATGAACCGACAACCAAAAAAATAAAATTAGCAAAAACTAATATATTATGCACAAACTGATTTTAAAATTTTATGTCGAGCTAACACGTTGAAATGAATAAATATTATGCCAAGCGCGAATAACTCAAGATGTTGTATAAAAAAAATCAGTCTATTTTCAGTTGAAAAATTTTTTTTACTATCTACAATAATTTTTAGAAGGAGCAAAGAGGCTATGCAGTCAAAAGGGTTTTCAATTTTCTTTACTCCATACATTATTGATAACCTTTCCTCTTTGTTCCTTCCCCGCTTTGCAGCAAAAAACATATTGACATGGCAAAAGCATTCATATATAAAAATCTCCAATGATAAGCCGACATAGCTCAGTTGGTAGAGCTACTGATTTGTAATCAGTGGGTCGGGAGTTCGAGTCTCTCTGTCGGCACCATAAAAAAAACTGCCCTCACGGCGGTTTTTTTTATGGTATTAACAATAGACCGCTCGAACTCCCGAAAAAGGGAGTTTGACTAGGAGGAGCAGGTCAGACGCGAGGATGACCGCTCTTGCGACGACGAAGCGGCAACGAGCAAAGCTCTTGCCAGTCTCTCTGTCGGCACCATTAAAACAAAAACGCACCTTTAGGGTGCTTTTTTTGTTTTAAATGATATCTATTGAAAACTCGAACTTCTGACCCACTTGGGTCGGGGCGAGGAAGAAAGAAACCAACTGTTTGGTTTCTTTCAACGCAGCTTACGCGTATGTTAGCTTGTGAGCACACTTTTAGTGTTGCGAAGCAAGCGTTACATAGCGGTGACCGAAGCGAGTTAGTATTGCCTTAAAGCAATACTTATGAGCAAGAACGAGTCTCTCTGTCGGCACCATAAAAAAACTGCCCTCACGGCGGTTTTTTTATGGTATCAAATGAAAACTTAAATTTCCGAGAAAAGTCAAAGCCCCTTTTCCAAGGGGCTTTGTTTTTTTGCACAATTCCGTCACTTCAAATTTTCCATGAAAAACGTTTCCAGCTTATCAAACGGAATCTTATCCGTCTGATCATACAAATCAACATGATTGGCTTCCGGAATAATCATCAGCTCCTTATTATCGCCTTTTAATTTTTTGTAAGCGTCCTCACTAAAATAACGGCTGTGCGCCTTTTCACCGTGGATCATCAGAACAGCACTTCTGATTTCATTGCTGTAAGACAAAATCGGCATATTCATAAAGGACAGCGCATAGGTCATATTCCAGCCGGTATTGGAATTCTTAGAACGCTTATGATATCCGCGCGGTGTTTTATAATAGCTCCAATAGTCTTTGACAAACTGAGGCTCCCCGCCGGTCAGTTTATCCGGCAGACCGGCTTCCGCCGCATAGGTTCCGTTCTTGAAATCTTCGGTACGCTGGGCATTGAGCTTCTGCTTCAACGCATAACGATCATCTTCTCCCATAGCGTCAAAATAACCGTTGGCATTGACCCTGCTCATATCATACATGGTTGAGGTCACGGTCGCTTTGATTCTGGTATCCGCCGCTGCGGCATTAAGGGCAAAACCGCCGAAACCGCAAATGCCGATAATGCCTATCTTCTCAGGATCGACATCCGGTCGGTTACTCAAAAAATCAACTGCAGCACTGAAATCCTCGGTATTAATGTCCGGAGAAGCCACCAAACGCGGTTCTCCGCCGCTTTCTCCCGTATATGACGGATCAAAGGCCAAGGTTATAAACCCCCGCTCAGCCATCGTCTGCGCATACAAACCGGATGACTGTTCCTTTACCGCTCCAAACGGTCCCGAAACGGCAATAGCCGGGAGTTTTACCGTTCCTTTGTCCTTTGGAAGGTATAAGTCGCCCGTCAGCTCAATACCGTAACGGTTTTTAAATTTCACCTTTTCAAGGTTGACCTTGTCACTTGGGGCAAACACCTTGTCCCAAGCGCCGTTTTTTTCCGTATTCATCGTTTCTGCTCCTGAAATGTTCGCGGTTAAAATAAATATTCCGGCCGCAAGGACCCCAACCAGTCCCCTCCGAAATTGGATGATAAAATTCACCTTTTCTCCTCCTCTTTAAGTTTCTGCTTTAAAAATAAAATCGACTTTACAAAATAGCAAATACTTATATTCTATTATATGCTATGCTTAAAAAGCATATCACTGTCATGTCAAAAGGAGAATAAGTCAGAAGTGGAACTCAGAGTATTACGCTACTTTTTAGCCGCGGCTCGCGAAGGAAGTATTACCAAAGCCGCAGAACTTTTGAATATCACCCAGCCGACATTGTCCCGCCAGATTAAAGATCTGGAAGAAGAACTGGGACAAAAATTATTCATCAGAGGCAGTCATAATGTCACGCTCACGACTGAGGGAATGGTACTAAGGAAAAGAGCCGAAGAGATTATCGACATGATTGGCAAGACCAAAGCCGAATTCAACGCCTTGCAAAAAACTGTTGCCGGCGAGGTTTACATTGGCGGCGGAGAAACCCGCGGCATGCGTCTGATTGCGGAAGTTATTACGGAACTGCGGGAAAGACATCCCGAAATCCATTATCACCTGTACAGCGGAAACGCCGAAAACGTCACAGAACGTTTGGACAAAGGCTTGCTTGACTTCGGAATTTTGATTCAGCCGACAGACCTGTCAAAATACGATTCCATAACCCTGCCGGTCAAAGATGTATGGGGCGTTATAATGCCCCAAAACAGCCCTCTGGCCCAAAAAACATCAATAAGCAAAGACGATTTGACAACTTTACCTCTGATTTGTTCACAGCAAGCCGTCCGCCGCACTTCAGTTTATAACGAATTTCAGGCCTGGTTTGGGAAAGATTTCGAAAAACTGAACATTGTGGCAACCTATAATCTCGTTTTTAATGCGGCACTGCTGGCAGAACAAGGAATCGGCTATGTGCTGAGCCTGGACAAACTGATAGATACCAGATGCAGCAGCCTCTGTTTTCGCCCTTTTGAGCCGCCTTTGGAAGCCGAACTAAACATCGTCTGGAAAAAACATCAGATTTTTTCCCCTGCCGCAAAACTTTTTCTGGAAACACTGCAAAAAAAGGTCAGCCTGTAGGAAAATATTGCTTACCGCGGCAAAAACACCTCAAACGTCGAACCGGCGCCAACCGCGCTTTTGACGTCTATCCGTCCCCCGTGTAATTCGACAATCATCTTGGCCAGGCACAATCCCAACCCCAGCCCTTTAGCATTTCGGGCTTGATCCGCCCGCCAGAAGCGCTCAAAAATATGAGGCAGATCACGGGCGTTTATCCCGATCCCGTTATCCGTTACGCTGATTTTCACCCGTTTGCCGTCCATCGCAACGGTTATGGCGATTTTTTTCTCATCGGGCGTATATTTGAGAGCATTGTCCAACAAAATATACATCAATTGCCGTACCATTCCCTGATCGGCATAAAGCTCCGCCTTTTGCGCCGATACTTCTATCGGTTTTCCGGAACACAGATGTGAAATCGATTGCGCACAATCTGACGCCAGCCGGCCGGCATCGAATTTTTCTTTGCGAAGCACAACCTTTTCATTATCATAACGCGCAATTGCCAACAAACTGTCAATCAAATCGTTTAACTGCAAAATCTGTTTTTTTATATTGCCTATGATTTCTTTTTTACGGGGTTTATATTCCAACAGTTCCGTATAAGAAAGCAAAATACTCAGCGGCGTACGCAGCTCATGTGCGGCATCGGAAACAAACTGTTTTTGCTTTTGATACATAATTTCGATATATTTGATCGAGCGCGCCGCCAGCAGCCGTCCGACAAGATAAGACAACGCAACCAGCACCGAAACGGCGCTCAGGGCTATCTGTATGTAGGCTTTGGTGTTTTTTCTCACCGGCGTATAGTTGGCCAGCACAAAAACGCTGCCTTTCGCGCCGGAAGCAAATGTCACGTCTCTTTTCAACACGCTGAAATACCATTTCTTTTTATCATGTTTGACGTTTTCATGATAGATTTTTTCCGCGGCATAAGACTTCTCCGTCAGCCGTCTGCGCAGTTCTCCCGCAATAAAATCGTTCGATGGTTCTTCCGCCCGCACCAATATTCCGTCGACAAACCAATAAGTAAAATTATGCAGCGAATTTATGTCCGAGGCCACTTTATGCATTTCGGGTCCGGCCCCCGGTTTTCTGGCAAATTGTCCGGCTTCCCAGACTTCCTCGGACAAATAATCCTTCAGGCTGTCTTCCATCAGCTTCAAACCGCTGTGTCGGTAGGCGACATAGCTTCCGCCGAAACAAAACAAAAGGATGGCGGCAATGACCGTGGTATATCTGACAATAAGTTTTCGGTGTATTTCTTCAATCATGGTCTTCTATTTCCATAACATAGCCAATGTTTTTTACCAGTTTTATCTTCACCTGGGGCAGCGCTTCCTTCAGCTTTTTGCGCAGACTGTAAATATGCGAGTCCAGACTTTCCATATTGGTGTCCATTTTGTCTTCCCAGACTTTTTCAAAAATCGTTTCCCGCGGCAAAACCTGATTCAGATTGACAAACAACAGTTCAAACAGCGCAAACTCCTTCCGCCGCAAAGAAATATTGCGGTCCTGATACGACACGACATTCAGGTTCCGGTTAATCACAATTGAATCCTGAACATAAATCTTATCGACAAATGGCTTGTTTTTGCGGCGGCAGACTGCCCGGATTCGCGCAACAAGCTCCTTTATCTGAAAAGGCTTGATCACATAGTCGTCGGCTCCCTGGTCCAAAGCCCTGATACAATCCTCAACCTCGCCTTTGGCCGTAACAAAAATGACGCCGCCCTGAAAACGGTATTTTCGACGCAGAACCTGACACAGTTCCAGCCCGCTCAGCCCCGGCAGCATCCAGTCCAGCAGCACGACGTCATAACTGCCGATAAGCGCCGACTGAAAATATTCTTCGGCCTCGCCGCCGTCATGCGCCCAATCGACCGCGCATTTTTCCAACCGCAGCAGTTCCGCGGTAACCTCTCCAAGCTTTATATCATCTTCCACCAGCAGTATTTTCATTCACGCCTCGCAATTTTCTCAAAAAATATACATCGGTCCCGTTTTTTGTAAACAAATTAATTTTTGAAAAAATTTCAGATTAATTTCAGTTTGGTTCTATACAGCTGGATAAGAAAAATTTAACTTGAGGACATACCTTTATGATTTTAACCTTATCCAAATCTCTGAAAACCGAATTATACCGCAAAGCGGTCCATCTCAGTTCTTTATGGATGCCGATGTTCATCTGCCTGGCCGGAAGCAATTGGAGCGCGCTCGTATTTTTCCTCCTGCTGACAGCCGATCTGATTATAGAATATGCCGCCTATAAAAAAACGGCGTTTTGGGGAAGTTTGTTCCGCCGAATGTTCATCAAAACCCTGCGGAGCAAAGAAATCAGCAAAAACAGGTTCACGCCCAGCGGTTCGGTTTACATTTTGTTATCCGCTCTCATTTGTTCAGTTTGCTTTCCCGCGCACACGGCCGCCGTCTCCATGGCTGTCATGCTGGTTGCCGACAGCGCCGCCGCGCTGTGCGGAAAGCTTTTCGGACGCATCCGTTATCGCAACGGCAAATCCTTTGAAGGAACTCTGGCCTTTTCGGCCGCCGCCGTTGCCGTCATCTGGCTCTCGTCGGCTCCGGTTTCTCCTGTATATGCGGTTTTGGCCGCTCTTGCCGCCTCGGCCGCTGAATTTTACGAAAAAAGCCTCAAAATGGACGATAACCTGACCATTCCGCTGATTACCGGCTTTATCCTGAACTTCTGCACCTTATAGAGAACCGTCATGAAAAAAATATTTCATATCAATTCCATAACCTTCATCACTCTTGTCAGCCTCTATTTTTCCTTCGGCCTCAACATCTCGTTCTGGCAGTTGGTGTTTTCCAAAGTCAGCCCTGACAATTTTAACACGATTGTCTTTGCCTGCTCGCTGCCCTTTTTCATTTTCATTCCGCTGTTTATGTTTTTCTGCCTGCTGGTTGTTCCCGTCATCGGCCGCCCCTTGGTCGCAATTCTTCTGCTTCTCTCGGCCACTGCCGATTATGCCATGTCAAACCTCAACGTCATCATTGATTCGGACATGATTCGCAACTTTGCCGAAACCAATCTGCGCGAAGCGGCCGACTTTATCACAGTGAAAGCACTCGTCTGCATTTTCGTAATGGGAATCATTCCGGCCGCTCTGGTGCTCCTGACCGACATCAAGTTCGCCCCCTTTGTCAAAGAAACGGCCAGACGTCTCTTGCTGTGCCTTGCCATGCTGCTGGTTCTGGGCGCGTTTGCCTTTACTTTCTATAAAGAATATGCGTCTTTCGGACGCAACAATTCTCAGGCACGAAAATATATCAATACCTTCAACTATATTTATGCCATCGGCCGCTACCAACAGAAAAGACTCAATGCCGAACGCCGTTTTGTTGTTCTTGACGCCGCGCCCGCGTTAAACAAAGTTCCCGGCAGCCGGCCGAAATTGCTGGTTTTGGCGGTCGGAGAAACCGCGCGCGCCAAAAACTTTTCCTTATACGGCTATGAACGCCGAACCAATCCTTTGCTGGAAAAACAGGACATAATCGTTTTTTCAAACGTGTCGTCCTGCGGAACCGCCACCGCCGTTTCTCTGCCCTGTATGTTCTCAGCGGACGGACGCCAGGACTTTGACACCGACAAAGCCCGGCATACTCAAAACCTGCTTGATATCGCCTTGGCTGCCGGTTATAAAGTTTCTTGGAAAGACAACGACGACGGCTGCAAGGGAGTCTGCAGCCGGATTGAAACCGTCGATGCCAAAGACGGCAACAAACAGCCGGAATGTTTCGGCAGCTACTGTCATGATGAAATCCTGCTCGACGGTCTGGAACAGAAAATACAAAATCTGACGCAAGACACGGTTATCGTGCTGCACATGATGGGAAGCCACGGCCCCACCTACCACAAACGCTATCCCGACAGGTTCAGGCATTTTCTCCCGGCCTGCGACACCGCCGACCTGCAAAACTGTTCCCGCCGTCAGATAACAAACACTTACGACAACACAATCCTCTATACCGACTATGTTTTGTCCTCCGTAATTGACATTCTCAAAAAAAACCGAAACATTGAAAGCGGTATGCTATATGTTTCCGACCACGGAGAATCTTTAGGCGAAAACAACCTTTATTTACACGGTCTGCCTTACGCCGTCGCACCCAAAGAACAAAAGGAAGTCCCGATGATTTTATGGCTCTCGCCGCTCATGCGGGAAAAACTGGACGTCAGGTGCCTGCGCCGGAAAGCTGCCGCAAATTCCTACTCGCATGACAACTATTTTCATTCGGTCCTGAGGCTTCTGAACATTGCCACTCCGGTTTACAGGCCGCAGTTGGACATATTTGAAGACTGCACCGGAGAAAAATAAATTCCTTTACTTTTACCGGCAAACACTTATAAAATTGCCGTCATTATCAAAACATTGCGAATGGATATGAATAAAAAGCTTTTAACTCTGCTCTGCCTGATGGCTGTTTTTGCAATCATCCTCTTCCGGTTTTATCCCGATTCTTTGACCCGGAAACTCAAACGCCTTGCCGACAATTCCCAAGCCCGGATAAGCGTTGCCGTCATCCGAGGTGAACAAAACTGGAGCATTGAACAGGAAAGCCGACCGCTGCTGAGCGTGTTTAAATTTCCCATAGCCCTCTGTACGTTACGCGCATTGGAAAACGCAGACGCCGTTTTAGACACGCCGCTTCGCATCTCTGGCGAAATGCTCAATTTCAATACTTGGAGCCCGATGCTGAAAAAACATCCGCATCCGCCTTTCTCGATCACCGTCGCCGATTTACTGCGCTATATGGTTTCGGAAAGCGACAATAACGCCGCCGACATTCTTCTGGCCTACGGTGGCGGCATCCCGGCTCTGAACCGTTGCCTTGCCGAAGCCGGTTTCTCCGGCATCAGCATAAATGTCAACGAAAAAACCATGAACGAAAACATTAAAACCCAATATCAAAATACGGCCCGCCCTTCCGACATTGTCAGGCTCATTAAATATGCGCGCGAAAGCAATTTTCTTTCGGCTCAGTCCCGCCGCTTTCTCGACCAGATTATGCTCGAAACCGCCACCGGCGCCGACAAACTCAAAGCGGGACTGCCGCCGCAAACGCCGCTCGGACACAAAACCGGTTCCTCGTCCCGTCTGCCGGACGGCCTCAAAATCGCCGACAACGATGCGGGCTTTGTCCGACTTCCCGACGGCAGTTTCTACTATATTGCCGTGTTTGTATCCGATTCCCGATTATCCGACGCCGAAAACGCTGCCATAATTGCCGATATATCGCGCACCGTTTATGACAGCTTCAAATAGCATATTCCAATCCGTACCACAGGAAAATATAACGCAGCAGCTTGCCCAGAAACATTGTCGTGTTGACAATAAACAAATTTGCCCGCAACAGCCCCAGAACCAGCGCAATCACATCTCCGACGACCGGCAGAAAACTGAAAAACGCCGTCGCCGCACCCCGGCCCTGAAGCATTTTCTGCACCTTTTTTATTTGTTTGGAACTGATTTTCAGATATTTCTCAATCCACTGCGTTTTTCCAAAGCGACCAAGATAATAGTTAGTCATTCCGCCCAGCCAGTTTCCAACCGCCGCGGTTAGGATACAGCCCCAGGCATCATATCCGGACAAAATCATCAAGGCAAAAACCGCTTCCGAACTGACCGGCAGCACCGTCGCCGCGCCGAAACTGACCAGAAACAAACCGCTGAAGCTGTATTCCGGCATATCTTACTTCAAACCCAGAGGCCGAATAACCCGTTCTAAAACGCCCTGCGTTTTGGAAATTGCCACACCGTAATTGGTAATCGGCACACCGCGTCTCACGCATTCGCGCAGGCGGCGTATCATTTCCACCCGGTTCAGCATACACGCGCCGCAATGAATCACCAATGCGTATTTCTCCAGATCTTCGGGAAAATCACCGCCGTGACAGAACGAAAATTCTATTTTCTTGCCGCTGTACTGCTCAATCCATCTCGGAATTTTAACTTTGCCGATGTCATCTTCCAGAGCATGGTGGGAACAGGCTTCCGCAATCAGCACCTTGTCGCCGTCGGCCAACCGGTCGATGACTTCTGCGCCTTTAACCATGATTTCCGCATCGCCTTTGTAGCGCGCAAACAAAATTGAAAAAGTCGTCAGCGGAATGTCTTCCGGCACCATCGGCGCCACTTTCATGATTACTTGTGAATCGGTAATCACCAGCGCCGGTTTAGTCTGCATATTGGCCAGAGTTGCGGACAAATCCCGGTCTTTTGCCACCACGCCGACCGCATTCCGGTCCAAAATCTCCCTCAAGACCTGAACCTGCGGCAAAATCAGGCGTCCTTTCGGCGCCGACAGGTCAATCGGCACCACCATTACCACGGTATCCCCTTCGTTAAACAAATCGCCGGCCAACAGCGGATCTTTTTTCAACTCTTCCGGGATCGTTTCAATCACCGCCGCCTTCAGTTCGTCGATTCCCAGTCCCCGTGCCGCCGAGACTGCAACATAACGGATATTTTCCTTATCGCAGAAATCGGCGTCCTCCTTTTTCAAAGCTCCCGCATCGCATTTGTTAAACGCAATCATAAACGGAATGTTTTTGCCCCGGACTTCGTCGATTATTTTCTTTTCCGGTTCGCCCAGGCCTTCTTCGCCGCAGACAATCACCGCAATATCCGAGCGCAGCAGCGCCTTGCGCGTCGCCTTTATCCGCAGTTCCCCGAGCTCGCCTTCATCATCCAGACCGGCCGTATCGTAAAAAGTGACCGGCCCCAGCGGCAGAAGCTCATAAGGTTTGGCCACCGCATCGGTCGTTGTTCCGGCCTGTGCGGAAACAATTGCCACGTCCTGACCGCAGATTGCGTTAATCAGGGAAGACTTTCCGGCATTGCGCCGACCGATGATGCTGATAATATTCCGCAGCGCCCGGGGCGTTGCCGCCGCATTTTCACCCATTTTATTTTCCTTTGTTTTTCAATTCGTCATAATATTTGATAAAATCTTCGCCGTGCCCTTGGCTGAATTCGGTAAAGGCAATCAGCCGTTCAAAAGCCTCGTCGGAAATCACATGCTCGATCCGGCAGGCGTTTTCCTGCGCTTCCTCGCTCCCGACCCCGAGAATGTCTTCAAAAAACTGCGAAAGTATAATATGTTTCCTCAAAACGCCGCGGGCAATCCTGCTTCCCTCCGCCGTCAGCGATATTACCCCGTAGGGACTGTAATTAACCAGGCCTCTGTCGGCAAGTTTCTTAAGCGTTTCGGTCACCGACGCCCGGCTGACCCGCAAATCGCGGGAAATATCCACCGCTTTCACCCCCTGCTTGGCGGTAATGTGGTTATAGATAGATTCCAGATAATCTTCCAAACTGGCAGTGATTTGCATTTTTTCCATTCGGGATTCTCCTTATTTTTGCGAGTATAGGCCGGAGCAGAGCGGCTGTCAACGCCTCTCAAAAGAGAAAGCCGAAAGTGCGGGCGACAATGCCGCCGATTCCGACCGAAATTACAAAAGTGCCCAGCCATAAAACCGCGGCCTCTTTCCAGCCCCGCTCCTTAAAAATCACAATCAACGCCGCAATACAGGGAACAAACAGCGTTACGACCACCGTCGCGGTCAAAATCTGCAAATTGTCAAGCACGCGCAGACTGTTGTCCATCCCTGCCATGTCCAAAATTCCCACCGAAGCGAAGTCGCGGCGGATCAGCCCCATGACGAAGATGTCCGAAAACTGCGCCGGCAAATGCAGGACATTGACCACGACCGGCTCCAGAAAATTCTGCAGCCAGAAAAGAAATCCCGCCATATTCAAAAGAGTAATCAAAACCGAACTGACCACAAACAGCGGCACCGCTTCGGACATAAAATTCACCACGCGGAAACAGGTTTTCTCAAACGTGTTTTTCAGCTGCGGCAGCCGCAGCGGCGGCAAATCAATCAGCAGGTCGCTGCTTTTCCCTTTCAGCAGTTTGTTCAACACCGTGCCGCTGATAATCATAATGGCGAAAATAATGCCGATATAAGCAAACCAAACCTTAATGCCGCCCACGGCCGCCAGCAGCGCGATGATAATTCCCTGTTGCGCCGCGCAGGGAACGGTAATGCCCAAAATAGCCGTAACAATGGTTCTCTCCCGTGCCGTTCCCAATATCCGGGTGCTGATGGTTCCCATCGCTCCGCAGCCAAACCCCAGCAGCAGCGGAATCACCGCCCGCCCGTTCAGGCCGATTTTGCTCAAGACGTTATCGGTCAAAACCGCCAGCCGCGGCAGATAACCGGAATCTTCCAACAGCGCCACAAACAGATAAAAAGCAACAATCAACGGCAGCAGCACCGCCACAACGATTTTAACGCTCATTGTCAGCACGCCGAACTCGCCGCTCAGAATTTCCCGCACCGCGGCCGAAGAAAACCACGCGTCGGTCACCGCCGTAACCCAAGGCACATATTTCTCATCCAGCAACGTGAAAATATAGTCAACCACGTTTCCGGCCACCAGCACGCCGAGCAGTTCAAACAGAAGATAAAGCATTAACACTGCCGTCAGACCGCCGACAAAAGGATTCAGAAGCCAGTTCCCGAGCTTTTCGCCGAAAGTTTCGCGTTTTTCTTCCCTTGTGCATATTTCGCGCAGCAGCCGGTCTACGTTTTCAGTCCGCTGCCGGTAAATCATCATTTTTTCTTCGGCATTGTCCGTCTCGGGCGCTTCCGCCGTCATCAACGCGTTTCTGATTTCGTCTTTGTCTTTAAGTTGGCCGAGTTTCTCCCTGGTATATGGAGTTTTGTAAGGAGAAACCGCGGCCTCTTTCGCGGCAATGGCTTTGACGATGTCAAAAATTCCCTGTTTTTTTGTCGCCACTGCCGGTATTACTTTTACGCCCAAAGCGGACGCCAGTTTTTCACAATCCACCCGCACGCCGAATTTTTCCGCTTCGTCAATCTGATTAACCACCACAATCAGCGGAATGCCCAAATCTATCAGCTGCTGAGTCAGAAACAAATCGCGGTCAAGACTCGCCGCCCCGATAATATTAACCGCCATGTCGGCGTCTTTCAGCGTTTCCAGCGTCACGCGTTCGTCATCGCTGGCCGTGCCAAGACTGTATACGCCCGGCGTGTCAATAATCTGTCCCCAGTTGGTATCGGCTTTGGCTACGTCCACCGTTGTGCCCGGATAATTGCTGACTTCAACATAAAAGCCTGATATTGCGCCGAAAACAACCGACTTCCCGACATTGGGATTCCCAACCAGCACAATCTTGTTCTTATCAAAGGCGGATACTGTTTCGGATTTGCATCCCGAACACATTCCGTGACATTTTCTGCAGTCAAATTTCCACATTTCAAGCCGCCTGCACAACCCTGACCAGAATTTTGCGGGCCAAATTTCTGCCGATGGCCAGCCGCTGACGGTTTTTTCCGATGATAACAGGCCCGGTTTTGGCCAGACACCGAATAACCTGACCGGCCGACAAACCGAAACGCATCAGCTGCACTCTGGTCGACAGGTCGTCAAAGCCTACAATTTCGTACATCCGGCCGGCTCCGGCCTCATCAAGCGTTTCTGTCATAATTCTTCACCATCTTTGTTAGGTAATACTAACATTGTATGCACATCCTAATAAATTTAGCAAGAATTATTTTGCACATAAACGCAAATTGTCAATTTTCTTCCGAATAAAATCCGCCGTCGATGTTTCGCTATGGAAAATTTAACCATTTCAAGTATAATAATACCAGAAACTTCCAGAAAGACCGCAAAGGAACAAACAATGAAAAAAATATTGTCTGCCGCCATCCTGATACTTGCCGCCGGAACCGGCTGGTTTTTCCTGCGGCAAGAACCTCTCCCGCAAACCGTTCTCACGCTTTACGGCAACGTTGACATCCGCCAGGTCGACATCAGCTTTAAAGTATCGGGTCTTTTGCAGAATATGTATTTTGAAGAAGGAAATCAGGTTAAAAAAGGAGATCTGCTGGCCTCGCTGGATGACCGCGACTATCGGGAAAACTATCAGAAATCCCTTTCCGAAATCAAACGCTATGAAGCCAAAATGAAAGAGGCCACCTCCGTGCTCGAAACCCACCGGCCACTTTGCGCCAAAAACATAACCTCCCAGCGCGACTGTATTTCTTATACCAATGCCCGGGATGAAGCCGCGGCCGCTTACGAAAGCGCCGTCATCAACAGCAAATACGAAAAAAACCTTTTGGACGACACTAAAGTATACGCTCCGGCCGACGGTATTGTCAGCTCTCGAATTCAGGAACCCGGAGCCATGTTGCTGGCCGGACAGCTTATTTATACCATCACCAAAACCGAACCCGTCTGGATAAGGGCCTACATTCCCGAAATCTACCTCGGCAATATTGCTTACGGAACCAAAGCCGTTGTCATCACCGACAGCACGGATCCCCAAACCGGCCGCAGAAAAAAATATGCCGCCCACATCGGCTATATCTCTCCGGTAGCAGAATTTACCCCTAAAACCGTACAGACCGAAGACCTGCGCACCGATCTGGTTTACCGTCTCAACATATATCTTGACAACCCAGACCGTTTTGTCCGCCAGGGTATGCCCGTAACCGTAAAAATAGACTTAAATCGGCAGGAGCGCGCGGATGCCGGAAACAGCCTGCATTGAAATTAAAAGCCTGACCAAAACCTTTTCAAACGGAAAGGTTCGGGCTGTTGACAACTTGTCCTTACGGCTGGAAAAAGGACAAACCGTCGGTATAATCGGCGCGGACGGCGCCGGAAAAACTACGCTGCTGCGACTTATCTGCGGACTGTTACAGCCCGATTCCGGCACCATTTCCGTCTGCGGCTTAACCCCTGCCACGCAAAAAGGCCTCCTCAATGCCAAAATAGGCTATATGCCGCAAAAATTCGGTCTTTATGAAGATTTGAGCGTGTTGGAAAATCTGAAATTTTATGCCGCGCTTAAAAATGTTCCTCCCGATTTTAACCGAATGCTCGATTTTGCCGGCCTCAAACCTTTTCAAAACCGGCTGGCCGGAAAACTCTCGGGCGGCATGAAACAAAAACTCGGGCTGATTTGCGCCCTGATGGGAACGCCCGAACTCATTGTTCTGGACGAACCGTCTGTCGGCGTCGATCCTGTTTCCCGCCGTGAACTGCTTAAAATGGTTAAAACCGCCGTTCACAACCGAGCCACCGTTCTCTGGTCCACCGCCTATATGGACGAAGCCCACGGTTTTGACACGGTAGCAGTCATCGACCGGGGAAAAATCATCTATCAGGGCAGACCGCAGGATTTGGCCGCCGACACATCAAACTTCGAAAACAAGGTAATTGAATTGATGGGAGGTTATGTTTCCAAGCCGTCTCAGGTTGCGCAAAACTACCATATTGATGTCGGCAGCGGCGGATTTGCGGTCGAAGCTGATAATCTGATCAAACGCTACGGCGACTTCTATGCGGTCAAAAACAATACTTTCCATATCAAAAAAGGCGAAATTTTCGGACTTCTCGGCCCCAACGGCGCCGGAAAATCAACCTCATTTAAAATGATGTGCGGCCTGGCACGGCCGACCGGCGGCACAGCGCGAATCATGGGCATAGACATTGTAAAGCAGGCCTCGCTGGCACGTTCGCATCTGGGTTATATGGCTCAGAAATTTTCCCTCTATACCGACCTCAGCGTCAGGGAAAACCTTGAATTTTTTGCCGGAGCTTACGGACTGAAAGGAAAACAAGCCGACGACGCCGTCAACCGCATGACCAAAATCTTCGGATTCCAACGCTTCTTAAACGACAACGCAGGAGATCTGCCGCTCGGCTATAAACAGCGCCTGTCTCTGGCTTGCGCCGTCATGCACAATCCGCCGGTTCTGTTTCTTGACGAACCAACCTCAGGCGTTGACGTGATTACCAGACGCGAATTTTGGAATCATCTCACCTCGCTGGCGCAAAAAGGCGTAACCATTCTGATCACCACCCATTTTATGGACGAAGCCGAATTTTGCGACCGCATCAGCCTTTTTTACAAAGGTCAGACCATTGCCACCGGCACGCCTCGGGAACTCAAAAAGCTGGCCGAAGCCCAAAGCATGGAAGATGCTTTTGTCAACCTGATTTTGCAAAACGGAGGAAAAACCTCATGAATATTACTCTGGCCTTCGTCAAAAAAGAATTCCTGCAAATCATCCGCGATCCCTCAAGCCTGATCATCGCCTTTGTTCTCCCAACCCTGCTTTTGTTCATTTATGCTTACGGAATCAACCTTGACGCGGTAAACGTCCGGCTCGGTATCAAAAACGACGACTCCAACCCCGAAATTGCCGACCTCATCAAATCATTCGACCAAAACCGTTACGTCACTTCCGCCATATATGACAATCAAAACCAAATGTACAAAGACATCATCAGCTCCGAAATCAAAGGCGCACTGCTGATTCCAAACGACTTTTCCGCCCGGCTGACCTCCGGAAGACAGGCCCAGCTGCTCTTAATTGCCGACGGGGCCGAAATCAATCAGGTCAGCTATACGCAAAGTTATGTCTCCGCCATTGTCAATCAATGGCTGCAAAACAGCCGTTTTAAAAACAATGACGTACAACCTTCGGTAAATGTCCACCCCCGCTACTGGTACAACCAAAACAACAATGCCCGCTGGGCGTTGGTACCAAGTTCTCTGGCCGTAACCATGACCTTAATCGGCATTCTGCTCACGGCGCTCGTCATCTCTCGGGAATGGGAACGCGGCACTATGGAGGCACTTTTAAGCACCAATATCAAACCGATTCATATCGTTTTGGGCAAATACATCCCCTATTTTATTGTCGGAATGCTCTCCCTGGCTTTCAGCATTCTGATGATTATCACCCTCTTTGATGTCCCTTTCCGCGGAAGCTTTTGGATTTTGTTTCTGGTCAGCAGCTTGTTCTTGTACGCCAGTCTCGGTATCGGCCTAATCATTTCAAGCGCGGCTAAAAATCAGTTTCTGGCCAGCATTGCTTCGCTTATTATCGGTTTTCTGCCGGCGTTGATGATGTCCGGCATCGTCTTTCCGGTTAAGTCAATGCCGCCCTTCTTTCAATATTTTACACATATTCTGCCGCCCAAACACTACGTCGATTTCATCCGCAGCGAGTTTTTGTCCGGCACCGTCGCCGTCAATGTTGCCAACAGTTCCCTGTTTCTGCTGGCGCTCGGATTTTTGTTTTCCGTAATTGTATATAAGAAAACCGCAAGGAGGCTGGATGTTTAAAAACCTTAATCGTCTGAAAGCCCTGATAAAAAAAGAGTTTCTCTCTGTCCTGCGCGATCCCAAAAGCCGGATTATCATCATTTTTCCGCCCTTGGTACAACTGCTTATTTTTGCCAATGCCCTGACTATGGAAATCAAAAACACCGATATCCTGGTTATGGACAGATCCAACTCTTATGAATCCAGGGAACTTATCGCCGGCATTGAAAACTCCAAATGGTTCGGTAGTGTCACCCGGGTTGAGGACCTGCGCAAAATCGAACAAAAAATCGACCGGCAACAAGCAGACGCCGCCGTCCTGATTGCCCCGGACTTTGCTAGAAACCTCAAAAAAGGGCAATCGGCCGACGTTTCAGTCATTTTGGACGGACGCGTCAGCGGTACCGCAACCGCCCTGAGCGGATATTTTGCGCAAATTGCTCAAAATTATGTGCAAAGAATTGCCGAAAAAAATGGAAAGAACGCCGTTCCGCTCAGCATTGAAACCAGAATCTGGTTCAACCCCAATGCCGTTTACCAATGGTATCTGGTCATTTCGCTCAACGTCATTATGGCTTTGGTCGTCACTTTGATTCTAACGTCCCTTTCCGTTGCCCGCGAAAGAGAGCTCGGCACTTTTGAACAACTGATTGTCAGTCCGTATACCGCACTGGAAATCTTAACCGGCAAGACGGTCCCCCCGCTGACCATTGCCCTGCTCATGCTTTCGGTCATGGCCCTGATTTCGGTATATTGTTTTGACATTCCCTTTACAGGTTCCTTTTTACTGTATCTCGGCTCTTCTTTCATTGCCCTGCTGTCTTTTGTTGGGGTCGGCCTTTTCATATCTGCCGTCTGCAAAAACCAGCAACAGGCCATTTTAGGCGCCTTTGCCTTTATGATGCCGGCTATTCTGCTTTCTGGTTTTGTCTCGCCGATTGAGGATATGCCGCCGTTTTTACAAAACCTGACCTGTCTGAACCCGGTCAGATTCTTCATTAACATTGGACGCGGATTGTTTTTGAAAGATCTGCCGGCAACAGACGTTGCCGCCAACCTGTTTCCCTTGATTGTTATCGGTGCTCTGACTTTAAGCTTTGCCGCCATGACCTTCAAAAGAAACCTCGAATAAGCCAGCCAAAATAAAAAAACCCCGCTGACGCGGGGTTCTTTTATGGCTGCTTCGCCTGGACTGTAAATTCCCGCGAACTTTTCGCGGGCCCTTTTCATCTTCGTAAGCCTCGCGCTTCTGTTCCCTCGCGCTCGCCAACTTTCGATTCCGAACCAAATCTTGGTTCTCGTCGGGCGACACAACGCCAAAAAAACCCCGCTGACGCGGGGTTTTTTTTATGGCTGCTTCGCCTGGACTCGAACCAAGATTGACGGAGTCAGAATCCGCTGTCCTACCATTAGACGACGAAGCAATCATCATGACGAAAGATATTTATGACGTTTTGAGATTAAAGTCAACTAAAAATTAAAAAAAATCATCCCTCTTGAAATTTATGTCAAAAAGTGATTAAATAAAAGAAGGTTAATTTAGGTTAACCGTAAACAAATACAGGAAATGTGTCATGAAAAAATCTAAAAACAAATTATCAAAGAAAGGAACTCCGGCAGTTTCAGCCGAGCCTCCTAAACGTAACTTTTTCTTCCAATCTTCTATTTTTGACGAGGGCTTGACAGTTCTGAAGGAGGTGTAATTATGCTTACCTTTAGAACCAATATCACGTCTGACGATCTGGAAACGGTTCGTCAGATATCGGCTTCGTCAGGCATTTTTGACGAAGACTGTGTCGACATCACCGTATGCTTGGCCGATGACGCCCTTTACCAGCTTGAGCACCCCGAAGACGACGATTATCCGCACGACACCAAATTTTTGTTTGCGGAAGAAGACGGAAAAACCTGCGCTTACGCCTGCTATGGCGAAATCGCCGATTCCAACGCCTCCTATGAGCTTTACTGGCTGGCAACGCACAACGCCTGCCGCGGCCGGGGTATTGGCAAAAAGCTGATTAACGAACTGATCAGAAGACTGAAAGCGGACGGAGCCCGCAAGCTGTATATCAAAACCGACAGCGAACCCCGTTATAAGGCGACGCGTCATTTTTACGATTCCTGCGGTTTTACTCTTGAGGCAACCCTGAAGCAGTATTATGATAACAACGACGATTGCTGCATTTATTCTATGCATCTTGGCAACGACAACGACGATGCCGAAGACGAAAGCCTTAGTGCAGCCGAATAGCCGTTTGTTTCTCTGCTGTTAAAAAAAATCCTCAAACATTGCCGTTTGAGGATTTTTTTAATGTACTTGCCGCATCAAAGTCTCAAAATATATCCCGCAGCCGTCTCCGCATCACCGGTTTGGTGCCGCACTTCTTCACTCCCTCGTTCCAAAATCAGGTAAACGCCGTCATCATAGGCCAAAACATCTGATTCGTTTTGCCCCAGCAGCAATACGCCGTCATTTTGCTCCCAGACAATGTCCCGATTCATCTGCAAAACGTCGCTGAACGGACTTTCTGCCGGCGGCACCGCAAACACTTCCGCCCCGTCACAGTAAATACCGTTATGCTTTGCCAAAAGCCCCTGCCACGCTTCCGGAATTTCCGGCAACCCTTCGGCATTAAGCTTACGATTGCACAACAGAATATCTTTTCTGTCCGCTCCCGGAGCACACTCGGCGTCTTCGCTAAGTTCGATCCGTCTCAAAAGTTTCTCCATTTCACTGCCTCTCCGCACTGTTTTTATTGACCAGCCCTTCCCGTTGACGGGTAAAACGCCGCTCGGCTGCCGCAACATCTTTGTCATTGGCATAAATAATCTTGTTAAAAGCCGCAATCAACGCCATCGGCTTGCGATTGTCCGGATTCCGCTTAAAACTGATTCTTTTTAACAATTTGAGGATACGGCCGCCCTTGCCTTTGACGCCTTCAACCTCATAGGCATTCTGTTGCTCCGCCCCGTTTGCCGGCAGAACCTTGTGATCCGCATTGCTGTACTCCACGCTCAAAGGCGCACCGTCTATTCCGTGCATAATATCCTTGTGCATACCGCGCGCCCGGCCGTTGTCCTGCTCTTTCTCGGACAGAACCAGCCGCATGCCGTATTCCGTCTTTTTCAAATCAAGACCGATATAATGCCCTTCCCGGTTTTCAACAGCCTTGACTGTGCCGCTGCGATGCATTTCCAATATGAATTCGGATATCTTTTCGCTGTCGACGCCCATACCGCGCATGGCTTTGAAAATAGCTTCAAAATTCTCTGCCGCCAGCTTTTTGACATATTCCTTTTTGGCATTTTCATCTCTGGCCAGCAGATTCAGATCCGCCTCTCCGGACAATTCCAGCTTAACCGGCGGCGTATAAGTATAATCAACGTTCCTCAGATTGCCGTCCCGCACGTCAAACATCATACGCAGATTGTCAACATTGTTCACCGCCGTGGGATCTTTAAGCTGGCCGGCATCCTGAATGGCATGGTCATGATGCACCGTCGGCACCAGATATTTATTTCCCGGCAGCTGGATTTTCGGCAATTTTCCTTTCTTCAGCTTATCAACGGCATAATCAGCCGTTTTTTCGTTGCATCCCAAAGATTTTAAAACTTCGCGAAATTCGTCTTCATGGTTGGCAATAAACGTTTTCACGAAAAAGTTGCGCGAACCTTCAAAAACGTTAATCCGCGGCTGGTCTTTATATTCCTCGGGCTGTTTGGCGTTCCGATACTGCCAGAACACGTCTTCAAAATCGGCCACCCGCATTTCCTTAACCAGCTCCGGCGCAATTTCCGCGGCTGCCAAAGCCTCCCGTACTTCGCTCTCCATTCGGCGGAAATTTTCAAATTTGGCAAATTTTTGCCAGGCCGGACTCATCTCAAGCGGATAAACGCTTCCGTCCGAAATTTCCGCCCGTTCCCTGTTTTTATATCCCGGAGACAAAATGTCTTCATCGGGCTTTTCGACCGCGCCGTCAAATTCCATGCGTATCACGCGGCGCATATCCGCGGGGATCGGAATTTTGAACTCAAACTCGTTAAATTCCAAACCGTTTTGCTGTAATTTGCTCTTCAGCAGCGTCTCCGCCTCTTGCAGATTGCCGATATTCAGCAGCTTTTCGGCAAATTCGCCGTCAACAGCAGCCAACAGATCCCGGCCCCGCGGACGCTCGGTCAGGTTTAAAAATTTAAGTTCCCGCTCGCCGGAAAAAACAATCTCGTCGCGGTAAGAGTCCTGTGCGCTTAAAAATTCCCGCATTTTTCCGGGTTGGACAGCCTGATCCGGCAACGCCAGAAAAACCTCATAGGCTTCCATCAGGGCTTCAATCTCGCAGCATTGCTTCTGGTTTTGCTGCAAAAGTTCCGCTACGTCGCTTTTCTGCCGCAGCTGTCTGCCGCTGTCCGGATACACTGGTCTCGGATTTTGCGCTGCTGTCCTGTAATAAGCCATCTCTCATTCCTTTTTTTGTCCATAATAACACATTGGACAAAATATTACAATATGCAATTCTACCCCGAGCCTGTTAACATATTGTTTAAAACACCTGCTCAGAACACAAAAAACCCCGGCTGACACCGCCGGGGTTTTGTTAAGCTATTTGTTTCCGTCAACCGGAACCGGTTTAATATGCAGTTCGTCAAGCTGCTGCTGCGTTACAAAGTTCGGTGCCTGCATCATCAGGTCCTGAGCCTTGCCGTTCAGCGGAAAAGCGATGACGTCGCGAATAACTTCCTCGTCCAAAAGCAGCATAATCAAGCGGTCAACGCCGTATGCGGAACCTGCGTGCGGAGGAGCGCCAAACTTAAACGCGTTCAACATACCGCCAAACTTGTTTTCAACCACGTCCCTGCCATAGCCGGCCAGTTCAAAAACCTTATACATAACCTCGGGAGAATGGTTGCGCACACCGCCGGAAAGCAGTTCAACGCCGTTGCAGACAAAGTCGTACTGATAAGCAAGAATATCCAAAGGCTCCTTGTTCAATAACGCGTCCATTCCGCCCTGCGGCATTGAAAACGGATTGTGTGAAAACTCGACAGCACCGGTTTCCTCGTTTTCCTCATAAAACGGAAAATCGACAATCCAGCACATCTTAAACGCATTTTTGTCAATCAACCCCAGCTCCTCGCCGACCTTATTGCGCAAACGGCCGCTGAACTTGTCAAATTTTACGCCTTTTCCGACCATGAAAATTACCGCGTCGCCCTCAGCCGCGCCGTAATTGCTCTTCAGTTCGCCGAGCTTTTCTTCGCTCAGCAGTTTGGCAATGCCTTTGGCACCGCCGGGAGCAAAGGCCACATAGGCAATGCCGCCCATACCTTCTTCCTTAGCATAGGCATCAAGCTTGTCAAAGAAAGAGCGCGGTTTTTCGGCAATGCCTTTTACCGTCATGGCTTTAACCGTCTTACCGTCTTTGACCAGCCCGTCATAAACGCCGAAACCGCTGCTGCCGAAAAACGAGGTTGCATCCTGTAAGATCAGCGGATTGCGGAGATCAGGCTTGTCCGAACCGTATTTGGCCATCGCTTCCCGGAACGGAATATGAATATAAGGTGCCTGATCCACGGTCTTGCCGTTGGCAAACTCGTTAAAAATCGTGCCCAACGTGTGCTCAATAACTTTAAATACGTCTTCCTGGGTTGCAAAGCTCATTTCCATATCCATCTGGTAAAATTCGCCCGGCGAACGGTCTGCGCGCGGATCCTCATCGCGGAAACACGGCGCAATCTGAAAATATTTGTCAAACCCCGAAACCATCAAAAGTTGCTTAAACTGCTGGGGTGCCTGCGGCAAAGCGTAAAATTTGCCGGGATTAAGACGGGAAGGCACCAGAAAGTCGCGTGCACCTTCCGGAGAGGATGCCGTCAAAATCGGAGTCTGATATTCGGTAAACCCCTGTTCGCGCATCAACTCGCGCGAACGCTGAATAACGGCCGACCGCAGCAGAATGTTCTTATGAATGCGCTCCTTGCGCAAATCCAGAAAACGATATTTCAAACGGATGTCTTCGGGCGCGTCATCTTCAACCGCAACCTGAAACGGCAGCACTTCCGCCCGCGAATGAACCTCTATGGCGCTGACTTTAATTTCAATGTCTCCGGTCGGCATATTCTTGTTCACGCTTTCTCGCGCAATCACCCGGCCGCTGACGCCGATAACCGATTCCGGACGTAAGCCTTCCACCGTTTCAAACAAATCGGAACTGCTGTCTATCACACACTGCGTAATGCCGTAATGGTCCCGCAAATCCACAAAACACAGATTGCCGAGATTGCGCTTGCGGTGAATCCAGCCGGCCAGCTTTACTTCTTTATTGATATCCGCGGCCCGGAGTTCGCCGCAGGTGTGAGTACGATAGCAATTCATTTAAAACCTCATTAAACTGTTTCAAAACGCCGGCTTTTGTATGCCGACCTTTGTATTTTTATTCCCAAATCTTTACAAAAGCAACAGTTATCTGCCCTTTTATAACGATTTTGACACATAAAAGCAAAGGCACCCGGACTTTTGTCTCCGGATGCCTTCGCTGAAAAAACGACAATTCTATTCAACCCTGGGCTTTGGTGCCGTCAAACGTACCTGAGCGGGCAGAAAAAACGGCTGTAAACCGGTCTCGCGGAAAAAGGCTTCGGCCTGCTGCCGCCAAGTCTCCGCATCAGTGCCCGGTTTGGAAATACTCCATACCGACACCTGGTCTTCATCCTGCGCAAGCACAATCTCAAGATTGGCCAGGCCGCTCTGGCGCAGCGCATTATGCAGATTATAAGTCAAATGGAGCAGACTCTCTCCCTTCACTTCTGCGTAACACTGCACACCGGATTCGGAACCGGCAAACGCCGCATCGGAAGACACCGGCATCTGTCCTTGAAAAGCACCGGCATAAAGAACCTCTGCAATATGCGAAACATCACCGTCTTCAGCCAGATAGAGCACGCCGTAACGTTCATCTTCGCGTCTGGCATCAATCCATACCGCCGGAACCACCGCACCGGGCAGGCCGTGCGCTGCAATAATTCCCTCTACAAAGTTTTTGAACTCTTCCGTCGACATTGTTCTGTGAGCATTGTCAACAGACTTACCTGAATTGTTTTTCAAAAAAGCAATCATAGTCTGATTTGTTTTAAGTTAGTAATAGGAATAAAAATCTCTGTGTACTTTTCTTCCTAGCCAAAATTTTGTCTAATGTCAACTGTTTATTACAAAAAACAAAGGCAGCCTCTTCCGAGGCTGCCTTTATATAATATATGTTCTCAACCGAAAATTTCCCGGCAGGGAACAAGCCGTATGTCGGCATCAGCAAACGCTGTCTTAAGATACTGCGGCACCGAAGTCACCCGACGGCGCAGCAAGACATAGCTCGGCGTTTTTTCTTCATCCGCGGGGAAAACAATGTTCAGCAGCACCGGCGCTGTATGCACCAGCCGTTTCAAAGCATCCTCACTGATTTTTCGTTTAGATTCTATCTCCAGCACTCCCTCAAAACCAAAGCGCTGCAAACAGACACCGTATTTTCTGAGCCTTTGCAGATATCCAAACAGAAATGCGCGGCATTCCTTGAGCGAACAAGGCGGATTATCGGCATTTTTCAGCATAGAAATCACCAAAAACAAACTCTCCGGATAGGGAAAGCAAGACCATACCCGCACCGGAACGACCTCATAGTCAAACAAGGTTTCACGCTCCAACAAACGCTTCAAATATTCGGCATCTATAGGCTTTCGACCGTTTTTAGAACCGACTAACGAATAATTTTTCATAAAATAATTTTTTTGTTAAGCAATAAAAAAGGATGGTTTTTCAGCCACCCTTTCTGTTTCAGTTACCCCTGAGGATAAAACGTCATTAAACCTTTCTCATCCAAACATTTCGGAAACAAGGCTGTCCAAACCCGTTTTTACGACAAAATTCACCCAGGCTTTTCTGCCAGTAATCCAGATTCGGATGCACGCGGCTTTTTACGGAAGCTGCGGCAGTCATGTAAAAATGACCGTCTTTTTCATACACCGCATAATTGCTTTTCAGCGGCTTGGGCGCTTCTGCGTCACGCACGGCGCATAAAGCCTCAACCAAACTTGCGGCCGGAACTTCAACGTTGACCAAACGCCCCTGAACAAATTCTCTGGCAGGACAGGTAAACATCTCAAGGCGCGCCGCCAAAACAATCGGATAATAGGCAAAACTGTTGCATGCCTTAATGGCGGTTACGGCATCCTGAAAACTATCAGTCTCAATGCCATAATCATACTGACCACACTTGATTCCATTGTCCAGAGCCGGATAAGCATCAATGTTCACACCGAAGCTTTTCAGTTTGGCAAGCTGCTCGTGAAAATATTTTTCACTGCCCACGGTAACAAAAAAAGCAAAATTTCTCATTTTTGAAAATTTTAAGTTAATAAATCTAAAAAAATACAAAACTTCTTTTGTTTTATCACATTTTTAGACAAAATCAACATTTATCTTACTCTGCAAAAAAATAAGGGAAGGTTTTACCCTCCCCCATTATTTTTACAATCAGACAATCATCTGGTCAACCGTACGGGCTGTCAGACGCAGTTCGTCCTGCGTCATCACACGTCCGCGCGGACTGCCGCCGATGACTTCTCTGCCGCCGAAACCGTTGTTCCCCGACAGGCCGAAAACTGTGTTCAACCGGGCAAAAACATTTTTCAGTCCGCCCAAACCGAACAATTTCTCAGCCACGCGCTGATTGGGACAGCCGATGGTAATGTTGCCGGCATTTTCAACCAGGGATATCACAACCGGATTATCCCAGCCGTCAATGTGTCCCGGACAATCTTCATCGTCCCGGCGCTGATACCATTCGTTGAAACCGAAAACCCGGCTTCCGTTAATCAGCATCACCGCCCCGAATTTCTCGCCGCGTTCCCGAAGATCAAGCAAAGCGTTATCCACTCGGCTGTTTTCCAGTTCTGCCGCCATTTTTATAAACGGAGCGGCATTGCGGTTAGTCAACAGCCAGCGCCACCCCTGAATTGCGGCCAAAGCCGACAGTTCGTCCTCGGCGCCGTTGCCGTACATTGCATTCCATGTCACCAATACCTCTCCGAACGGCATTGACAAGATATCCCGGCCGATCGGATCCGTATCGACAATGGCAATCGTTTCTGCCAGTGCAGACACGTCTTTTTGCCATACGGCACGCAAATTTTCCGGCAGCTGCTCGGCATATCTGTTGTCCGGATGCGGAAGCAAGCCGGACAGAGCGGCAATCGCAAATGTGTTGTCAGCGTCAATATGGTTGACAACAAACGGTTTGTCTGTGTTCCGTCCGAAAAAATCTCGATAGGCGCGAATGGCCACGCTCTCAAGATGCGACATCTCGCCGTGATGGTCCATCTGCAAACCGTCAACCACGGACTTGCAGCCAAAACTGCATTCCACTGGAACCGCGGCTCCTGATTTAACGATTAAATCAACATCATTAAAATTTTTTCTCATGATAACTTTCAGGTTCATAATTATAATTTTAAAAATAAATTCGCAATCTTCAGGCGTCGCGAAATAACCTTTTAAAAAGGAAGGGAAATATCTCCCTTCCTTTGATAGAACTCCGTAAAGAGTATGACCGCTTCAATCACTCTGCATCCCGCAGATAATTGAATCCAATTTGTTCAAACCGAGGCTGTGCCCCGATTTTTTCACAAATTGTTGCAACTATGGCCTGCCAAGCGGCAAAATCCTGGACAAAGGCCGGATTGGCCTCTGCCGAGATAAGCAATTGCCCGTCTCCCGTTTCTGCGATACCGCAGGAAACATAGGTACCGGTTGCAGCAAACTGCTCGGCAGCTGCTTCTTGCCACAAGGCGCCGATTTCGCGAAGATCACCCTGAGCCTCGGCTTCAAAGCCGACTGTCGGAGTTCCTACCTCCGGCAAACCAACGCTAAGCGTCGACTGCTTCAGGGCTACGCGCAACTTCTCAGCTAGCGTAAGAATCCCTTCGGGATTTCCTTGCAGCATAAAAGCTCCCACCGGCTCACCGCCTTTCGGGCACCCCCAGTCAGTGTGATAAACACACACAGCCGGAACCACCGTTACGGCTTCAGCCCCCAAAGATTGGAGAGCATTAGCAACAGCTTCAGCGGCATTCTCAGGAGTGGCTGTATTTCCCTCTCCCTGATAACCGCTTACAAGCCCGCAGTATACCATAGATGTTGCACTCAGTGTATTTGCCATAATCTTACGATTTTGACGCTTACACGCTTTCAGTCAAAGCCTTACATTTTTGAAGATTTCAAATTTCGTTGACAGGGATTAATTTGTTTTGATAAGCCTCACATCCTTGATGTTCGGGGGGGCGGTTTGCAACTTGCCCGGTAGATAAAATCTACTATCTGTTAATTCAGATATCAAATTAATATGTTAACTTCCTTCGCTTTCAAAAACTTATCTCAATAACCTATTGCGCATAAGTTGTTTCCAAGTTATCAAAAAGGTGCCTAAAAGCCTTAGTGACAACCCTTCAACATTACTAAAATAAAAACCCCGCAGTCATAAATGCAAAAACATTTAAGAAAGATAAGCCCGGGAGACAATCCTTTCGGAATATAAACTTGCTTTGTCAAAGGCAAGTTTGTAGTCCCCGAGGGGGTATATTATTTCAGTCACTATATTTTAAATGTTCAAACTCTATATAAAATAAAATCCGAACCAAACATAATAACCTATCATAATATCAACTACGATTACAAATATAGCATAATTCCATA
Organism: uncultured Pseudomonadota bacterium; assembly: GCA_902494875.1. Lineage (GTDB taxonomy): Bacteria > Pseudomonadota > Alphaproteobacteria > RF32 > CAG-239 > CAJLXD01. The sequence goes on from CABUUO010000007.1 coordinate 53,928, forward strand.
ACCCCGTCTAGACAAATTTTTTACATTTATCTTCAATCGGGCCATTGACCAATCGCCAAAAATATGCTATTTTACCAGCACATTCGGCGATATGCAGACTTTTCAAAAGCTTGCACATCGCTTTTTTTAGACACAAAAAAATCTTATTTCCACCATCGTAAAATATTGTTGAATCCAACGCCCGATTGTTTTATAAAAAACAAATATGCTTAACCGGAATAAAAAAGATGATACACTTAATTGAAACCACCGACGATCTGAAAGAATTCTGCCACCACCTTAAAACCCAAAAATTCATCACCGTCGACTTGGAGTTTCTGCGCGAAAAGACCTATTATGCCGAACTCTGTCTGATTCAGGTCGGAACCCCGGAGCAGGCTGCCATCATTGATCCGATGTCAAAAAAGCTCATAATGGATTGCTTCTTTGACATTCTGCAAGACCCTGCCATCGTTAAAGTTTTTCATTCAGGGCGCCAAGATATTGAAATCTTGTATTTTTTAACCGGGAAAACACCGTTTCCCATTTTTGACACTCAAATTGCGGCTCAGGTCTGTGGTTATGGAGAATCACCCAGCTATGAAAGTCTGGTCAACAGTATTCTCAAGCTTGAGCTGGACAAATCCTGCCGTTTTACCAACTGGAGTAACCGACCGCTAAACCCCAAACAGCTTGAATATGCCCTGAGCGACGTAACGCATCTGGTTCATATTTACGAATATTTCAAGCAAGAACTCCAAAAATCCGGACGCGAAAGCTGGTTTCAGGATGAAATTGACACGCTCTGCGATCCCCAAACCTACTATGTCAATCCCGAAGATGCCTGGCAGAAGATAAAACACCGCTCGCATAACGCCCGTTTTCTGACCGTTCTTCGCGAGCTGGCTGCCTGGCGTGAAAAACGCGCTCAGCTTAAAAACACCCCGCGTCAATCCATCATCAAAGACGACTGCCTGTTGAACATCGCCGCCAGCTGTCCCCAGACCCCCGAAGAACTGGCCCAGATCCGCAATATCCGCAAAGATGTTGTCAACGGCAAACTTGCTGGAGAAATTTTGGATGTTCTCTCTTTCTGTCGCGGCATTGCACCGGAAAACTATGTCACGCCGCCTAAAGAAAAGAACCTTTCTCACAGCTGCTCGGCGCTCTACGAGCTCCTGAAATTGCTGCTTAAAATAAGAAGTCAGGAAGAAGGTGTCGTGGCCAAACTCATTGCCGATGATGATGAGTTGAAAATGCTTGCCTCGTTCAAAGACAAAAACAATCCGATTTTAAAAGGCTGGCGCTATGACATCTTCGGCCGCATGGCCGTGGAACTGCGCAGCGGCCGGCTCAGCATCAGTTTTGACCCCGAGAAAAAAAGTATCTGTCTAAAAGAAACAGCCCCGGAAATGGACGGGACTGTTGTAACTGCGGATGCTAAATCAGATTAATGTAATAACGCTTCTTGTTCAGCGGATTCCGTAATGATTGTTATAAACGGAGTCCAGAAAATTCAGCATCTTGATAACCTTGTCGCTCTTAATTGAATAAAAAATCGTCTGGGCTTCCCGGCGCGTTTTGACAATATTCTCGCTGCGGAGAATAGCAAGGTGCTGAGAAAGCGCCGATTGGCTCAGTCCCACGATTTTTTCCATTTCACCCACGTTCAGTTCTCTTCCCTGCAGATGGAACAAAATCTCCAGTCGTTTGGGATTTCCAAGGGCTTTCAACAATCTTGACCCTTCAGCAATTGCAAAGTTTTTCATTTAGACCTCCATACATTATTACATTAATAATTTAGCATATTTTCAAATACGCGGATAGTTATATTAAAACAAATTGCCATATATATTTATATACATAATACCTAAGTTCTACTTTTAAATTGCCTTTAGCCGGAATATATAATAAAATGTTTTAGAATTTAAAGGAGAAGCCATGTCCGAAAATGAAATAAATGATTTAAATTTTGAAGAGGCCATTGCCCAGCTGGAAGCCATCGTCCGCGAACTGGAAAGCGGCCGCATCAAACTTGACGACGCCGTTCTGGCGTATGAAAAAGCTGTTGCACTAAAAAAACTATGCGAAAACAAACTTAAAGACGCACAGTTAAAAATTGAAAAAATCGAAATTGCCCCCAACGGCGATCTAACCTCCGCCCCTCTGGACCATGTGGAAGAATAATGACTGACATTCAAAACCGCCTTAAAGAATTTTCTCTTCGTTTCAACGATTATATAGAACAATTTTTTCCTCTGCCCGACGGCGCCGAAAAACGCGTTGTGGAAGCGATGAAATACTCCGTCATGAACGGCGGCAAACGCTTGCGGCCGTTTCTGGTCTGTGAAACGGCCAAACTCTTTGACATTCCGCTGTTTCCCGCCGCAGTCCAAACCGGTGCCGCGCTGGAAATGCTCCATTCCTACTCACTCATTCACGACGATCTGCCCGCCATGGACAATGACGACCTGCGCCGCGGTAAACCAACCTGCCATAAACAGTTTGACGAAGCAACAGCCATTTTAGCCGGCGACGGACTCCTGACTCAAAGTTTTGAACTATTAAGCCACAAGGCCGTATCGGCCGACGCCGGTGTCCGCTGCGAGCTGATCAACCTGCTGGCCAACGCGGCCGGCGCTTATAACGGAATGATTGCCGGGCAAATGCTTGACCTTTATGCGGAAAACGCGCCGCAGGATACGGACGGCGAACGCCTGATAAAACGTATTGAAGAAATGAAAACCGGCCGTTTAATTCGCTATGCCTGTGAAGCCGGAGCCATTTTGGGTCGTGCGTCGATGGAAGAACGGCTCGCCGTTATCAGTTATGCACGCAAAATCGGCGTTGCTTTCCAAATTGCCGATGATATTCTTGACGTCGAAGGTTCTCAGGAACTTATGGGAAAAACGCTGAACAAAGACGCCGCACAGGGCAAAGCCACCTTTGTCAGTCTGTACGGATTGGAAAAAGCCCGCCAAATGGCCAAAGAACTGATTGAAGAAGCCAAAGCTTCACTCGGCATATTCTCCATGCGGGCGCAAACTCTCAAAGATCTGGCAGACTTCATCATTGAGCGCCGCTCATAATTACTTTGCTGCCAAAAACGCAAAAAAAAGGGGGTGACAAACACCCCCTTTTCTCAAAACCTGATACAGGCTCTTATTTTTTGGCGGCATCAATTTCAGATTGGATAACGTTTTCATCCAAAGTCTGAACCATTTTGCCGTTGATAATCAGAGCCGGAACACCGTTAACCTGAATTCTGCTGGCCAAATCAGAAGTGTCTTTCATAATCTGGTTGACTCTCTCAGAATTCATATCGGCTTTCATTTGTTCCAGATCAATGCCGTTCTTGACAGCCAACTCATCAACTTTTGCTTCCGTCAGCAAACCGTTGTTGGTCATCATGGCATTCCAGAAACCGGCATATTTGCCCTGCAGATTGGCAGCCAGGGCAGCCTTCGCGGCATAGTTGGAAACCGGAGCAACAAAAGCCAGTTCTTTCAAAACGACTTTAACATCCGGATTTTTGGCAATGATATTCTGCATCGTGGGGTGCAGTCTGTGGCAGTAGCCGCAGGAGAAGTCAAAAAATTCGACTACCGTAATGGCTCCGTCTTTATTGCCGACAACCGGAGAGTCCGGATTATTGACAATGGCGTCCATATTGTCGTCAATCAGTTTCTGAGCTTCGGCCAGAGCGTTTTCTCTCATTTTCTGCTCATAGTTCTGCATGGCGTTAATAATGATTTCCGGATTGTTGTTAAGGGTCTCAGCCACATCAACCGGCTTGTTCTTATTGCAGCACAGGATGCACATTACCAAAGCGGCAATGGCAACAACCAGAGCAACAACGGAAACAACTAAAGAATTGATTTTATTCATTGTATGGTATTCCTTAAGGTTTAATTACAAATTACGAATATTAATTTAGCTAATATATATCATATTTACAAGAGCAATTTAGAACGAAATGTTTAAAATAAGTTTACTTATAAAGCTTTTTTTTATAATTAAGAACTATAATAAATCAAATAAACATCTTTCGATAAGGACAAAAAATGTTTCATGTTAAGTTTTCTTTGTTTTCCCAGACCAAATCATTGGAAAACAAAATAGATTTATTCCATGACAAAATCATTGACGTGGCTATGACGTTTAAGAAGGCGGTCCGTGTTTTTCTGGCGGAAAAGCGCAGCGAAGAATATCGCAAGCTAAGCAAACAGATTAAACAGATTGAACATGACGCCGACGGTCTGCGCCGCGATATCGAAAGCAAACTCTACGCCCAGAACCTCATCCCCGACCTGCGCGCCGATGTTCTGGAGCTGGTTGAAAATCTTGATAAAATCATCAATCGCTTTGACGAGGTTTCTTATAAATTTTACATTGAGCGCCCCGACTTTCCGCCCGAATATCATATGCGCATGACCGAACTCTGCGAACAGGTTGCCGACTGTGCCGAAAACATGGCCATCGCCTCCCGTGCCTTTTTCCGCGATTTCAGTACCGTCCGCGATTATTCGCAGAAAGTCTACTTCATTGAGCACGAAACCGACCTCACCTCCGGCCGGATGAAAGAAGCCATTTTTGATTCGGACATGCCGCTGGCCAACAAAATTCATCTCTGCAACATCATCAGCGAAGTTGCAGACATTGCAGACATTGCCGAAGACTGCATTGACGAACTGCTTATATTCACAATTAAAAGAGACATTTAATGGACTTAAGCTATTTCATATTTCTAAGCAGCGGTTTGTTTTTGGGCTGGTCGCTCGGAGCCAATGACGCGGCCAACATTTTCGGCACCGCGGTCGGCACCAAAATGGTCAAGTTTCGTACCGCTGCAACTATCGCTTCGGTGTTCATCATTCTCGGCGCGGTTTTTGCCGGCGGCGGAACCAGCAAAACGTTGGATGAACTCGGCAGTGTCAATACCCTGCCCGGCGCGTTTATGGTTGCCTTGTCGGCCGCGCTTGCCGTTTACTGGATGGTCAACAGTTCTCTCCCCGTGTCCACCACGCAGGCCATTGTCGGCAGCATTGTCGGCTGGAACTTCTACAGCGGTTATGAAACCGACTATGCCATTTTGAGCAAAATCGTCAGCACCTGGGTTATCTGTCCGATTCTCTCGGGCGGAATTGCGATTGCGCTCTATTATCTGGTTCGCCTGATTATCAAACATTCCAAAATGCATCTGATCCGGCAGGATTTATATACCCGCATCGGCCTGATATTGGTCGGAGCTTTCGGCGCCTATGCCCTCGGCGCCAACAACATTGCCAACGTCATGGGCGTATTTGTCGATTCTAGCCCTTTTGCACCGCTCAACGTCGGCCGTTTTGTCCTGAGCGGCTCCCAGATTTTGTTCCTGCTCGGCGGCATTGCCATCAGCGTGGGCGTATTCACCTATTCGCACAAAATCATCCGCACCATCGGCAGCGGCGTAATGTCCATGTCACCGATGATTGCCTGGATTGTTGTGGTTTCCCAGTCTTTGGTTTTGTTTATATTTGCCTCGCAGGGTTTGCAAAATCTATTGTCTTCCAACGGACTGCCAGCACTGCCGCTGGTTCCGGTTTCCAGTTCGCAGGCGGTTATCGGCGCCGTAATGGGCATCGGCATAGCAAAAGGCGGACGCGGCATTCGCTGGTCCATTTTGTGCCGCATTGCCCTTGGCTGGATAACCACCCCGGCCATCTCCGCCCTGATTTGTTTTATCTCACTGTTTTTTCTTGAAAACGTGTTTAACCTGACTGTTTATCAGTAGCCTTCGCGTTTGCGGACACTGCCCGGTCATGTTAAGTGCGACGAAACACCCGACTGCTTAATACTGTCATGCTGAGCCTGCCGAAGCATCCCAGCCAATTAATAAGGCTGAGATCCTTCACTCCGTTCAGGATGACATTTTATCTTCAACAGGCTCAGGATGACCCAGCGTCGGCGCGCGGCATATATTAATGTGCCGACAACGGAGGCCTATCAACCTGTTTGCCGATGGGATCAAACGCCCTCGCGTTTGTGCTGCCCGGCTTAAAAACCGAGATCCAGATTATTCCAGCCTTTTTTCTCCGCTTTGGGCGCGTCTTCTTTTTTGCTGTCATCGACCCAGCTGCGGATTGGCTTTGCCCTTTTGCTGACCAGCTCTCTCTGCTCGGCCGTCTGCGGCACGCCGACCGGCAGCAGCTGATCCAAAAGCGCCGGAGAAATAAAGTCCACCTTATTTTTTTCCATCGTACTGACAATCGTGTCCAGAACATTTGCCGCCGGCTTGGCGTTAAACACTTTCACCAATCCCGGATAATATATGGTAAATGAATGGCATGGTGCCGAAAGCAGTATATCGGTAGCATCTATGCCTTTGACAAATCTTAAAATAACTTTCGGCCGGATAACACATTCCTCGCGCACATTAAACAGAACATTCTTGCTGTCCATAAGCAAATCATGGAGAATAAGTTCGCGGACCTCGTCTTTAATTACGCCGCAAAAGCCGGTAACGGCCATGCCGTCCAGCGTATAACCGTCATATTCGGCCGGTCGCGGCGCCACCGTATAACAAAAGACTTTTTCGGCATTTTCCAGATTATTCAGCGCAATGGGACCGATGGCTTCTTTAATTTCGGGAAGTATTTCGGGAGCAGCGGGAGCAGTGTTTTCTTCGGGAGTTTTTTCCCCGCCGCGACGCCATGCGTCTTCGTCCTGCTGAAAGGATGTCACCCCCTCGTTGGCAAAGATATCGTCATCGGCCCTGGCTGCCGGCAGCAGCTGCAGCATCAACAATCCCAGTATCAAAAACCTTTTCACAATCATAGCTTTCAACTCCCAAGTCTTTAGCCTAATATATTATCATTATCAGACATTACCAATGAAAAAAATATTAATCCTGAAAAATTTTCTATAACTAAGTATGTAAAACAGGAATTTCAATATGTTTAATTTTGCTTTTAGCGGCAATTTTAACGATTAATTATCGATTTTGCCTTAAAATATTTGCAAAGAAAAACACACCGGAATCCCATGTCCGCAAATTGTTTCAGAAATATGAAATTTCCTGTTTTTGTCTTACAAAACCTATGAATTTCAAAAATATTATGCTAGCATGGAAAATAGGATAAACTCTTTTTTTGAGGACGAATTATGTATATTTGGGTAATATTGGCGACATTTATGGTCACGCTCTATGCCTTCAACCTGTCCCCGCGCACTGATATGCGGCGTCTGGAGGTTGAGCCCGTGGCCGAAGCCATCGTATCCAAACTGGTCATCAAACAGCAGGCGGCAGGCCGTTACATCCGTTCGCAAACACCGCCCTATGCCAAGTTTTACAATGAAGACGGATCCTCCACCGCCGCAGACAACCTGCTTTATACCTCAGGCATTATCGGTGATGAAATCAAGAGCTTTTTGCCCTACGGATTTAAAAACGACGATAAGCTTCAGGCCGAAATTTACTGTACCGATCCTGAAACCGAGAGCACCATTGCCGATTGTACCGTCAAAGAAAACAAACGCTACATGGTAACTTATACCAAAATTCCCCAGCGCTGGCTGAATGTTGTCACCGGCCTGCCCAACAATGACTTTATAAATGCCATGAAAACCATCATCGGCAACGAAAAAAGCTTTGGCTTTGCGGGCTGTTATGAAAAAGATATTGACTCCAGCGGCGTCAGCTCCTGCAAAACCTGGGCGGTACGCAGTAAGGAAGGTTTTGAAAGCACTTATTGGAAAGACGGTGAAAAAATAACAAAAGTCAACAAAATTATTCCGCCGGTCATCGCCAAAACGGGCGGTTTTTCTGAAATGTGCGGAGAAAACAACAAAAACGGCGGCCTGTGCCTGATGTATTTGTACGAATATGCCAACAACTACTATGGCCAGACTTTCGGTGACGAAATCAAACAAAACGAAACAACGCCGCAAGCGGAAACAGGAACAGAATAGCGGTTTGAGGAGAACGGTCATGTTAAGAAAAATTAATGAATTACGGACGCAGAAGGGCAGCATGATGATTGAAGCACTTGCCATGCTGGGCTTAATCTCCATGGTAACGCCGGTTATTTATAAAAAAGCCGCTGAACGCACAACCGAAATGCAGGACATCAACGCTGCCAGCCAGGTGCGCACCGTCGTCAAGGCCATTGACGACTACCTGCGCGACAACTACGGCACCATCACCGGCGGCGGCGAGGTCACCAGCTCCACCTCAACTGTAGACTATTCCGATTTTGCGGGTTCCGGCGCCGACACCAAAAGCAAAGTTGTAAATATCAACCACTTTAAAGATTATCTCCCGCTTGGTTTCCAACCCGACGGCAAACTGTTCAAAGGTTTTGACGTTGCCATCAAACAGGTAAGCGACGACGGCGGACGTAAGGCTCTGACCACGGTTCTGATTGCCAAAACCAGCACCGACGGCAAAGTTGACCCCTCGTTTACCAAAATTCGCTCTTCACGTATTGCTTCCATGATCGGCACCAACGGCGGTTACATCGACGGCGACAAAGCCACCGGCGTTCAGGGCGTGTGGGAAATCCCCAAGAGCGAACTTCCTTCTTCTGCCGACACCGGCACCATTGTGGCCACTTCCATTGAAGCCGTTGCCGACGGTACGGCCGGCGGTTCGGACGTTTTGCACCGCGTACATGTTGACGGCCACCCGGAATATAACGTCATGGAAACCACGCTTTCCATGAACAACAACACCATCGACGGCCTGCATGAGCTGATTTCTCACGGCAACACCATTAAAATGCGCCAACAGAAGGAAAGCAACGCTCTCACCTTAGATGTCAGCGGTTCGGGTCTGTTTGAAAATACCTTGGAAATCGGCGACGCTTTAAGCAAAGGCAATAAATTTTATGCCGACCGGGATGTTTTGGCCCACTCCAACGCCTTGTACATCGGCGCCGCCGTTGACGGCCGCCAGAAAGCCAACGCCGCTTTCTACGTAGACGGTTCGGACGGTTCTTTCCACGCAGCCAAAAGCCAAGACGAAACCGACCCGAAATTTGAAGTTGACGGAAATTCAAACACCCGTATTGAAGGTACATTTAAAGCAATTGCCCGCACTAACTCTATGAATGATTATGCACTTTTTGGAGATAGTGACGGTATTTCCCTTAACCCGCAAAAAGCTGTTATTCTTGGTACTAAAGATAAGCTTCTGGAAGATAGAAATGCAGCAGAAAGTCTTAGCGGTACATTAACTGGTTCTGGTTTACAAGTCCAGGAAGCGTCCTATGCTACTTTATGGTCTCAGGGAAAAGTAAATATGTATTCACCAACACTCAACGTAGGTTCCCCCTCAGAAGGAGGCAGCGGCACAGCCAACTTTTATAATGGCTTGGCGACATTCCAAGGTGTGGGAGGATATGAAGCGGCCAATATCCCTGATACCAACAAAGTCACTTTTAATGCCAATGCATTCATTGACGGCGGTTTCGGCGCCTATAAACTTGGCACCAACAGATATAACCTCACCGTTGACAGTGAAGCAACCGTTGAAAGCGCCTTCCGCGCCGGCGCTACCGGAAGTGCCGACACAAACACACAGGAAGCCTACAACCTGAACCTGTTGTCCAACGACGCTACCTTGGAATCCGGCATGAGTTTCGACCGCTTTTCCATCGGAGGCAGCAGCACGGCCTATGGAACGACAATAGGTTCGCTCGGCAACATCGGAGGTATCAGCTTCGGCCACGGCCTCAAAACAGGTTATGATTCAACCAAAGGTTCATATCAGGCAATATTTGGTGAAAGGACCAGCAGAATTGGGTTTGAGGACGGCGGTGCCGTTGGCATCCGCGTTGACAACGCAAATTCACCACAAATAACAATGACTGCCAACAGTAACGGAACCAATACAAACCGCTTTGAAATGACATCTGACACAGTTCGGCTCAACAATGTCGGCGGTGATAATGCCAATAAAGAATATTTCGACTTAGAAATGACAGACGGCGCTCTCTATACCAGCGACATAAACGGCCCAATAATGAGTGTAGGTTCTAAACAAAATCAGTCAGGCAATAAATATCCTGTACATGTCCGTCAAGGTGTCATTGAAATCGCACCTGACTATACGACAACGGACGCCAGCGGAAACTCTCAATATGCCCATTTCGAAGGTATAATGCAGTCTTATGGCAAAACCGGTACTGACAGTTCTATCGACTATACCGGAAAGACCAAGACCGTTACCGAAATAGCGGGAGCAAGTCAACCGTACGACCGGTTTTTCGTTAACCCCGCCTATACCTCAATGATGAACGACATCAAGCTCGCCACCCGCGGCGGTGCCCGCCTCAGCGACATTTTGCCGGACTTCATCAACAAAGGTATCTACGTCATGGACAACACTTTCAAAAGCGGACATGACTGGACCAAAGACTCCGTAAAATCAGACAACGGCGAATTTATCCTCAGCAGTATGACAAACTACAATGATGCCGTTTGCAATAATACCAAGTGTGATTCTTCTCCGTGGATGGGCTTCATCCCGACCCCGAACTGCCCGCCGGGATACATGAAAGTGGCCACCATCACCCCGATCCGCTTTAACATGGCGCAGGCCGGAACCACTAACCGTTTGACAGATACAGCCAACATTGAAGGTCTGTCCGGAAGCGTAAACAAAGACCATTACCGCGCTTTATACATCCACCGAGACCCGCGCGGTGATGATAACTTGGTCTTGGTTGACGCAGAAGGTGCAAATGATGATCAAAAACGTTCTTCCAATACCTTTGTTGCCCTTCCGGCTGACGATCTGACCAGCGGTTCAACTCTGGCCGATCAGCAAACTAAAATCAAAACGCAGGGAGACGGTACCGTACTGACCGTTAAACAGGCCACGATTATCAACCAGCCTTACAACTATCAGATCAACACCTGGCTGAACACCACCCTGAAAGCCTACAAAGTCGGCGGAGCCGATTCCGGTTTCAAAGGCTGGCACGGCATTATGGGATTCATCTACCCGGCTGATGACTATCGCGAATATTACAACGCAGCATTTGGCCAAAGCACTACCAACAACAGTTCGGAGATTTTCTGGAACCTGTTCCCGGTATACAAACAGGAACTTTCAGCCATTGCCACGGTTTACTGTTACTTTGACCGTTCCAATGCAACTGCCAACTTTAATAACGCATACGTAGATGATTATCTGCCGCACGAGGTTGACATTGGAAACATTCGCAACGAAAACAAGAGCGGCGCTTCAAACAAAGATAATCTGAACGACTCTCTATTGCCGTACAATTCTCTCTGGTAGAGATAACCGGCTTCTTTCATACCCTCCCTTCGCGGGAGGGTATTTTTTTGATTTTCATGTTGAGCACAACGAAACATTCCAGCCTTACCACAATTGTCATGCTGAGCCTGTCGAAGCATCTCAGCCTTATTCCATTGCCATATTCGTTTTTTTATTAACTTTTGTTTAATAAGTAGCAGATTTACGTTTATTTATAAAAAAAATATTATAAAATACGGTCAAAATAGGTCTGAGGTTTTAGGGAGGCTTAAATGACCGGTTTTGAAGACGATATCGACAATCCGAATGACGAAAACGGAAGAAAGGCCGTCAGCAAAAGAAAAGTTCTGCTGTTTCTTTTGCCGTTGCTGATTGTTATCGGCGTTTCTGTCGGGCTGTACCACACTTTCGGCAATCCGGCCGGTGACATATCCGGTTTGTCTTATTCCGTGGTGGAAAAGCAGGAACTTGTTGACGGTAAAAACGAAAACAAAACCCTCGTCTTTTATGATCTCCCCGAAATATCCTCCCGGGTCAGAACTGCGGACAAGCGCAAAGAAATTGTCAAAATAAAAATCAGTATTGAACTTTCCCGCATGGAAGACATCAAAACCATTGAAGGACTGCTCCCCAAACTCAGCGATATTATCATTAATCACACCAGTGAACTGACCAGCGACGAAATTAACGGTGCCAACGGTCTGTACTGGCTGAAAGAAGAACTGCTTTACCGTATCAATCTGGTAACTGCACCCATTAAAATTGAAAATCTTAACTTCAAGGCTTTTGAAGTTCAGCAGGACAATTAACAAAGGATTCTGAAAGTGGCTGAAGAAAACAAAGAAAATACCGAACAAGACAGTAACTGGACAGATATGATTGAGGTCAAAGAAGAAGGCAAAATGCCCTCGGCGGATTCTGCTGACGCCAAGATTCTCAACCAGGAAGAAATCGACAGCCTGCTTGGCTATTCCGGAGATGATGACGAAGACGGCACGGTTCTGCACCGCTCGCAAAAAACCGGTGTTCAAGCCATTTTAAACAGTTCTATGGTATCCTACGAGCGCCTGCCGATGCTCGAAATCGTATTTGACCGCCTCATTCGTCTGATGGCCACTTCGCTCCGAAACTTTACTCAGGATAACGTTGAAGTTTCGCTTGAAAGCATTGAATCCATGCGTTTCGGCGAATATCTCGACGGATTGACCCTCCCGACCCTGCTGACTGTTTTCAAAGCCGAAGAATGGGACAATTACGGCCTCATGTCGCTTGACAGTTCTCTGGTTTATTCCATTGTCGACGTTTTGCTCGGCGGACGGCGCGGCACCGCGGCCATGCGCATTGAAGGAAGGCCTTACACCACCATCGAGCTGAACATTGTCAAAGATATGTTGCAGCTGGTTTTGGTTGACCTCTCCACCGCTTTTGACCCCATTACTTCCGTCAACTTCGTATACGACCGTACTGAAACCAACCCGCGTTTTGCCACCATTTCCAGACTTTCCAATGCCGTCATTGTTGCCCGCCTGCGTATTGACATGGAAGACCGCGGCGGTAAAATAGAACTGATGATTCCCTATGCCACGCTGGAACCGGTGCGCGAACTTCTTTTGCAGATGTTTATGGGCGAGCGTTTCGGCCGCGACGCCATTTGGGAAAACCACTTGATGGAACAGCTTTGGGAAACCGATGTCGAAATTGACGCAGTTCTTAAAGAAGTTGAAGTAAAATTCGGTGAAATGGCCAAATGGGAAAAAGGTTCATTCCTGCCGTTGGATATGTCTCCGGACGAAGACATCAGCCTGATTTGCGGCGATGTTCCGCTTCTGGTCGGCTCCATGGGACGTAAGTCTGACCGCGTTGTCATCAAAGTCAAAGGAAAGGCTGAAAAAAATGGATAATCTGGACTTAATCATTAATCTGGTCATTATCGCCCTGCTGATTCCGGCTCTGATTTATATGGTTCGTCTCAACCGCAGCCTCACCATTCTCCGCCAAAATCAAAGCTCCCTCGGCAAACTGGTCGAAGCCTTAAATGACGCGACTTTCAAAGCTGAAAACAGCATTCCGAAACTGAAATCCGTCACCGAACACTCCAGCAGCGACTTGAAAGAGGTGGTTGAAAACGCCAAAGAACTCAAAGACGACCTGATGTTTATCAACGAACGTGCGGACAATCTGGCCGACCGTCTGGAAGGCGTCATTAAGGACGGACGCAATATCAAAGACGGCGCAAATTTCAAAAATGCCGCGCCAATGTCAGGTACTCCAGACGGATATGCCGAAGTCGAAGATTCCAAGTCCGAAGCCGAAATGGAGCTTCTGAAAGCCTTGAGAGCCATAAAATAAAGGATAAAAAAACAAATGCTGTCAAATAAAACCAAATATAACATCCGTATCCTGCCGATATTGATTTTTATGGCCGCCTTATCGCTCTCAGTCAAAATCAACAACGTCTTTGACCGCTTTTTAAATCAGGAAACGCCAAAAATCAGCATTTCCCAAAACCGGGCTCTGGCTCAGGAAAAAAATCATCAGGAAACGCAGCAGCTTTCGCAGATTCTTGCCCGCAGCGACAATGCCGCGGCCGTTCCGGCGCCGGCAGCGCCTGGAAGCAGCTTTACCCAGTCCGAAATCGCCATTTTGCAGGAACTGGCCGAAAGAAGAGAAGCTTTGGATATCCGTTCTCAGGAAATTGACCGCAAAGCCATCCAGTTAAAAGTTGCCGAAGACGAAATTGATAAAAAGCTCAAACAGCTTCAGGCTTATGAAGCCAAGCTGCAAAAACTGATTAACGAATATAATGCCAAAGAAAAAGCACAGCTTGATTCTCTGGTCAAAATGTACTCAACCATGAAACCCAAAGACGCGGCCAGAATATTCAACACCTTTGATTTGGATATTCTCGTTGCCATCTTAAAAGAAATGAAACCGTCCGTATCCTCAGCGATTTTGGCACAGATGAACGCCTTGAAAGCCAAAGCCGTCACTACGGAACTGATGACCAACAACATATAAGAGTAAACTTTGAGCATAAACAGCAGAACATATCTTATCAAATTTTACGGCTCCGTTTTTCTGGGGCTGTTGCTGTTTTGCGGACAGGCAGTCGCCGCCCAGTCCGGTATCATTTACAAATCGCTCAAAAACCGCGCCGAAATTTCGGTCAAAATCGACGATAAAACCGATTATGACGTCGAAACCAAGGACAATACGCTCACATTGTCATTTAACAAGCCCTACGCCGAGGCCTTGGAAGAAGTCGATGCCAAACTTTCAGACTGGATTTCCTCCAAAGCGATCTCCCCGGACGGCAATACTATCGTCTTAAAGCTGAAATTTCCGATTGTGGCAAAAAACCGTTTGGAAAAAGACTGGCTGCATTTAAACATTGAAAAGCAAAAAGCCGAAAATGCCGCCGAAAGTCTTGACCGCCGCCGTAATATTAACAACGTAGGCGTTTCATTCGGCAGCCACGACAAGTTCAATCGCTTTGTCTTCGAATTTAACTCCGAAAAAAAACCGCAGTACACAATTAAGGCCGACGAAGGCAAAACCATCGTTTCGTTTGTCAAAACCGTTTCTTTTTCAACGCCAAATCTGCAGCAGTATTCCGGTGCGGATCAGATTGAAAAAACTGCAAACAAACTTGGCGGAACCGACTTTGTCATTCCAGAACACCTTTTGCAGTCTTTTGAATATCAAAACAAACTGGTGTTGGACTTCAACAAAGAGACAGCTCAGGCCGCTCCTCTGAAACCGATGCTGAAGGAAACTTCCGGCATCATTCGTTCCAGAACCATTTTGCAAAACGCACAGATTGATGCGTCAGACGGCAAAGACGAAGTGGCCAGCCTCAGTTTTCCGTGGAACACGCCGGTCGGTCTGGCCGTCTTTTCACGTGGAAAATATGTCTGGGTGATTTTTGACCACCATCAGAAAGTAGACCTTGAAGAAATCAGAAAAACAACATCAAAGCTCGTTTCCGGTGTTCTTGAAATTCCACATAACAAAGGTACGGTTTTGCGCTTTGAACCCAAACAGAACGTTAAAGTCGGCATTCGTCAGGAAGGTTTACTCTGGATTATCGACTTTTATACGCACAATGTTCCTTATAACATTCGCGAGCTTCCCGTTTTCACGCAGTATAACAGCTTAAGACAGGCTTATCTCTATGTTCCGACCGTCAATGCCGGAACCGTCATTTCCGTTGTCGACCCGGAAGTCGGAGACGGAATTTTGGCTGCACCCAATACCGAACTCGGCGTCGGAATCAGCAAAAGCTATCATTATCCGGATTTAGACATTCTTCCGGCCAAACAGGGTTTTGCCTTGGCCCCTATCACGTCTGACATCGTGGCGGCCCGCGGCAACACCGGCGTCAGTATCCGCGGTTACAATCGCGGGCTTAACATTTCGGAAGACCTGGAAACCCTTAAGCGCCGCAAACTTTTGGATCAGAGTCTGGAGCAGGAAAGCTTTGGCCTCAATGTCTCGCCGCAGCTTCTGAAGCTGGATTTCAACACTGCCGAAAAACAACTCAGGGAAGACATTCGTACTGCAGAACCCGAAAAAAAAGATCAGGCGCGCATTGAGCTGGTAAAATACTATATTGCCAAAGGTTTGGGTACCAATGCCTTAAGATTGCTGCGTTCTTTGGAAGAAAACAAAGCACCCGTCACCCGCACCGACAATTTTTACGCCCTGCGCGGCGTTGCCAATTTTCTGGCCAAACGCTATGATGAAGCCATCGACGATTTTTCGCGCGGCAGTCTTCCTGACAACAGCGAAGCCATCTTCTGGCGTACGCTGGCCTCTTCGGCAATAGAATTTAAGAAAGAAAACAACGTTATCCTTTTCTCTTTCATTTCCGTCATGCGCGACTATCCGCAGGAACTCAAGGAACGCATAGCCATTATCGGCGCAGAAACCGCCATTAAAGCCAATGATGACATCACCACCCAGAACTTTATGGACGTTTTGAAATCATCTCAGGGTGATGAAAACCGCAAAGCCAACATTCTATACCTGAATGCGCAAAAATTTGACCTGCAGGGCTACCCGCGCAATGCCGTCCGTGAATATGCCAACGTTGTCAATATGAAGTCTCAAAAATATTCCTCTCTGGCCCGTTTTGAAAAAGCCGGCCTGGAGTTGAAACTCGGCGCCATATCAAACCAGAAGGCCATCGCCGAATACGAACGACTGCGCTATGCCTGGGGAGAGCCTTCGTTCAAACTAAAGCTTTTGGACAAGCTGGCCTCGGTCTATGCGGCGGATAAGAACTATTATCAGGCGCTTCAGACTTATAAGGAAGCCCTGACTATTGCCGCCCCCAAAAACAAACAGTTGATTATTGATAAGATGATAAAACTGTTTGAAGACGTCTATATCAACAACCGCGCCGACAATATGCCGCCGTTAAAAGCTCTGGCCATGTACCGCGATTTTGAATGGTTGGCACCGCGCAGCAGCCGCTATAGCGAAATCGTTCAGCGTTTGGCTGACCGCCTGGTTGCGGTGGATCTTCTGGATCGTGCGGCAGAACTCCTGAAAGAACAACTGCGCATTGTTGATCTGGCTCCCGAACAGCGCAGCAAAATCGGCACCAGGCTGGCTCTGATTTACCTGTTTCAGGAAGACAACATTGCCGCGCTTGACGTACTGGATAAAACCGAGCAGGAAATAACATCTCCTTCCATAGCCCAGCACCGAAAAATTATCAGAGCCAAGGCTCTGTCCAACCTGGATCGCACCGGAGATGCGCTTAAACTTCTGCAAGACGATTTCACCAAAAACGCCATCCTGCTGAAAAGCGACATTTACTGGAAATCAGGCAATTGGAACAACGCCGCCGATACCATAAAATATCTGATAGAAAAGCCGGTTCCGGGACAAAAGCTCAGCGACGAACAAATCAGCTACGTTCTGGATTGGGCCACCGCTTTGAAAAAATCCGGCAAAGAAACGGTTATTGTTCGCCTGCGCAACAAGTTTCTGCCCTATTTTGATAAAACGCCTTATTATAGCACATTTAATGTGTTAACAAGCAATCTTGAAAAAGATAAGATAGATCTGAAGGCAATCAATCAGGCCGTAAACGACATTGCCGCATTCAGTAATTTTTCCAAAATTTACAACCAGTCTCTGCGGGAGAAAACCATGGACAAAACGGTTGAATAAGGCAGAATAAAATGAAGTTTGCAATACATTCTCCTTTTGCGCCGGCCGGAGATCAGCCCCAGGCAATCAAAGAACTGGTGGAGGGCATCAATAACGGCGAGGCCAATCAGGTTCTGCTCGGGGTCACCGGCTCCGGAAAGACGTTTACTATGGCCAAAATCATTGAAGAAACTCAGCGTCCGGCTCTGATTATGGCCCCCAACAAAATTCTGGCCGCTCAGCTCTATTCGGAAATGAAAGAATTTTTTCCCGACAACCACGTCGAATACTTTGTTTCCTATTACGATTATTACCAACCCGAGGCCTATGTCCCCAAAACCGACACCTACATCGAAAAAGATTCGGCTCTGAACGAACAAATCGACCGTATGCGCAACTCTGCCACCCGCAACATTCTGGAAAACAAAGACGTCATTATCGTCGCCTCGGTTTCCTGCATTTACGGCTTGGGTGACGTTGAATCCTATTCGGCCATGACCATCCCGCTTCATGTTGGCGACAATATTGAAATGAAAGACCTATGCAGGCATTTGGCAGAACTTCAGTATGAACGCAACCAAAACAACTTCGTCCGCAGCACTTTCCGCGTCAACGGCGACGTATTGGACATTTTTCCAGCACACTATGAAGACCGGGCATGGAGAATATCCTTTTTCGGCGACGAAATTGAAAGCATCTTTGAATTTGATTCGCTGACAGGAAAAAAAACCGGAAACCTGAAAGAAATTACGGTTTACCCGGCCAACCACTATGTAACGCCCAGACCGGCCGTCTCGCAGGCCATTGCCAACATCCGCAAAGAGCTGGCCGAACGCGTGGAACAGTTCAAATCTGAAAATAAGCTGATAGAAGCCCAGCGTATCGAACAACGCACCCGGTTTGATTTGGAAATGCTGGAAACCACCGGCCACTGCAAGGGCATTGAAAACTATTCGCGCTATCTCACCGGTCGCAAAGCCGGCGACCCGCCACCGACTCTTTTTGAATATCTCCCGCCCAATGCGCTTATTTTCATAGACGAGAGTCATATTTCCGTCCCGCAGATCGGCGGCATGTATCGCGGCGACTACAACCGCAAGAAGACGCTGGCCGATTACGGTTTCCGTCTGCCCTCCTGCGTAGACAACCGCCCGCTGAAGTTTGAAGAATGGGAAAAAATGCGCGGACAAACCATTTTCGTATCGGCGACGCCCGGTGATTGGGAACTGGAACAAAGCCACGGCACTTTTACCGAACAGGTCATCCGCCCTACCGGACTTTCAGACCCGCTGTGCATCATCCGGCCGGTTGACAACCAGATTGACGACCTGATGAACGAATGTCACAAAGTTGTGGCCAAGGGCGAGCGTGTTTTGGTCACGACCCTGACCAAAAAAATGGCTGAAGACTTAACCGAATACCTGAACGAAAACGGCATCAAAGTCCGTTATCTGCATTCAGACATAGACACGCTGGAGCGCATTGAAATCATCCGCGACCTGCGTCTCGGCGTTTTTGACGTTCTGGTCGGCATTAACCTGCTGCGCGAAGGCCTGGATATTCCGGAATGTTCTCTGGTCGCCATTCTGGACGCCGACAAAGAAGGCTTTCTGCGCTCCACCCGCTCACTGATTCAAACCATCGGCCGCGCCGCCCGCAATGCCGAAGGCCGCGTCATTCTCTATGCCGATAAAATAACCGATTCGATTAAGAACGCTCTGGATGAAACCAACCGCCGCCGTGAAAAGCAAATCAAATACAACGTCGAACACGGTATCACGCCGCAGACCATCAAAAAGAAAATCTCCAATACGCTCGACGAAATGACCAAAGGAGATTATGTTGAAGTCGCCAAAGACGAAAAAGTCAGCGAGCAGATTAAAAACATCGACAAAAAACTGCGAGACCTCAACAAAGCCATGCGCGATGCCGCGGCCAACCTTGAATTTGAGCAGGCCATGATTTACCGGGACGAAATCAAAAAACTGGAACAGCTTTATATGAAAAATTAAAAAAAGCTCCCAAAGGAGCTTTTTCCGTCAAAAACTGCCATGATTGATAAAATCGGCCGCGGCCTGCATTTCCTCGTCATTCATTCTGTGGGCTAACGCCGGATAAGTTCTGCAGCGGAAAGAAACACCGTGTTCGGCCAGCCAGCTGAGTGTTGTCGGCAGGGTTTTATACTGCACCGTCGTGTCGTCCTCACCATGCAACAGCAAAATCTTCGGTCGCGACACCATTTCCCGAGCCAGAAGATCTTTGCCGGCCACAATCCCCGCATTCATTATGCAGCCGCCGATTTCTCCCTTGCGAATCAGCGCTGTATATAAAGACAGCATGGCCCCTTGCGAAAAACCGGCCACAAACGTATTTTTATCCACAATCTTCCATTGCTGCTGCATCTCATCAATAAACGCATTCATCTCCTGCGCCGTTTGGGAAAAAGATTTTCCCAAGCGGTTGAAAATGCCAAAAATTTCGGCCGTTGACGTCGCCGTATCTCTAAAACGACTGTCCGGATCTTCCTCATAAAAGCTAAGCCATTGTTTATTCTCGCTGTTTTTTTCACAAACAAAGGGCGCCTCCGGCACGCAGACCACAGCATCTTCCAATTTGTCCAATAAACTCTGCACCGCATAATCGATTGCTTCCGGCGTCCCGTTGTAACCGTGAATAAAAAACACCAGTTTCTGCGGATTCCCTTTTGACTTGTAACATTTGTTATTAAATTTTGACAACATTTTTCTCCCGACTTTGATATTATTTAGTCCGAATCTTAGACAAATTATAAACATAATAAATTAACAAAAGACAAAGAACACGCAAACATGAATAAAAATCCTTTGGCGAAAGCCATCAGACGGGTATTTGAAAAAAATATCGTCAGCACGGCATATTACTTTCCCGGCAGCGGCGACAACAGCCCCGAAGGCCGGCAGAAAAAACAGCGCATCGACAACTTCATAAAGGCCATTAACGGCTTTTTGCAGAAAAGCGGGCTTGCGCCCTGCAACACGACCGACCTTCAGTTGGACGAACGCAAGCTGATTCATTTTGCCCTGCAACTCAGCGGCTACATTCGCGACGCGCAAAAAGAACTCCATGATCTGCAGGACAAATATGCCTGTGACCCGGACCTGATTGAACTTTACCAGGCCTCGGCACATTATACCGTAGCCTGCAGCGGAAAAGTGCCCGGCAATAAATATGTTTTTGAAGAAAACAAAGACTATTGTTTCTGGAAAGTGGAAGACCCGCAGCATCTGGATTCGTCTGCTTACACGCCGGTGGAAAACGGCGTCTCGCTGAAACCTTGTCTGATTATGGCCATGCCGTTTCACATCAAGCCCACACCGGAAGAACTTCAAAAATGGAGCTATCTGTATATGCACGATTCTTTTGAAAACCGCCGCATTTTCGGTTCTGAAGTTGACGTATATCTGGCACATTTCCCGATTGAACAGCCCCGCGGCGAAAAATTTTCTCTGGCGCTCCGCACCATCCGCGATCCGCAAAATTTTTACGCCGATACCGATATGCGCTTCGTTGTCAGACATTTCAGCCCGTTAATCGGCAAAGACCTGCAGTTCGACCGCAATTACCGCATCGTTGACGGACAGCCGTATTCTCCCGAGACGTTCAAGCAAAATATGGCGCGCGTGACCATCTTGGGTTATTGCGCCGGTACGCACCATGCGCATCGCTGGATTAATGCCATCGAACGCCTGGCCGGACAACTCTACTCCGAAAAAGATGTAAAACAGGCGCTGAGCAACGTTTTTGTAATCACTTACGCGGCCTTGCCGATGTTAAAAGAAAACAAATATTCCGGCGCTCATTTCATGAGCAATTTTGAAAATGACCAAATGCGCAAGGAACCGTTCATCAAAATGTTCCGCCCTCAGATGTACGAACAGGTAAAATATACCGGCAAACAGGCCCCGGCTCGCATTACCGCCATGCCGGATCACCGCAACTTTATAATTGCGCACAAATTGGCGCCTCAATTGGACATCATTGATCGCAAATCGGGAATCATAACCATTCCCAATCCCGAAAACGGACACCATATCGGTTTTATAACCACGCCCAACCTAAGCGCCGAAGACAATTTTCCGTATTATCAATTCCGAACCGTACTGGAAAATGCGGCGCTCGGCAAACGCGGTCTCAAAGTTTTTGAAGTCCGCAATTTCGACAATGCCGATTACGTCCTGAAATCTTATGCGGCTCTTGCGGCCAGAAAAGATCTCGGCCATTAAAAAAAAGGAGCTCTATGGCTCCTTTTTTTATTCTACCGTTACCGATTTCGCCAGATTGCGCGGTTGGTCAACCTCCCTGCCCAACGCCTCTGCCGTATAATAAGCCAGCAGCTGCAACGGAATATTCAACAATATCGGTGACAGAATCTCCGATACCGTCGGCACCTTTATTTGCTCGTCAAACAGACCTTCATGAGCATTGTCCGCCTCCGTCGTCACCGCAATCAGCCGCGCATGACGCGCTTTGGCTTCCTCACAGTTGGAAATCATTTTGTCATATGTCCGGCTGCCCGGAACCAAAATCGCCAAAACCGGCATATTTTCATCCAAAAGCGCAATCGGACCGTGTTTCAATTCTCCCGCGGCATAGCCACCGGCATTAATATAGCTGATTTCTTTAAGTTTCAAAGCGCCTTCATAGGCCGAAGCCAGATTGATTCCCCGCGCAATATAGATAAAACTCTTGCTGTCGCAGTATTTTTCCGCACAACGTTTTATCGTTTCGGTTGCGCCCAAAACCTGTTCCATTTTGGCCGGAAGCTCCAGCATTTCCTGTTTAAGGCCGGACAAAACCTCCGGCTCGGCGCTGTGCCGGACTTCGGCGACGGCAATCGCCAGCAGATACAAAGACACCAACTGCGCCGTATAGGACTTGGTTGCCGCCACGCTGACCTCAATTCCGGCCTCCAGCGGCAAAACCCCGTCGGCATAGCGGACAATGCTGGAATCAATGCGGTTGGTAACCGTCAGAATTTTGGCGCCTTTTTCCTTAGCCAGCTTAACCGCCGTAATCGTATCCGCGGTTTCGCCCGACTGGGAAATGCCGATGCAGAGCGTTTTTTCATCCGTCAGAACCCGTTTGTATATATATTCGCTGGCCGCTTCCACCGTTACCGCAATGCCCGTCAGCTCCTCAAAAACATGGCGCGCCACCATCGCCGCGTGCAGGGATGTCCCGCAGGCGATAATCTCTATTTTTTCAACGCCGGCAAACAACTGCCCCGCATCAAGCCCATCCATAGACACCGAAGAACCGGCATCTTTCATTCGCTGCGCCAACACGTTGCGGATAATATCTGGCTGTTCGTTTATTTCCTTCAGCATATAATGCTTATATCCCCTTTTGGAGATATCTTCCGCGGCAAAATTAAGCGCTTCGGGATTTTTGTTTACCAATCTGCCGTTAAAATTTTTGACGGTCACATTGTCTTTTCGGACAATCGCCAGCTCATTATCATCCAGATAAACAATTTTTTGCGCCTTGCCGATAATCGCCGGAATATCACTGGCAATAAAATTTTCGTTGTTTCCCAATCCGATAATCAACGGCGCATTCTTACGCACGGCAATAATCTTGTCCGGCTCGTCATGATGCATAATGCAAAAGGCAAAAGCGCCCCGGAGCTTGGATACCGCGCTGATAACCGCCGCCTCCAGCGAACGAAGCGCCTTATACTCGCGATCGATAAGGTGCACGGCCGTTTCCGTATCTGTTTGTGAAAAGAAATGAAAACCTTCGCGTTTCAGTTCTTCGCGCAGCTCTTTATAATTTTCGATAATTCCATTGTGAACCAAAACCAGCTTGCCGTCATTAGACTTATGCGGATGCGCGTTCTCCACCGTAGCGCCGCCGTGCGTCGCCCAGCGAATGTGGCCGATGCCCTGCGATATGTGCTTATGACTGAAATCCTGCGCATTTAAAACCCGGCTCAGATTGTCAAGTTTGCCTTTGGCCCGGTAAACGTCAATCCGTCCGTTGTCGTTCAGGGCAATACCAGCGGAATCATACCCGCGGTATTCCAGACTTTTCAACCCCGACAGCAACACTTCTTCAACGGCATTATTGCCGATATAACCGACTATTCCGCACATTATCTTTCTCCTAAATACGTCCCAACTGTTTCAAAACCCGCAGCACATTTTCCTTGTTGCGCTTTTTTATCGGCCGGATCGGACGGCCGGCATAAACGGTCCACGGCTCAAACTTATAGTTGGAAGGGACAAAGCTCAAAGCGCCGATACTCACGCCTTCGGGAATATGGTTGTTCGGCATAATCACCGAGTTGGTTCCGACGCCGGTATATTTTTCCATTGTAACGTCACCCTGAATTTCTTTGACATTCGGCACCGAATGTGTTACCAGTTCGTTCACATAGTCGTTGCTCGACAACCAAATCCGCACGCCGGCAGCCAAACTGGAATAACTGCCCATTTTAAACTTATATTTCCCATCACCGCCGGAAATATAAGTTCCGGTAGCAATCTCACAATCCGAACCGATTTCGCAAGCCGAAGAAATCCGACAGAAATCGGAAATACGTACATTGTCACCAGTCTCAACCAAATCCGGCTTTTTTATAATAACATATTCGCCGAGTACAAAATTCTTACCGCTTTTCATTTCAATCCTCCCGGGTTAAATTGACGGAATAATAAAATCTTGACGGCAATTTTTACAAAAAACAAATCACTAAAAATTATAATTTGTTACAACGCATTGATTTATCACAATATTTTTCAAAATATTTCAAAACAAAACGAGTCGAAACAACGACTTAGAAACACCGTAAGAATTTTTAGAACCGCAAAAAAGCCTGTTAAAAAATAACAGGCTTAAATAAACATTTCGCTTTCTTCTTTCAGAGAAAACCGAAAAACTATACCTCGGGCAGTGACGAATGCGTCCTTTTTTCCTCAGGTACCGGAAGTTCTTTAGTCTTGTCAATCTCCTTTCCGGCCAGCAGATCTTTAATTTCATCCCCGGTCAGAGTTTCGTATTCAATCAGCGCCTCGGCCAGTTTTTCCCAGTCTTTGCGATGCTTGGTCAAAATCTCTTTGGCTTTTTCATAAGCGGTCATAATGAAAGATTTAATTTCCTCATCAACCAGCTGGGCGGTTTCTTCGCTCATATTCTGACTCTTTGTTACTGACTTGCCGAGAAAAACTTCACCGGAATTTTCCGCATACAAAATCGGTCCGAGTTTATCACTCATGCCCCACTCGGTCACCATCGAACGTGCCAGATTGGTTGCCATCTGAATATCGCCTGAGGCACCGGAAGTCACGGCATCATAACCAAACTTCAGTTCTTCGGCCAC
Organism: uncultured Pseudomonadota bacterium; assembly: GCA_902494875.1. Lineage (GTDB taxonomy): Bacteria > Pseudomonadota > Alphaproteobacteria > RF32 > CAG-239 > CAJLXD01. The sequence continues at coordinate 78,692 of CABUUO010000007.1, forward strand.
CCGACCGCCCATGGCAATAATCAGGCGTGAGTGCATTTTGGCGCGGGAATAAGAATACTGGTCTTTTTCCGGAAGCTGCTGCACCATACCCAGCGCCCGACCGCGCGGAATGATGGTGGCTTTGTGGATCGGATCCGTCTCCGGCACAAACAAAGAGCAGATTGCATGCCCGGCTTCATGATAAGCCGTATTGCGTTTTTCCTTTTCATCCATAGCCATCGACTTGCGCTCGTTGCCCATCAGCACCTTGTCCTTGGCTTCGTCAAAATCGGCGGAAGTCACTTTATGCTTGTTTTTCCGAGCTGCCAGCAACGCCGCCTCATTAACCAGATTGGCCAGATCGGCACCGGAAAATCCGGGCGTCCCGCGCGCAATGACCGACAGATTGACGTCCTTGGCCAACGGTACTTTTTTGACGTGAACCTGCAGAATTTCCTCGCGGCCTTTGATATCCGGATTAGAAACCACAACCTGACGGTCAAAACGTCCCGGACGCAGCAAAGCCGGATCCAAAACGTCGGGACGGTTGGTTGCCGCAATCAAAATAACATTCTCATTGGCTTCAAACCCGTCCATTTCAACCAACAACTGGTTCAGAGTCTGCTCCCGTTCGTCATTGCCGCCGCCCAAACCGGCGCCGCGATGGCGTCCGACCGCGTCAATCTCATCAATAAACAGCAGACACGGCGCATTTTTTTTAGCTTGGGCAAACATATCGCGAACACGCGATGCACCGACACCGACAAACATCTCCACAAAGTCCGAACCCGAAATCGAGAAAAACGGAACATTCGCTTCCCCGGCCACAGCTTTTGCCAACAGGGTCTTGCCGGTTCCCGGAGGGCCGACCAACAAAACGCCTTTCGGAATTTTGCCGCCCAGACGCTGGAATTTGGAAGGATCTTTCAAAAAGTCTATCACTTCTTCCAATTCCTGTTTGGATTCATCGCAGCCAGCCACGTCGGCAAACGTCACTTTCTTGGTATTTTCAATCAGACGGGCTCGGGATTTTCCGAAACTCATCGCCTTGTTATTGCCGGAATTGGCCTGACGCATAAAGAAAATCCATACGCCGATAAGCAAAATCATCGGAAACCAGGAAATCAAAACGCCCCAAAACGTATTGGCCGAAGTGTCTTCCGGCTGAGCCGAGACTTTCGCGCCGCTGGCACGGATTGTTTCAACCATCGACGGATCAAACGGCGCATAGGTAACAAATTTGCGTCCGTCCGTATAATTGCCGGAAATATCCGAACCGGCAATCGTCACGCTGGCAACCTTTTTGCTCTCGACGTCATTCATAAAGTCCGAAAAAGCCAGTTTTTCATGGTTGGTTCTGGTTGCTCCGCCGTTAAACATATTCATAACCGAAGACAGCAGCACAATCGCCACCAGCCAGACAATAATACTCTTTCCTGATTTCATCGTGATTCCTTATTTCTGTAATACAACTTATTTATATATAGGGTTTAATTTGTACAAAGACAATCGCAATTTGTAAGGTAATCTGATTTTTTTGTACGCAGGATTGAGCTCGCAAAAAGAGTCCCACTCCTTTTTGGTTAAAACTTGTTTACTCTTCAACTCGGAAATGCCCCAGATTTTTTCCTGAAAAAGAAAAAATTCACAATCGCCGAGCGTACAGCCACTGAATTTCTCACAGCCCAGCAATTCACGCAGGCGCATAATTTCGTGCCCCTCCGGCGCATATTCCCGGCCGCCGGTTTCTTTAATCAGGCTGCCTAGAACCCGAAATGCGATTTCCGCCGGAAGCTGTCTAAATGCGCGGCGGGAAAAAGAAAAACCGGCTCCGTTCCATTTGCGGACATGATGCTCGACAAACTTTGCGGCCTGCCGATTCAGACAGTCACGACTGAACGAAAGCGTTTCCATGGTTGAAACGATCCGCGCTGCATCAATCCCAAGCCGCTCAGACAGCAAAGGCATAAATTTTCGCACTCGCACCCGCAGATAACCGTCACTTTGATTGGACGGATCTTCCACCCACACGACCTGTTTTTGACGCAGATAACTTTTCAAAAGCTCCGGCGCCGTTTTCAACAGCGGCCGGATAATCCTTAAATCGCCGCGATGACTGACCGGCGCCATTCCGCACAAACCATCCAGACCGCTGCCGCGTTGCAAACGCATTAAAAAAGTTTCGGCCTGATCCTGCAAATGGTGTGCTACCGCCAGCGTCCCGATCCCGTTTTCGGCGCAATACTGTCCCAACAAGCCGTAACGCGCTTGTCTGGCCGCTTCTTCCACACCGCTGACGGGCTTTGCACCTTCCCAACGCAAAATATGGTGTTCTATGCCATTCTCCGCCATCACGGTCGCAACATAAGACGCCTCTTCGGCGGATTCGCCCCTCAAACCATGATCCACGGTCAGGGCGACGAGGCGGATTCCCAACGGAGCCAATTCCTCGTTCATCATCAACACTAACGCCAGTGAATCCGCTCCGCCGGACACGCCGACCGCCAGCTTCTTGTCATCTATGTTATATTTTTGTAAGAACTCTGAAAACATCGGCTTTCACATCAATTATTTTCATCTGCTAATTCTGTATTAAATACCCGTCCCTTTCAACAAAATGTCATCTGACGCGGCAGATAATAAGAATTAAAGAATTTTTCGAAGGCTCGTATATTAAAATACGTAACTGAGAAAAATATCTGCAAATTCTGTATTAAATGCCCGTCAGATGATGTTTTTATTTGCAGGAAAGCGCCTTTGCTTCAGTCGCTGCCTTAACTTTCACCCTTTCCTCTGCTTTGGGAAATTCGGTTTCCATGCTGGTAAAAGCAGCGCAGGCTTCTGGTTTTTTATCCATTTCTTTCATGGTCATACCCAGTTTAAGAAGGCTGTCCGGCCCCTTGGAACCGTTTTTATATTTTTTGTAGCCATCGGCAAAAGCCTTGGCCGCTTTAATATATTCTTTCTGCCCATAGTAAACTTCACCAAGCCAATATTGCGCATTTCCGGCCAGTTTATCTTTGGGAAAACGACGCAGCACGGAATCAAAACGGCTTTCCGCCACGGTATAGTTATTTGCTTTCAAAGCATCCAAACCTTCTTGATAAATCTGCCCGGCAGACTTGGCCTGCATTTCCGGCAAATCATCATCTGAAACGATCGTATCGCCCAAAATTGATTTCGGCGCACCATTAGCGACCGGAGCCTTAAACTTTTCTTTCGGCGCTTGAACACCGCTGCCGCTTCCACCGCTGATGGGCGCCCCCTCAAGCATTTTGATTCTGATGTCTATGTCGCGGTTAATCATGGTCAGCCGCTCATCCAACATCTTAATTTTATAAGACATTTCATCAAGCTTGCCGTTTATCGTTCTGAGGTTTTCGTCAAATTCGCCCATTCGGAGCGCCATATCCGCAGGAGAAGACGGCGCCAGCGCATTATCGTTTTTGGTACGATAGGCGTCACGCTGCAACGCCCGGACATCTTCCTTCAAAGCTTCGACTTCCGCCTCCAAAACGCCGAACTGCTGAGCATAAGCAGGAACCGAAAATACCGCAATACCGGACATAAGAGCAAAAACTTTCAAAATTTTCATATCAAACCTCTGCTATAAACAACAATTTTAATCTAAGTTAAAACAATTTCGCCATAATCACAACAATAAAAAAAACGTATCCCAAATAAGGATACGTTTTTTTCAATCCTGACAGGCTGTAATTAGTTGGCAGAAGAAGCCTTGATTACAGTTACAGCACGACGGTTTTGAGCCCAGGCAGCTTCGTTGTTGCCGAGAACAGCCGGTCTTTCTTTACCGTAAGAAATCGTAGAAATTCTGTCAGCGGCAACGCCCTGAGAAATCAGGTACTGTTTTACAGCGTTGGCACGGCGTTCACCCAAAGCCAAGTTGTACTCTCTGGTACCTCTTTCATCGCAGTAACCCTGAACGATGACGTTAACTCTCTTGTGGTCTTTCAGCCATTTAGCCTGACCGTCCAAAACTTCAGCGGCGTTGTCAGAAATAGAAGAGCTGTCGAAAGCAAAGAAAACTCTGTCTTCAGCATTAGCCATAAAGTCACGAGCTTCTCTGGAATCACATTCGCTGCCGCCGAACAGACCACCGTCAAAACCGAGAGCAGAACAGCCGGACAATGCAACAATTGCACAGAACAAACTTAAAAGTTTTTTCATTTTATTATTCTCCATATGGGTTTAATTTTCTTAATTGTTAAACAACTAATACAGCTTTAACTTAAGCAATAAAATTTAATTTTTCAATAACAAAAATTCATCGCCCCTCAAATAACACAAAAAACCATAAAATATTCATCATTGAAAAGCTTAAACCAGCTTAAAGCTGATACAAATACAGATAAACCCGATTTTAATTTCTTAAATAGACCGGAAGTTTTAAATTTCGGTTTTTTTATACGATTCGCAAAAGAAACACCATATTGTTCAAGCAAAACATCCGGCAACGCCCTAATCGTCCGCTACAAAAAATGCGTATAGTGAGACGAGTAGCAGGCGCCAAGGTTTTACCGCGAGCGAGTGTACAAAGGGGTACATGACGAGCGGGAAATACCGCATGGCAATGCCCTAATCGTCCGCTATACGCATTTTTTACTCACGATGATACGGATGATGCGCTATAATCGTCTGGATTCGATAAATCTGCTCGGCCAGAACGGCACGCATCAACATATGCGGAAGGGTCAGACGACCGAAGGAAAGAAGCAGGTCCGCCTTATCCCGGGTAGAAGGCAGATGCCCGTCGGCGCCGCCGATTAAAAAGCAAATTTCGGATGTTCCGCCCAACATCCAGTTTTCCACCTTATGAGCCAGCTCAACGCTTTTCATATTCTCACCGCGTTCGTCCAAAACCACAACTTTGGCTCCGGACGGAACAGAAGCCTGCAAAAAGCGTGCTTCGTCTTCCTGATTCGAATTGTCTTTTTCCTTGATGACAACATCCCAGCCCGAACGTTTGACATATTCGGCAATAATCATCGCTTCGGGAGAGTTTTTCCGGCATTTGCCGATGGCGATTATTGTAACTTTCATTGACCCAACTCTGAAATCCAGAAAAAAAGCTCTCGCAAAGAGAGCTTTATTTTCTATGCGTTTTTAACCTGACGCAAAGTACCGATAGCACTCCACATCTTTTCAAGATTGTAAAATTCGCGAACCTCCGGCTTAAAAATATGGACGATGACATCAAAAGCGTCTATCAAAATCCAATCGGCCTTTTCCTCACCTTCCGACATTGAAACATAACCGGCTGCCTTCAGTTTTTCCTGAACCTTTTCAGCCAGAGATGCCACATGGCGCTGTGAAGTTCCGCTGGCAATAACCATCTGATTTGCAATGGAAGACTTGCCCTGTAAATCAATAACGACCAAATCCTCGGCCTTACCTTCATCCAACGTGTCCACCACGATTTTCAAAATTTCGGCCGTATCGTCGATGATATTGTCTTTTGCAGTTTTTTTAATCAAATTTTTCAACTCCTCAATTCTAAAGCGGAGACCATGAGGTCTGAACTTCTTCCTTTTCCTGTTCATTATCACGGCCTTTTTTCAGGCGGTCCCTTGTAATATACTTATTTAAATCCAACAGGCAATCAAAAAGTCCCTGTTTTGCGACGGCTGAAATGGCATAAACCTTTTTGCCGCAGGCCTTTTCCAGCGCCGCAATTTTTTGCTTAATGTCTTTTTCGCCGAGTGCGTCACATTTGTTGATAGCGACAACCTCCGGCTTTACCGTCAGCTTTTGATCATAAAGTTCCAGTTCGTTGCGAATAACCTTATAAGCCGCAACCACATCTTCGGTCGTACCGTCAATCAGATGCAAAAACGCGGCGCAGCGTTCAACATGCTTCAAAAAGCGATCGCCCAGACCTGTGCCTTCATGCGCACCTTCAATCAATCCCGGAATATCGGCAATCACCATTTCATAACCGTCAACCCAGGCCACGCCCAGATTCGGATGCAAAGTCGTAAATGGATAATCGGCAATTTTCGGCCGGGCAGACGTCACCACCGAAAGAAAAGTCGATTTTCCGGCATTGGGCAGACCGAGCAGTCCCACATCGGCAATGACCTTTAACCGCAACCAAACCCACTTCTCCTCCCCGGGCCAGCCCGGTTCAGCATAACGAGGCGCCTGATTGGTCGAAGACTTAAACTGAGCATTGCCGCGGCCGCCGTCGCCGCCTTTGGCAATCATAAAAGTCTGCCCCGGCTTGATCATATCCACAATAACCGTCTCGCCGTCTTCGGCCACAATCTCGGTTCCGACCGGAACCTTGATAACAATGTCGTCGCCTTTCGGGCCGGTCTTGTCCGAACCGCTGCCGTTATATCCTTTGTGGGCCTTAAAATGTTGCTGATAACGAAAATCAATCAGCGTGTTCAGGTTTTCAACGGCCTCGAAATAAACGCTGCCGCCTTTTCCGCCGTCGCCGCCGTTCGGACCGCCGAATTCAATATATTTCTCACGGCGAAACGAAACGCAGCCGGCGCCGCCGTCTCCCGATTTTACAAAGATTTTAGCCTGATCCAAAAACTTCATGATTTTAACTTTGTCAAAATTACAAATATTGCCTTATATAATAAACGAAAGGGGGATTTAATACCCCCTCCGCCAAAATTGTCTGTTTTCCGAAACTTATTCGGTAACTACGGAAACAACAGTCCTGTCACCGGCTTTTTTAGAAAACTCTACTTTGCCTTCGGCAACGGCAAAAATAGTATGGTCTTTACCCATTGCAACATTGTTGCCCGGATGATAAACCGTGCCGCGCTGACGGATAATGATGTTTCCCGGAATTACGGCTTCACCGCCGAATTTCTTAACGCCCAAACGACGTCCCTCTGAGTCGCGTCCGTTGTTGGAACTACCGCCTGACTTCTTATGTGCCATAACAAATTCTCCTTAAATCTCTAACTATTTGCCGCAGACATCGGTAATTTTTACCAATGTGATGCTTTGTCTGTGGCCGTTTTTACGACGATAGTTTTGTCTTCTTTTCTTTTTGAAAACAATAACCTTAGCGTCTCTAGCTTGTTTCAAAATGGTAGCTTTGACCGAAGCGCCTGCAACCAAGGGGGTGCCAACGGTTTCACCGCAAGCCAAAACTTCGTTGAATACAACTTCACTACCTTCTTCGCCGGCGATCTTTTCAATCTTAACAACATCACCAGATGTTACTTTATATTGTTTTCCGCCTGTTTTAATTACTGCGTACATTTTTATCCACCTAAATTTTCATTATTTTAAACATAAAACGTTGCTTGCAATATACATAAGTTTTTTCTGCTGTCAATAAGAATCTATAGAAAAAATTAACAAATTCCCCATAAAAAAATATTTTTTTAAGGTTTTCTGTTCAAAATCCGGTAAAGTTCAGGCTTCATAAACCGCCCCTGCCAGATTCCGCGTTTATTCTTCTTGGCCAGCTTTTCGGCACCGTTATATTCGTCTGTATAGCGTTTATACGCCACTGCCCAGCCGATTTCAACCATTTTTTCATTAATATTGACGCCGCGGCTGAAACAAACCGAAACATCGCGGCCGTATTTGTCCCGTGCCGCACGTTTGCATGACAGATCTTTGCCGACGAGTTTTTCCAGCGCCCTGCGGGCTTTTTTTCCGCAGGCATATTCTTTGCCGCCGGCATCATAACAGGTTTGAAAATATTCCGGCGCGTCAATGCCGGAGAGACGGATTTCCCGGCCTCCGGCCATAATACTGTCTCCGTCCACAACCCTGATGCCCGAAGCAGCAGCCGCTGCCTGTGCAAACACCGACAACAACAGCACCGCGGCGCATAATATTTTCATTTTTTCAATCATTACTCAGTACCACCATGTTTCAGCTTAGCAAAAAAAAGATAAAATGCAACGGCAGCATCTTTTTTCAAAAATATGTTTAATAACCGCAAAAAACCCTTTGTTGTTTGCCAATCTTTGACTTAATATAACGATATATTTTTAAAATAAGGGTCTGGATCGTGCTTAACAAATTATACAAACATACATTTTTTGCTTTGTCCTTCATCATGCTGTGCAGTTGCCAAATGCGTTATATGAGTCTCAATGACATCATGAATCCGGAAGCAACCCGCAAAACTGAAAATGTTGAAAACACGCCGCTGCGTTCAGCCAGTTCGGTTGTTGTCTGCCGCAGCAAGCAATGTGCACCGGCCAAATTGTCCATGTCAAGCGAATATATATATAACAGCCTGTTGCACCTGTTGGAAAACAACAACCACAACAAAGCGCTTGTCTGTCAGGCCAACCCGTCTTCCAAGACCTGCCTGGAAAACTACATCACCCTGCCGATTAAAGTCGGGATCACGCCGGCTTATCTTTACATAGATTCGGTAAAGATTTCAGACGTCATCATCCCCAAAGGAACCAACACCTTAAACCTGTTACTCAACTATAACGTCACTTACAACGGTCAAACACCGGACTGCACGCCTTCTCAGTCGCTGCTCTATGTTCGCAATATCAACCACATTCTGCTGGAAGACAGCGGTTACAACTGCAAAATGACCTCTATCGGCACAACCAGCGTCAAAACCGTTTTTGTTATAGATTATATTGATTTGGACTACGGCTTCATCGGCGGTTACTATTCCATCGGCCTTTCCGGCCCGGCTTACGGCGGTGGCACCGGATATATGCTGCTGCGCCTGCCCAAAGATGCCTACCCGCTGAGTCCGAACCTGCTGGCACCTAAAAATGCCGCAAAAAAGCAGAAAGCAAATTACGAACAGCTTGATTTGGAAGTTACTGCTGCCGAAACGGCCCAAGGCGCGGAAGAAAGCGTTAAGATATTCCCGCTGCCCAAGAAATAACCGATAAAAAAAGACGCTTGAAAGCGTCTTTTTTTAACCGAGGATTTTATCTGCAATTTCTGTATCAGCCGTCCATTCCGAACCTTTCTTAGGTTTTTATATGTGGCGGATAATAAGAAACAAAGAAAAATACGAGGACGCGTACCCAAACGTACGTAACCGAGAATTTTATCTGCAGTTTCTATATTAGCCGTCCATAGAAAAGCCTAAGAATAGAAGAAATATTGAGCGCTCTCATACACTACGATTCTTTCCACATTGGAAAAAGTCAGCTTTTTTTCGCCATAAGTAATAATGCCGTTAGGTGACGGCATTTTGCCGAAACGGGTCTGAAACTCGCGCAAGTCGCGCAGATTCATGGACAATCCGTTGTCAAAAGCAACATTCCAGCCGTAAGACGAATTGTTGACATTTACATGGATCGCTTTAACCTCATCATTTCCGGTAAACTCGGCCGAAGCGGAATTTGCGTCAAATTCAAAATACTTATCATTCAAAGTACCGCTATACCATTTGGAAATTTTATACTGCAATTTCTCGGCATCAATTTTCGCTGTTTCCGCATCGGGAAACAAAATATACTTCACGTTGAAGAAGTACAGCAGACAGCCTTTCGGACCGGCCAGCAACCCTGAAGAGGGCTTGACAAAGCTTATCTTTTTTCCGGCAAAATCCGCCAGCGGAATAGTTTTATAATCATTGATAATCACACCGGAATTAGTTCCCAAATCTCCGCAGACAAAACGTCCTTCCACCGCTACGCAGGCTTCGGTCGCATTAATGATACGCAGCGTTTCCTCGTTAAAAAACTCCGCTTTTTGCCGGCCGCTTCTGACAAGCGTAACAAAACGACTGACTCCGCTGCCGATCGGCATATCTACTTCGCTGACTTTAGATGTCAACGGCATAAGCTCACGGCTGAACAAAATCAGATTCCAGGCGCTGAGTTCATTGTTTGCAAAATCTATTTCATTTAAAACAATGCTCGATTGTTCAATTGTCCCGCGAAAAGACTGAACACCGTCATTTTTGGTCACCGTTTTTCCTTCGCGGCCGGCCTGTTCATATTCGGCGGCCAAACAGTCAGTAACCGAAATCTCAGCAAAATCTTCAACCGGAATCAGACGTTCTGCCGTCTCGCTGCGAATAATATTTTCACCTTCCGTTGCTGCCGCAGCCTCAACAAACGCCTTCGTCCCGTTTTCTAAAGCATCTGCCGCCGAAAGTTCCTGAGAAAAAGCACTTTCCGGTTTTGCAGAAACATCCGTGGGCAAACTCTCCGCATCATTTGTTTTCGCAACCGCTTCATTGGCTGTGTCAGGCTCCGACCGTAACAAATCCGGGGCATTTTCCTGCTCTGATGGCAACACGGCAGAAGGCTCGGACACAACCTCTTCAACAACTTCGCTGATCCGCGGTTCATAAATTCCGTTTTCACCAAAATCCTCAATAATTTCAGTTGGTTCAGCATATTCCACATCTTCGTCCGGTTCCGCCGTATCCACTATCGCCGTTTCAACGGTGCCTTCATCTGCAGAAACGGCTTCAGATGCACTCTCAATCCCGTCTTCTGTCCGAACTTCGCTTTCGCCCTCTTCCGTCACAGCTAATATCTCATTTCCCGAAACAGCCGCTTCCGAAGGGGAAACTACGGCTCCCGGCTCCAGATATGCCTCTACGTCCCGACTGCTCTCATCTCCCGCACCAATGCTTTCGCCTAGATATTCCACATGAACGTCGGCCGGATCATATGCTCCCTCAACTTCATTTTTCTGGAACCAGTTTTCTGTCGCGGCACCATCCGTTATATCTTGATTCTGATAACGGATTTCGCTTTCTTCCGAAGATTCCACCGGTTCCAATGTTTCTTCCTGAACATCAAAAGTCTCTGCCGGGCTGCTCTCGATGCCGGACGATACGACCTCGTTTTCCCGCGGCCGGTCCAAACCAAAGTTGTCATCCAAAACCGAAACATCGATCTGCGGCTCCTGAACCTCTCCCAGCATCTCGTCCAAACTCATTTCTCCCGCCGCAGCTTCTATCGACGTTTCTTCTGCAACAGTCTCTTCGGGAACTGGCCGAACTTCACCCCCAACAGACACTTCTGCGGTTTCCGAAGCTTCAATTTCGTCCTCCTCCTCATCGTCACCGAAAATATAATCCGACAAAGCTTTGTCTTTCGGACGCCCTTGTTCAACATCAGAAACCGGAGAAGAAACCGGTGCGATAAACTCCTGATAATCATTGGCCGAAGCACTGTCGACAACAAAGTCTTCGTTCATAAACTTCATTTCCGTCTCTGCCGTCTGCATTGTCGGCGCCACCGGACGATTGAAGGTCGGCTTATCTTCCCCAGCAGAAGCAACGCCTTCAGGAACGATGCTCCCCTGCAGCTCGGGTGTTGTCTCCGCAACGGCACCGGCACGATGCGCACCCAGGACATCCAGTTCGGAAGGCTCCTCACTCCCCTCGGCCGGAACTTCGACATATTCGTATTCATACTCATAGCCGTCGGGAAGCTCCTGACCTTCTTCCAGTTCGACATATTCATATTCGACATTCTGCTCGTCAGCAGGAATATCGTTTCCAGCATCGGCTTGCGGTTCAAAATCGTTTTCAGCCATATTTCCCCTCAAAACAAATTGTTTCACTTAGCCTATTGATAACATATAGAATCTTAAAATCATTTTAACAGACGGAAAAACGGCTTTAAGCCTGAGCTTAAAGCCGTTTTTCTTTGAGTTTTCCGGCCGCCTGAACAAAATTTGGATTAATTTACCCAATCTCAGATTCTGTAAAAACCTAAGAACTTTCGTAAAGGCGTCTTATAAGGGAATGGATACCAGAACCCTCAAACCGCCCATCGGGCTGTCCAAAAGTTCTATGCGGCCGCCGTGTGACGTAATCACGTCTTTAGCAATCGACAAGCCTAAACCGACCCCGCCGGTTTCTTTGTTGCGGGATTCTTCCAAGCGATAAAACGCCTTGAAAACCTCTTCCCGCTTATCAACCGGAATACCGGGACCGTCATCGTCAATTGTCACTTCCAGCTTGTTATTATTGCTTTCAAGCTTAACCGCAATCGTCTTGCCATAGCGGAATGCATTGGAAATAATATTGGTCAAAGCCCGCTTCAAGGCCTGCTCACGCCCCTGAATTGCACTGACCTGATCATTGGTGGAATAACGGATCATGGCCTGCGTATTGCGAAACTTATTGATAATGCTCAAAATCATCTCGTTCATATCAACAAACGTCGCCTTTTCGCTGCCCTCGCCGCTGACAAAAGCCAGATAGCCGTCGAGCATTTTCTCCATTTCGTCAATGTCATTCAAAAAGTCTTTTTTATCCTGACCTTCCGGCATCATGGCGCTCTGCAGCTTCATCCGGGTCAACGGCGTACGCAAATCATGAGACACACCGGCCAGCATCTGCGTCCTCTCGCTGATCTGGCGGTTGATGCGCTCTTTCATTTTGATAAACGCAATCGCTGCTTTCCGAACCTCGGAAGAACCGTAGGGTTTAAACTCTTTATTGTCAATGCCCTTACCAAAATCTTCCGCCACCTGCGCCAACTCCGCAATTGAACGAACCTGTATCCGCAAAAACAGAACCGCAACCAAAAACAGCAAAATGGAAGTTCCGATCATCCACAAGACAAAACCGAAAATAGAGGAACTGAAAATATTTTTGGACGAAGTCGTAAACTGATACAAACCGCTCGGCCGGTCAATGAAAACCATCAGATCCTTATCGCCTTTTCCCATATAAATGCTGGTTACCGCATCAGGAAACTTGCTGCGCAAAGAATCTTCCAAAAATCCCGTAACCAATTTGTTATTACGGCTGGCTTTGTTGATCACATTGTGCTTTTGGGTATTATTGTAAAAGCTATACTCAAAATCAAAATTCTTTTTAGCCAGTTCCTTAATGTTTTTCAGATTTTTCGGCGAAGCGGCCGTCAACTCCATAATAAAGGACATATCCGACGTCAGATTGGAAGAAAGCCGTTTTCCGACCCGCCCCCAGCTTCCGTCAAAAAAGGCCACAATCGAAACGACCTGAACCACAATCAGCGGAATAAAAATCAAAAGCATTGTCCTGAAAAACAATGTCTTCGGCAAAAGCTTCAACTTTAAAAACCGCAAAACATTATCCACTTTGGATGGAAACTTTATTCGCATTTATTTCTCCTCAAACAACAAAAAATAATAAAAATATTTGCTTGTTCCGCACCGGTAAGCTTCCTTGTCCGGCACCGCACCTAAAGAAGCTTGGACAGGGCGGAAAATAATAAGATTTTAGGAATTTTGCGAGGGCGTGTACAACAAGGTACATAACCGAGCAAAATATCCGCGAAATCTGTATTAGTTGCCCGCTGTACAAGCTTCCTTGTTTTAAGCAGGCAACAACATATATCCCTTCCCTCTGACTGTCTGCAAATAACGTGGATTTTTCGAATCCTGTTCTATTTTTTTTCTTAAACGGGTTATCTGTACATCAATGGAACGCGGACTTTGGCCGGCACCCAAAATCTCCGCCAGTTTCTCACGAGAGAACACTTGACCGGACTTTTGCCCCAAAACGTTCAGCAAAGCCTGCTCTACCGGCGTAATATGAATAACCTGCCCTTGCCTGTTGGTCAGTTCTTTTTTAGCCATGTCATAAAGGCACAAACCCAGATTAAGTTCGCCGACTGTATCCTTTTTTTCTTGCGGCGCCCGCTTCAGAATATTCCGGATTCGCAACACCAACTCTTTCGGTTCAAACGGTTTAGGCAGATAATCGTCCGCACCGGCTTCCAAACCGGTAATCCGATCTGCGGTTTCGCCCATTGCCGTCAGCATAATCACCGGAACCTGATTTTCGTGCCGCAATCCGGACAAAAACTCCAAACCGGTCTCGCCGGGCATCATAATATCGACAATCAGCAAATCAAACTTATAATCCTTCAACCGCTTACGCGCCGAAGACGCGTCGCGGGCCGTTGAAACATAAAAGCCGTTCTCCCGAAGAAAACGCTGCAACAGCGAACGTAACCTCGTGTCGTCGTCAACAACCAGAATATGTGCTTTAGTATGTTCCATCGGCCGTCCGCACTTATTTTACCGAGCTTTTCTTGGCAACAGACTTCTTAACGGTCTTTTTCTTGGCGGTTGCCTTTTTCTTCAGCGTCGTCTTTTTTGCCGCAGGCTTAACCTCGGCGGCAGCTTCCTTTTTATCGTCCTTGACACTTTCTTTGACGGCAGTACTTTTCCTGACGGAAACTTTCTTCGGCGCTGATTTTTCAACCTTTTCGGCAGACTTGCCTTTTTCAACGCTGCGGACATAGTCCAGACTTTTCTGAAAATAGTCATAACCGGTCATAAAGGTCAGCACGCCGGCAACCCATAGCAAAATTTCACCCAATACGCCCCACACCGGAATATAACTGTCGCCGATGTGAATAATGCCGACCCGGCTCATCAGCAGCATAGACAGCGCCGTCATCTGAAAACCGGTTTTCCATTTGGCCAGACGCGTAACCGGCATACCGACCTTAAATTCGGCCAGAAATTCTCTGAGGCCGGAAACCAAAACCTCGCGACACATAATGATTGCGACCGGAATATAGCTGAGTTCGTCCACCATGCGGTTGGCCACGATAATCAACAGCGCGGACACCACCAGCAGTTTATCGGCGATCGGATCCAGCAGACGGCCGAAAACGGAAGTCTGATTATGAGCCCGCGCCAAATAACCGTCAAAATAGTCAGTAATAGCGGCTACGATAAACAAAACCGCGGCGAAAACAGACCACCAGACGGCATGGATATAAATAGACAAGAAAATTACGGGAATAACTACAATTCTTGAAATAGTCAGAAGATTAGGCAAACTGTACACTTTTTTAATCCTTCATAATAAGTTTAAGCATTGTCTTGATTTTAAGATATAAATTTAAAAATGGAAGTAGTTATAAATCTTTTCCGCCGTTTTTTTGCTGATTCCCGGAACTTTTTGCAAATCTTTCACACCGGCCTGGGAAATTTCCTCGACCGAACCGAAATAATTAAGCAGATCCCGCTTGCGCTTGCCTCCGATTCCTTCAATCTCGTCCAGCCGGGACTTGTAAATCGACTTTGCCCGCCGAGCCCTGTGCGTACCTATGGCAAAACGGTGTGCTTCATCACGCAGATTCTGAAGATAAAAGGCAATCGGCGACTGAAACGGCAGCGAAAAGCTTTCCTTGCCCAATTGATGATAAAACTCTTTACCGGCGTTACGGTCAGGCCCTTTGGATATGGCAATAATCGCAATGCCGGACAGGTCGAAATCCTTCAAAGCCTCATGCACCGCATGAAGCTGCCCCAGACCTCCGTCAAGCAGAATAACGTCGGGTTTGTTTTCCGGCGTCATTTTGGCAAAGCGCCGCAGCAAAACCTCTTTCATCATCAGAAAGTCATCCTGATTAATGATTTTCACATTGTCCGAAGATGCCGCCGGACGATGTTTAAAATCGCTTTCTTTTATGTTAAATTGGCGATAAGACTTCTTATCAAACCCCTCCGGCGTCGCCACCACCATGGCACCAATGGCAAAAGAACCCTGGTTATGCGAGTTGTCGTAAATTTCAATCCGCTGCGGAATACGCGGAAGGCCAAACCATTTGACCATCTCGTCCAGATTGTTTTTGACACTGGCCTGCTCCGCTACTCTGCGATCCAAAGATGCCGCGGCATTGGCCAAAACGTTTTTCATAATCTGAGCCTTGTTGCCTTTTTGATAAGTATTAATTCTGGTTCCGATCGCTTCCTCCAGAAATACGCAATTTTTTAATTGATGCGAAACGACAATTTCTTTCGGCGGAATATGCGTCGTATAAAAACTGCCCAAAAAAGCCTCGAGAATTTCTTCGTCCGAAGCACCTTCTGTCTGCCTGGGAAAATAAGGCGCATTACCGCAGTTTTGTCCCGAACGGATAAAAAAGACCTGAATACAGACCAATTCGCCTTTGCGGGCCAGCGCCACCATGTCTACCGATTTGATGTCCGCATATTCCACGTTGTTGCCCTGCTGAACGTTGGTCAAAGCCCGGATACGGTCCCGCAATACCAATGCCGTCTCATAATCCATATTATCACTGGCTTCCTGCATTTTCTGCGACAGTTCTTCCTGAATGCGCGCGTTCTTTCCCTCCAGAAAGTCAATAGCTTCCCGCACCAGAAGCCGATAGTCTTCCGCTGAAATTTTTCCGACGCAGGGCGCGGAACAGCGCTTAATCTGATACATCAGGCACGGCCGCTGGCGATTGTTGAACACTGCATCCCGACAGGAACGCAGCAAAAAGGCCTTTTGCAGAATGTCAACAACGTTGTTCACCGCCCCTACGCTGGCAAACGGACCGAAATATTTGTTTTTGTCCTGCCTTTTGCCGCGATATTTGCGCAAGCACGGATACTCAGATTCTACATCAATCATCAAATGCGGAAAAGTTTTGTCGTCTTTCAGCAGAATGTTATATTTCGGCTCCAATTCCTTAATCAGCTCATTTTCCATCAACAAAGCCTTAGCCTCGTTTTCAACGATAATAAACTCCATGCGCTTGATTTCGGAAACCATCCGTTGCAAACGCACCGGCAGCTTGTTGATATGAGAATAAGCCACAATCCTCTTTTTGATGTTTTTGGCTTTGCCGACATACAAAACCTTATCGTCTTCACCCAGCATCCGGTAAACACCGGGCGCTTCGGGTGCGATTTTTATGTTGTTCTTTAAAATTTCCAGACCCTGCTTGATATTACTCAAAGACAACTATTCCTTTTGCAATCAAAATTTGCGAAACTAGATATAATATATAAGTACAGACAAAAAATAAACCTTCCCTGCGGCTCATTTTGCTTTGCGTCCACATCAGCGGCAACAACAGCAGTGTTGATCCCACCATTACCCACAAATCATAGCGCAAAAACTGTTTTGAAACCTCAACATCTGCAATTACGGAAGTAACCCCCATAATAAACACAATATTCCAGATATTAGAGCCTAAAATATTTCCCAAAGCCACACCATTTTGATGCCGGAATGCAGCCATTCCCGAAGTAGCTAATTCAGGCAGCGAAGTTCCAAAAGCAATGATGGTTAAGCCTATCATTTCTTCAGAAATCCCCCAAAATCTGGCAATTGAAACCGCACCGTTCACCAGCAAATCGGCACCATAAACAATGGCAATCAATCCCAAAACCGTGACCTCAATTACCGTCAACCATTTTTTGCGGGCTATCGGACTCAGAGCCTCCTCCGTCACATCTCCTGCTTTAGAGTTTTTATAATTATAATAAACAAAACTCACCAACAACAGCAGCAATACGATACCGTGCCAAAACACAAATTTTCCACTCCAGGCAAAAAAGATAAATGCCGCCGTTACCACAAACAAAAAGATATAATCCCGCAAAAAGATTTTCTTATTGCAACTAACTGGATAAATAACCGCTGTCACCCCTAAGATCAGCAACAAATTGGCAATATTTGAACCAATCACATTACCGAGCGAAATTCCTTCCGCCCCTTTCAGGGCAGCACTGAGACTGACCACAAATTCGGGTGCCGATGTCCCAAAGGCTACAATTGTCAAACCGACAATAATGGTTGGAATATGAAGCTTATTGGCAATAGCCACTGCACCGCGAACAGTGTACTCAGCTCCCCACATCAACAAAACAAAACCGGCGATTATAGACAAAACAGCTGTTATCATACAAATATCTCCAGATAAAATTAAGTTTTTTAAGACTATTACAACTTCTTTTTTTCTGCAACCCTAATCCGATATAAAAACTCTTGTTACTTTCCATAAAAATACTATAATACTCTACATCATTTTATTATTTCACAAATTAAAATTTCGCTCATGGAAGTTATTTATCTTTTCGGATTATCGCTGCTGATGACTTTGGGAATACTTGTGGCGGTAAGTCTGGTCGGATGGGGAATATTAAAATTCTTTTTTCCGTATCTGTATTTTCAGTTGAAACTAACATTAAAAAATTAACTTTATGAACACGCTGATTATTATCGCTCTTGTCATCATCTTGCTTTTTGCTGCCGTATTTATTGTATATTGCATTCTGCAAGCCACATCACCCGAAGCCTTGAAAATATTCTTCGATCATGATGATGACGCGGAAAAGACGGAACATCCGGATTTTCCTGAAAACAGGTAAAACCTTGCCGCTACAAAAAGCCTGCTCCGAAACCGGAACAGGCTTTTCTTTTTCCGCGGCTTTCACAGCCTAACTGTTAAAATATTCTCTGAGATATGCCGGCAAATCGGCAATATTCACACGATGCTGTTCCATTGTGTCTCGATCGCGTATCGTAACCGATTCCGGTTGATTTTCAATTGTTTCAAAATCCACGGTAATGCAAATCGGCGTACCGACCTCATCATGGCGGCGATAAGCCTTGCCGATGTTTCCGGTATTTTCCAAAGCCACGCGACCGATACCGAGCTTCAGCAGATTTTGTTTGATTTCATGGCATTTGGCCATAATCTGCTCATTGTTCTTCTTCAGCGGAATAACGGCTACTTTGATCGGCGCCAAATGCTTTTTGAGCTTCAGGACAACACGGCTGTTGCCGCCGCCTAAATCTTCTTCGGTATAAGCCTCGGTCATAACTGCCAGCACGCCGCGATCGACTCCCATCGACGGCTCAATCACAAAAGGAACCACCCATTTGTTGTTGTCATCCAGAATGCAGAGTTTTTGCGTTGAATCCGGATTAGGATGGCAATGGGAAGTAAGGTTCATCTCTTCCTGCGCCTTGGTATGATTGCCAAGATCATAATCTGTGCGGTTGGCAATACCTTCCAGTTCCTCCATTCCGTGTGGAAAACGATACTCAATGTCATAGCAGGCCTTGGCATAGTGAGCCAAATCTTCCTTCGGCGTGGTATAAATATTGATGTTTTCACGCTTGAGCCCCTGCTCTTCCCACCACTTAATCCGCGCTTCTTTCCAAATTTCATGCCATTTTTCATCTTCACCCGGCATAACAAAATACTCAAGCTCCGCTTGCTCAAATTCGCGCACGCGGAAAATAAAGTTTCTCGGCGTAATTTCATTGCGGAAAGACTTTCCGATCTGGGCAATGCCGAAAGGCAGCTTGCGGGAGGTCGAATCAACAACATTTTTAAACTGCGTAAAAATGGCCTGTGCCGTCTCCGGCCGCAGATAACCGAACGAAGAACCGTCGTCGACCGGACCGATTGCCGTCTTGAACATCAGGTTAAACGGGCGCGGCTCCGTCAAATCGGTAGACCCGCAGTTCGGACATTTTCCGTCTTTGATGTGATCCGCGCGAAAACGTCCTTTACACTTGCGACAATCAGTCATCGGATCGGAAAACGTATCCTCATGACCGGAATAATGCAAAACCTTGCGATTGGTCAAAATGGCGGCATCCAAACCTTCAACGTCGTCACGTTCATAGACCATAGCGCGCCACCAAGCCGCCTTAAGGTTGTTTTTCAGCTCCACGCCCAACGGACCGTAATCATACACGCCCTGCAGACCGCCGTATATGTCGGCATTCTGAAAAATAAAACCGCGACGTTTGCATAAAGCGACCAACTGGTCCATAGATGTTGCTGCCATTTCTAAATCCTCTAAAAAATCTTTAATTTATTTTAACCAACTATTTTTATAATGATTATTCACAAAATGCAAGCGGAGATAAACAAAATGGTAAAAAAGACTAAAGTCGCAATGATTTATGACTTTGACGGCACCTTAAGCGTGACGGATATGCAAAACTATGCGCTCATTCCGGAATTCGGCATGGAACCAGACAAATTTTGGGCCGAAGCCAACCAGTGGGGCCGCGACCACTGCGCTGACCAAGTCACCGGTTCTATGTACTACTTTGTAAAAAAAGCCCGCGAAATGGGCATCTCCCTCACCAGAGAAAATCTGGCAGAAACCGGAAAAAACATCGAATATTTCGAAGGTGTCGAACACTGGTTTGAACGCATAAATTACTATGGCTGGAAACTCAATCTTGAAGTTGAACATTATATCATTTCCGCCGGCTATGAAGAAATTCTCCAAGGCTGCAAAATCTTCAAATTTTTCAAAAACGTTTTCGGCTGCAGCTTTGCTTTTGACGAAAGCGGACAACCGGTCTGGCCGGCCCGCATCATTAACTATTCCACCAAAACCCAGTATCTGTCCAAAATCAACAAAGGTCTGGGCAAGCTTGAGGATCGCGCCGTCAACGAATTTATGCCAGATAACAAACGCCCGATTCCGTTCAACCGCATGATCTACTTCGGTGACGGAAGCACTGACATCCCCTCAATGAAACTGACCAAAGAACGCGGCGGCAATGCCATTGCCGTCTATAATCCCAAAAACAAAGACCGCGAAGTGGCGCTGAAACTTCTCCGCGACGGACGCGTAAACTTCGCCCTGCCGGCCGACTACCGTGAAGGCCACCAGATTGACAAAGTCGTCAAGACCATTCTCGACAAGCTGGCAACAGAACGCGACTTAGACGATCTCAAAGCCAGAGAAAAAAAGAAAATAGCTTGAACAGGCTCCAAAAAAATGCCGCAGCGCTTATAGCTGCGGCATTTTTTCTTAAAACGGCTACATTGCCTTTTGCTTGCCCAAAATATGCGCAAACACAGGATTAAGCACTTTTTGGGTCAAACGCTGCGAAGAGGTTTTTTCATCCATAAAATTATCAACGCGGTGAATAACCCGAGGATCCTCACGATCCCTTTCCCTTTTCCTCAAAAGCGTAATTTCATCAATAAACGCATCTCGGTCAGCAGCGCTTTTGAGCATACGATCAATCAGGTCAAATTTGTCTTTAATCCGGTTTTCCGCCGCACTGCGGATAAAATCTTCATTATGCAGAATTCCGTTTATGGCCGGATAACCATAACTCATCAGTTCCGTTTGTCCCATGCCCCGGATAAATTCATCCTGTTTTTTGGAGCGCAGAACTGCACCCATAAAACGAGCCAGACAGCGAACACGACTGTGTTCATTGTCTTTATGCAGCGGGGTTTCCTGCAAACGTCTGTGAATAGTGCTAATCGTATCGCTGTTAATCCCGTTGCGGTCCAACGAAAATCCATATTTACCAGCCAAAACTGAAAACCTTCTTAGCAAATCATAGGCTTTTTCCTCATCCGGATCATTGATCGGAATAATGCGCCCTTCCCGCAAAGCACCGACCGTGCCAAAACGGTCAACCGCCTTTCCCCATGGATACTTATCCGAAAACTCAATATAAAACTTTTCAAGATTGTAAATACCGTTCTTTTCAATGTCCATACAAGCCAAATCAAAAATGCCGTATTCCGGATGTTTGGCCACGGTGGAAAGATTAAATGCGACGCGGGTGTTTCCAACGTCAAAACCCAAACCTTTCAACTTGTCCACCACCGCAACATATTCGTCGGGATTTTTGATGGCAACGTCATAGTCCATAATTTCTGCTTCGGGATTTAGATAACGGTCAATCGCCGCTCCGCCGTATAAATATACTTTGGAACAGCCGGTCATTTCCATAAAATGTCTGATTGCATCACTGGTAGATTGTCTTTTCATAGTTTTGTCCTTTTTGTATAATGATGCAAGCTTTCATAACATATCATTTTAAGCTTGTCAATACAATAACGACAATAAACCTCAATATTTTTTGTCCAAAACAAAAATCTGAAATATTTCAAAAAAACTCTTGCCAAAGTAGAAAAAATATCATAGAAAGAACCACGGAAATATGAATGGGGTGTCGCCAAGTGGTAAGGCAACGGTTTTTGGTATCGTCATTCGTTGGTTCGAATCCAGCCACCCCAGCCAAACTTGACAAGAGCCTATTTTAGCCAGTGCTAAGATAGGCTTTCTTATTGAAATATCTACATTTTTACCGTCTAATAAAATTTCCGAACAAAGTAATTTTAAAACCTGCTGTTTTTTGTCGTTGTTCAGAAAATTCCATATCTGATCTGACATCAAAAGCAAGCCAGCCAAGTATTTGAGCGTTATTAGACCTTGCTTAGTCAGATGACTATAGTCGGTTAATCGCTCTTCCAGTTTTTTCTTATCCTGTCTGTACTCGGTTAGTTTTTTGGTATATAAATCCTGTGTAATACTGCCTCCCGTAAACAAGTCTATCAATCGGCTTTCCTTTTCGGCAAAACCGGCAATCTGCCTGTCCAATGCCTTCTTGGCTTCTATTTCCATTTTATGGTCTTTGTAAATTTCTTCATCCAAACAGGCAACTAATTTTTCGACAACGCTTTTAGGCATGTTTTTAAGCGTTTTTAATGCCTCTCTCACTTTTTCAACCCCATTTTCCTCTCTCGTCCGATAGCCGCCGCATTGCGGACAAAAAAGGTATTTATAAACGATTTTTTCTCCGCCCTTCTTTTTCGCCGAATGTACATTGATATCGGTTGAAACAACACCACCGCAGTTTTTACAACGAACCAGTCCTTTAAATACATATTCATGCTTCTGCACCTTATGATTTGCCTTGCCTTCCAAAATTTCCTGACACCGTTCAAACGTATAGCTGTCCGTCAGCCGCGGATAACAATGCGGATAATATTGCCCGCCGCTATACATTTCCCCGATATAAAAACGGTTGCTTAATATTCCGCGGATAGTCTGTTTATGAAGCTTCTTACTGGTCTTCATCTTAAGCCCGAAATCTGCGGCTTTCCGCGTTATTTGCTCAAGATTATAGGTGCCAATCGAAAATTCCTTAAACAACCGCGTAATGATGAAATGGTTGTCCTCATCCAACACAATATCACTGTTACCATTGGCATCCCTTACATTTTTATAGCCGACTGGTGCATGGTGTGCCCATTTTCCCTCTTTACGCATTTTTTCAAAACTGCGTATTACATTATCACTCATCGTGTCTGTTTGCGACTGTGCAACCGTAACCCGAAAGTTCCACATCATCTTATCATGCGCTTTGGCATTTTTTGCCATAATTGCTTGTTCCGTCTGAAAATGAATTACCATTTTTTCTTTTTCAATAAGCTCATTCAAAACATTATATTCCTTAAAGCTTCTTTGCAGCCTATCAACTTTGTCACAAACCAACGCGACCGGATCTTTATATTTTTTTATGAAATTTATCATATTATAAAATTCTTTCCGCTCACCTCTGGTCGAACTTTCAACAATAGTAAACTGTTTGATAACTGTCAGTCCTTTCCTAATACAATAATTCTTCACCCGGTCTTCCTGAGCATCAAGCGAATAACCCTCTTTCTGCTCCCTGCTTGATACACGTATCCATAAAACGGCATGCTTTATATTTTTATCATTCACAACTTTTACTACTTTTCTTCCCATCTTCTTACCTTTCTATATTAAAATTACGTTTTATTTTAAGATTCATCATTCTGACAGGTCAAGGAAGGCCGGATTTCTTATCCAGCCTTCGCTGACCTAATTTGCTTTATGCCGCTACCTGCACCTCCGTTTCCTTATTGGCAACTTTGCCTAATTCCCAATCTAATTTTTTTTGAACGGCCTGAAAAATCATGTCGTTAACCAAGCAATGATATTTGTGGTCATAAAAACGTCCCCTACTAAAAAATCTACCACAGTAGAATTCTCTTTTAAGTAATGCAACTAACGTTTTGCGACTAACAAGTTTTCCACGAGAGGTTCTTAAATTCATTACCTGTGCCACCGCCAATAATTTTTTTATATCCATTTCTGGGATTAAATATATCTCAAATAAATGAGAAACTTTGGCAGCCTGCGTGTCAGGATAAATCCATTTTACCCCATCCATTTCGCAGTTCGTATAACCTATAGGTGCTTCTCTGGTATAAATTCCCTGTTCGTTTAGCCATTCAATACGGGCTTTTGTTGTCTCAGAAATTTTTGCCGAATAGTATTTTGCTTCAGCAACTTTATTTTCAAACATCAATACATCTTCGGGTGTTGAGTTAGCTGACAAGAGTAATTTCTCCTCAACAAAGTGGAGCTCTAACCGTCCTTCTTCTCGCAATTTATTCAGTCTATCCAAGAAGCAAAATGATCGTAAAAGGCGGTCAACAGAAGTTACAACAAGAGCTACTGGCACCCCATGATGTTGCTCCAGACAGCCTAAAATACTTTCAAACCCAGGACGCCTTCTTTTATAAGCGGTTTCAATCATTCCATACGCTCCTAAAATTGACAGCCCTTTATTTTGGCAGTACTTTTCACACACCGCATATTGATGTTCCCCCGAACTATGAAAGTCCTGATTTACGGATGATACCCGGTTGAAGATAATAGCATGCTCTGCTTGTTGATATACTTTAGTCATCTCTATTTCCTTTTGTTAAAGTTATGATTTGATTTTTGTTAATAGCTGCGGTTATGCAGTCCAAATCCGGCTGCAGCCAGTTGTTTTGCGGTTTGAGCTGGTTAATCAGCCGAAACAGTTCATAAATTGCCGGTGAAAAAGAGTTCCCCGCATGTAGCCGCAGTTCTCGTTTGCCCATCGTCTTCAGTATCGTTACCAAACCGACAAGCTGCAGGGCTTTTAGAAACTTATATTTGGCATCCAGCAGACGTTTGAATAAATCTGCCGCATTTTCTTCGCTTAACTGCTGGTATTTGGCTGCAGCCAAAATTTCATTCCAATAAACCAGCGTAACAGCTCGGCAAATTTGGCTGCTGAAAAGATTTTGGAATGTCAGCTCCGAAACTGGAAGCCCTGCTTTACTGATGGCTTGACGGATATTCTCAGAATTGCCCAACTGAATTTCAACCCGTAAATATTGGCTTGAGCCTAGGGCTGCCATATCAATTGTCTGGGCATTTTCGGAACTGACAGCCCGACTTTTACAATACCGGGCTTTTTGAATATCTTTGAGTTTATCGTAAATAACGACATTCCGGTGTCGGGCTAAAAAATGCAGCGAATGCCCTTCGTTTCGGTATGACACCTTGGTACAATCGAGCCGACGGCTGATGTCAGCTTTGTTCAAGTATTGTAAAATCACACAGGGCGCGACTTTAACCAAGACATTCTTACCAAAGTCAATCCTTACAACTTGTGCCGACCGCAACACTTGAGGCGAAACCTCAACACCCATCTCGTGAAGCCGTAATGCCAAAATGCTGATGACATCTTCAAAGTCGGCATCACAAACTTCTTCCAGATTGTTGGGCGGAAAATGCAGAAGTTTCGGTGCGGAAAATTCAATTTTCAACTTAACGCTGAAACCTCCGTGCCGCAGTACGCTGTTTAATGACAGCTTAGGGTAGTAATGCTGTTGCTGCTCTTCACGCGTTGCGAAGTTATAGCAGGTCACAGCCTCCGCCCCTTGCATATCCCAGAGGATTTGCGGATTAGGCTTAAAACGCCCAAGCTCCGTTATTATAATGTCCGTGTAATCGACCAGCAAAACGCAGGTATCACAGACGTTTTTCTTGTTATTTGTGCTCATTTAAAAATCTCCTTTTATTTGAGCTGAAATTAATGTTTGTAACTCAGGATTTTCCTGAACGGCTTCTGACAACAGCTTGGCAATTTGAAGCAGAGAAGTACCCGCCTCGATGACTTCCTCTTCGGTAAGCTCGGGGCAGACATTGTGGATTTCTCTCCAATATGCTTCAAAATTTTGATTCACCATTCGTTTTGACCATTACCGCACACAAACAACCATTAGCTAAAACCGAATAACTTTTATAAGCTTAGGCACAGATTCAGGATGGCGATGAAAGCAAAAGTATTGAATTACAATATATTAGCAAAAAATCAGCTGACAGATTTTAAACACAAAAAGGCACCTAAAAGGTGCCTTTTATCTTATTGTATTTTTATTTAACCTGCCTACATCATCAAACCAACTACCTGAAATCTTCTCCTTTAAAACTTGCTATGCTTCACAGCTGAAAATTCTATTGCTGCTATGCTGCATGAGCTTCTTATAACGTGATTATTTTGGAGATATCAAAAAAAATTCCTGTAACACCCCATTATAATCATATTCGGTGTTCTTCAGGAACTTAACGAGCAGTAAGAACTAAGGTGCTCGGCTCACCGAGGCTGGTAAAAATCATACCAAATTCTCAATGACGTTTATTGAATATAATAAAAAAATTTCATTGTCAAGAGAACTTTTAAAAGAAAAAAACAGCCTCGAACACAAAATATCCGGGGCTGCTTAGTTTGGATGATTTAACGCTTAAAATTTATACTTAGCGTTAATCAAACCTGTGTGGTCTTGGTAGTCCTGACGGAATTTGCCTTCATAACCGAACGAGAGTTCGACATTGTCGTTGACTTCCGCGGTTACACCGGCACCAAATTCCATTCCGAAACGGTCAAGGGCTTCACCTTCAACCGCATAAGCTGAACCATTAGCCAAGGTTACGACAGAATTGACGTCATCGTTCATCAAGTCGTAGGTGGCGGCAATTCTGGCTTCCGGTTTGATGTTCATACCATTGGACAGCTCAAAGTTTTTGCTGACTTTGGCACCAATGACACCGGTCAAAATATCGCTGTCGTTGCCGGAGACTTTTTGGTCGGCAGAATCTTTATAAGCGTCCTGTTTAATGTGAACATAACGCAAGCCAGCTTCCGGCGTAATGCCTAAGCCGTTGATGTTCATATCGTAACCGGTCATTGCCTGCAAACCAAAGGTTTCGACATCGTAGTCTGCTTTGACACCAACTCCGGCGACACTCTTGCTTTCTTCATAATCAGACCAGCCATAGGTCGCAATACCATTTACATACCAGTTTGACGGTTTATATTCACCATACAGGATGGCAGTATGTGTATCAACATCAGTATCACGCATGAAACCATCAATATCGGTGTTGGTATAAGCGTAACCAATACCGACCTTAGTATCATCGGTTACAAACTTCTCGGCACCGAAGGCAATACC
>CABUUO010000008.1 GCA_902494875.1 uncultured Pseudomonadota bacterium
CCTGTATCTCGGGTTACCACACCAAAGACAGCGGCTGCGAAAAAGACTGCAACGCCACAAACTGTTCCGGTTATACACTATCTTCATGCCCGGCCAACGGTAATTGCAGCAAATGTACCATCACCGCTTCCAACTGCTCCACCAATGGGACTAAATATAAGCTAGACTCTTGCAGCTCCGGGTATGCGCTCAAGAATGGAAAGTGTGAGAAAGAAAACAGCGACACAGATTCAACACCAAGCTGTAATGGCCAGACTGCTATGGAGTATAATGCAGCAATGGATCAATGTGAACCATGGAGAGACAATTGGGTACAATATCATAGTTGTAGACAACAAACTTGTAGTCGGTACCAAAAATATGGATGTTGTAATCCAGCAACAATTTAACCTCCCCTAAAAAACACCCCGGTTAAATTATCCGGGGTGTTTTTTTATGTCATGTTGAGCGCGACGAAACATCTCAACTAATTAAGGCTAAGATCCTTCACTTCGCTCAGGATGACATTTTACCTTTCGGCAAGCTCTGGGTGATATTTTATGTTTGACAAGCTCAGAATGACCCTGCGCCGTCTTTTTTTCATATCTTAGCTGCCGCTGACGCTTTCATCAACTTCTACGGCGGTCGGCGTTTCCAAAACGCTTTCGTTGACCGTCATTGAGGTTGACGGGTTTGATGAGGCGGGAGCGGACGTCTGGCCGGAATTTGCGGACGCAGGCGGTTGCGTTTCCGGCTGCGGAGCAACTTCTACATTGCCTTCTTTGCTCCAATCCGTCGTTGATGCGTCGTTTGGATTGACCGCACCGGCTTCTACCGGAATAACGGCCTGATAGCCTTCTTCAATAACCAATACGTTCTGCGAATCCGGATTTCCGACCGATGCCGAAGTCGTCTGTGCATTTGCGGTTTGCGAATCGCATCCCATTAACGCCAAAGTTCCGACCATGGCCAATGATAAAAGTTTTTTCATTATTCATCCCCTTTATTTGTTTAAATCAATTTGTTAGTCTCATTTCTGATATATGTACGATAACGCTTTTTTCAACAGGCAAAAAGAGGATTGACGAAAGGCTTCAGTATTGTTAAATTGCTAGAGTTGTAAAGATTTTTTAGATGGAGATAACTGTGCTCAGCGATAAAAAAGTCATTATCTGGGATTTGGATAACACCTTGTATTTTGAAACCGAAGAATTTAAGGATATGCTTGACGAAGCAACCGCGGTTGCCCTGGTGGAGGATCTTGGTCTCAAAATGGATATTGAGACAGCCAAAAACATGGTCAAGGAATCTTATAAAAAATATCGCAACGGCGGCGAAGTTTTCATTATGGAATACGGAATCGACCCCAAGGAACTGTTTGACGCATATCATGAGCGCAAGCCGGTAGACGTTATCGTTCCTTATGAAAACCTGTTGGAACGGTTGGAAAAGCTTCCTTTTGAACAATATATCTTTACGACCAGCAGCCATAACGTTGCCGAGAAGATATTGAAAAAAATCGGCCTTTATGAGTTTTTCAAAGGACGTTTTTATTCCGTCGAAGATTTCGGCGTTTACAAGAAAAACGAAAGCTCCGACGTTTATAAAATGTTCTGCAAGGAAATCGGCAAAGATCCCAAAGAGTGCATTTTTGTTGACGACAGCTATTCCAATCTGGAATTTGCCAAAGAAATCGGCATGACGACCGTCCGCATTTATTATAAGGAAAACTCCGCCGGGGACAAAACATATATCGACGAAGCTTACAAAGGCATTGACGGCTTTTTAGACAAGATTATCCCGATGGTCAGTGCGTCGCATTAAACTTGCGGCAGATGTTTTCTTCCATGGAATAATTGATTTTATTGTCCAGCTTGCCCTGTTCTATATACAGTTCCTTTTCAAAAACGGCTACGACTTTGTTCATGCGAACGGCAAATTCGTCGGTCATTTTTTGCGTCACGGAAGCCATTTCGGTGCTGCTTGAAACTTTTTGCGGCTTTATTTCCAGAGCGATTTTTTCTGCGGCAACCTTAAAGCGCGGCAAAAAATAATCCAGCGCTTTCTTGTTAATCAGCTGATGCGTCTGCTCGTGCCGCAAAACCAAATTATATTCGCAGCTGCCGGGCCTCAGACTTTTGGCTATATAAATCATCGGCCGGGTATAACCGACAAAAACGTTAATTATGGACGGGAAAACGCACATTTTTCCGCCTCTCAGCGCTTCACCGGACGTGCCGAACTCATATTCCTTTTCAACAATTACGGTTGCCAGTCCGCTCAAAAATACGCCTTGTTCCCGCCGGCCATATTCCAGAGACATCTGCGTAATCTCATCGACGGTGCGGCTCTTGTCATATTGCAGGCGACCGTAAGACGTGGAAAACCTTATCAGGGGCTTTCGCGGCGCGGTGCAGCCGTTGTCTTCCGCCACAGAGGTCCGGACCCAAACACAGCCGAAAAAAATTAACGTTAATATTATAAAAAGCTTTTTCATATAATATATGCTATACTGAATATGTTAAATTATGGTTGATGGGATAACATCAGATGAAAATGCCAAAATGCCTTGTCATCATTGCAGGTCTTGTTATGGGGTGGAATATTGCTTCCGCCTGTGCGCAGACAGAGGAAAGATATGTACGCAGGCCTGTCCAGCCGAATTTCTTTATTCCTGACGGAGCTCTGGCGCAAAGCCGACCTGAAAAAGTCATTATTCCGAGATACGGCGCCGGCATTTCAACCGCCAAACATATTTCCCACGAAGACGACAAAATTCCACAACGCACACCTTTTTATGACCCCAGACAACAAGCCGTTCCTCAACAGCCGCAGACAACAGACAATGCCGCACAAACAGTTGCTCAGCCTTTGAACAAACCTCAGCCGACGGAGCAAAAAAACGACAACGCCTCGATGCCGCCGGTTTCGGAAGCGGCCAATTATCAGGAAATGTACCAAAGTTATCTGCGTGATCTGGAAGCCATCGCCGATACGGGCAAACCGGCCAGTACCAATACAATCAGCGATTTAGACGCAATGAATTCGGAAGAAAGGATTCAGCTTGACAAGAAATTCAACGAGCGTCGCAATGTTGATTTGGAAATTCAAAAAGCTTTACAATAAGTCAGGCAAAAAAACCGGCGATAAAATCTTCATAAATAAGCGAAAGCCGCTCAATGTCTGATACTGCCGCGCATTCGTCAACCTTATGGATGGAGGCACTGGTCAGACCAAACTCCAATACCGGGCAATAGTCCTTTACGAAACGAGCATCCGAAGTACCGCCGGAAGTCGAATACTCCGGCATTATGCCGGTATGGCGGAAAATGATGTTTCGCAACATTTCACAGGGCGCGGTAACCGGCGTCAAAAACGCTTCACCGACCGTTTGCGCCTCAATTTTAAATTTGCCTTCCGAATCTTCGGCCAGACGTTCAATCATCCGAACAATGCCTTCTGCCGTATGCTCGTTGTTAAAACGAATGTCCACCGCGGCCTCGGCGTGAGCGGGAATGACATTCATGGCCGGATTGCCAACGTCAAAAGTCGTAATCTGAATGCCGGAAGGCTCAAAAAACTCATTGCCGCGGTCCAAGGTAAGGTTTCTTATTTTTTCGAGCAGAGCGACCAGATTGTGCACCGGATTGACGGCAAGATGCGGATAAGCAGTGTGCCCTTGATATCCGGTTGAAACAATGCGAATAAAAACGTCTCCGCGGCGGCCGATTTTAATTTGCTCGCCAAGCTTTTGCGGATTGCTCGGTTCCCCAACCAGGCAAAAGTCGAATTTTTCTCCGCGGCCGGCGGCAAATTGCAACAGTTTTTCTGTGCCTCCGACAATAATGTTTTCCTCATCTCCGGAAAGAATAATCGTCAGACGTCCGGTAACTTTGCCGGCTTTAATCTGCCTTTTTACCGCCGCGACAAACGCGGCAAGCCCCCCAAGCATATCAGAACTGCCGCGACCATACAAAAGTCCCTCGTCTACCGTTGCTTCAAAGGGAGAAAATTTCCATGACGCGGCATTGCCGGCGGGCACTACGTCAACATGTCCGACAAACAAAAGATGTGGTTCTCCGCGGCCAAAAACCGCCGAAAAAGCAAGCGTCTCTTCACCGGCATCGTTTTGCAGCGGCAGAATTTCGCATTCAAAGCCCAGCGGCGCCAATTCCGCTTCAACAAAAGCAAAAGCTTCAGACAAGTGCTCCCCGTCGGTTTTAAAACGGATCAGTTTCCGGCAGATTTCCACGGCGTCGTTCATCTTTGTTTCTCCAATAAAAAACCTCAAAGCCAAGCTTTGAGGTTTTTGGTGTTAAGCTGATTTTTTTGCTTTCTTTTCAGTCTTGGCTTTTTTTTCGGACTTAGCCTTTGTCTTCTTCTCTGTTTTAGCCTTAGCGGTTTTTTCTTTTTTCGGCGCTTTGGCTTTTTTAGGCTGGGCCGCTTTTTCCAGACGAGCCTGCGCAACGGCTAAAGCCTGATCCAAATCTTTCTCGGTGCACAAACCGATGGTAACCGGATTTTTGGGACGGATATTGGCCATATCGCGGTGGGTGCCGCTGCGAATGGCTTCAATCGTCGGTTTGGTGGTGCCAATCAGCTTGCAAATCTGAGCATCGCTCAAATCCGCACAATTCTTAATAACCCAGGCAATGGCCGCCGGTTTGTCGCTTCTTTGAGACGGAGACAGGATTTTTTTGGCCTTGGCATTGCGGGCTTTGACATTGCGCTCCATTTCATTCGGAACCAGATTGGCAGAAGGATCGGCCTCGCATCTTCTGATTTCTTCAAGTGTCAGTTGGCTGTTGTCTACCGGACTCAAACCCATAATATTGCCGGCAACGTCGCCGTCGGCGATGGCCTGAATTTCCAGTTCGTGAATTTCGCAGAATTCTGAAATCTGTCTGAAGGTTAAGGTTGTATTTTCGACCAGCCATACGGCAGTTGCTCTTGGCATTAAGGGAGCTGTCATTTTGTAATCCTTTCTTTCGCAAAATATTATTTTTGCTTTGACAATACATTCAAAAGCAAATTAATTACCCTAAAGATAGATTTTCTTTGGATAATATACAAGCATTTTTTGCGGAAATGCGGGAATTTTTTAATATTTGCTGTTTTTGGAGTAGATATCGGCCATATTCAGATATCCGACCTGAAGCATCTGAGCCGTCGCCTGGTAGCGAGTGGCCTGAATTTCCAACGCATTTACCGCCGAAAGAGAACCGCCGGAAGAAGTCTGTGTCAGCGGCACCCGGCTTTCTTTCTTATTGGTGCTGTCTTCAGAAATTTTCTCGGTCATAACATAATCATGCTTAAAATGGTCTCCCATCGTAATCTGCATGGCATAGGAGATTTCTTCGTTTTTGGTCGTTGTATCTTCATTGCGGGTGATTTTGAAATAATAATCGCCCTTTTTGGCTCGATATTCGCCTTTAAGAATCTGATCCATCGTTTCGCGGGCTTTGGTACCTTTTTCGGCAGTACTGTCACCGATGAGAACTTGTTTGCCGCCTTTGGTCATATAGACCTGAATATTCAGTTTTTCAGCCGTTAAAGCCAACAGGTTTTCTTCTTCCTTGGCCTTTTTTTCGGCCTGTTCTTTTTCATAACCCTCAGGATCGGTCTGCTGTTTCAGTTGATCCAGCGCCTCTTCATATTTGGAAAGATCCAGCACGTTTTCGTCTTCTGTGCCGTCACGCAGAGAAACGCCCAGCTTGCCGTCGGACTGAACCTGCGTTTTATAGATGTCAACGCTGTCATAATATTTGGAAAGTTTGCCGATGGCAGTGATGCGGGAATAGTTGAGGCGAGTATACCCTAAATCACGGGCATTGGCAAAAGTCTCATCGACATTATTCATGTCGGTAAGCGTTTTTTCCCATGTTTTGGCGCTGCTTTCGCCCAATACTTCAGAAATTGTCACCATTGGTTTTCTCCCAACAATCCCACATTGATTATTTTATCATAAAAACGGTTTCAAAACAACCCGTTTAATTTATATAACAGCTTAATCCGCCAATTTGTATAAAGCTATCAATTTATTTGTTTTATTCAACCTTTTGTCTCCCAAAAACTCAAATCCGTATTTATCGGACGGAATGGCGTTTTTGATTTTTTCGGTTATCAGGATTTCGTTGTTATAAGTATGTTCCAATACGTCTTCAACATAATCCTGAGGATTGAGCCCGTCTTCTTCCACCTTGTCGATGATGTTGCATTTGCTCAAAAAGATCAAATTTTCATCATTTAATTCATCTTTATAGGTATTTATATCCTTAATAAACGCGGCGGCAAAACGAACAGCATCCTCCGTATTGTCATACTCCACCGTCGTTATGTCATTAAATTCGATTACATTTTTTCCACGGTATTTCCCGAGCAGATTGGAAATGATGTTATGAATGTCGGACCAATAGGTTTTCTTCTGTTCATCCAGACCGGGAAGAGCCTCGTCAAAAAACTTCAAAAGGCACTGAATATTGACCAGACTCGGGCACCGGATATCCACCTTCTGCGGCGGAACGGTCTCTCCGGCACCGCTATAACCGGTTTCGGCGATCTGAGCTTCCCATTTGGCAAAGCTCTGTTTTAAAATGTTTACGTCCATCGGCCGCTCGTCAATAACCTGCGCCATCAAGTGTGCACCGACGCCGGTCAGAAACACGGCAACCTTATTGTCGGCAAAAGACTTTTTGCCGTCATAAAAAGCTTCAAGATCAGCATTGTCACCGTCGATAATCTTAAAAGCTTCATAGAGCATGGAATTGGCTTCGGCAATATGCAGACCACAGTATCTTGAAAGTTCCAGACAACCGCCGTAGACAACCAGTTTGACGCCCAGCTTGGAAAAACTGTCCTGAAACATACTTTTTGAATCAAGATTGGATAAAACGTCTTTCAAAAAATCTACAATGTAGCGCTTCTGTTCCAGAGTCGCTTCCGGATATGACGGCGAAATTGAGGGTTCATATTCGTCATTTAAGTTATAAAGCCGGATGATATTCTGAGCCTTTTCATAAAAACGGCTTTCTTTCAACGGACGAGGTTTAAGCGCTTCTTGGCGGCGATAGGAAAAAATATGCCAGGGAATCTTCTTCATAATCAACGGAACGGCAAGCCCCAAAAACAGTACGAAGAAGATTATGAACAAACTGATATGAACATATTCTTCGGGAACAAAGTCCTCAATCAGCGGCGATATCAGCGTTACAAACAAATTTGACAAAGCCAATGTGACAATGATAATAACCACCAGTTTGGCTATCGCACGGAGAATTTCGGCACTGGAAACAAGTGCCTCGTCGGTTTCATATTCGCCGCTATCGTCTTCGCTCTGCCTTGCCGCCGCTTGGCTGCGCAAATCAACTGCAGATATTCTTTTGCCCTTTTTGGCTTTGGGTTTGCCATGCCCCAATCCGCTGACATATTCAACGGTTTCCTGATAGCTGTTATCCTGAACGTCAAAAGTTTCGCGGATTATTTTTACTTTCAGTTTTTCCTGTTCCTTTTCCTTGGAAAGATTGATGGCCTCATAGCGCTGATCACTGGCAAAGCGATCCTCAAGCTTCCAGCCGTCCCCTGAATCCGTATAAACTTCATAGTGTGTTATTTTTACCATTTTTCCTGCAGCAATATATAAAAAAACCTGCATTCAGCTTAGCAAATGCAGGTTAATAAAACGCTAAACAACGTTAGATTTAGTTGACGGAATCACCGGCCTTAAGACCAAAAGCGCCAAATTTGTTGTTAAACTTGGAAATCTGTCCGCCCGTATCAACCAAACGCTGAACGCCGGTCCAAGCCGGATGAGATTTCGGGTCAATTTCCAGACGGATCTTATCGCCGGGTTTACCCATGGTCGATCTGGTTTTGAATTCCGTACCGTCAGTCATTACATAAGTAATTTCATGATAATCGGGATGAATACCTTTTTTCATCTTAAAAAACTCCTAAAACTTTTATTTAAACGCATAATTTTTAAGCTCTTATACATTACCAGATTTAAATAGGCAAGCATTAATTTACACTTTTTTAAATTTATTGGCTGTTATTGAGCATTTTATTTGAATTCTTCAACCCGCACAACATTTTTCAAGTCGCTTTCAGCATCGACATTGACCACCTTGATACTATAATTTTTGTACCCTTTGGCCAGATAATAGGAACGGACGGCGATGGCGCGGTCCAAACACAGCCGCTTTTTGCGGAAGACATCTTTGCCGTCATCGACATTAAACGAAAAGATAGCAATTTTGTTTTTCTGCGTATCTTCAAAACCGGCAAGGATATCATCCAACTGCCGTTTGTTTTCTTCCGTAAGTTCCGAACTGTCGGCGGCAAAAACGACATCGCTCGAAACGCCTTGCGGCAGAGACGTTTTCTCAATCAACGGAGCTGACGGCTCGTCTGAAACCGATGTCTGCACGACAGGTTCAGTCTCAGGTTTCGACTGAGGCACGACCGTTTCCTCCGGTTCGGCCACAAGGCCGTCTTTAGGTTCAACGGCTCCCGGCAGCGGTGTATGACCGTTGACCGGCTCCATAATCACTTCATCCGTCTTCTCGGGCAGCGGTTCGGTTTTTACTTCTACCGGAGCCAGCGGAGCGGCGGAAACCTCTTCTTTGACGACCGGCTCGGCAACGGACTTAAACGGAGCATCCTCAGGAAGCGGCTGACCGGCAGAGGCCTTGGGGGCAACAGGACGGTTTTTCGTTTCCGGCATTTTAACTTCTACCTTTATCTCTTCCTTGTGCGGAATTTTGATATCTTCTTTTAGGCCTTTATTAGGTTTGGCTGCCGGTTTTGCCTTTTTGACTGCCGATTTGGAGACCGATTTTTTTCTGGCCGGTTTGGAAACTTTCTTTACGGCAGTCTCGGCCGCGGATGGTTTGACGACAGGAAAAAGAGGACCGCTGTTAATGACCGGCGAGTTGTTGTCTCCCAGAGAATCCAGTACAGAAAAATCGACATAAACATCATCCTCCGCAAAAGAAGGTGCCGCCAAAGCCGTCAGGCTCAGCCCCAGCGCTACGGCCGGAAGCAGTATGATTTTCTTCGAGCGCATTTCTTTTTCCTTATCTCAGTTGTCATCAATAATTATTTGTTCAGCAAATCATATACCTTTTTGCCGAGATTTGCATTGCAGGCGATGATATTGCCCGACGAAAGAACCGCTTCAAGATCCTCGGAGCGGATGTCCTTCTGATTTAGTTCATAAACCGAACCGCCGGCTTCCTTAACCAGCAGAATGCCGGCCGCTATATCAGAGAGGCCGTTGCCGAGACTGACGGTGACGTCAATCTTTCCGGCCGCAACATAAGCCAAATCCAGACTTGCGGCGCCCAATACGCGCAACGCACCGGCCTGCGGAATGATTTTGTCTCTGACCGCGGCATAAGCGCTAAGGTTTTCCTTATCGTTAATCTGCGTAGAAAAAACGCATTCGCCCAGTTCCTTACGGAAAGAAACGCGCAGCCGTTCGTGATTGCGAAAACCTTCTTTATAAGCTCCGTTGCCCTTTTCGGCAAAATAAAGCTCGTCCGTGGCCGGATTGTAAATGACGGCGGCAGTCAAAGCCCCGTTTTCGCAAGTGGCGACAGAAATGGAAAAATGCGGAATACCATGAGCAAAATTGACCACGCCGTCCAGCGAAGAAACGATAAAATACGCTCCGGAAGGACGCGGTTTTCCATTTTCGGCAAAAGCATAAGACGGACGGGATCTTGAAAGTTCCGCCCGCAGATTGGCCTCTACCTTTCTGACCGCCGCAGCGACAAACTCCTGATGTCCCTTAACAGAAGACTGAAGCTTTTCAATCTCGCTGAAATCGCGGCTCAGGGAAGACGCCGCCTTTTTGACGGCGGTCATAAGCATATTCATATTTGCGGACAAATAAGACATTATTTGGCTCTCTCTACATAGGAAGCGTCTGTCGTATTGACAACGATTTTTTCGCCGGCGCCGACAAAAGGCGGAACCATAACGCGGACACCGTTATCCAAAATAGCCGGTTTGTAAGAAGAAGCTGCCGTCTGACCTTTGATGACGGGTTCGGTTTCAACCACTTCCTGAATGACCTGCAACGGCAGTTCAACCGAAATCGGCTTACCGTCAATAACGTTGATGATAACACCCATACCGTCAGTCATAAACGGACGAGAATCTCCAAGGATGTCCGCCGGCATTGTAAACTGGTCAAACGTTTCGCTGTCCATAAAGTTCAAACCGGTGGAATCTTCAAACAAAAACTGGCAGTCTTTGGTTTCAACCATCAGCTTTTCAACCATGTCTTCCGTTCTGAAACGCTCGTTGGTTTTGGTGCCTTCTTCCACCGACTTCATTTCAACCTGCATAAAGGCACCGCCTTTGCCGGGCTTTACAAAGTTGGTCTTGGTTACGGTCCATGGTTTGTTTTTGTATTCGATTACCCAACCGATGCGGATGGATCCAGCTTGCTGTTTCATATTTTTCTCCAATTATTATTCAAATTATTTATTATCTGGCAAATTAATCTAATCTTTTAATTTTATCAACCAGAATCTTATATTCCGAAGTATTTATTATTAAAAAATCAGTTTTGGAAAGCAGTTTCTCATTAATCTCCGGGGTATAGAAAAGCGCCGACTGCAGCAGAAAAAGCTCGGCATACCAGTCCAGAATGTCCGCCTCGCCGTCACGTCCGGCAGAACGGAACGCTACAAAATCAGGTTCGGCTTCGGAAGCAATCATCGCTTCGTGGCGGGTAATGCCGCAGGCGGCGCCCCAAAACTTTTTGCCGATTTTTTTATGCAGGCGTTTGACAAGCCCCGGAAACTTTTCGTCAACGGGGTCAGACGTCAACACGCCGTCCAATCCCGCTTTCAAGCAAAAATCAACGGCATTGTCCCCGCTGGCCAGAACCAGTTTGTCGGAAGCTTCTGCTTCCGCAAGCACGGCCGGCGCGGAGGTCTCATCGGCCAGATAACAGCAGACATCGTCATTGTCCAGCAGCGTTTTGTCATCGGCCGTTATTTTGATTATAAACTTTGGCATAAACTCTCTATTGTTCTTGAAATCGTTCGGTTTGCTGATATTATGCGTTGAATATACGGGAATAATACTCTAAAAGAAAGAGAAATTTATGACTGATGCAAAAAAAATCGAGTTCAGCCAGACCAACAACGCCCTTGCCGAACTGAGCGACGTATTGGTTAAGCTAAACGGCATTCTTGACGAGAAGAAAGACAAGCTGGCCTTGTCTCAGAAGAAGATTGAGGCCGAAAGGAAAGACAACAGCAAACGGCTGGAAATTCTTAAAAGCTCGTCGGAAAACATCATCAGAAACATTGACGCGGTTATAATGAAATTGGATAAAGTTTTGGAAAACGATGGCACAGGTAACAATAACAATTAATTCAAGAGAATATGCCATTGCCTGCGAAGACGGACAGGAAGTCAGAATCCTCCAGCTGGCAAGGATGCTTGACGAAAAGGCAAAAATGCTCAACGCAGCAAGCGGACAGGTTAACGAATGTATGCTGCTGGCAATGGTGGGGCTGCTTCTGGCCGACGAACTTTCGGAACTGAAAAAAGGCGCACCGGCCGCGAACGGCGACGCCGTTCAGGCTCTTGACGAACAGCGACTCCTTGAACTTGACAACGCATTGGCAGGCAAAATAAAAATTTTGATAAACGAGATAAATTCTGTTGCATCTAAAATAAATTTATTGTAATCTGTAGTCATAGAGGGGAAGCTGTCTGGTTTGTATTTCCGCAGATCTTCCGAGCCAACATTATTTTATAGGGAGCTGTCTCTGAACAAATCGTGGTTTGTTTATATGGCACCCACTTTAGAAAAGCGGTTCGATAAGAATGTTATCCATACGGCTAAGACGGCCCCCTCGCAGAGTTTTAATCCAAGCCCCAGATTTCGGGGCTTTTTTTAAGCAAAAACAAGTTAAAAGAAAGACCTTTATTTTGAAATTTATTTACTGTGGCGACGTGGTCGCCCGGGCAGGCAGAGAAGCGGTGCTCGGCAATCTGGACAAGCTTAGGAAAGACTACGAACCCGATTTTATCATCGTCAATATTGAAAACGCGGCGCACGGCTTCGGCGCAACGCCGGGAATCTGCCGCGACTTTTTGGAAAAAGGCGTCGATGCCCTGGTTACCGGCAATCATGTATGGCAGCAGCGTGAACTCATTCCGTTTTTGAACGAATGCAAAAAGATTATCCGGCCGCTGAACTATCCCGAAAATTTGCCCGGCAGAGGATTTTGTGAGTTGGAACTCCCCAACGGCAAAAAGCTTCTGATTGCCCAAGTGCTGGGACGACTTTTCATGGAAGCGGTCGATTGTCCGGTACAGGCCATAGACAAGCTGCTGAAAAATTATACGCTTGGCAAAAACGTCGACGCGATTTTGGTTGACATACATGCCGAAGCAACATCGGAAAAACTTTCGTTCGGCTGTTATCTGGACGGTAGAGTTTCGGCCGTGATCGGTTCACATACCCATGTTCCGACCGCCGATGCCAGAATCTGGCCCAAAGGAACCGCTTATTTGACTGACGTCGGAATGTGCGGCGATTATGATTCGGTACTGGGCTTTGACAAAGAAGAACCGATAAACCGGCTGGCACGCAGATACACGGGCGGACGCCTGTTGCCGGCCAAGGGCAAAGGAACCCTGTGCGGCGTACTGATCGAAACCGACGACACGACGGGACTGGCCGTTAAAACAGAACAAATCAAAATATAAAAAAAAGCGCTTTGATTTTAACAAAGCGCTTTTTTTCAAAAACGGAAAACATCCTTTCATACCACCTGCGGAACATTCTGATGAATGACACACATGATTTTAACGGTAAGGATCGCTTTTTTGTCTTTCGGTTCAATATAAACCAGCTGGCAATAAAGCGTATCGCCGTCGCGGTATTCAAAGTTAGAATCCAAAACCCTGACGTCAAGCCGACCGACCTTGCGGTTTTCAAACAACGGTTTTCCGCCGGAAACGCCGACTTCATACAAATATCCGAGCCAATATTGCTCAAAACATTTTTCCGAGCGGTTTTTCATTCCTTCCTTAAAGACGGCATCATCGCGATAATTAAACTTGAAACCGTTCTTTTCAACAATTTTGAATTCACGCTTAATCCGCTGGAAAGCCTTTTGAAAATTCTGAACATAGGCATCATCCGGCAAATCGACGAACTCAACGTCTATGTAGCCAAACGTATACATTTTGATGATGCGTACCAAAACATATTCGCCCAGCTGAGGACTAATACCGTTGCGGTTTCTGACCTGCGCCTTTTGCTTGTCATCAAGCATCACCAAATCGGGTGACGCGCCCAGCTGAGCCAGATAACAATGGCCAACGCGGTATAATCCGTTATCACTGACGGCAATCGTATCTCTTGAGGTCAGCGACTTTTGAATTCGCTCCTCCGACCAAGGCTGCGGAAATTTGAAGTCAGAATCTTCTTTTATCGGAGGTTCCTCCGGAGCCGTTCGGGGCTTCTTGGTTTCCTTGTCCTCTTCAGATTTGGGATGAGCCCGTTCTTCCGGAAGAACAACCCGCAGTTTTTTAATGCGGTAATAATCTTCCTCCGGGGTCAGCCCCAGACATTCCACATCAGCTCCCTCTTCCAGATGTCCGGCATTTTCCGGTGCTCCGTTTTCCATAGGATAAAAGCCCAGGACTGGCTCTTTCCACGGAAACTCGACAATCACCCCCTGGGTTCCGATAATTTTGCAAACACCGGCCTGCGGCGTGTTGGCCAAAATATAAGACGGCGACAAAGCCAGATGAGGAATCCCGTCAACAATTTCCGTGACAACAACGTCAACAACATTGCCAACCTGAAGTTTGATTCCGCTGCGCTGATAAAAATCGTTTTTATCTACGGTGATAATACCTACCGCACCGCCTTTCAGCCTGAGCTGAGGTTCTTTGTTCGTCACTGCGTATACATTCGCCACGCATTCATCTCCGACAGCAAAAAGATTGAATTTCTGCTGCAGTTTACTGATTACATTTGTCATAAGATTAAATATTTAGTTAGACATTGTTTTTGCGGCAAACAATTACAGAGGCAAAAAAACAGATTTACAATGGCCTATAAAATAATTGCTTGTGAAAGCTCTTATAACACAAGTTTATAAACCAATCAAGCAATTTTTGGACAAAAATGTAAGAAAGAAGCTAACGCTTTATAATCTTGCTGCCATAGGGAATTTCGCCGCCAATACCCTGCCGCAGATATTCCTGCCGGACAAAGCCCATTTCCCCCTCGTCCAGCATCACCCGAAACCAGATGTTATCCGGCGTATAACCGGTAATCCGGACGGTTTTTCCGCTTTTCAAACGGCGCATAACATCAAAGTCATCCGCTGGCCCATACATCAGATTTTGTTCCGAAGTCAGATGATAAAGCTTTGAAGAATCAGACAAATCCACAGGAATGTTTACAACCTTGCCGACAACCATGTCATCGCTCATTGAACCGCCGGTGCGAAACTCGACCTGCTGGTTATAATCAATTTCTTTCTTTTCGGCAAAATAGTTCAGCAGGTCGCTCTCGCTTACAACTTTTACGGAAAGAGGCGTCAGTGCCAAAAGCACAAGCACGAGGGGCATAACCAACTGCACCAGCTGCAGATTCAGATAATTCCAGGCCGGACGTTTGGGCATAGCGACGGAAGCTCCGCCGATAAACCTTTTTAACAGGCAAGACTGGCGCGGCGAGGCATAAGGCAGCGCCATGGCCGCAGATTGCAGCGCTATGTCTTCTTTGCCGTCATGACGATAGGCCACGGCGTTGTGAATGAACAAATGCGCGTTCTCCGCACGGGAATTTACGTTGTTGAAATTATTCACCAGCGCCCGAATATTTTTGAAAAAAGCCCGAGGATGCCACCAGCCCAGCAGCCAGTTCAGCACGGACGACTTAAACTCCAGGCTCAGCGCTTCCCGATAACTGCAGACGCAGCGGTCGGTTGCGATTTTATATCTTATCAGTTCTCCCCGGACATTTTCGATGGCCAGCGCCTGAACGTCGGCACGGCCGGACGCCGCCCGGAGCGGTTTTATCATATCCGGATCGGGATATTTGTCTTTGGCGTAAACAGTGGAAAGCAAATCATAAACCAGACGCTTGTCTTCATCTTTCAAAACGTCATAGGCTACCGATATTTTTTTAAAATTATCCAAGGCTTCCGCCGAAGTGTTATGGTCCGGATGCCAGTGTTTGGCCAAATCGCGGTAGTTTTGCTTAATCGCAGCGTCATCAGCATCACAATGCAGATTGAGCGCCGCATAATAGCCCAGAGCATCAGTTTCGTTACTGTTCATATATAAATACCATCTTTTAACGTTTCGCTGCGTTTATCTTCGCATATTTTTATAAAATTTTCTTTAACGTTTACGTTAATGCTGCCGGCATATCCCACTTCATTCAGCGTGGTTTTGAAAATACGCATGATGTTGGCACAAAGATCGTTTCCGACAGACCTCGATGTGCGGATAATCAGGTCAAAGCGCCGCTCTTTGGCCACCGAAAAGCCGTCAAACTGAAACGCTCCCAGCCGGCTGAAACTGGTGTCAACCACAAATCTGGTTCCGAAGCGAGACTTTCCTTCGGCGTTTTTTTCTTTTTCGTCATCATCATATTTCTTTACGGCAACCCTGATTTTGCTCAGGCTGCCGCCGTCTAAAAACGGTATTTCCACCATTCGCCAGCTGACGCCCTCGCGGCTGTTGGCATTGATGAAACCGTTCAAGCGGCTGATGACTTCGCGTCCCTCGGCGCCGCTGCGGTTCAGCTCTTCCGTCAGTTCTTTGCCGATCCATTCGGTGACATTACGCTTCATGGCTCCTTTTACAAAATTTACCATATTCGGCAACATTTTATCATTAAGCCCGGGAATTTTGCCGATGATCTCGGCGCTGAGCTCCGTCCCCTTGGCTCCGGCATTTTTCAAAGGAGCGACCAAATTCAGAATATTTTGCAGAGAAGCCGCATTTTTCGGCGATGCAGAAATCAGCGCCAGCAACGGGCGCAGGCCCATCAGTTCTTCGTTCAGCTGCCGGCTGGAAACCAGCTCCGGCAGCGGAGACTTTTCCGCATCGGGAAAAGAAATGTCTTTTATATTCAGCAGAAAACGGCTGTCCTCACTAACTTTTAAGGGTGAATCCAACAAAACGTTTCCGAGCGG
Source organism: uncultured Pseudomonadota bacterium (assembly GCA_902494875.1). GTDB lineage: Bacteria > Pseudomonadota > Alphaproteobacteria > RF32 > CAG-239 > CAJLXD01. Next base: position 16,176 of record CABUUO010000008.1, read on the forward strand.
CGTTTTAACTGCGATGACTTGATTTTCCTGCAACGTGACGGCGTCCCCGGCAATGGGAATGCCGCTCAAAGAACGGAACTCGTTTTTTATCAGAGCGCCCATTTCCCGAATCCTCGTTTCAGGAAGCGTCACCGCTTCCGCATCTGCGGCGAATGTGTTCATAACCAGCTGCACCCGCTCCGTTACCTGCTCCAGAGGCAGGTTCAACCGCGGCAGCTCCCGATAGTCGGGATTGGGCGCCACACCGTTTTTTCCAACCAGAGAACGATCAACAACCTGTTCCAGGCTGAAGCGGACTGTAACGTTTTTAAATTCCGCCGCGACTTCTTTGATAATATTCTGCGGCAGTTTGGTATCGGCAGCGATTTTTTCGACCAGCGGCGCAAGTTCCACGGGATGAAATCCGGCCTGACGCACGGAAGTTCCGGTTTCGACAATCAGCGGCTTTTCAACCGAAACTTCGGCAGCAACCGGATTTTGCTGCGAGCGGATTAAAATGGAATCAGGAGCAGAAACCGAAAGTCCAGACTTAACCGGAGATGACAACGGAAGCGTATATTTGGCCGGCGTTTCTCCGTTGACCGACACGACCCGAACATTAAGCCTGCCGTTTTCAACAGCAGCGGAACGAACCACAATCTGCGCCGGTTTATCCGTCGGGAGGTTCAGCGGCGTCTCCAACTTAAGACGAACGGGAACATCAATTTCCTTGCCGGCGGAAACGGCTTTGAGCGTCGCCGGCAGGTCTGACGACGGCACTGACGCCGACGCGGAGCTTTCGTTAAGTATGGTAAGGAGAATGCTTTCCTGCGGACGAAGCATGATATTGGTTCCCGGAGAAAGAACAATTTCTCCGACGGGAGCCTTGTCCGTCGGCGGGAGATTCAACGAAGGCGGAACCGCCGGCGTAATCACATTATCCATTAATCAACCTCTTGGCTATGGCAATAACGTCTTCGGCCGCTTCGGAAGTCGGATAACGGGTAATAATCGGCGTCTGGTTACGGATGGCATCGCGAACGCGGGTGTCTCTCCGCACAATTCCCAACAGCGGCGGCGAAATTTTAAGAAAGTTTACGCAGGCTTTCAGCAGCGTATCGTAAGTACGCTGCCCCTCGCGAACGGAATTGGCCTGATTGATGACAACACTGATGTCGCTTTTGGGGTACTGCATAGTCATAATTTTGATAAAGGCGTAAGCATCGGTCAAAGAGGTCGGCTCGTCGGTGCAAACCACAATGATCTTTTCGGCCAGGCCGGACAAAATTCGCACCGGCTTCTCGACACCGGCCCCCATATCCAAGATAACCTTGTTGTAAGAAGATGCCAAAAGCGACAGGTCTTCACCCAAAATCTGGAGACGGCCGATCGGCATTGAGGCCAGTCCTGCCGAACCCGAACGTCCGGCAATAACGTCAAAACGCCCTTTTTCACAATGTTGAACAATCTGGTTCAAGGTCAGTTTTCCAGCTACGACGCTGCCCAAGTCATATTTGGCCATCAGCCCCAGCTGGATGTCAATATTGGCCAGGCCCAAGTCTCCGTCAAAAAGCAGCGTTTTCTGCCTGTAAACGCTTAAAGCGTGCGCAAGCGTAATTGAAAACCAGGTTTTGCCCACGCCGCCCTTGCCCGAGGCGACGGCAATCATATTGCGCCCTTTTCTGACGCTGCGGCTCAAAGGCGCCCGTGGCATAATCTTTAATTCTTCCGAAGGTTGGTTTTCCATATTTTCCTCTTTCTTCAATTATGCTTGATTCAAAATCAATTTTGCCAGCGACGAACTGTCAATCGGTGCCAGACCGTTGGCTATTGACGCGCTGACGCTGGCTGCACAAAAACAAAATTTACAGCAGGCGGCCACCGATAAAACCGAACCGATGCGTCGGGTCAAATCCAACCTGGTCGGCAGCAGGCAGTCAGCGCCGAGGCCGGCAAAAATATCGGCAATTTCCACAGCTTCCAAGGTGTTACGCCCGGTATCGACAGTCAATATTCCCCGACATTTTACGGCTTCGGCAAAACGGGCGACACGGTCGACCTCGCTGGCAACGAAAGGATTGATTCCCGGCGTATCGACCAAAATCAGCCGATATTTCCGCAAGGCTTCGTCTACCGTGCGTCGCAATGTCTTTTCGTCTTTGCAGAAACAAAAATCCAGCTCCAAGATACCGGCAAAGGCCTCCAATTGCTTGTTGGCGCCGGCGCGTACGTTGTCGGTGCTGACAATGCAGGTCGGTATTTTTCTGAATTTTGCCTGTGTCGCCGTCTTGGCTATGGCCGTTGACTTGCCGCTGCCCGGCGTTCCCATGAACAATTTGACCGGTTGCGAGACATCCAAAATATCGTCATAGCGAAACAGACGGTTTAAGGTTTTTTCCAAAATTATCTTGTCATCGGAAAGATTCTGCTCGGCACCGATTTGCCGCGCTACCGCCATAATCTTTTCGCCGACGGTCTGCACCAGACCGTGATATTCCAAACATTCGCGCAGATATTTGTCGCTCCAGTTTTTCTGCAGCGGAACAATTTCCATTTCGTCGCGGTCATCAAAACTGAGCTCAAAGTCATCTTCCAGAGCCGCCGTTACCAGCACCTTGCCGTCAGCCGTGTTTTCACTGGAAATGATGATCGCATCGTCGCCCAGTTGTTCTCTAACCTTAGCAAAGGCTTCCGTCATATTGGGGGCAATGATATTTTTTATTTTCATGACCGCCGGTTCCTTAGATCTGAGCTACGGTTTTGATTTTGGCCTTGGGGTGGATTTCATTTTGCGACATTACCACGGTCATGGGACGAAAACGCTCAATAATCGAGCGGACAAACGGCCGGATACCCGGACTGGTCAGCAAAACCCCGTTCTCACCCTTGACGGCCAAATCTTCCGTGACTTTGCGCACGCGGGTGATAAAGTTTTGCAGCGTGCTCGGCGCCATAGCCAACTGACGGTCGTCACCTTCGCCGATGATGGATTCCGCAAAGGCGTGTTCCCAATCGGGCGACAGCGTCACCAGCGAGATAACGCCAAACTCATTGGCATAGGCATTGGAAAGCTGGCGGGACAGGCGCGAACGTACGTGTTCGGTAATCATCATCAGACTGCGGGTGGTGGTGACCGCCTCGGAAATTCCTTCCAAAATCGACGGCAGGTCGCGAATCGAAACCCGCTCCTGCAACAGGTTCTGCAAAATGCGCTGAACGGCGCCGAGGCTGACTTTGTTCGGAATGAGCTCTTTAACCAGTTTCTGATGTTCCTTGTCCAGCTCATCAAGCAGCTTCTGGGTTTCAGCATAAGACAAGAGCTCGGGCATATTGTCTTTCACCAGTTCGGTGATATGGGTCGTGACCACGGTGGCCGGATCCACAACCGTATATCCGCGAAACATGGCTTCTTCCCTGTAAGACTGGTCTACCCACATCGCTTTCAGACCAAAAGTCGGTTCGGTGGTGTTTTCGCCGGGCAGCGTAATCGGCTCTCCGCGCGGATCCATAACCAGCAGTTGGGTCGGGCGCAGTTCACCCTTGCCTGCTTTGACTTCTTTTATGTAAATGTTATATTCGTTGGCTTCAAGCTGCATATTGTCCTGAATACGGATGGAGGGCATGACAAAACCAAGCTCGGAAGCCAGCGCCCGACGCAGAGCCTTAATCTGATCGGTCAGTTTTTTGTTGGTTTCTTCATTTATCAGCGGCAGCAGACCGTAGCCGATTTCCAGACGAATGAGGTCGATGCGCAGAGCATTGGCAATCGGTTCGTCGGCGGCTTTGGCAATTTTTCCCTGTTTCTGTTCCTGCTCCAGAACTTCCTGCGCCTTTTGCGCCGCCTCTTTCTGACGCTTGTCCAGATAATAGGCCGTTGCACCGGTCAGGCTGGCCAGCAGAACAAACGGAATGGCCGGCGTTCCGGGCAGCATACCCAGCGCCAAAGCCAGAAAAGCTGACATACCCAACGCTTTCGGGTAATTGGCAACCTGATCAAAAAGAACCTTGTCGGTAGCGTCGGTCATACCGGCTTTGGAAACCAGAATACCGGCCGCAACGGAAACAATCAGCGCCGGAACCTGGGAGACCAGACCATCGCCGACCGTCAGGCGCGTATAGGTTTCGCCGGCGTCGGAAAAGCTCATGTGGTTTTGAACCATACCGATGATAATGCCGGCCACGATGTTAATAAAGGTTATCAGCAGACCTGCAATAGCGTCTCCGCGGACGAACTTGGAAGCACCGTCCATAGCACCGTAGAATGAGCTTTCCTTCGACAAATCTTCGCGACGTTTGCGGGCTTCGTCTTCATTAATCAGCCCCGAGGATAAATCGGCGTCAATCGCCATCTGCTTGCCGGGCATGGCATCTAAGGCAAAACGGGCGGCAACTTCGGCAATACGTCCCGAACCTTTGGTAATGACCACGAAGTTTACCAAGACCAGAATGGCAAAAACAATAACGCCGATGACAAAGTTGTTGCCCATGATAAATCCGCCGAAAGCCTTGATGACCTCGCCGGCGGCGTCCGGCCCCATATAGCCTTTGGATAAGATCAGGCGGGTAGATGCCAGATTCAAAGCCAGACGATACATGGTCGTTATCAGCAAGACCAGCGGAAAGGCGCTGAACTCGGTCGGCTTTTCGATGAAGATGGCCGTCATCAGCACCAGACAGGAAATGGTAATTGACAAAGCCAGCGAGATATCCAGCAGCCAGGCCGGCATCGGCATAATCAAAATAACCAGCATCAAAATAATGGCCAGCGCAAAGAAAATATCTCCGCGTTTGGTGGCCCCGATCAGCATTTCCTTAAAGGATTTATTGCCGAACATATTATTTTGAATCATTTTTGCCATCTGTATCCGTTATCAGTTGCCGGAAGCAATATCAAAGCCCTCGGCTTCATATTGTTTCAGTTTGTTGCGCAGCGTCCGAATCGAAATACCCAATATCTGGGCGGCGACCGTACGGTTGCCCATAGTATGCTTCAGCGTGTCTATAATCAGGTTGCGTTCCATACCGGCCAGCGTCGTCCCCTGCGGAGCGGTTGCGGACGGTCCGGGCGCCGCAGTCCGACTGATTATGGAATCGGCATCATCCAAAATGACCGCATCAGCCTCAATTTCTTCCTGCGTGCTTAAAAGCACCGCGCGGTGAACGGTATTTTCCAGCTCACGGACGTTGCCGGGCCAGAGATAGCTCATAAGCTTGTCTTCGGCCGCTTTGGAAATGACTTTCAGCGGCAGTTCGTTCAACTCGGAATATTTTTTCACAAAATGCTTGGCCAGCACGATAATGTCATCCGGGCGGTCTTTCAGCGAGGGGATGTTGATGTTGACTACGTTTAGACGATAATATAAGTCCTGACGAAAAGTTCCGTTTTTGACCGCTTCATCAAGGTTGCGGTTGGAGGTGGCTATAATGCGGGTATTGACCTTAATCGGCGCGCGGCCGCCGATGCGGTCGATCTCCTTTTCCTGAATGGCGCGCAGCAGTTTGGCCTGAATGCTGATGTCCATTTCGGAGATTTCATCAAGCAGCAGGGTTCCGTCAGACGCTTCCTCAAACTTGCCTATACGGCGGGAAACCGCACCGGTGAACGCGCCTTTTTCATAACCGAACAACTCGGATTCGAGCAGCGTTTCGGGGATGGCGGCACAGTTGACGGCCACAAATTTTTTGTTGGCGCGTTTGGAATTGTCGTGAATGAAACGGGAAAAGATTTCTTTACCGGTTCCGGAAGCGCCGGTTAATAAAACATTGGCCTCGGAAGGAGCAATCTGTTTGGCCATTTTCAACACCGCTTCGGTTTTTTTGTCGCCGTAGATCAGGGCATGGTTCTCACGCGTGGCCGCGGCTAAAACCGCACCGATCAGTTCAGGATCCGGCGGCAGGGGAATATATTCTTTAGCGCCGGCCTTAATGGCCTTTACCGCCAACGAGGGGTCATTGGCTACGCCGCAGGCAACCACCAAAACATTAATCCGCTCCGCTTCCAGAGACTTGATAAAACGATAGATGTCAAGCTTGACGTCCATCATCACCAATTCCACGGATTTTCCCGAGCGCAGAATTTCCAGGGCTGAATCTTCGTTATCGGCTAAAGAGACATGACCGCCCTGAGCAATGGCAATTTTGCTTGCCGCTCCGATCTGCCCGTTTAAGGTTCCGACAATAAGCAGTTCCACTTTTCTTCACCCCTTACTTACCGGCTTTGACAATTTCGGTCATGGTAATGCCAAGTTTGTCATCTACGACAACGACCTCGCCGCGGGCAACCAAATTGTTGTTGACATAAATATCAATCGCTTCGCCGACCTTGCGGTCCAGTTCAATAATGGCGCCTTTGTTCAAGTTCATCAACTGGCTGACTTTCATCCGGGTCTTACCCAGAATGGCCGAAACTTTAACCGGAATATCGTACACGGCTTCCAAATCACTGGTCGAGCTCGGTATGTTAAAATCTTCAACGCCGTTTTCAGAACGCAAAACCGGTTCGTCTCCGTTGACGACCCCGTCGTTTAATTCATTAAGTTCTAAATTTTTATCCATTTTCCCCTCTTTGATAAAAAAGTCAGCTTTAATTGTTAAAGCTTAGTTTTTCTGGCGGTTTTCTTCAAGTAAATTATCAACCTTTTCAAGCATTTTATTGCTGTCGCGCTCTACGCCCCCGTTCTCCCAAACAACCCGGCAATCCGGCAGAGCCAGCGTCGCGTCCCTGTGCAGCGAAATTTTGCCTTCAAAATCGTGCTTATTGGCCAGGGCGGCAATCGTTTCCTGCACAAAAGGCAGCATTTCGGGATTGAAATAAAAAGCCAGTTTGGCCTCATCCTTAAAGCTTTTGAAATTTTCCTTAAGAAAATTTTCCACCAGCGCCTGTGAATTTTCCTTTTCCAATACCGGAACCAGTTTGTGAATAGCGGCGCGAGCAATGTCCACAGCCTGATTTTCAAGCGCGCATTCCTGCTCGCCGGCATTGGCCGCCAACATCAGCAGACGATTGTTAATCTCTTCCAAAAGCGCAGCATTGCGGTCTTCCGTTTCGCTCCGGGCCGCTTTAAAACCATTTTCATAAGCCTTTTCCTCCGCTTCGCGGACATGCGCGGCAAGCTCTTCTTCACTATAGGTCTTCATTTCTTCTGTCGCAGCCTCAACAATTGTTTCCGGCTCGGCAAAAGAAACATCTTCGACTACCGGCTCGGCAACAGCGTCCGGTATGATTTCAGCTGTTTCCGGCGCGACGGAGCGCTCCTCGCCGATGACAAAATTATCAAACTGAAATTTCCGAAATTCAACCATTCATACAGCCCTTGAAACCAGCCTAATAGATAAGCTCATCATTATCCTTACCTTCGCTGATAACAATTTCACCGGAATTAGACAACTCTTTGGTCGTGGTAACAATATACTGCTGAGCCTCTTCGACATCGCGCAAGCGAACCGGTCCCATTGCCTCCATATCTTCCTTGATAATTTTGCCGGCACGAGAGGACATATTGTTGAAAAAGAGATCCTTAATGGTATCGGAAGCGCCTTTCAGAGCAATTGCCAGCTTATCTTTATCAACATTGCGCAGCAGCACCTGGATACCCTGAGCGTCAACCCGGATAAGATCTTCAAAGGTAAACATAAGAGATTTGACGCGGTCGGCACTTTCGCGATTGCGCTCTTCCAAAGCTTCCATAAAGCGGGTTTCGGTGTTGCGGTCCAAAGAATTGAAAATATCGGCGATAAGTTCGTGAGAATCGCGGCGCGAAGATTTGGACAGATTGCTCATAAACTCTTTGCGCAGGGTCTTTTCCAAACCGTCCAAAACTTCTTTCTGAACAGAATCCATCCGCAACATACGCATGACGATTTCCATGGCAAAATTTTCCGGCAGCAGCGCAATAACCTTAGCGGCATGCTCCGCCTTGATTTTCGACAAGATAACCGCAATGGTCTGCGGATATTCGTTTTTAAGATAATTGGCCAAAACATGCTCGTTGACATTGCCGAGCTTATCCCACATGGTGCGTCCGGCCGGGCCGCGGATTTCTTCCATGATGACGGAAACACGGTCTTTATCCAGAGCCTTGGCCAGCAGACGTTCGGTGCTTTCATACGTTCCCATCAACATACCGGTATTGGAAACACGGTCCATAAATTCTACAAAGAGCTGTTCGACAACATTGGAGTTGACCTTGCCAAGACTGGCCATAATGACTGAAAGCTCTTTGATTTCCTCATCGTCCATCAGCGAAAATAATGTCGCCGAACGCTCTTCATTCAGCGAAAGCATCAAAATTGCCGCTTTCTGCTGACCGGAAATCAAGTTATAATCATCGATAACATTTTGCTTCATTATACCATCTTCCCACTAACTGTTGTCATTGGAGTAGAGCCATCCGCGGATGATATTGACCGCAGCTTCCGGATTTTTCTCAATGAGATCGTTAATCTTTTTCAGCGACGAAACCTTAATTCGCCCGTCTACCTTGTTAATGTTGACCAGTTCATCCAACTCTCCGTCATTCTCATTGAGAAAATTGGAAAGCAAAAGATTGTCGTCTTCAGGATTTTCTCCAAGCAAGCGTCCCTCTCCCGCACCGGCCGCGCCGCTGTCAAAGGCATTGTTGATAAGCGGGCGGATTACTAACAATATTACCAAAATTGCAACCAAAGCAACACCCAGACCTTCGGCTATGCGAATCAGTTCATCTTTAGTAAATCCAAAGATCAGGATTTCTTTGACCGTCTCAGGCTCCTCGGAAATGCTGGCAAACTTCATATTTTCAACTTCGACAACATCACCGCGGTTGGCATCATAACCGACTGCTGACTTGACCAGCGCCGTCAACTGTTCCATTTCATCCTTGGTGCGGTCACGGTATACCCTTTTGCCTTCGGCATCCCTTTCATATATGCCGTCAACCATTACGGCAACAGTCAGACGCTTGACCGTACCGGCATTTTTAACCTTGTTGCGGACAACTTTGGATATCTCATAATTAATGGTTTCCTCGGTCTTGGAATTTTGGTTGAGCAGCCCTGCGCCCGGAGTTACCGTATCACCGTTGGGAATGTTCTGAGCAACCGACACCGGCCGCTCGCCGCTGTTAGTTATGCCCTCTTCGGTAATGGTGGCTTGTGAACGCACGACCTGAGAATCGGGATCATATATTTCTTCGTTGGTGACAACCTGATCAAAATCCATTTCAATATTGACCTGTGCCTGCGCTTTACCCGGACCGACCGTTTTTTCCAGCAGGTTTTGCACCTTTTGGGCCAGCTTGCGCTCCTGTTCCAGGCGCATGACCTCATTGGTGGCATTATTCTGCATTTCTTCGTCTTCATAATTGTTGGTCAGCAGATTGCCGGCGCTATCAACAATCGCCACGTTTTTGACTTCAAGTTTCGGCACGGCGGCGGCAACCAGCTTCTGGATAGACTGAATTTCTTTAAGACTCAGCTTTCCCTTGGCTGTCTTGATTACAACCGAAGCCGAAGGCGGCTGTTCTTCTCTTGAAAACATTTCGCGCTTGGGCAGCACCAAATGGACTCTGGCGCTTTTTATATTGTCCACCGAACGAATCGTGCGGGCCAGTTCCCCTTCCAGCGCCCGAATCAAATTGACATTCTGCACAAAGTTGGTTGAACCCAGTGCGTCGGTGTTGTCAAAAATTTCATAACCGACGTTTGAGCCTTTGGAAGCCAGAGCGATTTCAGCGGTATCGACCCGCATTTTGTTAACCTGATCCTGGGGAACCATGACTTCGGTACCGTTTTTGGTCAGACGGTATTTGATGTTGGCAGCATCCAGCCGGGCGACAATCTGCTTGGCATCTTCCAATTCCAGATCCGTATAGAGCACGGCATAGTCGACCGAGTTCATCTGCGTGGCAATATAGGCAAAAAAACTGATTAAAAAGATAATGATTGCCGAAAGTGACGCCAATCTTCCCGGCGACAAATTCTTAATACTCTGCAAAAAGTTATTCACTTAAGATTCCCCAATCTTACTTTTAAGCCGAAGCTTATTAATAAAAATATTTCCCTTAGCTATTAAATAACTTAAAAATCCGTTTAGTGAAACGATATTTTTAAATATTCACAAGCCGCACCCGGTCTTTTTCCTTTTCAATGCATAAAAAAAGCCCCGTCTCTGCGGACGGGGCCAAACTTTAGGATTGCTTTGTCAGCTGTGCATATTTTAAATCAGACGGGTCAGTTCGTCCAACATTTCATCAGCCGTGGTGATGATTTTGGTTGATGCCGAGTATGCACGCTGGGTTACAATCATATTTGAGAACTCGGTCGCCAAATCAACGGTTGAAGATTCAAGCGCGTTGGAAGTGATTTCTCCGGCACCGTTGGTTCCGGCCTGCTTCAGCAGAGCCTGACCCGAACTGTCGGTCTCAATCCAGGCGTTGCCGGTCAGAGCGCCCAAGCCGTTGGTGTTGGCAAAAGTCGCCAGCGGAAGAATGGCAATCGGACGCGTCTCGCCGTTGTCAAACTGAGCCGTTACCACGCCGTTCTCGCTGACGGTGACGCCGGAATAGCTGCCAAACTTGGCTCCGTCCTGTTTGATGTAGTTGGTGGTAAAGCTTCCGGACAGGCTGGTCAGACCGTCATTGGTACCGACGTTGCCCATACCGATGCTGATGGAAGTGCCCTGACGATAACCGTCGTTCATGTTTTCCGCACCGTTGGCCCATTCAATCGACATACTGTCGACGAAGAAGTATTTCGGCGTACCGTCGGAATTGAATCTGACGGCCGGAACCATGGCGCCGGTTTCGATGTCGGTGCCGTTGGTATTGAACTGGTTTGATATCTTGATATCGCCGTTGGTTACGTTCGTGGTCCAGGTTTTTCCTTCCAGTCTGGCCTTGCCGGTAACGCCGACCAGATTCTGCATATTGATGACAATTTCGTCACCGGTAGAAGTCGGCATAATTTCAATGCTGCTGCCGCTGGCGGTAAAGCGCTCCGGTTCGGTAACGTTTTTCTTGATGACATCAACCGTCAGGCTGACCAGCGTATTGACATTAATCTTGCCGTCCTTACCGATAGCGCTGGAAATGTCAATCTGAGTATCGGTCGGAGAACCGCCGTTAATAAAGCTGAAAGTTTTGCCGTTAACGGTGAAGGTTTTGCCGGTATAATCCGTCGGATTGGTCGAACTGAAGTCAAAACGCGCGGTGTTCTTGATGTCTTCATCAATTTCGGGGATTTCAAAAATACCGGTCGGAATACCGGTCTCAAGAACCGGGTTGGCCGCCGACTGGGTGCAGGCCAAGGTTTTGCTGGCATCAATGGTCAAACCGCCGCCGGCAGCAGATTGCACAATCTGAATGCTGTTGCCGTTAGTGGTAAAGCGGTTGGCACCCGGCAGATTGGCCTGAATAGCTTCGTTGAAGACCTTGACGAAGTCGCTCGGCGAGGTAATGCCGGTCTGAGCGTCAACGGCAATGTTGCCCGGCTGAGCCGTACCGCCGTTGGTCAGAAATTCAAAGGTATATTCTTTTCCGGTCGACTGGTCGGTAATGGTAATGGTTGAGCCGTTGGACGGGATAGATGTGAACTCCAGCTGGCCGGCCGCATAATATACATCTTTGGAACCTCCGTCAGATTTTTCATAGTTTCCGGTCAGAATCATATTGGCCGCGCCGGACGGAACGTTTACCGACATTCCCCAAGAGTTTGAGCTTTCTTTGGTGTAGGTAATGCTCAAGTTGCTGGAGTTGCCCAAGCTGTCGTAAATCAGCGCGGAAACCGTATTTTTACCGCCGGCACTCGGAATTGACGGATCATAAATAGGATCGCTGGACGGCAGGTTGGCGCCAAAGTTCAACTGCTGGGTCGGCGTGGCGGTACCACCGATGTTGGAAAGATTAATCGGCTGCAGGTTGCGTCCATCAACAATGTTGTCATTAATGTATACGGTAGAACCATCGGCCGCATAATAAGCCTTCATATAGTTGACGCCGTTGATGTTGACAACCGTGGCGTTCGGGTTGTTGTCCCAAGGCAGCAAAGGCCAGCCCTGAGCATAAAAACCGCCGGTGTTTTTCAAATAGCCATTTTGGTCAACACCAAAATCGCCGGCACGGGTATAAGCCCATAAGTCGCCTTCGCCAGGATTAGCCGCCTGGTTGACAACGAAGAAACCGTTGCCGCTTACGGCTACCGCCGTAGATGAGCTGTTGGCAGCCAGCAGACCCTGGACGTTGATGCCCTGCTTGGAAACCGGCTGAACGCCGCCCGGGGAATAGGAATTGGTTGAAGTCTGTTTGGTTACCAGTGTCTGGAAAGCAACGTTGTTGCCCTTATAACCGACAGTGTTTACGTTGGCGATATTGTCAGAAATAGAGCCCATGGCACTCGACTGAGCCGCTAAGCCTGAAATACCTGATTGCATTGCACCAAAAATACTCATTTTTATTCTCCTAAAGTTTTATAATAGCGCATCATTTAGATGCCGTTGTTCCCGCTTTCTGTCAGAGGGGTTAAATTTTCCTCAGCTTTCTGCCGGAGGAGTTTCTTCCGTTTCGCCGTCTCCGCTTCCGGCATCTCCGTTGTTGCCGGCATCGCCGTCTTCATTATCTTCATTGTTATCCGGCGGCGTGACGTCTTTGTCAAAATAGCTGTCGTCGCGCATGGTGACGATATCGCCGAGCTGAGCCGTTACGGCATCGCCCAGACCGATATAAACATTATTGGCATCGCTGGCCACGCCGGTTACCTTACCAAAAACGGTTGTAGTTACGGTTGCAGCCGTTTCGCCATTGGCAACGTTGGTCGTTACCACAATCTGATAAGCGCCGTCTTCCAGCTGAATACCGTTAGAATCCTTACCGTCCCAAGTAAATTCATGGGTACCGGAAGAAGTGTCTCCTTTTTCGGTATAAACGATTTTACCGTTCATATCCTTGACGGTGATCGTCGCCGAGAGAACATCTTTATCCAAAGTATAGCTGGCTTTGGCTTTTCCGCCGTCAAGAGGCATAACATCACCCAAGACCTGCGCGGTCTTGCCAATATAAGAAACAGCCTGCGCGCCAAGGTTGGCAATATTCAGTGACAGCAATGTATCCAGTTTTTCATTGGTCTGGATCGACTGCTCTACCGCAGAATACTGCACCAGCTGGTTGGTAAATTCCGCCGTATCCATCGGATCAAGCGGATCCTGATATTTCAACTGTGTCGTAAGCAGCGTCAGAAAAGTATTCATATCCGCAGAAAGCTGCTGAGAACTGCTGCTTGTACTATTGGTTCCGTTGCTTACGTATCCGGTTATTCCGCTAATATCTGTCATGATTTTTCTCCCTGTAACTGCTAAACCCTGATATTAACGCCGTTTTCCGTAACCCAGTTCTGGTTTGCGGCTTCGGCACTCAGTGTTTCGGCATTGGCTTCGGTCTCAAAAACTTCGCCGATGAAATTACGCAGTTCGGCATTGGCATCCTGACGACGGTCGGACTGACTGTCGCCGCGATAGCTAAAGCTTAAGCTGCTGTCATCGGTTTGGAAACCGGCATCATTAAATGCCTTTTCCAAAATTTGAGCATCCTTCTGCAAAGCCTCCATTGTTTCAGGACGGCTGGAAATGATATGGGCATGCAGTCTGCCTTCCTTTATCTGCATTTTTATTTCAATATGACCGAGATCTTCCGGTTTGAGGCGGACTTCAATGGTATCGACACCCTTGACCGCAGATTTGGTAATGTTTACCTTAACCTGTTCCACGGCCTCGCGGCTCATACCCTTGTAAACATCCTTGAAAGAAGTTTCCGCATTTTTGCTGCCGGCCTCGGCTTTAGCGGCATGAACGACCTCACTGCCAACCAGGCTTGCCGCGTGACCGGAAGCAGACGAAACTCCCGACGCCTCGCTTATGGCAACCTGAACCGGCGCCGCGTCATCTGCCGCAGCCATCTGCACGACGGCAGCCGGAACCGGCTGAGCAACAGAAGCGGCAGAGGCATTTACGGCAGGAGACGGCATTTTGGATGCGGCAGCAGGAGCCAGAAGCGCATCAGATGCTTCAGCACTGTCAGCCGCGGCAACGGCCTGCTCAACGGCGACACGGTCTTTGACCATGTCGCGGGCATTGCGGTAGGAAATTTTTTCCTCTTCAACCGTGACCTCTACATTTAAAAGCTTTTCGCCGCTAATTTCTTCAAGCTGCATAGCCTGAACATCAGCCTCATCCGCCAAAAGCACCGTTTCGTCGTCTGCTACGGCAACCGCTGCGTCAGAGTTTTTGACGGAAGGTGCCGCAACCGGCGCATTTTTAAGCGCCAAAGAAAGATTTTCATTCTCGACAGGCTGCATATCTGCATTTTCAGCGGCATTTTTAGATGTATCCTTTACCTGAGAAGCAAAAGGCAAATCCGCCTCAGCCACAGGAAGTACCGCACCATCGGAAGCAGGAACCGTTTTCGCGCCGGAAGCGACTTCCGTCCGAGACAACGGATTTTCCGTAGGCTCAGACACAACATTCATGCTTCCAGTGCCAAAAATTTTCTGCGCCAGCTCGGCACCCCCAAGCGTTTCGGTTTTTCCGGTCAGCGGATTAACAAAAGAGACTTCTTCGTGAGCTGCCAGATTTTCCGGCGTCAAGACAAAATCGCCGGGCTGTTTTCCGTCAACGGCAACTATCTTCAGTGAGCCGGCCGGGAGCACTACTGCCTCCCCGCCGGCTGTACCATCGCCCTCGAGAACGGCGCCATCTGCCATAACACCGTCAACTGCAGCTACAGTCTCAAAGGCATTGAACCCGTCAGCTTCTGCCGCCGGGGCTAAAGGCTCCGCAGCCGGAACGGCCGGATTGGCCGCAACAACCGCCGCGTCCGCGACATCGGCCGAAGCTTCTTTATTTTCCACCGGAACCGTTTCCTGGCCGGCAGGAACCGCCTCTTCCGGCAAAACATCGCGAGCGCTGTCTTTCTTAGAAACTTTTTTATTTTCGGAACGCCCCTCAGCCGCCGATGATTTCGGCGCATCTTTTTTGACACCTTCGTCTTGAACGGGCCGGTCTTTTTCTCCTGCGGCTTTTGCGGTCTTTCTGACCGGGCGTGCCTCAACGGCTGACGACGGCTTCAAATCGGACGCCGCGTCGTTTTGAACGAGAAGCGACGCAAAACCGCCTGAAGAATCCGCAGCAACATTCGGCTGAGAAATCAGCTTGCTGAAAAGTGCGGTTACGCTCATTTGATTCAATTCGTTAATATCCATAGCCATCAGCCTTAAAAAAAATTCATCTGAGAAATACTATGCAAAAAGCGTGCCAAAAAAACGCAAAAGATTTTAAATAAAAAAAAGCCCCGGAATAAACCGGGGCTAAACGTCAATCCCGCGTTACGAACCTTTCGGGGTCTGCCCCGGCGTTTCATGTTCGGAAAGGCCGCGGGCGATATTCATATTTATATTAATGAGCACATCCAGACTTTCCGGCGTCGGATTGACCATAATTTCCATAGTTCTTTTAAACACGAACATGGCCAACGTCAGAAGATTTTGCTTCATATTATCCGGCTGGGGAGACGTGTTATCACTCATAGCGCCGGCAATCACGGTCCACAGTCTGCGGTTCTTATCCAGCGCCTCGACAAGGTCTCCCTGCTTCAGTTCCCAATTTTCTTTGATTTGATTGAGGCTTGACGCGGTTTTTATCAACGCTCTACTTTCAAGCTCAATCTGGTCTAAACCGGTAACTTCTGTCTCGGTATACCTTTGTGATACGTTCATATTCTCCCTCTGGTTACAAGTTTTAACAAATTCTAAAATATTTTTTAACACAATTTGGTTAAATTATATTTAAACAGGCGAATCTTCACCAAATGATTTTGAGGCGGAACATGAAAAAACTACTGCAAAAGATATTTCTGGCGGCGCTGATTATTTTCTCTCCGGAAAACTCTCAGGCGCAGATCAAGAAAATGCTTTCTTACAATCCCGATCAGCATGTGGTGCTGGCCACCGGTTTCCTTGACTATCCGCCGATAGGTTATATAAAGACCGAAGGCCGCGACCGTTATTTTATCAGCGTGTTTGACGAAGTCATGCGAGATTTTTCCAAAAACACGGGATTGAAAGTCAAGTATGTTTTTGACGGAGACTATCGGGATCTGATTCGCAAAACCGAGGGCGGAAAAATAGATCTGGTACTCGGCATCTACCACGAAACCAAAATGTATGAAGGTTTTGACATCGTGTTTCCGTCCATGATCAACAATCCGGTTTCCATCATCACGCTGCCGGAAAAAGCCGGAAGCATTACCAACCTCAGCCAACTGAAAAAGCTCAAAGGCGGCATCAGCAACAAAGAATATCTGACCGATTACGTCAACGAACAGCTGGATGCCTACAATCTGGAACGTTTCGACAGCTCCAACGCCATGTTTGAAAAGCTTTTTACCGGACAGATCGACTATGTTTTCGCCAGCTATTTCTTCGGCATTGTAGAAACGTCCAAACTCGGCCTCAGAGACCGGCTCAGCTTTTCCAAACAGGTTATCTGGAATATGCCCCTGTTTTTCGGCATCTCAAAAATGTCCGAACTCAGAACACTGCTCGGCGGAAAACTCGCTGCCTATTCAGAAAAGCCCGAAAATAAAGAAAAGCTTGAAAAATATCTGAAAAAAATGATTTACGAAATTGAAGAATCGTACAGAGGCGTCGTGCCGCCTGCCTACAGCCTGCCTCAATAGCATAAGTCGCGAACCTCTATTGACCTTTAATTTCAAATTGATACAATTCGGAAAGATAGAGATCAGGGATAAAAAAGATGGTTTTACTCATACATCACGCCGTTTCGCCGTATTGCCGCAAAATACGAATCGCGCTCAGCGAAAAGAAAATGCTGTTCGTCCTCAAAGATGAAGAGCCGTGGAACCTGTCTCCCGACGTTTATAAGCTGAACCCAGCCGGAGAACTGCCGATTTTTTTAAGCGACGGAAACGTTGTTGCCGGCAATTATGCCATCAGCGAATTTTTGGAAGATATCAGCCATGAAGTACGGCTGCTGCCGGAAGACGTTAAGGCGCGCGCCGAAGTCCGCCGTCTTACGGAATGGTTTGACGAGAAATTTTACCGCGAAGTATATCGTAACATCGTGATGGAAAAAATCCACAAACGTTTTGCCAAAGGTCTGGCTCCCGATTCCAGAATTTTGAAAATCGGCCTGAATAATTTAAACTTCCATCTTGAATATATTGACTGGCTGTGTGAAAGAAATAATTATCTTGCCGGCGAGGACATCAGTCTGGCTGACATCACCGCCGCCGCGCACCTTTCAATCATCGACTATCTCGGCGACGTGCCCTGGGACGGTTACCGCAACGCCAAAGTCTGGTACTCTAAAATGAAATCCCGGCCCAGCTTCAAGGAAATTCTCAAAGACAACATCAAGGGCGTGCTGCCGGCAAAACATTATGCCGATTTGGACTTTTAGGTAACGGAAATGAACAAAAGACTTATGTTAACCGGATTTTTGATCCTGACGCTAAGCGGCTGCGGCATATTTTCCTTTTATGAGGACAAGCCGCAGGGACAGGTCGTGTTCCATTGGAGCCGCGAAAACACAGGCATTCAAAAATTTTCCAGCGACCATTCCGAATGTATGAGAGAAGCCGAGCCGACTAAGTTTCTGCCTGATTTTTCAAGCTGGTTCTATTCAGAAGCCGCCAAACTCAACATCCGGGCCGACTGGCATGCCGGCAAGGGCATCTGGGCTTCTTACGTTCCATATACCGGCGCGCAACCGATTATGGTCAACTCCATCCGCGAAGATTCTGAAGTCAGCCCCAGAGTTTATCGCAAGTGCATGGAGGCCCGCGGCTACTGGCACCGTACGGCTAACATTCCCGAGATTACCAATATATACGTTTACAAACCTCAGCGTATTTTGCAGAACAAACCGTTTGACGACGCTCCGTTATAGCATACACTGTTTGTCCAATTCTCCGACGCAGCGGATTTTTTCATCTTCATTGCCCCGGTAGCCGCCGCCGACCGCTTTATAGAACGTAACCACGTTCTGATAAACGGCACCGTTGCTTTCTACAAAACCGTTTTGCGACGAAAGCAGATTTTGCTCAGCGCTCAGCACGCTGTTAAAGTCGACCAGCCCTTCGCGGTAGCGTTCCAAGGTCAGATCCAGAACCTGCTTTTGCGCTAAAACGGCTTCCCGTGCCGACTGATTGCGCTCAAATTCCCGGATAATGGCAGTATATGCGTTTTTAACCTCAGAAGCGGCATTCAGCAGCACCGACTGATACTGGTAAACATATTCTTCCGCCACCGCTTTTTTCAGCTCGATGTTGTCCGTCAGCTCGCCCCAGTGCAGAAACGGAAGACTGACCGCCGGCGCATAGCTGTAGGTGAAGCTGTCGTCCGTAATCAGATTGGGAATTTTTCCGGATTGAAATCCCAGAAAACCGCTCAAGGAAAGATTGGGATACAGCTGCGCAACGGCCTGTCCGATATCGGCATTTTTGGAAATCAGCTGATATTCTGCAATGCGGACATCCGGACGCAGGCGCACCGTATTGACCGGAAGCTCGAAAAGTTTGTTCAAATTCAGGCGGAAACGACGGCGCAGCAGGTTACCGTCGGTGCTTTTAAGCTCTTCGTTCAGACTGCCCGGCAATTGTCCGAGCAACACGGCCAGCGCATTCTGGTAGGCTTCAACGTTGTATTTAAACTGCGGAATCAGCCCCTTGGTCGTCTCGACGGCGTATTGCGCCTGTTTCAGCGCGCTTTCGTCGGCCAGTCCCGCCTGATATTTGGAGTTGACAATATCATATATGTCCTGCTGCAAAACCAGATTCTGTTCGGCAATCCTCACCTGTTCCTGCGCGGTTCTGAGGTTCAGATAATCAGACGCAATCTCAGCGCTCAAAGACAGGTTTACATTGTCTATGTCCGCCGCAGCCGCCTTATACATGGCTGCCGCGCTTTCCGTCTGCCGCCGGCCGGCTCCCCAGATGTCAAGTTCCCACGACATGTCCAGCCCGGTCTGATAATAGTCCGTACCAATCGGATATCCGCTGTTTTTGCCGACCTTACTGTAATGGTAACTGCCGTCGGCGTCAAACATGGGCAAAGACTGAACCGATGCGGCCTTAAGCGAGGCTCGTGCCTGACGCAGCCGCGCTACCGCCATTTTGGCGTCGGGCGATGAAGCCAAACCGCGCGTAACAAGAGAATCCAATATCGGATCTTTGAAGTCTTTGTACCAGTCCTTATTTACGACTCGCGCCTTATCCGGTTTGAGATTAAGGCTTCCGGCTATTTCCGCGTCGCTGTAAAAGTAGGGGCGCCGATAGTCGGGACCGACGGTACAGGCGGCCAAAGCCAGCAGCAGCGCAGCGTTCAAATATTTACCTGTCATCGTTTCCTCCCCGTTTTGAGGCCGGCGCATCATTCAGGGCAATGCCCGAAGCGCTGCCGCGCGCCCTGACCTGCGCCTGAACTTCGGCTTCTTCTCTGCCGCCGCCCGACCATTCCTTGATATGTTCAAACAAGGCAAACAACGCCGGAATAAAAATGATGCCGATGAATGTGGCCGCAATCATACCGAAAAAGACCGAAGTTCCGATGGATATCTGGCTGGAGGCGCCGGCACCGGTGGCCACAATCATCGGAAAAACGCCCAAAATGAAGGTCAGCGCCGTCATCAACACCGCCCGAAATCTCTCTCCGGCCCCTTTTTTGGAAGCTTCCAGAATGGATGCGCCGTCATCGCGGTAGGCCTTGGTAAACTCAACAATCAAAATGGCGTTTTTGGCGGCCAGACCAATCAGCATAATCAAACCGAGCTGCGCGTAAATACTCAGACTTTCGCCCATGATGTGCAATCCAACCAAAGCGCCCAAAATTGCATAGACGGTTGAGAACATAACTGCAAAAGCCAGCATCCAGCTCTCATAGAGCGCCACCAGAAACAGGTAGCAGAAGACCAGCGCCAAAACAATCAGAAACGCCGCCAGTCCCGCCGCTTCAACTTCCTGAAGGCTGAGCCCCGTCCAGGCAATCTTATAATCGGAAGAAAGGATTTCCGCGGCAATGTTGCGGATGGCTTCGATGGCCGTGCCGGTACTGACGCCCTCACGCGCCTGCGCCACAATCGAAGCATCGGTATACTGGTTGTAACGGTATATGATTTTAGGCGAAATGGTGGTGCGGACATCGGCAAAGCTCTTAACCTTTATCAACGTTCCGTCGCTTGAGGGAACATAAATGTTTTCAACGTCCGCCACAGACTTGCGGTATTGGAAATCAGCCTGAAGAATGACTTTGTTTATCTGTCCGCTCAGGGTAATGTTGTTGATATAACGCGATCCGAGATTGTTTTGCAGCGCCGTAAACAAATTGGCAACCGGAACTTTATAGGCTTCCAGCTTGGTACGGTCAATGTCCAGATAAATATGTGGCGCATTGGCGGTAAAGGTGCTGAAAGCATAGGCAAGTTCCGGCGAAGCGTTCAGCGATCCGAGGAAGCGCCCCATTTCGTCATAAAGCTGCGTCGGAGAAACGGCGCCGTCCGTTGCCATCAGTTCCAGAGACAGACCGTTGCTTTTGCCGATGCCCGGAATGGACGGCGGTGCAAAAAAGTTGATGTCGGCACTGCTGTTTCCGGCAAAAGCCTTAGTCAAATTGCCGGTGATGGCCTCAATCGACAGGCTTTTTGATTTGCGTTCAGACCAGTCGTCGAGACCGATTACGCCCAGCGCCACATTTTCTCCGCCGCCGCCGAGCATCGAAAAACCGGCAACAGACATAAAAAACTTTACGCCTTTAACCTGCAAAATCTTTGCGGACGCCTCAGAAAGCACCTGATTGGTCTGGTTGATATTGGCAGTATCGCCAAGCTGGAAATTGGCAAAAACGATGCCCTGATCCTCTTCCGGCAGAAAAGAAGTGGCAGTATATTTGAACCCGACGGCAATGATGGCAATTACGGCCAGCGTCACCAACGCCGTCAGCTTGACATACTGCGAAAAGAAACCGACCACGTTCAGATATCTTTCTTTGAAGAAATCAATGAGTTCGTTAAACCATTTGAAAAATCCGCCCGGATTGTCCTGCTTGTCCCCTTTTAAGAAAATGGAGCACAGCGACGGGCTGAGCGTCAGCGCGTTGAAGGCCGAAAAGACAACCGCGGTGGCAATGGTAACCGCAAACTGCTGATAAATCTTTCCGGTAATGCCTGCCATCAGCCCTACCGGAATAAAAATGGAGAGCAGAACGAAAGTGGTGGCGATGATGGCGCTGGCAATCTGCTGCATGGCCTTGATTGAAGCCTGATGCGAATCCAGTTTTTCGTAGACCATCAGATACTGCACGCGCTCCACCACAATAATCGCATCGTCAACCACCAGACCAATGGCCAGAATCATGGCAAACAAGGTCAGAATATTGATGTCAAAACCCAGCATATAGATAACCGCAAAAGTCGCTATCAGCGATACCGGAATGGTTATCAGCGGAATCAGCGTGGTTTTGGCGCGCTGCAAAAAGATATAGGTCACCAGCACCACCAGCGAAAAGGTAATGACCAGCGTTTCCAGAATGCTCGCAATCGAAGCGCTGACATATTTGGTCGAATCATATGCGACGGAAAGCTCCATATCCTGCGGAAAGCTCTGTTTGAGACTTTCGATTTCCTTGTAAACGTCTTTCATAATGTTCAGCGAATTGGAGTTCGGCGTCTGGCTCAGGCCGATGATGACCGCCGGCGCGTCGTTAAAATGAGAACTGACGCTGTAGCTGTCGGCGCCAAGTTCGATTTCGGCAACGTCTTTCAGCCTCACGATGCCTCCGTCGGCAGAAGTGGTCAAAATGATGTTTTTAAAATCTTCAACCGTATTCAGCAGCCCCTTGGCGCTTAAAGACAAAACGATGGCACTGTCTTTGGCGGCGGGAGCGGCGCCGATGGTCCCGACCGAGGCCTGGACATTCTGCGTGGAAATGGCATTATAGACACTGGTTGAGTCCAAACCAAGCGAGGTCAGGCGATCTGTATTGAGCCAAATGCGCATCGAATACTGCGGACCGTAAACCTGAACGTTGCCGATACCGTCGACGCGGGCCAGCGGATTTTGCAGATTATTATAGGCATAATTGCTCAGAAACAAGTCATCATAAGTATTGCCGGGCGAACGCAGAACCATCATGCCCAGAATATTCGGATTCTGGGTCTTGACGCTTAACCCTTCCTGATTAACGATATCGGGCAGCTGCGAGGTGACCTGCTGCAGCCGGTTTTGCACCTTTACCTGCGCAATGTCCGGGTCCGTGCCGATGTCAAAAGTAATGGTCAGCGTATATTGTCCGCTGTCATCGGAAGTGGAAGACATATAGAGCATATTTTCCACGCCGTTGATTTCGTTTTCAATCGGCACAGCCACCGTATCGACCAAAACTTCGGCATTGGCGCCGGGATAATTGGCCTGAACGACAATCTGCGGCGGCGTGATTTCCGGATATTGGGAAACGGGCAGCACGGCCACGGCCAACAGCCCCAGCAAAACCATGACGATGGAAACGACGCCGGCAAAACGGGGCTTATCAATAAAATATTCCGAAAACATTATTTTTTCTCCGCGGTTTGAAGCTGCCGGACCTGACCCTCAACCCGGACCCGGGCTTTCTGTCCCGGCGCAAAGCGGCTGATCTTGTCGGTTACGACATAATCTCCGGGCGCAAAAACGTTTTTCACCAGATAACTGCCTCCGGTATTGCTGATGATGTCAACCGCCTTCTTTTCCAGAACGCCGCGGCTGACGACAAAAACATAATTTCCCTTTGCTTCCATGCTGATTGCGGTCTGCGGCAGCAAAATGCCGTCGTCGTAATCCCGTTCTATCAGGACATCGACATAGGCATTAGCCAGCAGCTTCCGGTCCGCGTTCTCAAAATCCGCGTAAACAGAGAGAGAACTGGTCGGACGATCAATCTCATTTCCGGTAAAGCGAAAGGTTCCTTCCTTGGCAAAAACGTTCCCGTCGGCCAGACGCAGCTTAATTTTGTTTCCGGCAAAAAGGCCGGACGGATCCGCTCCCATACGGGCAAGATAATCTTTATCGGTAATGGAAAAAACCACGCGAATCGGATTATACTGGATAATTTTCAACAGAGCCTGCGATCCCGGAGAAACATAATCGCCTTTGGTAAGACTGACATTGCCGACGATGCCGTCAATCGGCGCCTTGATGACGGTATAGTCAAAATTGACCTGCGCCAGGTCACGGTCGGCCTTAGCCTGAGCCAAAGCAGCTTCGGCAGAGAGATACGAAGCTTTGGCGTTGTCCAATTCGGTTTTGGAGACCGCGCGGGCACCGGCTTTTTTAATACGATTATAATAAAGTCTGGCATTGTTGAAGTTGGCCTGAGCCTGCAACACCTGAGCCTTGGCCGCATCCAGACGGGCCTTATATTCATCCTGCCTAATGATAATGAGCGTATCTCCGGCCTTTACTTCCTGCCCGCCTTCTACCAATATCCGCTCCAAAAAGCCGTTAATGTAAGGGACGACCGCAACCGAATGTATCGGCGTCACATAGCCGACGAAACTGTCAGAAACCGCAACCTTTCGGGGATTGACCGGAATTGCGTTATATGACGGGATTTCCGCGCTTTCGCGGCTTTGGGCCGGCGCGCTTGAGGCATAAAGATAAACCAGAAGCGCCGCCAGAACGGCCAAAACGATCAACAGCTTTGAATAAACTTTTTTTCCGACTTCATTTTGCATAACCCGATGCCCTTAAAACTTTGAGATTATTGTCTTAAGGTTTAAATAATGGGCGGCGATACTAATTCAAGGTATTATAAAAAAGCAGCCAGAGAATTATGCAGTTCGGCAATGTCAACGTCACGGCCGAGGCGGTGATTGGCGCCCTTGAGCAGCTTGAGAACGACGTCTTCGGTTTCCAGACACTTCAACAGCCGGAAAGGCTTTTGCGGATCCAGATTTTTATCTTCGGTGCCGTGCAGGATATGCACCGGACAACGGATGGCCAGAGGCGCTTCCAACAGAAGGTTTTCCCTGGCGGTTTCAAACAGTTCCCGGGTGAAGACGTAAGAGTAATCTTTCATCGGAAACACCAGACGTCCGCGCGAAAGTTCGGCCTTTTGGGCGTCGGTCAAAACAAAACGTTCCATGTCATAAGTAAAATCCGGCGCCGGAGCCAGCCCGACGACACCGGCCGCGCGCTCCGGACGGTCACGGGCGGCGAGCAGGCTCAGCCAGCCGCCGAGAGAAGAACCGACGAACAAAATCCGTCCCTCAACCATGGTATCAACGACCTCAAAAACCTGTTTTTTCCAATCGTTGAAATTCACTTTTTCAAAATTGGCGGAATCGGAACCGTGTCCGGCCAGTTCGAATCGGAAAAAAGACAGATTATGCTTCAGGCAAAACGCTTTCACCTCTTCGGGTTTCCGTCCCCAGGGATCGGAATTAAGCCCGTGAATGTATACAACGCTCAAATCGGGGCTATTTTTGTTAGTTTCAGAAGTTTTTGCTTGGATGTATTCAAATTTAGTTGTAAATTGCGAGATAAACGTGTGAGTTTGCATTAGTCGGCTCCGGATATCATAAATTTTGAAAGGGATTTTAGTAAAAAAATGGGAAAAGGTAAAGACAAAAACCCGGTGGTGCTGCAAGTTTTGCCGGAGCTGGAAACCGGCGGCGTCGAGCTCGGCACGGTCGAAATCGCTCAGGCGATGCAAAAACAGGGCATTAAAAACTTTGTGGCTTCCAAAGGCGGACGCATGGTTTACGAACTGGACAAAGCCAAGGTGCCGCACCTTACCCTGCCCTTAAAAAGCAAAAATCCTCTGGTTATTCTGAAAAACGCCAAAAAGCTGGAAGCCTTTATCCGCGAAAACGGCGTCAACATCGTTCACGCTCGCTCCCGGGCGCCGGCCTGGAGCGCCTATCTGGCGGCCAAACGCGCCGGCGCACATTACATGACCACGTTTCACGGCACCTATGGCCTCGGCCCCTGGGGCATAAAAAAGGCCTATAACAAAATTATGACCATGGGTGAAAGAATCATCGTAATTTCAAACCACATCAAGAATCACGTGCTTCAAAACTACAAAGCTGCCGAAGACAAACTGCGCCTGATTCACCGCTGCGCCGACATTGAACGCTTTGCGCCGGAAGCCGTGACGCAGGAACGCATGATCAACAAAATAAAAGAATATAACATCGCCGAGGACAAGCCGGTTATTCTGCTGCCGGGACGCGTTACCCGCTGGAAAGGACAGCATATTCTGATTGAAGCCCTGGCCAAGATGAAAAACCAGAACTATTACTGTATCATTACCGGAGACAATCAGGGCCGCCAAAAATATTTTGACTACCTGCAAAAGCTGACGCGCAAATACCATCTGGAAAACCGCATCGGATTTTTCGGCCGTTACAGCGACGTTCCGGCTTTGATGATGGTGTCAAACGTGGTGCTGTCAACCGCTATCGAGCCGGAAGCTTTCGGCCGCATTTCGGTTGAGGGACAGGCCATGGGCAAGATTGTCGTCGCCTCCAACATCGGCGGTTCATTAGACACAATCAAAGACGGCGTTACCGGAAAACTGTATCAATATGACGATCCGCAGGCGCTGGCCGATGCGCTGGACTGGGCGCTTAACCTGTCCGACGCCGAAAAAAACAAAATCGGCAAGGCCGCGATTAAAAACGTGCGGGAAAACTTTACCCGCGAGCTGATGTGCAACAAGACCATTGCCGTTTACAACGAGCTGATGAAAGATTAGATTGAGTTTTTTGACAAAAGATATTATTATGCCTGAGGCTGCGGCAGCCTTAAAAGCCGCAAAACAAAAACTAAATGAATTTTAAATAAGGATATTTAATATGGTTGCGATTAAATTGCCTGACGGCAGTAAATTAGAGATGGAAAGCGGGGTCAACGGTTTTGACGTCGCCAATAAGATTAGTTCTAACCTGGCCAAAGCAGTTTTGGCGATTAATGTTAACGGAAAGACACAAGATCTGAGCACTCCTATCACTACCGACGCAACCGTGACTATCATCACCGGCAAGGATAAGGAAGGTTTGGAAATTATCCGTCATTCCTGCTCACACGTTATGGCTCAGGCGGTTAAGGAACTGTGGAAAGACGTTCAGGTCACAATCGGCCCAGCCATTGAAAACGGTTTCTATTATGACTTTGCGCGCAAAGAACCTTTCACGACCGACGATTTTGAAAAAATCGAAGCCAAAATGCACGAGATCGTCAAACGCGACGAAAAACTCGAACGCATTGTCATGCCGCGCGATGAGGCCATTAAATTTTTCAAAGATCTGGGCGAGCATTATAAAGCCGAGATTATCGAGGATCTGCCCGAAGGCGAGACGATTTCGCTGTACCGTCAGGGCAGCTTTACGGATTTGTGCCGCGGCCCGCACGTTCCTTCCACCGGAAAAATCGGCGATGCCTTCAAATTGATGAAAGTTGCCGGCGCATATTGGCGCGGCGATTCAACCAAGGAAATGCTGCAGCGTATTTACGCTACGGCCTGGGCCGACAAAAAAGACCTCAAGGCCTATCTTGACATGATGGAAGAAGCGGCCAAGCGCGACCACCGCAAACTCGGCCGGGAAATGGACTTATTCCACTTTGAACCGGAATATGCGCCGGGCGCCGTCTTCTGGCACGACAAGGGATACAAGATCTACCGCAAGCTGATTGAGTATATGCGCCGCAGACAGGAAAACAACGGCTATATTGAAGTTGCAACGCCGCGGATTATGGACCGCTGCCTGTGGGAGACTTCCGGCCACTGGGACAAATACGGGGCTCACAACTACTCCGGCAAAACCGAGGACAACAAACAGTTCTGCGTCAAGCCGATGAACTGTCCGGGCGGTCTGCTGGTTTACAAACAAGGTATTAAGTCTTACCGCGACCTGCCGCTGCGCATGGCCGAGTTCGGCATGGTCAACCGCTATGAAGCTTCCGGTTCGCTGATGGGGTTGATGCGCGTCCGCGAATTTACCCAGGACGATGCCCACATCTTCTGCACGCTGGAGCAGATGGAAGAAGAATGCGTCAAGACCATTAAGCTGATTTTGGACATCTACAAAGACTTCGGCTTTGATGACGTTAAAATCTACCTTTCAACCCGTCCCGACAGCATTTACCGCATCGGTTCCGACGAGGTTTGGGACATTTCCGAAAAAGCTCTGGCCAACGCGCTTGAACACAACGGCTACGAATATGAAATCAACCCCGGCGAAGGCGCTTTTTACGGTCCGAAACTGGAGTTTATTCTTAAAGACGCCATCGGCCGCGAATGGCAGTGCGGCACCGTGCAGATGGATATGAACCTGCCTCAGCGCTTTGACATCTCATATATCGGCGAAGACGGCGAGAAGCATCAGCCGGTTATGCTGCATCGCGCTCTGTTCGGTTCAATTGAACGTTTTCTCGGCATTTTGATTGAAAACCATGCCGGAAAACTGCCTCTGTGGCTGTCTCCGGAGCAAGTTGTGGTCTGCCCGATTGTCAGCGAGATGAACGACTATGCCGAAGAGGTGGTTAAAAAGCTCCGCGCGGCCGGTCTGTATGCCAAAGCCGATCTCAGAAACGAGAAGATTAACTACAAAGTCCGCGAACACTCGCTTACCAAGATTCCGGTCATTGCCGTCGTCGGCGCCAAGGAAAAGGAAAACGGTACGGTCACGGTTCGCAGAATCGGTTCCGACAAACAGGAAGTCATGAAGCTTGACGACTTTGTGAAAGCTCTGGTTGAAGAGGCCAAAATGCCGAGTATGGACAGATAGTCCGCAATATGCAAAGAAAAACGCCGGTCAATGCCGGCGTTTTTTTATATTCTGTTATTCAGACTAATAAATAAAATTCTTCTAGCAAGAAATTTTTTATATTTTTCAAAATGCTAATTCTTTTTTAATATTTCAATTCTAGATTGTTTTATGGTTCTTTTATTTTATCGGAGATTTTATAATGACTAATTTTAATGAAAATGCAATTCGTGAGGCGGCTTACTATATTTGGAAAAACAACGGCTGCCCGACCAACACCAGCCTGCAGGACTGGAATGCCGCCATCAACCAGCTCAACAATATGGCTTCTTTGAGCAGCAAAGGCAAAACAACCAAAAAAACTTCCAGCTGCGCTGCCAAGATTTCTTCTGCAACCAAAAAATCTTCTACGACAAAAAAAATGCCGCAGATTGTATTGACGTCTAAGAAAAAATCCAAATAAAACCGATATACGGCAATCTGAAAGTCCCGTTTGAGACGGGACTTTTTTTATACCTGCAAAAAAAAATGAGCACAACAATAAAAATTGTACTAGACAATATGTAAAATATGCTTTATAAGCTTTTTCGTTGGCTGATGCTCGGGTAGCTCAGTCGGTAGAGCAGAGGACTGAAAATCCTCGTGTCGGCGGTTCGATCCCGTCCCCGAGCACCATTAAAAAACCGTCTTTTAAAGACGGTTTTTTTGTGCTCTGGCCAATCGGAGTGCGCTAAAGCTTCTCCTCTTGGGGACGGACCCTGCTTGTCCCTCTAATCTCATCGCTGATGGCTACGCCATCCTTATTCGATAAGACGAACAAGATTTTACAGACAAAAAAGCAAAAAAAATCCCTCGTTCGGCTCGCGGCGGAACAAGGGAAATTATGAGAATTAAAACTTACTTCTTAATCACAAAGGCTTCAGCATCTCTTTGCCAGCCTTTCAGCTTTCCAGCCTGTCTGGCAGTAAGAAGTTCTACGCCTTCATCCTTAGCATCAAGCTTGAGCCAGCTTCCCTTCTCATAGGGAACCAGAAACTCAACCTTTTTACCATCATCCAACAATACCATCTTTGCATAGTCGTTGGGCGCGATGATTGTGTCGTTCGGCGCAGTGTTGCGATAAGCTCCCCAGCCCTCGTAAGTCTTTGCCAGCACGATACTGCCCGAGATGACGTAATCGCGCAAAGCATAAAAGCCGACTTTGTTCTTGGGATAGAACAACGCAGTGCCAGACTGTTTGCTCTGTCCGAGGAAATAACCGCCCTCTTCATTGAAAGAGATACTGTCACAGGTTATGACTGCCTCTCCGCTCTGCGGATCCAGAAGCGTTTTTCCTTTCAGATTTACACCGGCCATCGTGTCGTCATAATCTGCCAGAAAATAACCCCGGGTATAAGACATTGAGGCATAATGATTGGGAATGACCTGAGTTTCTCCTCTTTTGACGCCGAAGATAACCTTCCCGGTTTCATCCGTTGTCTTAGTGATAACATAGGCGGTTCCGTTCACTTTTTCCTCTGAAACCTTTGAAGCCGAAGAGGAACCATTGCCACAGGCAGTAAAAACTGCAACACTCACAACTGCTGCGAAAGCAGTAAACATGATTTTTTTCATAAGTTAAAAATTTAGGTTAATAATTGTGAATTAACTCTATGTGTACAGGAATTGGTGTAGCATATTCTTTTATTTTTGACAAGACAAATTAGACAAATTTATGACTTTTTTAATATTATCCAGACAAGCATAATAAAAAACTTAAGGCAGCAGTCGACACAT
Source organism: uncultured Pseudomonadota bacterium (assembly GCA_902494875.1). GTDB lineage: Bacteria > Pseudomonadota > Alphaproteobacteria > RF32 > CAG-239 > CAJLXD01. The sequence continues at coordinate 45,715 of CABUUO010000008.1, forward strand.
TTTGTCCAAAAGCATTGCCTGCATAACTATTATTTTTCCGGCTTTTTTAGGAAATAAATTCATAGATTGACAAAAAAAACCATATCTGATACTATGATAATATATTATTTGCAAAGGAGAATAAACATGAAGGATATAGAAGCTTGGGACATGCTGCACGGCAATCAATGCCAAAAAAAATCATTGTCGGAGGTTCTTGACGAAATGGGTTTTGACAAAGAATCATATATGGTGGTTCATCGTAACGGACCTTCGCTTAAAATTGCCGATTCCTATGACAATAACGGAAATTTAAAAGAAAATCCCCAATTAAACTTTGGCGGTTCGACATGGAAAAACTTTGAATTCGCCGTAGCCGGCAACGGTACCAGCCAGGTCATTAAAGGAACAATGAACGATTTCGAGGCCATAGACCGTCAGATGAGCGCGTATTCTCAATTGAACAATAACGGCAGATCCGTTGTCGGCATGACCGGTTCCAATAACGGGGTTTATGCAGCTATGGCCAATATGGGCGATGAATTTATCCTGACTAAAGATCCAGAAATCGCCCGTCAGTTGGAAAATCAGCTTGGCTTTGCCAGAGACGAACTCGGTGTTCCGCTTTCAAACGGAGGCGTTCTTATGGATCCAACCCAAAAGAAAGAATGGGAGATGGTTGACCATCGCAGTAAACTAGCCGCCGTCGGACGCGCGCGCGGAACCACGGAACGTCCGAAATCGGTAAAGTCTCCGTTCAGAGACAACATAGGCGAAATCAACAAGGATTATGCCGCTTACTGTGCTACACAACTGCAAGGAAGATAATGTCTTTAATCACTATAAAAAAACGATTGCATTTGCAGTCGTTTTTTTATGGTTAAATTCCAAATCTTATATGCCTTAACTTAAAACAGCTTGCTTAATTTTCATTTTCATCCTATAGAACAAAGGATTGTTTAATTTTTTTATTTATATCATTATGGCTGTAAAATTATTACAAAGCAGTTTAAGAAGAATTCTGGCAAAAGAGAGTGAAAAATGGAATCCGGACGGCCCTTGGCGTCTGCCCTCCGTGGCTTATACACTGGAACACAAACTGGCCTTTTTGGAGAGAGAACATTATTTGACAGGAAAGTATTCACTCCGAGGTGTTTTTCATGATTGGGAAAAACCCATTCTGTATCTTATTCCCGGATTGCAAGAAAGTGACACGCAGAGACTGCATCGTTATTTTCAACCACACCATGTCGGATGTCCGAAACAAAGTAAGATCAAGCATTTAATGGAAGCTTATATTGATTGGGATTGCGCGGCGGTTACCAAACCTGACAAACCTCTAGATTCTTTTGGTACTTTGCTGCATTTCTACCAAAAAGAAATTGAGCTCTTTTTTCCAATCTGTTTGGCAATGAACCCTTCAACCGTTGTTCCGGAAATTGCCGATTTGGATGAGAGAAGGCGGCAAAATTATCCTCAATATCTGTTTCAGAATTTGAAGTATAATCAGGCTATATTTGCAAGAGCGGTATCTACGCTCTGTGATATTTATGCCAATCTGCCTGAAAACGAAGAGCAGATGAAGCGTTTTAAAAAAAATTGTCCGAAAAATATCAAACAAATGAAATGTTGGGAAATTTTCTTGCAAACGCTCTTTCTTTTGAGTAAAAAAAGGCATCAGAAAATTAACTATTTTCAGATGAAAGAGCAAATGCGGGAAAGCATTGGACGCTTTAAAGCATACAAATCTTTTGTAAAAAAAGAAAAGCCGGCTCCCTTGCAACATGATTACAAAAAAATGATGCCACACCCTTATTTTTCTTAACTGCAAAAAAGCAAAGCCCGCATAAACGGCGGGCTTTTTTGTTAGGTCTTAAGGTTTACCACAATCTGCAACATTTCATCGTTGACGGTAAATGAGCTTGAGTTCAGCGCATAAGCCCTCTGCACAATCATCAGTTTGCTGAATTCCGTTTCCGCCGAAGCTGTTGACTGTTCCAATGCCTGAGGAACGACATAATTGTCTTCAGGATAAGTGATGGCACCGCTGTCGGCATTGGCTTCAAACAAAGTTCCGGAAATCGGCGTCAGATTGTCCGGAGCCTGAAAAGACGCGACACCTAATTTGGCAATATTTAAAGTTTTACCGTTGCTGTATTTGGCGATAACAATCCCGCCTTCTCCGATGGAACTGCTTAAAAAGTTTCCGCCCGGAGCACCGTCCTGCTTAACGTTTGTGATGCCGCTGCTGCCGTCATACTGCGTCATGTTTTCAATATTCATGGCAACATTATTGGAACTTCCGTCATCCCAATTGACGGTAACGTTAAAATCTTTGGGCGACAAAAGCGTACCGTCAGGATTAAAAACCGCTTCAATCGGTTCAGAGGTGGTTACGGTTCCGTCTTCCACCGTGAACGTAACATCCCAAGTGTTGGTCTTGCCCTCAACTTTGGTAAAAACCATATTCATGGTACGACCGTCATTGTTGGGGCCGTATACGGTGATGCCATAACTGCTGGTGTCAACTCCGGTGGCCGGCACATTGGAGGTAATCTGAGCCTCGGTAGTCGGCGTCGAAGGCATTTTTTCGGGATATTTAATCATAATATCTTCCAAAGAAGAACCGAAACTTCCGTCTTCCAAAGCCGGAAAACCCTGAACGCGCAAACCGTTTTTGGACACAAGATAGACATTGCCGTTGGTCGTTTGCGTCGTAAAATCGCCGGCACGAGTATAATAAGTGTCATTGGTATAGCGGTCTTTCAAGACGAAAAACGCGTTTCCGGTGCCATTAATGGCTGCATCATAATTGCCGGAACTGTTTGAAACGATACCCTGACTGCTGACGTTGGTACGGTCATAATAACCAACGCCGGCAATATCCACCCGGGACGAAGACAAACCGCTTTGGTTGCTTTTGACCGCCGGTTGAGACCCCAGCATCGTGTAAAACAGCGTATCATTGGTTTTATAACCAACGGTCGTCATGTTGGCCAAGTTCGTACTGACCTGCGCCAAAGCATGAGACTGAGCCTCCATACCGGTGACAGAGGGCATAAATGCGCTTAAAACCATAACAATATCTCCCTAAAATTTGTTTTACACTATTCAATGCAAAAAATGTGCCACTTTTTTCTAAAACTAAAACTACAATTTTAAACATTTTTACAACCTCGCTTCGGAACTGCCGGCCGCTTTTGTAAAAATATGCAAAAAAGCTCCGTTTTTGCTAAAAAAACTGAATATTTTATGCAAAAATGATTATTTTTGTTGTGTTTTTCCGAAATCGGCGGTATGAATAAGCGTATTTTGTTTAATTTTAAGAAAGAGAATTAATATGGCAAATCCATTGGATACAAAAGTTATCAGCAAGCTTGCTGAAATTCTGGATAAAAGCAATCTGACCGAACTGGAATATGAAGACGAAACCTGCAGAATCTGCCTGACCCGCGAAGTCAGCGTTGCACCGGTTCCCGCATTTGCTCCGGTTCCTCAGCCCCTGCCTGCCGCTCCGATGGCACCGCTGCCGGCTCCGGCAGCACCCGCTGCCCTGCCCGCCGCCAGCGACGAAGACTATTCCAAAAACCCGGGAACCGTCAAATCTCCGATGGTCGGCGTTGTTTACCTGTCTGCCGATCCGAACTCTCCGGATTATGTCAAAGTCGGTGACAGCGTTTCCGAAGGCGACACGGTATGCCTGATTGAAGCCATGAAAACTTTCAACCCCGTCAAGGCGCACAAAGGCGGAAAAGTAACCAAAATCCTGGTTGCCACAGGCGACCCGGTTGAATACGGCGAACCATTGGTTGTTATTGAATAAATCAAATTTCACTAAAACTTTTTAGGATGAAAATATGTTTGAAAAAGTATTGATTGCCAACCGAGGTGAAGTTGCCCTGCGAATCCACCGCGCCTGCCGCGAAATGGGTATCCGCACTGTTGCCGTGCATTCTGAGGCGGACGCCGACGCCATGCACGTTCGTCTGGCCGACGAAGCCGTCTGCATCGGTCCGGCCCGCTCGACCGATTCATATCTAAACAAATCTGCCATCATTTCCGCGGCGCATATTACCGGCGCCGACGCCATCCATCCCGGTTTCGGATTTCTTTCCGAGAACGCCGACTTTGCCGAAATGGTGGAGGAACACGGTATTACCTTTATCGGCCCCAAACCCGAAACCATGCGGATGATGGGCGACAAAATCACCGCCCGCGAAGCTTCCATCCGCGCCGGACTTCCTGTTGTTCCGGGTTCTCCGGCTTTGGAAAGTGTCGAACACGCCATTGAATGGGCCAACAAAATCGGTTATCCTGTTATCGTCAAAGCCAAGGACGGCGGCGGCGGCAAAGGCATGAAAACCGCTTTTAACGACGAGGAAATGAAGGAAGCTTACACGATGGCCAAAGCCGAAGCCAAAGCTTCTTTTCCGAGTGATGTCGTTTACATGGAAAAATATCTGCAAAAGCCGCGCCATATTGAAATGCAGGTTTTGGCAGACAATTACGGTCATGTGGTTCATTTGGGTGAGCGCGACTGCTCTATCCAGCGTAACCATCAGAAAGTGATTGAAGAGACCCCCTCTCCGGCACTGAACCAGAAACAACGCGCCGAAATCGGCGAGATTGCCCGCCATGCGGCCGAAGTTCTCGGCTATAACAATGCCGGTACCATGGAATTTTTGTATGAAGACGGGAAGTTTTATTTTCTGGAAATGAACACCCGTTTGCAGGTGGAACATCCGATTACGGAAGCAATCAGCGGCATTGACATTGTCAAAGAACAAATCCGCATCGCCAGCGGTGCAACGCTCGGCTACTCGCAGGAAGACATTCAGTTCAGCGGACACGCCATTGAATGCCGTATTAATGCCGAAGACCCGGAAACGTTTGCCCCATGGCCGGGCAAGATTACCGAATGGCACGCTCCCGGCGGTCTCGGCGTTCGCGTTGATTCCGAAATCTATTCCGGATACAGCATTCCTCCTTATTATGACAGCATGATTGCCAAACTCATCGTTCACGGCAAAACCCGCAACGCCGCGCTGATGCGTCTGCGCCGCGCTCTGGAAGAGTTTGTCATAGAGGGGGTTAAGACCACCATTCCGCTGCATCAGGAAATTATTTCCCAGGCAGAATTCATTGACGGCCAATATAATATTCACTGGCTGGAAAAATATATGAATTCCAAAAAGAAATAGCATTTTGAAGCGACTTATAAAAACCCCGGCGTTTTGCCGGGGTTCATTTTTACAAAAAAATATACCCGTCCCGATATCCGTTTTTTTATTCAGGAGAAAGCATTGAGGCGACATCCAGACGCAAACCGTCCGCAAACAGCAAATTTTCGACCTTGTATCGGTCAGCTGCGGCATAATCGCGAATGTGAATGCTGCCGCTTTCACCGCCGTTTATCTTAATCAGAAGGTCTTTGCCGTTCAGAGACAGGTCTATGTTTTCGGGTTTTATGCCGGCACCGAAAGCAATTGTATCGTTTCCGCCTTCTTCAATAATCACGTTATCGCCTTCGTATAAATCAAAGATATAAACATCGTCTCCCTTTTTGCCGAGAAAAGCATCATTACCGTCACGGCCGATGAAAATATCATTGCCTTTGGTACCATACAGATTTTCACCATTGGCGTCACCTTCAATCACAAAGTGACCAAAGTCCTTCATATCAATACCGGGCGCAATGACGCCGCTGCGGCGCAGTGCGTGATACAAGTCAACTTCTTTTGCTAATTTTAAGATGTTATAAAGCTCATGGAGCATCAACTTGGTTTGGAGCTCTCCGTTTTGTGTATAAAACGCTTTTATCGAATCTGTTACAGCCTTATTATTTATCTTCGGCTCACCCCAAATGGATTCATTTAAGATAATTTTATCAATCATCCATTGAAATATTTCGCCATTCCGGCTGCCGGCAGCCATAAAAACCGGCTTCAGAACACCACTGAAAGACAAGCGTAAACCAACATGGTCGGCATATTTATTAAACGAATCCAGCAGATAAAATACGGAAGCATGATGCGGCGCCGCCGTTTCTTCTTTGCCGGTGTGGGTTCCTATGAACGGCTGCCCCATGACCTTTTCAATAAAGAACTGTTTGCGGGCATCGCCGATATAGTTTTTGCCGTTTTCGGAAAGACGGCTGCGCGGATCTGCATTCTGACAGCCGGCCCAAAGATAAAGAATATCCAGAAGCAGCTGCCGACGAATGAAGTAGTTCGGTTCGGCCAGATATTTCCGCACCTTATTTTTCAGCTGTCCGGACGTGTCCTGCTGCATGGCCTCATGCAATGAATATAAGGTTCCGTAGCCTTTGATGTCGGGCAGAGTTTTTATTTCTTCATCGGTAACAGGTATCGGCGGATAATAACCGTTCATACCGGGATCGGTGTAGAGCCATACTTCTTGAATTTTTGATTTCACACCTTTTTTGAGTATTACTTCAATATAATCACCAAGGACATTGCCTTCTTTGGTAACTTCCCGATGCGGAATGATCTTGAGTTTCAGCGGAAGTTTTATTTCATTGCTCAGCGGCTGCAAACTGTTTTTATAGACATTGATATCCGTTCCGTGCTGATTTATTAGTTTTAATTTGCCGGCAACAGGGCTTGTTTCGGTAATTTCGTCTTTATTATCATTGAGATATTTCAACAGCGAAAATGCCGAACCGTCATCCGGCCGCCGAGCAGAAAAATAGGTGCCGATGATATCACCCGGCGTAAAATCTTCGGCTTTATCATTATACGCCAAAATCCAATTTGCATCCCAGCGCAAAGTCGGAACCCTTTCCCAGAAACCATCATTATTAAAGTCAAAATAGTGCAGACTTTCATATTTCGACGGAGAATTACCAATAACTTTCGAGGCATAAATACCATTGCGACGGGGGTCATAGGGGTCACAGGAAGTATCCAAAACCAAAACGCGGGTAAATTCTTTTTCGTTAATTTCTTTACCATTATAATTTATGGTCTTGCGCTCCGGCAGGGAAGAGAAATCATAGGGCGGCACCGGCGTAGTAATGCGATAATCCGGCTCCGGAAGATTGTTCATATAATCATAACAAGCATAGCCGCCTACAATCAGAAGCGAAGCGAGCACTCCGACAACAGCATCTTTATAAAACCGTTTCATTTTCATCTCCTTATTGCAGAAGCCTATATCAACAGCATAAAGGCGATTGTTTAATTTTTTGTAAGTCAAAAAAAACCTCCGCAGTCTTGCGGAGGTTGTATTTTCGGAATTTATTTTCCGGCCGGTTTGACCGGCGCTTTCACTTTCTTCTGCAAATCGGCAATCAGGGCATCAATCCCGCCGGCATTGTTTTTGATAAAGGCGGAATATTCATTACGGGCCGTAATTGCCAGACTGACGTTTTCAATAATGATGTCGACAATTTTAAACGTGCTGCCATTTTGTTTTACGCGCCAAACCACTTTGGCCGGCTCGCCCTCACCCATGGCTACGGTAGAATTGATAAACACCTGATTTTTGGAATTTGACGGCGTGGAACCGACAAATTTGAAATTTTTGCCTTTGAACTCGTCAAAACGAGCCGACCAGGTTTTAATGTTCAGTTCGCGATACACTTTTATAAAAGCCTTACGCTGTTCGGGCGTAGCTGTTTTCCAATAACGCCCCAAAACAAACTGGCCGATGAAGTCCAAATCCAGAGCGCTGTTAAACAGTTTTTCAAAACGCTCGTCCTTTACCTTCTGCGGAACATTGGCATTGATAATATCTTCAATGCCTTCATTGGTTACTTTTTGAACAAACGCATCGGCCTTGGCGACGTCAACATCGGCTCTGGCTCCGGTTGCAAAAAGAAAAACAGAGGCTAAAATTGCGGCAAAAACACTTTTCTTCATTTATCTTACTCCTGGATTTTGAGAAATTTATTCTGTTTCCATCTCGTTATAGGTTTCGTCTTCATCTTCTATACCGAAGTCAAAATCATACGCGGCACCAACATTTCCCTGGTTATAACAGGTATCCATATCACTCTTGTTCTGCAGGTAAGCCGATTTCATGGTCGTATAGAAGTCTACGGAGTTGCGCTCCAAGTCATCGCCGATATCAAGCGCCGCTTCGCGGGCGACAATGGTTTTAATACCGATATAAGCGCCGTAGGCATAGATACCGTCTTCATGAGAACCGTCCGTCAGCCAGTATACGGGAGAGGTAAAACCGTCAACCGTCGTACCAACCAAAGCGCGCGGCGTGGTCGGTCCTAAAAACGGCAAAACGATATAAGGACCATCCTTAACGCACCATCTGGCCAGCGTGCGTTCAAAGTTGTCCTGACGGCCTTTCAGCCCCCAACCGGTCGCGACGTCAAACGTTCCGCCCAAACCCAGCGTCGTATTAATGACAAAACGGCTGACGGAAATTCCGGACTGGAGCAGTTCTCCCTGCAACAGCTGATTTACGGCAGAAACCGGCTCCTTAATGTTGGAGATAGCGCTGCTGACACGGTTTCTGACATCTTGGTTGGTAATGGCACGATAACCTTTGGCAACCGGTTTTAACACATATTTGTCAAGGTTATAGTTAAAAGTAAACATGGCACGGTTAAAGCTTTCCAACCCGTCTTCATGTTCATGGCTGTTTGCGGCCGAACTTGTCGCACAGGCCGTGGTTAAAATCATTACCGAAGAAAGAAGGGAAAACAAGCGCGTTTTTATAGTCAAGTCACACCTACTGTATGTTGGAATTTCATTTTTTTAGTAATATAACATTAAATAAATTGAAATCAATAATTAAATTAGAGAATATTTAACCTCAGCGTATGTATACTCAGCCTGGATTTTAAGGAGTTCAGCCATGTTCATTTTTCATATTTCCGATCTGCACTACTCTTATCAGGGAGAAAAAGGCATTAAACGCCTGCGGCACGTTCTTGACAGCATAAAAAAACAAGATGTCAAACCCGACGTCATTATGGTTACGGGTGACCTTATCAACCGCGGCTTTTCAGATTACGGTCCCGTCTTTCAAATGCTGAAACAACTTGAGACGCCTTTTTTGTGCATCACCGGCAACCATGACAATTCTGAAAAACTCATTGCCGCACTGAAACAATATGCTCCCGAACATCCGCTGCCCGAACATGATAAGCGGCTGGATTACGTCTGCGACAATTTTCCGTTGCGGTTTATCGCGCTGGACAGCTTCATGGAAGACGCGGCCGGAGGCTGTGTTGACGACAGTCAGCTGCAGTGGCTGGAAAAACAACTGGCAGACGACAACGGCAAACCCGCCGTGGTTATGGTACACCAATTCACCGTCAACGCCGGGCTGAACTTTTTCGACATCAAAACCCGGCAGCCCTGGTGCGACAAATTCAACGAGATTATCAGCCGCCACCGGAACAAGGTAAAGCTGGTGGCCTGCGGACACGTGCATAACGGCATTCACGGCACGATTGCCGGCGTGCCAATCGTTGCCTCGTTCAGCGCCAACTGGGAAGCGCATTATGATTTCCGTCCGGTTGAAGATATGCAGGATTTTAAACGTCAGGCCGGATATTATATACACCGGTTTGACGGCGAAAGGATCGTCTCTTATGCCGTAACCGCCGGAAACACCGAGCCGTCCTGATTTTTGTTACAGCTCTGAAACCTTTTGTGTTTTGCTTTCCGCAATGTTTTAACATAGTATCATCTTCAGTTAAAACAACAATAGAGGATGATTTATATGACAAACAAACCTTCAAAACCGATTAATCTTTTTGACGTTCAGGCTTCTCAGAAAATTATCGGACAGGAAAATTTTCTTAACGCTTTCAAAACCATTTTGAACCACGGCGGCTATGCTCAGGGTCCGGAAACCCGCGAACTGGATGAAAAGCTCGCCAATTACTCCGGTTCTAAATTCTGCTCGACCTGCGGTTCCGGTACCGATGCTTTGACTTTGGCCCTGATGGCCTGGGACGTCAAACCCGGCGACGCCGTCTTCGTTTCCTCTTTCACCTTTGTTGCTTCGGCCGAATGCGTTGCCTTGCTCGGCGCCACCCCGGTCTTCGTCGACTCTGATCCGGACACTTATAATATGAATCCGAAAGATTTGGAAAAAGCCATTGAAGAAGTTAAAAAAGAGGGCAAACTGAACCTGAAAGCCGTTGTTGCCGTTGATATTTTCGGTTCTCCGTGCGACTATGACACCATTATGGACATTGCGCACAAAAACGGTATGAAAGTTTTGTCTGACGCGGCCCAGAGCTATGGTTCCGTATACAAAGGCACCAAAGCCGGCAACATTACCGACATGACCGCTACCTCTTTCTATCCAACCAAACCTCTGGCCTGCTACGGTGACGGCGGCGCAGTTTTCTCCAACAGCAATGAAGAAAACGAACTGGTCAAATCCTGCCGTGTTCACGGCATGAGCCCCGAAGACCACTATGACAACGTGCGTCTGGGCATGACCGGCCGCATGAACACTTTCCAGGCTGCCGTTGTTTTGCAGAAATTGAAAGTTTTTGACCAGGAACTGAAAGACCGCTATACCATTGCCAAAAATTATGACAACAATCTGAGCGACTATTTCAGAAAACAGCGCGTGCTTGACAACTGCCAGTCTGCTTATGCCCTCTATACCATCAATTGTAACGACAGAGACGAACTGATGGCTTATCTGAAAGAAAACGGCATTCCCTGCGGCGCTTATTATCCGCGTCCGGTTCATACCCAGACTGCTTATGCCAAATGGAACACCCGCAGCCTGCCAGTTTGCGAAAAGCTTTCCAAAACGGTTCTTTCTATTCCGATGCACCCGTATCTGGATAAAGAATCTCAGGATTATGTCATTGAGACAATGAACAGCTTTGCCGCTAAAAAAATGAACAAAGCCGCATAATCCGGTTTCAGCGACACTAAAAAAATCCCCCGGAAATCCGGGGGATTTTTTGTGATACTATTTCTTTTCTTTCGGCGCCGGCGCTTTGGCTTTCATCAGTTCATCAACCGCATCACTGATATAGCCTTTGATGTTTTCGCCAAAAGTCTGACGAATATAGACCGTAAGCTCCGAAGGTTTTTCAACATATTGTTCCGCTTGAGTCTGCGCCTGCAGCAACTCTTCAATCTTGAGCTTCTTCTCAAGGATATTACGCTTTTCATCCGCACCTTCAGCACCACGGACGGAAGCAACGTTGAACAGGACGTGGGCATAGTAAATATCCCGGGGATATTTTTCGCCGATAGCCAACACATCACCCAAGGCCATCATGGCGTCGACATTGCCCTGATCAACGGCTTTGCGCAGCGCGCGGACAGCATTGCCATAGTTTTGCGGCGTGCCCCAGCCGTTTATATACATTTCGGAAAGCTGAAAAAGAGCATCATCGTAACCGGCATCGGCCGCTTTGCGAATCAAGTCAAAGGCTTCTCTTAAGTTCTGTTCCACGACATAACCGCGAAAATAAGCATAGCCCAGCATAAAATCTGCCGTCGGATTGTTCTGAGCCGAGGCCTTCATAAACAAATCTATCGCAGCACTGCCGTCTTTGGAAACGCCTTGTCCGGCCAGATACAAGAAAGCCAGATTGACCGAGGCTTCAATATTGCCGAGTTCCGAGGCTTTCTGGAACATTTGCGCGGCAAGCTGCGGATTTCTTCTGGTGCCGATGCCGCTGAAATAAAGGCTCCCCAAGTTGTTGATTGCCACATTATCATTTTGAGCGGCTGCCATTTTATAATATTCAAAAGCCTTCTTGTGGTTTACATCAACACCGTCTTCACCATATAAATACATATAGCCGAGACTGAGCTGAGAATTGACGTCACCTTCGCCCGCCGTACGAATCAACTTTTCAAGCACGGTCTCCTGTGGACCGCTTTCTACCTTAACTTCCGGCTTTTTTTTCTTATCCAGAAAATTCAGAAAAGAAAATATACCCTTATCTTCAGACTTGGCTGCCGCTATCTCCTCCGCTTTGGCCGGCGTTTCTTCTTCCTTCTCGGGTTTCGGAGCCATAATTTCTCCGCTCAAAGACAATACCGCATCCTGAGCCGAGGCCGGCGGAACCGCGGTCATCAGACCTAACAAAACCAAAGATAATTTGCGCATTATTATTCCTATCTGTCATAATTTCGAGACTGAGCCCACATGCGTCTGGCATTGTGTTTTTGGCTCTGTTGTCTTTTATTATGATAATTTCTGCGCTTATTATCAAGTCTTTTGTAAATATATTCCGTTCTCGGATCTTCATATTTGAAGCCGCGTTCTTTCAGGGCTTCGATTTCGTCTTTATCGGCAATGACATCGTCAAGCTCGCGCTCATTGTAGCCATCCTGATAAAAATGAACCTGCGTCAGGAAACGGTTGTCTCCTTCTGAAAAATATTGGGCTTCATTGCCTTCAATACGGCCGTTGTATTTGGGAACGATAAAACTGCTGTATCTTTCGGCAAAATCCTGCATCTGATCCGCATTAATCAACAATCCCAAAGACTTGAGCTCTTCATCTGTCACATTAAAAGCGTTGCTCATGTCATAGGCCTTGAACGGGCGGTAGATAAAGTTTTTGGTGATAAAATCCGCAACGCTTTTGAATATCTTTTGATCTTTGCCGGTGTATACACTTTTGGCTTCGGCATCAAAATTTTTACCGTTGGCCTGCTTGAAATCTTCCAAACGGAAAGCCTTGTCCAAAACCTGCAGATTATACGCACGGATAGATTCTTTGTTAATCTTCTGAATGGCCATTTTGTATTTGAAGACGTTTTTTCTGGCAATCAGCCGATCACCGGTTCCTTTATACTTTTTCAGATTTTCTTCCCAGAAACGCAAACCATAATCGCCGGTGTGCTTGGCGGATATTAAAATGTCTCCGGCTTCCGACAACGGGGGATTGGACTTTCCGGCGTAAATCCCATGCGTTTTGATGTCGCCTTCAAAAAGTTTGGTGATTTTTATCTGGCATTCCACAACAAACGGATGGCCTTTTACGCTCATATGCAAAAACATTTTTTTATCACGGTAATTTTTCTCGTTATAGTCCTTGCTGTTCGAGCTGTTGGCATTAAAAGCATCTTTGGTTTCGGCTTCTATGACGCCATATTTCGGATCCTGAGAAAAAATACTGAGCGTTTCTTCCGTATCCATATAATATTTGCGGGTAATGGTTAAACGGACAACATCATTCAACCGCTCATGCGGCAGCTGAATCTTTTTTAATTTTCTTTTAAACAAAGCATTGTCGGTACCGCAAGCCGTACGCAACTTTTGCACCTCAGCCTGATACTGATTATAATATTTTCCGCCGTGAGAAATTACTTTGCCGGTCTTTTTGTCGACCACCGGCATTTTTATCTTGTCAATAGCGCGGCGCACGTTTTTTAATCCGGGCATAATCACATAAACAGGATTGTCGCGGAAGTCATAAAACGTCAGACGCATATTGGTAAACGGCGTAATGTGCTTAACGCGATATTCTTTATAGCGCTTCATATTGTCATGCCCGTCTATGCCGGTGTTTTCTTCAACTTTTCCGGTTTCCAAGTCAATGGCGTTAATTTCATCAGGCGACGGTTCCTCGCCAAGTTCGGCCAGACGTTTTAATTTATGCGGACGGAAATTTCTTAACAAAGTTTCACTGACATTTTTGTAAATGCTGCGTGTCGTTTCCATAGAATTGCCAAAAATTCCTTTCAAATAATCGGCTGCTTCTTTGGTAATGAGCTTCTGGCGCAATGCCTTGTTGACATAGGCAATGCTATAATCATCAATAACTTTGCGGATATCCATAATCTGTTGCGGCGAAAAATGTTCAATATCTGCCGCCGTTATCTTGAGATCTCTGTCTTCTGCCAATGCAGATTTAACCTCTGCCATAAATTTTTCATAATCGGGCATATTAAACTCTCTTTTTTGTCTAAACCATTTTTTAATATAGCATAAAAACGGCAGAAATCAAGTTCATTTATATTTCAGCAATATTAAATTTTACGACAATTTACGGATAAAAAAAGCTCCCAGCATAAACCGGGAGCAAGGTAACGGATTTGTATTGAAAGTATCAGAACAGTTTCAGGACCGACTGGGCAGCCTGAGAAGCCAAACTCAGAGAGTTAATGGCCAGCTGCTGTCTGGTCTGCAGAGCCAGCATATTTGCGGACTCTTCGTTCATATCGGCC
>CABUUO010000009.1 GCA_902494875.1 uncultured Pseudomonadota bacterium
CCTTCTTCTGCCAATACTTTTGTAATTGCTGCCGTCAAGGTCGTCTTGCCGTGGTCTACGTGACCGATCGTGCCTATGTTGCAGTGCGGTTTGCTCCGCTCAAATTTCTCTTTTGCCATTTAGATTTACTCCAAATAAAATTAATATTATAAATAAAAATTAAAATGATTTTAGAGGAGATAATAAGAGTGAAACACGGAGCGGAAAAGCGAAGTGTACATTTTAGACATAAGCATTTGAGCACCGGATTTCGCTCTTAGAATCCCTATAAAATAATTTTAAGCATTCTTTGCTTTCACCTTATCGGCAATATCCTTAGGTACTTCCGCATAATGGTCAAACACCATCGTAAACTGCGCACGACCCTGAGACAGAGAACGCAGCGTGTTTACATAGCCAAACATATTGGCCAGCGGAACCTGAGCGTCAACAACGCGGGCATTGGCACGCTGATCCATACCGTTGACCATGCCGCGGCGAGAGTTCAGATCACCGATGATATCACCCATATATTCTTCCGGCGTAACGACTTCAACTTTCATTACCGGCTCCAGAAGTTTCGGGTTTGCCTGACGCATACCTTCACGGAATGCGGCGCGGGCGGCGATTTCAAAACACATTACGTTAGAGTCCACTTCGTGGTATGCACCGTCATACAGGGTACATTTAACGCCGCTGACCGGATATCCGGCAATAACACCGGCATCCATAGCAGAACGCAGACCTTTCTCAACGCCCGGGACATACTCTTTAGGTACGTTGCCGCCGACGACGGTATTTTCAAATTCAAAACCGTTATAACCTTCAATCGGTTCAAACTTGATTTTAACCTTCGCAAACTGACCGGCACCACCGGACTGTTTCTTATGGGTGTATTCAATATCGCAGGGTTTGGTAAAGGTTTCGCGGTAAGCGACCTGAGGATCGCCGACGTTGCACTCAACCTTGAACTCGCGTTTCAAACGATCAACGATAATATCAAGGTGCAATTCACCCATACCTTTAATAATAGTTTGACCGGAATCCGGGTCTGAAGAAACACGGAAAGACGGATCTTCCATAGCCAGACGAGACAAAGCCAAGCCCATTTTTTCAACATCAGCCTTGGTTTTCGGCTCAACGGCCAACTCAATAACCGGATCCGGAAATTCCATGTTTTCCAGAACAATCGGTTTAGCCTGATCGCAAAGCGTATCACCGGTAGTGGTATCTTTTAAACCGGCCAGCGCGATAATATCGCCGGCATGAGCTTCTTTCAGATCCTCGCGTTTGTTGGCATGCATCAAAAGCATACGGCCGACGCGTTCTTTTTTGTCTTTAACCGAGTTATAGATATAAGAACCGGCGGTCATCGTACCGGAATAGATTCGGGTAAATGTCAGTGAACCGACAAACGGGTCATTCATAATTTTAAATGCCAAAGCAGCCAAAGGCTGATCATCGGCAGGATGTCTTTCTTCAACAGTATCCGTACCCGGCTTAACGCCTTCAATTGAAGGAATGTCCAACGGAGACGGCAGATAGTCGATAACTGCATCCAACAGAGGCTGAACACCTTTGTTTTTGAAAGCTGTTCCGCAGAATACCGGAACAAAATCCTGAGCCAGCGTACCTTTGCGGATACACTTTTTCAGGGTTTCAACAGAGATTTCCTTGCCTTCAAGGTAATCTTCCATCGCCTGTTCGTCCTGCTCGACGGCTGTTTCAACCAGCATGTGGTGATATTCTTCAGCTTTATCTTTCAAATCAGCCGGAATTTCTCTTTCTTCAATCGGAGAATCAGCCGTATCGCCGGTATAGATGATTGCTTTCATTGTCAGCAAATCAACAACGCCGCGGAACTCTGCCTCAGCACCGATCGGCAGCTGCATAGCCAGCGGACGGGCGCCCAGACGGTCGACAATCATGTCAAGGCAGCGGTAGAAATTGGCACCGATGCGGTCCATCTTATTGCAGAAGCAAATACGCGGAACACCGTATTTATCAGCCTGACGCCAAACGGTTTCAGACTGCGGTTCAACGCCGGCAACAGAGTCAAAAACGGTAATTGCACCGTCCAGAACGCGCAGCGAACGCTCGACTTCAACCGTGAAGTCAACGTGGCCCGGCGTGTCAATAATATTGATTCTGTGACCTTTCCAATAACAGGTGGTGGCAGCAGAAGTAATGGTAATACCGCGCTCCTGCTCCTGTTCCATCCAGTCCATGGTGGCGGCGCCTTCATGCGTTTCGCCGATTTTGTGGTTAACACCCGTATAATATAGGATACGCTCAGTAGTAGTTGTTTTACCGGCATCAATGTGAGCCATGATTCCGATGTTTCTGTACAATTCAAGCTTATGTGTACGAGCCATTTTCGTTTTCCTATATTAAAGTTAGAACTTATAGTGAGAGAAAGCCTTGTTGGCTTCGGCCATTCTGTGGGTATCTTCGCGTTTTTTAACGGCAGAACCCTTATTGGCGGCAGCGTCTAACAATTCGTTGGCAAGTCTTTCTGTCATGGTTGTTTCGGAACGTTTCTTGGCGGCATCAATAATCCAGCGGATGGCCAAAGCCTGACGACGGTCAGCTCTGACTTCGCACGGAACTTGATATGTAGCACCGCCGACGCGGCGAGATCTAACCTCAACAACAGGCTTTACATTATCAAGAGCATCATTGAAAATTTTCAGTGCGTCTTGTTTGGTTTTCTGGGCAAGGATATCAAAAGCCGAATAAACGATTTTTTCGGCAACGGCCTTTTTACCATGCTCCATAACATTGTTCATAAATTTGGTTACTACTTTATCACCGTATTTGGCGTCAGGTAGTACGTTTCTTTTTACAGCGCTATGACGACGTGACATTATCTATTTCTCCTATTTAGGTCTCTTTGCGCCGTACAGAGAACGACGTTGACGACGTTTGGCAATACCCTGAGTATCCAAGGTACCGCGGATGATATGATAACGAACACCAGGCAAGTCTTTTACGCGGCCTCCCTTAATCAGCACCACTGAGTGTTCTTGCAAGTTATGACCTTCACCAGGGATATAGCTGATTACTTCAAAGCCGTTTGTTAAGCGAACGCGAGCCACTTTACGCAGAGCGGAGTTCGGTTTTTTCGGGGTAGTTGTATAAACCCTTGTACAAACACCGCGTTTTTGTGGGCAAGCTTTCAAAGCCGGAACTTTGTTTCTCTTGACTTTTGGTGTTCGTGATTTACGAATTAACTGATTAATTGTAGGCATCACTAATTTCCTTAAGTATTAAAATTAAATTAAAAACAACCCAATTTCAAACAAGTAAGAAGGCACACCTGTACCCTCCCTCTAAATTGAGTCTCGGCATACTAGACTCAGCTTCAGGAATAGTCAACCCCCTTTTTATTTATTTTTCACTTTTTGAGTCTAAAAAGCTCGACCAGGCAGCACGGACGATTCGAAGGCAGAGAATCGGCAAACGCGCGGAACGACTCTCTCGCGTCATATAAGGATATGTTTTTCCGCACGGTCCGCCGCCGTGTCGTTTGAGTCTATTTTGAGTCTATTTTCTTATGACCCTGCGGGCAAAATTAACACCGTTTTTTTGATATAAATCATAAAAAAACCTTGCCTTTCCCTAAATTAAATAATACTCTCCGCTTTAGGTGTTAACATTAAGGGATATTTTGAAATGACTGCAGAAAATCCGGACATTATTTCGGCCAAACGGACCATAGACAAAGAAATTGAAGCCTTGCGCATGATGGAAGATCAGCTGGATGACAGCCTGACCAAGGCGCTCGACGTGATGCAGAAGACTAAAGGACGCGTTATTATTACCGGCATGGGGAAATCCGGACACATTGCCCGTAAGATTGCGGCCACCATGGCCTCAACCGGAACGCCGTCTTTCTTTGTTCACCCGGCCGAAGCCAGCCACGGCGACCTTGGTATGCTCACTGAAGACGACTGCGTCGTAGCCATTTCCAACGGCGGTGAATCCAAAGAATTGTCAGATATTTTGATTTATTGTAAAAGATATGGCATTCCTTTGATTGCCATTACCAAAAATCCCGAAAGCTCTTTAGGCAAAGCCGGCGACATTCTCCTGCGGCTGCCTGACGACGGCGAAGCCTGTCCGCTGGGTCTGGCTCCGACATCTTCAACCACCGCCACCTTGGTTTTGGGCGACATCTTATCTGTAGCCCTGCTGGAGCGTAAGGGCTTTACCAAGACTGATTTCAAACAGCGGCACCCCGGCGGCAAACTGGGTTCTTTCCTCAAAAAGGTTTCCGATCTTATGCATAAAGGCGACGAAATGCCGCTCATAACCGAAGACACTCCCATGCAGGAAGCCATGCTGGTCATGACCTCAAAAATGTTGGGCTGCGTCGGTATCATCTCACCCGACGGCAAACTAAAAGGCATTGTTACCGACGGTGATCTCCGTCGTTGTCTGGGACCGGACATTCTCACCAAAAAGGTTTCCGAAATCATGACGTTAAATCCCAAAACCATATCTCCGGATGTCTTGGCCGCTGAAGCGCTGAAGACCATGAACAGCACCGGCAAAGGCATAACCCAGCTGTTTGTCATTCAAGATGACAAACCGATCGGCATCATTCATATGCATGACTGCCTGCGTGCCGGAGTTGCTTAACCTTGATTGACATAGATAAAATAGATTCTCTGTTCAACGAAGATTCGCGGAAAAAGAATAAGACAGAAAAAGACGCCCTGCTTCGGCACAGCGTATGGGTTCGCAGGGCCAAACTGCTGCTGCCGAGCATAGCTGCGGTTTTAATCGGCCTTCTGATCTTGCTGCCTTCGTTCAGCAATGACGAAAAAGAATTTTATCTAGACATCACCCGTCCTCGCAAGGGCGAACTGGAAAAGCTCCATGTTGAAAAAACCGTATTCAACATTACCGACAAAGACAATAAAGTCCACAACTTCACGGCCGATAACATTGACGAGACCGCTCCCGGCTCCAAGCTGATTAAACTCACCAACCCGGACGGCGTCATGCCTACGGCCGAAGAAGACTGGGTTAACATCAAGGCTCCGACCGGATATTACAATCAGTCAGCCAATCAATTGCAGCTGACCGACAATGTCGAGGTTTTTTACAGCGAAGGAATGAATATAAAGACGCCCGACGCCACATTTGATTTTGCCGCGTCAAAAGCTTTCGGCAACAAACCGGTAACCGCTCAGGGATATATAGGAGACTTGGATTCCCAAGGCTTTGAGTTCTATAACAAAACCGGCATTATCGTTTTTACCGGCAAAACCCATATCAAGTTCAAAGAAGAAAGCCTCAAAGGAAAACAGGATGAATAAGTTTATACTGACACTTGCCGCCATTTGCTTTTCGGCAGCCGCCGCTTCGGCCCAGTTCATAAACCTGACGGCCGACAAACAGGTAGAATGGGATTCCAAAGCACAGAAAATGACTGCTGTCGGCAATGCCGTCGCTACCAAGGACAATATGGAAATAAAAGCCGATAAAATGGTGGCCTATTATGCCAAAAACACCTCACCGCAGGCCAAAAACAAAACGACCATCAGCGAAGTTCACGCCGAAGGGCACATAACCATGCGCTCTGAACGGGCTACCGCTTACGGAGATATTATGGATTATGACATTGCCGAAGACGCCGTTGTTTTGCGCGGCGCCCCAGCCAAAATCAAAACTGATCGCGAAACCATCACTGCTGATGACAACATCACTTATTATCCCGGCAGGCAAAAGGCTGTAGCTACCGGCAATGTATTTGCCCAAGACCAAAAGCAAAACAAAATCTATTCAGACAAAATGGTAGCTTTCTTTAAAAAGAATGAAAAGTCCGGCTCTTTGGAAATGGAAAAAGTTGAAATCTACGGAAATGTAAAAATCAAAACCCCTGATGCCGACGTCACCGCCGACAAAGGCCTGTACTTGCCGCAGACCGGCATTGTCAAACTTTTTGACAATGTTTTGATTACGCAGGACGGCAACAAACTCCGCGGTGACTTTGCCGAAACCAATCTCAATACCGGCATCAGCAGGCTGTTGGCCGGTAAAACCTCCAGCGGCCGCGTTTCCGGAATTTTCAAAGAAAAGAAAAAAGATGACCGCAAATAATCTGAAACAGGAAATAAAACGCTCATGAACAATAACAATTTAGTCTCTAAACTGGAAGTTTTTAACATCGGAAAAAAATACAAAAACCGTCCGGTTCTGCGCAATGTGTCCCTGAATGTCAAACGAGGTGAAGCCGTCGGCCTGTTGGGACCGAACGGTGCCGGCAAAACGACCTGTTTTTATTGCGTAACCGGACTGATCACACCGGATTACGGCGATGTGCATATCGACGGCAAAGACATAACCAACCTGCCGATGTACCGTCGCGCCCGCATGGGCATCGGCTACCTTCCGCAGGAAGCTTCCATTTTTCGTTCTCTGAGCGTCGAAGACAATATCAAGGCCATTCTGGAAATCGTCATTGAAGACGAAAGCAAACGCGAAAATATGCTGGAAGAACTTTTATCCGAATTTTCCATCGCCCATCTGCGTAAATCTCCGGCTATTGCCTTGTCCGGCGGCGAACGGCGCCGTTTGGAAATTGCCCGTGCTCTGGCCAGTCAGCCGAACTTCATTTTGCTGGATGAACCTTTGGCTGGTATCGACCCGATCGCCGTCGGCGAAATCCGCAATCTGGTTTCGCAGCTCAAGCACCGCGGCCTCGGCGTATTAATTACCGATCACAACGTCCGTGAGACTTTAGATATTACTGATCGGGCTTATATCTTACACGGAGGTACCGTATTAATGGAAGGTACGCCCGAAGAAATCGTCGCCAACAAAGAAGTCAGAAAGGTTTATCTGGGCGATAACTTCTCCATGTAAATTTTCAGCCTGGAGCAAGCAATATGGCCATAACGCCAAAGCTCGAAATAAGACAGTCACAGTCTCTCCTGATGACTCCGCAGCTGCGGCAGGCCATTAACCTGTTGCAGATGTCCAATCTTGAACTTTCGGAATTGGTCGAGCAGGAACTGCAAAACAATCCCCTGCTTGAACGAGAAGACGACGCACTGGCGGCAGACGCTCCGCCGGCGGAACGAACCATTGACGACTACCCGGAAGACCGTACTCCCGCACCAGACGAAGATTATATCCCGGACATAGATTATGATAACCAGTTTGACGATTCCGGAAGCGACCGCGAAGGTTATGACTTTGCCTCAAACGACTACTCTTGGGACGATTATAACGAGCGTAAAACCCATAACGCCGAAGAGGACTTTGACTACTTTGAAAAAAGGCTGAGTGATGAAAAATCCCTTTACCGCACGCTTTCCGAACAAATCAACCTTAATTTTTCTACCAGTCTGGAACGAGCGGTCGCGTTGCAGCTGACTGAACAGCTGGACGGCGCCGGATATTTTCGCGGCAGCATACAGGAAACCGCCCTGAAACTAAATCTTCCCGCCGAACGGGTTGAAAAAGTTCTTAATGTGTTGAAAACTTTTGAACCTTCCGGTATCTTTGCCCAAAATTTGAAAGAATGCCTGAAAATCCAATTACAGGACATCAATCGTCTTGACCCGCTGATGGAAAGACTGCTTGACAACCTGGATCTTCTGGCCGAACGCAGTTACAAGGAACTGAAAAAACGCTGTGCCGTAAATGACGAAGATCTGACTTCTATGATTGCCGACCTTAAATCGCTTAATCCCAAACCCGCCGCCGGCTTCAACCTTGATATCAACAGCTATGTCATTCCCGACGTTTTTGTCCGCACCAACAAGGCCGGAGACTATCTGGTTGAATTGAATGCCATGACGCTTCCCCGACTGCTCGTAAACCGCCGCTACTACCGCCGCATAACGTTAGGAAACATTGATAAGGACACCGGACGTTACCTCAAAGAACAAATCGGCAGCGCCAATTTTCTGGTTCGGGCGCTTCACCAGCGTGCAGTGACCATATTGAAAGTAAGCGAGGAAATCATCCGCACTCAGCACGAATTTTTTGAAAAAGGCATCGAATACCTCAAACCCATGATTTTGCGCGATGTCGCGGAAAATATTGAAATGCATGAAAGCACGGTCAGCCGCGTCACCGCTAACAAATACATCCATACGCCGCGCGGCATCTTCGAACTTAAATATTTTTTCTCGGCAGCGGCCGGTACCTTAAGCGGCGATGAAGGGACCTCGACTCTCAGCATCAAACACAAAATAAAAAAACTGATTGACGAAGAAAAGCCCGAAGACATCCTTTCCGATGACAAACTGGTAGAAATACTGACTCTCCGAGGCATAAAAATCGCGCGACGCACAGTCGCCAAATACCGCGAAGCTATGGGGATTCCGACTTCCGGCCAACGCAAACGCGAAAAAAGAAACCGCTTGTGAAAACGGCTTGACCGGACGCCGGAAGTTTTAGGTTGACATTTAGATAAATATGTTATTATCTCTTTTTCTGATTGTAATCGGCATCAAAGTGTAGTAAATTGATGTTGTAGAAATTTTAATATATTTTGCAAGGAAGAATTATGAAAATCACATTAACTGGCAAACAAGTTGATATTGGCGACAGACTTCGCAAACATGTTGAAGAAGCCATCGAAAACTCTGTTAACAAATATTTCCCGGCTCCGATTAGCTGCACTGTAGCATTCTCCAAGGAAGGCGAAGATTTCAACGCCGAAGTTACGGTTCATCCTGCTAAAAATATCGTATTAAAAGGTTCCGGCGTTGCCGGCGATCCTTATTCTGCCTTTGACAATGCCAATACGCATATTGCAACGCGCTTACGCCGTCACAAAACCAAATTAAGTGACCACAAAGGCAAAACTGGTCTTGCCGAAATGGGCAGTGAAGCCGTATTCTCCCTGAATGAAGAAGCTGAAGAAATCGATATCGACGATGCTCCGCTTACCATTGCCGAACTCGAAGCCCAGATTCCGGTTTGCACCGTTAGCGACGCCGTTATGCGCATGGATCTGATTAACGAATGTGCATTAATGTTTAGAAACAGCGCCAATAATCACATCAGCATGGTATACCGCCGCAAAGACGGCAATATCGGCTGGGTTGAGACTAAAGCGTAAACCAGTTTTAACAGCAAAAGGCACAAAATTTATGAAACTTTCAGAAATAATGTCTGGAAACAGCATTTTTATGGGGCTGAAATCAAACAGCAAAAGACAGCTTTTGCAAGATTTGGCTGACAAAGCCGCTGAAGTTACCGGCATTAATGAACGCACGATTTTTGATACTGTCTTGGAGCGGGAAAATTTGGGCTCAACCGGCTTTGGCGAAGGCACGGCTTTGCCGCACGGAAGATTCGAGGGCTTGGACCGGGTATACGGCTTTTTTGCCAAACTGAACTCTCCGGTAGACTTTGATGCGATTGATGGCAAACCGGTGGATTTGGTATTTATGTTGCTCTCTCCGGAAGGAAACGGCGCTGACCACCTTACAGCTCTAGCTCAAGCCTCCAGAATTCTCAAAGATGAATCTCTGCGTACCAAACTCAGACAAATTTCATCAGCTCAGGAAATTTATGCTCTTTTGAACAATCACGAATAAATGGACTGATAAAAAAACTCCCGTTTTTTACGGGAGTTTTTTTGTCCGGTCTATCCGTTTAATGAACAGACTGCGGATTAAGATCATTTTGTTTGGCAACGATAAAAGCAAATTCCCGATCATCCGTCATGGCAATTTTTTCGCCATCGGCAGCATAAATTGACCACATACGCTTTCCGTCTTCCATACCAGGTTTTATAAAAGCAACATTCTCGTCATTCCAGGAAACCAGTTCCGAAGCAAATTCCTTATCGAAATCGTCAATATCTTTTTTCATCTTTCCACCCAAACTCTAAATTTTCATGCCGGCATAACTTACCGACACTTTATTAATTATTAACTAAGATTACGTTAATATAATCAAAATTCTCCAATTTTCCAGGATCAGAACAATGTTCGTCAGTTTAAATAAAAAATTTATCTATACAATTGTCACCTTTTTCCTTTTTACGGCAATTCTGTTCATCTACACCTTTTACACAATTTACGGCGTACGTTTTCAAGAAGAGCAAAAAGCCAATCTGACCCGTAACCAGCAATATCTGGAACTGCTTTATGAGAATAACGGGCTGCGCAACGAACTGGAAAACATTGTCAAAAACAATCCCGGTATAAAGATTTCTGCCGCTTTCAAGAAAAAAATAATCAGTTCAAACAAAGATACCAAATTGCAGGACACCATTAACCGCGAACAAAAACGTACTGAAGAATTGATCAAAAACTACGATGACCGCTACTCTACCATCAAAGAAGGCATGCGTTTGGTTGTCACCAGTTCCATTTTGATTTTTCTGGCTATTGTTCTGCTTTGGTTTCTGATTCGCCGCTGGGTGCTCTATCCTCTGAACCAAATTAGCGAAGTAAGCAACAAAGTTTCCGAAGGCAACCTTTCCAGCCGTGTGGAACTGAGCGAACAGCGCATCTTTTTAGACGAGATTGACATACTGGCCGACACTTTCAATACTATGTTGAAAAATCTGGAACAAAGTATCCGGGAAATAAAGGAAAAAGAAAGTTTTCTGCAATCGTTGATTGACGGTATCCCGGACGGACTGCGCGTTATTGATGAGGACTATAACATTGTTATCGCCAATAAGGCCTATTATAAGCAGATTGGCCGGCATAAGGGCAATAAATGCTACATGGCCTCGCAAAACCGAACCGAACCGTGTTCCAGCGCCATGTTTGCCTGCCCGTTGCACGAAATCTGCCGCAATCATAAAAACAATGTCCGCGTCATACAGCAATTTGCCACACATCCTAACCGGCATCTGGCCATCAATGCCGCCCCTCTTCGGATTGAAGAAGAAGACAAGACCTATATCATTGAAGTTATCCGAGATCTGAGTGACGACATCAAGTTTTCACATCAGCAAAAACTGTCATCCTTGGGCTTTATGGCTACCTCTGTTGCACATGAGATGAAAAATCACCTTGGCTCTATCCGCATGATAACCGAAAACCTTTTGGATAAATTTTATCTCAACAAACCCGATGACGATGAAGAGAAAAAACTTTTGAGTCTCATTCATAACCAGCTTATCGAATGCATAAACGTTCCTGAACGCCTGCTTAAACTTTCCAGATTTTCCGGCGACAAACTGCAAGACATCAATTGTGCCGACAGCACCCGTGACGTTATTGCTTTGTTGGATTACGAAGCCAAGCACAACGGCATTACCATCGAATTCCAGACATCTTCTCAAGAAATTACCATAAAAGGATTTGAACCTGACTTTAAAATGGTTCTGGTCAATTTGATTCTAAATGCAATCAAAGCTATCAAAAACAACGGCATAATCAAAATAGAACAAACCCACACCGCCAAATATATAACACTCAAGGTTATCGATAACGGACACGGTATCAGCCGCGAAAACCTGCAGCGTATTTTTGAACCTTTTTATTCCGAAGGGAAAGACATTCGCTCCGGCGGTACCGGATTGGGACTGTCTATCGTTAAATCCATTGTCGAAAAACTCAAAGGCAGTATTACCGTAAGCAGTGAGATAGATGTCGGCACTTGTTTCACCCTCAAGTTTCCTCGTTCAGACAAAAAATAAATTGCAAAAATAAAATTATGGCGTTATATAGGATAACAATAATTAGAAAATAAACAGAGGACTATTTTATGAGCAAAGAAGAACTGCTGGAATTAACCGGTGAAGTCATTGAAAAACTGCCCAACGCCATGTTTCGCGTCAAGCTGGAAAACGGAGTGGAAATTTTGGCCCATACCGCCGGCAAAATGCGTAAGTTTCGTATCCGCGTAATGGTCGGAGACAAGGTCGATATAGAAATGACCCCTTACGACCTGACAAAAGGCCGTATAACCTTCCGTCACAAAGATCAATAAAAAAAGCGCTGGCAAACAGCGCTTTTTCTTTAACCGTTATACATATTTTATCAGCATAAAACTGCCTATCAGCAGCACAAAAAACAATATGGCCAGCATTCCCAGATTTTTCTCGATAAAATCTTTCATCGGCTCGCCGTATTTTTTCAACAGCCAAGCCACCAGGAAAAATCTTCCGCCGCGGGCCAAAATTGAAGCAACGGTAAAAACCCACAGGTTTAGTTCCACCACTCCGCTGGCAATGGTGATAACCTTATACGGAAAAGGCGTTATGCCGGCGCCGAAAACAATCCATGCCCCCCATTCGTGATAATAGTCCTTAAACACGTCAAACTGATGGGCATAACCGTAAAAATCCAACAGCGGCTTGGCGATCAAATCAAAAAAGAACACGCCGATGGCATAACCGAAATACCCCCCCAGCACACTGGCGACAGTAGCCACTCCGGCAATTTTCCAAGCCTTGCTCGGAGTAGCAAGCACCATAGGAATCAGCATCACATCCGGCGGAATAGGGAAAAATGAACTCTCAATAAAAGATACGGCAAATAAAAAGTACAATGCTGTCTTACGCGACGCCAATTCAATCATATAATTATAACAGCCATGAACGCAACCACGAGCCAGACCTATCGTTTTTTTGACAATAACCATAATCAACCCTTTCTTTGTTTACAACAAAGCATATGGCATTATCGTCTGAAAAGACAACATAAAATGCTATTTAATTAACAGAGCTACAACAGAAATTTTCGAATATCATCATGCCGCTCGGCACGAAAAACATATTGATGCTCCAAAACGGATTTAGCACCGTCAAAATCTATGCCGGAATGACAAATACAGACAATATGAGGATGATTTTTTAACAAATAACGTTTTGCTGCCGCCAGACCATGCACCGGAAAATATTTAAGACTGTTTTCAATAATGGAACGTTCCAACGGCGACTTCAAAGCGTCAAAATCTTCAAGCAGCAGAATATCGTCATTTCTTCCGCCCTGACAATATGCATCTACAATTTCGAACAACCGGTCCAGCTCAAGGGGCTTCTGCAGAAAATGTGCGGCGCCCTTGGCTATCGCCAAATCGACGTCCCTGGAAACCGTCATCATAACGACCGGAATTTCGTTCAACAAAGCATCGCCGTGAATTACACCGAGAATTTCCCACCCGTTGATAACTGGCATATTGACATCCAGCAGCAGAATATCCGGCCGAATTTCTCGGGCATAACGCAAAAACTGATAGGCGTTGGTCGTTGCAAAAACATCATAACCTTTCGCCTCAAACAATTCCTGATACAAATCCAAGATAACACCGTCGTCATCAAGCATAAAAACCTTGCCGGAAACATCCATTGCACCCCCCATCATACGAATAACATCAATGCAATATATATAATCGGCAGATTTCAGTTTTTAAGACGGTTCTGTTTCAAAAAAGCCTCAAAAGTATTAGTAAGCAACATAGCGACCGTCAACGGTCCGACCCCGCCCGGAACCGGAGACAAATAAGAAGCCTGCGTATATACATCGTCAAAATCGACATCGCCGCACAACTTTCCCTCAACCCGGTTAATACCGACATCAATAACCACGGCGCCTTTTTTTACCCAGTCTTTTTTCACCATTCGCGGACATCCGCAGGCCGCGACCAAAATATCGGCCCGACTGGTAATTTCTTTTATGTTTTCGGTTTTGGAATGAACCACCGTCACCGTGCAGTTATGATTCAACAGTAAAGCTGCCAGTGGCTTGCCGACAATGTTGGAACGGCCGATAATAACAGCATCCTTGCCACTCAAATTTTTCCAAACCGACTGCAGCATATACAGCACGCCTTTAGGTGTCGCTGCCACAACGGCATCAGCCGAGTTTGCCATCAGCAGTCCCGCATTATAGGGACTGAAGCCGTCTACATCTTTCAAGGGATTTATTGATGACAGCACATTCTGCGGATTAATCTGCGGCGGCAGCGGCAGCTGCACTAAAATGCCGTGAACGTCCTCTGTCCGGTTGAGCTCGTCAATCAAAGTCAAAAGTTCCTTTTCCGGAGTTGACGCCGGAAGATGATAAAAATCGCATCTCATGCCGACGGCTTCCGCCGCTTTTTTCTTGTTGCGGTCATAAACCAGACTGGCCTCGTCATCACCGACCAGAATAACCGCCAGACCGGGACACACGCCCTGCGCCTTAATCTCTTCGGCCAGTTTTTGTCTGACATTCTGAGCCAGAGATTTCCCGTCGATAATCTTTTCCTTACTCATCAATACCCTCGTTTTTCAGCCAGTTCTTAACAGCCGACAATACCTCTTCGGCCTTTCCTCGAACCAACACCTTTTTATAACGGTCTGTTTCTCCGCTGACGACTTCAATATCAGATTTGGCAATTTTGATTTTGGAAGCCAGAAACCTCACCAGTTCAGCATTGGCCTTGCCCTTTTCGGGCACGCTGACCACACTGATCTTCAGGTGGACGTTTCCGTCCGCATCGGTAAAAATACCCCTCAATAAACAAGAAGAAGAGTTAGGTTGACACCTAACTCTTAAAACGACTCCTTGCTTGACGACTTCCGTAACCACAAAAGCATCCCGCTATGATAACAGGAACTGCGACAAAACAAAAGTCAGACGGCTGAAAAACAGCAAAATCAATAACAGAACAAACGGAGAAAAGTCAAACCCGCTGATAACGACAGCCGGAACTTTTTCCTTGATTTTGTCATAAACCGGATGAGTCGCTTTTTCCAAAAGTTCCATTGTCTTCTTGGCATATTTGTTGGTAGGCTCCAAAATTTTGAAATGAATCAGCCAGTGCAGAACGATTTCCACCACCACAATTTTAAAATATAGGCTGACAACTAATCCAATAATATAAAAAAACGGCTCAAATAAAGCACCCATAATTTATAACTCCTGATAATTTTATTAACCTAATCTTTTCGCTTCCCGCATTTTCTGTTGCAACAGCATAAAGTGCTGAGAATTGAATCTCTGAATTACTTCTGATTTTGGCCTACTAACGGCAGATTGTCTACCACTAAGTTCATTTATCCTCTTAATAACATCAGCCTTGGTTCTGGTTTTGTCAACCAGATGCTCCTCGCTGGCGCTGTAATCGGGAACAAAAGACTTAACGCCGAGACGATACAGAAAACGATCCGGAACTTCCTGTCCCCGGCGACGGCATTCCAAAACCAGCGAACACATCTCGCGCCTGATTTTGTCCTCTTCCAGACTTTCCTCATTGGCATTAACCTGTTTCGACGGCGTTGTCGCCACTTTTACCAGATTCATAATTTCCTGATGAGCGGCCATACGTTTCTGAATCTCAGTCAACCGTTCGGCGTTTTCATATGAATCGTTTTTGTTTCTCAGAGCCAGATCACGTTGATAAATCAAATCGCGCATACGCTGTTCCAGATAACGGGCATAGCGGTCACGTTCTCTTTTTTCGGCTTCGGTAAGATGTCCGCGCAGAGACAGGGCTATAACGGCCTGTGCGCAGCATACGCCGAGCTTATACTCATCGTCGCTGAAAATACTCCGGTCATCATAGACGCGGCGGCGCAAAAATTCGCAGTATGTATGCCCGCGCTCTCTGTCTTTCTCGTCGTTGTCTCTCTCTGCCAGCGCTTCTTCCTTGCTCTTGGTCGAAACCTTAATCGCACTGCGGATTTCCATCAGCTTCGCCAGTTTAACCTGCAAAAACGCCAGCTGTTCTTTGGCATACGGATTATCGGGACGGCTGGCATAAAGCGATATGCAGACCCTCATGTCTGTTTCCCGCTGATCCAAATCACTGAGAAAGTTTTCCCGAAGTTCAATATCGCTGTCGGTAATGTCGCCGTCGGTCATTTTGGTAATAACGTCCTGAGCGTCATAAATCCAGCGATAATACTCTTCCTGCGGAGATGTTTCCGATTCCATTGTCTGAATGGAACGGGCAACGCTGATAGCCAGATCATCAAAACTGATTTCCGTTCCGCCGATTTTAATTTTCTCATTTTTGTTTTGAGTGTCCATCAATCTCCGGGCTGCTGCTTCCTTTTCTTCGCCGCTTAACCCGCCAAAGGTCTTGTCCAGACCTCTTTTGATGACTTCCTTTTTTTTGTCCTGCTCTGAATAGACTTTTGTCGGCGCCGGTGCGCTCACGCCTCTCAGGGCATTTAACTGTGCAGCAGGAGCATTCATAATGCTTCTCCTTAAAAAATCTGATTAAACTTCTTCAAAAATCAACTTTGCCTGTTCCAGCCAAATGACCCGGTCAATGACCCACTGGCTGATCTGTTCGATTTTTTCGAGTTCCACGCCCATCGCCAGACCGACTTTTCCGATCAAAAGCGTCTCGCTGTCGGAAAGCTCGCTGTCGGCATGAGCCAGAACGCACATTTCCTTAATCAGTTCAAGGGCTGCGCGGCGGTTGTCAATAATTTTCACGGCATTGACAATTTCCTCGTCGTTGTCGATTTGAAGAATTTCTTCCACTCTTTGAGCCGGCACGCCGTATATAAGCGCAACCTGTTCAATAAACTTCTTTTCTTCCGGATCCAAAACGCCGTCGGCATTGGCCAGACGGGCCAATGCCTTCATAAAGGCAACTCTCTGTTCTTCATTCAGTTTTGTTAAACAGGTCATATCATGCTCCATTCCTAATGCGGTCATTATAAAACTCCCAATAATTTGTTGCTGACTGAATAATAGCCAAAAACTGGTTAATTTTCAATAAAAAAGCGAAAGCAATCTTTTTTCCGCACTCAAATTTCGGCACAGCCGCCAAAAAAGATTTGAAATTAGTTTGCGGATGGCTTAAAATTACAGATTAACGAACCAATAGAATTATTAGGATTTCAGAGTGAGTAAAAAACAATATTATATCAAAACCTTCGGCTGCCAGATGAACGTTTATGACTCGCAGCGGATTGCCGGCATTTTGGAAACACTGGGCTACTCGCCCGCTTCCGGTCCCAAAGCGGCGGATCTGATTATTTTCAACACCTGCCATATCAGGGAAAAAGCCGCAGAAAAGGTTTTTTCCGACTTGGGCCGTATCTTTGCCATCAAACAGGAACGTCTGGCCGCCGGGCTTGACACCGTCATCGGCGTCGTCGGCTGCGTGGTTCAGGCCGAAGACGAACAAATCGCCAAACGCGCACCGTTCGTTGACTTCGCCACCGGCCCGCTGACTTATCACCGCCTCCCCGAAATCCTTGCCAAAGTTGGCCGCAAGCGCGGACAAACCGTCATTGACACCGAGTTTCCTGCCGAATCAAAATTCGATTTTCTGCCGCAAAACCGTTCGTCCGGCGGCTGTGCCTACCTTGCCGTTCAGGAAGGCTGCAACAATTTCTGCACTTACTGTGTTGTGCCCTACACCCGGGGAATTGAGTGCTCCCGTCCGGTGGAAGACGTATTGGCTGAAGCCCGGCGTCTGGTTGAAACCGGCGCGTTGGAAATAAACCTCCTCGGACAGAATGTCAACTCATACCATGGAGAAGATCATACCGGCAAAGAGAGAAATCTGGCTTATCTGCTGCATCGGCTGGCTGAAGTTGAAGGATTGAAAAGAATTCGTTACACGACATCTTATCCGGCTGACGTCAATGACGAACTCATCGCCTGCCACCGAGACCTGCCGCAGCTGATGCCCTATCTGCACCTGCCTATACAAAGCGGTTCTGACAAAATACTCAAAGCCATGAACCGCCGCCATACCTCCGGAGATTATCTGCGCACGGTTGAAAAACTATATGCCGCCAACCCCGATCTGCGGATGTCGTCCGATTTCATCGTCGGCTTCCCGGGCGAAGAAGACGCAGACTTCCAAGCCACGCTGGATATTGTAAACCGCGTCAAATTCATTCAGGCATTTTCGTTCAAATACAGCCGCCGGGCAGGCACGCCCGCAGCCCTGATGCCGGGACAGGTTGAAGAAAAAATCAAAAAAGAGCGGCTTGACATCCTGCAGGAACTGCTGTTTTCGTATCAGTTAAAGTTTAATAAAGATTCTGTGGGTAAACTGATGCCGGTGCTTTTTGACATGAAAGGACGCCATGCCGGACAGTTGATCGGCCGCACGCCCTATATGCAAAATCTGCATGCCGAAATCGGAAAAGAATATATGAACAAAATCGTTAACATCAGAGTAACCGAAGCGACAACAAACTCGCTAAGCGGAAAAACGGAAGGATAAAGACCATGGCAGAAATCAGCTTTGAACTGTATAACAACTTGTTGATTCAACAACTGGTCGGTCCGCAGGATTCTAATCTGCGGCTGATAGAAAAGATTCTCGGCGTCGAAATTTCCTCTTTCGGCAACCAGATCAACATCAAAGGCAGCCAGGATGCGATTGATCAGGCAAAAACGGCTATTGACGTCCTTTACAACAAAGTCAGCAAAGGGATTGAAATCGGCGAACAGGAAGTCAAGGCCGCCGTCCGCATGAGTGACGGCAGCGCCGCGGTTTCCCTTTCCGAAGATCAGAATCTCAACGACATTGTCCTCAAAACCAAAAAGCGCCACATCTACCCCCGCTCAGCCACTCAGGCGCAATATATTCAGGAAATGCTGAAAAACGAACTTGTTTTCGGCCTCGGCCCCGCCGGTACCGGTAAAACCTACCTGGCCGTTGCCTTAGCCGTTTCAATGATGCTGGAAGGAAAAATAGACAAGATCATTTTATCCCGCCCGGCCGTTGAAGCCGGAGAAAATCTCGGCTTTCTGCCCGGGGATCTCAAAGAAAAGGTTGATCCTTATCTGCGGCCGCTGTATGACGCGCTGTATGAAATGCTGCCGGCCGAACAGGTCGATAAGAAAATCGCCGTCGGCGAAATTGAAATCGCGCCGCTGGCTTTCATGCGAGGCCGCACTCTGACCAATGCTTTCGTCATTCTTGACGAGGCTCAGAACACCACGCCGATGCAGATGAAAATGTTTCTGACCCGTCTCGGCGAAAACTCCCGCATGGTCGTCAACGGCGACTTAAGTCAGGTCGACCTGCCCCGCGGCGTCATTTCCGGTCTGCGCGACGCTCTGGACACGCTGAAAGACACGCAAGGCATCAGTTCCGTACGTTTTGCCGCCACCGATGTCGTCCGTCACGGTTTGGTTGCCAAAATAGTCAAAGCCTACGAAGAAAGGAGCCAGAAGCAATACGGCGATGAATAAGCTTAACTTAAATATTTCCGTGGAAGAACCGAACTGGAAACAGGCGCTGACAGACATTGAGCGCGTTTCGGAAACGGTCTTTGAAAAAACCGTCGATTATGTTCGCCGGCACGAAGAAATAGACTTTCTTGAAACAACAAAACCGCTTGGCGTCAACCTGGCTCTGAGCAACGACGAGGAAGTGCACCGTCTCAACGCTGAGTTTCGTCATATGGACAAACCGACCAACGTTTTGTCTTTTGCCAACATTGACGACCCCGGTTTTGAAGACTCTTTACCGCTCTGCGCTGAAATTGAACTCGGCGATATCATTATTGCTTTGGAAACCATGCAACGCGAGGCCAAAGAAAAGGGCATCTCCCTGCATGACCACTATTGCCATCTCTTAACCCACGGCATTCTCCACCTGCTGGGCTTTGACCACATGGAAGACGACGAAGCCGAATATATGGAAAGTTTCGAAATTGAGATTCTGGCCGGGCTTAACATCAAAAACCCTTACGAGGAGTAGCTTAAAACACCATGAGTGAAGAAAACAATCACCCAAAGACCAATTTTTTCAAAAACATTTTCGGCCGCAAATCCTGCGAAACCGTCCGTGAAACGATTGAAGACCTGATTGAGGAAGCCAACATCAACGGCGAAGAGCAGTTCAGCGAGCATGAACAGCTGCTTTTAAACAACATTTTGTGCCTCAAAGACAAAAAATGCGGCCATGCCATGGTTCCACGCGCGAACATCATCGCCTTTCACAAATCAGGAACAGTCGGAGAACTGGCCGAGCTTATGGTCACCCGCGGTCATTCGCGTATTCCGATATACGGAGAATCTCTCGACGACATCATCGGCGTGGTACACGTTATAGATCTGGTAAAATGTCTGTTGCAGGGACAAAAAGACATCAAGGTTGAAAAAATAGTCAGCCGCGAGGTTAAATTTGTTTCGCCCTCCATGCGGGTACTGGATCTTTTAAGCGACATGCAGCTCAATAAAATCCACATGGCCATGGTCATCGACGAATACGGCGGCATTGACGGGCTTATTACCATTGAAGACCTGTTGGAAGAAATCGTCGGCGACATCGAAGACGAGTATGACTTTGAAGAACATCCTTCCATTCTTAACCAGGAAAAGGGAATGATTATTGCCGATGCCCGCGCCGAACTGGACGAAATTAAAGAAGCCGGCGGCATAGATCTTTATGAAGGAATAGAAGAAAGCGACGAAGCCGACATTGATACTCTGGGCGGGTTGGTTTTCCATATTGCCCAGCGCATTCCCAGCCGCGGTGAAGTAATCGACGGATATAACGGCGTCAAATTCCGCATTCTCGATGTCGATCCGCGCCGCATAAAAAAAGTAATGATCCTCATTCCCGATATTCTGAAAGCGCAGACAACTTCCGAACCGCAGGAACCCAATGAAAAAACTGATTAGCAGAATTGCAGAATATCCCAGACTGCTTGCGTTGTTCCTGGGTTTGCTGGCAGTTCGCGCTCTGCCGCCGTTCTTCTGCTTTCCGATTTTGTTTGTTTCTTTTGGCGGCCTGTTGCTGCTGATAAATGCCGCCTCCTCGAAAAGAAAGGCTTTCGGTATTGGTTACTGGTTTGGCTTTACCTATTTTGCCTGCAATATGTCATGGATTGGCAATGCCCTGTTGGTTGACGCGCTCCGTTTCGGCTGGCTGTACCCGATAACCCTGCTTGCCGCCGGCGCTTTCTTTGGTTTGTTTGCGGCTGTTCCCGCCGCTTTGAGTCTCTGTTTCAAAAACATTTATGCCCGCTGGTTTTCCTTCTCGGCTTTCTGGGTAGTTTTAGAATGGATCAGAAGCTTTATTTTCACCGGTTTCCCTTGGAATCTTTTGGGGTCGGTATTAGCATTTTCCGATGAGACGGTGCAGCTTGCATCCGTTGTCGGCACCTACGGACTGTCTTTGCTGACCGTGATGCTGACCTCGGCGCCGGCTCTCTGTTTTCCAGCGCCGTCAGCACGCAAAACCGCGTTTGTTTTGTCTTCAGTTGCGATGGCTGCGACCCTGATCTGGAGTTACGGTGTCTGGCGTCTGAAACACATGCCGGAAGAAAAATCAGACACTATGGTTCGTATTGTCCAGCCCGCCATCCCCCAGACCATGAAGTGGAAAAAAGAAGAACTCGAAAACAACTTCCGAGAATACATCCGCTTATCTCGCTTGCCGGGACTGGAACAAATTGACTTCGTCATCTGGGGAGAAACCGCCTCGCCGTTTCCGCTGGATTTTGAACCGAGGAAACTCCGCGAAATAATGCAGGCCGTTCCCTCCGGTGGCTATCTTCTTACCGGCTTGGTCCGCTATGAATTGGACGGTGAAACTTTTGCTCCGGTCAACTCCATGTTTGTCATAAATACTCAAGGAAAAATTGTCGATTTTTACGACAAGTCGCATCTGGTTCCTTTCGGCGAATATATTCCCTTTCGCCGTTGGCTGCCGGATTGGATCCGCCCCATAACCAACGTTGTGGCCAATTTTCTGCCCGGTACCGGTCCCAAAGTCATTAAAACCGAAGGACAGCCTTCTTTTGGAGCCCTCATTTGCTATGAAATAATATTTCCGTCTCAGATTGTCGATGTCGACAACCGCCCCCAATGGCTGGTTAATCTGACCAATGACGGCTGGTACGGCGTCTCTCAGGGGCCCTATCAACATTTGGTCACCGCCAGAATGAGAGCCGTTGAAGAAGGACTGAGCATTGTCCGTGCCGCCAATACCGGCATCAGCGCCATTATCTCCCCCTACGGGCAAATAACGGCATTTCTTCCCCTCAATCAAAAGGGAATCATTGACGCAGAGCTTCCCGCTCCGACGTCTCTCTCCACCGTTTACGGGCATTGGGGCAACCTCCTGCCCTTAACATTATGTCTGCTGAATATAATATTTGCTTTTCTTCTACACAGGAAGGATATATAAATCATTGATATTTATTGAACAAAATATTATATTAGCATTATAATCAATTAACAATATAACATATTATATAAAATATGTGTTGACGTTATTATGCTAAAATCATATTTTATGGTATGGTGTAATATAAAGGAAAATTGAAGATGACTGCAGAAATTGTAAAAAGATCAAGTCGCGGACGCACCCCCCAGGGAGAACCAAACCCTATCGACGTGCACGTCGGCAATCGTATACGGTTAAGACGTACTCTTCTTGGTCTCAGCCAGGAAAAGTTGGCGTCTCTGTTAGGGCTGACTTTCCAGCAGGTTCAGAAATACGAACGCGGCATGAACCGCGTCGGCGCCAGCCGCTTATGGGACATCGGAAAAGTATTGGAAGTTCCGGTCGGCTTTTTCTACGAAGACATGGACAAAGAAGTTGCCAACCAAAGTCCGCGTATGTTCAGCATTCCAGACAGCACGCCGGCAGAATTGTCTGACAACAATGAAGAAGTAGATTTAGACCCGATGCACCGTCAGGAAACAATAGAATTGGTAAAAGCCTACTATAAAATTGCTAACCGCAAAGCGGCCAAGCATATGTTTGATTTGATTGTGGCTATGTCCAAAACCACTTACAATAATGACGAAGATGAATAAATAAAACTTCATATCATCAAAAAAAAGCTGGTAAAACACCGGCTTTTTTTTTATGTTAAAATAAATTTTAACAAAACGAGGTTAATAATGAAACAGCTTTTTACCAGTGAATCCGTTTCCGAAGGACATCCGGACAAAGTCTGCGACCAGATATCAGACGTCATACTCGACGTCTTCCTGCGTCATGATCCTTATGCTCGCACGGCCATAGAAACTCTGGCCACCACCAACCGCGTTATTATTGCCGGCGAAACCAAAAGCAGCATTGGCGTTTCTGCGG
The DNA here is from genome assembly GCA_902494875.1 of uncultured Pseudomonadota bacterium. Classification (GTDB taxonomy): domain Bacteria; phylum Pseudomonadota; class Alphaproteobacteria; order RF32; family CAG-239; genus CAJLXD01. The sequence continues at coordinate 22,939 of CABUUO010000009.1, forward strand.
AAGAAATTGAAAATGCCGTCAGAACCTGCATCAGAAAAATCGGCTATGAACAGGAAGGTTTCAACTGGCAAAACGTAGAAATCACCAACCTCATCCACGGACAGTCGGCCGACATCGCCCTTGGCGTTGACATCAACGGCGCCGGAGACCAGGGCATCATGTTCGGCTATGCTAAGAAAGAAGCGGGCTTCGACACCGAATATATGCCGCTGGCCATTTACCTCTCCAACCGTATTTTGCACAATCTGGCTCAAGCCCGCCATAGCGGCGAAATCAGCGGCATTGAGCCCGATGCCAAAAGTCAGGTAACGTTGGAATACGACGGTTCAATCCCTGTCGGCGTCAGAAAAATAGTCGTATCCACACAACACAGCGCCGATCTTTCTCAAAGCGAAGTCCGAGAAATTGTAAAAAAATACATTCAAAAAAGCCTGCCTGAAGGCTGGATGCCGTCAGACGAAAACATACTCATCAATCCGACCGGACGCTTCGTCATCGGAGGCCCCGACGGAGACACGGGATTAACCGGCCGCAAAATCATTGTCGACAATTACGGCGGTTATGCACCGCACGGCGGCGGCGCCTTCTCCGGCAAAGATCCGACCAAAGTAGACCGATCGGCAGCCTATATGCTGCGTTATCTGGCTAAAAACATCGTTGCTTCCGGAATTGCCGACGAATGTCTTCTGCAACTGTCTTATGCCATCGGCATCGCCGAACCTTTGTCTCTGTTCATTGACTGCAAAGGCTCCAACCGTGTTGATGAAACCTGCATTCTGCAAACTATCCGCAAAAATGTCGATCTTACGCCGCGCGGCATAATCAGCGGCCTGAACCTGCGCCGGCCAATATACGAACCCACCGCTTCTTATGGCCACTTTGGCCGCAACCCTCAAGAAGACGGAAGCTTTTCCTGGGAAAAGCTGGACTTGACAGAGGAGTTCCAAAAATGCTTATAAACGAAAAGATTACTTATCAGGAAAACGGCGTCAATATCACCGTTGAACCCAAATCACAAGAGTCTCATTTCACGCCGCGCGACACTTTCGGCCGGCCGAAATTTTATGGCCGACGCAAAGGCCGCATCGTCCGCAAGGCAAAATCCGCGCTGCTGGATATTTTCCTGCCCAAAGTCAGAATTAACGAACACACAGTCTTTGACAAGCAGACCATGTTCGGCAAACCGGTAGAAGGCATATGCCTGGAAATCGGCTTTGGTGACGGACAGCATTTGGCCGGACAGGCTTTAAATCACCCGGAACTGGGCTTTATCGGCGCTGAAGTATTCCAAAACGGCGTTGCCAATCTTTTAACGCTGATTACCGGCATCAAAGAAGGTAATCAGCTTCCGCAACACATATCTCTCCTTCCGGAAAGAACCGACAACATCCGTGTTTTTGATGATGATATCCGTCTGTTGTTTGAACGCATTCCCGATGGCTTTTTGGATAAGATATTTGTTCTGTTCCCGGATCCCTGGCCCAAAAAACGCCATGCGCACCGCCGTTTTATCAATCCTGACAATCTGAAGGAAATTTCCCGAATATTAAAAAAAGGCGGCATCTTAAGGGTTGCCACCGATCATAAAATCTATAAAGGGTGGACTCTCCGCCAGCTGGCTGCAAACCAGGACTTCAAGTGGTGCGCCAAATGCGGAGCCGACTGGAAGCACGAACCCTCAGACTGGGTTAAAACCAAATATCAGCAAAAAGCTTTGCGAGAAGGCCGTCGACCGGTTTTTTTGGATTTTGAAAAAATTTAATATGTTTTCCAAATAACCGCGCTTACTGGGAAATGATCGTCGGCTGTAAATTGGGTTCTGTTACCGTTGAAACGTCTTTTATCGGGTAGGCCTGCACATCAATAATATCGTTCCCCGATTGATACAATTCATTTTCAATCTTATCGCTCGGCTGCGGCAGCGGAACCTCTCCCGGCTTCCATACGCCCTGATTGCTTTCCTGCACAATCGGCGCGGGCTGCCGGACTTCCGGTCTTGCTCCTGCGCCGGAGCTTGAGTTTGGCTGCGGCGTAACAAACACGCTCGGAAGCGTTTCGGTATCGGAATCAGCAATCGGATCTCCAAGCGGATTTCCGGCCTCGGGACTTTGTTCCACCAAATCTTCATTTTCGCCGCCGGAAACGTTTCTTGCCGCCCCCCAGACAATGGTCGGCTGAGCATCGTTCGGGGCTTCTTCCTCAATATTATAATTGTTTTTAATTTCCCCGGCATCGGCATTTACCGCACAAACCAACCATAATGCCAAAACCAGACTGCCTGCCGCTTCATTCATTTTTTTCTCCGTTTTCAAAGTTTTCCGGTCATTGAAATAATCATCTTAAAAATAAATTCAAGCGTCTCAAACACATATTTGAAATTAGACAAATATATTGACAAATAAATTATGAAAACTATAATCTCCTCATAATCAATCAAATATTGGAGAAACAAAAAGATGTCTGACTATCTCAAGGCTCAAGACCTGCTTGATGATATTCGCAGCGTCAAAAATATGCGACATGAAAAATATAATTTCAACGGATATTTTCTCGGAGCATTGTATCACCGTGGACATGAAGTCATCCGTGACTATATCAACGGCAGCAAAAAAATAAACGCCAAAGACGCCCGTATTTTGGAAGAGTATATCTACGAAATGACCAGAAACCGTTACGGACATCTGGACCGTTGCGGTTCCGAGGCAATGTTGCGCCTGCAAAAAGAACACGGCCTGTCCCGCAAATACCGCATCAACCGTCTCCGCTGGAAAGACAAACTGCGCGCGTCATTATCCCCGCAACTGCTTCCCTCGGTTAAAAAGCCCAAACTGAAAACCGGTTTCAAAAAAATCTTCAACAAAAGCAAAAAATGGCTGCTGGCCGGAACCATAGTCGCCGCCGGAATCTTCGGCGCCAAAACCTTGCTCAAAGAAAGCCGACACCCGGTTCGGGCCGAAATGTCATACACCGTCACGCCTGACACCGCAACCTCGGCTTCCGTCATAGCGGATACGGCTGTAGCCGTACGGGCGCCAACGAAAGAAAATACGTCTTCGCAAACCGCCGATAACAAAATCGATAGCATCTGGAAAAACTATTACGACAGCGCGTTAAATATCCATCTGGGAAGTGCCGGACGCGACAGTCTCTACCAACGTGTATCTTCAATGATCAAAGAAAAAAGGCTTGCTCCCGACCCTGCTTTCAGCGTCAGCCGCTATGCCCATTCGATAACTATGTGGAACCTGTTGAGACCCAATACTGCGGAAAACAAGTTCATCAGAGAAGCAATCAGAGGCAAAACACTCTCCACCGAAGAAAACCGCCGTTTTAACAATCTGATCCGACAAGCCGGAGAAAAAGGAAAAGGACTGACGGGCACAGGCAAATTCAGTAATTACGACCACAGCAGCCTGGCTGCTCAAAAAGAGCACATCCACGCCGTACAAACCGTTAACGCTCTTCTAAAAAAACATACACGTTAAACAAAAAAAATAGAATAAAAAAATCTCCCGGAAAACCGGGAGATTTTTTTGCAATACATCCAACCGTTACTCGGCAGGAGTTTCCTCTGCGGCATGATGTTCAAGCTGAGCCTGTTCGGCTTCTTCTTTAAGCGCCTGAATCTCTTTGTCGTTCTGTGCGGCAACTTTACGCAGCGCGCGCAGAACCGTACCGGTACCGGCCGGGATCAAACGACCGACGATAACGTTTTCTTTCAGACCGCTCAACTTATCAACCTTACCTTCAACGGCAGCTTCGGTCAGAACGCGGGTCGTTTCCTGGAACGAAGCGGCTGAGATGAACGACTTGGTCTGCAGAGAAGCCTTGGTAATACCAAGCAGGATCGGATCGGCTTCTGCCGGATTCTCGCCGTTGGCAATCACTTTGGCGTTTTCCGCTTCAAAGACATCGCGGTCAACCTGTTCGCCAACCAGGAAGGTGGTATCGCCGGGAGCGGTGATTTCGACCTTGCGCAACATTTGCGAAACGATAACTTCAATGTGTTTGTCGTTAATCTTCACACCTTGCAGGCGGTAAACGTCCTGAACTTCCTTAACCAAATATTCGGCCAGTTTTTCTACGCCGAGAACACGCAGAATATCATGCGGCGCAGGAATACCTTCTACCAGCATATCGCCTTTCTTGACAATATCGCCGTCCTGAACCACCAGGTGACGTCCCTTCGGAATCAGATATTCAATCGGATTTCCTTTTTTCGGAACCACGCTGATGCGCTGTTTGGCTTTATAGTCCTTACCGAACTCAACCATACCGTCAATATCGGAAATGATTGCCTGATCTTTTGGACGACGGGCCTCGAACAGCTCGGCCACACGCGGCAGACCACCGGTAATATCTTTGGTTTTGGAGCTTTCTCTCGGAATACGGGCCAAAACGTCGCCGATCTCGATTTCCTGACCGTTGTCAACCGACAAAATGGCGTCAACCGACAGATAGTAACGAACTTCCTTACCGCTGTCATAGGTAACCGGTTTGCCTTTGGCGTCTTTCAGGATAATGCTCGGTTTCAAACCGGCATTGGCTGCGCTTGAACGCCAGTCAATAACTGTCTTGGAAGTAATACCGGTCGTCTCGTCAACAGATTCCTTAACCGAAATATTATTGATAAGGTCAACCAGTTCAACCTTACCAGCTTTTTCGGAAATGACCGGAACCGTAAACGGATCCCACTCGGCAACTTTCTGACCTTTCTTGACTTTCTCGCCTTCCTTAACCAGAAGTTTGGTACCGTAAGGAACATGGTGGCGTGATTTTTCGCGGCCCTGCGCATCGACAATCACGATTTCGCAGTTGCGGGAAAGGATAATGCCGTTGCCTTCCTTGTTATAAACCAAATGTTGATTTTCCAGATTCATTACGCCGGCAAACGGAACTTCAACCGAAGCCTGTTCTGCGCCCTTCTGAGCGGCACCGCCGATGTGGAAAGTTCTCATGGTCAGCTGTGTACCAGGTTCGCCGATGGACTGAGCAGCAATAACGCCGACCGCCTCGCCGATATTAACCGGCGTACCGCGGGCCAGGTCACGACCGTAGCAGGCCGCGCAGACGCCGTCTTTGGTTTCGCAGGTCAGAACCGAACGGATCTTAACCTGTTCAACGCCGGCCTTTTCAACCGCTTCAACGTCGTTTTCGTCAACCAGTTTGCCTTTGGGCAGAATCAGTTCGCCCGTTTCCGGATGAACGACATCTTCCTGAATGGTACGTCCGAGGATTCTCTCGCCGATGGAAACGATAACGTTGCCGCCGTCAACCACCGGACGAACGATAATGCCTCTTTCAGTTCCGCAATCGGTCTCGGTAATAACCACATCCTGAGCCACGTCGACCAGACGGCGGGTCAGATAACCGGAGTTAGCGGTTTTCAGAGCCGTATCGGCCAGACCCTTACGGGCACCGTGGGTAGAGTTAAAATACTCAAGCACGGTCAGACCTTCTTTAAAGTTTGAAATAATCGGCTGTTCGATAATCTCGCCGGACGGCTTGGCCATCAAACCGCGCATACCGGCCAGCTGGCGCATTTGGGCGGCAGAACCGCGGGCACCGGAATGAGCCATCATATAAACGGAGTTGATGTAGCCGTGTTCAGTCTTTGAAATGTTTTTCATCATTTCATCGGCAATCTTATCGGTACAGGCAGCCCAGATATCGACGACTTTGTTATATTTCTCGCCTTTGGTGATCAAACCGTTCTGATACTGCTGTTCAAACTCTTTAACCTGTTTTTCGGTTTCGGCAATCAATTCCTTCTTGGCGTCCGGAACGATCAAATCGTCCTTGCCGAAAGAAATGCCGGCCTTGCAGGCGTTGGTGAAACCAAGGGTCATAATCTTGTCGACAAACAGACAGGTCTCTTTCTGTCCGCAGTGACGATAGACAATGTCAATGATTTCGCCGATTTCTTTCTTCTTAACCAAGCGGTTGACCAAAGAGAACGGAACATTCTTATGTTTCGGCAGAATCTGCGAAACCAGAATGCGACCCGGTGTCGTTTCAACAATACCGGTTTTGATCTCACCGTCATCAGTTACATATTCCATACGGCATTTGATTTTGGCATGCAAATCAACCGTTTTGGCATACAAAGCCATCTCGACTTCGTCCGTATCGGCAAAAACCGAACCTTCACCGGTTAAGCCTTCCGCTTCATAAGTCAGGTAGTATATACCCAGAACCATGTCTTGGGAAGGAACGATAATCGGCTTGCCCGATGCCGGAGACAAAATGTTGTTGGTAGACATCATCAAAACGCGGGCTTCCAACTGCGCTTCAACCGACAACGGAACGTGGACCGCCATTTGGTCGCCGTCGAAGTCGGCGTTGAACGCGGTACAAACCAGCGGATGCAGGTGAATGGCCTTGCCTTCAACCAATACCGGCTCAAAAGCCTGAATACCAAGTCTGTGCAAGGTCGGCGCACGGTTCAGCATAACCGGATGCTCGCGGATAACTTCTTCCAGAATATCCCAGACTTCCGGACGTTCTTTTTCAACCATTCTCTTGGCGGCCTTAATGGTCGTCGCATGACCGTACAGTTCCAGTTTGGCATAGACGAAAGGCTTAAACAGTTCCAGAGCCATTTTCTTCGGCAGACCGCACTGGTGCAGCTTGAGTTCCGGACCGACCGTAATAACCGAACGGCCGGAATAGTCAACGCGTTTACCCAAAAGGTTCTGACGGAAACGTCCCTGCTTTCCTTTGAGCATATCTGACAAAGACTTCAGCGGACGCTTGTTGGTGCCGGTGATGGCACGGGCGCGACGGCCGTTGTCAAACAGGGCGTCAACGGATTCCTGCAACATTCTCTTTTCGTTGCGGATAATGATATCCGGCGCATGAAGTTCCATCAGTCTCTTCAAACGGTTGTTACGATTGATAACGCGGCGGTACAAATCGTTCAGATCTGAGGTCGCAAAGCGGCCGCCGTCCAACGGAACCAACGGACGCAGCTCAGGCGGAATAACCGGCAAAACCGTCAAAATCATCCATTCCGGTTTGGTGTTTGATTCAATGAAAGCTTCAATGATTTTCAAACGTTTAACCAGTTTCTTACGCTTGGCTTCCGAAGCGTTGTCTTTAAGTTCGGCACGAATGGCGTCTCTTTCGGCTTCCAGATCAATGGCGGCCAAAATCTCTTTAAGTGCCTCGGCACCGATGCCGGCACGGAAAGAATCTTCGCCGTATTCGTCAACGGCTTCCTGATACTGTTCTTCGCTCAAAAGCTCGTTGACCGACAACGGGGTCAGACCCGGTTCAATCACGATATAGCTTTCAAAATACAGAACGCGTTCCAAAGCCTTCATCGGAATATCCGTCAGCATTGAAATTCTGCTCGGCAGAGACTTCAGGAACCAGATATGAGCAACCGGAGCAGCCAGCTCAATATGGCCCATTCTCTCGCGGCGGACTTTGGAGAGCGTGACCTCGACGCCGCACTTCTCGCAGACGACGCCGCGGTATTTCATTCTCTTATATTTGCCGCACAAGCACTCATAGTCTTTAACCGGTCCGAAAATACGGGCGCAGAACAGACCGTCGCGCTCAGGTTTGAACGTACGATAGTTAATGGTTTCCGGTTTTTTGACTTCACCGTAAGACCAAGAACGAATTTGTTCAGGAGAGGCAATAGAGATTTTAATCTGGTCAAAAGATTCGCCAGAAACCTGCTGACCGAAATATTTCATTATATCATTCATTTATATCTTACTCCTTTACCTTAAACTTCTTCGTTCAACAATTCGACGTTCAAGCACAGAGATTTGATTTCCTTAACCAAAACGTTAAAGGACTCAGGAATTCCGGCTTCAAATCCGTCATCACCGCGAACGATTGCTTCGTAAACTTTGGTACGGCCGTTAACGTCGTCGGATTTAACCGTCAACATTTCTTGCAGCGTATAGGCAGCGCCGTAAGCCTGCAGAGCCCATACCTCCATCTCGCCGAAGCGCTGACCGCCGAACTGAGCCTTACCGCCCAGAGGCTGCTGGGTAACCAGACTGTACGGACCAACGGAACGAGCGTGCATTTTCTCGTCGACAATGTGGTGAAGTTTAAGCATATAGATGATACCAACCGTAACCTTACGGTCAAATTTTTCACCGGTACGGCCATCATACAGGTCAATCTGACCCGAAGTCGGCAAACCGGCCAGAGACAGCATCGAATTGATGTCATCGCCTGATGCGCCGTCAAATACCGGAGTAGCCATCGGCACACCGCGTTTCAGGTTGGAAATCATCTCTTCCAACTCAGGCTCGCTCAAGGATTTAATGTCTTCCTTATACTGTTTCTCACCGTAAACGGCTTTCAGTTCGTCATTAAGTTCCTTGATAGACTTTTCGCCTCTCTTGTACTGTTCCATCATCTCGTTGAGTTTTTCGCCGAGAGCTTTCGCAGCCCAGCCGAGGTGGGTTTCCAAAATTTGTCCCACGTTCATACGGGACGGAACGCCAAGCGGGTTGAGCACGATGTCAACCGGGGTACCGTCTTCCATATAGGGCATATCCTGCAACGGCAGCACGCGGGAAATCGTACCTTTGTTACCGTGGCGTCCGGCAATTTTATCACCGGTTTGGATCTTACGTTTGGTAGCTATGAAGACTTTAACCATCTTCAAAACGCCCGGCAGCAGATCATCGCCGCGCTGAACTTTCTCAACCTTGTTGTCGAAATGCTTTTGAATCTTTTCGATACGGGCGTCAAAAGCGGCAACCAATTCTTCAATCTTGGACATGACGTCTTCGTCTTTAACGACAATCTTACGCCACTGCGAAGAAGGAACGGAATCCAAAACATCGGCCGTCAAAGTCGTGTTCTTGGAAATGCCTTTCGGCGCGTCAACCACAACATGGCCAAGCAGCATGGATTTCAGACGGTGCTCAAAGCTGGTGCGGATAATGTTGATTTCATCATCGCGGTCTTTGGCCAGAGCTGAAATTTCTTCCTGCTCAATGGACAAAGCGCGTTCGTCTTTCTCAACGCCGCGGCGGGAGAAGACGTGAACGTCAACCACAATACCCTCAATACCCGGCTGAACGCGCAGAGAAGTATCGCGGACGTCGCTGGCTTTTTCACCGAAGATGGCGCGCAGCAGTTTTTCTTCCGGCGTAACCGGAGATTCGCCCTTCGGCGTAACCTTACCGACCAGAATGTCGCCGGCCTTAACCTCGGCGCCGATATAAACGATACCGGCTTCGTCAAGGTTGCGCAGAGCCTCTTCGCCGACGTTCGGAATATCGCGGGTGATTTCTTCCTGTCCGAGCTTGGTGTCGCGAGCCATAACTTCAAACTCTTCAATATGCAGAGAAGTGAAGACGTCATCGCGGGAAATACGCTCGGAAAGCAGAATAGCATCCTCATAGTTCAAACCGTTCCAGGGCATGAAAGCAACCAGAACGTTCTTGCCCAGAGCCAATTCGCCCATATCGGTGCAGGGACCGTCGGCCATAATGTCGCCGGCCTTAACCTTGTCGCCGACCTTAACCAGCGGAACCTGATTGATGCAGGTATTCTGGTTGGAGCGGCGGAATTTCTGCAGCTTATAAATATCAACGCCGGCATCGGTTACGTTCTCGCCTTCGGAGGTAACCACAATGCGGGTTGCGTCAACCTGAGAAACGACGCCGTCGCGCTTGGCAACCACGGTAGCGCCTGAATCTTTGGCCACAGTGCCTTCAACGCCGGTACCGACCAGCGGAGCTTCGGAACGAAGCAACGGAACAGCTTGACGCTGCATGTTTGCACCCATCAGCGCACGGTTCGCGTCATCGTTTTCCAGGAACGGAATCAATGCGGTAGCAACGGAAACCAGCTGTTTCGGCGATACATCGATAAAGTCGATTTCCTCGGGTTTAGCAAATTCAAACTCACCGGCTTTGCGGCAGGCGATCAGATCATTTTCAAAATGTCCGTCTTCTTTAACCTTGGCATTAGCCTCGGCAATTTTGAACTTGCCTTCCTCATTGGCAGACAGATAGACGACTTCTTTGGTAACCACGCCGTTGACAACCTTGCGGTACGGACATTCAATAAAACCGTATTTGTTAATGCGGGCATAGGTTGACAAGGAGTTGATCAGACCGATGTTCGGACCTTCAGGCGTTTCAATCGGGCAGATACGTCCGTAATGGGTCGGATGTACGTCTCGGACTTCAAATCCGGCACGCTCGCGACTCAAACCGCCGGGGCCCAATGCGGACAAACGGCGTTTGTGCGTAATTTCCGACAGCGGGTTGTTCTGATCCATAAACTGAGACAACTGAGAAGAACCGAAGAACTCGCGAATGACCGAAGCAATCGGCTTGGCGTTGACCAAGTCCTGCGGTTTGACATTGTTCAAAACCTCAGAGGACATTCTTTCGCGAATGGCTCTTTCCATACGCAGCAGACCCATGCGATACTGATTTTCCATCAGCTCGCCGACCGAACGTACGCGACGGTTGCCGAGATGGTCAATATCATCAACTTCGCCTTTGCCGTCACGGAGCTCGACCAAACGTTTGACAATGCGCAGAATATCGTCTTTGCGCAGAACGCGGTAGGTATCCGGCGCCTCGTCAAAGGAAATGTCGAGAGCAACATTCATCTTTACGCGTCCGACCGAAGACAGGTCGTAACGCTCGTTGTCAAAGAACAAGCCGTTAAACAACTGGTCAGCCGTTTCATATGTAGGAGGTTCGCCCGGGCGCATAACGCGGTAGATATCAAGCAAAGCCTCTTCACGGCAGGAGTTTTTATCGGAAACCAATGTGTTTCTGATATAAGGTCCGACGTTAACGCCGTCAATAAACAGGGTCTTTACTTCATTGATTTTGGCTTTGGCAATTTTTTCCAAAACCTCTTCGGTAATTTCGTCGGCCGCTTCGGCAATGATTTCGCCGGTCTTGGCTTCAACTACGTTTGCAGCCAGAAACTTGCCGAGCAACTGGTCGCCGGCAACCTTATAAAATTCAAGGCCGGCTTCCGCCAGTTTTTGAGCCGAACGAGGAGTCAGTTTTTTACCCTGTTCCAGAACCACTTCGCCGGATTTGGCATCAACCAGATCAAAGTCAAATTTAACGCCCTTCATGCGGGAAGGCTCAAATTTGACCTTCCATGCTTTCTTATCGGCAATATAGGTGTCAACATCATAAAAGTAAGAAAGAATTTCTTCTTTATCCATACCTTTAATTTCGGCCGGGTCAATTTTCTTGCCTTCTTTGGCCAGTTTGGCAATTTTTTCTTCGGTTTCCTTAGAATACAAAGAATACAAAACCGAAGTAACCGGCAGCTTGCGGCGGCGGTCGATACGGGCATAAATCAGATCTTTGGCATCAAACTCAAAGTCCAGCCAGGAACCGCGGTAAGGAATAATGCGGGCGGCAAACAGATATTTACCCGAAGCAACAGTTTTGCCTTTATCGTGGTCAAAGAACACGCCCGGAGATCTGTGCATCTGCGAAACGACGACACGCTCGGTACCGTTGCAGATGAAAGTGCCTTTGTCCGTCATCAGCGGAATGTCGCCCATATAAACGTCCTGTTCCTTAATATCGTGGATGGACTTGGCGCCGGTGGCCTCATCGGTATCCCAAACGACTAAGCGCAGGGTAGCCTTAACCGGAGCGGCATAAGTCATGTCGCGTTTGATACATTCGTCAACATCATATTTCGGCTCTTCGAGTTCATATTTTACAAACTCCAGTTCGCCGTTTCCGGAAAAGTCTTTAATGGGGAAAATTGATTTGAAAACTTCTTCCAAACCGAACTCACAAGGCTCGGAGCCCGGGGCTTGGATAAAGCTGTCATAAGAACCTTTTTGAATTTCGATTAAGCTCGGCATATCTGCAACAGCATCGATTCTGCCAAAACTTCTTCTTACACGTTTTTTGCTCGTATAAGATTTCAACATTGTGCTTTTATCCTTAGGTTATGATTCTGCGACAATACCAGCGGAACAAACCGCATCCCGACCGCAGAAGGTTATGTAAAAAAATCGATTTTTAGGGATGTGAAACGCGCCAAACCCTCGAATGAAAATTCACTTGAACGCGATTCGCAAAATAATAAATTCTAAATTCGTCTACTTTTATACCCTTGAGTCTAAAATTGCAACAATTATTCGCTTATCCGAGTCAAGAATTTTATCTTTTTTACACAACAAAATTTTTCAAAAGAGTCTAAAAGACTCACTTTCCGCTTTTAGGCGATTCGTTTTCCGATTCGAAACCCCGCCCTTGCCAAAAGCAACCATTTTTGTCGAAGAACTCACAAAATTTCTAATAAAAAATAGAGATGGCATGATCACAATCTCTATTTTTATCCTTCTCAATTTTTCATTTTAGAGTAAAATATATATTATTGATAAGCACAACAATCATTACCCCTATATGACCATCTTTCAACTTTACCATCTTTAATCATATATTGCGTTGTACACCAATCTGTAAAACAGCCATATTGAGTACAATACGTATTGCTTTCCCTATATTCTAAAGAACGTTTTTCAGGGGTATCATATACAGATGTTGGATTTCCAATATGCTCAATTAATTCATTTTCATCCATATCTAATCTTGAATTTAACAGATGCTTGTAATTAGCTTCCGTACAACAACTTGATAAAAACAACACCATTAAACTTAACGAAAATATAATTTTCATTTGATTATTTCCTTTTTCTTATCCATTAGTTAAATTATTTGCTAACTCAACCTCAGTTAATGAAGAAGCAATTATTCTATTTAATTCTACTTTCTCCATCCCCGTTAAATTCATTAAAGCTTTCATATATTCAGGATTGCCAATTTTAATTTCAGCATAACTATATAATACATAATGCCGTATCCGAGAATCTTTGTTAAATTTTGCTTTTTCTGCAACATTCATTCCCTTTTTTTCCATGTTTATATAAATACCATCTTGAGAATATTTCCACATAGCATTTGTAGCAAAATCAGTTGTTGAAGATGTCGGATATATAAATAAAACATTCGCCCAAAACACAGGATTTAATTTTGATTTATTTTGCATTATCGTATCTTCGTAACCTTTAGCTTTTGCAACGATATTCATCGGCCCACTATGCCTATCTATTTCAACAACACAAGGGGTTTTATTACAAACTAACGCACCATCAGCATATATTTGAATTCTTTCTTTTACATTGGAATCAAAAGTTATTGACTGAGATGAACTGCTGAACATTGTACAACAAGCAGATAAAAGTAAGACACTAAAAAATGGAATATATTTCATCATATTAAAACACCCCTATATAGTTGCAAAAAAACACCACCTTGATGAGAGGTGGTAGGAAGTTGAAACCTATTAATGGTAATAGTGTAGCGTATTTGATATAAGTATATACCTTATTAACTACCTTCCTACCAAATAGGCAAAAAGGTAGTTTTACATCCGCCTTACGGACAACCATTAGAGGGTTTCAAACCTCACATCAGTAATCAACTGATACAAAATTAGGTTATTTCACAAATTTGTAAAAGTCAAATGTTATTCCCCCAATATGTCCCTATGAATCTAATCTGAATACGCTCACGTTCCCATACAAAAAAACCTCCCGCTGCAACGGGAGGTTTTTTATTTCATTCTGAAAAGAAATTACTTCAGTTCAACTTTAGCACCAGCGGCTTCCAGTTTCTTCTTAATTTCTTCAGCTTCAGCCTTCGGAGCGCCTTCTTTAACAGTCTTCGGAGCACCGTCAACCAGGTCTTTGGCTTCTTTCAGGCCCAACTGGGTGATAGCGCGGATTTCTTTAATAACGTTAATTTTGTTAGCGCCGGCTTCGGCCAAGATGACATCAAATTCATCTTTTTCTTCAGCAGCGGCACCGGCAGCAGCACCACCGGCAGCAACAGCAACGGCAGCAGCGGCAGAAACGCCCCATTTTTCTTCTAACATTTTTGACAGATCAGCAGCTTCCATAACGGTCAAAGCTGACAATTCATCTACTAACTTGGCTAAATCGGCCATATTTTTTCTCCAATAAATTAAATTAAATCAAACTAAAAATCTTATTACTCATTCGCTTACCATTTTTTATTTTTAGGACAGTTAGTACGCCGTTAGTTTTGAGCGAAGTGTACAACAAAAGGTACATAAACGAAAAACTAACAAGTAATAACGACATAAAAATAAAAAATAACTAAGCAGCTTCTTTTTCGCTGTAAGCCTTAGTAACTCTTGCCAGCTGAGCGGCAGGAGCCTGCAGCAAACCGATGATTTTGGCTCTGAGTTCGTCCATGGACGGAATAGAAGCCAGCTTTTTGATCTCTTCGACGGAGAGAACGCCGGTTCCCATAGCGCCGCCGACAACAATCAGCTTTTCATTGGTTTTAGCAAATTCGACACAAGCTTTACAAGCCGAGATCGGATCAGAAGCGAATGCAATTGCAGTCGGACCTTTGAACAGATCAACCAGATTTTCAAACTTAGTGCCTTTAAGAGCCAGACGAGTAATGCGATTCTTTGTAACTTTAAAGCCAGCGCCTGCTTTTCTGACATTATTACGCAATTCTGAAACTTCCGCAACCGTCAAACCTTTATAATGAGAGACGACAACGATTTCAGCATTCGTAAACAGTTCATTCAGTTCGCTGAGCAATTGTGCTTTTTCTTCGCGATTCACTTATTGTCTCCAAATAAACATCATTTTCATGATGCATTTCAACACTTTCCGCAATCAAAGAAAAAACAGATTACTCTGCCCCTCTGATTACGGGACCTAATCTGTCCAGGAGAAAAAAGATATAAACATTCTCTACTCCCGTCTATGCAGGATATTTAGGACTTTCCGAACATCTGAACTTCGTTTGGTCACCTGCAGTCTTGGACAGTTTTCAAGAGGGTTGATACAATCTCTGCTCTTGAGAGCGGGTGGTGATAAGTTCACCACCCAAAACTTAAAATATGGAGCAATGGTTTTGATAAGAGGTCTTGCTACGCAGTAAGTTCTGAGCGACATGTACACTAAAAAAGTACATAAGCGATAAACTTACAAGTATGAAGGCCTCTTTGCAAAGCCCCAAAAAACTACAAAGCCGATACATCAACTTTTATGCCGACACCCATCGTGCTGCTCAAAGACACTTTCTTCATATAAGTACCTTTGGCACCGGCCGGTTTGGCCTTGATGATGGCGTCGATAAAGGTTTTGGCATTGTCATAGATCTGCTCTTCGCTGAAAGAAGCCTTAGCAATACCGGCGTGAACGATACCGTTTTTCTCAACGCGATACTGAACTTCACCGGCCTTGGCTTTCTGAACGGCATTGGCAACATCCATGGTAACCGTACCCAGTTTCGGGTTCGGCATCAAGCCTTTCGGACCCAGAACGCGGGCAACTTTACCGGCCATACCCATCATATCCGGGGTAGCGATGCAACGGTCAAAATCAACCTTGCCCGACAAAATGGAATCGATCAGGCTTTCGGCACCGACAATATCAGCACCGGCAGCTTTGGCTTCGTCGGCTTTTTCGCCCTGAGCCAAAACCGCAACGCGGATTTTTTTACCGTTGCCGTGCGGCAGAGAACATACACCTCTGACCATCTGATCGGCATGTTTCGGATCAACGCCCAGATTAATGGCAACATCAATGGTTTCGTCAAATTTGGCAGTAGCGTTTTCTTTAACGATTTTAACAGCTTCCTTCAGGGCATAAGCCTGATCTTTATTAACTGTCTTATATGCATTTACGATTCTTTTTCCCTGCATCGTCCTACTCCACTACCTTAATGCCCATAGAATATGCCTGGCCTTTGACCATGTTCATAGCTGCCTCAACGGTTGAGCAGTTAAGATCCGGCAATTTGGCTTCGGCAATTTCTTTAACCTGAGCCATCGTAATCTGGCCGGCAAACACCTTAGTCGGTTCTTTGGAACCGCTTTTAACGTTGGCAGCCTTCTTAATATAATAGCTGACCGGCGGAAGTTTGGTTACGAAGGTGAAAGATTTGTCTTCAAAAGCCGTAATAACGACCGGAACGGGAATACCCGGTTCCATTTTCTGGGTAGCAGCATTAAACTGTTTGCAGAAATCCATAATGTTCAAGCCTTTTTGGCCGAGAGCCGGACCAACCGGAGGAGAAGGGTTAGCTTTGCCTGCCGGAATTTGAAGCTTGATCAAACCTAAAATTTTCTTTTTAGACTTAGCCATTTTATACCTCAATTTTCGGGTTCGTGGTCCAGACCATGGCTGGTCTCCCACGAAATTATGTTAACAAAATTTACGATTCGCTCTCCCAAAGATATAAAAATCCTTTTCGAGAGTCGCCTTTGTATACCACAACAAATTCATTTTGCAACTACTTTTTACAAAAAATTTACGACAACGCCCTGATTCGATTCAGAAAAAAACAACGCACCGTTTTTTGTCTAAAATTGTTGATTTACACAAACAGATATGCTATAAAGAAAGCAATAAACAATTATTATGGATTAAGCCTGTGTCCGGTTATCCGCTGGTTTTTCAAATAATTGTTACTGAACCAGAGTATTAACCCCTAAAAAATAATGTTATGAGAGCCGAGGAACTTCTTTGCATCATAGGTTTTGATGCCGAGAAAAGCTATAACGCTGTCGTAAAAAGAGTGAAAGACAATCAGGTTGTCTTTGAAGTAAAAAACCGAAGAGGAGCAGTTTTCCCCGCCGTTTATCACGTGCTCGGCGGCAACATCAATCCTCATCAGATCTTCAGGCATAACGAAATTGTCGAAGTCGAGCTGAAAGGCGTCAACCGCAAAAACATTCTTTCCGTGGTTCCGCTTTATCTGCCCACAGACTTGTTCATCATGGAAAACCCCGTCGGTTCTGTCGTTGACGGAACAATTGACCAAATCCGGGGAGAAAACATGAGAATATACCTCCGGCCCAACGTATTTGCCTTTGCCAAGCGCTGCAAACACGCCCGCACCGGCCTCTCGGTCAAAGTAAAATTATCAGGTTACAAAGCCATAAAGGTCATCTGCGGCTTTGTCATCTGAACAGTAAATAACCCATAGCCCCGACCGCAAGGACGGGGCTTAATTTTTATAGACACCGCAATTATATTTTGTTATGATTGGTTCCATCCAAATTTTCGGGGAGAAGGTCCATGGCTGACAAAATATACCGCTGCATAGGCATTATGACCGGCAACTCGCTCGATGCCGTAGACGCTGTTTTGACCGAATTTCGCGGCAATGCCATGCAGGACGTCTGCGGCCACAGCAAAACCATCCCCACGCCCCTCAGCAACAGTTTCCGGCAGCTTAAATTTATGCTTTCGCAAAACGGCTGCGACATTCGGAGCATTGCCGAAGATTCCGAATTCAATTTTAAGAAACTCCATGACCAATATGTTTCTCTCGTCGCCCAAACGGTGGAAGAAATGCTCAAAGACAATCATATCGCTAAAGACAGCATTGACCTCATCGGTTTTCACGGACAAACCTGCGCTCACTGCCCGCCCTCCATTGCGCAAAGCCGCGACCCGGGACAGATTTACACCCTGCAGATCGGCAGCGGTCAGATGCTGGCCGACCTGACCGGCATTCCGGTTGCTTTTGACTTTCGCTCCGACGATTTAATGAACCTCGGCGAAGCCGCGCCGCTGGCGCCCGTGCACAATCAGCATATCACCAGAGACCTCCAGCACAAAGACGTTTTTCCGGTCGCTTTCTGCAATGGCGGTAACACCGGAAACGTTGCCGTTATATCCAAAGACAAAATTACCGGCGCCGAAACCGTTATGGGCTGGGACGTCGGCCCTTTCAACCACTTTATTGATATGCTGATGCGCGAAGAGAAAGGGATCCCCTGCGATTTGGACGGCGAAACCGGAAAACGCGGAAAAATAAACTACCGGCTTTTGCGCAGTCTCTTTGAAAAGGCCGTCCAGACCCACAATCGCGAAAATTTTATCATGATGCCCCCGCCCAAATCTTCAGATCCCGGATGGTACAAGGCCATTCCCGAGCTCTTTGACACAGATATCAGTCTGGAAGACCGGGTTCGCACCGCCGAATTTTTCAGCGCCTATATTTTTGCCTATAATCTCAGCCTGATTCCCGAACATCTCGACCTTCCCAAATATTTTCTGGTCTTTGGCGGCGGTTGGCTTAATCCGATCGTTTTAAGTGACTTCAAAAACCTTCTGGCCGGAAAAGCCGAGGTATTGCCCGAACATCAGGAGGTTTTTAACAAAATATTCAATCCGGCTCCGATTGTCGAATGGTCCGACCGTTACGGCTACAACGGCAAATACATGGAAGCCAGGATTTTTGCCGATATGGCCAAATGCAAACTTACCGGAGAACCTTTCTCTTTTCCCGAAACCACAGGCTGCCTGAAACCCACAATCGGCGGAATTATTGCCAAACCCGGCGGCAAAAACAAACAGCTTTGGTCACGTGCGGCTCCCGGCTGGTCCGAAAAAAGCGGTACCGGACATAATTAAACCCCAGACACCGCTTCCGGCGCTGGGGTCTGACAGAACTCAGATACGATATTCTAAACTTTTTCAACCTGGCTGAATTCAAGCTCAACCGGCGTTGAACGGCCGAAAATGGAAACCGAAACCTTAAGACGGCCTTTTTCGGCGTCAACCTCTTCTACCAAGCCGACAAAAGACGCAAACGGACCATCGTTGACGCGAACCTGCTCGCCGACCTCATAATCGACCACAGTCTGCGGACGCTCAATGCCTTCCTGCATCTGCGTAATAATTCTCTGCGCTTCAGCCTCCGTAATCGGAAACGGCTTATTGCGGCTGCCCAAAAAGTTGGTGACCTTGGGATTGTTTTTAATCAGATGCCAGGCATCGTCGGTCATAATCATTTTAACCAGAATATATCCGGGAAAGAACTTGCGTTCGGTATTGACTCTCGTGCCTTTCTTAACTTCAACGACTTCCTCGGTCGGAACCAGAATATCAAAGATTTTGTCGTCCATTTTTTTCAGAACGGCCTGTTCTTTAATTGACTCCGCAACTTTTTTCTCCGAACCGGAGTGTACATTTACGACATACCAACGAGCATCCATGGAACTATTCCCCAATACCTAAAATTGACTTAACGATCCAACCCAGAATCTGATCAACGAAAAAGAAAAATGCCGAAGCAATTGCAACAATGATAATGACCATTATTGAGGTTCTGATAACTTCGTTTTTTGTCGGCCAGGTAACCTTTTTGACTTCCTGCTTTACCTGACGGGAAAATTGCAACGGGCTTACTTTTGCCATGGGTTAAACCATCCTATTTTTACAAATTAAAACTCTGCTGATCGTTTGGCGATGGCGCCCCCTGCCCTGAAAAAAGCAGATACAGGCCGACAATCGCGTCAAAACCGACCGATTTAACGGAAACATAAACTATAATTTGCCACAATGCAACATAATTTTTAGACTTTGCCGAATTTTAAACAACACCAGGGAAAACCGCCTTCGACAAATTGTTCTCCCAGCCAAACCCCGTTGTATTTTTTCTTTTTTTGCATTATAATAATAAACGGAAGAAACTTCTTAAGTGAGGCTAAATGGTTGATCTGGACAAACTCCGTGGTACGGCCGAAGGATTCAGCAAATCACAGAAAGGAACTCGGGCTGCCCTTGCCGCAATTGCCGCAACTGTAACCTTAAGTGGAAACCTGAATGCCCAGACGGTTGAACATTCTCAGGATGAAACTCCAAACGGCACAGAAACAAAGGTTCAGAATTCGGACCGACAAAACACGTCTGAAAACAAAACGGCGGACTTTGCGGCAGAAGCTGCTCAAATGGGCATCAAAATAGATACGGCTGCCGTGGCCAAACCGCAGGAGGATATTTCCCATTCCAAAGACACGGCCGTTGTGCAAGACGTCTATAAAAACGGAAATATAAAGGAAAGTACAACCGTTCATGCTGCCCACACGGTTAACACCTCAACAAGCACACCCTATGTTAGCAATGAAATTACCAGTATTGACGAGAGTTTTTCACGAAAAGGAATTAAAACCGCATCGCAAGAAAAAAGAGAAACCTCTTTCGAACGCTTTGACCCCTCCCTCGGCAAACTGACCAAAGAAAAAGAAATCGAAACCACTCGCGAATATGACCGCAAGGGACGTGAACGCTCCGTTGAATACAGTATGGAAAAAAACAACCGGCAAAGCAGCGGTGCTTTGGATAAAAGCTACGGTTACGACGCTGAAAAAAGCTGGGGAAGTTCATCAACCGAAATCAGCAAATACGACAAAAAAGGACGAGAAACCCAAAAAGAACTGCACAGTCAGAATTACGGAACGACAGCCAGCAAAACAGATACTCAATATAAGGCCTATCGCGGAAAGGATCTCAACGGCGCAAACGGCGTCGGACAAAAAGAATATACAGAGGTTTACGGACACAAAGACCGAAATGGCACGACAATTGAGGTAAAAAACGAAAAATTTAACAGAAAAGGACAACTTAAAAAGTTCATTTACGGTAAGGTTACCGGCAATGGCGACGAAATATACCGCAGCATAAAAAACAAAAAGAAAAAGAGTCAGACCATTGAAATCAGCGCTTCAAAAGAAGGAAATATTTCCGGAACCAAAATCACGGCCAAGACCAACGGGGAAGAAAAAAGAACCCAATTGAGCAACAGGGCGCTTGTCCGTCACTTAAAAAAACTGAGAAACGGCATTAACAGCAAACTTGAAAAGGCTAGCGGCTTCGAAAATATCAAAGACTACGGCAATGCCATTCCCGAAATTGACAATCAAGCACATCTGCCGCTGAATAAAATATTTGAAAAAAATCCCAATCAGCAGGCTTTTGAAACCGAAAAAGAAAAAGCCGCCGCATCAACGCAGCAGGAAATCGACAAAGCCCGTCAGATAACGGCCGCAGACATTGTCAAACAAACTCTGGCCGCAAAACAGGCTGCCAAATAGGTATAATCATTATATACAAAATTTCAGGAAATATTAAAATGGCAAAACTGTACCACTACATCACCAAAGGAAACACAGCTCTAACAGAAGGGATATTATCTTTTGCAAAAAATCCTAACGCCGATTTAAACTACTACTACAGACGCACCGGCGGCGAAACAACCCATTCTGGAATTGTCAAATGGATGGAAAATTGTTTTGAGGGACGCAGCCGTGCCATTCGCGGTTTTTCCGAGCCCATTCAATGGACTGAAAAAAGCATCAATATGTTCAAACCTTTTATTGAAAACGCGGACTTGTTTTCCATTGATTTAGATACGTTACAAAATGACGGTTTAATTGAAGCCGTCTATGTAAGTCCGGCAATAAAACCAAATTTAGATAAAGATTTTCCGCAAGATGTTGATGAACGTTTGGTAAAATTAACTTCAATTAGTGATATTGACACTTCTCCGGTAGACTGGTCTGTTTGCGATGAAAAATTAGGCTTACGTTTTTCCGTTGTTCCATATTACTTGGTTGTTATAAAAGACGGTATAGTTCCCCCTAAGTACATTACAAAAATAACTTAATAAGGAAATATGAGAAATGAGCCTTGAGGATATCAAGAAAAAAATCAGGGATAGCCGAGCAGCTTTTAGGCTATAATCATATAGCTCGACAGAACTTTATAACGCTTAACTACTTGGCTAGCCTATATTTTCATGCAGACCAGATTTGGAATTTTCCGAAAAATGAGCAAAAACAGAAGATTTTAAAATTACTCTGTTCGGAAATTTTATTAGATGGGAAAAACATAGTTATTTCAATAAGAAAGCCTATCTTAGAACTGGCTAAAATAGGCTCTTGTCAAATATGGCAGGACACATTGTGCAATACACGGACTCTTTTTTACGGATAAATATTATATATTGAAGAAAAAGATAAAATATACAAAGTTAATGAAATATACAAATAGTGGGATTACAACAACAAAATATGCTTTTCTTACACTGACTTTTCGTTCTCTCCAAGCATAAACAGAAGGGGCAATCAAAATAACCAAAGTAATTAATATGAGCAGAGTATAATTCACTTTGTTTTTATACTGCCACCCCATTGGTTCTGCTCCCCACATCATTCCTTGGTCATTAATTGTGCCGAAATAATCTATTACTAAAATAATCGCAACAATCACATTTAACATCAGCAACAAATAAAATGGAATGAGTTTGAGAATTTTCATAATTGCACTTTCTGTTAATTTTTAAAATAATTATAAATAACAATTAAGATTGTTCAAGAGCAATTACCAACAATCTTCATCATACCTCACATCTAAAATCATATCATGACCGTACGTCTTAAAACGATTGGTAAATTCATCCATTTTGTCGGTCAAATCAATACAGCCACTAGAGCCAAATTCTTTCCCACCATGAATAGATAAATTTGTACGATTTTTATTATCAGTTCCTTTTGCTGGCTCAAGCCAAATCCGATTGTTCCCCCATGAATCTTTACCACCTCTCCACTTTCCAAAGACGCCCATGCCATATTTGCTAATTGCTTGATCTGTTTTGCTCTGGTCTTTATAAAAATTCTGAAGCTGAGATTGCCTCACTAACCATTTTCCTTCAGGCAACGGCCCTTTATTTTTGACAGTATCATATTCTTTGCATTGATAATCAGGCTTTCCGGACATCCCTTTCCATGAAGCAACCTTATTGTCATCTTCATACCAAGAAAGCTCTTTGCCGTTAAAGTCCAAACGTGACGGTTTGTTTCGGGAAAGTTCTTTGTTCATTGAAGCAATTGTTTCTCCCTCTCTTTTCATTATCCCGTCTACGGTTAAATTATTTTTTCTTTGGTACGTTTTAATTCCTTCAAATAATTCATTATCGGGATATTGAGTCATTCCATAAGATGGCGTATCATAAGCCCCAAATTTCTTGAGATAAGTTTTAAGCGGAATCATATCTTCTTCGGCAACAGCAGAAGAAGTTGCAACATCTCTGTTAAGATTAAAAATTGACATTATTATTTCCTTTCTTTCATAAAAGTTATTTTAAAAACAAAAAAACCGCTGGAATTAACCAACGGTTTAAAAAAATCACCTGAAATTTAGATACACTAATCCCAAGTGACAATTGTAACTTATCAAAGAATCCGCAAATTTCAAGTAAATATGTTATTTACAAACAACCTTTATAACAGGATTTGATTGAATTTATTCAACAAGCCAAAAATATCTTTTTGGAAAATATTATCCCCCAAAGTTGGCTAAACTCAAACTCATCAACCCATTGATAAATAAAGAAACTTAAAAAATAAGGGTCCGTGTAACAAGCGGGAAATGACCTCTTTGGTAACATCTTACACGGACTCGACCAAGTGCTTGTTTTATAAAGAAAAAAGACGCTTTTCAGCGCCTTTATCTTGACTGGCAGGGGCAGTAAGACAATGCACGGACTACTATCTTATAAACAAAATTGTGTCAAATTTTTTAAAAATTAGAAAAGGTGCTGCAGTTCCTAAAACATTAACAACTGGAAATAAAATGTTAGATTATGTCTTACAATCAAGAGTAACCAGTAAAGCACCTTATGTTGGTTATGGGATAAAAGCCATTAATACTTCACCCCAAGTTGGGACTCATGTTGCGCACGGTATTAACGCTTATAACGAAAGTTGTTGTTCCCGTAAGAAAAAATAAAGAAATAAATATTATTATAAATTAACTTACCAATTTGGAAACAAGGAGTAAAAACAATGAAATTATGGTCAAAACAAGCTTTAGTTTTAGGCGGAATATACGGTGTTTTAGAAACTCCTTTTTCCTTTTTAGGGCTTGAAAACACTACTGATATCTTATTTGTATTATTTATCCTCGGTATGTTTATGCTGTGTTTTAACAAAATGCCAAAGTTTTTATCAAATTTTATATCAAACTACCCCAAAACATCATATTACTTATGTGCTATCGGTTGGATACCATACTTTATGTTTATTGTGTTCGTTATGCTAATTGGAAGTGGATATATTATAGATTACTCTGATACTACAGTAGAATACAGTATGAATGTTATGTCTTATCCATACACAACAATTTATTTGGCAATTGCCTCCCTAATTATCGCCTTTGTCAGAAAAACAAATAAATAAGTGTTGTTTTAACTTGTAAATCTGTTAACTAACATATCCCGAAACCAGATAGGATTCAAACCGCATTAAATACTTGTAAAATAAGGAATCTCATCTGGGATAGTCCGTGTAATCAGCGGGAAATGGCTCTGATTGGCATACCTCACACCTACTTACTTAAGTGCTTGATATATAAAAGAAAAACCGTCCTATCGGACGGCTTATCTTGAGTGGCAGGGCACATAGTGCAATAATCTACGGACTTTTATTTTAATACATATATACGTTGACATAAAAAATTAAAAAGTCATAATCATTTTATGATAGAAATAAAAAAACTAAATAACAAGTTAATACTAATTTATTCTCCTCAACATGGAACAGAATGGATTTATGAGGATTATCTAAATATTGATGAAACATTTACATTAAAAAAAATCTTTAACTTTACAAAACAAAATTTGTATGAAGACACGACATACAAAAATGATGATTTTTTTATTAACTTTTTATTGGGTGTAGTAAAAGAAGATTATTATTATATTCCTGCACAAATTTTAAAGCTTAAAAATGATGTGTTAATTTACAAAG
This sequence comes from uncultured Pseudomonadota bacterium, assembly GCA_902494875.1. Classification (GTDB taxonomy): domain Bacteria; phylum Pseudomonadota; class Alphaproteobacteria; order RF32; family CAG-239; genus CAJLXD01. The sequence goes on from CABUUO010000009.1 coordinate 47,572, forward strand.
ACATAAATGTCACTTCAGAATATTTTGGATGTAGTTTTGCAATTAATATCTTAAACCTATTTGAAGAAATTTCTGGAAATCAGATTATCATAGGTGGAAATAGCACTAATTCTATTCCGGCTGATGTATTTAACAATTTATTAAAAAGTTTTCCCACACAAACAGAAAAAAAATACTATGTAAGAAAGCGCATTTCCAATATACTACGCGAATACATTGATACAACTAAAAACTACGGAAAATTATATGATCAATATCTTGAGAAAAGAGCTAAGAAAACCCCAATATCCAATACCATTGAATCCATAAAAAATTATGAAAAGGAAAAATACTCTTTTATACTAAATCAATTGCATATGATGCTTGATATAGCTGATGGTTATTCGGAAAAGGATTGGCAAAATAAAATCATTGAAATAGTCACCTTGGTTTATCCTAAATATTTGATTCCGATATCTGAGTTAAAAATTAAGGATAAAATATTAAATAAAAATAGAAGAATAGATATAACACTACTTGATGAAAATGGAAACATTGATATTGTTGAAATAAAAACACCCGAAAAAATTATACTTTCACAGGGGCAATATCGAGATAATTACATTCCATCAAGAGAACTTTCGGGTTCAATTATGCAATTAGAGAAATATCTTTACCATCTGAATCGTATGGGATTTAAGGAAGAAGAAAATTTATCGGAAAAATATAATAATATTCTAAATATTTACAATTTAAAAATAAAAATAACCAATCCTAAGGGGGTAATCATTGCAGGAAGATCAAATAATTGGAATGAAGAACAGAAGTTAGATTTTGAAATCATAAAAAGAAAATATGCCCATGTTATTGATATTATAACATATGACGATTTAATTAAAAGACTTGAAAATCTTGTTACAAAATTTTCAAATTAAAAATTAATTTTTCTAAATTATAAGACTATCTAAACTGATTTATACTAACAACATTATTTGTATTTGATAATTTAAAACCAGATAGCCTTTCAAAAAATGCTGATGACATTCCAGTTTCTTTTAAATAATGTTTTATTTCTCCAACACTATCTAACAATTCTAAAGCTTCTTGCATAACTTCTGGTCTTTCAGTAGGAATATCTTTATCATAAAGCTCCTCTTTTGTTTGTCCTGTTCTACTCAAATATATACAACCATTTCTATATTGAATAGGAGTAATAACTTTTAAGTCTACTGCTCTTCTTAAAATAGCAGCAACGGAAACTTTCCAACGTTTTTTCAAATCAAATAATTTTTTCCATGGAATTCTAACTGCATTCTGAAGAAAAGAAAATTCTTTAACAAAAGCCTCTCTTGGTAATAAAAAAGCACTAGCAAATCTATGTGCTTGACTCTCTGTCTCCGCATCCCCTGTTTCAATTCCTTCATGCATTACAAGATGCCCACACTCATGAGCCAAGTCAAAACGCATTCTACAAGCTGTAACATTATTTTCTATTATAATAGGACGACTTCTTGATGTCGAAAAAGCATCAATTTTATCTGAAATATCCTTAAAAGTAGTAACAACAGCTCCCGCATTTTCCAATACTCTAATCATATTGCTTATCGGTCTATCACAACCTAATTTCCAATGAGATCTACACTTCTCTGCTGCAAGTTCAATACTTTCTGCATCTGTAATTTCCATCTGAGGGAAATCTATCTGGGGAAAATCAACATATTTATCAATAAAACTTACTAATTCTGCATACATAGCGGCCTGTTGAGTTGCCCTTATCTTTATATTAGCAGATGTTGTCTTCGCTTTTCGAAAATGACATTGGTTTTCTAATAAAAGATTAGTGATGGGTCTTGAAAAAAATATAGGTTCCACATGCAAAACCTCAGAAATACAATTTAGTATATCTTCTGACGGAGTACATAATTCACTTTCTATTTTCTGTAAATACTGCCTACTAACTCCAATTTTTTCTCCCAAATCTTGCAAAGAAAGTCCATAAAACATTCGTGCTTGTAAAAATCTGGAGCCATAAAATTTACTATTCATTAGATGCCTTCTTAACACGTAATTTCAAACCGATTCTTGGAGCTTCAATATCAAAAGCTTCTTTTACTGGTTCGTTAACATCAACAAGAACTCTCGTATCTTCTGACAAAGGAACATTGTAAATACATACGGGTCTGTTCCCATCAAAACCACACATATAAATGTTTTCTACTGTTCTGTCAAAGTGATTCGTATCAATCACATATCTCCAAATTAAGTTATATGGAGCATCCGTATTATCAAAATGAAACAATTCCTCCTGTAAATACAGTCGTTCAATATCCGAAATTTTTGTAATATTTGAGCGTAAATTATCAATATCACCTTTATGAAATTTTACAGGGACTCCATCAATGCTAATAACAAAGTTAGCTCCTTTACGTTTAATACCCAAATATGGATATTTTCCGCTATTTACTGTTTTCAGCATTAAATCCCGAACCCATTCAATACCTCTTATAGCGATGGATAATCCTCTATCCCCTTTTTCTTCCAAAACATAACCGGCACAATCATTCAAAGCATCTCTAATAATGTTGGCTACTTCATGTATATGCTCTAAAACAAAATCTTTATTAAAATCTGTTGGTAAATTATTCACTTTTAAAATCCTTTCTGCTAATATTAAATAAAATTAATTTATATCACCCATAAAAGTGGTTTTTAGTAAAAGTGTCAACAAAAATGAAAATTGACAACAAAGTCTGTGGACAATCCATTTTCACTTATACCGCTACCTTCTCAAACTCTCCTAAATTCTCAACCGCTATTTGAGGCCAGCCTTGATAATTTTTGCACGCAATCAGCCTGTTAAATGGAGCGTTGAGTTTACATTCCAACTGTTTGTCATAGAGCTTTATATATCTCAAGGTTTCATATTTTTATCAAATAAACTACAAATTTCACGCTAAGAGATTCTGAAAAAATTTTACTTGCTTTTTCTTATCTATCAAATTTATAATGCATTTGTCAGAATTGATGGTCTGACTTAGGTGTGAGAACCTAATAACCACTAGCGTCTATGCGAAAGACGATATTTTCGCCTACCGGTTTTATTTGACTGGAAGGCGATAAAATACGCTTTTAAAGTCAATATATCGCACAATAACTAGTGGTATTGTTCTCAACTTCCAGTCGCCTCTCATCAAGGCGGCTAGTTAGTTATTGCGAGGTATATTATGAAATACAAAAATATTTTATCAGCCATAGCATTTGCAACAATACCTTTTGTTTCTTCTTGTTCAACAACTAATTACAGTCTGAATAAAGAACAAATGACCGTAGCTAAGGCTCAAACAGAAATCAAAATCGGAATGCCATCCTCTGCTGTTGTTGAAGTTCTTGGTTCACCTAATATGGTAACAACAGACACAGAACGCCGAGAAACTTGGGTTTATGACAGAGTTTCAACCAATATTCAATCTTCGTCATCCGGTAGTGGGATTTGGTTGCTTTTATTTGCAGCAAAAGGTAAAGAAAGCCATATGTCCTCTAATCAAAGAACTTTAACCATTATTGTCAAATTTGATAAAGATGGTTTAGTTCGCGATTTTGCTTATAGAACTTCCACATTTTAAGGATTGACGTATGAAGAAGATATTTGTTTTATTCCTGCTAGTCGTTTTTATGACTTCAGGTTGTGTTTCATACGAACACTATTATAAGTTGGATGAGCAATATCTAGTAAGGCGTCAACTAGAAACAAGAGCTTATGATACCCAAAATGAAGAGTCTTTATTAGTTGCATCTGCTCAGGTTTTGCAAGACTTAGGTTTCACTTTAGATGAAAGTGAAATAAAATTAGGACTAATTACAGCAAATAAAGACCGAGAAGCCGGTTCTACGGGACAAAAAGTAGGAATGATACTTCTTGCTACTTTTGCCGGTACACGACCCGTGTATGATATAAAGCAAAAAATTTATGTAACTTTAGTTTCTACTAAAAATCATAACAATGGCTACAATGTTAGAATAGAATTTGCTCGTGTAATATGGAATAATATGAATCAAACACGAATTGAGAAAATTCAAGATAAAGAAATTTACAAAGATTTCTTTGATAAGTTAAGCCAATCCATTTTTCTAACTGCTAATAATATATAGAGGTAAAGATGAAAAAGATTTTATTATCACTCGCTATTGTTTTAAGTTTATCTGCTTGTGCTTCAACTCATCAAGATGTTTTAGGAACTTCCCAATCTCAAGTACAGATGAGAAACTATCAGTCTCGTTCTTTTGATACTAATGATAAAGCTCTCGTTTTACGAGCTGTTGTCTCAACAATGCAGGATTTAGGTTTTATTATTGATAGAGCAGATGAAAAATTAGGAACAATCAGCGGAACATCATATACACATGCTTCCCAAATGACCGTTTCTATCAGAGTTATCAATAATAAACAAATTGTTGTCAGAGCTAATGCTCAAGTCGGCTTACAAACCCTTGAAGAACCTATTGCATATCAGAACTTCTTTAATGCATTAGGACAATCTTTATTCCTTGAAGCCCATGAAGTTGAATAAAGATAAATTTAAAGTATATATACCGCTGTATTAGTGCTTGATATATAAAGAAAAAAGACGCTTTTCAGCGCCTTTGTCTTGAGTGGCAGGGGCAGTAAGATTCGAACTCACGACATTCGGTTTTGGAGACCGATGCTCTACCAACTGAGCTATACCCCTATAAAAAGTTCAGCAGAACTCGTGCCTTATTTGATACACAAGTCTGCATAATAAATCAAGTGTTTTTTTCAAAAACACCAACAAAAAGTAAGGGCGGATATTCCGCCCTTTTCTTAAAGAATTTTTGCCACAATTTGTTCCGGCGTCAAGTCGTAACGTTTATAGAGTTCTTCCAGCGGAACCCGGTCGGTGAACTCCTTCTTTGCACCGAAATTATATACCCTGATGTTTTTATCACCTAAATAACCGGCCACTTTTTCACCAAAGCCGCCGTCAATAATACCGTCTTCCATCGTCACGACAACATCATGCGATGCGGCAAGATTATCCAGCAATTCCGTATCAAGCCGGCTATAAAAACGCGGATTGACAATTGTGGCGTCAATGCCTTTGTCCGCCAGCAGTTCCGCCGTATCTTCGGCTAATTTCAAGAAGTTTCCCAAACCTAAGAGCGCGACTTTGCTGCCTTTTTTGACCACTTCCGACTTGTTCAGAGCCAACGGCATTTTCGGCGCATATTTCAACTCCTGCGGCAGACTGCCCGGTGTACGGATGACAACCGGAAAATCCTTTTGCTCCATCACCCAATCCAGCATTCTGAGCGTTTCTTCTTTGGTGGTCGGAGCCAGACAAACCAAATCGGGAATATTGCTCATCAGAGGAATGTCAAAGATGCCAAGATGCGTAACGTCCATTGCGGAAATGCCGCCGTTTTCAATTACCAGGACTGCCGGACTTTTATTCAGACACAAATCCTGAGACAACTGATCATACGCACGCTGAATGAACCCGCCGAAAAACAATGCGACCGGTTTCATACCTGATTTGGCCATAGCCGAAGTAAAAGCAACGGCGTGCTCCTCGGCAATACCGACGTCAAAATATTTTTCAGGATATTTTTGGCGAAACGTTCCCAAGGCCAAAGCGCCCGGCGTCGCCGCATTAATAACCGCCAGTTTGTTGTCGACGGCGGCTCGCTGCAACAGATAATCGGCCACAACGGTACCGTATGTCTCTTGCGGCAGCGTCACCGTCATCCGGTCAGTTTCCCTGTCAAACGGCATTACCCAGTGATGCGCCTCTTTTGCGGAAACCGCAGGCTGATAACCGCAGCCTTTCAGCGTATGGACATGAACCAAAGTCGGCCGGTCCGTATCTTTCACCTCGGCAAATACTTTGATTAAGTCTTCAATCTTATTTCCGTTCTCAACGTAGTAATAATCATACCCCAACGCCGAAAAAATATTATTGGAGGCCTTGCCTTTAGTTGCTCTCAAAACCGCCAGATTACCGTAAATTCCGCCATGGTTTTCGGCAATCGACATCTGATTGTCATTAACCACAACAATAAAATTAGACTTCAGTTCTGCGGCATTATCCAGACCTTCAAATGCTTCGCCGCCGGAAAGGGAACCATCCCCGATAACGGCAATCACATTGTTTTTGCCGCCCTGCATATCTCTGGCTTTGGCCAGGCCGGTCGCCAGACTGACCGAAGTTGAAGTATGGCCGACTGTAAAAATATCGTGTTCGCTTTCCTGCGGTGCCGTATAACCGGAAATCTCCTCAAAGCGTTCATCATCCATAAAACCAAAAGCGCGGCCGGTCAGCATTTTGTGCGGATAACACTGATGGCTGACATCCCACACAATCTTGTCGTCAGGAGAATTAAAAACATAATGCAAAGCGGCCGTAACCTCAACGATTCCCAGATTCGGCCCCAAATGCCCGCCTTTTTTGCTTACACGGTTAAGAATCCCTTCCCGTATTTCCGCACACAATTGTTCCAGCTCTTTCCCCGAAAGCTTCTTAACATCTGCCGGAGATTTGATTGTATTCAGCAAGTTAAATTCAACCATCCTAATCCTCATAAATTAATTAACAACTTTAGAAACTATAACTCTTAGAGTTACCTCAAAGTCAAGCGTTTATTTTGAAAATATAAACAAAAAATATTAACGCCGGCAATAAACACGGTCTCAGAGAGAGAATTTTGACTTTAATTTTCGTATCTCACCACTTTTTCATTTAGAACAGCGAAAATATTTCAGATGGTAACAAAACAAAACGGCCGAAATTCATTTAGAATTTCGACCGTTCCGTCATTTTGGTGCTAAAAGCCCAAATATAGTGTTTACACTACTTCAAGATTTTAGAAACTACGCCGGCTCCTACCGTACGGCCACCTTCACGAATTGCAAAACGAAGACCTTCGTTCA
>CABUUO010000010.1 GCA_902494875.1 uncultured Pseudomonadota bacterium
AGCGGATACGGAAAGTAAGCACATATGATTAATATTGAGCATGGCACAAACTCCTTAATAATTAGAACTAAAACCTGAGTATATTATGCCACGCGCCTCAAAGAAATACAACAATAAATTACCATCGGAATGGCAATTTTCACAAAAACGTTATGGAAAACACAAAATATTATGTATTTAACCGCTAAGCGTTTGTCAATCTTTTGGCGGAAAAGTAAAAAAGCCTCTGCGCATAGCGTACAGAGGCTTTTTCAGTGAAGTGTGTTTAGAGAGATATATTTATGAAGCATAATAATGTCGGATGAATGTAAAACATTCTAGCAGTTGGTAATGTTGTGCAAAGAATTTTTGCTGAAAATTATTCTTTTGGGACTTATTTTATATTCAATATCCGGTTTGACGATGACATATTTGTTGTCAGACCAGTTGTCCACCAGCATATCAATAGTCTGGCTGACAAGCTCGTTGTTATCAAAACTTACGCCGGATAAGTTATGAATCAGATATTCTGCGACATTAACTTTCAACATTTTCAAACCCTCCTAAAAATGTTTACAAAACTAAATATATTAATAAACGGTTAACTTTCCAGAGGATTAAAACTATTTATCATATATGCGGAAATAATTTTGTTTTACAGCGAGATAGAAGCAGCCTTTTTACCCAAAGCCTCATTTATCAACATGACGCCGGATTTTGACGGCGATTGGGATTCATAATTTTCATAAGCGATTTTTTTCAAGCTGTCTTCGCTCCACAACAGCATATAGCCGGCAATATTACAGACGTCTGTTGTTCCGTCTTCTTTTTTGTAATTGCAGGGAATGTTGCAGCGAATGGCATAGTCTCCGCCGACCGAACGGATAAATTTCTGAGAGTCGTTGTAAATATAACAACTGGTCATCATGGCGCTGAAGCCGCGTTTCAAAACCTCGCGCGCATAACGGTTGACCAGCCGTCGACCGATGCCGCAGCGTTTGTAGGCGGGATCAATATAGAGCGAACTGGAACCGGCAATTTTTTCTTTGGGCGGCAGGGGAATTTCCCGCAAGTCGTTATAAACGTCGATTCCGCGATATTCGGATTTTTTGCGGAGCAGGGCCCGTTTTTTGTTTTCGTTTTCATAACGGCGGTATTCTTCATCTTCGAGCGGCAGAGCATATCCCTTGCGGAAACCGATGATTTTACGACCTTCAGGCGTTTTAATTTCAGCTACGAAACATAAAAACGGCTTTTCCGGATTGTTCAGGTTTTGCATGGCCTTTCGCCAATAGTCTCTGAAGCTGCTGCGGCTTTGCCCTGTGTCTTTTTCCTCGTTGGGAATGAGTTCCGGATAAACTTTCAGCGAAGCGCCGGCTTTTGCCGTTACCAAATCGTTAAAAAAGCGGTCATAATATGCCCGGTAAGCCAAATCTGCCAGTTCGGCTTCGTCTTCTTTTCTTGCGCTGCGTATCGTAATCGTTTCAAAATTCTGCATAGGTAAATCTCCATCGAAATCATAGGAATAAAAAAAGGTTCATTGATTGTTTTGTTTAGCTGAAGCAAAAACGTCAATGTCGATGGAAATAATGGTGCAGGCCGAAAGAAACACTGTTCGGAAAATCAAAAAAAACGGTTGCTTTGTCGGTTTTATAATCAGTCATTTTGTTTCATTCGGTCTAAAAGGGTTCTGTATCCCCGGTAAGGTTCGTCTTTTAGAAAACGCGCCACTCTGGTAATGGTCGTCAGGCTGGCTTGCGTCTGTTCGGCAATTTCCCGGTAGGAAAGCCGCCCCTCATCCAAAAGTTTGGCTATTTCCCAACGGTCGTTAAAATCTTTAAGCTCTTTGGGCGTGCATAAATCTTTAAGGAAATTTTCGCATTCCTGACGGTTGTTCAGCAGCAGAATAGCTTCGTAAAGATTCATTTTGTCCTCAGAAATATTGTTTTAACGTGATAGAACAATATAACAAAATTTAAGACAGTCAAGAGAAAATTGACAGTGTCTGCAAAAAAAGTGTTGACGAGTTTGATTAAATAGATTAATTATACAAACGTTTTATGGGGGTATGGCGGAACTGGTAGACGCGCTAGACTCAAAATCTTGTTCCCTCAGGGAGTGTCAGTTCGAGTCTGACTACCCCTACCAAATTGAAAAGCCTTGTAAATTTTTGATTTACAAGGCTTTTTTGTTATCTCTGCAATACGGATTTTCCGTCAATGATCAACAGCGCTTCTTTGGGCGGAATGTTGATTTTTTGTCCTTCAATGTCGGTTTCGTATTCCTCTTCGCTCAGGTTGACCGCACAGACGGCTTTGTTGCTGCCGTTTTCGCGGGAGAAGACAAACTGTTCGTTCTGAAGCAGAAGTTCTTTGTATGTGCCGTAAACGACCACTTCGTTTTCTTTTCTGATCAGGCTCAGCCGGCGTATGTGTTCAGTCAGTTCGTTAGGCGTAAATTCATTCAGGCAGGGCCGCAAAATGCTGTCGCCGCCGGTATCTTTGTCACCCTCGATACCAAACTCGCTGCCGTAATAAATGCTGGGGATTCCGGGAATCAGATACAGCATGGTATAAAGGAGTTTCAAATCGCGTTTGTCTTTGAGTTTGGAGGCAATGCGGCTGACATCGTGGTTGTCCAGAAAATTATACATGAATTTTCCGCCGTAAAGTTCTTGCTGCCTTCTGAGAGAATGGGCAATTTCAAACATATTTTTGTCATTACATGAAGAATAAAGCCCCTTGTAACACTCATAATTGGTCACGCTGTCGAGCATCCGTTCGTTCATCAGCTGGTTGTAATCTCCGTGCACAATTTCTCCCAGCAGCCAAAAGTCGTCTTTTAAGACCCTGCAAAAGTTGTGCAGTTCGGCCAGAAATTTCTTGTCAAGGCAATAGGCAACGTCCAGACGCAGTCCGTCGATGTCATAGTTGTCTGTCCAGCTCTTAATGGCTTCAAACAAATGGTTCTTAACGTCCTGGTTTTTCAGATTCAGTTTTACCAGATCGCTGCATCCTTCCCAGTTTTGATAATAAAAGCCGTCATCATAGTGGTTGTTGCCGTTCCAGTTGAGCAGAAACCAGTCGCAGTACCTTGAGTTTTCCTTGTTTTCGCGCACGTCTCTGAATGCCCAGAATTCGCGGCCGACATGATTGAAAACGCCGTCGACGATAACCTTGATGCCGTTTTCATGCAGCAGACGGCAGACTTCCCTGAAATCGTCGTTGCTTCCCAGCCGCGGATCAATGCGAAAATAGTCGCTGGTGTCGTATCCGTGGTTGGCGGATTGAAAAACCGGTCCTAGATATAGCGCGTCGGCGCCGATGTATTTAAGATGGCCGATAATGCCGCTGATTTTTTCAAGACCTCGGTCTCCGCAGAAGCCCAGCGGATAAATATGATAAAAAACTCTTTTTTCAGCCCACATAAATTTTCTCCTTTCTATACCGTTCGGTATATCAACAATAAAATTTTTTTTAGAATATTCCGTGCATAAATTGATGAACCAAATCTTCTGTTTTGGGGTTTTGATTGAGAATAATGTATATATTGATCATTCCGATGAAAGTCCAAGCCTGTCTTTTTTCATGGCCGGTCATATTTCGGTGGATGCGCGACATGTTTTTGAACATTTTTTCAATAATGTCATACTGCGTGCCGTTGAACTCCTTCACGACCGAATAAAGTTCCGATTCCGGCGGCGCAAACAATGCCGACTGCGCAATGGCGTAAAACTGGCGGTTGTTTCTGGCAAAGTCAAAATAAGCGTTGGCTATCCGGATTAACACCGGATAAACATCTTCAAAATATTTTTTGATGTTGGGAATATATCTTGACTGCTGCTCCAGCAGAGCGTTCAGCCGCTCATAGTTGCAACGCAGAATCTCTTTCAGGATTCCAGCTTTGCTTTCATAATAATAATACAACGTCGGTTTTGATACTTCGGCTTTCTTGCAGATAAGTTGCACGCCGACAGCGTCATAGCCTTTTTCGGCAAACAGCGCCATGGCGACGTCTAATATTTTTTCTCTGTTGTCTTTTATCATTTCCATAAAGACGAAAACTATACCGTTCGGTATATAAAGTCAACAAAAATTTTTTTATGCTCGGCAATTCCCCGCTTGCCGCGGGGAATTGTCGGCTTTGAGGTTATTTTAACATATTGGTGTTTTGCGGTTTTTGCGGAATGATTTTTCCGCTTTCCGTAATTTGATATTCCAAAAAGTCGTATGGATAATAGATGTTGTTTCCGTGAAGATAGTAGATGCCCTTATCCTCGTTCGGATTGACAAGCCGTCCGCCCAGAGCTTGCAAAATACGGACGCTCAGTTGATAGGCGGACATCACCGGCGGCAGTTTACCCGTATCGTTGCCGAGAATGATTGCCGGAACTTTGCCCTGTTCCGCCACTAAATTATTGTGTCCCCACATTCCGTTGTAGTTGAAAAGCTGTCCGTGGTCGGCGGTTATAAAGACTGAATATTTGGTTCCGGCCGCTGCTCGGATAAATGTATCGGTCATTTCGTCAATGACGTGGTCAGCATAAAGCAGCGCGTTGTCATAAGTGTTGACGCTGCGCGTCATCCGGTTCGCAGCATCTGCTGCCGGCCTGAATTTTTCAAATTCGTTTTCCCGGCCCTTATAATGTTTTTCGTAGGGAAGATGCGGTGCGCGCATATGCAGCACCACAAATTTTTTTCCGCGGGTAAAGTCTATTTTCTTCAAAAGCTTGACCAGACCTTCGTCATGATATTTTGCAAACAGCATCGGTTCTGAGTCGTTGTTGGCAATGTGGTCGATGTATTTTTCGCCGATATTCATGATCAGTCTGGATTCCTGATTGGAATAATAGTAGGTTTCAAAACCGTTTTCTTTTGCGGTTTTAAACAGGTTGCCGGTGAGCTTTCTGATTTCGGCGATGTTGCCCGGTTCTCTGATGCTGTTAAAAAAAAGTGCGGTTGACGTTGCAGTGGAGATTCCCGGTGCAATCAGAGCGGATATCGCCGCTTGCGGAGCCTTTTCCAAACGCCGTGTCAGTTTGGGAAAGGTGTTGCGCTCATAACCGAACATCGGCATGTGTCCACTGTAAAGGCTTTCGCCGAATATAAGCAAAATGTTTTCGCTGTCGGAAGTTTGCGGAACCATAGAATAGGGGCGATAGGAAATTTCGGAGACCTCATTGTTTTTCCAAAGATACTGGAAGAAAAAATAAGAAAAGGTGTTAATGCTGTTTTTCAGGGACGGGCGGGTCGGACCGGGTTGAAAATACCAGATTCCCTTAGTCTCGCTCCATGCCCGGTAGGGCTTGTGCGCCATCAGGTACAGCACAGCCAGAAACATCCAGCGAATTTTTACCGATTCCCTGCTGCCGATGTAAAAGATGAAGGTGACGATTCCGTAAAACAAAATAATCAATGGCATGACATACCAGGTTTGCCGCAGATAGGCTGCGTCAAAAACGTCGCGCTTTTCTTTGACGATGTTAATGATGTCGCCGGCTGTAATCGGATGTCCGAAAAACGCCATAAAATTAAGCTGAATTATCTGCATCAGAACCATAAGGGCTATAACAAAATATACGAACCTGTTCTGACAGAAAGACAGAAGAAGCATAAAGCCGAAAACATATAAGGTAAACAGCGGTTCGGAAATAATGTGTGTGCCGGCAGCATAGTTCATCACCATATCCGGTGCGATTGCGGCTGTGGTGGCAACAAAAGCAAACAAGAGGTTCTTGGCAGGTCGCCCTTTTTCCGGCGCTAACCAAAAACGAAGTTTTTCTCTAAAGTGGGACATAGATTTCAATTCTCCAGTTTTTATGTGTAAACAACAAAAAACCGCCTGAAAAGGCGGTCGGAGAGTTGACAAATCATATAAGACAAAATGATCGCTTTGGTCTTTAAAGCCGGGGCTTCTGAACATACACCAAAACCTCCCCGGCCATATTTCTATGTCACGGGGATATTTTGCCAGAATATGCAATGCATAGCTGACTGACGACGTAATATCACACGCCGTGTCTTATAAGAGCTTGTCAAGGCTCCGAACCATCTCTGGTTCTGACTGCGGCGAACCGCAGACAGTTAAACTTTAAAAGAAGTGAGAATATTAATCAAGAAAATAATGCGTCCGGTGTTTTTTAGTCAGGACTGCATAATATGCGCCGGGGAACCGCACCAGTGTTTTTTGCGGAGATAGTAATAGGTAAAGATCGTCAGCAGAATGTTGTAAGAATGTTCACAGGTCCAGCAGAGCGCAATGTCCGCCCGCAGATAGATAACCACATACCACACGTTGATGACATAAGCGGCCAGCGCCAGAAGTTCCATAACCATGGCTTCTTTGGTGCGGCCGGTTCCGGAAACGACGCCCAGTAAAATAAAGCCCGGCACCAGCGTAAAATAAGTTGTCAACGATACGAAATAAGCCGGGACGGCGGCGTCAATCAAAATCTGGTTATTGGTATATATCCGCATAATCGCAATCGGAAAAAACGCCATCAGCAGTTCCATGGCGGTGCCGATGGCATAGCCCAGCACGATAATCCGCTGTGCGGTCGTTTTTATTTCTTTGTTTTTTTCCATGCCGATGAGGTTGCTGGTAACGGCGTTGGCCGAACCGTATAAGGCTCCCACCACCATGAAGGGCAGGGAGGAAATGCTGCGCAAAACGTTGCTGATGGCCAGTTCCCTCTCGCCGAGGTGCTCGACCGCCAACATAAACATCAGCCAGGTTCCGAGAGACACGACGCTTTGCAGCATGGTCCATACCGAAATGTTTAAAATCTTTTGCAGCAGGGAGGCATTCCACAGTTCCGGCAGATTAAAGCCGTATTTTTTCCAATCGGTTTTATAAAAGGTATAAACAATGAAAAATACGGCTGAAACCGCTTCCGAAATAACCGAGGCAATGGCTGCGCCTCGGATTCCCAAGGCCGGAAAACCGAGTTTCCCGAAAATAAGAATATAGTCCAGGCCGACGTTGACAAACAACATCAAAAGCGCATTGAGCGTAAGGATTTTGGTGTTGGTAATGCCGATGTAAAAAGCCCTGAACATCACAATGACAAAAGCAAAAAAGAAGCCGAAGATACGCGGTTGCAGATAATCAAGCGCGGCTCGGCAGACTGCCGGCGAGGAGATGATTGCGCTCAAAACGGACGGAGAAAAGCGGAACATTAAAGCGGCGATAACTACGGTCGTCAGCAGCAGAAAGGCGATACCCTGATAAACAATCGGACCGATCCGTTGATAATTTTGTTCGCCGTTGCGTCGGGCGATAATAATCTGCGCGCCGACGGAAAATCCCTGTCCGAGCATAAAAATCATAATGTAAAACACGCCGGCGATGGCCGAGGCGCCGAGCTCGATTTCGCCTACGCGGCCGAGAAAAGCGGTGTCTGTCAGGCCGATGAGCTGCTGAATGAGCAGCCCGGCCAAAATCGGGTATGAAATAAGCCAGATATGTCGGTAACTGTATGTCATCAGAATTGCCGTTTTTTGTGTTTTTGCTTTGTATATAGTTTGGGTTTGCCGCAAATCTACCACCCGGCCGGACAAAAGTCAAATCGGGGATGATAAAGCTCTTGATTATTGTTTTGATGCGTCTATACTCTCTTTGTCTTTTCTGTTTTCTTACGGTGTAAAATGTTTTTCAAATCAAAGTCATCTCAGGCTTTAACCAACTATGCCATCGACTTGTACGAGGCCGGACAGTACAAGAAGGCCAAAAAAATCTGTCGGAAACTGATTAATGCCGATCCGTCCAACTATACGGCCTATATCAATCTTGGAAACATATATTTTATTGAAAAAAATTATGCTGCCGCCATTGAGGAGTATTTAAAAGCGGATTCGCTGAAAAAAGACTATTATCCGGCCAAAATAAATCTGGCCAATTCTTATCTGGAAAACGGAGATTTTGCGGCGGCCGTACGCTATGCCGAAGATGTTTTGCTTTTGGATTCCGATTGTGCGCTGGCGCACAACATATTGGGCAGCGCTTATCTGGAACAAGACCGGATTCCCCAGGCGCTTTTTCACCTTTTGCAGGCGGAAAAACTTGATTCCAAAGATCCGTGGATTCATAACTATTTAAGTCAGGCATACCAAAAAAACAACGAAATTTCAAAAGCTCTGGATCAGGGGTGGAAGGCGGTTCTCCATAGCGGCGGCGAGGAGGCGCATCATATTAACTTCGGCTATCTGCTCTATGAGGCTGCTATGGAAAATAAAAGCGGCGAAGCGCGGAAGTATGCGTCTTTATGGCTTGAAAAGTTTCCGTTTGACAAAATAGCGCAGCATATGGGAAACGCCGTTAAAAATGCTGCCGATGTGACCAAAGCCAACGATGAATATCTGCAAAATATTTTTGATGTTTTTGCCGAAAATTTTGAAGAGGTTCTGGCCGGTCTGGAATATAAAACGCCGGAACGTATCGGCGGATTCTTAAACGATTTATACGGAGAAAAAAACAAGCGGCGACTGAAGATTCTCGATGCCGGATGCGGTACCGGATTATGCGGAAAATACCTGAAAAAATATGCCGGATTCTTTTCTTTGCACGGGGTGGACTTATCGGCCGGAATGCTTGAACAGGCAAAAGCCAAAAAGCTTTATAACAAGCTGTTTCATGAAGAGCTCAACGCCTATTTGTCCGCACATAAAAACTGTTATGATTTGATTGTCTCAGCCGATGTCTTCACTTATTTCGGAGCGTTGGATTCCCTGTTTGCAAATTTGGCATCCGCCTTGAAAAAATCCGGACGCGTCATCTTCAGCGTTACCGAAAACAGATATAATGAAAAGGACTATTATCTGCATATTTCGGGACGCTTTGTCCACAGTTTCAACTATGTAAAAAATGTCTTGGAAAACAGCGGATTCCGACTTGAAAAGACAGAAAAGTCAATGCTTCGGAAAGAAGGGGACGACGAGGTTTGGGGGTATGTCGTTTCCGCCTGCAAACAATAAAAAAACCCTTGCGGATAACAAGGGTTTTTCACAAAAATCTATCAAAATTTATTTAGATTTTTTAGAATTCGAACTAGCCTTGCAGGCAGCAGATTTGGTAGAAGAGCTGGATTTGCAAGAAGTTGTTTTCTTGGCAGAAGAGCAAGATTTTTTGCTGTTGGAACAATTGGAAAGCTGTTCAACGGCCATAGACCAGAAATATTCGTCCTGACCCATCGGGCAGCCGGCGTTTTGCCAGTTGTAATAAGCAGCTTCTTTAATCGCATTTTCGTTGTATTTAACCATAATAAACTCCAATAAAAAATTTTTATAAACGATGTTTACATACATCATTTAATATACAATCAAAATTTTATACGTCAATAGCTAATGGATTGAAAATATGATGTTTGTAAAATAATATTTATACATCGTCTAATTTGCTTGCATTTAATGTGATTAGATTTTATAGATTATCAGATGAATAACCGTGGAGTGTCGCTGAAAAATAATCTGAAAAAGACGGGTTGTTTTCGGAAAGAAACTTCTTAAATCTTGGGTCAAAATACAGGAGTATATTTATGGAAAATTTATTGTCTAAAGAAGAGATGGAAGCCGTTATAAACGGAGATCACGGCAACCCGTTTGCCGTATTGGGAATTCATAAGGATAAGGGGTCGAAATCCGTTTTCATCAGGACCTATCACCCCAACACCCGTTCTGTTGAACTTTTAGACGAAGAGGGAAACTCGATGGGTTTCTTCACCAAGGTTGACGAGCGCGGTTTTTATCAGATCAATCTCGGTCCGCGGGACAACTTTAATTACAAGCTGAAAATCGAAAATGATTTAGGCGGTTTCTTTACCATTCATGACCCATACAGATTTCCTTCTATTTTAGGTGACATTGACATCTATCTTTTGGCCGAAGGCAACCATTTGGATATGTATAAAAAACTGGGTGCGCATGTCAATACCATTGACGGTGTCAAAGGCGTCAGCTTTGCCGTCTGGGCACCGAATGCCAAACGTGTCAGCGTGGTCGGCAACTTCAATAACTGGGACGGCCGCGTCCATGTCATGCGCAAGCATGTCAGCTGCGGCGTATGGGATATTTTCATTCCCGAACTGACCGAAGGCGAAGTTTACAAATATGAAATCAAAACTCAGGAAGACTACATTCTTCTGAAATCAGATCCCGTTGCCTTTTATTCGGAAAAGCGTCCCAACACCGCTTCCATCGTCTATGACATCAATCACTATGACTGGAAAGACCAGAACTGGATGGGGTATCGTGCCGAATACAACAGTTTTGACCGGCCGATGTCCGTCTATGAAGTGCATTTGGGCTCTTGGCGCCGCAAGGGCGAAAATGGCTGTGAATATCTGACCTATCGCGAGATGGCTGAGCATCTGGTCCCTTATGTCGTCAATATGGGTTTTACGCATGTCGAGTTTCTGCCGCTGACCGAACACCCGCTTGATGCCTCCTGGGGTTATCAGGTGACCGGTATGTTTGCGCCGACCTCCCGTTTTGGCAATCCCGATGATTTCCGTTATATGATCGATACTTTTCACCAGGCCGGCATTGGGGTGATTATGGACTGGGTTCCGGCGCACTTTCCGAAAGACGGCCACGGGCTGGTCGAGTTTGACGGTACGCATCTATACGAGCACGCCGATCCTCGCAAAGGCGAGCATACAGACTGGGGTACCAAAATTTATAACTACGGCCGTACTGAGGTCTGCAATTTCCTTTGCGCAAGCGCCATTTATTGGCTCAAGGAATTTCACATTGACGGCCTGCGCGTTGATGCCGTTGCCTCAATGCTGTATCTGGACTATTCGCGCAAAAACGGCGAATGGATTCCCAATATCTACGGCGGCAATGAAAATCTGGAAGCCATCGCTTTCCTGCGCAAGATGAACGAGTTGGCTTACGGTCAGGTCAGCGGTGCTGTCACCGTGGCCGAAGAGTCGACGGCCTGGCCGATGGTTTCGCGTCCGACTTCAATGGGCGGACTGGGGTTCGGCTACAAATGGAATATGGGCTGGATGAACGATACGCTGAAATACATCAGCCATGATCCGGTTCACCGCAAATATCACCACGGCATGCTGACTTTCGGTCTGCTCTACGCGTTTAACGAAAACTTTATTCTGCCGATTTCTCATGACGAAGTTGTTCACGGCAAAGGTTCCATGCTTTCAAAAATGCCGGGCGACGAGTGGCAGAAATTTGCCAACCTGAGGGCATACTATGGTTTTATGTATACCCACCCCGGCAAAAAGCTCCTGTTTATGGGCTGCGAGTTTGGTCAGGACTGGGAGTGGAATGCGGAAGAGAGCCTGCGCTGGCATCTGCTGCAATATCCGATGTATAAAGGCCTGCAAAACTGTGTCCGTGATCTGAACCTGATGTATAAGGGCAACGCGCCGCTTTATGAAGAAGATTTTGACTATCGCGGTTTTGAGTGGATAGAACACTCCAACGCCGACGACAGCGTCATCTCCTATATGCGCAAAGGCCACAATCCGTCGGATTATCTGGTTGTTATTTCAAACTTTACCCCAGTGGTTCGTGAAGGTTTCCGCATCGGCGTTAATGAACTTTGCAATTATCAAGAAATTTTTAACAGTGATGATGTAAACTATTGGGGCAGCGGCGTTAAGAACGAAGGGCTGATTGCGGCGGAAACGCAGGATTGGAATTGCAAGCCGTATTCCATCCGGGTGACTCTCCCGCCGTTGGCGACCATCGTTTTAAAACCGATGAGATAGTTTTTTTGATGAAAACAGGAGAAGAGTATGGCAGAAATCAAGCCGCAGGACGGCTATCCTTATCCGTTGGGATCAACCTATGACGGCAAAGGTGTCAACTTTTCCCTGTTTTCGACACATGCCGAAAAAGTAGAGCTGTGTCTGTTTGATGAGTTCGGTGTTAATGAAGTAGCCCGCTACGCCATTACCGAAAGCGACAACAACATCTGGCATATCTATCTTCCCGGCATCAAGCCGGAGCAGATATACGGTTACCGTGTTTACGGCCCCTACAAGCCCATGGAAGGGCACCGTTTTAATCCCAATAAACTGCTGATTGACCCTTACGGCAAAAAACTTGCCGGCAAACTGATCTGGCACAAGGCTATTTTCGGTTATGATATAGATAGTCCGGACAAGGATTTGTCTTTCAGCACGCTGGACAGCGCGCCCTATGTTCCCAAGTCTGTCGTCGTGGACGATGATTTTGACTGGGAAGACGACCGTCGCCCCGAGACCCGTTTTGAAGATACGATAGTTTATGAAACCCATCTCCGCGGATATACCAAACTTCATCCGCTGGTCAGCGATGCCAAGCGCGGAACCTTTGCCGGTTTCACCCATCGTTCGGTCAGCAGCTATCTGAAATGGCTGGGTATTACGGCCGTTGAATTTCTGCCGGTTCACGCTTTCTTCGGCAACCGCCATAAAAAAGGGTTTGTTAAAGACAATTACTGGGGGTATGAGAGTTTCAGCTTTTTTGCGCCGGAGCAGTCATATCTGGCCGGAAACTCCCTTGACGAAATCAAGCAGATGGTCAAAACTCTGCATAAAAACCGCATCGAAGTTTTTCTGGATGTCGTCTATAACCATACCGGAGAAGGCAACCAGATGGGGCCGACTTTATGTTACCGCGGCATAGACAATGCCAGCTACTATGTGCTCAATCCGGAAAATCGACGCTATTATTACGATTCCACCGGCTGTGGCTCTTCCTTCAATCTGCAAAACCACTATGTGCTGAATCTGGTGATGGATTCCCTGCGCTACTGGGTTGAAAAAATGCACATTGACGGTTTCCGCTTTGATTTGGCGACGACCCTGGCACGCATGAATACCGAATATAAGCGCGAGAGCGGCTTTTTATATGCCGTCAATCAGGATCCGGTGCTGCGTAAAATCAAGCTCATAGCCGAACCTTGGGATGTCGGATTCGGCGGTTATCAGGTCGGCGGTTTTCCTCCGCGCTGGGCCGAATGGAATGACAAGTTCCGCGATGTTGTCCGTCGTTTCTGGAAAGGAGACACTTATCAGGTTGCCGAACTGGCCAGCCGTATTGCCGGTTCCAGTGACGTTTTCAATTATTATAACCGCGATATCTGGACCAGCGTCAATTTTATTACCGCGCATGACGGTTTTTGTTTGCGGGATCTTGTGAGCTACAATCAGAAATACAACTATGCCAACGGCGAAAACAACCGCGACGGCACTGACAGCAACTGGAGTTGGAATTCCGGCGTCGAGGGGGAAACCGACAACCGCGTGGTGCGTGACAACCGCTTTAGCCGGGCCAAGGCCATGCTGGCAACGCTGATGCTTTCCTGGGGAACGCCGATGATGGTTGCCGGCGACGAGTTCTCTCATACCAATATGGGCAACAATAATCCTTATTGTCAGGACAATGTCCTGACCTGGATTACTTGGGAAGGGATTACGGAAAGGGACAAAGGGCTGGCGCGTTTTGTGCGGCAGGTTATCCGTCTGCGTAAGAAGCTGAAAATTTTTGACCGACGCAAGTTTTTTACCGGTCGTCCGATTGATAAAAGCGGCATTAAAGACATCACCTGGTATACCGACAAGGGAACGGAGTTCGGCAACAATGACTGGCATGATGCCAACCGTCGTTCGCTGGCCTACAGCGTTTATACCGGAAGCCGTTATGTCTTTTGCATTTTGAACGCTCATTTTAACGAGATTTCCTGGCAGCTGCCGCCGATTGACAAGAACTGCGGATGGAACCTGCTTTTAGACAGCAGCGACAAGTTCGACAGCGACAACAAAGTTTCCGGCGGTGCCAAAATCAAGGTTCCGGCATGGAGCGTCATCTTATTCGAAATAAAAAAATAAGGGAGTGAATTTTAATGGAAAAGAAACTGCAGGAACTGGCAGACAAGCTGGGAATTGCCACCAAGTTTGTCGATGCCGGCCTGATAAAAAAAGAATATGAAATTAAAGATGATATCATTCGCTTTTTTGCTGGGCAATTAGGCTGTCGTGCCGGTACGCCTGAAGAAATAGAACATTCCCTTTCTTCTTACGAAAAACGTCGTTGGCAGAAGTCGCTGGAAAAAATTTATGTGGTAGAGCAGGCTGCGGTCAACTTTGATTTGGTCATTCCGGCCGAGTTTGAAAATGAAGATTTTGAACTCCGCCTGAAACGTCAAAACACGGATGTTTCGCCAGACGTTTCTTTTGAGGTCATAAACCATGAGGAATATCAGCTGGTAGGCAAAACCAAATACGTCAAACTGCATTTTCTGATAACTTCTCCGCTTGAAATCGGCTATTATGATGTTGACTTGCGGGTCGGTTCCAAAAGATATAGAACTGTTCTGGCCGTCACGCCGAAAAGGTGTTACGTCAATCCGGCGTTGACCGAGCGCAAACTATGGGGATTTGCCGTGCAGCTGTATTCGGTGCGCAGCGAACGCAACTGGGGCGTCGGCGATTTCACCGATTTGGCTGAACTGGTGCGGATTTGCCATCGTGCCGGTGCTGACGTCATCGGGCTTAATCCGCTGAATGTTTTGTCGCACGATTTCCCTGAAAATGCCAGTCCGTACCAGTCCATCAGCCGCTTGTTTCTCAATCCGATATATATTGACGTCGAAGCGGTTCCCGAGTTCACCGCGGCGGACAAGACCGAAGTTGAATCGGAAGTATATGAGCTTCGTCAAAGCGAACTGATACAATATGAACACGTTTATCCGCTGAAAGTCCGCCTGCTGGAAAAAATGTATGAGCGTTTTAAGAATGGTTCCGATGTTCAGCGCCATGCCGAATATGATGACTTTTGCCGGAAAGAAGGCGTCGAGCTTGAAAAGCTGGCCGTCTTTCAGTGCCTGTACAACGAAAAGGCTCAGACAGCCCGAGGCGGATGGCGTTCTTGGGAGGAAGAATACCGCAATCAGCATTCTCTGGCCGTAAAAGAATATATGCATACGCATACCGATCGGATAGAGTTTTTCAAATTTATGCAGTTTGAAGCTTGGCGTCAGTTCAATCAGGCTTGCCATCTGGTGGACGAACTGGGACTCAAAGTCGGTTTCTACCGGGATTTGGCCGTTGGCGTAGGACAAGACAGCGCCGAACTTTGGAGCGAACCCGGACTGTTTTTTGCCGAAGCCGGAGCCGGAGCGCCGCCGGACGCGTTTTTTCCCTGCGGTCAGAAGTGGGGGCTGGGCGCCTTTGATCCCAATGCTTTAAAAGACGATGCCTATGCGCCGTTTATCAGGATTCTCCGCGCCAATATGCACAATGCCGGAGCGTTGCGCATTGATCACGTTATGAGCTTGATGCGTCTTTACATCATTCCCGACAAAGAAGAAACAGGAACCTATGTTTACTATAATCTTCCCGATATGCTGGGAATTGTTGCGTTGGAAAGTGCGTTGCACCGCTGCAGCATTGTCGGCGAAAGCATTGGCAATGTTCCGGATGGATTTTTGGATCATCTGGACAATAAAAATATCTATTCGCTGAGCGTTCTCTGGGCTGAACGCAAGGATTCCGGCTGGGGTGATTTTAACCGGCCGTCGGAATATCCGGCCAATGCCTTTGTTTCGGTTGGAACGCACGATATGGCGCCGCTCCGCATGTGGTGGTTCGGCTATGATATTGAACAGGCTTTCCAGCTGGGAATGATTGAAGATGAACAGGGACGTACCGATGCTTATAAAAAACGCGAAGCTGACCGCTGGAAACTTCTGTCGGCGCTGGACGAAAGCGGCGTCTGGCCGGAGGATAATCTCAGAAAAGGGAATTATCTGTATGGCGAAGCCTATCCCGAAGGGATGGAGGAAGCGGTTCACCGCTTTGTCGCCCGTACGCCGTGTCCGGTTTTTTTGGCGCAGCTGGAAGACATCCTGCATGTCGAAAAAATGCAGAATCTGCCCGGCACCGACCGCGACAAACATCCGAACTGGCGCCGCAAGCTGCCTGTCAATCTGGAGCGGCTGGAAAGCGATATTGCTTATGTCAGGAATATTCGTGCCATTAAGCTTGAAAGATAAAACGGCAAATAAAAAAGGGAGCTTGGCTCCCTTTTTTCATATCCGCAAAATTTAATTCAGATAGTTCAGCAGGGAAGTGCTCATTGCCGCCTGCAAAACCGAATAAGATGCGTTCAGATTGTTCAGCGCCAGAAGAGCCTTAACCGCCGCTTCGGTCTGGTCCACGTTCTTAAGTGAATCAATGCTGGTTTGCATATTGTTGACCATCAGCGTTTGCGTTTCTTCAATGCTGTTCAGAACCACTGTGTTGGAGTTCATTTTAGCCTGAATGGTATACAGGTCTGCGTTTTTCATATCGGAATTGCGGCCGCCGCTGAAAATGGCGTCGCTCAGTAAATCAAGCGCTTCGGTAACCCTGTCGAGCGTCTCGGTCGGATCAACTTCGGCACCTTCCAACGGATTGCGGGTATCGACCAGGTTTCCCTGCGCGATCATGCCCAAAGCGCGGAACATTTGTTCAAAAGCGCCGTCGCTGGCATTGACGTCCATGGTTATGGACTGGTTCTCACTGACGTGTTTTTCGGTAACCAGATCTCCGCCTTGATAATAAGAATGGCTGTCCAGACTCCATTTGCTTGAGGCCGCAATATCCTGAGACGTAGCCGGCCAGCGGCTGGGGTCAACCGTAACGTACAGCTCGGTGCCGTCGGCGCTGACGCCGGTAACCTGAACCTGAGGAGAAACGTTGCGGTCAAAACCGTTCATGTCGATGACGGTACCGACCGGGAACGAGGTGCTGAACTTCGCGCCGCCGCCGTCGGCAATGACATCGTCGGCTCTGATAGGCGTTGAATCTTCAAACGTGATTGTCTTGCCATCGGCCGAAACCGATTTTACCACATAAGAACCGTTGTGTGTGTCGCCGGCGTCGCCTATAACCAGCGTATCTCCGGGCTTAATGGTATTAAACGCGCCGTATTGTGTGGCGTTGATGGTGTTTTTGTCACTGTTGAAAGTCAGGTCGCCGGTCGTTCCTTCGCTGGCAATCAGCGATTGGGTCAGAAAACTGCCGTTTGGATTGTTTATCTTAATGGTTCCCTTGTTTCCGCCGTTGTTAATCAGCTGAATGTCACCGAGTTTTTCACCATTGAGCTCATAGGAGGAAAGAGCCGCGCTGCCGCTGGTCGGATAGGTGATGTTCAATCCGTCGTAATAAGCCTGAAATTCTTCCAGTGTCGAAAAAGGAAAGTCAACCGGCGCCTGTGTGGAAACGCCGCCGCCGAACAGATATTTTCCGTTGGCAAAGACATTGAGGGCGTCAACCAGAGACTTCATGGCGTTAAACGCCGTTGTCTGCAGTTCCTTCATCGTTTGATATTGGTCGTCATTCATGGTATGCGCTTTACCGGTGGTAACGCCGTCGGCGTTCAGAACCGAAGATTCCCCGTCTACGGTATAATACGGATAGGAAAACTTGTTCCCCTCAAATTCAAAATCGGCATAGTTGGCGGCGTCGGTTACCTTAAGTTTTTCGCTCAGGGCGTTCATGACCTCTGCGCCGTAGTTTTCGTTTCCCGGCGTAAGCGAACCGATGTCAATGTTGTTGCCGGAGTTATCGCCGTTGGTAAAAGTATACTGGGTTCCGTTAATGGTGATCGTCTTTCCGACATAAACGTCATCATTGCTGCCGAAAGTGATTTCACCGCCCGTGTAGTCCGGCGTAATGTCTTCCAGATCCATTCCGCTGAATTTAGTCAGCATGGACTTAACGTCGCTGATGGCTTTGCTTATTGATTCCAGAGAAGTGTTAACCGTATTGACTTCGGTTGTCAGAATTTTGTTGTTTTCCATAAAGTTTTTTGCAACACCGAGAGCAGCTTCCGTGTTGACAATGCTGTACGCGCTCATTCCATAGCCGGAATAGGTCGGAGCTTTGAGGCCGCTTTGAGCCTGAAAACTGTACAGATCAAGCTGAGCCTTGGTTGTCATTGTTTGGTTCAGCATATTCATATATGAATTATATGTCGGAACTCTGGTCATGGTAAAATCCTCCTAATCTTTATACAAGGTTCAACAGCATGTCCAAAATTTCTTTGGATGCGGTGAAAGCCTTGGCGCAGGCAGCGTATGTCTGCTGAAACATAATCATTTGTCCTAATTCTTCGTCAATATCCACGCCGCTTATTTTAGCTTCTTTGGTGGCAATGGAGTTGGTCAGTTCCTGCTGGTAGTTCAAATTGCTTTGCGCATTGCTGGTTTGGGAAGCGATATTGCCGACAAAGGTTGAAGCGTAGTTGGCCAGTGTACAATCCGTCTGAGAAATCGTGCCGGACTGCCCAAAGCTCTGCGTCTCGGAAAATACTTTTCCCATAGCATTGGCCACATTGTTGTTGGCCGGGTTAAGCTGATATTCTCCGGAACTTTCGTTAAACTCGGGCGCGCCGCCGGCAATCAGCGTTGGCTGCAAGGCAATGTCGTTTCTGACTGCAATGGAGCTTGAAGTTGTTGCGTTGGACGGGTGCATGCCGAGCCGTTCCAGCAATCCGGAAGACGGATCGCCGTTCATGCGGTTTTCGCTGATTTCGAGCTGTTCGCCGGAGGTCGTCATAATGCGGAGCATATAGCCGTTGCCGTTCGGTACCAGAGACGCTCTCAGACTTGAGTTCAAATCCGGATTGTCGTTGATTTTATTAACAATATCCTGCAGCGAGTCATTGGCGTTAACCGTAATCGAGCCAAAGTTAATTCCCTGGCTGGTTGTCGAAAATCCCAGCACGACGTTGTCTTTGATGCCAAGGTTCATATTCGGCGATACCACTTTCGAATCATAAATGGATTCGTCGTTGAGCGTCGTAAAAAAGTCGTTCATGCCGAAGAAGTTTGAAAATCCGCTGAACTCACGGTCATAGTTGGTCGTATTGTTGTTGGCAAACTTAATGGTGACGCTGCTCTGTTCGGATCCGGCTGCCGACGAAACCTGATCCATAATCGAAATTGAATATTCGCTGTCGCCGGTGTCAATAACCAGATGTCCTTCATCGTCAATTTTAGCTACGGCCTGAGGCAGATTGGCACCGTCCGGGGAGGTCAGCCAGTCTTGAATCTTCTGCGTCATTTCTTCGACCGTGCCTTCGGTAAAGCCGAGGTCTCCGCCCAGAGAAACGGTTGCGGCCTGTTTGCCGTCTTTGTCGAAAATGGTAAAGCGTACGTCGCCGCCCTCAATTTTAATGCGTTGTTTTTCCGCGTCGATAATCGTGCGGCTACCGGTCAGGGATGACGGTGTGGCCGGGTAGGCGGTGCCCTGGTTGTGCGCTTCGTTTACGGCGCTTTTCAAAACGCCGGCCAGTTCGTCGAGCTGGGATTGCAGCGAGGGCAGGGTCACATCCCGCACTTCAATCAGGCCTTTCAGCTCGCCGTCTTTAATGCGCGAAGTAATATCTTGTCCGTCAACGTAAATGCCGCTGATTTCGCCGCCGGCATAAGTCGAAGTCGGGCTGCTCTGAGCCACGGCTGTGTGAGAAAGTTTATGCACTTCCTTGTCCAGAAGCGGAATGCCGTTTTGCGTTTGAACGACAATCTCGCCGTTTTCTCTTTGGAAATAGTTGATGTCGATTTTTTCGCTGAGGCTGCGCAGCGCCTGATCTCTTTTGTCTTCAAGGTCAGCCAGTCCGTCTTGTTTCAAAACCGTAGCTTTGACAATGTTCTGGTTCAGCTGGTCCAATTCTTCAAGCAGAGCGTTGATTTCCTCGACGCTGCCGGTGATGGCCATATCGGCTTCGCCGCGGAGCTTTTGAATTTCGGTAGAAATGGAGTTCAGGCGCGAAGCCAGCGTCTGAGCGTTGTTTAAGAGTGTATAGCGTCCGGAAGCCGAAGTGACGTCGCTGGCAAAAGTTTCAAAGGCTGCCTGCAGCGCGCCGACGTTGGCCGAAATGGCGTTTTCACCTTGCGGTGTGCCGAGCAAAAGCTCGGTTTTGCTCAAATATTCATATTGAGAATTAAGATTTCCGCTTAACGAATTGGCGGCAAGAAAGCTTTTCAAAAGTCCGGTATTGACGTCGCGGGTAATGTTGCCCAAAGAAACGCCGTTCGGATATCCGGACAACACCAGATTGTTTTGTCCGGCAGTTTTTCTGGTATAGCCTTCGGTATCGACATTGGCAATGTTGCGGCTGATAATGTCAAGCTGCCCCTGAGCCGTCTTCATTCCCGAAAGTGATGTGGTTAAACTCGGTACTAACGCCATAACCGTAACTCCTTTATAATGTTCTATTTATGGCCAGAGCATTTCTGCTGTTGTCCAGCGGCGTATAGCTGCCGTTGTTGCCATAGGAAGTTGCATTGGTTTTGTTGGTGATTTTGGCAATGTTGACAATAGAGTCCATCACCGTTTTGCTGGTTTCCATTCTGGTTTTGAGCAGACGGTCGTTTTCCTGCAGCAGTTCGTCCAGAGCCTGAGAACAGTTTTTGAGGTCAAGTTTTTCCGCTTCGTTTATGGTTTCCAGCAAAGCCTGATTTTTAATGAAATAAGCCACCAGTCCGCGATAGGCCATCACGGTTTGCAGCTTTTTTTCATAAAGAGATGAAACCAGTTCCAGGTTAAAATCGGTCAGAGCCTGATTTTCCGTTTTCAACAATTCGGAAAAGCTGGCAATAATTTCCTTATAGTCCTGAATTTTTTGGTTTATGTCCTGTTGTTCGATATTTTCCATCTCACACCTCTTTGAAATTATAATGCCGCGCTGCTCTGGGCTTCCTGCATCTGGATGATGGAAGCCATAATGCTGTCGGATACGCCGACGGTTCCGGTTTTGGCCATTACTTTGCCATATTCGTCAAGCAGCATTGAGCGATATATTTTTTCGGCATGTCCGCCGCCGAACATCCCTTCCGTTGAAATGCCTTCAAACATACTTTCCATCATTTTTGTCATAAAGAAAGCTTCGAAGTTTTCGGCCGTTTCTCTTGCTTCGTCAGGATTTTTAGGCGCTTTGTCCGTCGGCGCGCTTTTCCGGTTAAAGGCCAGAGCCGCGGTATCAAAATTTGCGTATGTCGAATTAATCTGACTCATTTTATATTACCTCTATGTCTGCCTGCAGGGCGCCGCTGGCTTTGACCGCCTGCAGAATACTTATCAGATCTCGCGGCGTAACGCCCAAGGCGTTCAGCCCGTCCACCAGTTCCTGAAGGTTAACGCCGGTATCAAGAACGCTGAGTTTGGTATCTATGCCTTCGTTAATGTCAATTGCGGTGCTGGAAGCAACCACAGTCTGTCCGTCGCTGAACGGAAGCGGTTGAGAAATCAAAGGCATTTCCGATATTTTGATGGTCAGGTTTCCCTGCGCAATGGCAAGCTTGTTTATTTTTACGTCTTTGCCGATAACCACGATTCCCGAACCCTCGTCAATAACCACTTTGGCCGTTTGGTCGGGCTGCACTTGTATCTGTTCCACCTTTGTCATCAGCGAGACGATTTTGTCCTTATATTCTTCGGGCACCTCAAGCACAATGGTAGCCGGATCGGTTGCCTGAGCGGTCTGGATTCCCAAATGGGCGTTAATGGCATCGCTTACCCTGCGCGCCGTTGTAAAGTCCGGATTGCGCAAGGCAATTCTGATAACTTTCAAATCTTCAAGATTAAAGGGGATTTCGTTTTCAATAATGGCACCGTTGGCAATACGTCCGGAAGTCGGCACGCCTTTGACGACAGACTGGGTAGCGCCTTTGGCACTAACGGCTCCTACGGCAATTTGTCCCTGTGCTACGGCAAAAATTTCTCCGTTGGCCCCCATCAGCGGGGTTGCCAGCAAGGTTCCGCCCTGCAGGCTTTTGGCATCGCCCATGGCGCTGACCATAACGTCAATACGGCTGCCCTGTCGGCCGAAAGCGGGCAGATTGGCCGTAACCATTACCGCCGCGACGTTTTTGGACTTTAATTGTCCGTCTCTGGCGTTGATGCCGATTTTATCAAGCATGGAAATGATGCTTTCCTTTGTAAAGTCAATGGACTTGATATTGTCGCCGGTTCCGTTTAAACCGACCACCAGACCGTATCCGATCAACTGGTTGTCGCGTATGCCCTCAAAATCGGCAATATCTTTAATGCGCGAACTGGCCTGCAGCGGCGCCGCGTAAAGGCAAAAACCGGCCGTCAGCAGCATAAAGGCAAAGGTTTTAATGGTTTTGAACGCAGTCATTTTCAGGGTCCCGTTTTTTTACAATTAAATCTGTTGTATTTATATGCAATTTTCGTGCCAGTTTTTTTTGTGGGGACAGCCGCATCATCATCGGACTTTAGACTGATATATAAAATATTATGTCATAAAGTATGTGTTGTTCTAAAAAATACATAACATAGTAAGTAAAAGTAGTCTTTTCAATAAACTATACACTTTTTTTGATTCATATTTCTTTTTTTAATTGTACTTTTTTTCAGGTGTTTGTATAGTTAAAGCATAAGTAATATAAAATTTAACAATTGTCACAATTAAGTAGTGGTTAAATACAATGACCAGACTCATAAATAAAATTGTAATGGTAAACAACCGCCGGACCAGCATGAGGCTGTGTCTCAAAGAGTGGGATGCCTTGTATGAAGTTTGCAGAATAGAAAAAATATCTAAAAATCGTCTGATAGAAATGATTGAGGCAAACAAGTCCGAAGTCTTGGGGCTGACCTATTCTACAAGATTGTTTTTGGTCAGCTATTTTCGTGAGGCAGCCTCGGAAGACGGACACAAACTCGCCGGACACGGCATTTCCGGCGACCAGTCTGCCATTCTGCGCGTCTTAAAAAGCGTTATGGATCAATAGTCACTTTTATAAATATTTTCTTATTACTTCCTGATCGCTGAACGGATATACTTTGCCCATAATATATTGCCCCGTTTCATGGCCTTTGCCGGCCACAATCAGAACATCGCCGTCGCGCAGATGCGCCACGGCATATTTTATGGCATCTTCTCTGCCGCTGATATTATGCGCGTCAGGACATCCCGTCATAATCTGCCGGCGGATTTCCTCCGGATTTTCGGTTCTCGGATTGTCATCGCTGACATAAACTTCGTCTGCCTTTTCCGCGGCGATTTTTCCCATAATCGGACGTTTGCTGTTGTCCCGGTCTCCGCCGCAGCCGAACAAGATATGCAGCCTGCCGCGCGTATGGGGGCGCATTGCCGCAATAACGTTTTCCAAGGCGTCCGGCGTATGGGCGTAATCAACATAAACAGTGCCGCCTGTTGCGGTGGTGCCGATATATTCCAAACGGCCTTTTGCGCCTTTGAGTGAGCTCATGGCTGCCAACATTTTTTCCGGTTCACCGGTCAGAACCGAAGCTAAACCCAAGGCACACAGCACGTTCATGGCCTGAAAGTCTCCAGCCAGAGGAATAAACAGTTCTCGGGTTTTGCCTTCAAAAATAATTTTTAATATCTGTCCCTTATCGGTCGCTTCCTCAGACAAAAGTTTAATATCCTGTCCGTGCCGCCCGTAGGAAAGGACTTTTTTCCCGGATTCCCGGCAGGCTTTCTCAAGCCTTTCATAAACGTCTGAATCAGCATTCAAAACGGCGGTTCCGTCTTTGTCCAACAGCTCCGTAAACAACATTTCTTTGGCTTTATAGTAGTTTTCCATCGTTTTGTGATAGTCCAGATGATCCAGTGTCAGATTGGTGAATCCGGCGGCCTTAATGCGGATTCCTCCCAAACGGTATTCACATATTCCGTGGCTGGAAGCTTCCATGGCAACATAATCAAAACCTTCTCCGGCCAACTTGTCCAACCGTTGGTGGAGAGCGACTGTTTCCGGCGTGGTGTTGGGATACACCAGCGGCGGCTGGTCATTTTTGATAATGCCGAGCGTCCCCATGCTGGCAGCGTTGTTTCCGGCGGCAAAAATTGCCTGGCGTATGAAGTCGGCAATGGAAGTCTTGCCGTTGGTACCGGTAACGGCGCAGATGTTTCGAGGCTGCCGCGGATAAAAAAGCTCGGCAGCCCGGGCAAAGTCTTTATTGGGGTTTGCCGATTCTAAAAAACGAACTTCGGGAAACTTTTGCCGCAGGGAGATATCATTGGTCAAAACCGCCGCCGCGCCGTTGCCGACCGCCGATTCAATATAGCGGTTCCCGTCAAGCGTAAGCGTTTGCAGGGCCCCGTACAGATATCCGGGTCTAATGTTGCGTGAATCAGAAGAAAGTCCGGTAATTTCTGTTTCTTTAATATCGTTTTTTCCCGGAAATAATTCTGCTAATTTCATGATTTTCACCCTTTGTTAAAATTTCTTAATTAAGAAGATTATAATTTTGATTTTCTAATAAAGTGTTTAAAATCGTTGTATTTGATTAAAATCTGAGTAATTATAGGCTTAAACAAAATCATTGTGAAGGAGTAGGAATAGTGAAAAAGTTACTTTCAATTTTAGTTGCCCTTTCTTTTCTGAGTGCTTGTGCCACGGATCCCTATACCGGAGAAAGCAAGGTATCAAAGACAGCCTGGGGTGCCGGTATCGGCACGGCGGCAGGCGCCGGCATCGGCGCATTGATCGGCGGTGAAAAAGGCGCATTAATCGGCGCCGGTATCGGTGCCGCTTCCGGAGCGGGCGTCGGCGGCTATATGGATTTGCAGGCGCGCAAACTCCGTCAGGAACTTGAAGGCACCGGTGTCAGGGTGGTCAAAAACGGCGAAACCGTTGTTCTGGTTATGCCCGGAAATATCACTTTCGATACCAACAAGTCTAATATCAAAGCTAACTTCAAACCGGTTTTGGATTCGGTAGCCAAGGTTATCAACGAGTTCAGCCAGACCAAAGTTCAGGTCACCGGATATACGGACAATACCGGCACGGCGGCAATTAACAACAAATTGTCGGCCGAACGGGCAAATTCGGTTGCGACTTATCTGAAACTTCGCGGTGTTGCTGCCGGTCGTGTCATGGCTGCCGGCCTGGGATCTTCCAATCCGATCGCAACCAATGCGACGGCTGCCGGACGCGAGCAGAACCGCCGCGTTGAAATCAGTCTGATTAATATGCAGTAATTGTTGTAATCATAAAAAAAAAGCCCGATGTAAAGTCGGGCTTTTTTATGGACGCTTTCCGCAACGGCGGCCATTTCAGCTTTCCAGTTTGTTTTCGTCAAGCATGCTCAGCGTATCAAACAACAGCTTTTTCAAAATCAGGTTTAGGGTTTGCGCTTTATACTCTTTTGTTTTTTCCTCATTGCCAATAATGTTTTTCATCTCAGGGTTATCCTCGTTCAATTCTGCGTCCGCAACCTGTTTTTCAATAAGGTTCAGCTGCTCGCCGAGGTAGGCTTTCTGTTCCGCCGAAAAAGATTTGCCGATAATTTCCAGCAGGGCGTCTTTCAGACACTTGTTGCCGGCGGCCATGTCGGAAGTATCGCATTTTTTTATGATATCGGTATATTGCTGCGGAAGTTCGTTTTCAGCCGCACAAACCTGAAAAGAAACAAAAATGCTTAAAAAAGAAAGAGTTAGAAGAGTTTTTTTCATTTTAAAAGGCTTTCATATTAATGACGTCTGTTTCATAGTAGTGTAAATAAGATATAATGCAAGTAAGTTTAGAATTTTATACCTTGTTGAAAAAAAGCGCTAAAATCTGGTCATGGCGATTATTTTAGATTATATTAAATATGTCTTATATAATATAGTATGTATTTTGGAACAAAAATGGAGTTTAATATTGATAGTTGCGAAACAATAGAAAAACTGTCTGTATTAAAGGCCGGAGCAGTTTTTATGAATACCGACGAAGAAAAAGTGCGTTTCGCGGTAAAACTTGTTTCTTCGCAGTTATCCGAAATAGATTTTATCATTTGGATTGCGCCGGCATCTTTTTTTGCCAACGACAATTATAGAGCTATTATGAAAAAATATGGCTGCGGATTAATCAGGAAAATGCGTTTCTTTTCCATAGAAGCCATTTCAATGTCTGACGACAAATATCTGCAGCTTTATAATCTGTGCGACAAATACCGGACTTTCTGCGTGGTTGACGACAGTCTGACGATTAAAAACACGGAGGCGGGAAGAACCAAACGCCTGTTGTCCATTCACAAAAAGTTCAAGTTTCGGCTGATTTTGAGCGCAATTCCGCTGACGCAGGGGCTGATAGACTTATATTCGCAAATAAAGTTTATTGATTCAGGCATTCTTAATATGACGGAAGGACAGTTTTCCAACTGTTTTCTTCCTTTTTATCAGGATGATTACCAGACTTGGAAACGCTGGTCGACGCCGGAAAATGAATATCGTCTGATAAAAATGATGAAGCCTTATATTTACCGTTGCGATATAAAGGATTGGAATACCAACATCTGTTATCACAACTGCGATTTTGAACTGACGCCGGCAGAGGCAGAAAGTTATCGTCAGGAAAAAGAGAAGTTTCTTGAAGACAAGGAGCAGGTTGCGTTTATGGAGGTTGCACAGAGGTTTCAGCATATTTATACCATAGCCGAAAAAAAGGTTGAGGCTTTGTTTCGGCTGGTTGAAGAAATAAGAAAACGACGGGAAAAAGTGTTGATTTATACCAAATATCTTGATGAAATTGTTTTTTTGAAGGAAACCGGTTTTTTCAGCAAGGGAAAATATGTCGAAATGACCGGAAAATCCAATAAAAGGCAGTCGATCAGGCTGTTTGAGGATGACGTGGACATCATGCTGTGCACTTACCGGGTGGACCGGCTGAATTTAAGTTTACGTCATTGCGATAATATTATATACTTCTCTCAGACTTTTGATTATAAAGATAAGCTGCAAAGTTTGTATAATCTTCATCATCATGAGACCGAGCGAAGGATTAATGTGTACAATTTTTGGGTAAACACCGGGTTGGAAGGACTGATCCGGGACAATTTGGATCGTAAAAGGAATGTGCTTGCAAATGTTTGCAGCTTAATGTCACGGGAGGCCGCTCTTAAGTTATGAAGAAATATCTTGATATAAATGTTTATGAAGCAGTTCAGGATCGTTTGAAGTTTATCTTCGAGAACTTTGACAATATTTATGTTTCCTTTTCCGGAGGCAAGGACAGCGGTCTGCTTCTGAATCTGGTTCTTGATTATAAGCGCAGGCATCATATTGAGCGCAAAATAGGCGTTTTCCATCAGGATTTTGAAGCTCAGTATGACTTGACGACCCAGTTCGTGACCCGTATGTTTCAAAACAATATTGACGATATCGAGCCGTACTGGGTTTGTTTGCCGATGGCTTCGCGCTGCGCCGTCAGCAATTATCAGATGTACTGGTATCCGTGGGAGGAAGCTAAAAAAGAAAGCTGGGTTCGTCCGATGCCGGATTTCCCGTATATCATCAACAAGGACAACAATCCTTTTGAGTTCTACAAAGACAAAATGCTGCAGGAAGATTTGTATGCCGAGTTTGGAACCTGGTATGCCAAACATCATGAAGGCAAAAGCATCTGCCTGCTGGGAATTCGCGCTGACGAGTCTTTGAACCGTTATCGCGCTTATGCCAACGTGCATAAGGATATCTTAAAGAAGCGTCAGTGGACCACCAAAATGGGGCCGACGTATTACAACGCCTATCCTTTGTATGACTGGACCACCAAAGATATCTGGATTGCCAACGGCAAGTTTGATTTTGACTATAACGAAATTTATGACCTGTATTATAAGGCCGGCCTTTCCATCTCTCAGATGCGCGTCGCCAGTCCTTATCATGAGAGCGCCAAGGACAGCCTGAACCTGTATCGCATTTTGGAACCGGTTACCTGGGCCAAGGTTGTCGGCCGTGTCCACGGTGCAAATTTCGGCGCCATTTACGGCAATACCCGGGCGCTGGGTGTCGGCAAAATTGTTTTGCCTGAAGGACACACCTGGCGTTCTTACGTTAAGTTTCTGCTGGCAACGCTGCCTGATGACATTCGCCGCAATTATATTAAAAAATTTACCACGTCCATCAAATTTTGGTGGCATACCGGCGGCGTGGTGAAAGACGATGCCATTCGCGAGCTTGAAGCCTGCAATTACAAAATCCGTACCAACGGTAAAAGCAATTATAAGTCGGATAAGGAGCGCGTCTGTTTTTTGGGCACGCCCGACGATACGGACGACATTAAGTCGACTATAGACATTCCGTCTTGGAAGCGTATGGCAATCTGTATTTTGAAAAACGATCATTTGTGCAAATATATGGGTTTTTCGGAAACCAGAAAGCAAAAAGAGCGCCAGGCGCTGTTAATTGAAAAATATAAAAAGTTATGAGGTGAAGAAGATGAAACCTTTTGTAAGCCCTGTTTACAATGTTCGGGCCGTTCCGGTCGAAAAAGTTCATGCCAACGATTATAACCCCAACCGCGTGGCGCCGCCGGAGCTGAAACTGTTGGAACTTTCCATTTGGGAAGATGGCTTTACGCAGCCGATTGTCTGTTACTATGATCATGAAAAAGACGAATATATCGTTGTGGACGGTTTCCACCGTTATACGATTATGCTGACCAGCGACCGGGTACGCAAACGCGAGCAGGGATTGTTGCCGGTAGTGGTCATTGACAAAGAGCTGGGCGAACGTATGGCGTCCACCATCCGCCACAACCGCGCGCGCGGCAGTCACAATATCGACCTGATGAGCAATATTGTGCGCGAACTTTTGGAAATGGGCAAGTCGGACAGTTGGATCTGCCGCAATATCGGAATGTCCGCCGACGAGCTTTTGCGCCTGAAGCAGATTACCGGCCTGGCTTCGCTGTTTAAGGACGAAGAATTTTCCAAAAGCTGGCAGGTCGCTGATTAAGAGATGCCAATCACTGTAGGCTTGTTTTTGTACGCTGTGCGCCCTCGTTGGGTCATGCCGGTCTCCCCTTTATTGTCACTTCGGGCTTTTTCTCTACTATCGTCACTCCGGGCTTGACCCGGAGTCTAGGTAGAATAAGGAAGCAATATTAAACCTGGATTCTGGTGTCAAGCACCAAAATGACAAGAAGGAGAGGCTTTTTATAAAATGTCACCCTGAGCTTGTCGAAGGGTCTCAGCAATATTTAATAAGGCCGAGATGTTTCGCTGCGCTCAACATGACATAAGGGGGAAGCCGGCATGATCCAGCGTGGGCACGCGGCGCGTATTAATGTGCCGACAACGGAGGCCGTGAGACAACTAACTGATGGAATCAAACGCCCAGTGTTTGTCATGTTGAGCGCAGCGAAACATCTCAGCCATGAAAAAAGCTCCCCGAAAGGGGAGCTTAAAACCGAAGAATTGGTTTTATCCGAAATTATTCCGTTACAAACTCGTAAGCATTATGAAATTCAGCATACTGAATCATTTTCACGTCGCCTTTAGAGTCTTTGCGGATGTAAGCGCCTTCTTCACCGGCCGTTGCACCGCCGAATTCGGTTCCGGCAGGAACTTCAATGACTTGAAGCACTTCTTTTTTCTTCACGCCGGCAAAAAGAACGCCGACTGTGATTTCGGAAGGAGCACCCTGCAGATTGGAAGCGAAAGCAACGTCGGTATCGTAAAGGTCCGGGGTCAGACCTTCAAGCGTCATTTCTTCCTTAATGAAGGAGATAAGAGCGCTGATACCTTCCGCTGTTTCAAATGTATCGGGGTTTTCCTCGATATACTCTTCAACGGCTTCCTTGCGACCCGGAGCATTGTAGCAGATAAGACAACCGTCTTTTTGCTTCAAAACCTGGGTTTTCTGGTCTTTGTCGTTGAAAAATTCGAGGCCGATGACGTCTTCCATAAACGGACCGTTAGCACCCCATTCTTCTCTCTGAGTAGCGATACCGCCGGAGAAACCGTAAGCCGGAATGATAAGTCTTTCGGCGCCGGTAGGGATAGCGGTCTTGGCAGCGTTGTTGAACATTGCGTTTACAGTCTCGATTGATAATACAGTTGCATTCATAAAATAAAAAAGTTTTAAGTTTGTAATTCAGTTTAATAAAAATACGGTGTATTGTTAAAAAACTGAAATCAAAACAAACTTTAGAAAATCTAAATTTTGAATGAAAACAACTTCTTAATAATAAACCATATTCTTATAATAACACTTTCATATTATCATATTTGGATGGCCGTGCATAGACAAAAAATATGACATTTTTGTTAAAATACGGCTTGACTTTTGTAAAAACGGTCATTTTCGAATCCAAAAAACGATTTTACATCTCGGCAATTGACATAATGCTTCATTCAGGTTACTAAAAAAGAATCGAAAAACAGGAATTCAGCATGATAGACATTAATGACATAACCGTGCGCGTCGGCTCCAAAGTGCTCTTGGATCATGCTTCGGCGCATATTTCCGATAGTCAGAAGGTGGGGCTGGTCGGGGCCAACGGCTGCGGCAAGTCAACTCTGTTTCGGGTTTTATTGGGACAACAGGAAACCGAAACCGGTGATGTTTATTTTCCGCGCGGCAGCCGGGTGGCAACCGTTGCTCAGGAGCAAAACGACATTAATATTCATATCCTGGACTTTGTGCTGGCTGCCGACAAGGAACGTACGGAACTATTGGCGCGTTTGCAGAATGCATCGGAATTTGAACTTGCCGAGATCCACGAGCGTTTGAATTTGATTGGCGCCGCTTCTGCCGAGGGCAGGGCTTCCGCCATTTTGAACGGCCTCGGTTTTGACAATGCCGATTTTCACCGGCCGGTCGGGGAGTTTTCCGGCGGTTGGAGAATGCGTTTGGCGCTGGCCGCCGCCTTGTTTCAGCCCTCGGATATTTTGCTGTTGGACGAACCGACCAACCATCTTGATCTGGAGGCATCCGTCTGGCTGGAAAACCATTTGCGCAAATATGCCGGTACCTTGCTGTTAATCAGCCATGACAAATATATTTTGAATGACTTATGCGATTATATCATCCATTTTGAAGACCGGAAGCTGAATACGTATTCAGGCAATTATGACACTTTCCGCCGTACCCGTTCCATGCAGCGCGAACTTCAGGCTCGGCAAATCGAAAAACAGGAGGCAAGACGCCGTCATCTGCAATCTTATGTCGACCGTTTCAGATATAAGGCCAGCAAGGCCAAACAGGCGCAGAGCCGTATTAAGATGCTGGAAAAAATGGAGGTTATCGCGCCGCTTGCGGGAGAATATTCCAGCCATTTTAATTTTCCCGAACCTGCGGAACTGGCACCGCCGCTGATAACGTTGGAAGATGTTTCTGCAGGCTACGGCGATAATGTGGTTCTGAAGAGGCTGTCGCTGCGTATTGTCAACAACGACCGTATTGCGCTGCTGGGCGCCAACGGCAACGGTAAGTCAACGCTGGCCAAGCTGCTGTCGGGACGTCTGAAGCCGCTGTCCGGCACCGTAAAGACGTCGCAGAAGCTGGAAGTGGGCTATTTTGCCCAGCACCAGTCGGAAGAACTGCCGCTGGAACAGACGCCGGCCGAATATATGTCATCTCTGATGCCGGGAGTGCCCGAGCCTAAGGTCCGCGCGCATTTGGCCTCTTTCGGGCTAAATCAGGAAAAATCCGTAACGCAGATTGCCAGGCTTTCCGGCGGAGAAAAAGCGCGCCTGCTTTTTGCCGTAATGACGCGCAAAGCGCCTGCGCTGCTTATTTTGGACGAACCGACCAACCATCTGGACATTGAAGGAAGAGAAGCGCTGGTAGATGCGTTGAACGCTTATGGTGGTTCCGTGATTTTGATTACGCACGATTTGCACCTGATAGAGCTGATTGCCGATGATCTGTGGCTGGTTAAAAATCATCTCTGCAAGCCTTATCAGGGAGATTTGGAAGATTATAAGCGTTCGTTGCTGGAAGACAAAAAGACGATGGAAAAAACGGAACCAAAGGAACCGAAGAAGCCAAACAATTACTTTGAAATCAAACAGCTGAATTCGGAACTTAAACGTCTTGAAAAACTTTTGGAGCGTCTGAACGTTCAACGGGAAAATATGGAAAGTCGCTTTGCGGAAGAACAAACGACCGAAGCGCTGATTGCCCTGCAAAAAGATTTTTCGGCACTGCAAAAACAAATTGCCGACACGGAAAACCTGTGGCTGGAAGTTTCGACCAGGCTGGAAACTCTGGCTTAAAAAAAAGCCTCCGATTTAGGAGGCTTGCGTTTTATTTTTTCATTGCCTTCAACGGCACCGACGGATCATTGAACTTAAAAAGGTTCAAACCGGTTTTGTTGTCAAATTCTTTATAGACTTTGCCTTTAATCGTTTCAATCACGATTTCGGCCGTCAGGGAAACCTGCGCCTCGACCATATGGCCGGCCAGAGCTTTATAATTGTCGCCTGCAACCGTGGTATGAAAATGGAGCAGGGGCTTGCCGTCTTTTTCAACAATGTTGCCGACCAGACTGGCCATTTCCAGCGGTTCTTCAAAAGTTTTCTGCTGATATTCTTTGGTTTCGGGGTTAAAAAAGCCGAGCGTGACGGATTTCAGCGAGCCCAGTCCCGTCACTGTTGCCAGTTTGATGTCTTTACTTTCGCAGAACTTTTGCAAAGTAGACACCAGATTCTGTCCGGGATTGATTCTGATGACATATTTGTCGCCGAATTTGCGGTATTCCATTTCCATTGCGTGCTCCTTGGGGTCAATTTTCATTTCTTTTGCCTGTGTGGCGAAACTCAGCAGAATGCCGGACAAAACCAGCATTGCCGTAAAAAAGTTTTTCATGGGTTGCTCCTTGTTTTGTTGTTGTCGTTTTTAAAATAATCTTCGTTGGAAAATTATGCAACAAAACTTTTTTTCACGGTGCCTAATCGCGGCCGTTTTTATAAGAAATGTCAATTCCGGAACGCAGAATAGCCTGTTTCAGATTATCTGTGCGCGGCTGCTCGGCAATTCTTGATTTTCGGTGCCTTTCGCCGGCCCGGGTTGAGGCTTGGTGCCAAAAGGTGAGGTTTTGCAGCGCTTTCAGCGTATTGCCGGAACCAATGCTTTCCAGACGGTTGTGATATTGAAAAATAATCAGAATTTCCCGGCGTTCTGCCGCGGAAAGTTTTTCGCCGCGGTTAAATTTCTCAATTGTTTCCGTTTCTCCGCATTCGGCAGCTTTTTTGCTGAGCATTTTTGCTGCGTCAACGTCTTTAAGACCGGGATTGATTTCCTTCAGATGGCGGATTCCGTCGCGAATGCAGGCGTTTTGGGCGTTGATCAGATATCTCTTCTGCTCTTCCGCCAGCCGGCCGTAGCGTTCTTCAATGCTGAGCATCGTGTCGTTGGCGGTCAGCGACTCAAATTTTTGCCGGTCAAATTGTTCGCCGCTGTCATTAATCAGCATGGAAAATTTAACCGCCTGCTTGAACCACTCGGTGTCTTGGGCGCCGAACTGATATTCATAATCCATGTCATTGAGCGCGCCCGCGCATTTCTTGTCGGCCCAAACGACAAAACTGACCATTTCGGGTTTAATGCCGATGGTTTTGTTGTCCATCTCCCGCAGCAGCGTATCGTTGATTCTTTTCAGCAATATGCCCAGCCGTTTTTTGTCGTAAGGATTTTCCTCCAACCCCCGGGCCAGCAGGTTGAGTTTTTCGTCAGACGTTTGGGGAGCCTTGTCGTCACCGCCCATATTCTTTTCCAGTCGTCTTAAAATGTCTATGACCGGTTCATATTGATCCTTGGTCCCCTCAATCAGGGTTTTTTGTTCATAATTGGCAATATTGCACAAATATTCGCTTCCCAGACGATAACCGATGTTTTTGGCGTTGGCATCAAGCATTTCGGCTTTGGCTTTCTCAACCCCGTTGCCTGATTTTACCGCATCATAGTAAGCGGTCATCTTTTTTATCAGTTCAGCCGTCTGCGGACGTTGGTCGTGAATAGTGTCCCTGAGCGATTCAAAGCCGCGGTTTTCGCCGCTGAATGCGGCTTTGCTGATATTTTGCAGACTTAATCCGTCAAGCCTGTTTTGGTTGAATTTTTCAAAGTTGGTTGATGGCGTTTCCTTGTAGGCCCGAATGAGGGCGGCCAGATTGGACGGCGTAACCCTGGTTGTCAACGCCTTATATTTGAAGTTGCCGATGCCGTATTCAAAGGCATACATTCCCCAGAGGTTGTCCTCGGTCGT
Organism: uncultured Pseudomonadota bacterium; assembly: GCA_902494875.1. Lineage (GTDB taxonomy): Bacteria > Pseudomonadota > Alphaproteobacteria > RF32 > CAG-239 > CAJLXD01. The sequence goes on from CABUUO010000010.1 coordinate 33,943, forward strand.
ATTTTCTTTGCCTTCTTTAATGTCGGGAATAATGTTTTGCACAAGACCGGTCACATAGTCGTCGGAAATCTGTTTATCCATCCACAACGAAGCGTTGATTCCCTCGCAGATAAACATAAGCTTGTCAAAATCCGGCAATTCGGTTGCGGCCTTTTCCGTCAGTTTGAGCTTTTTTAAATAATCGGCTTTGTTTTTCAGCTCATATCTTCCGTCGACGCAAGACATCTCCGGCGCAAAAACCTTATCGGCCAGCCTTTGTTTGTCATAGTTGGAAATTTTATCATTTTCCAGAATGCTGCGCTCAAAAGCCCTGAATGTATTCATATATTGGCGCGCCGCTTCGGGATAATTGTCTCGGTTGACAATGCCTTTGGCAGTAAAGGCGCCGAATTTTGCCAAAATGCCGAGCCGGACGTTGTCAAGCGGCTCTGTCGTTGGATTTTCCAACATAAAGCCCGAACAAAATTTCGCATTCAGTTTCAAAAGAGCCGGATCTTTTTCATCGGCAAGAAATTTTTTTAAAGTCATAAAACCATCGGAATAACGAATGTCCGTGAGGCGTTCGGCAAATAGGTCTTCCAGTTTTAATGCCCGCGCCAACTTTGCCGCGCTGATCATAAATTCCCGGTTTTGTTCCGTCGTGCGCACAGAGGAGTATTTGCTCCATTCTTCCAAAAACGGCACCATACCGTTTCTTTGCCAGATTTCATAATCATTTTCAGCTTGCTGCATTTTTCAACTCCGTCCAAACACCGGCCATTATACTATAATTTTCTGCCTTATACAACAATTTTTGTCCAAATTATCGCCCGCCGGAAGCTTTTGCCGCCGCGGCCGCCTTTGCTGTTGCGGCATTGTTGTTCGGTGTTTTGGACTTGTTGTTTTGCTGTTTTTGTTTGTCTTCACGCTCTTTGCGTTCTTTTTCTTCTCTTTCCTTTTTTTTGCGTTCATCTTCCTGTTTGCGCTCGTTCTCTTCTTTTTCCCGCATCATCTTTTCTTCTTCAGCCGCTTTAGCTTTTTCCTGTTCTGCTTTGCGGCGTTCATGCTCCTTGTTTTCCTGTTCTTTGCGCTCTCTTTCCCTCTGCCTGTTTTTTTCGGCCTCACGGCGTATCTGTTCCGAGCGGCTGCTGCGTTTTTTTGGGGAGGATTGTTTTCTGTCGGCAATGATTTTTTTTATTTTTTTGAAAAATTCTTTGCGGAAACTGCCAAGAACGTCTTTAATAATTAGTGTCAGGGCTTCTTTTTTTATTTTTTCCTTTTTTATGTTTTCCTGTTTGATGACTTCTTCCATAATGACTTTTTTTATGAGTTCCTTATTGGCCCGTTCTTCTCTTTTTAATCTGGCATAAATAATCTGCCTCAGTTGGACGCGTTTCTGTTCGCTCAGTGGACTTTCGGCATCGTCGTCTAAAAAATTGATGGTTTCTTCAATTGATGCTCGAGCATCGGCATCCGCGGTCAGCCAGATATCATCCTTTCGCTTTCTGATTTTGCAAATCAGCCGCCATAATTCAATGCTGAGCCCTGCCAGAAGAGCCAGAGCAGCCGTGATTAAAATAAAGAAAATATATGTCTTGTCCATTGTCGATATTCCTACAATATGCCAAGCATATCAGCCAAAACTTAATATATTGTTGCCTTTGACCTGAGAGTATGGTAAAACGCGTTCCAGATTTTTTCAATATAACGGAAATGCCGATGAAACAAAAAATATTGCTTCTTTCTTGCTGTGCGCCGTGTTCTTGCGCTGTGATTAAAACTCTGGCGGAAGAAGGAACCGATTTCAGCGTCGTTTTTTATAATCCCAATATTCGTCCCGAAGCCGAGTATGACAAAAGGATGAAAGAAAATAAACGCGTTTGCGCGCAATACAATGTTCCGTTTATTGAGCTGGAGTATGATAATGAACGCTGGTGCGCATTAACGGCGGGACTGGAAAATGAGCCCGAACGGGGCCGGCGCTGCAGCGTTTGCTTTTATATGCGGCTGAAAAGAGTTATGGAATATGCGGCGGCCAATGGTTTTGACACCGTGGCTTCGGTTTTGGGCGTTTCCCGTTATAAAAATCTGGCTCAGGTTAACCAGATGGCGTATAAGGCTTCGGAAGAAACCGGCGTGCCGTATCTTGAAATAGAAGGACGAAAAGGCGGAATGCAGGAACTTCGCGGCCGTTTGATAAAAGAGTTGCGGCTTTACAATCAGGATTATTGCGGCTGCAAACCCAGAAATGACGACTCGCAATAAAAAAAAACGGCAATACAAAATTGCCGTTTTTTTATAAGATGAAAAGTTTAATTGTCTAATTTTTTTATGATCCGAACCGGAACCTTATATTCTCGGGCGACTTCATTACCGTCTAATTCAACCATCAACACTTCACTGACTGATTTTAACGGCATTCTCGCCTGTGGGTTAATGGCGTCAAGTAAAACCGAACTTTCTCTGCTGCGGTAAAGCAGAGCACTCTCTCCGCCATCATAAACGATTCTCGGATTTTCAGGGCCGCCTGCGCGAAATCTGATAATAATTAAAATTTCTCCAACGGCATTTTGCAGGATATTGTATGTACCTTCTTGTTCTGAAGCAGCATCTATAGCCATAGTCAACCTCTGTTTGTTCGTTTAACTTGAAGGAATAATAACACATAATTCTTAACAAATATATTACAATTTTATTAAAAATTATTTTTTTTAACTTTTTTATATTTTTTATATTGACTATCGTTTCTTTATCCATTATACATTCCCTCGTCGTCAGCATTTACTGATTGGCAAATTTGGGTGCGTAGCTCAGCTGGTAGAGCATTTGACTTTTAATCAAAGGGTCTCGGGTTCGAATCCCGACGCGCTCACCAATAAAAAAACACTCCTCTTTTCAAAGAGGAGTGTTTTTTTATTGGATGAACAAGTAGGATTGGAACCCGAGACAGAGGGTTCGGTTGTGAGCGAGAGGCAGGAGCAAACTGCCGGTGAGCTGTGCGAACGAGCGAAGCAGAACGAGCATAGCAAGGACAATCCCGCCCTCTTCTTTAAAGACCTGTTTGTAGTCGTCATAATTTTCGATGAATTTTCCCTCAACATCCGCTTTTGCGGATACTTCTTCCGGAGAAAACATCAAATAATCTGTTTCCCGGACAAGTTTTTTGTAAAAATCAACAAATTTTTCGGTATCGGATGGTTTTATCAATCTTATTTTCATAATTTTGCTCCCTGTGATTAAAAATAGAAAAACTAAGAATTACTCGTGTCTGAATTTCTTTGTTCTGCTATTAAAAAATAATCACGTTTGCTGAAAATATTACCGTGGCATGTCCGAAACATATATGATAATTCGTATATTATTTGCAAAGCAGGCGTTTTTTTGCTCTCTTAAATGCGTTGGGCAGACAACGCCATGATTTTGTTAAACAAAGACTGTCGTTCGCTTTCGGCGTCGGCAAGTTTCTGAGCGACGTTTTGAGCCTGAACAGAATCCAGACGCAGGCCGTGAATGGTTTTAAACAGGGCTTCTCCGCTGTCTTCGTAATGTACACCGGACGCCACAATCGCCCCGTTGCCGAAATTTCGCCTGACAATGGCCGGAAGCTTTTCCGGAAGGTCATAATATGCCAGAACCTCGCTTTGGCTTTGCTCATTCAGTTCAAAATACGGGCCGCCGTGATAATGGGCGATATGTTTTTCCCTGTCTTTGTTCCAGACAATGCCGACGGCCGCCGACGCCGACGCGTTTTTGGCATAAGGCAGAATGCCGAACTCTTTGTACAAGGTTCCGACGGCCTTGCCGTCTATCAGATTGAGACCGCAGGCGCTGATGATTTTAAGTTCCGGAATGTCTTTTTCGAAAACAACCTGTTCGCAGGCGTAATAAGCCCCTGCGCAGATGCCATAGTAGATTCCGCCCTGTCGGACATATTCCCTGATCTTGTCATTGCCCAAAAACTCAAGTTTGCGGCGGAACGGCGTGCCGGCGCCTCCCGGCATGAAAAAAGCCAGAACTTCGTCGTTCAATTCGTCGTTTTTGATGATTCCGGCCGCATCGGTAAAACTGACCGAACAACCGCGGGGCATAAAATATTTTTTCAGCTCGTTTTCGAGCGCGGCAACGTCGGTGCATCCATAGTCGCGATAAATCAATATTTTGTGACGCATATTATTCTCCTTTGACATATTTCGGATATCTTTACGCGGAAATGTCCGAAGCTTCCGTATTTTCAATGATTCCGCCGCCCAGAACCAGCCCGTTCTCGTCGTAAAAAACTGCGGATTGTCCGCAGGCTACGGCCTTTTGCTTTTCCCTGAACATAATTTTGGCGTGTCCGTCTTTCAGCGGAATATATTCCGCGTTGACCGGCAGCTGGGAGGAGCGGAGCTTTACCTTTATTTCCGCCGGCCGCTTTATTTCCGGCACGGAAAGCCAGCAGAGGTTTCCTGCCGTAAGGGACTGTTTGTAACATTCTTCGTCATAACCGAGGACAACTTCGTTGGTGTCCTTATTCAGCGCAATAACATAGAGCGGCCGGTCGGCGCTGACGCCGAGGCCTTTGCGCTGTCCGATCGTAAAGTTCCATATTCCCTGATGCCGGCCGAGTATTCTGCCGTTGCGATCAACAAAGTTTCCGGGTTGAGGCGTTGTCTGCAGAATATCGTTAATGCTGCCGGCGTAAAAATCCTGACTGTCTGGTTTGTCGCTGACTTTCAGTCCGTATTTGCGCGCGGTTTCGCGGACTTTGTCTTTGGTATATTCTCCGAGCGGAAGCAAAATGCCGGAAAGCTGCTCCTGCTTGAGACGATATATGAAATAAGTCTGGTCTTTTTTGATATCCGCGGCTCTTAACATCTGATAACGGTTTAATTTTTCATTATATAAAAGTCTGGCATAATGTCCGGTGGCAAATTTGTCAAATTCGATTCCCCGAGCACCGGCACTGCGGGGCAGAGCGTCAAACTTGATTGCCGAATTGCACCAGACGCAGGGATTGGGTGTCCTGCCGGCCAGATACTCCTGTTTAAAATTGGCCAAAACCAGTTTTCGATATTGTTCCGTGCAGTCAATAACATGGTAGGGGATGCCGAGCTGCCGGCACACTGCCTCCGCTTCGGCAATGTCCTGCTCCTCATGCGGGGAAAAACAGGCGTCTTTGTGAGACAAGATGTTGTAAGAGCGGCCTTTGTCCCAAAAGGACATTGTTGCGCCGATAACTTCATATCCGGCTTCTTTCAGAAGACAAGCCACAACGGAGGAATCTACGCCTCCGCTCATTCCGACTAATACTTTCATTATTTCCTCTTAGTGAAATTATTTATTATAACCTTTCACCAAAGAAATATAAAAATTCAAAGTTTTTACTTTCTTTGACGGAAAAAAATCTAAAGGTTTTGCTGAAAAAATGCAATAAAAAAACTTGACAAATACCCGAATGGGGTATATGTTTTAATTATACCTATATGGGGTATAGTAAAAGAAGGAGTAAAATAATGGCTAAATGTAATAATCCCGATTGCAAATGCGAGAACTGCCGGTGCGGTGAAAACTGCAAATGCGGCACGGAATGCGGCTGTGGTACAAATTCCGGCTGCGGCTGTAAGAAAAACGAAAAATAACGGACGCGGGGAGGAAACAAATCCTCCCTGATTTTTTATCGGCAAAAAATAAGATATTGAAAAATAAATCTGATTACGCCATTGTAATTCAGCAGCGGCAAGCAATATACAAAGGAGAATGAAATGAAAGAACCCCGGAATTGTTCCTGCGAAAAGACGCACAATCCGAACCACATGGAAAATATTCCGCGCCTGAACCGGATATCCGGACAGATTGAAGGTATAAAGAAAATGATTGAAGAAGGGCGCTATTGTCCGGATATTCTCATCCAGCTAAAAGCGGTCCGTTCGGCCGTCCGCGCGGTGGAAAGCAGTATCTTGTCCAAACATCTGCAGCACTGTGTTGCCCAATCATTTGCCTCGCCGCATGAACGCGATGAAAAAATTGCCGAACTGCAAAAGCTTTTCGACCGCTTTGAAAATTGATTTTTAAACGATGCGTTTTTAAATGTATCAGGATATATTTGAGCGACTTGAAAAATCAGCGTTCCGTTCTAGGTTCGGGCTTTCGGAACGGGATCGTGCCTATATTGCGCAGAAAGGCCTGGAAGTCATCCGACGCCATGCGGAAGATTTTGTCGCCCGCCGTCTGGCTCCGGCCGCAATTGAAAACGACGGACGGCAAACCCCGATGTGCGGGCATCCGGTATTTGTGGCGCAGCATGCCACCGGCACCTGCTGCCGCGGCTGTCTTGCAAAATGGCACCGTATTGAGGCCGGTGCCGCTTTGAGCGAAGAACAGCAGGAATATATTGTCGGACTGATTATGGAATGGATTCGCCGCCAACTGTAAAATTTGTAAAATTTTTTTCAATCCTCTTGATTACGGAAAAAACATTTCCTAACTCAATAGTAGAAGGAAGTGAACCAACAGTTTATAAAGGAGGAAAAAATGTCTGATTCATTGATTAACAGAAAAGAAAACAGCCATAACACTCCGATGCGTTACGGTTTTCATAATGATTTTAACGAACTGGTCAACAATTTTTTTGGCGGAATGTTTGACCTTCCGCGCGAATGGCCGTCTGTGCCAGGGGCAATTTCGCCGAAAGTCGAAGTGGAAGAAAACGAAAATAATGTTGTCGTTTCCGCCGAAATGCCGGGAATTCCGGAAAATAACATTGATCTGGAAGTCTCTTCCGACGGCTATCTGACCATCAGCGGCGAAAAAAAGCAGGAAAAAAAGGAAAACCGCAAGGGAAGTTATTTTTCGGAGTTTTCTTACGGCTCTTTCAAACGGACGGTTCCTTTGCCGTGGGATCTGAAGTTTGACGATGCCGCCGCCGAATACAGCAACGGCATTCTGCGCGTTTCTTTTCCCAAGTCGCAGAATGAACAGGGTAAAAAGAAAAAGATTTCCATTACCCGCAAATAAATAGTGAATAACGTGCTAAAACCCGGAAACCGTAAAAACGGCTTCCGGGTTTAGTTATTGCCGGTGCTGCGGCCGGAGATATTGAAGTTTGTTCTGTCCCCATTATATATTTTCTGAAACAGGAGGCGGAGCAGGACAATGGCCGATAAAAAATATGACATGAATTTGCTGAGTGTCACCGCAATGGGCATCGGGTCCGTTGTCGGTGCCGGAATCTTTGCATTGTTAGGGCAGGTTGCCCGTATGGCGGGAGATAAAATCTACTATTCATTTATTATTGCCGGCATTGCAGCCATGCTTTCTGGTTATTCTTATGCCAAACTGGCCGGAAAATATCCTGAAGCGGGCGGCCTGACCGACTATTTTCGGCAGGCATACCGTTCTAAAACAGTCTCTGGTCTTTTATCGGTCGTTTATCTGCTTACCTCAGCCATTTCTGTTTCTATGATGGCCAAGTCTTTCGGAATCTATGCGGTCAACTTTTTTGAAGAGATTCCCGATACGGTTTTCTGGATCAATCTTTTTGCGGCGGCACTGATCATTTCTTCTTCGGTTTTGAACATGATGGGCGCTTCTGACGTCGGCCGAACCGAAATTCTGTTGGTAGCGGTTAAAATTGTCATTTTGTTTGTGTTGACCGGTTTTGCTTTCTATGATTATGTTCCGTCAGCCTCTGCCGCGGTGCCGTCTCCGTCAACATCGGCTTTTCTCGGCAGTATCGGCATCACCTTTTTTGCCTATGCCGGTTACGGGATAATGACCAATGCCGCGGCGGAAGTTAAAAATCCCGGCATAACCATTTATGCGGCGATTTTTTTGGCGCTGTCGATTGTTCTGGCGCTCTATCTGGGGTTGGCTTTTGTCATTTTGAACTATATTCCTGCCGCCGAACTGAAAGATAATGCAGATATTGCCGTTGCCGTCGTTGCCAGGCGCCTGATGGGCGAGTGGGGATATCTTCTGATTTATCTGACGGCAGTCATTGCCTATGTTTCGGGTATCAACGCCACTTATTTCAGCATTTTCCGCATTACGAGGTCTTTGGCTGCCCAACGTATTTTTCCGTCTTTTTACATCCGCCCTTTCTGGCGCTACGGCACTTGGGGAAACGCCTTTACGACGACGCTTGTTCTTTTGGCCACTGTGTTCTTTGATTTTAACTCGATTGTAAATTTTGCCAGTGCGGCATATCTGATAAGCTATCTGGCGGTTTTTGTCGCCAACTGGAAACTTCGCCGGGAAACGGCTTCTTCGCCGCTGCTGATTTTAATCGGCATTTTGCTGATGCTGTTCATTCTGATTGGTTTTCTGTCCAGCCTTGTTTAAGCGTTTCATAACCTGCAATAAGAACTTTAAAACGTTGCAGAATTTGTTATATTGTCCCTAATTCATATATACCGGGATACAATGTTTTATGATTATCAGTATATTTTTAATTTTGCTTGCGTCGGGTTTTCTGCTTCCTCTCGTTTTCTGCCGTTCTGAGGGCAAAGCGGTGTCTTTTGCGCTGCTTTTGGTGCTGCTGGCTCTGTTCGGCTGGTTTTGCGGCTGCTGGGCGGACGGTGCAAACGAGCTTTTTGTCATTCACTGGCTGCGCTACAAGGATCTGCATGTTGACGTCAACCTGTCTTCGGTGCCGGAAAATTACCGTCTGATTTTCCCGGTATTTGCCGTTTCGGTTTCGGCAGCGCTGATTGCGGTTTTCGGTTCGGAAGAAAATTCCGGTCCTCGTCTGGTCGGCAGTATTTTTCTCAATTTGGCAGCGTTGATGCTGTTGATATGCAGCGACAATCTGATTCAGCTTGCTGTCAGCAGCGCCATGGCCGGCGTCACCGGATTTTATCTTGTCAATGATCTGGAAGCCCGCAGCCGCTGTTCTTATTACAATCTTTTGGCCGATATGGGGCTCTTTACGGTTTTTGCCGTCATTTACGGACATCTGGGCAATCTGGATTTGGCGGAACTGGAGCGTTTTGAACAGGACGGAGCGCACAGGGATTTGGTCGCGGTATTGCTTTTGCTCAGCGTTTTCCTCAAATCGGGACTGTTTCCGTTTCACAATCAGCTGGTTGGGCTGAGTGCTGTCAGTTTCAACCGTTTGAATGTCGTTTCCTGGGTTTCGGCGCCGCTGAGCGGCGTGATTATCCTTTCCAAAACGCTGCCTCTTTTGTCCGTGTCCGAATATTCGGTTCCGTTGTTGCAGATTTTTGCCGTTTTGACAATGGTATGGGCTTTTGCGGCCGGTTTGGTTATCGACAACATTAAAGAGCGCACGGTTTATCTTAACCTGATGATATATGCCTATATTTATGCTCTTATTTCGTTAAACGATTTTGATGCCGATTACCGGCTGCCGTCTTTCGTCTTTGCCGGCTATCTTTTGTCATCTGTGTTTTATATGGTTTTTGTTGCTTCATCCAACGAGCTTTACGTTTCCAAAATGGGAAGTTTTTTTCGCTCGCTTAAATTTACTTTTGCCTTGTCGTTGGCGGTGTTTGTCTTATTTTTCCGGATTGTTCTGTCGGGGATGGAACCGCTGAACCAGCTCTGGAGCATGGCTTTGCTTGCTTTTTCCGTTATGTTCGGCGCGCATTTCTTTCATCAGGCCTATTTTGGTGAGCCTAATGCCGACGAGCGCGTGGCGGCGCTGCTTAAAAACCCGTCGTGGTATGTCTGGCTGCCGCTTCTGGCGATTATGATTCTGCAGACAGCTTCCGGAGACGGTTGGCATTGGCCTGTTGCCTATGCTGCCGGTGCATTGCTGCTGTGCGCCTTTGCTGATCCGTTTTGCCGTCTTGAGCGTTTGTCCGAATACGAAGCTCTCCAGGATGAAGACTATTTTGAGAAAGCGTTTGAGCTTCTGCTGTTGACGCCGATCCGAATTTTTGGTCGAATTTTGTGGCTTTTGGTCGATTTTATTTTGATAGAAAGAACCATTATTAATTCTTTGAACGATGGCACGGCGTTTTTGGTTAGAACGGCGTCAAAGCTTAATGCCTCTGCAGTCTGGAGCGGGGTTGTCCTCAGCCTTGCCGGTCTGGTGGCTATGGTTTTGTACTTTTATGTCCGGGGATAGAATATGCTCAATACTTTTTCAATTCTTTCGTTGATTATTGCCATTCCCTTTATGGGAATGCTTTTTGTCCTGACGGCACGCGAAGACGAAAACGCTTCAACCCGCAATATATATAACGTAAGCCTGTTCGCCGTCATCGCCAATATTGTGATGATTTGGCGTATTTTTATGCTGATAGACGTTTACAAACCGGGGTTTCAGCTTATTGAAACCTTTAACTGGATGGATGCGCCGGACATTAACATTACTTTTGGCGTAGATGTTTTTTCTTTGTTGATGATTTTGGCGATTCACATTGCTTTTGTCATTGGTTTTTTAGGTGTCAGAAACAATCTTGTCCGGCAAAAGTCGCTGATGGTTTTGTCGCTGCTGTTTTTAAGCATGGTCACCGGCTTTTTTGTTGCGGCGGATATATTTTCGTTTTACATCTTCTTTGAAGGAATGCTGCTGCCGTTGTTTATGCTGATGGGAATGTTTGGCGAAATCAGACGGCAGGGGCTGATTCATCGTTTTCTGCTTTATAATATGCTGGGAGCGGTGCTCTTTTTCGTGGCCACGGTTTTCCTGTTTAATTATCAGGGCGGAGCGGTCAAGCTTGACAGTCTGCGCCAGATAGAGCTGAACAGTACGGTGGAATATTTTATCTGGGGTGCGATTTTTGTTTCCCTGCTGTCAAGAATTCCGGTTTGGCCGTTCCATTATTGGATATCTTCCATTAATTCCCACATCAAAAATCCTTTAATTTTTATCATTTCCAGTATTATCCCGCTGACCGGTATTTACGGTTTTGTCCGCTTTCTGCCCAAACATCTGCCGGACAACCTTTCCGTATATGTGACGATACTTCAGATTGTCTGCGTCGTTACCATGCTGTTTATCGCACTGATAGGTTTTATCAACAAAGACCGCCAATACAAGATGTTTGCCTATATTACGATTTATTATATTATGTATCTGCTGGGTGTGTTGACGCGCGTTGACGTGGTTCTGCTCAACATTGCCTTTTCTTTCTTCAGCTATCTGATTATTGTTTCGGCATTGGAAGTCATTGCCAGTTATCTCTACAAACAGCAGGAAAGTCTGGATGTCAGCGATGACGGCATACTCTGCGCCGTGCCGCGAATTTCCTTCGTTTATTCTTTTTTAGTTCTGGCCGGTATCGGAATGCCTTTGTCTTCTTTGTTTTTGAACAATTTTCTGATTCTTTCCAATCTGCTGGCGGAAAATATAAAAATGGGCATGATTGTCGTCTGCTCGCTGGTTTTGGTTTCGGCCACGCTGCTTCAGGAGCTTTTCCGTCTCAAAGACCGCAGCCGACTTTGTCCGGCGGCCGCCGCTGCGCTGGATTTGGATAAAGCCGGTCTGGCCTTTATGGTTTTTGTTTGTTTTGTTCTGATAATGTCGTTTGTCAAACCGCTGTGGTTTGTGCTCGGCGTCTGAGGAGATTAAAGTATGGTTGTCGACTTGTTGGCTCTTTCTCCGGAATTCGTACTGCTGCTGGCTCTTGCGGTTATGGCCTTGGTCAATCGTTTTCGTACCTCTAAAACGCCCAAGACCTTTTATACGTTGTCAAAGTTCTTTCTTGTTGTTTCGGGACTGCTGTCTTTGCTCTTTTTTGACCGCGGAGGTTTTTCGGAGTATTGGCAGAACAACACTTATACGACGCTGTTCAAGCTTTGTACGGTGCTTTTGGCGTTGACGTGGTTCTTTTTGTCTTGCAAATGGTTCCTGAACAAAAACCGCCCGTCTTATGCCTATTATGCGCTGTGTACCGCCGGCATTGCGACGCTTATGATGATTGTTTCCGCCTGTCATCTTGCCGTTTTGTTTGCCGGAATGCTGGGCTTGTTCCTCTGCAATTATTTCCTGATGTATCAAAACGGAGACGATCAGGAGGTTGAGGCCGCGGCTGGAAGATACCTGAAGTTTTCGCTGTTTTTCCTTCTGCTGTTTGCAGCCGGAATGTTTATGCTGTACCGCAGAACCGCCAGTCTGAGCTATGTCGACGTTTATGCCTTCTACGCCGCGCAGCCGCAAATTTTCTGGTATGATGTCGTGGCTTATGTTTTGCTGATGGCGCCGGTTTTGTTTATGGTAGGCCTGGCGCCGTTCCATTTTTGGTTTGCGGATATCGTTTCCGTAAGCATTTTGCCGGTCAGCGGTTTTTATACCATTATTCCGCTGTTTGCGGCTTTCGGCAGCCTGGTAAATTTGTGCATGAACGTATTCTTTCCCATAATTGGCAGTATCAAGCCCGTATTCTGGGGTTTTGCCGTGTTTTCCCTGCTGCTGGGAGCGGTCAGCGCCAACCGCGAGAAGAACCTGCGCCGCCTGTTTGCTTATGCCACACTCTATAATCTTGGGTTTATCTTCATCACCTTAAATGCGTTTAACTATGACGGCATTGCCGCATCGTTTGTTTATCTGGTAGTATATATGTTGTCAATGCTTGGCATTTACACGGTTTTCTTCGGGTTTAAGAGCAACGGAGAATATCTGACCGTCCTTGACGACGCGGCCGGCGCTTTCACGCAAAAACCGTATATAACCGTTGCTTTTCTGGTTTTTATGGTTTCTCTGGCTTCGTCGCCGCCGACCCTCGGCTTTTTGGGCAAACTGGCCGCCGTCAACAATCTGGTCATTGAAGGGAGCTATTGCTCCGTGGCTATCGTAATGGTTGCGCTTTTGCTGATGATAACGGCGTATCTGGACGTTATCAAGGCGGTTTTCTTTGACGAGAGAAAACGGAAGTTTGATCGTGCGGACCGCGGCATATACATTTGCCTGTTTTTAAATATCCTGATTGTGTTGATTTCCATATTAAATCCGAGCTATCTGATGGATAATCTCGAAAAACTTTTGGTTCCGGTATTGTGAGGTAAAATGCAAAAGATTAACGACTGGGAATGGATTGACTTGGCGGAAGCAGGCAGCACGAATGATGAAGCCTTGCACTTGACAAGCGGAGCAAAGGGGCATAAATATATCGTGACGGCGCGGAAGCAGAATTCGGGCCGCGGCCGCCGCGGGCGCGGCTGGGTCGGTCTGGACGGCAATTTGTTTATGTCCATGGCCGTTGAAATGGAACCCTGTAAATGGGGTCAGGCGGTTTTTGTCGTTTCGCTGAGCCTGCTTGAAACCGTCCGGACCTTATTTCCGACGGTTGACATTAAACTCAAATGGCCGAACGACGTTTTGGTGGCGGGGCGCAAAATTTCCGGCATACTTCTTGAAAAGGGCGAAGGCGGATATCTGGTTATCGGTATCGGCGTCAACATCAAAAAGGCGCCGCAGATAGAGGGCGTGATATATCCGGCGGTGTCTTTGGCCGAACTGGGGTATGAAACCGACCGCATAGCCTTTTTGAAAAAATATATGGATATTTTTGATAAAAACGTGGACGAGTGGAACACGTGCGGATTTGGAACAATCAGACAGCGGTGGCTCGCTGACGTAAAAGGCCTGGGATGCGAAATCAGGGTTCGCACCGACAAAGAAGAAAAAGACGGCATTTTTGAAGGTGTCGATGAAAACGGTTTGTTGTTACTGAAAACAAATGACCAAACAGAAAAAATATATGCGGGAGACGTGTTCTTTCCGCGGTAAGAGAAAAAATATAAAGGATAATAAATGAATTGTTTTAATAAGGAAGGGCTGTATTTCATAGCCCTTGGCGGCGCCGAAGAAGTCGGCTTTAATATGTATGCCTATGCCGTCGACGGCAAAATTATTGTTGTAGATTGCGGATACGGTTTTTTGAATGACGATTTTCCGGGAATTGATCTGGGTTTTGCCGATGCTTCTTTTTTGGAAGAATATCAGGAAGACATAGAGGCTTTGTTCATTACCCATGCGCATGAAGACCACTTCGGTGCGATTGCGCAGGTCTGGCCGCGGTTGAAGTGCCCGGTCTACGCGGCAGATTTCACCTTGGGACACATTGCCCACCGCCTGCGCGAATATAAGCTAGAAAACGAAGTCGAGCTTCATTCGATTAACAACAGCAGGATTGTCAGGCTGCAAAATTTTGAGGTGGAATATGTGCCGGTGGTTCATTCCCTGCCGGACAATTCGGTGCTGATGATTCGCACCAAATACGGCAATGTCGTTCACGGCACCGATTGGCGTTTTGACGACGGTCAGATGAGCTTTATGCCGACCGATGTTGAAAAGCTGGAACAGTTGGCCAAAGAAGGCGTAGATTTGTATATCGGCGATTCGACCAATCTGGCCCATGATGTTTCCGGTCCTTCGGAAGCGGTCATTCGCCAAAGCCTGATAGAACTGGTTCCGAAATATAAAAACACGCTGGTTGCCACTTGCTTCGCTTCTAACATCGCCCGGCTCGAAAGCCTGATTTTGGCCGCTCACGCCGCGGATCGCACCCCGGTCATTGCCGGCATGAGTATGATTCAGAACATCAACATCGCCAAAGAATGCGGCTATCTGCAAAACCTGCCGCCTTATGTTGAAGCCAAACAGGCCATGGACATTCCTTTGGACAAGATGCTCTACATTTGTTCCGGTTCTCAGGCCAATTATCGCAGCGGACTGACCCGCATTGTCAATGGTGAAAACAAAAATATTGTTCTGGGGCAGGGCGACGCCATTATTTTTTCTTCGCAGATTATTCCCGGCAATGAAGAAAAAATCGAACGTATGCAGGAAAAACTGCGCGATGCCGGTGTCGAAGTCATTTCCAGTGAAGAATATCTGGTTCACACTTCCGGCCACGCCTGCAAAGACGACATCAAAAAAATGTATCAGATTTTGCGGCCGCGGATTGTGCTGCCGGTGCACGGAGACAAACGCAACATCCGCGCCCAGAAGCGTTTTGCTTTGGAATGCGGGGTTAAAGAAGTGGCGCAGGCGCGCAACGGCGATGTAATGCTGCTGAAAAATCATGAGATTGAAAAAGTCGGCGAAATTCCGACCGACATCATCGGCGTAGACCGCAAACAGCTGACCTCACTGAACTCGCAGTTGATTAAAAACCGCAGAAGGATTGCCTATAACGCGTCGCTGTATATCAGCGTGGTCTTTGACCCTTGCTGGAATTTGCTGGACTTGCAAATATCTTCCATTGACATTTTGGAGGAAGAAGCTTTTGCCAAGCTGGCGGAGGAAATAAAGGCCGACGTTGCGCGCACGCTGCCGACCGAAATCGTCAAGCTCAACCACAGAGCGCCGCAGATTGAAGAATATATCCGCGCCAAAATCCGCAAAATGGTGTTTAAGGCCACCGACATCAAGCCGGTAACTTTTATGCACTTTTACAAAATCCCCGGACGAACGGAAGAATAAAAAAAAGGCGCCGATTGGCGCCTTTGGTGAATCCGTCGTCATTTCAGTACGGTTATTGAGTTGTCAAAGAACC
Source organism: uncultured Pseudomonadota bacterium (assembly GCA_902494875.1). Lineage (GTDB taxonomy): Bacteria > Pseudomonadota > Alphaproteobacteria > RF32 > CAG-239 > CAJLXD01. Next base: position 49,371 of record CABUUO010000010.1, read on the forward strand.
GTCCATTTCCCTGTATTGGAAACGACAGACCACACACTTCTTTCCGGACAGATTTTGGCTTTCGTCGTTGTTGACAGAATAAGGCAAAGAAGCAAGCGGCGTATACGTATCGGGATAACCGCCGGAATCTTCATGAGCGCGCCAGATATCCTGCATTGTCTTGCAAACTTGTTCGGGAGATTGGCCCGCCGCGGCCTCTGCGCAATATATTTCGTCCGGATAGTCGTATGCATTGTAAATGCTGTCGATGTATGCTTCGCAATATCCTCTTTTAAATTCGGCCTCGTAATTGTACATACAATATTCCGGAACACATTCGTAACATTCCAGTTGTTGTCCGCTTTTTTGATAAAGGTCTTCATTTCTGGTGCAGACAGCGCCGTATTGTTCTTGTTCTTCATATCCGAACATGGCGCAGGTTGTCCGGCTGTAATCAATGTCGGCGCACTCAACCAGATGGGCCGCGGACTGTAATGTACAGTTGCTTTCGGAAAGATATGCGTTTTGTTTCATTTCCTCGCATAGTTGCTTGCTTTTGCCGTTCATACTGCCCTCGTAAACCAGTTTCCCTTTAATAAAGTTATAATAGTTGGACGAAATGCTGGGGTCGGTGGTATGGAAACGATAAAACAGATTGCTTTGGCTTTTCCCTTCAATGTCGCTGATTGTCAGGGTATTTGTCGTAGGATTATCAGGATCTCCGGAAGTATGATAATCGGAATTGTAAATAACGGCTTCGGAAAAAATAGGGGTAGTTTCGGCATTGTAACCATAGATGGTCAGATTACCCAAATAATAGCCGTTTAGACCGAGTGTGCCGTAGTTGATTTTGGCGGGATCTTTTTCTCCTTCAATATGAAAGGCTGTCGGGCGTTCCGGGCTTCCGATAAAAGAATCACTGCCGGGATGCTTATGCGAACGGCACTGTATACTGCTGGTATAATCACTATAGGTATATCTGGTAACACTGCCGACAAGGCCGCCAACGGCAATGGATACGCCGGATGTGATATATAAATCGTCAGCGATGATTTTGCTGTTGCTCATTCCGAGGTTACCTTTAATATAAACCTTTGGCGCCGTGATGGTTGCGTTGCCCAAAAACATGCTGTGCAAAACGATTTTGTCGGAAGCCGTCAGGTTTACGTTAGATATTGTGCCGCCGTAAGTCGGAGACGTGTATGACTTAACCGTCACGTTGGCTATGGGTGCCGGGGTCGACCAACTGTTGCTGCTGTTTGTCTGAGTGACGGGCGGAAACAGTCCGGTCCAAAAAGCGGTTGAAAAGTCAACATCTGTAGACGGACAGTTCAACGTGCTGGGAAACGTTAAAAAATAATCATAAGGACTGTTGCCCCAATAAGAGTTTAACTTAAGTTTTTCAATGCTCAGTCTGTCACATGATCCGACGTCAATCTGCGTTTGATTATAACTGCTTATATTAGTGCAAGGAGCCGTAATACAGGACTTAATGCAGGAAACGCCGGCTTCATAAGCTACGATGCATTTTTCAAATTTCTTTTTGTTTGCATTATAAATGCCGCTGACGGAATCCGTGCCGGGACAACAGGCTTTGGGTTCATAACAGTCATCAAGACAAGTGGTTCCGTCATCAAGTTTGGGTGTCAATTTGCATTCATAATCATCTCCGTAATAATATGCGGCTCTTTCTTCGTTATAATAGCCTTTTAATTCACATTGCGATATTTCCCGGCATGTTTTTCGGTCTGTTGACAGTTCATATCCGTCTTCACAGGTTGTACAGTAATTTGATGTCGAAGACGAACATTTTTTGCAGTGCGGAACCTTACAGGCCGGAGTTTTTGCTTTGCACTGGTAGCAGGCGGTACCGGCTTCGGTGTATTTCGGAGTTACGGTGGTTTCAATGCCGGTTTCGCAAGATTTGTAATAACCGTTTGGACAGTTGTCGTCTTTGTCTATACAGGCGGTTCCGGCATCGTTGAGTTTCTGTTTGTCCGGGCATTGGGAAATTTTGCACTTTGGCGTACAGTTGTATTTGGTAGCGGAAGAAGACTGAACGACCGGACATTCGGAGCAGGCCTGATAAGTAAT
>CABUUO010000011.1 GCA_902494875.1 uncultured Pseudomonadota bacterium
CCTTCTTCTGCCAATACTTTTGTAATTGCTGCCGTCAAGGTCGTCTTGCCGTGGTCTACGTGACCGATCGTGCCTATGTTGCAGTGCGGTTTGCTCCGCTCAAATTTCTCTTTTGCCATATTAAAAATCCTAATTGTTTATGTTGTTGAACATTTTCTGATATAAGGGGAAATTTTTGGAGCGGGTGAGGGGAATCGAACCCCCGTCATAAGCTTGGAAGGCTTCTGCTCTACCATTGAGCTACACCCGCTTAAATTGCCTCTTAATCGAGAGTAAACCGGAAATCTGAATGGTGGAGGGGGATGGATTCGAACCATCGTAGACGAAAGTCGACGGATTTACAGTCCGTTGCATTTGACCGCTCTGCCACCCCTCCATTTTGCAAATTTCAGGAGTGAGGAACATTCCTCTTTGATATTCACTAACACGCAACTAACCGTATTTTGCCGACTTTGTCAACACATTTTTTACCGGACTTCGAAAATATTTTCATCTTGTGAATAAATAATACGGCGCTTTTTATCCTTTTCTTAACTCCGCTCCGGCTAATATGAACCACAAAACAACAATTTGGAGAAAAACGATGTCTGCGTTGGCACTTACCGAAAAAAGAAATCCCGAAACAATCAATATTGATCTGATGGATTCTTATCAGATTGCCCGAACCTTAAATCACGAAGACCAAAAAGTTGCCCTTGCCGTCGAAAAAACGCTGCCTCAAATCGGCGAAGCCATTGAAGCTATTGCCCAAGCCTTCAAAAGAGGCGGCCGCCTGGCTTACTTCGGAGCCGGAACCAGCGGACGCTTAGGGGTCCTGGACGCTTCGGAATGCTGGCCCACTTTCGGTGTGGAACACGGTATGGTCAACGGTTACATCGCCGGCGGCGACCGGGCTCTACGTTATTCTGTTGAAAATTCGGAAGACAGCGCCGAACTCGGCTTGCAAGATCTTGCCTCTTTTGCACCGACGCCCGACGACGTCGTTGTCGGCATTTCGGCCAACGGCGGTCCCCGTTATGTACTTGCCGTGCTGGAACAGGCGCAAAAATGCGGCAGCAAAACCATCGGCATCAGTTCCAATCCGGAAGCCAAACTCCAAAAATTCTCCGACATTTTCATCAATCCGATAGTTGGAGAAGAACCCATCGCCGGTTCCTCACGAATGAAATCGGGCACCGCGCAGAAAATGATTCTCAACATGCTCTCCACCGGCGCCATGATTCGCATCGGCAAAACCTATCAAAACTACATGATCGATGTCAGAATGATGAATGAGAAACTGGTTGAACGCGGTTGCCGCATCGTTGCCGACATTGCACAAGTTTCCGTTGAAGAAGCTGCCAAATACCTTGAAGCCGGCGGTCAAAGCGTAAAAACAGCCTGCGTTATGGCCGTCAAAAAAATCAGCCGGGAAGAAGCCGAAAAGAAACTGGCAGAAACCGGGGGCATTCTGCGGCGCGTCATTGGCTGAAGCGCTGCAGCACCGGAAGTTTAAGTAGAAAATTAACATTTTTGCGCTACAATAAGCGCCATATTGCAATATTTAAGGAAATGACATGTCAAAAAACCGCAGCAAACCCGCGCCCTCATCATCCGGCCCGCTGATTTTATACGGCCGCCATCCGGTTATGGCTGCTGTCTGCAACCGCCGACGTAAAATAAATAAAATTCTGTGCACCAAAGAAAACTTTGAGGAAATACGGAACGCCTGCCTCAAAAATGACCTCAGCCCTGGAATTGTCAATATGGTCGATAAAAAGGAAATAGACCGCATCCTTCCGCGGGAAGCCGTTCATCAGGGCTTGGCCGCCTATTGCCAGGAACTGGAAGAATATACGCTCGACGAAATATGCATCATTGCCGACGAACTGCCGCGCTGCCATGTTCTGATTCTGGATCAGGTGACGGACCCTCAAAACATCGGCGCCATTATCCGCTCTTGCGTGGCATTCGACACTCTGGCGCTCATTTTGCAGGACAAAAACGCTCCGCTTGAAACCGGCGCCATGGCCAAAGCCTCGGCCGGAACCATAGAGCACTTGCGCATCTGCCGGGTTACCAACCTTTCCCGCGCCATCAACCAGCTCAAAGACGCAGGCTTCTGGACCATCGGCATGGACGGCTATGCTCAAAATTATATCGATTCGATTGATAAATCTGGCAAAATCGCCATTGTTATGGGTTCTGAAGGCAAAGGAATGCGGCGCCTGGTGGAGGAAGCCTGCGATTCGACCGTAAAACTGCCTATTTCCGAAAAAGTGGAAAGCCTTAACGTTTCAACCGCGGCAGCCATTGCCCTATATGAAATAAACAAAGGATAAGCGCATGTATTTAATGACAATGCGTACCAAAATCATTTTGCTGATCATTGCCGTCATCACGGCTCTGGCCACAATTTTCGCAGCGGCCTATCAGCCCAAACGCGTTGAAACAATCGGCAATCCGCTTGTAAAAATAAAGGCTCGGTTGCCCTTGGGCGATTCTGACGCCGCTTTTGGCAATGCGGTCCGCAAAGGATTTGATGCCATGCTTCGTCAGGCTGTTCAGTCTTCAACCAGATACAGATACGAACTCGTTTATGAAAACGACGCCGAATCTGCCGACGGCGACTCTCATGAGGTTGTAATGTCGGTTGAACTGGCTCCGGCCCCTCAGATCATTCTGAAACTGCCGGATATGGCCGTCCGTTCTTATACGTTTCATACGCCCTACGGCAATGCCGTTGAAAAACTCATTGACGACCTTCCCCCGCGCAACGCCAAGAACATCGGATTAATCATTCAGGCCACCGGAAACTATCGTGAATTGGCGGCATTGCTCAAAGAAAAAATTCCTGAACAATATTCCCTTACCGGCGCCGTATTTCACGACGGCCAGCAGAATTTCAGCAATATCATCAATATGCTGCGCAATAACGATACCGACCTTTTTGTTATCAGCGGCTCGCCGGCCGGTGCCGACAAACTGATTGAGCAACTGCACCGCAACGGCATCAGCAACTATCAGATCACCTCTCTCTTTACTGCCGACTTAAGCTCTGACATTTCTCTGTATGAAAACATGCGCTACATCGGCAGCCGAACCGGTCCCCAGAGTTCCGGACTGGCATTTGAAGCCCTGCGCCGGCTGATTCTTGCCTGTGAAAACTCTTATGTAAAAGATTCTCCGCCCGACTGGAAAAAAGCGGCGGCCTATCTTGACGGCAAAGCCTCTGCGCCCGGAGAATTCCATATTCCCGCCGTCGTAAAAAATGTCAGAAACGGCAGCATCTCAGTCATAACGGATTAAAAAAAATGCACACCACGCTTTCCATAAAAAACCTGACAAAAACTTTCGGAGGCATCGACGCGGTAAAAGACGTCAGTTTCAAAGCCCAAACCGGAGAAATCATTGCTCTGCTGGGACCGAACGGTGCCGGCAAATCAACCCTGATGAATATGATTACCGGTTATCTGGCGCCGACTTCCGGCGAAATAGAAGTTCTGGGAAAAAACATTTCTCAGGATGCCTTGTTTGCCAAAAAAAACATCGGTTTTTTACCCGAAGGGGCTCCGTTGTACCCCGATATGAAAGTAAAAACCTTTTTAAACTATATGGCTGAACTCCGCGGACTGAAAGGCTCGTCAAAAAAACAGCGGCTTGAAGAAGTTGCCCAAATTGCTAAAATCACAGAAATCATGGATCAGAAAATCGAAACGCTGTCCAAAGGTTACCTGCGCCGTGCCGGCTTTGCCCAAAGCATCATTTCCGATCCCGAAATCCTACTTCTTGACGAACCGACTGACGGTCTTGATCCCAATCAGAAAGAACACATGCGCCGCCTGATTGCCGATATGAAGAAAAACAAAACCGTCTTGATCTCGACTCATCTCTTGGACGAAGCAGAATCAATCGCCACCAGAATAATTTTGATTAACCGCGGGCAAATACTGGTAGACGGCACTTTAAAGGATATTTTGTTCAAGGCCGGTGCCGACAATCTGGAAAAAGCTTTTTCAACCCTGACCTGTCCGGAGAAAAACGATGCATAATCTGCGAACCGTAATCAAAAACGAATTAATCCGCTATTTTATTTCTCCGCTGGCTTATGTTTATCTGGTCGCATTTTTGGTTCTGAACGCCTCCTTTGCCATCTACTTCGGACACTTTTTTGACCTCGGCCGGGCGGATCTTCTGTCCATGTTTGCTTATCAGCCATGGCTTTACCTGCTTTTTTTGCCGGGCATTTCAATGCGTCTCTGGTCAGAAGAATTTCGCTCCAAAACCATCGTTCAGATTATGACCATGCCGGTCTCCACCACGGCTTTGGTCTGGGGCAAATTTTTCGCCTCTTGGATATTCTGCGCTCTGGCACTGTTCCTGACCTTTCCGTTTTGGATTACGGTAAACCTGCTGGGCACGCCCGACAATGCCGTCATTGCCGTCGGCTATCTCGGCAGTTTGGTTCTGGCCGGATGTATGCTCGCCATATCCCAAACCATGTCTGCCCTGACCAAAAACCAGGTCATTGCCCTTGTTTTATCAGTTATCGCCAATATTTTGTTCATGTTAAGCGGATTGGAATATGTCCTGTCGTTTTTCAGGCTTTTTGCACCGGTTTCCATCATCGACATGATTGCCTCCTTCAGCTTTATCACCCATTTTGACACCATAGCACGAGGATTGGTCGAACTGCGGGACATAATCTTTTTCGCCTCGGTAATCCTGTTGTTCAACATCACCACTATCATTATTGTCAGCTTTCGCACTGCCGGAACTTCAATATTTTTAAAATCTTCGGAACGCGGCTATTATATTGCGGTTTTTATTCTGGCTCTAATCGGCTTTGTCGGATTAAACCTGCTGGCCAACAATTTCACGCGTTCCTTCCAATATGATTTTACCGAAGAAAAAATCTTCACGCTGACTGATTCGACCCGTAAAATTCTAAAAGAACTCCCCGAACCGCTGACCGTAAAACTGTACTACTCTCCCGAACTCGGCCGACGCAATCCCCAATACCGCCTGATGTTTGACCGGGTTCGACTGTTGCTCCGCCAATACGGCGTCCTTGCCCAAGGCAAGCTCAACTATGCCGTTTATAACCCCGAACCTTTCAGTCAATATGAAGACCGAGCCCTGTCCCGCGGTCTGAAAGCCGTCCCGCTGATAGACAATAATCAGCCGGCTTATTTTGGCCTGACCATCAGCAACAGTGTCGACGAATATTCTGACATTCCGTTTCTGGCTTTAGAACGCGAACAGCTTTTGGAACAGGATTTAACCGAAGCCATTTACCGCCTCAATCACCGCAAAGAGGACATCGGCGTCATTTCGACGCTTCCCGTCTTTGGAACCGTGGTTGAAAACGTCGCCACCTCCAAATGGGAAATCATCAATCAGCTGGAAAAGCTCTACAACCTCAAAGCTATCGACAAGGCCGAACAAATATCTTCAAAACTCAAAGCTCTGATTATCATCCACCCCCGCGACTTTTCCGAAGATATGGTTACGGCCGTTCGCAACTACAGCCTGAATGGAGGCAAGGTTTTGTTGTTTGCAGACATCGCTGCCGATTCTCTTCGCATCGGAGCGCCGGTAGCCGAAGGTTTCAAAGTTTCCGACCTCAAAGGCCTTGACCGGGATTGGGGTTTCAAATTCCAATCCGGACTGGCAATTGCCGATCTGGACAATTCACTGACCGTCAATGCCGGCAGTAACGCCTCTTCCCCAAACTATACGCAGGACCTGCTGCAGTTTTACCTCAATTATGATGAAATAAACCATATGGCGCCGGAAACCCGGTTGTTAAAAAAAATGCTGGTCAGCAGCGTCTCTATCATCAGCCCCGAACCTGACGCGCAAACCGTTTTCATTCCTTTGTTGGTTTCAAGCTCCAATTCTGCGGCTGTCAATGCGCAATGGGCTCAGGAAGCCTACGACCCGGGCTCCCTGCTCAGTCGTTTCAAAAAAGACGATTATACCAAAGTTATTGCCGCCAGAATTATCAGTAAAGATCCGGCAGCGCCTTTTGATGTCATCGCTGTCGCCGACACCGACATTCTTTATGACAGTTTCTGGGCTGCAACCATCAGCCTTCAGGACGGAAATCTGATTGTTCCGATTTTTGATAATGCCAACTTTGTCCTCAATGCGCTTGAAAGCCTCATCGGTGGAGAAAACCTTATTGAACTGCGCGGAAAATCAGCCAAAACCAGAAGCTTTGGCATAATTGAAAAACTTCGTCGCAGCGGCCGACAGGAATTCAAAATCAAAGAAAGAGAAATCTACGACCGCATTGCCAAAACTAAAGAAGGAATCAAAGAAATCTGGAACAAAAAAGAATTCGAAGGCCGGGAAAACTTCACTCCCGACGAACTCTCCGTTATTGCCAAAATCCGCCGGCAGCTTGATACCGAACGGCTTAAGCTGCGCGACATCAGAAGCGGTATGAATGATAAAATAGACAGCGTTGACGGCTGGGTAAAATTTGTCAACATATACGCCATTCCGCTGCTTATCGTTTTAAGCCTGGGTTTGCTTTCCTTCATAAGGAAGCCCGGCCCCCACCGCGGAAAGGCCAGCCTTAAAATTTTTTATACCCGCCAGATGCTCTGGGTTTCTTTGGGCGCTTTTGCCCTGCTGTTGACCGGCGTTTTTTCGGGTTACGTTGTAAACCGCGGTGAAATCGACACCTATGAAGGCCAGCCTCTGCTTGAAAAACTTCCCCGGCAGATTAACGATGTCCAAAAAATCGTCATCACATCGCATGACCGGCAGCTGAATTTCTATAAACAGAACGGTCTGTGGAAACTCAAAGGCGAAGACCACCTGCTGGTACTTCAAGACCGTATGCGCAGCTTTTTAAGCGCCCTGCTTGAGGCCAGATTTTACGAAAAAAAATCCGACAAAGCCGAAAACCTGAGCCGTTTCGGATTGCAGCCGGTCGGTGCGGAAAACTCGCCCAACATCAGAATTGAACTCCAAAACGAAAAAGGCCAGACACTTCAAAGTCTGGAAGTCGGAAAATATGACATTGAAATCGGGCGCGGAACCAGAGCCGCCTATATCAAGTTTGACAACGAATTTCAGGTCTGGCTGGCCGCAATTGAACTCATTGATCTTTCCGCGGATAAAACCGAATGGACTTTCAGCCGTTTGTGGGACCTGCGTTTTGGAAGATTTTTACTTTTTAACCACGACACCGATGTCGACAGGCTCGTTGATCTGGCAAAATATATGCTCAACGCCACGATTATCTCCGGCGTCAGCCAGCTTCCCGATGCGGAAGATCTGTTCACAGTTGACCTGCAGGTTGAGGGCAACGAAAAAATAAAACTTTCATTTTTGAAAAAAGATGATAAATACTTCGTACATTATGATTTCCTGACCGTGCCGAAAAATGCTTCGCTGAAACTTTTTGCCGACACCATGCAGGGAAACTACTACGAAATATCAAGACAGGATATGGAAAAGATAAAAAATGCCGTTAAACAAAAAGTATCTGACCAAAGAACAAAGTGACCGCCTGAAAAAAAACGCAACCGCTGCCAGCGTTTCTCTTGCTGTCAGTCTCTGCCTGCTAAAAGCGTTCGGCGCGCTGTATACCGGTTCTCTGGCTGTTTTGTCGTCCATGATTGACAGCATAACCGATATATTTGCCTCCTCAGTTACCGTCATCGCCGTACGCTTTTCTTCTCTGCCGGAAAGCTACTATTATCGTTACGGCTACGGAAAAGCGGAATCTTTAAGCGCTTTGCTCCAGTCTGCATTCATCGCGGGTTCCGGCATTTTTATCCTTTATGACGGAATCAACCGTTTGTTTTATCCCCGGCCGATTGAACAGACAACCGTCGGTCTGATCATTATGGGGGTTAGCCTTATATCCACGCTGGCGCTCATCAGCTACCAGAAATACGTCACCCGCATGACCGAATCCCAGGCCATCAGCGCCGACAGTGCTCACTATATGGTAGACGTTATGACCAACCTGTCCATCATAATCTCTCTGATTGTCGTCTCGGTTTTCAACATCAGCTGGTTCGACACCCTGACCGCACTCGGCGTATCGGGATATCTGCTCTACAACGCTTACAAAATTGCCGGCGACGCGGTAAAAACCCTGATGGATGCCGAACTTGGCGACGACATTCGCCGCAACATCAAAAAAATCGTCATGGAATGTCCTTTTTCCAAAGGAATACACGATTTGCGCACCAGAGATCTGGGTGGACGCTACATGTTCGAATTTCATCTGGAACTGGACGGAGAGTTGTCTCTGGCCGCCGCGCATGACATGACCGAGCTGGTTGAAGACAACCTGCAGGACGAATATCCCAATTCGGTCATTATCATTCATCAGGATCCGGTCGGCATCAAAGAAGAACGTCTGGACAATAAAATTCGCAAACCCATAAAAAAATCCTGAAGCCGCAAGTGCTTCAGGATTTTTGACTAAACATCGGAAACTGGTCAGCGGAAGTTTTCCTCTATACAAAAGCAAAGACCGCCGATATTCTCTATCAGGTCCCGGATCTCCCATTCCTGAATGATAACATCTCTGATTTCCCCATGGTGTTTTTTCAACAGTTTTTCTACGCGTACATAATCGGAAACATAACCGTAATACATCAAAAGCAGTCGCAAAAACGCCGCGGCGATATCAGCGGCAAAATAGTTTTCCAGCGCCTCAAGCAGCAGCCCCTCTTCTGCCGAAATATCCAAAGAAGGGACATCAACTTTCGTCCGCAGCATTTTCAAATAATTCAACAGACATTCTGCCGATTGCTTAAGCTGCAAAGCTTTCTGTCCGGGCCAGGCTTCAAGATCGGCCTGTAGACTGAAGGTCATACTCTCGACAGTGTTGCAAAACACATGTTCGCGAAGCTGCCCAATTCCTGTTTTGCAAAGCATTTCATAATACCGGGCCGCCATTTCCTTACAATCCGAAACATTGGCAAAAACGGCATCTGCCTCTTTCTGAGTCTTGCATCTGTCAATGAACGCCGCTCCGACCAAAATGTCGGAAAACAAATCCACCAGCGCCCCGAGTTCTTCTTCGCTCAAATTCTCTTCCAGTTCTCGTAACACGCCTGGTGAAAGCTGAATGCGGTTTAAAATATCCCAAATCCGCAGTTTTAACTGATTTCTCTTCATAAATAATTTGTTTTTAATTAAAACTCATAAGAACTTTAGGCGCCTAAGATATCTTTCTGACATTTTTCTGTCAAGAAAAAATAAGGCCCGGAAAAACCGGGCCTTATCGGGATTCGTCAACAAGTTTCGGATTAAACCTGCTTTGTGGTTTCGATACGCATTCCGTAGAAAGACTTAAGAACAAAAACCAGTCCTAATACGAAGAAGAAAATACCGAGCCCTAGCGATACGCAGCGCGGAGCCGCAACCGCCATTTCCACCGCCAGCAGACCGAACAGGGTCGTAAACTTGATGATGGGATTTAAAGCTACCGAGGAGGTATCTTTATACGGGTCACCGACTGTATCGCCGACAACCGTCGCCGCATGCAGATCGGAGCCTTTTTCGTGCAGATCAACCTCAACCACCTTTTTGGCATTGTCCCAGGCACCGCCGGCATTAGCCATAAACAAGGCTTGGAACAGTCCGAAAACCGCAATCGAAATCAAATAACTGGCAAAAAGGTTGGCATCAAAACATGCAAACGCAATCGTAAACGAGAAAATCACGATAAAGATGTTCAGCATTCCCTTTTGCGCATACTGGGTGCAGATTTTGACCACCTTCTTGGTGTCTTTTTCCGAAGCGGCAGTTTTACCGTCCAGATGAATATGCTCCTTGATGTAATTCACCGCCCGGTAAGCGCCGGTCGAAACCGCCTGCATCGAAGCGCCGGAGAACCAGTAAATAACTGCGCCGCCGAGAATAATGCCGAACAAAACGTTCGGATCCAACAGCATCAGCTTCAGGTTCAAAAGCAGAATGATGGAGAAAATCATCGTGGTGGCACCGATAACCGCCGTGCCGATCAAAACCGGCTTAGCCGTTGCCTTAAAGGTGTTGCCGGCAGAATCGTTTTCTTCCAGCAGCTGCTTGCCCTGTTCAAAATCCGGCTTAAATCCGAATTCTTTTTCAATAGACTTGTTAATGCCTTTGATTTGCTCAATCTGAGACAGCTCAAAAACGGACTGGGCGTTGTCGGTAACCGGACCGTAGCTGTCAACCGCAATCGTAACCGGTCCCATGCCCAGCATACCAAAAGCCACTAAACCGAAAGCAAACACCGTCGGATAAACCATAAACGGATCCAAACCGCTCAGGGACGTAAAGTAAGCCACGGCCATCAGACCGACGATAACCAGACCGTTCCAGAAAGCGGAGAAGTTACCGGCCACGATACCCGAAATAATATTCAGGGATGCACCGGCTTCGCGGCTGGCATTGACAATCTCGGCCACATGTTTGGACTTGGATGACGTAAATGCCTTGGTAAATTCCGGAATCAAGGCGGCGGCCAGCGTACCGCAGGAAATAATAATCGAAAGCTTCCACCACAAATCGGCACTCATATCGCCGATCATAATGTAAGAAACGCCAAAGGTAACCAGAATCGAAATAATGGACGTAAACCAAACGAGAGAGGTCAGCGGCGTTTCAAAGTTAAAGGATTTTCTCTGGCCAAAAATTGCTTTGCTGACCTTGTCATTGAGCCAGTAAGAAATCAGAGACGTCAAAATCATCAGCAGGCGCATGGTGAAAATCCAGACGATCAGGCGTGCCTGAATGTCAATTCCGCCGTTCATCAAAGCCAGATCCCCGTTCGGCATATACATCATGCCGGCGCCGAGAACGATAAAACTGATCAAGGCCACGCCGGTCACGCCGTATGTCTCGAAACCGTCGGCGGTAGGTCCGACTGAATCGCCGGCATTATCTCCGACACAGTCGGCAATAACACCCGGATTGCGGGCATCGTCTTCGTCAATTTTGAAAATAATCTTCATCAAATCCGCACCAATATCGGCAATCTTGGTAAAAATACCGCCGCAAATACGCAAAGCCGAAGCGCCCAGCGATTCGCCGATGGCAAAACCGATAAAGCAGGCGCCGGCACTTTCGCGTGGAACAAACAGCAGAATAACGATCATCAAAATCAATTCAACGCAAATCAGCATAACGCCGATAGACATTCCCGAACGCAGGGGCAGGCTCATAACCGAATAAGCGTGTGCCTTAAGCGAATCGAAAGCCGTGCGGGAGTTGGCATATGTATTGATTCTCATACCGAACCACGCCACCGTAAACGAACCGAGAATACCCAAAATAGACCATCCCAGAATAGTCAGCACTTTGGGCAGCGGTGTCGCCTGCAAAACAAAGAAATAATAAAAAATGCATGCGGCAATAAACACTTCCAGCACCACCAGAAGCTTGGCCTGCTGCTTCATATAAGTCTTACAGGTACTGTAAATCAGGTTGGAAACGTCCAGCATTGACTTGTGCGCCGGCATTTTTTTAATTTTTACAAATTCGTAAAGACCAAAAATCAGACCCAAAACACAAATTCCCAGACCGTAAAACAAAATCTGGGAACCGGTGACGGCATAGCCGAAAATCTGATAAGACACATCCAGAGACGGAATATTCAAATCAATCTCCGATGCAGACGCCTTGCCGGCAAAGACGGCTGTCATCAACAGCACTGCCGACATAAAAGCACCGATTTTTTTCAAACTCAACATATAATTTTTCCTTATATAATTGATACCAAATCACCATAACTGAACCGGCCTCAAACCGAGACTCAGATTCGCATTCGTTATGCCTGAAATGTTACGCCCCACTTTCTAAAGATTCTCTTAATTCAAAAAAAATGAAACGCCACAAATTTATTCACAGAGCGGATTGCCTATGGAAATATTGCAAAAATTACGTTATAATATTTTTTGATTATTAACGGAGGACAAGACAATGAAAAAACTGTTTATGCTGGGAATGCTTATTTTGCTTTCAGGATGTTTCACCGCAGCCCCGAAAGAAACTTATCCTTACGGCATGAGCGAAAAAGAATGGAATGAACTGTCCATTAAAGACAAAGCAGCCATTCGCCGCGACTTTTATTTTTACGAACGCGGCAATATCAACTTTGTCAATCCGCAGCTTCAGGTCGAAGGCCGTTCTGACGGAAGTGAAAACGTTTTCTTAAAAAACAAAAAAAACACCCCCGCGGCCAAAAATCCGACCCCGCTGATTCGGGAATAAAAAAAAGCCTCTCTTTTGAGAGGCTTTTTTCATAAATTGTCATATTTTTCATCCAGAGTATCTTTCAGATAATCAAGCACGACGCGGATTCTTGGCATGTCTTTGGTATCTTTGTGCGCCATCATATAAATGCGCACGTCAAAGCCGAATTCCTTTTTCAGCACAGGCACCAGGTTTTCGCGGCCGTATGCCAGCGGACAAATGCCTATTCCGGAGCCTTTCTCCAACACTGAACGATGCGAAAAAATCGAATTGGTCCGGTAAATCACATGTTTGGCTCTGTCCAATATGTCTTTCCAGCCGTCGACATAAAGTTCATGGTTGAATTTGTCGCAGATTCTGTGATTTTCCAACAAATCTTCCATGTTTTTCGGATAACCGTATTTATCCAGATACTTGCCTGAGGCAAACAGACCGCAGGGCACCGATTTAGAGCGGATTAACACCAAATCGGAATCTGACGGCGGTTCATAATCCAGACAGATGTCCGCCTCCAGTGCATTCATATCAGGCAACTTGGCTCCGACCCTGTTTTCAACATGAATACCCGGATATTTCTCAAAAAACTCAAACAATTTGTCAGAACCCAGATAATCGGCAATGGAATCAGGCATTCCAAGTCGGACAATACCTTTGTACGATACGGCATTTTCGGCAAAATCGCCGAGACTTCTCAACGATTTGACAATATCGCCCGCCATATCGAGCAACCGCTCTCCCTCCGGCGTAATAACCGTTCCGCGGCCATTACTGACCAAAAGGAACGTATTCATCTCCGCTTCCAAATCGGCCAGATATTTGTTGACCGTATCCACCGAGGTTCCGAGTTTGTCTGCAACTTCCCTTTTGCTGCTTGTTTTGGAAAGGGCGTATAAATACAAAAGTCCGTCAAGTTTTGCTATGTCTTTTTTACTGATCATCATAATACTCCACTTTTAAAGCAACAGCCGCACAAAGATTATCATAAAAAAATTTAACTGCAACCAAAAATATCTTTTCGTTTTTTTTTCAAGTTTGAATACTATTCAAAAAATAATGCTTATACCGCAAATATCTCTTGATAAGATAGATTTTTTTATTGTTTTTTCAGCCAAAGGGCTTTTGATAAACATATAAGAAATATACTCTCCGTTTATTTTTTATGCGTTTCACTCAAGGAGATAAATTATGGATATGGAAAAAATTAAAGCTTATTTTAACAAGTTTTTTGTTGAAGTAATCAAAAAGCAATATACGGATTTCAAAGGGCGTGCCTCCCGCGGACAATATTGGAGATTTGTCTTGTGTTATGTAATCGTCAGCATCCCGCTGGCCATTATTGACGCTTTGGTTTTCAAGGCGCAGGTACTCGGATTGATATTGGCTTTGGGGCTCCTGCTTCCGAGCATTGCCATCGGCATTCGCCGCCTGCATGATCTCGGCCGCTGCGGCTGGTGGTATCTGATTGCCCTGATTCCGGTTTTGGGACCAATCGCTCTGCTGATAATGTTCTGTCTGCCCGGTGAAGCTAAAGCCAACGCATACGGAGATATCGTCAAGGCGTAGTCTGCGGATGTTTTATAAAACCTCTCCTCCCCGGAGAGGTTTTTTTATGTCTTTGGGTTAGATTGAATTGCCGCCATAAAGGCTTATATCTTCCATAACAGGCAATTTTTACTAAGGAGTTTTCTATGTTTGCGCTAAGACCCGCCAATGAACGCGGCCACACCCAAACCGGCTGGCTCGACAGCTGGCATACCTTTTCTTTTGGTCAGTATCACGACCCTCGATTCATGGGCTTCAGCGACCTGCGCGTCATCAATGACGACACCATAGCGCCCGGAGAGGGATTTGGAACCCATCCGCATGACAATATGGAAATCGTCAGCATCGTCCTGAACGGAGAACTTGAACACCGGGACAGCATGGGCAACGGTACCGTCATAAAAAACGGCGAGATCCAGAAAATGAGCGCCGGTTCCGGCATAACCCACAGCGAATTCAACCCTTCGGCACAAAAAAGTGTACACTTTCTGCAAATTTGGATTCTGCCAAACATATTGGACATTCCCCCCGTCTATGAACAAAAAGCTTTTTCCGACCAGGAACTTGCCGACCAACTACGGCTGATTGTTTCGCCGGACGGGCGTGACGGTTCCGTCATCATTAATCAGGATGCGGAAATTTACCAAACCGTCTTAGGCGCGGAAAAACGCGTTAGTTTTACCGTTGATGACCAACGATCCGCCTGGATTCACATTGCCGAAGGCGCCGTTGCTATAAACGGACATCCGCTGGTAGCCGGAGACGGAATTGCCGTCCGTGATGAAAACCTTGACATTGAGCTCCGCGGCATTGACCGCCGCTCCAACGTTCTGGTCTTTAATCTTCGCAAATAAACCTGAGGAGAAACAAAATGCTGAACATTGAAAATGACCGCCGCGACGGCGAAGACTTCCAAGTCAGAGACTATTCGGAACAAAAATATGTTCCCGGAGACGACAAGGATTTTAGTGTTAAAACCATCCGTGAAGAAAAACTCATCGATTCTCAGCCCGAAGACGAAAGCGAAGCCGACTTTGAAAAAGAAATGTACAACTTCGGCGATGAGGACGACCTTCCCGACAGCGACCGTGAAACCGAATGCCGCACCCGCGGAATTTCCCGCAAAAAATGCTTTGACATCTGAAAAAGATACAAAAAAATCCCCGCATCACGGGGATTTTATCTGCCAGAAAGTCAATCATCAGCAAAAAACACTTCCTGCAATCTGGCTATGGCCAAAGAAACGGCCGCTCGGGTAGGCGCCGTCTCGGCCAGACCGTTCAACATCACAAAATCATGAATGGTACCGTTAAAACGCACCAGCGCCGTTTCCACTCCGGCTTCGTCAAGCTTGCGGGCATAAGCCTCGCCTTCGTCACGCAAAACATCGTTTTCATCGGTTATGACCAGTGCCGGCGGCAGTCCTTCCAATTGCCGCTTGGTCGCAAGCAACGGACAGGCCAAAATGTTTTTCCGGTCTTCTTTGCGCGGAGCATAAGCGTCCCAAAACCACTCCATCGCCTTTTTAGTCAGCCACGGCCCATCGGCAAAATCTCTATAAGACTGATTGTCAAAATCCGCATTCGTCACCGGATAGAACAACAGCTGAAACAAAATGTCCGGACTAAAGCCTTTGGCTTTGGCCATCAGAGTCATCGCCGCCGCCATATTGCCGCCGACGCTGTCTCCGGCGACCACCAGATCCTCCGCTGCCAGATTATATTTGTCGGCATTTTTTACAACATATTCCAAAACCTCAAACAAATCGTCCGTCGTTTGCGGAAACTGTGCTTCAGGCGACTGCTGATAAATCGGAAAAACCACGGCAGCCGGCACCCCGTCCGAAAGCTCACGGATCAAACGGTCATGCGTGACATCGTCCCCCATAACCCATCCGCCGCCGTGAATATAAAAAATTACCGGCAGTGCGTCGTCAATATCCTTCGGCCGCATAATTAGCGCCGGCATTTTCCGTCCGCGTTTTAAGGGGATTTCAACCCGCTGAATGCCTACGTCCGGTCGTTCAACATCCATATTCTGAGCGCCGAGCAGCACTTGTCTGGCATCTTCGGGCGTCAGTTCATATAGAGGTTTGCCGCCGCTTGCTTCCACGCTCTTCACAAATTCGGCCACTTTCTTCATTAAAATCGGTTTCGTCATTCTTTTCTCCTTTGGTTATTCACCAATATGATGTATGCTCTGATTTTCCATTTTCATCGTTAAAGAAAAATTTACCGTTTTTTAAAACAAACGCACCGTCCCGACAATCGTCGGAACGGCACGCTCTAAAATCAGAAGAAATATTTCAAATAGGTCTCGTAAGAAACATACTTCAACCCCAAACTGAATTTGTCATTCTGCGTCTTAAGCGGCAGATGAACCCCGATACAGCGGCTTCCGATATACAGGGGAACCGCATAGGCGCCGCAGACCGAATAACGAAAATGCCTGCTCTCGACTTTCTCAACCCCGGCCGCAGCTAAATAATCGTCATACGGCTTGGCAAAGCGCAGTAAGCATCGCCAGTCTGTTTTCTCCAACAGCTTTTCCGTTGAAACAAGCGATACCCGCACATCAAGAATCTCTCCGACGCGCCCGATTGTCGTAATCTTTTTAAGGCCGCCGATGCAATACCCGGTTTGTCCCTGAAACGGCCGCAGCATCAACGGCGAAAAATAAGTGATTTCATTCCCGTCTGTCCGCACGCCGTATCCCCTGGCGTCAAAATACAGTTTCAGAATGTCCATACGGCTGCCCGCCAAATGTTTTTGAACCAAATCGCCAGCCGCTTCAATTCGGAAAAAAGGATGCGAAATAAATTCTCCGTTCTGAATGACCTGAAAACTGGACAGGCACAACCCGGAAAATACAAAGCGGCCCCCGGCATCAGGCATTCCCAGAACGGCGACAAGCTTCCGGCGGAAAGGATCCCGGCTTACAGCCTCTATAAAGGCTTTCTCCGTCACACCGACCGACATAACGTTGAAACGTCCGTCCCACCAGTTCTCCGGCAGCTTTTCATTGTAAACTTCCGACTGTATATCTTCTAATTTTACCGACATAATTTATAGATTTTAATTAATAATAAAAAAGAACTTCCTTTTTATTACAATCATTCAGACGCAAAGTAAACAAATAAAATGAAAAACAAACCCCGGGTTCGACCCTTCGGGAAACCATAAAATTAAATCCCCGCTTTCACTGCGGGGATTTAATTCTGATATGGCGTACCCGGAGGAAGCGCTAAGTAAAATTAACCGCTGCTCCGGTTAATTTTGTCTGCAAGCTCTCCGTAACATCTTAATGAGTGAGGAAAATCCTTTGACCGAAACGAATTTAGATACCTGAGAACGAACCCGGGTTCGACCCTTCGGGAAGCCATAAAATTAAATCCCCGCTTTCACTGCGGGGATTTAATTCTGATATGGCGTACCCGGAGGGATTCGAACCCACGGCCTTTGGCGTCGGAGGCCAACGCTCTATCCAGCTGAGCTACGGGTACATCAAAACTTTATCTTTATTACACTACTTTATTTAACAATTCCAGAAAAATTTTACAAAAACCACAAATAAAACCGTTTTGAACAACTTTTCTCTTGACTATTGCCCGAATAATATGTATTAACAAGCAACAAGTTCATTTCATGGATAAATTTAAGGATAATTACAATGGCTAAAAAATGTGAAATTTCTGGCACAGGCGTTATGAGCGGTAACAATGTCAGCCACGCTAACAACAGAACCCGCCGTCGTTTTCTGCCTAATCTGCAGGTTGTTTCTCTCCTGAGTGAAAAACTGGGCAGAATCTTCAAGCTGAAAGTTTGCTCCAAAACTTTGCGTTCTATTGAACATAACGGCGGTTTGGACGCTTATTTGGAATCCACTTCCAACACCAAACTCAGCGACGAAGCTATCAAAATCAAAAAAACTATTGCAAAAGCAAAATAATAAAAAAAATTGAGTTTAACCGACTGTAAACACCTTCTTAAAATTTAAGAAGGTGTTTTTTTATCCCCGTTATCCCCACTATCCACAGGCCTGAAAAAATTAATCGCCTAATCTCTTTGTCTTTTAAAAAAATTATGATTATAACGTAGTCAAATTCAAATTTTCACCATCTTGAAAGACAGCCATGGATAACACGATTGATCCGTCCAAACTCCCGCAAAACATAGAAGCCGAACAGGCTCTCCTCGGTGCGATTCTTGCCAACAACAAAGCCTATGAAAAAGTTTCGGAATTTCTGAAACCCCAGCATTTTGCAGATTCGACCCATGCCAAAATCTTTGAAGTTATCTCCAAACTTATCACCCGCGGACACGTTGCCGACACCATCACCCTAAAAAACTATTTTGAACAGGAAGGTACTTTAAGCGAAGTCGGCGGCCATCAATATCTCATCAAACTGGCCGACAGCGCCACGCCGCTGACCAACGCCGAATATTATGCCCAGTTCATTTATGACAAATACCTGCGCCGCGAGTTGATTGCCACCGGTTTTGACATCGTAAACGACGCCTCTAAGGAAGATTTGGATTCCGATGCCATGGAACAAATCGAAACCGCCGAAAAAAAATTGTTTGAACTCGCCAACCAGGGAGAACACCAAGGCGGTTTTGTCGACTTCGGAGAAGCGCTGACCCGCTCGCTGAGCAACATTGAAGAAGCTTATCAGAAAGAAGGAAAAATTTCCGGGCTGCCGACAGCGCTGGATGCTCTGGACAACAAAACCGGCGGCCTGAACAACTCTGACCTTATCATCATCGCCGCGCGTCCGGCCATGGGCAAAACCGCGCTGGCCACCAACATTGCCTATAACGTTGCCGATTATATGTATCACAACAAAAACATGAAACCGGCCGATAAAGGCGTGGCCTTTTTCTCGTTGGAAATGTCCGCCGACCAGTTGGCCAGCCGCATCTTGGCCACCGTTACCCAGACCAACGCCCACAAAATGCGCACCGGCGAACTTGACAACGCCGAATTTACGCGCATCGCCGCCGCTGTCCGCGAACTGGAAAAAACCCCGCTTTACATTGATGACACCCCCGGCCTCAACATCAACCAGATTCGTACCCGCGCCCGCCGTCTTAAACGCAACAAGGGACTGGGACTGATTATCATCGACTATATCCAATTGATTATGGGCAGCGGAAGCAAGAAAAACGAAGGCAACCGCGTACAGGAACTCTCCGAAATCTCCCGCGGACTGAAAATTTTGGCTAAAGAGCTGAATCTGCCGGTCATCGCCCTGTCACAGCTCAACCGCGGCGTGGAACAAAGAGACGATAAGCGGCCGCTGATGTCAGATTTGCGTGAATCCGGTTCTATTGAGCAGGATGCCGACAGCGTAATGTTTATTTTCCGCGAAAACTATTATCTGCAAAATGAAGAACCTAAGCAAAAAGCCGCCGAAACACCGGAGCACCTGCAAAAACGCATAGAAGAATGGGAAGCCAGAATCCGCGCCACCCAAAACCTCAGCGAAGTTATCATCGGCAAAAACCGTCATGGTTCGACAGGAACCGTACAACTGTTCTGGAACGGCGAATTCACTCAGTTCGGCAATCTGGCCAAAGAAGAATATCTGCCGGACCAGATTGGCGCCGAATAAACTTAAAGGCTTCCTGTCGGAAGCCTTTTTTTACTTAATGATGACAACGCCCGCAACCGCAGCTGCCGTCCCCGCAACAGTTTTCACCCTTGTCGCCGGCACATCCCCGCTGCCCGCCGCCGGCTTCGATCCGCACGCTGCCCCGTCCGTCTGTTCCTATGTGAATATGCAGAGAACCGGAAGAATAGAAAGTCTCGCTCCCAAATTCTTCTGACGCCCGGTTTTCGCCCGTAATCTCTTTGCGCATTTTTTCCAGGTGTTCCCTTTTTGCCTCGCAGCAGGCGCAGCCGGAACTGGAAACCGGAGTCTGCAGCAACATTTTTGCCAGCCAGCCAAACATTTTAATTCTCCTTAAACAATATTTGGTATAATGTTAATTGCTAACCGTTAAAAAAAGGAAAATGCCGTGTCAAAAAAGTTTTGGGAACAAAAACCGCTTCACGAATTTAACGAAAAAGAGTGGGAAGCCGTCTGCTCCCGCTGCGGACGCTGTTGTCTGATAAAATTACAGGACGAAGACGATGACGAGGTTTACTACACGGACATCGTCTGTCGCTATTTTAATCAGGAAGACTGCAGCTGTACCCAATATCAGGACCGTTGCCGTCTGGTTCCCGAATGTCTGAAACTTAACCGGGACAACGTTGACAAAATCCGCTGGATGCCGCAGGCGTGTTCCTATCGGCAGCTTTTTGAAACCGGGACCCTGCCGCCGTGGCACCCGCTGAACACCGGCAAACCGCTGGAAGACCGCTATACAGTCAAAGGCCGCTGTATTTCCGAACTCTTGGTCAGCGAAGAAGACCTTGAAGACCATATCATTGAGGAAGAAGAAATATGACCTCAAAAAAACATTATGCCTTACAGGAACCGTATGATCCCCAATCCCGATTCGACAATCTGGAACGTCTGGAACCGGAATTTTGGAAAAAGAAAAAACTTGAAGATATGAGCAAAGAAGAATGGGAACTGCTCTGCGACGGCTGCGGCAAGTGCTGCCTGAACAAAATAGAAATCAAAGGCAAAATCAAATTCACCTGCACGCACTGCCGTTTTCTTGATACGCAGAGCTGCCTTTGCAAAATTTACGAGCACCGTTTTGAGAAAGTTGACGATTGCCGTGACATTGACTTGGCCGCCATTCGCGAAAAACCGGCCTGGCTCCCCAAAACCTGTGCCTATTGGCTCTTAGACAACGGATATGACCTGCCGGACTGGCATCCTCTGAAAACCGGACGCGCCGATTCGGTACACCGGGCCGGAATGTCCGTCCGCGGCCGCGGCACAATTTCAGAAACAGGTATCACCGATTATGAAAATTACGTTATTGACTGGCAAGACCTTTGATATCCGTCAGGCCTTGGGTCTGGATATCAAAGTCGTTAAATCGCCGACAGCCAAACGCCTGACCCTGCGGATTGACGCCAAAGAACGTGTCCCTGTATTGACTCTGCCGCCGCGTTGTTCCTCGGCGCGCGCCATAGACTTTGTCGAGCAGCACCGGGAGTGGATTAAAGAATGCCTGTCTAAAATTCCGAAACCCAAAACTTTTGAAGACGGCGAAAAAATTTCGATTCTCGGCAGCGAACACACCATCTGCCACACCCCAAATGCCAGACGCGGCGTTTACGCAGAAAACAACATTCTTTATGTTTCCGGAGCAAAAGAATTTCTGCACCGACGTGTTTGCGACTACATAAAAAAAACCGCCCAAAAAGAATTTTTGAAAAAATCACGCCTTCTGGCGGCCAAAATCGGTTGCAAGGTAAAAAGCGTCACTATCAAAGATACCAAATCCCGTTGGGGCAGCTGCTCTTCTCTGGACAACATCAATTACAACTGGCGGATTGCCCTGGCACCGGAATTCGTAATCGACTACCTTATCGCCCACGAGGTCTCGCATCTCCGGCATCCGGATCATTCGCGCAGCTTCTGGCAATGCGTCAAAAACCTCCATCCCCGCTGCGGAGAAGGCCGCCTTTGGCTCAAAACCCGGGGCAAAGAACTTTACCTGTATGAATGAAACAGCTCTATTGATTTTTTTTGGATAACTCCCTATATTCAGTATAGGACAATTATAAACAGGAGTAATTTGAATATGGAAACTAAAACCAATGCACAAGCCAAAGTATATGTAGACGAAGGCTTGCGCCAATATATGCTGAGAGTGTACAACTATATGGCCGGCGGTCTGTGCATCACCGCGTTGACGGCATACATCGTTGCCAACACGCCTCTGCTGCGTCTTTTCTTTAACGTCTCTGCCACCGGCGCGGTCGGAATGAGCGCTTTCGGCTGGCTGCTTACTTTCGCCCCGCTGATTATGGTTTTCGCTTTCGGCTGGGTTTTAAACCGCGGTACGCTGGCTCAGGTACAGGGAATGTTCTGGGGCTTCTCTGCGTTGATGGGCGCTTCCCTGACCCCGATTTTGCTGGCCTACACCGGCACCAGCATGACCCGCGTCTTTCTGATTACGGCTGCCATGTTCGGCGGAATGAGTCTCTATGGCTACACCACCAAAAAAGACCTCAGCGGGATGGGTTCTTTCCTGATTATGGGCGTTTGGGGACTGGTTATAGCCTCCATTGTTAATATCTTTCTGCAGAGCCCGGGGTTGAGCTATGCCGTATCGCTTATCGCCGTTGTCGCCTTTACCGGTCTGGCCGCTTATGACACGCAGACCATCCGCAGCTATTACTATGAGCAGGACAGCTCGGACGTTGCCGGACGCAAGGCCATCTACGGGGCTCTGAGCCTGTATCTGGACTTCATTAATATTTTCATAGCCCTCTTAAACCTCATGGGCGAAAGAAAATAGCCTTTTCCGGCTAAAGCACACGATAAGGACTTAAAAAGCTGATTTTTAAGTCCTTTTTTTATTGACTTTCCGTTCTTTTCTCTTTATAAGACAAGTGTCTTTTTTTATCAAAGACGCTGAATCCGAGAGGTTCCGTTTGTACTGGAACCTTTAAATAACTAAAAAAAAAACAACGGACTTCTTTTAGAAGCCCCTCAACCGGAGAAAACAAATGAAACGTACATATCAGCCGAGCAAATTGGTAAGAGCACGCCGTCACGGCTTTCGCGCTCGTATGGAAACCAAAGGCGGCCGCAAGGTTATCGCCGCACGTCGCGCCAAAGGACGTAAAAGACTTTCAGCTTAGTCTGGAGTCATTATGGTAGAAGTTCTTATCTTAAAAAAAAGAAAAGATTTCGTCAGAGTCGCCTCCCAAGGATTTAAAATGGTATCATCCGGCTTGATCCTGCAGGCGGCTCAAAGTTTATCTGCGCCTGAAAACAGTTGCCGGCTGGGCTACACCGCCACCAAGAAAATCGGCAAAGCCCATGTCCGCAACCGCACCAAACGCCGGCTCCGCGCCGCGGCACGGGAACTCTTTCCCAAATACGGACGACCGGATACCGACTATGTTTTAATCGGACGTTTCAACACCGCGTCGTGTGACTTCGGCGAACTGCGCCAGAACATGGCCGTTGCCTTAAAACGCGTCAACAAAATGTTCTCGACTCCCGGAGAGAAAACAGATGACAAAGATATTCCGGCTTCTGTTGATTCTCACGGTTAGATTCTATCAAAAATTTCTCTCGCCGTTGTGTCCGGGCGTCTGCCGCTATACGCCGACCTGCTCCCAATATATGATAGAAGCCATTCAAACCCACGGCATCGTTAAGGGACTGTGGCTCGGCGTCAAAAGAATACTGCGCTGCCATCCCTGGGGCGGAAGCGGTTACGATCCCGTTCCTCCGCCGACAAACAAAAGACCTGATAAAACAAGATAAAAGCTTGCTTTACGGGTTAAATTACACTAAATATGTGTACAAGTGTTTTTTATTGCTGCACATCCGAATTAGATAAAAGGATTTTAAAAGAATGAAAGATGAAGTGAAAGCCCTCTACCTCGCCGTTCTGGTTTCTCTGGTGGCCATTTTCGTAACCAACTATTTTATGCCGAAGAAAGCGCCGGTTCTGCCGGAAGTCGCCGTCAGTGAAGAAGTTGAACTTAAAGCGGAAACGCCCGCCGACGAAAAAACGATTGTCGTGGACGAAGCTGCACTCGACGCAGAAACGGTTTTAAAACAGGATCGCCGCGTCAAAATATCAACGCCGGCTTTGACCGGCAGCATCCGGGTCAAAGGCGGACGCTTTGATGACCTTTATCTGGACAAATACAAGCAGACGCTGGCTGAAGACAGCTCCGATGTAGAGTTGTTCTCCCCCGCCAAAACCGACAATCCTTACTATGCCGAATTTGGCTGGATTGCCGCCTCACCGAACACCCGCGTGCCGAACAGCAGCACCGTCTGGACCGTCAAAGGCATGGAACTGACGCCGCAGACGCCGCTGGTTATGGAATGGAACAACGGTCAGGGGCTCAAATTCATCCGCAAAATTTCCGTAGACGACAACTATATGTTCAGCATTGATCAGGCGGTGGAAAACAATTCCGGCGCCAAAGTCACCCTCTATCCTTATGGCTTGATCAAACGCGTTTACGACGTCAAAAACGCACAAAGCAGCGTCGTACATGAAGGCATGATCGGCGTCGTCGATTCCAATCTTAAAGAAATCAAATACAAAAAACTCGAAGACAAAGAAAGCCAAAGCTTCAAAACCGACGGCGGCTGGGCCGGATTTTCCGACCGCTATTGGTTCTCGGCGCTGATTCTTGACAAGAATGTTGAAAACAAAGTCAAATTCAGCAACACCGGCAACGGCGGCTATCAGGTCGACTATGTCGGCGCACCGGTCAGCATTGAAGCCGGTTCGCTCGGCAGCAGCAGCGGCAAAATGTTTGCCGGCGCTAAAGAAATCAAGCTTCTGGACCGCTATACCAAACAGTTTAACATTGACAAGTTTGACCTTGCCGTAGATTTCGGCTGGTACTATTTCCTGACCAAGCCGTTCTTTTACATTTTGGACTTTCTCTACCATATCATCGGCAACATGGGCTGGGCCATTCTGCTGTTCGCGGCATTGCTCCGTCTTGCCATGTACCCCATTGCCGGAAAATCTTTTGAGAGCATGTCCAAAATGAAAAAGGTTCAACCTAAAATCAAAGAGCTTCAGGAAAGATACGGCGAAGACAAAATGAAGCTTCAGCAGGAAATGATGAATCTCTACCGCAAGGAGAAAATCAATCCGGCCGCCGGCTGTCTGCCGATGTTGATTCAGATTCCGGTCTTTTTCTCCCTGTACAAGGTTTTGAACATTTCCATCGAAATCCGCCATGCACCCTTCATCGGCTGGATTAAAGACCTTTCCGCACCGGATCCGCTGACGCTTTCGACCATTTTTCATTTTCCGGTTCCGGGACTGCTTGATATCGGCGTCTGGCCGATTATCATGGGTCTGACCATGTTCATCCAACAGAAACTGAACCCGGCTCCGGCAAACAAAGATCAGGCGCGTATGTTCATGATGCTGCCGATTATCTTCACCTTTATGCTTGGCCACTTTGCTTCCGGACTGGTAATTTACTGGAGCCTGAGCAACATCCTGTCCATCTTGCAGCAAAAAGCCATCATGAGAAAGAACGGGGTAAAATAATGGATTTTAAGACAGCTGAGTTCACCCCCGAACAAATCGACCGCGGACGCAGACTTTTTCAAAAGGCCTGCGCCTTTGTCCTGGGGGTGGCCAGACTGGAACAGCTGCCGCTGACCGAAATGCCGGAGATCGCCTTTGCCGGCCGTTCCAATGTCGGCAAATCCAGCATCATCAATGCGCTTACACAGCAAAAAGGCCTGGCCAAGACCTCCAACACGCCGGGACGTACCCAGCAGTTGAACTATTTTAATCTTGATGACAAGCTTCATATCGTCGATCTGCCGGGCTATGGTTTTGCCCAAGCGCCCGAAGCTATGGTAAAACAATGGCAAAAACTGATTTTTGCTTATCTTCAAGGCCGCGTAAATCTGAAACGGGTTTTTATGCTTATCGATTCGCGGCACGGCGTCAAAAAAGTCGATACGGAAATTATGGATATGCTGGACAAGGCTGCCGTCACTTATCAGATTGTCTTAACCAAGATTGATAAAATCAGCGCCAAGGCTTTGGAAAAAGTCATTGCCGACACAAAAAAAATCATTGCCGAACATCCGGCCGCCTATGTTGACGTACTGGCCACCAGCTCGGAAAAAAATCTGGGACTTGATGAACTTCGTGCCGAAATAGCCTCTTTAGCGCAATAAAACGCTCGTTTTTTAAGCAAATTTCTTGAAAAAATCCTTGCGCGCCCGGCGTCCCATACTCCACAAATTGCCGATTCCGTTAACGGGCTGAACCTTATAAAGCGACTTGAAATTAAAATCACGCCGCAAAAAAAGCGAGGTCGTTTTTGTATAGCTGTTCATCGGGCAAAAACCGTAAAAATCAACCTGAATCAAATCGGCTGACCGCAAATTCGCCACCGCTCTGACATATTCCTGAGATGTATTGATACGGTCGCTGTCGTCCAAAATAACCATTCCTCCGGGAGCCAGTTTTTCAACCGCGGCGGCCGCACATTGAAAACGCCTTTTGCCATCCACAACAATCACATCATAACAGTCATCGTCTTCAAAAATGGCCTGTTCATAAATTTCACCTTCGTCCCGCCAGCGAATATCCAGATTAGGTTCCTTAAAATTAGCGCTCCATTTGTCAAAATAAGCGGGATTGTCTTCAATGCTAACTACCCGTTCGGCGCGTCTGGCCCAAAACAGCGACGAATATCCACAACCGTACTCGAAAATCTTTTTGCCGGAATAATCAAACTGCGACAGATATTCTATGGCCGGATAAGTATACCACGGCAGCGGATTGCCGTCTTTGTCTTCGCAGAGCTTGGCGTCGATGCTGCGGGAGATGGCATATTCTTTATCCCAGATTTCAATAAATTTTTGAAACTTTTCGCTGTACATTTTCATCTCTTAAACTAAATTGCTTTAGTTCCCTATCATACTTTTTATTCAAAGGGTGTAGGATGCGGAAAATAAAGTGATTTCTAGCGGCTGAGAAAATTTTAGCGTACATAGAAGTACGTGAATTTTTGCAGACCGCGCAAAATTGCTTTAGTTGCCCGTCATACGCCCTTTGACAGTTTGGCCGCGGCGGAGGCAATCTGCATTATCGTGTAGGAAGCAATTTCTTCAACCGGCATATTGGTCGTTTTGCAGTCGCGCTCACATTTGTAAAGCAGCTCCATCACTGCAAAGATACGCTCCCGCGGCCAGATGGCAACTTGTTTCTTGAAACTGCTTTCCCGGAAGAAAATAATCCGTGGAATCAGTTTGAACATCGCCTTGTCGATTGTTTCGCCCTTCTCCGTCCAGGCTTTAACCGTCAGAATCTTATTAAAATGATAAGTGAGCGAACGAACGATTGAAATCGGCTCATTGCCTTCGTTAATCAGCTTCCGGAAAGCCCTCAGCGCCTTTTCGGCATAACCGCTGACTGCAAAATAACAGACGTCATCCCCGCTGGAACTGGACTGATCGCTGATGCAGTTCTGAATATCTTCCGCGGAAATGTTTTTCTTGTCTCCCATATAAGTCATCAGTTTTTCAATCTCGCCGAGATTGGTTTTGCGGTCGTTTGACAGTCTGGAACATAAAAGCTGCAATGCCTCGCCGTTAATGGTAAAACCGTTTTCAATAAACATCGAACGCGCCGTATTAAAAATATCCTCGTCTCGGTCTTCGTAACAGGCAATCAGCCCCATATCCTCGCGTTCTTCGGCCAAAGAAACCAGCGACGATTTTTTATTTAACGCCGTTGACGCCAAAACCAAAAGCGTGTCGGTTTTAGACGTATCCAACATAGATTTGAGATGCTTGGTCAGATTATTGTCGGCGTCTTTCACCACCACCGCGCGACGACCGCCCATCAGCGACTGGCTGGAATATTCGGCAAACAGGCTGCCGACATCGGCATTGACGTCGCTGCCGTTGAAATAAACCACGCTGAACGGGTCATACAAGTCTTTCGAAACCGTAGCGACCAGCTTTTTAACATTCTCGTTAACCAAACCGTCGTTGGCACCGTAAACCACAAAAGCCTTGACCGCCGGATCCGGTTTTTTGAAATACTTGTCCAACTGCGCCTGTTTATAAATCACTGAACCGTCCCTTTTTTGAAATAAGCGTGAAAATAGGCGCCCAGACGCAGAGCAATGTCATTGGCCACAATCTTGGCCGCATTTTCCTCCGTCTTCTTTTTGGCGGTTGTCGTCGAATACGGATTGGCCAGAATATCATAACTGACAAAGGCAATGCTTTCGCCCCGAACCACTTCCGTATCGCCCTCAACCAGACGGTAAGAAACCTCATATTTGACACGTTCGCGGGTCGCGGTAATGTCTTTTCGCAGCGCCTGCTGCATAATTTCTTTTTCTTTCAGATCGACATACAGCCGGTATTTCGGATTGTGCGGCACGCCGAGCGGCGTCAACATATCCAGAAGATTGTTGCGTATCTGTTGTCCGAAACGGTCCTGAATGGTCTGAACTTTAATTTGGGCCATTTCCGCTGTAATCGAAGTGTCAAACTCACCGCCGAAATACCACAGGTTATCATGCTTTTTCTGCACATACAACGGTTCAAAGCCACAGGCGGCAACCAAACAAGCCAAACAAAGAATCAAAAACTTTTTCATTTCAAAATTCCAACCAAACCAAAGTTACCGCAACTTTAACATAATTATGGAGCAAGGCAACGATTTTTTTAATTGCCAAAAAATCTTTGGCTGGCTAAATTAGCGGGATCAAATAATTATCATAAATATATTAACTCCTTAAGAATTATGGATGCAAAAGAATTTTTAGAAACCTTGCGAAATACGGCAACAGACGCGATCTCTTTTCGCCGCGTGCCGTCTATGCAGAAAGGCACCCTCGTTTTTAAAGGCGCGGAAACACTGTCCCCGGCCGTTAAATACGATATTGCGACGTCAATTAACGATCATTACGGATGCGCGTTTACCTGGAATAAAAAACGCCTGGTGATTTTTCCGGAAATAAAAATGCGGACTTTATCTGATTTCAGAAATATTCTGGATGAAGCCTGCCGGCTTGAAAACCTAAAATATCACCAAGGTCCCGACATCTTGGAAAAAAATAATCTCTCTGACCGACAGTTGTTGCTCAGGGTCAGCTTCAGCAAGCCTGCCTCCAAAAGCAGCCGCAACCGAATTTGTTGGAAATTCCAACAGAAAAACGGCATCTTATGTAAATGTATCGCCAACAATGAATTTCTAATTGACTGCAATTGCCGTATAAATGCAGAAGACTTAGACAACCAACGGGAAAACGAACGGCAAAAAAAGCTCCATGCCGATGAATGTGGCAAACTGGCTCGTCTTTATGGCCTTCCGTTCATCAATGTCCTTTGCCTGGGAGCAGACGAATCCCTGCTGAAAAGACATCTTCTCAGTTTGGAACGTGCTTCAGGATTGATTGCTGCCCAAGAAAAAAAGGAAAAAAGAATCTTATACCGCCAACTCTTCAAAGCCGGTAGGGAAACCAGAAGAAAAACCTTGCAAAGCCTGGGTATTGTCATTGAAAAAGCCGACATAACAAAAATGGATTTTTCAATGTTGAAAGACGCATTTAAAAATTTGTAAAAAAAAACACCGGCCTGATACGGACCGGTGTTTTTTTTACAGTTTTTTCTACACGACGATATTGCAGATTTTGTTCGGCACCACAATAATCTTTTTAATTTCCTTGCCTTCCGTCTGCTTCCTGACGTTTTCCAACGCCAAAGCAGCCTGTTCGACGTCAATGCGCGGCGCATCTTTCGGCATTTCGATTGTACCGCGCATTTTGCCGCACAACTGCACCGCTATCGTCACCACATTGTCCTGCGCCAGCTTGGGATCGCCCTTCGGCCAGCTTTCGGCCACCGCCAGCGTCGTATTTCCCAGTCGTGCCCACATTTCTTCGCTCAAATGCGGCGTAAACGGACACAAGAGCTTAACCAAAGTTGAATAAAGCTCTGCCGGAACCTTCTCCAGCCCGCTCATATAGTTGACATATTCCATCAGTGAAGAAACCGCCGTGTTGAAACGCATCTGGTCAATACGCTCCGTGACCTCCAAAATGCACTTGTGCATTGCCCGCAGATCTTTCTCCGACGGCACGATGTCAGACACCTTCTTAAACAGGTTATAGACTTTGCCGACAAAACGGTACACGCCCATCAGGCTTTCGTCGGACCACATCGCCACCTGATCAAACGGTCCGATAAACATTTCATACAAACGGAAAGTGTCCGCGCCATAAGCGTCGACAATATCGTCGGGATTGATAACGTTGCCGCGCGATTTGGACATTTTCTCTCCGTTTTCGGCCAGAATCATACCGTGCGAAGTACGCTTGTTATAGGGTTCCTTGGTTGGAACATAACCGCAGTCATACAAAAACTTATGCCAGAAACGCGAATACAACAGGTGCAACGTCGTATGCTCCATGCCGCCGTTATACCAGTCAACATTCATCCAGTAGTCCAAAGCTTCTTTGGAAGCAAATTCCTTGCTGTTGTGCGGATCGCAATAACGCAGGAAATACCAGGAAGAACCGGCCCAGTTTGGCATGGTGTCCGTCTCTCTGCGGGCATGCCCGCCGCATCTCGGACAAGTCGTATTCAGCCAGTCGCCGGCCTTGGACAACGGTGATTCGCCTTCGTCGTTCGGGTGATAATCGGGAACTTCCGGCAGCGTCAGCGGCAGTTCGGATTCGGGAATCGGCTGCCAACCGCATTTCTCGCAATAAACCATCGGGATCGGTTCGCCCCAATAACGCTGGCGTGAAAAGACCCAGTCGCGCAGCTTGTAATTGACCTTCGAACGGCCGAAACCGTTTTTAACCGCATAATCAATTGCGGCTCTCATACCGTCTTCCTTGTTCATGCCGTTTAAGAACGAAGAGTTAATATGCGGTCCGTCTTCTTCAAAAGCTTTTTCAAGAATATTGCCGCCGTCCAAAACCTGAATAATCGGCAGGTCAAAAGCCTTGGCAAAATCATAGTCACGCTGGTCATGCGCCGGCACTGCCATAATTGCGCCGGTACCGTAACCGGTCAGGACATAATCGGAAATAAACACCGGAATCAATTCGCCGTTATAGGGATTTTTGGCTTTAATGCCTTTGAGTTCCACGCCGGTTTTGCTGTCGTCCATCGTCCGCTGCAAATCAGACTTTTTGGCCGTGGCTTCGACATATTCTTTGACATCCTTGGCGTTTTCAAACATATCCGTCAGTTCGGCAACATACTTGTGCTCGGGCGCCAAAACCATATAGGTCACGCCGAAAGCCGTGTCGGGACGGGTCGTAAACACCGTCAGTTTCTTATCGCCCAAAACCTGTCCGTACTTGTCAGTCAGGCCAAAATCAAGCTCGGCACCTTCAGAGCGGCCGATCCAGTTAATCTGTTGCGACTTTACGCGGTCAATAAAATCAACGCTGTCCAAATCTTTGATCAGACGATCGGCATATTTGGTAATGGCAATCATCCACTGTTCTTTGTTCTTGCGAACGACCTGCGCGCCGCAGCGTTCGCAGCAGCCGTTGACAACTTCCTCATTTGCCAGACCGACTTTGCAGCTCGGACACCAGTTGATTGCCATTTTATCCTTATAGGCCAGACCTTTCTCAAAAAATTTGATAAACATCCACTGCGTCCATTTGTAATATTCCGGATCGCAGGTGCTGATGCATCTGTCCCAATCAAAGCTGAAACCCAGTGACTTCAGTTGGCGGGTAAAGTTCTTAATGTTCTCCTGAGTGGAAACGGCCGGATGCACGCCGGTCTTAATCGCATAGTTTTCTGCCGGCAGACCGAACGCGTCAAATCCCATCGGATACAAAACGTTGAAACCCTGCATTCTCTTCTTGCGCGAAATCACGTCCAACGCCGTATAGGAACGCGGATGCCCCACATGCAGGCCGGCGCCCGACGGATACGGAAACTCAACCAGCGCGTAAAATTTTTCTTTGTTCTTGTCGATCTCGACTTTATAGGCTTTCTCCTTGTCCCAGATTTTCTGCCACTTGCTTTCTATCGACTTAAAGTTATACCGGTCTTCCAAACGCCATTCTTTGGCCCAGTCTTCAAAACTGTCTTTTCCGTTATATCTGTCACTCATCTTCTTTTCTTATCCTGCTAAAATTAATCTGCTAAACTTTTTCTGTATAAAATTCTGGCCTGCTCCAAAATTTCAAGCTCAATCGCCTGACACATCTCCGGTTTCAGAGGCTCCTCGCGCCATCCTTTGCCTTCCCGAGTGCGGCTCAGCCCCGTAACGTCAATACCGTCGGCCCGCAATGCTTTGGTCGTCACCCTCGCCTCCAGCTTGAACTTCTGATCGGGATAGCCCTGCAGCCCCGTCCAGGCCGTAATGATAAGACCTTCGTTCTCACTGCTTTCTTCCAGCGGCATAAAGCCAAGCTTATCCATCGCCGCCTGCCACAAAAAGGCATTAACCTTCAGGTCTTGCGTTTCTTCGATTTTCTGCTCGTCTCCGCCAAATGGGTTAAGCTTGGAAAAATATGAACAGCCGCTAAGCAGCGCCACGCTCATCAAAAGAACCGGAACAGTCTTTATCATCATCAAATTCCTCATCTGTTTACAAAACTAATTAAACCTATAATAAAAATCTGCAAAACACAATAGACTTAATCAAAAACTTCCACTACAATAGCTTCGGTCTGCACTTTTTAACTTTCGGAATTGTAAAATGAACGAACCTCGCCGGACAGCGGTTGAAATATTAAAAAATATCATTGATAAAAAACTCTTTTTCAGCGAAGCCAAAAACGCGGCCGGCCTGACGTCTTCCGAAGATTCGGCTTTTTTGAATATGCTGGTTTTAACCACATTGCGCCATTTGGTTTTCATCAAAAAAGTCCTGAAAAAATTCGTGAAAAAGAAGCTTCCCTCCGATGTTGTCGCCGGAGAATTTGCGCTTTTTCTCGGCACCGCGGAAATTCTCTACCTAAACACGCCGGACTACGCAGTCATCAACAGTTACGTCGATCTGGTCAAACATGCCGACAACAAATATATCGCAGGCTTCGTCAACGCGGTATTGCGTAACGTCTGCCGCCAGAAGGACGAATTGAAAGCGGCCGACGGCGGAGAATTTTTTCCGGCCGGTTTTTTCAAAATTCTCAACCGCGATTATGGCAAAAAAACCATACGGAAGATACAAAAGTCCTCTCTCGAAGAACCTTGCCTCGACATTACCGCCAAACGCCCCGCCGAAGCATTGGCCAGACAACTTGGCGGCCGGCTTCTGCCCAACGGCAGTATTCGCCTGTCGTCAGCCGGACGGATTGACCTGCTCCCCGGCTTTGACAAAGGTTTATGGTGGGTACAGGACTTTTCCGCCTCTCTGGCTGCACGAACATTGGCCAACATCAAAGGAAAACGAGTACTGGACATGTGCGCTGCTCCCGGCGGAAAAACGGCTCAGCTGCTCAATGCCGGAGCCAAAGTCACGGCGCTCGACATTTCCGAAAAAAGGCTGTGCACTCTGCGTGAAAACCTCTGCCGCCTGCACTTTGAAGCAGACATTATCTGTACCGACGGACTGGAATATTTAAACAGTTTTCACGGCGAAAAGTTTGATGCTGTTCTGCTCGACGCTCCGTGCTCGGCCACCGGAACGATTCGCCGTCACCCGGAACTGGTTCATATAAAAACGGAAGCTGACATAGGAAAACAGACAGCCCTGCAAAAACAGTTCTTGTCAAAGATCGGCCGCACACTCAAAAGCGGCGGTATCTTAGTCTATTGCGTTTGCTCCATAACCCGTGCCGAAGGCGAAGAACAAATCAAGGCTTTTCTTGGCGAACACCCGGAATTTGCCAATCTGCCGATAAAAAGCGGCGAACTTTTTGTCGACAACACGCTTGATTGCATCATAACCCCCGAAGGATTTGTCCGCACGCTGCCCCAGCATTTGGAAACTCTAGGCGGCTGCGATTCTTTTTTCATCGCCCGTCTGCAAAAGGTAAAATAATGTTTTTTAAAAGAATACGAAATCAGGCTCCGACCGTTCAACCCCAGAAAAAAACTCAACGCGCACCGTTGTATATTATCGGCAGCGGCGCATTGGCCTGCTTCTTGGCGGCAAAATTTCAAGATGCGGGAGAAAACGCCGTAATTGTCTCGTCCGCGGCCAATCTTGAAACCTTAACAGACGGAATCACCGTCAAAGAAGAATATAATCTCCAAAAAAAGACATACCGTTACGACACGGCTTCCGTAATCGGAAAAAAACCGCTGGCCGTCATCCTTGCTTCGGATTCGCACACTCTGCAATCGCATCTGACTTTTCTGCCCGGAAAGTCACTGGGAGAAACGCCGCTGATTTGCTTTAACGACGTCGGCGACAAAAAAATCATCCGGCCGCTGCTGGGAAAAAACTTTTATCCCGCTTATTTTTACGGCTGTCTGGAACTGAACGGAAACACTCTGACCGCTTTCAACCTTCAGCCTCAAATAACGCTTTCCAAATCCAAAGATGAAGAGCAAAAAGACATTATTGACGAACTCTTGTCCGAAGTTGGACTGCCTGTCGCATATCACCCCGATGACAGAACCAATTTCTGGGAACATTTTTCGCTCGACGCATTGGGCTTCCTGTTCTCCGCCCGCGGACAAAACATTTCTTCGGTACTGAAAGACAAAAACAGCAAAGAAAACATACGCGCAGCCGTTGCCGAAATCACGACGCTCGCCCGCAGCGACGAGGCACGGATTTCCGAA
This sequence comes from uncultured Pseudomonadota bacterium, assembly GCA_902494875.1. GTDB lineage: Bacteria > Pseudomonadota > Alphaproteobacteria > RF32 > CAG-239 > CAJLXD01. The sequence goes on from CABUUO010000011.1 coordinate 34,124, forward strand.
GATGAAATTTTCCGGAAGCTCTCGGAGCTCCCTGCTGGCTGCATATTCAAAAGCCAAACCCTGACTCCGGCCGCCGAAATTGCGGCTTTGGATAAAATCTTTGAAATCATCAGTCTCAAAAGCAGACAGCATGATTGCAAAACCAACGCATTGAACCGGCTCATCAAAAACAGCTACCAAACGCTTCTCAAAAAATAGAATTATACTGGCATAACCCCGCAAACATGCTTGAAGATAATGATTAAAACGATTATAAATGGTCTATTATAGAATGTCGTTTGCAAGGTAAAAATAATGGATACCAAGTTCACCATTGCCGCTGCCGCCGCAATAATCTGTTTTCTCGTCAGTTTCTTCGGCTTTGTTGCCCTGACCGGACGCTTTTATGTTGATAAGGAAGATGCCGGCGGAAACAAACTTGTTTTTATGCCGTTTTACATTCCTTCCGCGCTTGGAATCGTCCTGTTGTATTTTTTCAGCCCCTATTTTTCCGATTTCATTCATGAAATCAGCTTTTCAAACATATTGGTTCCGCTGACGTGCACCGGAATAATCTACGTCTCTTCCCTCTCTGACCGCAGCGCCAAATATACTCTGGCGACAATTTTGCCTGCTTGTGCGGTTTCTGCTTTTTTCCTGCCTGAAAATGCCCTCATCTTTGAAGGGGAACTCCCTTTCTGGCTGGATCGCTTCGTCGTTATTGCCGTTTGGTTCCTTTTCAGCAGCATGTACTATATTCTTAACGGCATTGACGGTGTTCAACCGGTACAGACCGGAACCATATGCTCCGGTATCGTCATTCTTGCCGTTTTGGATGCCACCCCTTTTCTTTACGGTCTTTTTGCCGCCGTCGTCCTCGCCGCCACTGCCGCTTACGCCATTTTCAACTGGTACCCGGCCAGACTCAACATAAACCGGCCGTCATCACAGGCTTTGGGCTTTATGCTCGGCTGGATGCTTTTTGCCAACGCGGCGGAAGGAGCCTCGTCCTCATCGCTGATTTTAATAATGTTCTTTATCATTGAAGTGGCCGGCGCCGTTATAAAGAAAATCACGTTGCGGGACAAATTTGCCGACCTCACCGCCGACACCGTCTATTATCAGGCTAACGTTTCGGGTCTCTCGCCGCACTATATCTGTACCTTTCTCATCAAGCTGCAGATAATCTTCATCATTTTGAGCGCTTTTCAGATATATGCCCCTAACGCTTATTCTCTGCCGCTGCTGGCGTTGGTTATCGGCATCTGGTTTCTGTCCAAGCTCAAAAACTGGCAGACACCGAATAAAACCATCCGCGAGCTCAACCGTGACTTTATGGAAGACATCCGGCAGAATATTGAAGATTTGAAAAACAACATCGGTAAGGACTAGAATGGAACTGCTCAAACAGATAAAGGATGCCCTGTTTGCCAAACATGCCGACACTAAACCCGATCTCGGCGCGGAAGAATATGAAGATATTCGGTTTAATCTTGTGGTTATCGAATTTTCTGACAGCGTCGAAAGCCGCAGCGGAGAAATCATCGCCGAAAAAATGCGCCAGCACGAAGGTCTGAGCGTTTCTTATTTTGACGAACCCTTTCCCAAAAACTTTCTCAATCTGGATACGCGCACGCTTTTTGATCTCATTGACAAAGGACAGGCTATTTTGGACCGAACCGGTGCCGATGTCCTGCTCTGGGGCTATCGTGAAGGCGAAAAAATCCGCATCAACTTTCAAAACAACAATCAATATGAAAAAGAAGACAATGCTTTCGTGTCATTGATGGATTGTTTCTATATTCCGGCTGACATTACCGGTTCTGAAAACAAACTGCCTGAAGCGCTCGGCAACCTGATTTACGGTGCCGTTCTCAGTACCGTCAGCCCCAAGGACAAGCCGGCCGGCATTAAAAAGAAATTTTTACTGAAAAAAATAATTGATCGTCTTTCCCGCGACAATTCGGCCAAAAGCCTCTCCATCGAATATATGCCCTACATTATGAACATTTTGGGCATCATCTACCTGAGCTACGCTTATAACCGCGGTGACGATAAAGATTATAAAATTGTCAAAAATCTGTTTGAAACAGCCCTCAAACATCAGGATCTCATCAAAAATCCTGTCCACCTCGGCTGCATATACAATCACCTCGGGCAGCTGTATGACAGTGCCGGTCAACACACTTCCCGCCGGTCGGATTCTTATTTGAAAAATGCTATTCACTATTACCGGCTGGCTCAAAAATATCTCAGCAAATATAATTACCCCTACGACTACGGCTGTATATCTTACAAATTGTCCGGCCTGTTCTTTAATTACTGGCGGCAGAAAGAAGACATTCAGGCTCTGCGCGATGCCGTTTTCCAGTTACGGGAAGCAGAAAAGATATACACCTACGCATTGTTCCCCGAATTTTGGGCCAACATTCAGGGCGATCTTGCGCACATGTTGGCGCTGCTCGGCAATTTCAGCCGTAGCGAAGACATTTCCGAATTGGCCATTGCCTGTTACAAAAACCGTCAGAAAGTCATTACCGAAAGAAGAGATCCTCTGGCCTGGGCGCAAATTCAGGAAAGCATCGGCGAAATTTACTATCGCCTGGGCAAAAACAGCTCCGACCGCGCTTTATTGGAAGAAGCACTTGAATATTTCCATGATGCCCTCTACATCTTTGAAAACATGGAGCTGACCGAAGACGCCAAAAAGCTGACTGCCAGCATTGCCAAAACCGGCCAGGCTCTAAACCTCATATAACGGATACACAAATGGAAATAGATTTCAGTTTTCTTAAGACACCGCAGTTCCGCCGTTGGTTTTTAGTTTTACTGCTGACAGCCTTGATTATTACGGCCTTTGCAACTCGCCGCGACTGGCGCACTGCCCGCCGCGACAGTGCCGGTCTGGCTCCGGCTCCGCAGGAAGTATCTGAAGCCATCGTACAAGTCTATGCCGCTCGCACCATCAACTGGCGCGGTTGGTTCTCCGTTCATAGCTGGATTGCCACCAAAGAAAAGAACGCCGATCATTACGTAACCTATCAGGTCATGGGCTGGAACCTTTATTTTTCCGGCAATGCCGTCTCCGTCCGCAAAGACGTCCCGGACCGTTACTGGTATGGTTCCAAACCCGAACTGCTTGAAGAAATTCGCGGGCCGAAAGCGGAAAAAGCCATCACCCGGATTCAGGAATACGTTAAAAACTATCCCTACAAAACTTATTATAACGTATGGCCCGGTCCCAACAGCAACTCCTTTATTGCCAACATCATCCGCAATACGCCGGAACTCACCGTCGAACTGCCGCCCAATGCCATCGGTAAAGACTGGATAAACCGCGGCGATTTCTTCGGTCGTTCGGAAAGCGGCAGCGGTTGGCAGTTTTCGCTTTTTGGCGCGCTGGGAGCAACCGTCGGTAAAGCCGAAGGCATAGAGATAAACATTTTGGGTCTGACATTCGGCATCGACTTTCTCCGCCCGGCACTCAAACTTCCGTTTATCGGCCGTTTGGGTATGAAAGACGCACCGCTTGACTAAAGCAAAACGGTTCGCTTAAGCGGCGTAATTCCTAAGAAAACAACGGAATATTGCGTTCTATCTTGACCCGTTGCTGTTCCAGAATGGTTGCCAGATTAAGCTTGCCGCTTCGCAGCATTCCGCGAACCTGGCAACCGGCATTAACGTCCGGATTGGCAAACAAATATGTTACGCGGGCTCTTTTGGGAGCTCCTTCCAACACCTGATGCAGACAGGCCAAAAATCCGTTGGCAACCAGCTCATAAGCCATTTCCTCGCTGATACCGCTGGAGGCGGCATATTTAACCAGCGCATTCACCGCATCACTGACGTTGTTGGCATGAATCGTCGACAAAACAAGGTGCCCGGAAGTCGCGGCGCGCAAAGCTTCGCTGGCCACGTCGGGAGAGCGGATTTCACCAAGATAAACATAACGCGGTTTTGAACGCAGGGCTGATTTAATGCCCTCTTCCCAAATTCCGTCCGGCGGCGTGGTCTGTTTACAAAGCCCCAGTTCCGCATTGGGCGTAACATAAACGCCGTCCAGCGGCATCTCTATCGGATCTTCAATCGTAAACGCATATCCGCCTTTTTGTTGCAGATATTCTTTAAGCAGAGCCGAAACCGTCGTACTTTTGCCCGACCCCGTTGCACCGGCCAACAGAATCAAACCGCAGCCGCCGGCTAGCGAGATCAGATGGTTATAAATTCCCGGCTGCAACCCTAAATCTTTCAGATTCGGAACCGAAATCGGCATTTTACGGGCACAATATTGCGGACCGTCTAATGCAATGGTTCTTTCCACACGATAGTTGCGCCCTTCATAATTCAGAAGATAACTACGATTTTTGCCGTCATAAGCCTCTTCGATTTTACTGAAAAATTTCGGAAAGTCCGTAAACGAAATAACTTTCAGTCCGCAATCGGTTTTAGCCCCCCAGACATAACATTTTTTGTCAGGCGTAATATAAACGTCGGAAAACTTAACATCGTTAATCAGTCCTTCGTCGGTCGGAGCTGTAACCGATACTCTGCTTTCGTCGGCAGGTTTGGTCTCCGGTTTGGAAACCGCCGGCTGAACCGTATTTTGAACCGGCGCAGAAGGCTTGGGTTGCTGCTGCGTTTGTGACTGTGAAGAAACCGGAGTCTCAACAGGCTTGGGCTGAGGTTTCGGCGCTTCTCCGCCCGACATGGCCTTAATCAGATCCTGACTGGAGTGAACGCCCAACCGGTTGCCGGCATTACCCGCGACAGAAGCAGAAGAGGAATTCACATTCTTTTTCTGAAAAAAATTCATCGTTCAAATCTCTCAAATTGGCATAACCACACTAAAAAAATACAATCATTATTTTCTTGAGATTTTATTAATTTTCCGATTATTTTTTATTATAGCTGTTTCTTTGTTTTTCCGCAATCGACCCTTTGGCTATAATCATTCATAGTATAATATAAACTGACCTAACGTTTCTCACCGATAAAAAATACCGGCAAAAATCATTCAATTAACCGCATTAAGGTTTTCCGTTAAAACCTTGGCTCAACTTTCTGAAGCACCGCGCGGAACAATATCGATCACCACAAACTCAGACTTGGTGCCGGTCTTAAATTTAATCGCCCAGTCAGAAAGTCCCGACGTAACGATAAAATCAGTCACATTCCGCCGTTCGTGACCATAAGTTTTGTCGTTGGCACCAATCCATTCTCCGACTTTATTCAGCGGAAACAGCTGTCCGCCGTGCGTATGCCCGGAAACGACCAGGTCAGCTTTGGCCGCCGCCTGTTTTTCGTAATCATTGGGCTGATGATCAACAACTGCAACAAACTTTTCCGTATCCAATCCCCGGAGCAGTTCTGCGGTCTCAACCCGGAAACCGCCGCGCAGAATCTCGGAAACGTCTTTCCTTCCCGCCACATAAAACCTATTGCCAACCAATACCGTTTCATCTTGCAAAACCCTGACTTTGTTTTTTTGCAGTTCGGCGACCAAATCATCGCCGGTAAAACCTCTCGCCGCCGGATCATGATAACCTTTGTCATGGTTGCCCATGGCAAAGTAAACGCCGTATTTCGTCTCAAGCTGCCCCAAAGCCCGGCAGGAGGCAGTCATCTCATCCCGCGAAGTTCCGTCATCGACAAAATCACCGGCAATCAATACCACATCCGGCTGATATGCCTGCATCCGCCGGAGATGACGAGCAAAACCGCTGCTGTCAAAAGTCGTGCCGATATGAGAGTCGGCAAAAACAATCAAACGCAGACGATTACCTACCTTATCCGATTCGATGACATATGAAGTAGCCCATACCTGATGATCCAGATACCACCCTGCCGCCAGAGAAACGACGCTGAACAAAATCGCCGTCCACCCGGCATAATAATGAGCAAACGGTCTTTTCCTGATTCTCTGCATCAAACTAAACGTTAAATCGCTCAATAGCCACAAGACCACAAAATGCAAAAGGCAGACAATGGCATTCATCAAATTCATCAACAGGCTTAGGACGACAAAAACGAGTAGAACAATACTGAAACCGACAATTCTGTTACGCCGATGCGCGCCGGAATCTTTTCCGTCTCTCCGGCCAAAACAAGCAACACGGCTGCCCAGATAAACAAGCCCGCAAACAGTCGAAATAACAACAATCACAAGAATTACATACCACATTAACATTCTATTCTCCGTTTCACGCATACTTACGTGTGGATTACAAACACCTTATTTAAATAACCGATAGATCGGTACTGCTGGCAACGGCCGGCTGACAATGTCCGGCAATAATAAAATATCAACCAATATACCTTTTTATAACAACCGCCGGTCAACACTAAAATTATCCTCAAAAAAAGAACCTTCCCCCCAATACCCCGATACAGAATTTCCGGCAACAGCCGCTGTGGACATTAAAGTATCTTTTATAAAATTACATCTGCACACCAGCGTTTCTTTCACGATATTTATCAGCATACCTTTTAGAGTATACTCAAAGTCAAGATCTTTTTATATCTGTTGCTTTTCTGCTCCAAAATCTCCCCGCATTTCCACCGGATACGAAAAAAGACGCTGTTTCTAAGCGTCTTTTTAATTAAAATGGCGGTGTAGTAAACCTCAACGGTATTGAGCATACGAAAGAGCAATGATTAAATAATTTCCCAGATCCCTTTCGGACTTTCATCAACTAATTCTCCCGGATTCTCTTTCGAATAAGCAGGCTTCATTCTTCCCTCTTTTCTTAATTCTGTTGCGGCCCAACGAATATCATAATTCCATGTATAAAACATATCTTCAGAAGGATTTAATTTGCTCGCATAAAGCTTCCAGAATTCGCGGAATATATTCATCATGGAAGCTTTACCTCCTAAAGATTTAATAGTTTCATACAATAAATTAGGCAAATCATTTCTAACCATATTCTATTCTCCACAATATAACTAATCGTATAAAAAGTGTACCATCACTATTTTTGCAAAGTCAAACTAAATCCTTCCTACCTCGGGATTACAAACGTATCATTGCCCATCCCCTAATAACAAGGAATCTACAAGGAAATTTAGTACTTTTCAGGGGCATTTTGAGAATCACTCATGGCTGTATCAATTGCGTCCTAAGCCTCTACAGGCAACAGACCTGCAATTTCTCTAAGAATTAACAGGGAATTTAAACTCAATAACAGGAAAACTTTGTTACATATTTGCTTTGTTATAACTCTTATAAATATTTAACTCTTCAAATTTTTTAGCCATTATCGGATTATTTTTGCTAGCTTCTTTGCTGTTAGATACTGAGTTTTATCATTTACCAAGTGAAGATTGTATTCTTTTATACCATATTATTCTGATAGGTGTGCCTTATTCTCTATTTTATGATGCAATAGAATTTTTCAAATCTTGTAATTCCATATAATCTCCAGTATCATAATCAGTAACTTGAAAGAAATTGAGGTTTCAAGCAAAAACGATATTGCTCAAGGTATCTACATTGTAAATTTTTCAAAGGATTCATTAATGAAAATAAACAGTGCTTCAAAAGGACGTCCTATTATCTCAACGACATTTGCAGGCAAAAGAGCCGTACTTGTCGGAGATGAACTACATACTTTTGAAGGGCTCACTTTTCATGATTTTTTAGTACATTATTTAAAGCAGAAGCTTACTTTAGAGTGGTTCAGAAAAGAAAGTCAAGAACCAGAGGAAACAAGACATCCCATTCTTAAATGGCTTCATGAGCTTGCAGAAATACAAAGAAAGACAGGAGAAGATAAAAGCAAAACCGAAATATGGAGTGCACCATTAACTGGCTCGGCTTTATCTTTTCTGAAACTCGCACACAATATATACTTACTTAGCCATAATGTAAAACTAGAAGAACGTTTACTTAAAAGATTGAGAAGTAAAGATCAATTCTTTGGGGCTCTATATGAAACTTTTGTAGCAGCTGTCTTTATACAATCAGGTTTTGATATAGAATTAGAAGATGAAGCCGATACAGACACATCACATTGCGAATTTACGGCTACAAATAGGAAAACAGGAAATAAGTTCTCTGTTGAAGCAAAACTAAGAAGCAAAAAAGACAATGATAATATAGACAATATATCTGTAAAATGGCGTGTTTTAAAAGCCTTACATAAAAAAGCAGAACATAAGAGAATTATATTCGTTGACATTAACTTTCCTGTAGACTCTTTTGAAGAAGGAAACAAGCTCTTTGACAAAACAGACATTATCTTAAATGATCTTGAAAAAACTAAAGATGAAACTGCCTATATATTCGTAACCAATAACCCACATTATTTTAAAGAACACTCAAATAATATCCAAAGTTCTGTTCTAATAAGAGGCTTCAATATACCTGAATTTACGAGAAATCAAGCTAGGAGCTTGCATGAAGCCATTGAATTCAGAAAAAAACACTTCGATATTATTCAAATACAAAAACTTTTTAGAAATGTTTACGACATTCCTTCAGGTTTTAGTGAAGATTTAGTAAGCGAAATATGTAAGATGTCATCTTTGGCTGGATTAACAATAGGCTGCACATATAAGCTACCGTACATAGACGAAAATATTGCTGATGCTATACTGGAGAATATTATTGTTGATGAATATAAGAAAAAAATTTACGCAATATTTCGCTATATAGGAAGAAATAAATCTGCAATAAAATTTATTTCATTAACAGAAGATGATTTAGAAGAGTATAGAAAACTAAGGAAGCAAATTAGTGATAAAATTAACGACACAAAACAACTTGATAAAATGGGAATGTTAGAAATTTACGATACATTGTATGAAACTTATAATGAATCTACAAAAGAAAATCTTATTAATTTTTTGGAAAATGATCCAAACATCAACATATTGAAAACGAAATCACAAGAAGAGCTTGCTCAATATTACTGCGAAAGAATAGCAGAAAGTATTTATTTTGATATTCAAAAGCATTCCAATCGTCCTTTTAGTTATGCTTAACATAAATATGTGGTATTTTATATTATTTGTGTCAAATTAATTTTGGGTATAGATTAATAGGTTAATATAATTTATTCAAATATACTAAAGGCTGCAATATTATAAGATAAACTGATTTATAAGGTAATGATAGTTGAGTGGAAAAATACTAAATATAGCAGGGCTTTCTCTTCCTGAAAACGAAAAGAAACGACAAGCAATTGACCCTCTTCGAGGGTATGCATATCAAATCCATCAAACAGCTTCGGCATGGATAGATTTGTCTGATAATGAAGAATTGTATCTTGAAATTGCAGAAGATTACGCAAAGATTTTGAAAACAAACAATGGAGTATTTAGAACTCTTGAAGCCACTCAAATAAAAGATACATCTGAATCTGGCTCTGTTACCTTGAATTCTAATGATGTAATAAATGCTATAAAAAAGCTCTTTGATTTAAGAAGAGTAAATCCAAACAAAAACATAAAGATAAATTTTTTAACTACTTCCCCAATTGGTAAGGAAAAGGACAATCCTCTACCAAACAAGAGAAAAGGGATAGAAATTTGGATATCTGCACAAGATAATGACATAGAAGAGCTTCGGTCTGCTCTAAAAGTACGTTTCAGTAACAATATAGAATTTCTAGATTTTATAGAGAATTCCACGAGTTATGAATTAAAGAATTTCATACGTAGTCTAAACTTTATCTGTGGAGCTAAAAGCTATAATGACATTATCAAAGAAAACAAAGAAAAGCTAGTAGCAATAAGAAGTCTCGTTAACTCAACACCCAAAGCTGCAAGAAAGAGTTATGATGTTTTAGTTTCTAAAATACTAAATCATATTATAACATCAGAGACAAGAATGCTAACCCGAAAAGACTTTATAGATTGCTTCCAAGAAGCTACAAGCTCAGATGTCCCATCTCAAGTCTTGGTTGATCTTGCATCTCAGGCTCAACAAGTAACAAAAGTCCGGCTAAAAGATGATGAACTCAGAAAATTGGCAGAAAAACTTTTATCAGCCTCTAAACCTTCAGATCTTTCATTATTGTTTAGCCATGTGCCATCCAATGTTTCAAATGCCCATAAAATGTTAAGTGGCTATAATCGTTTTGTAATAGAGAATACAACCAATGAAAAAGAAATTCCCAATCGTTGTTTTATATCAGATGTTATTAAAGAACATAAACATAACTTGTTTTTCGCCCCTCCAGGCAGTGGAAAGACATATTCTTTATGGCAAACAGCAAAAGATTTGCTCGAAACAAAAAATATTATCCCAATATTTCTTCCAATAGGAGGATTAAACACATGGGATGAAGTTTTATCAATCTTAACAAATATATATCCTAAGCTTGATACCAATTCCGTCATGAATAATCCTAATGTCTGTTTGCTCTTGGACGGATGGTCTGAATTTGCAATAGGTCAATCAACATCAGAACGTCTAAAAGCTATACGTTCTTTGGGTGATATTAATGTAATCGCAAATACACGTTATATTGAAGCTAGCGATGCCAATTTCCATGTATGGGAATTAGAACCTATAGATAAACCTACGATATTGAAAGTGTTAAAGCAAAGCAATATAAATGCTCCAGACAGTATCCTAGGTCTGCTAAATCTACCGCTAACTCTTATATTATACATTTTTCTTGGTGGAGGCACCTCTCCAGGCGAATTATTACACAAATTTCAAAATCAACTGATAAATAAGCGATTCCCAGAAGGATTTGAAACAGCTCTTCACAATGCTGTTGCGTCAATGGTAATCTCAGGAGATCGTTCATATCTAAGTTTTATAACAGAACTCAAAAAGTGTGCAAAAAATACAAATATTTCTGAAGCAACGCACATGCTTGAACAGTTGGGAACTATTATTGAAAGAAATAAAAACGTTTTTCCTGTTCATGATCTCTATTGGAGTTGGTTAGGTGGAGTTGGAATATTTCAAAACAATAGATTAAAAGAGAGCGTTGTAAACCTCAGTACCCGAGAAAGCATAATGCTGGCTCAACAATCAGGAGAAAGAGCATCCGATGATGAAATTAAGGAAATTTCTGCTTTAGATATATCTTTAGCATCCAAGCTTAGTGAAAATAAAACGAATATCAATGTTAATCAACTTTTGGATAAAATGCTAAAAGATGAACGAATTGCTGTACGATATAGAGCAGCAGCATCAGTTATTGAAACGGGTAATGAAAAGTTTATCAAAAAGGCGCTGTCTGTTATTACCGAAATTTGTAAAGAAAAAATAACTCCTCAAAATATTTCAAACATCTTTTCTCCTGATAAATTGTTTTCTCTAAAAAACTATTTATCAGAGTTTGTTGATAAAGAGGGCGCTTGGCTATTATTTGATGCCTTGACAACATCTGGAACGTCCGAATGGCTTCCTTGGTTAGAACAAACTTTTGTAAATAAACGCAATTTGCAAATAATAGGAATCGCTTTGGCGTGCACAAATAAGATACCGGAATGGTGTAAACCTCATTTATTTGATTTTATGAAAAAGTTTTCATACAAACTCAAATACTTGTTGAATCGTGAACCCAATATTGAGTTAGCACACTGGTTATCAGATAATTATGAGGTTTTAGTAAATGAAGGACAAAGCTCATGGTACAATATAAACCAATACCTTGTGGCCAGTGGAGATAATCTTGCTTTTCAAAATTTATTAATTCGATTCCCTATTATGGATAATAAATCTAAAGAGTACTTATGTTTTGCTATTACTAAACTAGGCGATCCATGGATTGCAGAGTTTCAAAAAATTGCCTTTTCAAAAAAGAAAGAGACCGGAGATCATTGTTATCATGAACTAGAAAGAGCTTTTTCTCCCAAAATTGATGATAACACGGCAAGACAGTGGATTGAGAATGGTTATGATCAACAAGGGTGGCATGTCTTAGTAACTAGACATGGAAATAATATCGTAGAAGAATTAGTAAATAAGCTTCCAATATCTTTCGGAGGAATACATTATATTTCGACTTTAAAAGCGATGAAATATTTAAAAGAAGCACCAGAAAGTATAATAAATGAAATATTTTCTCGCTTTGAAAGTCCCATGGAACCTATGGCTTTTGAAGATGCTTTGGTGGCGATAAGCCGGGTAAAAGCTACAGGATTTGCATCAATAGCTAATTTCTTTATGAGAAACCCTAACATACCAGCTTATCATGTAAGAAAGATAATTAAGCTTTACGAGGAATGGAAAGATAAATATAAAATAGATTTGGAAATTAAAACACTTCATAGTAGTATACCTTTTAAAGATTACTTACTTATCTCCTGTTTTCAAAATAATCCCAATGACCCATTCTTACCGGAAACTATAGCGGAAAGCTCTGATTACTCTATTCATATAGTTCTTAATATCTATAAAGAAGACGACATAAAGGCTAAAAACATTCTTGATAAAATAAAACCTCTTACAGAATATAATGATCAATTATTTGAAAGAATGATTAATAGCCGGATATTGGCTCCTTTAATAACAAAGGTCTTTGCAAAAGCATTAAACTTATTTCCATTAAAATCTATAAATAAAATGGAGCAGTCCCCAGAAATCAAATTTGAAGATTTATTGTATAGTTTTAGTAAAACAAGCAGTACTGAGCATAAGCCTATACATATTAAATTTTTGAATAAAGTCATAGCTTCAGAGTTAAATATTTGGCATTATCGCTATGTTGCAAACATGCTAAAAACATATTCTTATTATGAGTTGCTTGATATATTAAACACAATCTATAATACTCAAGATGACAAAGTCTTATTATTTATTAGAGAACTAGAGATTATCCGTGGAGAACATTTGATAAATGAGAACGGCGAGTTTCTATCACGATAATGAAGTTTTAACTACATAAAAAACAATAAGTCTTCAATTAGTTTTTCTCAGGCTTTGCAATCGGTGGATGATACTTCCTCTGTATTGATTTATAATCTTTATCAACCTCAAATACCTTTATATCTGCATTATATTCTATACCCGCGAATAAAAATACTTAGTCTCATAACATCACCTCATCTCACATACCCCCAACACGATGAGGAAACGTCAATATTATTTAGAATAGTGCTTTTATTGATTATTTGATTGCCCCATTGGTCAACATCTTTAACAACGATGACATCCGCGCTGTTTTTTCCTTTTTTCAGGAACGTATATTGGATATCGCCGACAGTCAAAACAAGCGTGTCTGCGCCTTTTTTCATAAACTGATAGTTGTCAGCAAAGGCAAAATCAGAATTAAGCATTGCCGCATTTTCCTTGAGAAACTGTACAAAGAAGATAATCGGACATTCATTAACCTTTACCCGCATAAAATCAGGAGCCGCCTGCTGCATTTTTCTTATAATCGGATTGTCCCCGGATAAAAGTGCCGCAATCTTTTTATTCATCTGATTTTGAGAGGAAATTTCGCTTTTTAATTCCTTAAATTTTTCTATTTTCGGCGTATTTTTCTCTTTTTGCCGCGCCACAGTTTGATAATCCGCAACAATACGGTTTCCGTCATTCTTATTAAAATATTCTCCGTTTTCACAAATCTGATAGACTTGGGTAAAATAGGCGATTATTTTATCACGCTTCCAGTATGCAACAGCGCTGTCATTAGATTGTTCAGCAAAACCAGCAACAGTTAACCCCTTAGATATTTTACAGGCATCAAACTTTTCAGAACTTGCCAATACATCATCAAGAAGTTTCTCTTTCTTAATTAAATCATTCGTCTGCTCAATCTGTTCGGAGAGCTTCTGCATTTGTTTGGCATTCTCTTTCAGACATTTCTGATTTTCCGCCGCATAGAAAATATCATAGCTTTCTTCCTTAAGCTGACGGCACGAGCGTATGAATACCTGTTCATCCAGAAGGCGGAATTCTGAAGAATCATTTAAGGAAACAAGATTACTCTGTTCTACTATCAGAGTACATCCGCCTATCAACAAAATCGCCAGCCA
>CABUUO010000012.1 GCA_902494875.1 uncultured Pseudomonadota bacterium
AATTTTGCGGTGTTGCATCCGCAGTTGTCAAAAAGCTTGTGGTTGTAAAGACATTGGGTGCCCAGAGGCTCCTGATTGTTGGCTTTGCAGTTTGACGTTGAATATTTGTAGCCGGAACAGTCTGCGCCCTGATTGGCGTTGTATCCCATGTCGTTGCCGGTCGGGCCGACTTCGCTGTCTTTTATCTTCGGTAGCCATGTCAGGCCGGCTAGCTGATAAGAAGAGTTTGAATTGATGTTTGAGCTAAGATTTAAATCTCCGGTTATTCCCGGCGTATTTAAATCCAATGAATAAGCCGGTGTGTTCATACATATGAGCACGCCGGATATTAAAAATATCCTTGAAAATTTTATCATAATACACCTCACACACACATTATAGGCCAAAGCCCATGGACTAATTTTAAATCCATTTGTTTTAAAAAGCAATGTTATTTTGTGACGGAATATCAAAGTTAATATAACTGTAACATTATTGTAACAGTTATCCGGCGTTATAAATTGAAGAGTTCCCCCTGAGGGTTGTTGTCCAGAAGCGACATGGCTTCTTTTACCAGAGGAACGGTGACGGCGCGTTTGCGGGCCAGGGACAAATTATCAATTTCAGCCACGATTTTGCGGGCGTAGGCGAAAGAGCGCTGCATATTATTCAGCAGGTAGTTTATCACTTCGGGTGAAACCATAATCTGCCGATCCATAAAAAGTTTAACCAGAAGGCTGGACAAAAGTTCGTCATCGGGCGCCTTGATTTCTACCGAGGGAATGATGTTAAGGCGGGATTGCAGGTCTTTAAGCTTGAAGCACATTCTGGCGGGAGCTTCTTCGGCCGTAAACAGTATGTTTCCACCTTCGTTGCGGTAGAGGTTATAAAGATGAAACATCGCTTCTTCGTTAATATCTGGCGACAGTTCTTCAACAATCAGGCACGGATTTTGCCTGAAGAGTTCATGCACACTTTCGAGCCGGAGCGCGGACGCTTTGACGCAGGGAAGCTTATAGGGATAGTTGGTCAGCAGAGAAACCCGGTTGGAAAAAACATTCGCCAGATGCGTTTTGCCACAGCCTTCGCTGCCGTAGATGCAAGCGGCAAAAAAACTCCAGTCCGGCCAACTGTCAATAAGTTTTACCGCTTCCAGATTGCAGTTGGCAATCAGGAAGTCTTCTTTGCCCAAGGCCGGGCGGTGCGGAAGTTCCAGCGGTAGTTGTTGAGCGGTCTGCATTGTTTTCCAATGTTGTTGTTAACTGTCTTTATTTAATACATCAAAAACCTTAGCCGTCAAGTCTCCCAAACTGAAAGGCTTGGCCATAAATTCAAAATTTTCGGCATCGGAAAGTTCACGGCGGGCGATTTCTTCCGAATATCCAGAGGCCAAGATAACTTTGATGCCGGGGATTTTTTCTTTGACTATGGCGGCCAGTTCGGCGCCGGTTTTGCCGGGCATGACCATATCGGTAATCAACAAATCGAAATTGGTATTCTTTTCGAGATATTCAAGTGCGTTTTCCGCGGAGTTGCAGCCGACGACGTCATAGCCTTTTTTCTTTAACGCGCGAACGGCAAAGGTACGGACGGAATCTTCATCTTCCACGAACAAAATGTGCGTATCAAAAGTTTCTTTGCCGGAAGTTTCCTTGCGGTCAATGGCCGTTGAGAGGTTGAGACCGAAAATCAGCTTTTCGTTAATGGCTATCGGAGACTTGACCTTTTCCTGAACCGTTAATACCGGGGTGCCGTCTTTGGCGGTGACGATTTCCTGCGTCTGGTGCTGTTGGTCGTCCGCTTCGATATTGGTTTCGAAACGCGGCAGATGAATGGAGAAGGTGGTTCCTTCACCGACGACGGAGTCAACTTTGATAAAGCCCTCGGTTTGGCGGACAATGCCGTATACCATAGACAGGCCAAGGCCGGTTCCGGAGCCGACGACGTTCTGTTTGGTGGAGAAGAACGGTTCAAAAATGCGGTTAAGGTTTTCTTTGGGAATGCCGCAGCCGGAATCTTTGACGTCAATAACGACAAATTCTCCGGGCTTGACGATGTCGGAGCCAAACTGGTAAGGTTCGGTCAGCGGTTCGACTCTGGTGCTGATATATAAGGTGCCGCTGCCTTTCATTGCGTCTTTGGCGTTGACGGCCAGATTGATGATGACCTGCGAAAACTGCACGGGGTCAACGCGGATATAGCCCAGATCGGTTCCGTGGTGGAATTTCAGAACAATCTGCTCACCCAGAATACGTTTGAGCATATGGCTTAATTCAATGAAATTTTCGGTTACGTCAATCAGCTTGGGCTTGAGCGGCTGTTTGCGCGAGAACGCCAGAAGTTGTCGAACCAGTCCCGCCGCACGGTTGGCGTTTTGTTTAATTTGGATCAGGTCGGCAAAGGACGGGTCGCCGACGCCGTGCCGCTG
This sequence comes from uncultured Pseudomonadota bacterium, assembly GCA_902494875.1. Classification (GTDB taxonomy): domain Bacteria; phylum Pseudomonadota; class Alphaproteobacteria; order RF32; family CAG-239; genus CAJLXD01. The sequence continues at coordinate 2,408 of CABUUO010000012.1, forward strand.
CAAAAGCAGGTCACAGAAACCGATCATGGCGGTCAGAAGGTTATTGAAGTCATGTGCGACGCCGCCGGCCAGTTGACCGACCGCCTGCATCTTCTGAGCCTGAGCAAACTGGATTTCCAGCGATTTTTGCTTGGTGGCATCAATCATATACAAGACCAAGCCGTCAGAATTTTCAATATCGTCGGAATAGAACTTCTTCATCGGAGAAATATAGGTCAGCGCTATTTTTTCTTCGTCTTCCCGTTTGATGTGGACGTCTATGCGGGACGTTGCGCTGCGGGATGTGCCGATTTTGGCAAATTCTTTGCGGACGGCGCCGGCGTCTTCAGTAGTGACATAATCGAAAATGCTGTGGTTCAGGAGCAGTGACTTGTCGAGGTTATTATTTAAGAATTCGCAGGCCTGCGGGTTACAATCTTTGATTTCTCCGTCAATGCCGATGAAGATAATGCCGACGGGCGCAAAGTTGAACAGCCAGCTGATCTTGTCATAGGCGTGGCTGAGATTGTTTTTGAGCTCGTGACTGGTCGGGATGTTGGTAACGACAACGCCGCGGGCTTTGGCCATGCCTCGGTCTTTGTACCTTTCCTGAAAGAGCAGAGTCTCGGCAGCGTTGGCTTCCGGCGTTTTGAAATATACGGGGCCGTGCCAGCGGGAATGGTGTTCAGGGATGGAAGAATCGACCGCCAGATAATCGTTCAGGCATTTTCCGGCCAGTTCTTCGCGGCTGGTTCCCAGAAACTTGGCTAAGGCGTGGTTGGCATATTCTATTTTGTGGTCGCGGTCTATGGTATAAACCCCGATCGGGAGATAGTCCAGAAAGTCATGCAGATTGCGGTGCTCTTCCTGAAAAATGCTTTCCATGTTTTTGACGGCGGTAATGTTTTTCAGATTCCAAAACAGGAAAGTGTCTTTTTTGATGGCCTTGATGGAAAACGGGCCGTTGAAAATATCCGACTTTTTGAGAAAAATCGGACGGACGCTGACTTCAAACCATTCTTCGTCGCTGAAGACACGGTTTTCCTGACGGTGGAGGGATAAAGAAAGCGTCACCTTTTCCGGACAGAGGTTGTTGCAGGCGGTTTGCAGCGTCTGGAGAGCATTTTTGTTGAGAGCATTGTTGTTAAGATTTTGTTCAATAAAGCATAAAACGGTTTGTTTTTGGAACATTTCTTCTGCCGGGGCGTTTTGTATTACGGCTTCTCCGCGGGCGTTTTCAATGCGTTTGATTTTGAAGTCGTTTTTAATGATTTCATTGGCAAAGCCGCCGTAACTCATGGCGTGTTCGGCTGCGGACAGGGTTTTGATGGTCAGAGTCAGGCAGGCGGTCGTCAGTACCAAAGTAGCAAAAACGAGCTGTAGAAAATATTGCGGATACAAAAACAGCAGAATGATGACAACCGTCAGCCCCACCAGCGAATAAGCCAGTTTAATCAACCGGTTTTTCAAAAGTTTGTCCGGACGATTATTGATTTTTGAGCTGCATAACATATCCAATTACCTCGGCTACGGCTTTAAAGTGTTCAGGCGGAATGGCCTGATCTATTTCGACGCTGGCGAACAACGCACGGGCCAGCGGCGGATTTTCGACCACCGGTATATCGTGTTCTTCTGCCAGTTCTCTGATTTTCAGCGCAATAAAATCAATACCTTTGGCAACAACGACCGGCGTGTCCATTTCTTCCATCTTATATTCCAGAGCAACGGCGTAATGCGTCGGGTTGACAATAACGACGTCGGCTTTGGGGACATTTTCCATCATGCGGTGGCGGGCCCGTTCCATACGAACCTGACGAATCCGGGATTTGACCATCGGGTCGCCTTCCATTTGCTTGTATTCGTCCTTGACTTCCTGTTTGGTCATACGCAGTTTTTTCAGGTGCGTATAGCGCTGGTAGACATAGTCGGCCACAGCAATGACCAGAACGGCAATAACCACCGTGAATATTAACAATATCACGATTTTATGAATAAATCTTAAAACAGCCATGGTGTCCATGGTCGGCAGCAGTTCTACCTTGCCCAGATAGGGCTTGACGACCAGAACGGCAATGAAACCGATGACGGAGATTTTGATGATGCCCTTAAAGCTTTCGACGATTTTTTTCATATTGATGAAGTTGGGCAGTGCCGCAAAAATGTTGAGTTTGTTCCAATTGGGCTCCAGTTTTTTGGGAGCGTAGATAAAACCGGTTTGGGCAATGCTGGCCGTAACGCCGAAAACGATGAATATAACGAACGGAATAGCCATAATCTTAAGCATTGCCAAACCAGTATTAACAAGCAACAACCGGATGTGTTTGTAATCGGTCGGAATATTTTGCGGGTCTTCAATAAATTTTACCGAAAAAGCATAAAACCATTTCATCATCAGCGGAAAAACCAGCCATACGACAAAGAGCATGGCTATAAACATCAGAAAGCTTTTGGCGTCTTGTGAGACGGCAGTATCGCCTTCTTCTTTGGCCTTTTCGATTTTTCGTTCCGAAGGTTCTTCGGTTTTGGAGGCCTCGTCTTCTTCTTCAGGTGCTACCATGGGCCTCCTAGTTTATAAATTGCCGTATGCCGTCTTCAAAATATTTGGTGAACCAAATGATTATGATCGGGACAGTGATGAAAAGAAGTCCCAACCCCAAGTAAATTTGCAAAGGCAGGGACAGGAAAAAAATGTTCAGCTGCGGCATTAGTCGTGAAACCAATCCCATGCCGACATAGAAGATAATAGTAAAGGCAATAAACGGCGAACCGATCTTAAAGCCCATTATGAAGCTTTGGTTGAGTGTCGAGCTTAAGGCATTGGAAAAATCGCCGACAGGGAGGACGTTTCCGACCGGAAACAGGCGGTAGCTGTCAATAACGGCACTCAGCATCAGGTGATGAAGGTCGGTAATGAAGATGACTGTCAGAGCAGTTATGCTCAGAAAGGAGTCTATGACGACAGACTGGTTTTGGGAAGCCGGGTCAAAAATCTGGGCATTGGCAAAACCGATGGCCTGCCCGCCGATGTTGCCGGCCAGATTGAGTGCTGAGAAAAGAATCTGCATAAAGACGCCAAGAAAAACACCAAATGTTATTTCGCTTATAACGATGCGTATGGTTTCGGCAAAAGAATCGGGACGAGGCGGAAGGTTGGGCGCCAGCGGCAACAGCAAGATAAAACAAAGTGCCAAGGCAAAGCACAAGCGGACATTGGTGTTGACGTAGGCCGTACGGAAGCCCGGCATCAACATAACGGCTGCGCCGATCCTTAAAAATATCAGCATAAATTTGTATAGTTCAAGGTCAAGAAGCTGAGACATGGCTGTTATCCGCCGTTGGTTATTTTGTCAAACAAGCCTTCGCTGAGGGTACGCATTTGATTGAGCATAAACGGGAACAGCAGGATGATGGTGGCAAAAACGGCAATGATTTTGGGCACAAAGGCCAGCGTCATTTCCTGAATCTGAGTCAAAGCCTGAAAAATGCCCACAATCAAACCAATAAGCAGGGCTACAAGCAGAATCGGCGAAACAACCTTGATTAGGGTGAAAATTGCTTCGCGGGAAATGTCTAAAACTTCAATTTCGTTCATATTGCGGCCTTATTCCAGAGGAGTCTGCTGCTCAAAGTAACGGTAGTTTTCCAAACCGGTCAGAAATGCGCCGTCAAAGTCAAGGTCAACAATCCCCTTAAAATATTTAGAGATTATATTTTTCCACTCCGGCGACCAATATTCCACCAAAATTCCGTCTTTATCTACAAAAGAAAGCCTTTTCAGCCACTCTGGGGAGCCGATGCGCCATTCCGGCTGCCAATAATATTGTCCGTCATCGGTTTCCGATATGTTGAAAGCAGCAATAATCCGGCGTCTGGTGCCGTTTTTCTTGAACTTGAGGCTGTTGACTTCTTCTTTGGTGAACGGGACGCCGTTTACAAAGGCCGGGAGGACGACAATATCATAGTTGGCGTTGCGAATGTCCTCTATCAGAGCAAATTTGTCAGGATATTCTGATGTGTCCAGCAAAAAAATGATGTTCTGCGCCTGATCCAGAGAAAAGACGTTTTTGGCGTTTTCGTTGATAATTATCTGGTTGCGGATGTTTTTGAATGCATATTGCGGCGAGGTAAAAGCATAAAGCAGGGCGCTTCTGCCGACCGAATCCTGGATAGCTTCATCAAAAGCGTCTTCATTCGGGCATTTGTCAATCGAAATCAATTTCAGACTGTTTGGCGGCGTAAAGTCCTGCCGACTGCAAAAGTAGTTGTTCAGCGCGACGGCATCTATCTGTTTCATATAGGCGCGGGCACCGGTTCCTATGGTCTGAAACTCCGGCGAAAGGTCTTTTATTCTGGCAAGAAAAGTCGGATCTTTGGCATCATAACCCAGCCGGCGGGCCTCATTGTATCCCTGCAGGTGGTATTCCCATAATCCTTTTTTGAACAGTTCCCGTCCTTCATGAACGATAATTTCAAAATCAGGGTTGCGTCCTTTGGCATAGTCGCTGAGCATAGTAACATTATCACGCATTTCCTGGCGATAATTGGGAATATTTACGGGCGGCGTATCTATTTTCAGAATTTCCTCTTCCCGGGTATATGGGTTGGCAGAAGTAAATCCGCTCAAGCCGGCCCAAGCCTGAGAGCAGAGGAAAAAAACGCCCGGAATGAGCAAAAATATCAGCTTTCTAAGTGATGACATCGGCGTGCTGTTTTCCTGTTCTGGCCGTGATTTCGGCAACTTCCATGGCTATCTCGAGCAAATCTTCCAGCATTTCGTGCGGGTCTTCTTTGAAATCCGTTTGATTGTAGTTTTCAAGGTAGACGCGCAAGGTTGCGCCGCTGCTACCGGTGCCCGAAAGCCGGTAGACAATGCGGGAACCGTTTTCAAAGTTGATGATCAGACCGTTTTTGGTACTGCTGTGGTCGACCGGGTCATTGTACACGAACGGCTGAGCCTGAGTGATTTTATATTCGCCGTAGTGGTTGCCAACCAGAGAAGGAAGCTTGTTTTCCAAATCTGCCATTAAAGAGTCGGCCGCTTTGGTGTCAAGACCGTCAAAATCATAGCGCAGGTAGTAGCTGCGGCCGTATTTTTTCCAGTGGTCAAGGGCAATTTCTTCAACTGACATTCCGGTTTTGGCAATAATACTGAGCCAGAACAAAACCGCCCAGATGCCGTCTTTTTCGCGGATATGGCTGGAGCCGGTTCCAAAGCTTTCTTCTCCGCAGATGGTAATGCGATTGGAATCCATCAGGTTGACAAAGTATTTCCAGCCGGTCGGAACTTCGTAATAACCGATGTCGTGCGCCTTAGCCACGCGGCTGACCGCCGTTGAGGTTGCGGCTGATTTGGCCACGCCGAAAATACCGTTTTTGTAGGCAGGGATAATCGGATAATAATCTGTCAGGATTGCCAAGCTGTCGCTCGGAGACACGAAGAACTTTTTGCCCAGAATCATATTGCGGTCACCATCGCCATCGTTAGCGGCGCCAAAGTCCGGCGCATTGTCCGCATTCATAATGGTGAGCAGTTCCTTGGCATAGAGCAGATTTGGATCAGGGTGCAGGCCGCCGAAGTCCGGCAACGGTTTGGCATTGATGACGGAACCTTTGGCCGCGCCGAGAATATCTTCAAAAATGCGGACGGCATAGGGGCCGGTTACGGCGTTCATGGCATCAAACTTCATGGTAAAGCCGCTTTGGAAAAGTTTTTTTAAGGCGGCAAAGTCAAAAATGTTTTCCATCATTTCGACATAATCGTTCAGGGGGTCGATGATTTCGATTTCCATATCGCCGAGTTTCTGACGGCCGATTTTATCCAGTTTGATGTCGTCGGTTTCAAAAATTTTATATTCGGAGATTTTCTGCGTTTCCTGATAAATGCGGTCGCTGACGGCAGAAGGAATTTGGCCGCCGGTTTCGTTGGCATATTTAATTCCGAAGTCTCCGTTTATGCCGCCCGGGTTGTGTGATGCGGACAGCACAAAGCCGCCGTCAAGTTTGTTTTTGAGAATAATTCTGGAACCGGCCGGGGTGGAAACGTAGCCGTTCTGTCCGACGATCAGTTTGGAAACGCCGTTGGCCGCAGCCATTTTGATGATTTTCTGAATGGCTATGTCATTGTAAAATCTTCCGTCTCCGCCCAACAGAAAGGTTTTGCCGTTCAGGCTGCCGATGGTGTTGAAAACGCTCTGCATAAAGTTTTCGACGTAATTGGGCTGCATAACAACCTTTGATTTGCGGCGCAGGCCAGCCGTTCCCATTTTCTGGTCATTATAAGGCGTGGTTTTAACGGTTTTTATCATTATATTCTCCGAGTTATAATTGTATTTTTATAAAAACAAACATAACACTTTTGTTGCTAAACACAAGTGCTCATTTCGTTTTTCAGATGCAAAAAGCTAGCGGGCTTCGGGCGGGCAGATAAACTCGGCCAGAGATTTTATTTCGCGTTTAGCAGCCAGATGGGAAATGGTCATTTTCATTTTCAGGTGTTCGTTTTGCATATCCAAAACGGTCAGCCCTTCAAGAAAAAGCTCCTTGTATATGACGCGGTCTTTCAAACCGGGGGTGAAGCGGAAACCGTAAAGTTTTGCCAAACGCTCAAGATAGGAAAAAACCGTCGCTTTGTTTTTGGAGTTGTATGAAGACAGCTTATTGCCGGTGACAATCCAGTTGAGGTAGGATTTGCCCTGCGAGGCAAGATATTTTTTCATGTCCCAGATAAAGTTGGCATAGTGGCCGGGCATGCGGACACGTCCGCTCTCCAAATCTATATCGGCTAAAACATTTAAATCTATCAGGCTGTCTGAAATCGGCGTGATGACCGTGTCGCTGAATTTGTGTGCTTCTTCAAAAAGATAGTTTTTAGTGCCGGGGGTATCGATGATTATGGCGTCAAATTTGGATGAAGCGTCATAAATCTGAAAGGCTAGTTTTTCGCGAGCCTGCGGAATCAGGTAATAGTTATCTTCGGGAAAAACCCGGGTATGTTCGGGAATCGGAAGTTCAATGCCTTTGGCTTCACAGTATTTTTTTCTGTTTTCAATATATTTGCTGAGACTTCCTTGCCTGCCGTCAAGATCAAAGGTTGCCACACTAAAACCTTCCATCATAAGCTTAACAGCCAAATGCATGGAGATGGTTGATTTTCCGGTTCCGCCCTTTTCATTGCTGATGGTAATTATATGGGCTCTTTTATTGCTCTGTTCTGCGTTCATTACAGTTTGTTGGCCAGTGTGATTTCAGATTTTGTTGCTGCGATCACTATACAGGACTTGTTTGACTTTTTCAACTTCTTACATGCGTTTGCGGCTTCTTTTTTATCAAAGCCTACGATTTTGGAGCGGTATACAATGGCTGCGCCCTTTTGGCAGGGTTCAACGTCAATGACCTTTTCATCATCTTTTTTTACTACTTCTTTTTTTATGCTGAGAGCATAGTTTCTGGCTTTGGCATAGTTTGAGAAAGCGCCGATTTGGATACCCCAGGAGTTTTCTGTCTGTGCTTCTTCCACGCTGTCTGATACTTCAGCCACGATTTGCCTGGGATCCGCAGAAGCAAATTCTTTAGATTTTATCGGTTCTTCTATGGAGGCATAAATGTTGGAGTTGTTGATGCGGGTGTCCATTGCAAGCTTGGTCAGTCCCTGGTCCATCATGGCGGCAATTTTTTTGTCGCGCATTTTGGCGGTATTGTGGCCCATGGTAACAGCAATTACCCGTTTGCCGTCACGTTCGGCAGAAGTGACAATATTGTAACCGGAAGCATTGGTAAAACCGGTTTTCATTCCGTCCGCGCCCTTGAAGGTTTTCAAAAGATGATTGTGCGTATAAATCGTGCGCCCTTTGTAGGTGAATTTTTTTGTGGCAAAAAGCTTGTAATATTGCGGAAAGTGGTGGTACATTGCCGCACCGAGCAGGGCCATGTCGCGGGCTGTCGTTTTCTGTTGCTTGTTCGGCAGTCCCGAAGCATTGCGGAAAGTGGTGTTTTTCATTCCGAGTTCATGGGCAACCTTGGTCATGGTTTTGGCAAAATTTTCTTCTGAATATCCCAGGCCTTCTGCCAGAACGGTGGCGCAATCGTTGGCGGATTTTACCACCAGGGCCATAACCGCGTCGCGGACTTTGATTTTGGAACCGGCTTTCAAACCGAGTTTGGACGGAGCCATATTGGCCGCCCGACGGGAAACGGGCAGTTCGTCTTCCATGTGGATAATGCCCTTTTCCAGAGCGTCGAAAGTGATATAAAGCGTCATCAGTTTGGTTAGCGATGCCGGATAGCGCAACGTGTCGGCAGCGTTGGAGGAAAGGACTTCGCCGGTTTCGGCGTCAATAATGATGGACGAAGTGGAAGCCAGACAGGGGGAAGAAAATGCAAAAACCAATGCCATGGTACAGACGGCATTACGAAAAACAGATAAAATATTGCGGTTTAAATGCTTCTTCATTTTGGGACTCTTCTGAATAGGGATTCTTTTTATTAATTTTATGGAAAAATAGAAAACAAATTATTAATTTTTTGTGTATGAAAAAGTTTTTTTTAGAGATTTTTATCTTGACTTTATCATATATTGTTTGTACAAACCATATCGTTAACTGATGGCGAACGTAGCTCAGTTGGTAGAGCCCCGGTTTGTGGTACCGGTTGTCGTGGGTTCGAGCCCCATCGTTCGCCCCAGATTAATGCAAAAGCTCCCGAGAGGGAGCTTTTGCATTAATATAAAAAGGGCTCGAACTGAGGTCCGTCTGGCTCGTAAGTTCGGCAAAGCCTTGCTAACTCGCTGTGGTCACTTGATTTGTGACATTTGCCGCAGTCGTTTTTTCCTTTGCATACTAACAAATCGTCGACTGTCGGTGAAAAATCAGATGGTCTGTTCCGCTGCGCATATATTCAGAAATATTTTCAACAGTTCGTCAAAAGAGGCATATTCCCGGCGCGAACGCAGCGTAAGGCGATCGGCAACCGCGTAGAGGGCATTGGCGTTGTCATAAAAAATCAGGCTTTCGGATATGCGTCCGATAATTATTTTGTTTCTGAAAAAGTGATATTCCTGATAGTGTTTGGTCGATGCAGTCAGATCCGGAAAGGTATAAGCCTTTTTTTCACGGTAATGGCTGCAGGTTCCGAAGAATTCTATGCCGTTGTAGCTCAGGCCGTCGGTTGCGCTTAAAAAAAGCTGGTATTCTGCGGGGATTTCACAAAAACCGTTTTTACGCATATTTTGATTGACGTTTTTTATGTCGGCGGCAGAAGCCGGCGGGAATGTGACGCAACCGGGAAAGGAACAGAATTTTTGCAATGCTTTTTCAATCATAGTAAAATTTACCGTCAAAAAAAGGAATGAAGATTTTTTTGTATTTGAGCAGGAAACCGCAGCCGATTTGGTAATCTAAAATCCGATGGATGTTAGAGTGGGTATGGTGGGTTTTTATCAGGCTGAAATTGTTGAAGCTTAAACTTCCGCCAAAGTCAAAAGGGAGTTTGAGGTGCGTGTTATAATTTTCCGGCGTGATGCCGATTTTCAGTTGGGCAATATCGTCAGCGTCCAATCCCAGCCTTATACATTCTTTTAGGTTGGAATAGGCAATAAGTTTCAGAAAAGCTTTTCGCGCGCGCTGATATTCGGTGAAGATACTTGACATTTCTTTCCAAGTTTGCGGCGTATAGTCCTTTTTCAGGAGATACATTCCGTTCAGCTTGTAATATTGCAGAAGCTCTGTAATTTTCTCCTGCATGACCGAAACGGAAGGAATGTCTGCCGGTTGAGAATTTGAAACGGACGGAATGGAAAAATGTTTGGGCAGTTCGGACGGCGCCAAATCGTCGTAGGCGTTCAGCAAAGAGGCTTTTCCCGTATATCCGGGGCTCGGCATTCGATTTGACCATTCCCACATGGCGCAACCTTTTGTTGTGAACCGTCCAAATATTTTATTCTGAATTTTCGCATTAGGCAAGCGTTTATTTATCGAGGTCTTTTCAGAGCCTAACCTGCCGGGCAAAGAGAGGTCCTGATGACCGACAGGCTAGACCCGAGATAAGCTTTAGCCTGTTTTTGAAGTGTGGTTTCAATTAAACAAGAGTATTCTTTTAATCCGGATGGGACAAGAATACCGAACTGGTTTTAAACTAAAGCTTGTTTGGAATATTAAAATATAATTTGCTTAAATACAATATTAAATTGTGCCAATCTATTTATTTTTTCGCAAAATAATGGTTTTATACAATATATTATGTATTTTTTAGTGGGGAAATTTGTCCGGCTTTTGTCGGTATACGAATCGTCAGGGAAATAATAAAAACCCCGTTTTTCAAAACGGGGTTTTTATTATTTGGCCAGTTCTTCTTCGCTGAATTCTTCTTCTCCGGTATCTTCATTGGGATCATAGTCAATACCGAGTTTCGCCAGCATATCGTCATTTATGTCTTCGCGCTGGGCGACAATCCAGTCCGGAACATTCGGAGAAGGCGGCAATTTGGCCAGTGCCGTCATCTGTTTGTCCAGGAACCAACGCGGTGCGTCGGCCATAATCGGGCGGTCAATATAACCTTGCATCAGCACAACTTGTTTCAGAGTGGGCAGACTGAGCAACTGGGTGGTGCTGATAACGGCGGTTCCCTGCAACTGGTAGCTGACGTTTTTGGAAAACGGGTTCTGACCTTTGGGAACGCCTCCGAGGCCGCCTTCGGTCTTGGAGAAAGAAGTGGTCTGGACGGTTTTGTTACCGATCATTTTTGAGAAACGCTGAGCCGTGACTTCGTTATTCTGAGACAGAATGACTTTGCAAGCCGTAGTGGAAATAACTGTTTCAAGGTCATCTTTTCCGTATTTGCCCGAGATTTGTCCCAAATCTTGGCCGATCAGCAGGTATGATACTTTTTGTCCGCGTCCGACGGCCGGCCCTTCAATAATGGCGCTGAGTTTAGGCATGGTCGGAAACTCGTCGAGTACAAAGAGGGTCGGGAACGGCCCCATTTTGCCGTCAGATTTGTTGACAAAGTTAGGCGGGTTGGCAATCAAGTAGTTGGACATCAGGTCGATAAAGGTACCCGAAATGACGCTCAGTGCTTTGGCGTCGACCTGGTTAACCGACAGATAAACCGAAATAGGCTTCCATTGTCCCGTGATGGGGTCTTTCATACCGCGAAGGTCTTTAAAGTTAATGTCGCTGAAGCTGGTGCGGGCGACGACGGCGGCGTTTTTGAAAATACCTATGCCCGAGAAGGCGGTTGAAAGTACGGAACCTCGCTCTTTATCCGGCATGGAACTCAGCTGGCTCAACTCGACAATACAGCGTTGTGAGTAGCCGAATTTTCTGGCTTCGGTAATGGCTTCTTCCAGCAAGTCGCGCATCGGGTCGGCCATGGCGGCCATCTGATCGCCTTCGTCAAGGCGGCGTTTGATATCCTGTGACTGTTTAATCTGCGCTTCGGTAATCCATTCCAGAATCATGGCGATGCAGGCTTCTCGGCCAATCCAACGTTCCGGCAGAAGGTTCCAGGTACCGATTGGCAGGTAGTTGTCGATCGTCAGGTTGCCGGTGCGCAGGTTTTGAATGGCACGGGCCGCCATGGGATCGTTCATTTCCAGGTAATAGCCTTCCAGAACTTTTTTGTCTTCTTCATCAAGTTTGCCTTCATAGACGCGGCCGATGAAATAATCGTTGGCGCGAGCCTTTTCGCATTTGAAAGCAATAAAGTGCAGAAAACCGGTCAACGCGGCTCGGCCGGTCTTGGACCAGTGCGGATCGGCGCCGCCTTTAGGATCTTCAACCAAGACGTTGCACATGGAGTCGATATACATATCGCGGTCAGGGCCGGGAGCAGGAATGGCGGTCGGAGACAGCGGGTTCCAACTTGGATAATAAATGCCTTCTGCCGGATTGTCTTCAGCACCCCAGTTGATAACGAAAACGGGACCGACTTTAGCGCGGGCACCGGTCGTTTTGAAGCACAGCTCGGGTTTGGGGTCGTTGACGACAATACTCATTCCCGGAGAGTGGAAAATGGTAGGCATAACGACGCCGACGGTTTTACCGGTTCCCGGAGGCGCGCAGCACAGGGTGGACAAAGTTTCCGGCAGTTTGAGAAGGTAGCCTTTGTAGCGGCCGACAACCTGACAGAAACCGTCCAGAAGTCCCATTTTTTTGATGTCTTTCAACTCGGCCAGACGAGCGGAACCATGGATGTTGGATTGGAAACGGTATGGATTCATAATGGTTCCGGCAATTAAAATGGTCGGAAAACTCAGAAAAGGAAGAATCGGAAGCCAAAGGCTGAATGAAAAACTGCCGTTATAACGCATTAATTGCTTGAACCAGCTCCAATATCTGGAAAACAGATAGTCCGGGTTGTTGAAGATGGTTTGGATGAAACGCCCCACATCGTTGATGGTGGCTTTGGATATGCCGCTGCCGATGAGATAACCCAGCGGCATGGAGATGATTGCCAAGACAATAGTGATGCCGAAAGCCAGCAGAACAGTAACGGTCATCCATTTGACCGCGTTGTTATATTCTTCCCATTCTTCGCCTTTTTTCTCAATAGACATATTCTTTTCCTATAAAATCCGTTTTAATTTGAACCACGAATCAGTTTCTTTACTTTTTCTAATTTATCTTTATCAATGCTGTCAATAGCCTCGTCCAGGGTTTTGGAGAACAATCTGAGCTCTTTTGGGGTGCCGCGGTCGATACGGGTGACGTTGACATTCAGATCATCCCAGATTTCGAACATATCTTCGGCATTGATGATATTACCGATCTGAACAATGACAAACGCTTTGACGTCAAAGTGCATATCGGCATTTTCAAGTTTGTCAATCAGCGCCTGACGTGAAACGTCAACCTTGCGTACCGGAGAAATGCGGTGAGAGCTTTCCGAAAACCAAAGCGGTTCTTCGTCATTGAAACGTTCTTCGTCGGCCAGCCAGTCGCCGGGTTCTTTGTCTATCAGGCAGATGCAGATTTGGCTGTCGGCTATACCGATAAAGTCAATCAGATTATTCTTAAGAGTTACGCCGGTAAGAACTTCGTAACCTTTCTGCTTGATGACGTCCAGAGTGGAGTTGCCGTTGGAACGCGCCGGCTGAGAGGCTGTTCCCGAGGGCGGCAGTGAAGTTTTGGCCGCTTTGCGGTTGTTGTCACGGTCTTTGTTTTTGCCACGGTCTTTGCCGGTTTTTTCGGGTTTGGGCGTTGTTTCTTCCGGCACCGGCACTTCCGGCTCTTCTTTCTTATCATTGTCAAAAGCGTCGAAATCAAAGTCGAAGTCATCTTCTTCGTCAAATTTGAACAAAGAATGGTCAAATTTGGTTTCCTGAGGCGTTTCAATTTTGGGAGTTGGTACGGTCAGAGGGGCGGAAATGGGTTTGGCCGTGTTGGCGGTCAGGCCGTAGGCACTGTCATCCAGCGGCGGGCGAATGCTTTTAGGACGGATTTCCTTGTATGATTTTTTCTTTTTGATTTTTTTCATACCGGTAGATACGGCAATGACTTTAACCGGTTGGAAGAACAATTTTTTGATCATGGTGACGGGAAGCAATATCAGCTGAATGAAAAACTTTTCCCAAGTGACGAGACTTAAAGCGGCCCATCCGGTAAGCCACAGCGGAATAAAAGTGAGAATAATCAGTACAAAAGCCCATTCTTTGGCATCATCAATAATCCAGCCCGAAAGCCAGAGATCCCATGCGTATTCCCAATGTTCTTTGCGGATAATGTCAAAGCGCCAGTTTTTGAGCATTATAACCCGAATACCTTCCAGAAAGAATATGCTCCAGAAAATACCAACAAAGACTATACGCATCAATATCAGTAACGGTTTCAAGTTTTGCTCCTAATTTTTCCCTTTGCAGAGAAATCTATTGTAATCTTACACCTGATTGGTTAACAAGTGTTTATTTTCAGTTATGTTTTACCGAATTTATCTTTTCATAAACGGCATTGCGGATTTTGTTTACCTCAACGTCGGTTTTGGCCGGGTTTTGAGGTTTAGTCAGCTGTTCTATCTGATCTTCCGCTTTGATGGTGCGTCCCATATTGTGCAAAATAATGCGGGAGGACGAATCTCCGTATTTTTTTATGATATGGTCATTGTAAAGCCGTATCGGTGCCAGCAGCAGCTCTGATATCCGGACATTCATCATTTTCCTCCAGCCGTATAGCCAAAGCGGAACCAAAAGCAGCAGAGTTATCAGCAGCAGGTAGTCTTTGCCGGCTTTTATGGTGCCGCCGGCTTCCCAAAATAATTTAAGCATTTTCCAGCTGTTGGCGGAAAAGGTACTGAAATTCCAAAAATAAATAAGCACGGCGTTCATTATCAGCAGGTAGAGATAGCTCCACACTGTTCCGATGACGAGGATTTTGATTAACTTCAATAAAAATTTTAACATCACGCGCGTTCTTTATTTGGAAAGACCATCCTTCATGTATTTTAAGGTTGATATGTCAATGTTTTTGGGGGTCGGCTGTGCTTTGTACGGTACTTTGCCGAGTTTGTAATCGCGCACCATCTGCTGTTTTTGCCTGATGTGTTCTTCCCGGTCTTTTAATGATTCCGCTTCACGGTTGGCGTCCTGCGTCTGGTGTTCGTGCTTTTCGTCCGTCCGGTTTTGGCGTTCTGCTTCTTCGGCCATGGTTTGCGGTTCTTCTCGGCGAACAATAAACTCGTTGAATTCGTCGAGTTCGGGATTTTTGTGCGGTTTTTTGCCGTTTTCGCTGCAACGTTCTTTTTTGTAGTCGTTGACGGCAGTTTTTTCCGCTTTGGATATTCTTTCTCCGGCGTCTTTTAGCGCTTCACCGAGAGAGATTTCCTTGTTTTGTTCCTGATAAATTTCTTTGTTTTCTTTAATATCCTCCATTAAGACCTGCAGACCGATTTTCTGTTGTTCTTTATATAAGTCGGCAACAGATTTTCCGCTGAAAGCGTTTGGGTCGCGCAATTGGCGGTCTAAGATTGAAGTAACGGCATATTTATTAGAAAACTCTTCGGCCTTGGTAATGAACGCAGCAATAACGCCGGCTACGTTTTCCGCATATCGGGGATCTTTAAGTTGTTCCGGCGCCAACATTTTGCTGAGGAATTCCGGTGAAGAGCCGTAAAGCTTGTTTACGTAAGGATTGCTTGCAATGAGTTCTTCGGTCTTGCCGCTTTGGAGCATTTCGGCGATTTGTTTCGGGTCGCTGCCGCTGCGGAGTCTGTCCATATTCTCGTCATGAATGTTGTATATTTCTTTGTATACAGCATTGGTTTTCGGGGTTTTAGGCTTATTATCTTCGCTTTTTTGTTCTTTCATGCGTTGTTGATAGCCTTTTTCAAACTGATCCCAAACGCCGGCGCATACATATTCAATCTGATGGACGACCCAGTTGGTCGCAGAGTTTGCGGCAGCCAGAAACCATTTTTCAAACATGGCCTGAATAATATCCTGTTCTTTCCAGTATACCTCGTCTTCTTTTTGGGTTTGGTCACCGCGGTCACCTTGGTCTCCTGTAAATTCATTTCTGTCCAGAGTATCGTCCGGTTTTTCTTCAATAACGGTTTTGTTCGGCGCCGGTTTAGGCTGCGGTTTGCCTTCGTTTACTTTCGTAGACGTTTTTCCTTCGTCGATTTTGGTTGATGTTTTACCTTCGTCGATTTTAGTCGGTTCGTTTTTCTCAAACTCGTCCACTTTGAGTTCTTTGCCGATGGCGTGGTCATATTCGCCGGCGGCATATTTTTTCCAGGCTTTGTTGGCGGAAATAATGCAGTTCAGAGCCTTTTTGTCATCTCCTTCAAGGCTTTCAATTTCAGAGCCGGCAAAAGGTGAGTCCGTTCCATCCTCATTTATGCGAGAAAACTGTCCTTTGTTGTTCAGGCGGTAGGTCTTATAGCTGCTCTGGTCCTGAGAGGGGAGCAACAGTTCTGCGTTGCCGTCTTTGTCAAAAGCCACCTCGGCCAAGCCGTCGCCGGCGGCATTTTGAAAGAGAACGTTTTTGCCGCTGCGGAGTTTTTTGTTGTCAAGGCCATTGATGATTTCCGGGGTGCCGGAGATAACCATGCTGTCGAGGCCTTCCATGTCAAAGTCGCTGCCGTCTTTTGAACTCTGCGGATTTTTACGGTTGAGGTCGATGGTTACGGCGTTTTCAAGGCTCAGGCGTTTGTCCGCCATTTTTTCCTTTAGATTATCCAGATTTTTTTTGATTTCGTCAGAGATGCCGTCCAGAGCAAATTCGCTGCAAAATTCGTTGATTTTGGCAAAATCGCCGATATCAAAATCGCCGGTCATCAGGCAAGTGGTATATTCCTGAATCTTTCGGTGAAGACTTTCCGGCGTGACGGCTTTTTTTACGGCGTCTTTCTGTTCTGCAAGCATCTGAGGGTCTTTTTCGGACAGGCGCGCATTATGCCAAACGGAGGAAAGCTGTTCCAGAGGCATTTCTTTCAGCAAGTCCTGCATTTCTTTAGTATAAAATCTGGCGTTTAAATTTCTGATATCTTCTGCTGTTGACATAGCATTACCCCGATATAAATTCATATTTTAAGTCAATTCTAACATTAAAAATTGTTTTTGTCTATATTTTTTCCAAAATCAGACTTTTAAATTTTTAAGAAATCTTCCCAGTTCTTTGTTTATGCGGATGCCGTCTTCCGGACGAGCTTTGATAAGGCCGAAAAAGCGGGCTTTGATTTTGCTGACTTCAATCGGCGCAAAGGTTGCCGGGTTATTGGTCAGCATTTTGAAAGCGCCGTCGGCATCTTTGCGTGAAGTTTTAAAATAGTTCATGACCAGACGTTCGGCATTGACCGGAAATTCTTTTTTGCGGATGGCCTCAATGTAGCGGTTAATTCTTTCCAAACGCCGCTGATGTTCTTCATAGACCTGACGTTCGATTCTTTTGCGTTTGGCTTTGAGCCGGCGCTTTTCATAGGCAATTTCGCAGCTTTCGATTTCTATCAGAATTTCGACATAAGATATAACGGCGGTCTGCAACGTTTCATCCGTGGTTTTTTCGGCAAATTCCAAAAGTTCTTCGTCACGGGCGTTGGGAGTTATGTTCATAATGCGGGTCGGATGGACTTTGATCATGATGTCCCAACCGATGAGTGTATCGCGGGCAAAGCTCTCGCCGATGATTGGTTTGTATCGCGGATAGAGCATTTCGGCCGTAACGGCAAATTCCGGCGTATCAAGACCGGCCTGAAGCGCCATTTCCTTAATGGCTTCCGTAAAGTTCCGGTGGGCGTTGTATAGGGCTTTTTCTTCTTCGTAAAGATTTTGAGCAAATTCATCCTCGCCTTCAATGGCTGAGGGCAGCGGTTTGTTATCGTCAGGGATTTTTCGCGCGTCGTTTTCAATGGTGCTTTTATCGTCTTCTGTTAACTCGGTGGAAATAAATTCCTGCAGAAGGCGCTCAAACTCATCGTCTTCTTCTTCGGACGGAGCAACAGGCGCCGTTAAATTATCGGCGTCAATGTCTCCCAGAAAACTTTGGACTTCGTCATGTACGGATTTTTCTTTTGCCGCCATTTTTTCCTCTAATTGATTTTAAGCGTTGATATTTTTTTGCCGAGAGCTGCATCAAAGACAATCACCCGGTCGTCTGAGCCGCCGCCAATAACGAGCATATATAAGGTTTCTCCGTTATTGGATATCTGCTTGATTATGCTGCCGCGCGGTTCTCCGAGACTGACTTCGGCAGGCAGAGACTGCTGTACGACGCGGGTTTTGTGAACAAAGAGCCCGAGAAAAGTCAAGGTGCCGAAAATGAGAAGCAGCGTCAGTATGGCGACAATGTTTTTTATTAATTTAAGTTTATCCATAATCCCCTCTTGCAAAATCTTTGTTTACCTGTATTTTGGAGTTGTTGCGTCAATCCGAAAAACGGTAAATCTGCGATGAGCGATAATACTATATATACATCACAAATAGTTAACAAAGAATATAAAGGGTTGCGAATAGACAAGTTTCTGGCCATGAGTTTTCCAGAAATGTCGCGTTCGCAAATACAGCGCCTGATTAAAGAAGGAAACGTCAGTTGTGACGATGATATTATCGCAGATAATTCGTTTAAGGTCCGAATCGACGATTCATATCAGGTTTTTGTTCCCGAAGCAGTTGACGCCGAGCCCGTTGCCGAAAATATTCCGCTGGATATTGTTTTTGAAGATGAAGACTTGATCGTGGTCAACAAGCCGGCAGGCATGACCGTACATCCGGCACCGGGGGCACCGAACGGAACTCTGGTCAATGCGCTGCTTTATCATTGCCGGGACCGTTTGTCGGGGATCGGCGGGGTTAGGCGCCCGGGTATTGTTCACCGAATCGACAAAGATACCAGCGGGCTGCTGGTGGTGGCCAAGAATGATGCTGCACATCGTGCTTTGAGCGAGCAGTTTTTTGAACATTCCATTGAACGGACTTATTTTGCGGCAGTCTACGGCGTTCCCAGTCCTATGAACGGAAAAATAGAGGGTAATATCGGACGGAGCCCTTATGACCGAAAGAAAATGGCGATTGTGTCTCAGGGCGGCAAGCGTGCCGTTACAAATTACAAGACCGTTGAGATATATAAAAATGTTGCAGCTTTGGTACAATGCAACCTTGAAACCGGGCGGACGCATCAGATCAGAGTACATATGGCCGGCATGGGCTGCAATCTTATCGGTGATCAGCTTTATGTCAAATCCAAAAAAACGCTGGTTAAAGGCATAAGCGAAAGCGACAAGGCTTTTGTCAACGGTTTTCCGAGACAGGCGCTGCACGCTACCACGCTCGGCTTTATTCATCCGCGCAGCAAAGCCTTTGTTTCTTTTACGTCTTCATTTCCAGAAGATTTTCAATCTTTGCTCAGTGTACTAAAAAATCTATAACAGTTGCAGAATAATTGGCGGCCAGGCGTAGAAAAACTCTATAGCTGTATCCGAAAAGCAGTGGCTTGCGGGCAGGGTCGTATGAACGTATATTAGACATAGTTTGAATATGCCGAAAGGTAAAAGCTTGATTTACGAAAGGAGCTTACTTATGGATAAAACGTTCGCATTAAACGGAATAGACTTTTCTCCAGAAATCAATTTGGCCAGATATTTGCAAAGCATTCGCAAATTTCCGATCCTGACTCAGGAAGAGGAGTTTGCCATGGCTTCAGAATATAAGGAAACCAAAGATCCGAAAATTTCCTATAAACTGATTACGTCGCATCTGCGGTTGGTGGTTAAGGTTGTTTCCAAATATAAGGGTTATGGTCTGCCCCTTTCGGAAATGATTGCGGAGGGCAATGTCGGTCTGCTTTATGCGGTTGACAAGTTTGAGCCATCCAAAGGTTTCAGATTTTCTACTTATGCCTTGTGGTGGATTAAGGCTTCAATCCAGAAATATATTCTGAATTCCTGGTCTTTGGTGAAAATCGGAACTACGGCGGCTCAGAAAAAACTGTTTTTTAATCTGCGCAAGATGAAAAACAAGCTTAACCTGACCGATGACCGCGAGCTTTCTCCCGATATTCTGGACAGTATAGCATCTTCCCTGGACGTTTCCGTACAAGACGTAACGGATATGAATATGCGGTTAAAGTCTCATGACGGATCACTTAACGCCGTAATCGACTCTTCGTCTGAAAGCGGTACGGAATGGATGGATTTTATAGCCGACGGAAAGCCCAGTCAGGAAGATGTACTGGGACATGCCGAAACGATGAGCTATCGTAAGAAGCTGTTTAACCAGTCTTTGGGGTGTTTGAACCGGCGCGAAAAGGATATTCTTTTCAAACGCCGTCTGGTTGAGAAAGCAGTTACACTGGACGATTTGAGCAAAACTTATAACATTTCCAAGGAACGCGTCCGCCAGATTGAGCTGAATTCGATAAAAAAACTGCAAAAAAATATAGGGCTGCTGCAGTAAGGGTGTCTGACGACAATCTAAAAAAACTCCGCAAATGCGGAGTTTTTTTATTTGGCAATTTTATCAATTTGCGCATCAATGGTTGCCTGTCCCCATTCTTCAGCAATTTTTTCCAGACGACGGTCAATGCGGGCAACGCGTTTCTGAGCCGAAATTTTAGATGAGAGAATGAACAGGTTGGGCAGTTCGTAGTATATGATAAATCCGATGGCGGCAGAACCAAGCATGATGACAAGGTTAAAAACGTCGCTTAAAATCGAAAGGGCCCCGTTCAGGCTGAAATGGTTGATGACGTTTATCAGATATACGAAAACGCCGGCCAGGTTAAAGCAGCCGATAATGACCAGTTTATTGGCGTTTTTAGGGTCGGTAATCAAAATGGTGGCTGTCGGCAGCAAGCCGATAAGCAATACAATGACAGCGGGAAGCGTGATAAACGCTATCAGACAGAGAAAAGCAAACAGCAGCCATTTGCGGGAGGCGGGCAGCGAATGAAACGAGTTTTTGAGACCGGGATTTTTTTTCTTTTTGATTTTGTTCATTTTGCAATCCAATAAAACAGGTTAAACACAAAAGAAGTTATCATGGTCAGAACCGAGAGGATGCTGGCAAAACGAACAGCCAGATCCTGCGCTTCTTCGTCGAGTTTGTACCCGCTGTTGATGATTTTGTTCTTTTCAGCCAGAAGCTGGTGTATTTCTTTTTCGACCAGATTGAACTGTTCCTTGTCTTTCTGTCGGGCTTCGGCGTTTTCCAAAACCTTGCAGATTTCCATAAGTTTTCCGTCTTTTGAAACCTTTAGAAGTTCACGTTCAATCGCTTTCTGCAATTTTATGTTGTGATAGCTTTTGATAACGGGTTTGGAAATGCCCGACAGCCATTTGCCCAGGTTTACGAGTTGTATCGGTCCGTATTTGTTCTGCATGTCGGTATAAAGGCGGATGATGGCGCTGACTTGAATGTCTTCCTTGCTGGAGTTTAGGTCTATCAGAATGCCGTCAATTTTTTTGCCCATTTTGCAGCGCAGATAGGCAATGATGTTTTTGTCATAGGGAAGCACCTGCCCCTTGATGTTAGGATAGTTGCGATCCAACGCGCGGAGAATACGCGGCGCGGAATTTACAAATTCGTCGCCGATCAGCGGACTGACACAGGGCAGGTCGTCGTCGAAGTCGTACATAATCCGGTCGATGCCATAACCGATGTCGTTACGGCTGATATAGATTTTGAATTCGGCGGCATTGCTCGGAGAGCGCAGGTTCTCCTGTTCCAGATACCACATGCGGATCAGATCGGTGCTGAAAAGATCGTAAAAGCTGCTGATGTCTATCTGTTTTTTCAGGCAATAGAATATTGCTTTCGGCGCACCGTCGGGAAAAACGGAAATGTCTTTAACGTGAATCGGAGCGTTGTGGTCGATCAGAATGCAGATTTTTGCAATCAGCAGATCGTGGCTTTCGGTTTCAGAACTTTGTTTGATCAGTTTTTCTATGTCGGTGCCGATTTTGTCGTTTTCCAAACCGTTTTTAACCCATTCCAGCACTTTGCCCGATTTAATCAATTCGTAAGCTTCGTCCGGGTAGCTGTAGAGATTGTAGGCCACCTCCTGCGCGGTGTAGCACTTTTCATTGTTTATGGTCAGGGAACGTTTGGACTTTTCGGCGTTGAGATGAGTCGAAAAACTGTTGGCTTTGCCTTCCAGAAAATTATAGCTTTGAATGTAATTCCAGCGGAGTTCCGGCGTGTCGGCCAGCAGACCTTTTAACAGCGGCGTGAATTGGTTGGGAACCTTTTCATCGTGCGCAAGCGTATAATAAGTGCCTTTTTTTAGTTTCAGACGCAGAATTTCCGGCGTGGTCAGATCATTTAAGAGTTCTTTGCCGAGCAGGATGCTCAGACCGGAAACGCCGATGGCATAAATGTCGTTTTTGTCACTGCCGTTGCCGCGTCCGGCCGGGATGGCCATCAGACTTTCAATACATTCGCAGGCGGCAGGCTGATAGTAGGCAGGAAACGCCGCGGCGCAGTCGCCGATGATGATATCGGTTTTTTCCTTGGTTTTGAAAAAAATATTGTCCGGACGGATGGCGCGGTGGGTGATGTTATAACCTTTTAGCGCTTCTACGGCGGACAGCAGCCCCAAAATAACGTTTTTAAATTTTCCCGGATTATTGCGGTAATTGACTTCATCTAGTGAATCCATAACTTTTCCGCCCTGCGGTGTGGCGTAGATCATGGCAATGGTCCGGGTGTTGCGAAGCGGATTGGTGATGGTGCCGTATTCGACCATCTTCATTAAGTTGGGGTGGTCTATTGATTTTAGATAGGGCAGCAAAGAACTGCGCGGCGCGGTTTCGCCGCCGCAAACCAGAGCAAACAAGTCTCTTCTGGGGTCAATGCGGTCGGTAACCTTGTAGGCCAGAGCTCCGTTTGCGTCAAGCCAGCGTAATGGTTCGTCGAAGTTTATTTCAAACCTTTCTTTTACCAGAAAAGTTTGTTTTTCCGATTTCGAGTTGGTGGTTTCCGTGTTAGAGCCGGCTGTTGCGGAATTACCTTTGTTTTCTTCCTGAACCATGTTAAAAAATCTCTTAAATTACTTTGCTATTTTAGCTTATAATATTATATATGTGTTAATAAAGAACAAACAAATTGTGAATTGTTTTTTTTAAGAGTATGATACGGATTGTCAGAAGTGAATTTTAAGTTGTGTGGTAATGGAAGATAAAATTAATTTTAATGCCGATAATCTGGCGTTTTTGGAACAGATTGACGATGCAGGGGTTGAAATTCATGATTTTGACGCTGCGGAAGCTGCGGTCGGAGCAGAAGTCAATCTGGATAATCTGGAAGGTCTGGATGAGGAGGCTTACAGCCAACGTCCGGTTTCTGCGCCTGCGGCAGAGGGTTTACCAATTATTGTCGCCGAAAACACGACCCGGAATGCCGTCTTAAAGCATGACTGGGCCGGATATACTTTTAGTGCTGCCGATACGATCATTAAAGTTTTTGAAGCGTCAGACCGTCCTTTTTTCCTAATCCGCGACGACAAAATCGTTTATATCAACAAAACCGCGCTGGCCATTTTGGAACTACAGAGTGATGAGGGGGTAACGGGATCCAGCTTTTGGAATTTTGTTGATAAGAATGATTGGAAACTGCTGGCGGAAAACATCGGCGGCATGCTGACCGAAGACAAAGAGGTGAATGTTCGTCTGAAAACGGACAAAGGGCGGATTTACAGGGTTAAGCTGCATGCACTTTATCTTGATGACGAACAGCATTTCAGCTTTGTATTGGTCGGCGATCGCAAGATAAAATACAATCCCGGCGCCGGTTTGTATGACGCTGTTACCGGGCTGCCGAATTTCTATTTGTTTGAAGACCGGGTACAGATTGCCGTTAACAACGAAAAATACAAAGACGTCCGTCAGCGCAAGAACCTGATGGCCATTCTTGGGGTGTCGATTGACAATATGGATGAGCTTAAGGAAGTCAACATGGTTGATTTCGTGCTGAAAAAACTGGCATCCAAGCTGGTGTTTCGTCTGAAGAAAACCTATACTATTGCCCGCGGGCTGAAGTTTCAGTTCTGGTTTTTGATTAACGATTTCAACAACGAGCACGATCTGGAAGTCGAAATTGAGAAAATCAAGGCCATATTTGACGAACCTGTTGCCGGAAACTATATGGAATATAATATCTCGACCAGTCTGGGGTACAGTATTTATCCGACCAACGCCAAAACCTCCAATAAGCTTATTGAACTGGCGATAGATGCGATAAGAACAGCAATCCGCTATAAAAAGACTAATTAAATTTCCCAGAAACCGAGGCCAAGGCGTAGGATTTTATGTGCATCGGGCGTGTATGCGCCTTCGGAAGTATGCAAAATCAATCCCGGCAGAATTTCTGTCGGCGTACGGTTGTCCTTTTGGGCGGAAATCATTATCCGCTTGGCTTTCTGTCCGGTTTTGGAAAACAGAGGAATAAGTTTAATGTTGCCGAGCCGTCCATGGATGACGCTTAGTATATCGTCAACCGCTTCTGCGCGGTTAATGATATAAAAATGTCCCTGAGGGCGAATCATTTTTATGCAGAATTTAATCCAGCCTTCCAACGAAAAATTATGGTGATTGTGAGCCAGAGCCTTGCAGGCATTGGGTGAGGGCATATCTTTTTCGGCATAGGGCGGGTTGGTGATGACATGGGAAAAACTGCAGTTTGCCAGTTCGCCGGGCTTGTTTTTTATGTCACAGTTTATGTAATGCAGAAAATTTTCAAAACCGTTGGCGGCCGCGCTCAGATTGGAGAGTTCGGCCAATTCCGGCTGCAGCTCCAGGCCGGTGATCTGCGGGGCGGTGCGCGCGAAGCGGGATGCCAGACACAAAGATACGGCGCCGGTGCCGGAACCAACGTCGAGAATGTTGTCGCCGGGCTTTACCGTTTTTACCAGAGATGACAGCAGAACAGCGTCTGTTGAAGCGCGATAGCCGTTTTGGGGCTGAAAGACGGTGACCCTCCGGTCCAGTAAATAATCTTTGCTGTAATCCACTTTGTTTTTCCTTGCCTGTAGCTGTTTATAAGGGTATTATGCGGCTTGCCGCCGAAATCATATTACAAGGAATTGAGAAAAATGCCAGACAATATTTTAACTCTGAAAGACAAATTTGACGTGTTTCTGCTTGACATATATGGAGTCATCTGGAACGGAAAAAATCCGGTACCCGGTGCATTGGAGACCATGAAGGCATTGGTGAAAGGCGGCAAGAAAGTCATTTTGCTGTCAAACGGTACGCAACGCATAACTCAGGGAGAGGAAAGCAATGCCGCCCGCGGGTTTGCCAAAGGTGTGCATTATGACAGTTTAGTAACTTCCGGAGAGCTGGCTTATGAGACTTTCAGCGAAGATCGGCGAAAACTGAAATTTTATCAATTCGGCCGTCCTGCTGCCGCATTGTTTGAAGACAGCATCTATATGGAAGTTAAAAGGCCGGAAGACGCAGATTTTGTTTATATCGGCGTACCGCAGATACGGAATGGCGAAATCTGGCAGGATGTTCTCACATCGGAGCCGTTTGAAGATGAACTGAGAAAATTCCGTCGGCTTGATTTGCCGCTGATTTGTGCCAACCCGGACATGAAAGCGCATGAAAGGCAATATGACGAGGCGGTGATTCGGCAGGGCAGCATTGCGCATTTTTATGAGGATTTGGGCGGCGATGTGGAATATTTCGGCAAGCCTTATCCGCAGATTTTTGATTTTGCATTAAAGGACATCGAGGTTCCTGACGAACGTATTTTAATGGTAGGCGACACTTTGGAAACGGATATTCTCGGCGGCAATTCTTACGGTATTAAAACGGCGCTGACCCTGACCGGCATAGCCCGGGAAAATATGGAAGCCGAAGGTTTTGCATCTATGGACGAATATTGCGCCGAGCTTCGGATTCAGCCCGATTATCTGGTTTCTTTCTGAAAAGCGTTATTCGGCATATGAAGCGCGGCGGATACGGTCATTGATGGCCAATCCCAGATCATTTTCAGGAACGGGGGCGATGGCAATGCCTGAAAAATTGCTTTGCTGGTCGGCAAAACGCAGATAGGCAAAAAGGTTGGCGGCTGCTTCGCGCAGATCGCCGCGGGGACTGAGATTAAGATGTGCGTGCGGCGTATCGCCGAAGCCGATGTAAAATTCTCCATCCAGCGGCCGGGTAACATTAATGCGCAGTTTGCGTGACGGTGCATAGTGTTTCAGCAACTGTCCGGGAGCACTCGGTTTGTCTGGGTTGCCGTTTGAAAGGGCGATTTTTTCGCCGGTATAGGCTTCCAGTGTTTCGCGGCTGAGACCGCCGGCGCGCAAAATAACGATTTCTTTGGTCGTCAGGTCGATGATGGTAGTTTCAACGCCAACGGAGCAGCGGCCGCCGTCCAAAATCATATCCACCTTGTCGCCGAGGCTGTTGTAAACGTGGTGCGCGGTTGTCGGCGAAATACTTTTAAATTTATTGGCGGACGGGGCTGCAATCGGTGTTCCCGATTTTTTTATGAGCTCAAGTGCAATTGGGTGGTTGGGCATTCGGACGGCGATATTCGGCAGACCGGAACAGACCATATCCAGTGCGTGGTTGCGATCTTTGCGCTTAAGAACGAAAGTGAGGGGGCCGGGCCAAAAATGGCGCGCCAGATCCATCACCCGGCTGTCGGTGACGGCATATTCGGGCAGAAAATCAATTTCGGCAATGTGGGAAATCAGCGGATCAAAAGTCGGGCGTCCTTTGGCGGAAAAAATCCCGGCGACGGCAGCCGGATTGTAAACATCGGCGCCGAGACCGTAAACCGTATCGGTCGGGAAAGCCACCAATCCGCCGTTTTTTATGGTTTGGGCCGCTTTTTCCATATTGGCTTCGTTGTATTCATAAATGTTCGTCATCGTCTGCTTTCAGTAAATATTTCATTGCTGCGGTTAAATCCGCATACGTTTCTACCACTTCCAGAGTGTCTTTGTCAATTATTTGATAACAGGCATGAGGTGCGCAGTAGGCCAGATATTCGAATTCGTCATAGCCCAGAATCAGAATATTTTCCTTTTGCGGCAGGTCAAGGCGCAGGTTTTCGGAGAGAATGTCGAGAAAATAGCTGCGGGAATTGATGCCAAATATGAAAAGGCCGTCATAATTGAGGGTGTTGACATGATGCAGAAACCGGACAAAATCCTCCGGCAGTGTCGGCAGGCCGTTGAATTTCAGGTCCTGCTGCATGGCAATGACGTCTTTGACCGGCGCCGGTTTTCCGGGCAGGGAATAAGGGAGAGCGGCAATGAGTTTCAAGAGTTGTTTCATTTTCTTTTTCCTGTTACTTTGGCAATGAGCAGATGCAGGTTTTTCTGGTAATCCAGGGAATAATTGTGATAAATGCAAGCTTCGCTGCGGAAACCGCCGAAGAAGATCATATCCTGCGGCAGTTCGACTCTTTTGACTTTGCGGTCAAAGATGGTATCGCCTTTGCTGTT
The DNA here is from genome assembly GCA_902494875.1 of uncultured Pseudomonadota bacterium. GTDB lineage: Bacteria > Pseudomonadota > Alphaproteobacteria > RF32 > CAG-239 > CAJLXD01. The sequence goes on from CABUUO010000012.1 coordinate 29,272, forward strand.
GGTGTCAAACAAATGCATCATGGTGTGATAGGGACATTCCATAATCAGACAGAGGTTTTGCGGAGAATTAATACGGCTCAGTTTGTCGGGATCGTTGGAATCTTTGACGGGAATTTTGTGATGAATGTTAAACAGCGGCGGTACGGTTCCCTTTTCTTTCATCAGGCGGATGCTGCTTTCGACAAAGTTCCGGTAATCGTCTGATTTGGGGTGGTCGCTGATGTTAATGCCTTTGTTTTTGAGCGCTTCAATAATGACAGGGCGGCTGTTGTTCAGATAAGTACGGAAAGCCTGTTCGTGATGGCGGATGAAAAATTTGATGAATTTTACTTTAGAGGTTTCGGGCGGGTAAATCTTGTGTTTTTTGTAATAATGGGAAAAAAGGTGCATAATGTCATAAGCGTTCAGAGAGGAGAGCATTTGCGGCGGAACGCCTTTTTCCGACAGAGCCTGACGGAGTTTGTATTCGTTGTTTTTGAAGTTTGGAAACTGGCGGTATATTTTCCAATCGGGAATGTTTTGAAGTTTATAGTCCTGAGGAAGATAAGAAGAGGGGCGGGAGGGTTGGAGCAGAAGGTTTTGATAAAAAGGACTGAGGTTTTTTGGGGAATGGGGAATGCCGTTGAAATCGCATTTTATGACATATCTTTCTTCAGGGGAGATTGGCGATTGGTGCCTTTCTACAAAATTTATTCCTTCGGACTGCATAATCTGCTCAATGTTTTTCAGGATGTCCGCCCGTCGTCCGCTTACAATATTTAAGATCAGTTTTTCGGTGAGAATTTTGCTCTGCAGTTTAGAGCGATAAGCAGAAGATGTTTCGGGAATGTCTCCGATAATCAGCATTCGGAGCGAATCTTTCAGACAACGCAGCCTTTCGTAAAGTTGAACGCTGTTGTCCTTAAACCGGCTGCGATGGCTGTGAGACGAGGCTTTCAGCGCTATCGGCAGGATAATCATGTGTGCCAGATCTTTACCGAGGCCGGTGTCGCAAAAGGCTTTTTTCTGCTTTTTCTTCATAAGCACCTCCGCTTTCAAAATATCAGGGGGCTATATTATTTGTCTATCTTTAATCTGAAAAAAAATTATTTGGTGGAAAACTCTAACGATTTATTATCAATTTGGCGCTAAATTGAAATCCGGAGCGTTATTTATGCTGGAAATTGTTTTTGACGAAAATAAAGACGACGGTTTTCTGGGGCAGAAGTTTCCTGAGGTTTGCGTCCGGCTGCCGACGGAGGAAAGCCCTTTCAACGCATATCGGAAGACGGCTGCCGATATTGTTCGGCGGTATCAGGACAACCGCGCCGTGATTTTAACATCGGTTCCCGAGGGGCGGGGAATGAATATGCTGGCATTGGCGCTTGCGGTGGAAAACTATGAGGAAAAAGGCTTATTGGAAAGCGCGGTTTTCAGAGTGGCGCACAGCGGCAAAGCCTTGTGCGAATATAAGCCCTATGCCGCGCTGGCCAATTCTATCCGCTATGTCAGGGATCTGATGCGACTTGACGGAAATGAGATGTTTGCCGATATTAAAAGACTGGGGTATCTTGGTTTAAAGATAAGCGAAGATTATATTGAACATAAAGTAAACATTTTGTGGCCGGGGATTGGAAAGCCGTTAAAATTTGAAGCCAAAAACAAAACCGAGGCGCTGATTGCAGTCGGCGTGATGAAAACCTGGGCAATCTGTAAAGCGGCGTTTGCCGCGGAAACGGTAATATTCAAAGAAAAAATCGACGGCAGTTCCTGTGACGAAGACAACATTATTGATGAAATAGCAGCAAAAGCGAGGATATGAAATGCAAAAAGACGAGAGATTGAAAAAATATGCCGAAAACATTGTTAAAAACTCGATTGAACTGAAAAGGGGGGAAAGAGTTTTTATTGAGGGTTTCAGCGATTCAGTCAAAGATTTGTTTAATGAAATCATTGTTGCGGCAACCAAGGTAGGTGCAGTGCCGTTTTGGTATTTTAACGATAATGCGTTTATAAAAAGCTTTGTAGACAACGCATCGGAGAAACAGATGGAAGCGTTCGGCAAAATGCATGCGGAAGTAATGGGCAAGTGTGACGCTTATATTGCGGTGCGCGGTTATGACGATATGTTTATGATGGCAGACATTAAACCCAAGCAGATGCAGATGTATCAAAAGCTGTTTTATACGCCGGTGCATTTTGACATCAGGGTTCCCAAAACGCGCTGGGTGGTCATGCGCTATCCAAACAATACCATGGCGGCGTTATCACGAATGTCTACCACGGCGTTTGAAGATTTTTACTTCAATGCCTGCCTGTTGGATTATAAGAAAATGGGCAAAGCTATGCTGCCGCTGAAAAAACTGATGGATAAGACGGACAAGGTGCGGTTGGTGGCGCCGGGGACGGATCTGAGTTTTTCGTTAAAAGGGCTGAAAGCGGTAATCTGCGACGGCGACCGTAATCTGCCTGACGGCGAGGTTTATAGCGCACCGGTCAAAAATTCCATTAACGGGGTTATTCAGTTTAATACCGATACCGTTTATGGAGGGGAATATTTTTCCAATATTCGTTTGGAGTTTAAAGACGGTAAAATCGTAAAAGGGACCTCGACCGCCAATAACGATAAGTTTCAGAGACTGTTGAATCATGATGCGGGCAGCCGCTATATGGGTGAGTTTGCCATCGGCGTCAATCCGTATGTGACCAAGCCGATGCTGGACATTTTGTTTGATGAGAAAATTGCCGGTTCGATTCATATGGCCATCGGCAATTCGTATGATGACGAAACCTTTAACGGCAACCGTTCCGACATACATTGGGATCTGGTTTTGATTCAGACACCGGAGTGGGGCGGCGGCGAAATCTGGTTCGACGGCAAACTTATTCGCAAAGACGGACGTTTTGTCCTAAAAGAGCTGGAAGGTCTCAATCCCGAAAAGCTGAAATAGATTTTGAATAATAAAGAGACTTTTGAAGTCTCTTTATTATTTTGTGGCGATATTGCGATTTTTTAATTGCTGGATTAATATATTATTTTCTTGAGTATTGGTGTTTGGCGATCTGTCTTTATGCGGTTGTGGAGGCGTCAGGTTAATATTTACTCCGTTTCTGAGATTTTTTATATGCTCAGCTTTTGATATTTGCGGAGAACTTTTTTCTGTACTTAGGTTTTTGTCTTTGCCCATATATTCAGGGGGAATTTTTCTGGTTAAGCGGTTCCATTCCTCCAAACTGTTTTCTTGGTTGTTTAAGTATTCTTGTTTGAAATCATTCCAGAATTTAGGGTCATTCGGAATATCTCCGGAAATGACAACCCCTTCATTAATGAATGCTTTTGCGACATTTTTCATAAATTCTGGATCTTTTGAAGTAGATTCGTAGCGGCATTGAGCTTCTTTACCGGTTTGAGCTGCGTTTTGTTTAAATTCTTTGGCTATTTGTTGGTTGAGTTCGTAACTGTCTTTACTGCTAAATATCTTTCCGTCTGGGCCATAAGCGGTATATATGCCGTCTTTGAATGAACATTTAAATCCAAAATTGTCATCAGTATTATCATTATCGCCTTTGCGATATTTATCAGGGACAAGGTTGTTTATGGAACCATTGTTATCTTTAATATTTTGAGCGTCTATGTTAAATGATTCTTCATCAAAATTTTTCCCCAAAATTGCCTTGATGTTTGCTTTTTTGCTGGAAATATCGTCATCAGTAACCTTTGGCGTTTTTTCTTTATTTTCTGCCATAGCGCTCTCCTTTATATTATTTAATATATGATAAATTTATATTTTTGTCTATGATATTCTATGAAAACGGCGGTATTATCATAATACCGCCGTTTTTTTCAGAGTTCCAGCTTGGGAATGTTTTCAAAACAGATTTCTCCCGGGTTGACTGAATAAGTGTAAAATTTCTGCCCGACAAATTCGAAATTGTGTCCGACATTCAGAGGCTCGAAGATGTGGATTTCCTGTTGGTAGAGGCAAACTTCATCCTGAAAGGCAAAACAGTAGACAACCATGGTACGTCCTTGTTCAAACAGGCCGAAAGCATAGTTGATGATCTCACCGTTGTCGCGTCTTTTGATAACGCCGAAACGTTCTTTGGGGCGTTTTCTGCCGCCGTTCTTGTTCCAGGCCTTGCGCAGCATGGCGCTGGATTTGATGATTTTGGGACGGGAGATGATACCTTTGTTGCCAAGGTTGTAGAGTTGTCCGTTATGAATGAAGGTTGTGTTGCGTTCAATGATGCGGAAACAGTTTTTGCCGTTGCCGAGTTTGTAGCTGACACCTTTTTCGGGACAGATAATTTTTTCTCCTCCGGATTTGCAGAACCAGGCGATTTCTCCACCTTTTGAGGTTTCTTCATTTTCGTAAAACTGAATGAGACAGCAATCGCCGATACCATTGTTCTGGCTTCTTAGAAAACGGTCGGCATCATGTTGAGCCAGATAAGTTTTAATCATATTAGTCTAATATTTAAAAGTTAATAATATGTCTAAATGATATATAATCGGCGGCAGTATAAATATGTCGCAAATCAGTTGTCAATAAAAAAGAGTCCCTTTTCAGGGACTCTTTTGATTTTGTTTTTTTGAAATCAGCGGGTGCGGATGTCTTTAAGATTAAGCATGGCATCAATATGATCGCGGATTGTATCCTGAGCATTTTGTTTGACAATTTTAGCGTCTATCTTGCGGGCACGAGCCGAGGTGCGGTCTTCTTCGCGAGTGTCCAGATGTACCGGCGTGTGATTATATATGGCTTTGCTGTCGCGCTCGAGCAGGGTGTTTTCGTAGCTGTAGGGATTGTATTTTCCGTTGCGGGTTTGGCGCTGATCGAGGATAAGCTTTGAATAATATTCGCAGTGAGCCCGATAGAGGCGGTTTACAATGCCGGGTTCCCGTTCGGAGAGTTCTTTGGCATAAAAATCAGATTTCATAAAGGATTCAAGCTGAAATTTGGCTTCACGTTCGATGGCGCGCCGGAGGTGCCCGTCAAGTTTTTCAAAATAACTGGGGCGGCCTTCGGCTTCGTAAGCGCTGAGGCGGATTTCCATGAGTTTGGCCTTGCGACGGTTTAAATCTGATTTTTCCTGTGAGGTATTTTCCATTGCGTTTCTCCCGTTGATACTGCTATATAATATATTCTATCTTTCTTTAATGCCAAGGGGTTGTCAATAAGTATCACATGTTGTACAGATGTTTGTAAATATAATAGCGTAAAACGGGGACTTTGTCTAGACAAATTTATTGACAAAAAACAAAGCCTTTCCCGGTATCAGGAAAGGCTTCAGACGTTTTCGGACTTTTCAAGTGATTGAAAGTTCGGAAGCTGCGGTAAAAATATGTCCTTCATGTCGGTCGTAAATAAGTTTCCAGTATTTTTTCTGATGAAAAACACCGTATTTAATAATTTCATAATCCAGCGCGGAAAGATCATATTTTTGCAGAAGATATCCGTCTTCGGGAAAAAGCGGATAGAAGACCGTTCCGTTTCGAGCCCGTATAATCCAAGCATACATAATAAACTTGCGGTTGCTGCCAAGGTCAAACAGTCTGGCGGGAAAAGTCTCCGTCGGCTGCAATCCCATTGATAGAGCCATATTGGTCATAATCCTTTCACTATAGTTGATGTAAAGGCGTTTGATAATCTGATTGTTGTTTTCCTCAATGAGAAGGTAAGGAATGTTACAATGGTAGAAAATCATGTCAGGAAAGATTATTCCCTGAAGTTCTGCTTTTACATCAGGCCTGCTGTTAAACGGGCTGAATACGAAAGGTGAAATGACAGTCTGCATTCTGTCGCGGCAAAACCAGGCAACGTCAACAAAATAAGGCTGCGGCGGTCCGAGCCAGTTTCGGCTTGAGAAATCGGGATTTTTCATATAAAAAACCCCAAGACCGATACGGGGGCGGCAGTTTCTGATGATGAACTCTGCCGAGACCGAAATCTTGTCAGGATATCTGCATTCATCTCCGGCACTGACAGCATATAAATTTCTGTTCATAGGCATAAGAATTAGGCGTTAATAATCCAATATATCACTAAACAGTCTAACCATCCCGGACGGCGGCTGTCAATGCCCAATACAGAAAAACTCCCCGGTTTTGAAGCCGGGGAGTTTTGTATCTGCGGTAAACGAAATTATTCGGCTACTTTGAACTCAGACATATGTTCAAGCAGAGAACGTTTTTCGTTAACGTTTTCCTGAGCCTTGTTCAGCAAGGTCTCGTAACGTTCCGGATTTGCCTTGTTGACAACCTGGAAACGAGTTTCGTTTGCCATGTAATCAGCCAGAGGTTTGCTCGGAGCTTTAGAGTCAAGCATCAACGGAGCCTTGCCTTGGGCAATGTTTTCCGGATTGTAACGATACAGCGGCCAAGAGCCGGACTCAACGGCATCTTTCTGGTGAGACAGACCGTCAGCCAGATTGAAGCCCTGAGCAATACAATGCGAGTAAGCAATGATGATGGACGGGCCGTCATAAGCTTCCGCTTCGTTCATGGCTTTGATTACCTGAGAGTCGTTGGCGCCGAAGGCTACCTGAGCGACATAAACGTTGCCGTAAGACATGGCTATCATACCCAAGTCTTTTTTCGGCAAAGCCTTGCCGGCCGTTGCAAATTTGGCTGAAGCGCCCATCGGGGTTGCTTTGGACTGCTGGCCGCCGGTATTGGAGTAAACACCCGTATCCATAACCAGAATATTGATGTTTTTGCCGGAAGCGATGGCATGATCCAAGCCGCCGAAGCCGATATCGTAAGCCCAGCCGTCGCCGCCCAGAATCCATACGGATTTCTTAATCAGGTAGTCAGCCAGCTTGTCCAGATGTTTGGCCTCAGGCGTGTTGATTGAAGCCAGTTTTTCGCGCAAAGCTTTAACATTGGCGCGCTGGTCGTCAATTTCAACATCGGTTGTCTGCGGGTTGGACATAATCGCATCCGCAACGGAACCAACTTTGTCTTTCAGGCCTTCCAGCAGAGATTTGGCGAAAGCGGTCTGCTGGTCGATGGAGAATCTCATACCCAGACCGAATTCGGCGTTGTCTTCAAACAAGGAGTTTGCCCAAGCCGGACCATGTCCCTTTTCGTCTTTGGCGTAAGGGGTGGTCGGCAGGTTGCCCGAGTAAATGGAAGAGCAGCCGGTAGCATTGGCAACAACCATGCGGTCGCCAAACAGCTGAGTCAACAGTTTGACATACGGGGTTTCGCCGCAGCCGGCACAGGCACCGGAGAACTCAAACAGAGGCTGAATCATCTGCGTGGTCTTCGGCAGGGTCTTGGAAACTTCGGTGCGTTTTACATAAGGCAGAGTTTCAAAGAACTTCCAGTTAGCCTTTTCGGCTTCCAAGTGGTTTTCAATATGATCCATATTGATGGCTTTCTTGGACGGATCTTCCTTGTTCTTAGCCGGGCAAGCGCTGGTGCAAATGCCGCAGCCGGTGCAGTCTTCGGGAGAAATCTGAAGAATGAATTTCTTGCCGGCGAATTCCTTGCCTTTGTAATCGGCAGATTTCAGAGTTGCCGGAGCATTTTTCAGTTCTTCTTCGGAAGCAACCTTCATACGGATAACACCGTGCGGGCAAACCAGAGAACATTTGCCGCACTGGATGCAGGTGGCCGGATCCCAAACCGGAATTTCGGTTGCAATGCAGCGTTTTTCATATTGGGTCGTTCCGGTCGGCCAAGTACCGTCAACAACCTGCTCGAAAGCGGATACGGGCAATTCGTTGCCGCGGTCGGCAATGATTTCGCCGGTAAGCTTTTTAACGAATTCCGGCGCATTTTCCGGAACTGGAGGCAGGCGATGGAACTTGGAAGTAACAGCCGAGGGATATTCAACCTTGTGCAGATGTTCCAAAGAAGCGTCAACGGCCTGGAAGTTTTTCTGAACAATGGCGTCGCCTTTTTTGCTGTAAGTTTTTTTGATTGCGTTTTTAATCTGGGCAATGGCTTCGTCTTTCGGCAAAATGTTGGAAATGGCGAAGAAACAGGTCTGCATTACGGTGTTAATGCGCTGGCCCATGCCGGTTTCGCGGGCAACTTCAACCGCATTGATGGTGTAGAAGTTGAGCTTTTTGGCAATGATTTCTTCCTGAACTTCAATCGGGAGATGATCCCAGACTTCTTCAGCCTTGTAAGGTGCGTTCAAGAGGAAAGTGGCACCCGGTTTGGCAATCTTTAAGATGTCTACCTTGTTCATGAACGGGAACTGGTGGCAGGCAACAAAGTCGGCCTTGTTAATCAGGTAAGCCGATTTAATCGGATTATCGGAGAAGCGCAGGTGAGAAGTGGTCATGGAACCTGATTTGCGGGAATCGTAAACGAAGTAACCCTGACCGTATTTGCCGGCGTCTTCGGCGATGATTTTAATGGAGTTTTTGTTGGCACCGACCGTACCGTCTGCGCCCAAGCCATAGAAAACGGCGCGGACAACGTCTTTGGGCTCGGTGTCGATGGAATCGTCAAACGGCAGAGACGTTTTGTTTACGTCATCGGTAATGCCGACGGAGAAGCCGTTGATGGATTTGGCGGCGGAACCGTTGTCAAATACGGCTTTAACCATGCCGGGGGTAAATTCTTTTGAAGACAGACCATAGCGGCCGCCGACGATTTTGGGCATGGAAGCGATGTCACCGCGGGCAAAAGCCTGAGTGATGGTAGCGACAACATCCAGATACAAAGGTTCGCCGGTAGAACCGGATTCTTTGGTTCTGTCAAGAACGGAAACGGTTTTAACCGTCTTGGGCAGAGCCTTCAGGAAAGATTTTTCCGGGAACGGACGATAGAGATGAACTTTCATTACGCCGAGTTTGGCACCATTGGCATTCAGATAGGTGATGGCTTCTTCAACGGTTTCGGCGCCGGAACCCATGATAACGATTACCTGTTCGGCATCGGCAGCGCCGAAGTAGTCAACAACATGATACTGGCGGCCGGAGATTTTGGCGAACTTGTCCATTTCTTCCTGAACAATGCCTTCAACTTTGTTGTAGAACGGATTGGAGGCTTCGCGACCCTGGAAGAATACATCCGGGTTCTGAGCCGTACCGCGGATGACCGGAGCTTCCGGACGCAGAGCGTGTTCGGCGTTGAAAGAATAGTTTACGCCTTCCAGCATGGCTTTCAAATCGTCATCGGAAAGAAGTTTGATTTTTTTGATTTCGTGAGAAGTACGGAAACCGTCAAAGAAGTGCATAAACGGAACGCGGCTGCGCAGCGTGGAAGTCTGAGCAATGGCGGCCATATCGTGCGCTTCCTGAACGGAGTTGGAGCACAGCATTGCAAAACCGGTCTGACGGCAGGACATAACGTCGGTGTGATCGCCGAAAATCGACAGAGCATGATATGCTAACGAACGGGCGGCAACATGCATAACAAACGGAGACAGTTCGCCGGCGATTTTATACATGTTCGGAATCATCAGAAGCAAACCCTGAGAAGCCGTAAAGGTGGTGGTTAAGGCACCGGCCTGGATAGAACCGTGGCAGGCACCGGCGGCACCGGCTTCGGATTGCATTTCCTGAACTTCGGGAATAACGCCCCAAATGTTTTTTTGTTTGGCAGCAGACCACGCATCGGCCCATTCGCCCATCGGAGAAGACGGGGTAATCGGGTAGATAACGCAGACTTCGTTCATGCGGTGGGCAACGGAAGCAGCGGCTTCGTTACCGTCCATCATTTTCATCTTAACGTCAGACATATTTTATCCTTAGTTTAGTGTTATCACAAAAAAAGCCACAGATTAGACGGTTTTATGCCTGATCTGCCGGCTTGGTTAAATAGAATCTTTCTATGCGCGAGTTTATAGCACGTTATTATTCAAAAATCTATCAAAAAATGATTCCGGCTGGGAAAAACAGCAAAGGTCAAATGCCAAAATATCCGCAGATTCCTCAATGATGTTCCGAAAGACGGTTTTTTGTGTGATTGTTTGATTTTATGATTGAAGTTTAAGCCGCCGGCTTTATAGTGAAACGGTATTTTTAACCAAAGGAGGGAATATGAAAAAATTGTTGTCTTTATTGGCGGGAGCCGCGGTTTTCTGGGCCGCAGAGGCCATGGCTCTTGATTTGACCGCCGCAGCTCAGAAAGCGCAGGGAAAAATTGACGAAGCCGCACAGAAGGTTGAAGAAGCAAAGGCAAAGCAGGCACGGAAAGATGCGGATGCCAAAGCGGCACGCGAGGCAAAGATTAAAGAACAAAAGGCCAAATACGAAGCCAAAAGAGCTGAACTGGAAGATAAGCTGAAAGCCCGCAAGGAAGCTGACGAGGCTAAGAAGGCCGAGCAACGGAAAGCGGTTGAGGATGCCAAAAACAGCCTTAACAATCTGAAAAACGTACTTTCGAACTGAGGAAAACGTGATGAAAAACAAATTATATGCCGCTTTGTTGGCTGTTGTGGCATTATCGGCCTGTGCCGATCTTTCCAAATATACGACAGTTGACGCAGATGCTCCGGCGAAAACCAAAATGCGAGCCTGTATGGTCAACGAAGCCAATGCGAAATTTCGGGCCGGAACGTTGTTTGTGAACAGTGTCAGTGTTACGGCCGATGAAATTGTCAATACCTGTATCAAAAAACTGGCGTTGCAGTCTGCCGGCATCAGCGAGGAGTCACAATCAACGGCACAAAATATTATTAATAACTTGCAAAATATGAATTGGGGTAGTAATAATTAATCCTGTCGGGCGGCGATTGTGCACGCCGCCCTGTGCGTGCGAGTATAATTCAATGGTAGAATGTGAGCTTCCCAAGCTTAATATGCGGGTTCGATTCCCGTTACTCGCTCCAAAATCTTGTCTAATGGATAACTAATACTGATTTTGCGGATATTTTGTTCGGTCATGTACTTTTTTGTACACTCCCTCGCAAAATTCCTGAAATCTTATTATTTATCTCATTATCCAAAATTTTTTATCAGCAGAGTTTTTATGATTAATGAGCAATATAAGCTTTTAGGGCGAAAAGTTGAAGATTTGCGGCAGGCCGAGGATTTTTATCCGACGCCGCGCTATGTGACGGAAGCCCTTTTGGATAATTATCGGTTTTGCGGAAAGATATGGGAACCGGCCTGCGGCGACGGACGAATGTCGGAGGTTCTGCTGGAACGTTATTCCGATGTGGAGAGCAGCGATTTGGTAGATCGCGGATATGGTGAATCGGGCGTTGATTTTTTGAATTCAAAACGCCGGAGTGACAATATCGTTACCAATCCGCCGTTTAATCTGGCTTATGAATTTATTATTAAGGGGTTGGAGCTTTCGGAAAAATGTCTGGCTCTGCTGCTGCCGATCCGGTATCTTACCGGTAAGAAACGAGCCAAGCTCTATGCCGAGTTTCCGCCGGCCAAAGTGATTGTTATTCCCAATAAGGTAGACTTTCTCGGTTTCGGTTCGCCGGCGATGGAGTTTGCCTGGTTTGTTTGGGAAAAAGGCAAAAAAGAGACAACAATCGTATGGGCCGATGTTAAAGATGCCGATTTGAAAAAGAGAAGAGGAAAAAATGCGTAAAGACTTTTATGTTTTCCGCCATGGCGAGACCGATTTGAACCGGCAGAAACGTTGGCAGGGCTCGGGTATGGATTATGATTTGAATCAAAACGGCAGAGCTCAGGCCGAATCCTTGGCGGAGAAGCTTGCCGGCAAAGGCATTGAAATTATTTTCAGCAGTCCTTTGCTTCGCGCCAAACATACGGCAGATGCACTGGGGCGGGCGCTGGACATTCCGGTGGTCGTGAAACCGGAACTGCGGGAATGTTTTTACGGCGATGCCGAAGGAAAACTGATTTCGGATCTGCAACGCGAGGTACCGGGAATTGTCAATAACTGGAATCGTCCGGAATATTGGGACATCCGTTTTCCCAACGGAGAGAGCAAAAAAGAGGCTTTGGATCGGGTTTGGTCCGAGTTGGAAAATCTGACGGCGGAACCGTATCGGGTTATGGGCGTGGCTATTCACGGCGGAACCATGGCCGCTATGCTGAACCGGCTTCATTATGAGTTTGAAAAGCTGGCAAACTGCGCGGTTTTTCATTTGGTATATGAGGACGGAAAGTGGTCGGCGGAAGGACAGGTCTTCTGATTTGTGTCACAAACGCGAGGGCAGCGTCCGGAGGCATCAGTTAGCTGTCTCTCGGCTTTTATAAACTGTCATCCCGAGCTTGCCGAAGGGTCTCAGCAATGTGATAAGACAGGGATGCTTCGTTCCGCTCAATTTGACATTAAGGCATAAAAAAATCCCCGGATAATTCCACCGGGGATTTTTTTATGTTTCGGTTATTTGCAATTGCCGTCAGCCGTCAATGTTCCTCTGGAGCAACTGGCGCATTTACCATTTTGATAAATACTACAGCCCTCAATGACCGGTGAGTTGGTATGACAACGGAGTGTTTCCCCAGGGGTGGCGCATGACCAGCAGGTATGACCATTGTTCAGAGTGCCGGCATAGCCTGTAAATCGTCCGTTGCCATCAAAACATTGAGGATAATTGCCTTGATTTCCGGCGTAGGGATCGATGCCTCCGCAGAATCTAGCTTCCGGGTTATATGAAAGCTGTGTACACATTAAATCCATACCGGTTAAGATATTACCATAATTGATGACCGGGCGAACATTAGCTCTGCCATCTTTACCCAGCCAGCGGATTGAACCGTCTCCCAGATTTTGACCCCACGCATATCTGCCTGTATCTTCGGAAGAAGAATAGTAGGCAACGGGAGTGATTATTGTTCCTTTCAGTTGGGACAATTGAGTGTTTAATGCTTCTTTCTTGGCGTAGATTGCTTTTAATTCTCCTAAGGCCGGCAAATACCAATCTCCAGAGTTAGTTCCTTCTGTTACAAAGTCAAAAGAATATTCGGCTGCCGGACATTTGGTTGACATTGGTTCACAGTAGGCTACAATTTTTTTTGTATTCTCTTTACCACTCCAACTGGCTTCTGCTTGTTCTTGCGTTAGATTTTCAAGATTGTAAACATCTAATTCTTCTGTTGCCCAGCTTGTTATGTTTTCAGTCAATGCAATTGCGAGTTTCTTTTCTTCGTCAAAGACAACGCCGATAGGGGTTTTACCTGAAATAATTTCTTTGGATGTCGTTAAATCAGAGTATAAAATCGGACAGGTGTCATTATTAATATCAGCATAGTAAATAAATGGCCGAATATAAGCATATTCATATTTTCCATGGTTAAACCAACGAGATTTCCAGGTACTGGTAGCTGTCCATGGTTCTTTCCATTTAGCTGTTCCTAAGAGCATATATGCTCCGTTAGCCTGAGATTCATCCGAAGTCCAGTAGGCGTCGTAGTTTTCTGCGAATGCTTCTCCACCCGCAACGGATAAAGAGTCGTTAACAATACGAAGATAACTGGTAGCCATCGTGTATATAACAGGTTGTATTTCCTGAATAGACGGTAAATGCCAGTCACCTGATTTTGTACCAGGAGTAGCATAAGAGTCTGCATATTCAGCAGCAGGAAAAGAATAGTTGTTTTCACGGCCGAATGTTAGAATTTTATCCGTTGCCGTTCTGCCTGAAATTGTATTGCAATTTAACGGATCACTACATGTTACAAGATAAGGGTTATGTTTATAGGCTCCGTCTCCATACGCCCATTGCATGGTTGTGGGAGATTTTGTTAATGCCATTGCTAATTTGTTTTGAATATCAACGACAATACCGATGGCCGTTTTACCTGAAGAAGCGTGGTTCTCCGGTTTTCCTGTCGTTAAATCGGAATAAAGAATATCGCCGAAAGATGGAGTGGAAGACGGTTTTGCTTTGCATTGGTAGCAAGCAGTGCCGGCTTCGGTATATTGAGGGTCCCCCTGAGTTCCGGTTTCGCAGGATTTATAATAGCCGTTTGGACAGTTGTCGTCTTTGGCCACGCAGGCGGTTCCAGCATCGTTGAGTTTCTGTTTGTCCGGGCATTGGGAAATTTTGCACTTTGGCGTACAGTTGTATTTGGTAGCGGAAGAAGACTGAACGACCGGACATTCGGAGCAGGCCTGATAAGTAAT
>CABUUO010000013.1 GCA_902494875.1 uncultured Pseudomonadota bacterium
ACGCCTTTGCCCGCTTCCAAACGTTGAACATATTTGACTGTCAGACGCGTCTGCCGGGCCAGATGTTCAACGCTGACTTCCCTTTCACGCCGCAAACGCTCCAGTTCCTTGCCGATAAGCTTCCGAATTTTGCTAAATTGCAGTTTATCCGTTATTTCTATTATCATATTTTCAAACTCCCGTTTTGTTCACACTAAAACAAAACCGCCTTGAAAAAACATCAAGGCGGTGGAGCTGAAAAACTGCCATAATACCAGTCATCCTTATTCGTCCGGCAAGCCGGCTTATATCAGATACTCCACCAGAAGTGGATTTATTATGGAGATGTTTTTCAGACACCGCAGACCGTCTCCGGCCTGCAAAGCTTATTGTAGTGAAGAATGGTTAAATTACAATGAAATTTTCACCCCAAAAACAAGTGAAGACACTTTCTACTCGCGAAATCTGTATTAGATACCCATAGAACCCTTTTGTAAAAAGGCGTTATATGTGCCTAACAGTAAGAAACAAAAGAAAATATGAAGGCGCGTACATAAACGTACGTAACCGAATATTTTACTTGCTGTATCTGTACTGGGAGGCCATAGAACACCTGTTTGTAAAAAAGACGTTCTACGCGGCAGCTAATAAGATTTTAGAGAGAAAGTACCGGAGCGTACATAGAAGTACGTGAGGACACTTTCTGCTCGCTAAATCTGTATTAGATGCCCATAGAACGTCTTTTTAATCTTTGCCTATGTTTATATTCCTATTAATATATACCGACAGGATTATGCCGAAAGAAGCCATAACCGAGAGCATGACCGTGCCGCCGTAGGAAATCAGCGGCAGAGGAATGCCGACCACCGGCAACAGCCCCAGAACCATAGCAATGTTGATAAAGACGTAGAGAAAATAGTTGCAGGCCAAACCGATGGCTACCAGCTTGCCGAAATAGCTGTTGCTTTTGAGCGCAAAAGAATAAGTATAGGCAATAATCAAAAAATTGATAATAACGACAAACACCGCGCCGACCATGCCAAACTCTTCCGAAAGCATCGTATAGATAAAGTCGGTGTGTTTCTCGGGCAGAAAATTAAGATGGCTCTGCGTACCTTTCAAAAAACCCTTGCCGAAAACTCCGCCGGAACCAAGCGCAATTTTAGACTGAATAATGTGATATCCGGCACCGAGCGGATCGCGTTCCGGATCCAGAAACGTCAGTACGCGATTCTGCTGATAGTCATGCAAAAAGTGCCAGGCAATCGGCAAAGAAACAATTCCGCCCAAGATGACCACACCAAACTTCCACAACTGCACGCCGACTACAAAGAAAATCATGCCGGCTGTAAACAAAAGCATCAGCGCCGTGCCCAAATCCGGCTGAATCACCACCAGAAATGCCGGAAAAAGCGTCATCAGAACCGGCGGAATGATGCCGCGGAAACTTTCGATTGTCTGCAACGAAGAAGTATGAAAATAACGAGCCAATGCCAAAACCAGTGCAATTTTCATCAACTCCGAAGGCTGGATTTTGATAATTCCCAGATTAATCCAGCGCTGCGCCCCCATGCCGATATGGCCGGTCACTTCCACCACCACCAGCAAAATCAGCGAAATAAAATAAAACACATAGGCATAACGCATAAAAAGGCGAATGTCGGTCATGGCAAAAAACAGCATTACCGCAAACCCCATGGCAAAACGAACCAGATGATTCAATGCCCAAGGGCTCCAGCTGCCGTTGGCTGCCGAATACAGCATCAGCACGCCGATAGAGGCCAGCATGGTAATAAACAAAATATAAGCAAAGCTCAAATTGAAAAACTTTTCAGTCAGGCTCATACTCTGATTTCTAAAACTCGTTTCATAAAACTTATACATTCACCCTCTCTATTCCGCCGGATGGGAAAGCAAACTCATATCAATCGGTTCTTTAATGCGGTCGTCGCGAACACCTTTCAGGGTCGGATCCAGCTTGACGGCTTCCAGCAATATCTTACTTGCAATCGGAGCCGCAGCGGAAGAACCGCCGCCGCCATGCTCAACCAAAACCGCCACTGCATATTTTGGATTGTCCACCGGCGTATACCCCACAAACAAACCGTGGTCGCGCAACCGCCAAGGCAATTCCTCCTGCTTCAAAATACGGGTCTGACGCTCTTTCATCGTAATGCGGCGAACCTGGGTCGAACCGGTCTTGCCGCCCATTTTGATACCGTTGTAATCATAATGCGAACGATAAGCCGTGGCTCCGGGAACGTTCACCACCTCATACATACCCTGTTTGACAATGTCCAGATAAGCCGGATTAATTTTAATCCGCGGCAGATGTTCCCGATCGTAATCGCTCAGTTTGCTGAAAGTCGGTTTGACCTCATAACCACCGTTTACCACGCGGGCAATCATGGTTGCCAGCTGCAGCGGCGTCGTCAGAATATATCCCTGCCCGATTCCCGAAATCAGGCTTTCGCCCTGCTGCCAACTTTCGCCAAAACGTCTCAGTTTCCATGCCCGGTCCGGAATCAGCCCGGCCTTCTCGTTTTCCAGACCGATGTCTATTTTGCTTCCCAAGCCGAAGCGCCGCGCCATTTCCGCCAGTTTGTCAATACCCAGCCGCAGCGACGTTTCATAAAAGAAAATATCGCAAGAATGCTTGATTGCCTCTATCACATTCAGATATCCGTGGCCGCTGCGTTTCCAGCAATGAAACGCATGCGTGCCCAGCAGCATTTTCGCCGCGCAGAAAAAACGGGTGTCTGGCTTGATGGTTCCGGATTCCAAAGCGGCCAGCGCCGTAATAATCTTAAACGTAGACCCCGGAGAATACTGTCCCGAAATGGCCTTGTTGCTCAACGGTTTTTTTTCGTTGTTAACCAGCGCGTTCCACTGCTCGTTGTTCAATCCCTGCGAGAACAGGTTTGGATCATACGACGGAGTGGAAACAAAAGCCAGAATTTCGCCGGTATGCACGTCAAGCAGAACCGCCGCGCCGCTTTCTTCGCCAAACAGGTCATAGGCTTTTTCCTGCAACCGGGCGTCAATCGTCAGATCAACCCGTTCTCCGGGAATTCCGTCTTTGCGCTCAATCTCTTTCATTACCCGGCCGTAAGCATTCACTTCCAGTTTCAGGTTGCCGCCCTTGCCGCGCAGCTTTTTCTCATAATATTTTTCAATACCCGATTTGCCGATTTTGAACCCCGGCACCTCAAGCAGCGGATCATCTTTGACGTCTTTGTCAGAAACGGAAGAAACATAGCCCAGAATATGCGCCATTTTCTCGCCATAGGGATAATATCGGGACAACCCCTCGTCAATGATAATGCCCGGCAAGTCCGGAGCATTGAGCTGAATTTTCGCCACCTCTTCCCAGCTTAGATTGTCTTTAATCTTAATCGGCACGAAACTTCTTTTGCGCTTGATTTCCTTCTTGATTCGCTCTTCTTCGCTTTCGCTCAAAGGCATGATTTTCTTAAACGCGTCAAGTGTCTGCTGCAAATTCGGCGTCTGCTCGGCCACGATCAATGCCTGAAAATTCTGCTGATTGGTTGCAATCAAAACTCCGTTGCGGTCATAAATCAGACCTCTCGGCGGAACCAGCAGCCGGGTCGAAATGCGGTTTTCGTCAGCCAGCGTTTTGTACCGGTCTGCCTGATAAACCTGCAGATAATACAACCGCACGATAATCACCATCAAGAGCACAAACTTACCGATGCCGACAATCAGCGAGCGACTGATTAAAACTTTTCCCTTATCGTTGTCTCTGTTCATGGCAGTTCCTCATCCTGCACCAGATAGCTCTGAACAAACGCATTCATCAAAGACAAAACCGGATAAGAGGCTATCGTTACCAAAAAGCTGAAAAAAGCGGCCGGACCGGGCAAAAATTGTCCGTAATAAATCGACACCATCAGCCATTTGCTGAAAAAGGTGACAAATGACAACGCCGCAAACCCGTACCATGTAATGACAAAAGGCTTGCCATAGAAAAAACGCCCCAGATTATTAAGCAGAATATACATGACAAGCAGGGTAAAAATATTTGTCCCCATCGGCACCGCGCTGATAATGTCTTCAATCATTCCCAACAAATAAACCGAAATCAGATTGAATATATCGGGACGGTGAATCATCCAGTAATAGACGCAGACCATTCCCGCCGCCGGACGAATATTGTTAAACAGGGCAAAATCCAGCGGTACATAAGACAACAAAACCAAAAACACGGAAAACAACAGCGGAATCATCCGCTGCACCGTCGTTTTCAGGCTTTCGGTTACTTCGTCTTCCATTGTCTATTCACCATTCTTATTATCATCGTCGGCAATAACGCCGTCCAAACCGTAATCCACAATCCGGACATATTCCAACCGGTCCAGATTGTTAAACGGCTTGACTTTAACATTGTTTTTTTCAACCGAAACAATTTTTCCGACCGGCAGTCCCGACGGAAAAACACCGGCCACCCCCGAAGTTACGATTCTGTCGCCGACATTGAGTTCCGCATCCAAGGGAATAAACACCATCTTAGGCTGAGGCGTATTGTCCCCGGACAAAATGCCGCGCACTCTGGTTCGCTCCACCATAACCGGAATTTTAGAGTTAATATCCGTAATCAGAATAATCTTGGAATACATCTGACCCACTTGGTCAACCCGACCGATAACTCCGCGCTCACTCAGCGCTACCTGTCCTTTTTCAACGTTGCCGTCGCCGGTATAGGCAATCAGCGAATGAGAAAAAGCATCGCCTTCTTCGGCAATAACGCGGGCCGTAATATATTTTGCTTCCGGCGGCGCCACATAATTCAGCAGATTTGACAACAGCTTGTTTTCAACCTCCAGAACCCTGGTCTTGTCATAAAGGTCCAAAAGCTTTTTATTTTCTTCGCGCAGAGTCTGATTGTCCTTATACACTTCTTTCAGCTCGCGGAAATAGTCATAGACGCCGGCAACAGCCCGCGCCGGAACCACCAGCACGTCAACCAGCGGACTCACCACGTCCGTCGCAACCGAAGAAGTCTTCTCCACAATCAGAGTTTCGGTTTTGTTCAGAAGCATCAGCACAAAAGCAGAAATAAACAACAGCACAATGGCAAACTTTTTTGCCAGTATCCTGATGTAACTCAAATGTATAAATAAACTTCTGCGGCGTTTCATTCAGGCCTCTGCAAGGTTTTCGGGAAAACGACCCGGATGCGGCAAAGGCTCATTCCGCACTGCCGATTTTCAAACGTCCCTTAGGGCTGAACGAAAAGCCGGCGGCGGATGAGCCTTCTGCGCGTTTCCAAATTAATACATTGATGACAGTATCGAACGGAAGCGGTCAATATTGTCCAAAGACTTTCCGGTGCCTTTAACCACGCAGGCCAAAGGCTCTTCGGCAATCGAAACCGGCAGGCCGGTTGCATTGCGCAAAACCTGATCCAGATTAGCCAGCAAAGCGCCGCCGCCGGTCAGGACAATACCTTTGTCGACAATATCGGCGGCCAATTCCGGCGCCGTATGCTCCAAAGCGACTTTAACCGCCTCGACAATCTGAGCCACCGGCTCGTTCAGGCTTTCGGCGACCTGGCGCTCGGTAATAACGATTTCCTTCGGCACGCCGTTCATTAAATCGCGGCCTTTGATTTCAATCGTGCGACCCTCACCGTTTTCGGGAGCGCAGGCGGAACCGATTTCCTTTTTGATGCGCTCGGCGCTGCCTTCGCCGACCAACAGGTTATGATTGCGACGGATATAAGAGATAATGGCAGCATCCATTTTATCGCCGCCGACGCGCACCGAACGGGCATAGACAATACCGCCCAAAGACAGAACGGCCACTTCGGTCGTGCCGCCGCCGATATCAACGACCATTGAACCGGTCGGCTCGGTCACCGGCAGATCGGCGCCGATTGCTGCAGCCATCGGTTCTTCAATCAGCCAGACCTTGCGGGCACCGGCTGCTTCGGCGGATTCCTGAATCGCGCGGCGTTCAACGGCGGTCGAACCGGACGGAACGCAAACGATAACCATCGGAGAAGCAAACGTGCGGCGGTTGTGCACCTTGCGGATAAAATATTTAATCATCTCTTCCGCAATTTCAAAATCGGCGATAACGCCGTCACGCAACGGACGGATGGCATGAATATTTCCCGGCGTACGCCCCAGCATCTGCTTTGCCTCGTTGCCTACGGCCAAAACCTGCTTTTTACCGCGGTATTCTTCGATTGCCACAACGGAAGGTTCATTAAGCACAATACCCTTGCCTTTGACATAAACCAGAGTATTCGCTGTACCGAGGTCAATCGCCATGTCTGCCGACAGCCACCCCATTAATTTTGAAAACATTTATTACCTCTCAGAAATATATTTCGAATTTAGTTTATTAGCCTATTTTTATAACTATATTGGTTTTAGTGCAACAACTATAATATTTTTTTAACATCATTTATCAAATTTTTCCGGCCGGCATAACATTCGTCCAAACACAAATCCGCCCTCAGTTTGTTGGCAAACCAGGTACGTTGCCGTTTGGCATATTGCCGGGTATGGAGCTTGCCCAGCTCGACCGCTTCGGACAAAGAACATTCGCCCCTGACATAAGCGCCGATTTCCGGCACGCCCAAAGCCTTCATCGCCGGCAGGTTTTCCGGCAGATTCCGTGCCAGAAGCCTGCGCACTTCGTCTTCGGCGCCGGCTTGCATCATCTCGTCAAAGCGCCGGTAGCAGCGCGCGTCAAGCTCTGCCGTCTGCGGACAAATCTTAACCACCTTAAACCGCGCCTCGGGAATTTTTTTCACCATCGGCTTTTTATGCCATTCGGAAAGGGGAAGCCCCGTCTGCATCCATACCTCATAAGCCCGGGTGACGCGCGTCGTATCATTCGGACTCAGGCGCGCGGCGGTCTCCGCGTCTGCTTTGCCCAGTTTTTCATGCAGAGCCGGTGTGCCTTCCCGCTGCTGTATCATCCGCACTTCCCGCCGAATGGCAGCGTCCGCTTCCGGGATCGGCGTCGTACCGTTAATCAGATTGTCAATATACATTCCCGTGCCCCCGACAGCAATCGGCAGGCCGCCCCGCGCCCATATCTCGCGGATTTTGGATACCGCCCGTTCCAGCCAGTCCACCACCGTGCCGTTTACCGACGGATCGTAAATTTCATATAAATGATGCGGAACCTTTGCTCTGTCCCCTCTCCCGGGACAGGCCGTAATAATCGGCATATCTTTATAGACCTGCATTGAATCGGCATTGACAACCTCACCGTTCAACGCGGCGGCCAAGTCAAGCGCCAGCCCAGATTTTCCGGACGCCGTCGGCCCGGCGACGACAATTACCCGATTTTCCTGCATGCAGCCCCGTCAACCAGTTTTTCACACAAAGACGGATAGTCGATTCCGCAATACGCGGCCTGCTCCGGAACCAGGGACAAAGGCGTCAGTCCCGGCGCCGTATTGATTTCCAAAAGCACCACGCCGTCTTGTTCGTTATAGCGAAAATCACAGCGCGAAACGCTGCGGCAGCCGAGTTTTTTATGCAGCCGCTCGGCATAATCCTTACACGTTGCCGTCACCTCGTCTGCCAGCGGCGCCGGCAGAATATGCTGCGTCATGCCGTCGGTATATTTGGCCTCATAATCATAAAAAGCCGTTTTGGCCTGCAGTTCCGTCACCGCCAGCGCTTTGCCGTCCAACACCGCACAGGTCAGTTCCTTTCCGGGGACGTACTGTTCGACGATAAGCGCCGTATCGTCATCGTCATAACGGACTTTTTCGACGTCTTCGGCAGTCTTGACAATAAACACGCCGACACTGGAACCGTCACACTCCGGTTTAACGACAAACGGCAGCTTCATAAATGTACCGCGGCGCTTGAATTCCCCGTAGGTCATTTCTTCGCTGGCCGCCGTTTTAATACCGCAGGATTGAGCCATGATTTTGGTAACGGCCTTGTCCATTCCCATTGCCGAAGCCTTTACGCCCGAATGGGTGTAAGGGATTTGCAACAAATCCAGCAGTCCCTGAATTTCGCCGTCTTCGCCCCAGTTTCCGTGCAAGGCGTTAAAAACGACGTCCGGATGTTCCTGTTCCAAAATCCGTATAAACGCGCGCACGTCGCGCAAATCATGACAGACGACCTCATACCCTCTGTTTTTCAGGGCATCGGCCACACCCTGTCCGCTGACCAGGCTGACCTCGCGTTCAGCGGAAAATCCGCCCATCAGAACCAAAACTTTTTTAGACATTTTTATTTTTTCCTTTATTGAAATATTTTTTATGTTATTGTATGCCCAAAATATTAAAGAAAGAATAAAATAATGCCTAAGTTTACAGCCGTTTTGCTCTTTTTATGCATGTTTCCGGTCCGCGTTTTTGCTTTCAGCGTCGAGCACGATTTCAATGTGCGGCTCGGCGTGTTTAACGCCAGCGACACCACCTTTACCTACGCCTTGACACCCGGCGGATATGCCGTCAGTTCCAGGGTATCCACCGCCGGCCTCTTTGACACGCTCTATCCGTTCAAAGCGGTTTATTCGACCACCGGCAAAATCAAAAACGGCGGCTTTGAAACATCCAGCTACAAATATGAGTCCCGTTCCCGTTTCACTAAACGCACCAAAGAACTGGTTTACGACGACAACGGCCTGCCCTTATATCGCGTCAGCAGCAAAAACGACCGGGAAAAAAAGGTTGAAATCAAAAACGACCTCAAAAATCGGGACACTACCGACCTGCAAACGGTTTTCGCCAAACTGGCCAGACAATACAACCAACTTAAGTTCTGCGATTCCCGCATGGAGGTTTTTGACGGTAAACGCCGCTTCTCCGTCATTTTCAAAGACGAAGGACAGGAAAACGTTTCTCTTAACGGCAAATTCAAAATTTCCGGCGAAGCCGCCAAATGTTCAATGTATATTGACAAACTCAACTCCAAGGACGATGATTTGCTCTGGGAACTGACGTCCAAACATCCGGTTTATTTCTGGATCATGGAACACCCTGAAAAAAAGGTTCCGTTCATAGCCAAAATCGAGGTTGAGGAAACCCCTCTCGGCAAATTGGAAGTGTACAGCCAAAACATTAAAGTTAAGGAATAACCGATGCTACATAAATCTGAATTGCTTCTGCCCGCCGGTTCATTGATAAAACTTAAAACTGCCGTTCTTTACGGCGCCGACGCCGTCTATGCCGGCACGCCGGATATGTGCCTGCGCGCCCAGTCTAAAATCTCTCTGGAAGATCTGGAAGAAGGCATCGAATTCGTTCATGCCCGCGGCAAAAAAATCTACCTGACCTTAAACCTGTTTATGCACAATCGTGACGTGGAAAAACTGCCGACTTTTATTGATACTCTGCGCCGGCTTAAACCTGACGGCGTCCTGATTGCCGATCCCGGCGTCTTTCAGTATGTTAAAGACCACGCTCCGGAACTTAACCTGTTCGTTTCAACTCAGGCCAACATCTGTTCCTCTCAGGCTGTAAAATTCTGGCAGCGGCAGGGGGCAAAACTTTGCGTACTCGGTCGTGAAGTTACTTATGACGAAATGAAGGAAATCCGCGAACAGTGTCCGGACATTTTGCTTGAATGCTTTATGCACGGCGCCATGTGTATGTCCTATTCCGGCCGTTGCCTGATTTCCAACTATCTGGCCGACCGTTCTGCCAATCAGGGCAAATGCGCGCATTGCTGCCGCTGGCACTACAAATTGCACCTGCGTCTCAAAGATGGCTCCGTCAAAGAACTGCTTATCGATGAACACAACAAAGACAGCTTTGAGTTTCTTCTGGAAGAAGAATTCCGCCCCGGAGAATATTTTGAAATAGTTGAAGACGAACACGGCGGCTATATGCTGAACTCTAAAGATATGTGCCTGTTGCCGCGCTTGGATGATTTGCTTAAAATCGGCATGGATTCCCTCAAGGTTGAAGGGCGCAACAAAACAGAATACTATGCCGCGATCGTCGCCCGCACATACCGACAGGCCATTGACGACTACTACGCCTCTCCGCAAAACTGGAACTATGAAAAATATATGCCTGAACTCTATACGCTGCAAAATCGGGGCTATTGTCTGGGTTTCCACGACGGAAAATTGACCAACATCTCTCAGAACTATGAATATACGCGTACGCTTGGCGACTGGCTGTTTGCCGGTTCCATTGTCAAATGGGACGGCGACGACGCCGTCTTTGAGATCCGCAACTATATCAACGGCGGTGAATTTATCGAATTTCTCATTCCCGGCACTTTGGACAACCTCCGCCTGACTCTGACCGAATTTGAGGATGCGTTCAGCGGCGAGATTACGCCTAGGGTCTCGGCTGGACAAGGCAAAAAGATTCGCATTCGTCCTCAAATGTGGAACCGCCCGGTCAGCGAAATAAAAAAACTGCTGCCGCAATATGCCATTGCCCGCAAACCGGCACCATTGCAAGGCGAAAACGCGGAAATGCTCTGTCATAAAAAAACGGAATTCCGCCAACTCTGCCATAAAGAATAATCTTTAACCAAACACCGCTCCGGCGGTGTTTTTTTTATCTCCGAAATTTTGGTCTGCACATATTGACAAAAATATCGAAAAATGGTATTTTGACCGGACAAACAAATTATGAATTATCTATTTATTAACATAAAAAACCTTTTTTATATGAAAACAAAAGGAAGCTTGGTCCTCAACGGACGCATTTATGAATTGGAAGGCACAAAATTGTTTAACGTTGCCTTCAAGAGAACTGAAGTAAACCCTTCTTTGTATTTTTACATCAACAGTTACGGTCTCCTAAAATATGATGCCGTCATCATCGGAGAACATTTTTACTGGATTGTTGACGGAGAGTTCAAAGAAGCGGCGGTTTTCAAATTTGCCGGCAACCAAGACATGTCTTTCTGCCGCACTACGTTTGAAGGAAAAGACAACTTTGTCTTTCAGGTCGAAAACGCTACTCAGAAAACGTTCCTGCTGGGGCGCAGTTTTGAGGAAATTGTTGATGGCGTCTACAAAATCGGCAAACAGGTATTTCAAACGACCAAAAATGGCAATCTGGAGTTCATGCAGAAATGCGAAAACTTCGAAACCTGGCAGAATCTGCTGGAAATATGGATCGGAGAACCTGATTTTTCGGATTTATATGTTTACCAAAAAACCGGCAGCGGCTGGCAGTTTAAACAACATATACTTCCCAGCAGCGTTCGTCAGGCTATGTTAAAAGAAGCCAGGTCTGCCAAACGCTGAAATTTGAGAAGAACGCCAAAGAGGTTGCAGCTTAAAAACTGCAGCCTCCTTTTTTTTGGCAGGTAGTCAGAAGATTTTGGGTATTTTCTCTCAGAGTCAAAATGCGTTGATAGTTTTTGCGGTTTTTCCTCTTGTCATAAAGCGTCAACAGCTTTTCGCAGATAAACAGCGTATTTTCAAATTTTTTCGGAAGCGAGACTTTTTCATCGTTAACATAGTTCAACGCTTCCTCATACATTGCCGCCGCACATTTGGGGTCTTTGACTTCTCCGGCCACATCACAATAGGCGCGGCGTTTGTCCTCGGCGTTAAAATTGGCAATTACTCTCTGTTTTATTTTGCACAGGTGTTTTTCGTCTCCGAGATATTTGTAATTTTCTGCCATTCGGTTCAATACCGAAACTTTTTCCAGATTGTCCTGAGCAAATTTTAATCCCCGACGGTAATATTTCAAAGATTCGGCAAAGGCCCGACGGTTGTCGCCGGTCGCATTAAGCGCATTTTTAAAGCTTTTGTTGAACAGCGCGTCCGCCAGATTATTATATGACCAGTACATAATCATATTATATTTCAGCGCCTCTTCGGGACCGACATTGCCGTTGCGACGACCAAGTTCAATCACTTTGTTATAAGCGGCGATTTCCTCGTCAGGACTGCCGCCGCGGCCCGCAATATCCGTCGCCTGACGGTAAGCCCGCAGAATATTGTTCACTTCAGAGGAACTCAAAGTTTCTCTATTCATCATAATCTCCGTAATAAAAATGATTTTTTTGCGTCAGGTTATCTCAGACAATAGCTTTCCTGCTCCAGCCCGTATTTTTTGTGCACCGGACAATCCTCGCACAGGCAGCCTTTGTTTTCCTTAATGCAGTTGCTTTTCTCATAGGCACAGAACATACACTCAAAATGATCGGTTTCGCTGAGGCCTTCCATCAGATTCATAATGTTTTCGGGCATACTTTTAATTTTGCATCCGGTCGTATAAGACGGACAATGCATACATTGACACTCTTTCAGATTTTCTCTGCTTCTTTCAACTTGCATATTTTTTCTCCTCTTGATAAAAACTCTAAGCATCAATTAAATTATGCACTGACGCCCAAAATACAAGAGTTTGAAAATATACAAATTAGACTATACCCGTTTGAAAACGCCGGGCTCTATCGGCGGCAGGAAACTGCTGCGCCGGCCGACCACAAACTCAACCTTGTCCACCCGCGAAAACATCGAGCCCTTGTGACAGGCCAAAATCATCGCGTCGATTTTTTCTTCTTCGCCGCGCATCAGAATCTCAACGCTGCCGTCATATTCATTGTGAACCCAACCCGAAATTCCGCCGATTTCTTCAGCTTTTGACACCGCCCAGCGCCTGAATCCGATTCCCTGTACCCGGCCTTTAATTTTAATAAACACTTCCCGTTCCATCTTAGTCCGGACTCTTCAAAAATTTCTCAATATCTATCAGTTCCTGCCTGAGTTCTCCGCGTTTCCTTTCGGCCTCTTCAACCACGCCCCAGTTTTCGGACTGCCACAATTCTTCGACATAAGCTGCCTCAAAAGCTTCGCCGGCATTAATCCGGCCTTTGACCAAAGCCGCGGCCAGGAGCACTGAACGCATATTCAATGCGGCCTTGAAAAAAGCAACCAGTTCTTTGTCGCTCAGGCTTTCCAAAAACAGCTTCATCCGGTCTCCCGTATGCTGATCCTGTTCCGGAACGTCAATTCCCTGTGTCGTTTTCAAACGTATCTCCAAAGACTGCTGAGCCCATTCCAAAATCGGCCCCCACAATTTTTGCTGACGTTCCATCAGGTCTTTGTTTTCGCCCCAGAACAAAAGCATATCGGTCATCGAAAAACGCAACAGCTTTCCGATAATTTCCTGCCGGTTTTTCTTAACCTCCTCTTCTGCCTGTTTCCAGTTTTCCGTCATCATTTGCTTTCCTTTTGCGGTTTAAACATTTTCAAAAGATCTTTAGCGCTGTCTTTTAAAGCCTTCACGTCCGTTTCAATAGTCTTGGTCGTATCCTGATATACGTCTTTGGTTGCCGCGCCGACGCCTTCGGGTTTCGGAAACTTATCGGCATAAGGCGTATTGATCAAAGCCGTATAACAAGGACTTCCATCCGGATCCAACAACAGCTTTGATCCGAGATATGCCGTTCCGCCGGTCGCGGCAATACCAACCACCGCCTTGAGCGCCTCCTTGTCGTCCAAAGCTATCGACGGCGACTGCACTGTTCCCTTGATTTTGAAAAACGAGCTCAACGCCTGAGCCACGTTCGTATCGACCACTTTCCCCGAAAAAGGCTGAATGGTAAAATCAAGCTTGTCATTAATCAGATTCAGACTGCCGTCGCTGACCAGACTGAGCTGTTTGGAACTGAGCGCAATCCCTTTCGGAAATACGGCGCGCCCATTCGCCAGATCCGCCCGAACCACAGCGCAATTTAGATTCAGATCGGTAACTTTTTTCGAATTGAAGTTAAGCGTATTTAAAATCTCCGTTAAAAAATTTCCGGTTAAAAACTGCAGCCCGCCGGTCTGAATCACCGATTGATTGACAATGGCAATAACCTGCCCTTTCAGATTCTGCACCAACTGGCGGTAAGTGGCGCCGCTGCCGCTGAGATTAATACTCAAATCGGTGTTGCCGCCGCTTAAAATACCAAAATCTCCCTTGCCGGTAACCGCAAATTCCTTATGCAGATTCTGCAGCAGAATATTTTTACTGGTCGCGCTAAGCTTCATACTTTGGCTATTGGCATTGACCTCCGCCGTCGCATCTATTTCCCCGCCGCCGAAATCAAGCCGCAGCTGACTAATTTTCAGCAAACCGCCGTTCAAATCGGCCTTCAGCAAAACATTGTCGGCCTGCATGCCTTCGGCCAGAATCAACTGACCAACCTGCAAATCTGCTTTGGCATTAATGCTTTTCATGTCTTTATAAGGAATTTCCGTGTCCGGAACATAGTCGGCTGCATACGCGCTGCCGATAAGATTCCATGTCGGCATGCTCATTGCCGTCGGCTTATTCTGATTCAAGCTGGTCAAATCGAACCTGCCGCTCTTCAAAACTGCGTTGACAGCCGGTATTTTGCCTGAAATATCCGCGCTTACCGTTCCGGTAACCACATTATTGACAATATCAAGCTGACGGATCTCGGCATCGACCTTTTTCATATCGCCTTCAATCAGGGCTTTCAATGTGGTTTCCGGTGCTCCGAAATTTCCGGCCGGATTATAAATATTGGTCTCAAAGGCATAACGCAATTCCGACATGATTCCGACCAGACTGCCGTTCAAATCCAGACTGACGCCGTATGCGCTGCCGCTCAGTATTATCGGATACGGATTAATGCCTTCAATCAGAGCCGCCAACGAACCGAGTTCGGTTTTGCCTTTAATAGGCTGGTTATTATACACCACATCAAACGCCGCATTAATTTTGTCATTTGCACTGGGAACCGATACCGTAACATTATTGATAACCACATTGGCTGTGGTACCGTCTTTCCTATCGTTAAAATTAACCAGACCGTTTTCGACAACCACATTTTTGGCGGCAAAGCCGGCCAAGGCCTTCAGATTGTTTTTCTCTTCTTCGGGAACGGCTGCCTGTGCCGACTTAATTAACCAGCCCCGGTTTTCATAAGCTGCTGTTTTAGCCGTTTTCAATGCTGGAAAATCCCAGTTGGCATTGCCGTCTGAAGCAACTTCCAGATAAATTTCCGGTCCGGAAAGAACGGCCTTGTCCACCACAATCTGTTTTTTCAGAAGCGGCATCAGCGCAAATTTCAGCTCCAGCCTTTGAATCTTCACCATTTGCGGATTCGCCGCCCAATCGGCGTTGGCCAATTCCACGTCTTCCAAAACCAGCGTCGGAACCAGGGATATGCCTATGCTGGCTTCGCCGTTAATGGCAAATTTGCGTCCCAATTGTTCTTCGACCAGCTGCGAAGCATAAGACTTATATTTATTAAGATCAAAATTCTTAATAAAATAATATCCCGGCACACCGATTAAAATAATCAGACCAAAGACGATGATCCCGGCAATTTTCAAAAACTTTCGCATTGAACTACTCCTTAAAGCTAATTCCGACAGCATCCAGGCTGTCTTTAAAATATTTCGGCATTCGGGCCGTTAAGACCAGTTTTTTATTATATATGGCCGATAAATCAATTTTGTATGCGTGCAAATGCAATTTATCGGCAATTTCACCAAATTTTCTGCGCTCGCCGCCGAAATATTTGTCATCGCCGACAATCGGACAGCCGATATGTTCCAAATGCAC
This sequence comes from uncultured Pseudomonadota bacterium, assembly GCA_902494875.1. Classification (GTDB taxonomy): domain Bacteria; phylum Pseudomonadota; class Alphaproteobacteria; order RF32; family CAG-239; genus CAJLXD01. Next base: position 15,491 of record CABUUO010000013.1, read on the forward strand.
GCGTATCTGATGTGTTCTGCCGGTCAGAGGTGAAGCCGACAGCAGGGCAAATTTGTCGCCGGCATGATCCAGTACTTTATAAACGGTTGCCGAAGGCTTTCCCGCTGCGGAAACGAATGACTTCTCGCCGGCTTTCTCCAGCGGTGCCCTGATTTCGCCGTCCGCTTTCTTTGGACAGCCGCATGTCAGAGCCAAATAGGTCTTTTGCAACAGATGTTCGCGAAACGCCTTGGTCAGCAAATCGGCATACTTTCTGTTGCGTGCCAACACTAAAACACCGCTGGTATCCTTGTCAATCCGGTGTACCAAACGCGGCTTCTCCTCTTTTTCAAAACACAGACCTTCCAGCATACCGTCGACGTGGCGGCTGGTATTGGTACCGCCCTGAACGGCCAATCCCGAGGGTTTGTTCAGAACGATGATGTTATCATCCTTAAAAATAACCAGCGACTGAATATAGGCTGCGTCCCGCGGAGAAATTCCCCGTACGGAAATGTTCTCTACCGCCTCATTTTCCAGCGGGGGCACCCTGACTTCCTGTCCGGCCTGAAGTTTTGTTCCGCTCTCGGCTTTCTTTCCGTCCACCTTAATCTGCTTGGTGCGCAGAAGCTTCTGCAGTCTCCCGATTCCCAAACCCGGATAATACTTCAGGAACCAGCGGTTTAAACGCATTCCGTCATCAACATCTTTAACTTTTATCAACTCTACGCCAGACATTTTCCATCCCTCTCCAATTTGCGTTAATTCTAATGGAATCAGAGATAATTGCAAGTCCCTATCCTTTTAAAAACAAAAAATCCCGCCAGTATCAAACTGTGGGATTTTTTAAGAAAACATACGCCTTTTATCGGCGTCCGCGCTTCCCTTTCGGTCGTTTGTTTTTTCTGTCCGACCGGATAAAACCTTTTCCGGTTGCAAACTTTACCGGGTTTTCGTTCGCTTCCGACGACGGCCGGGCCGGTGTAATGCCGTATTCTTCTTCCAAAATTTTTGCAAGCGCTTCAACCTCCCGGTCGGTAACGTTGATTAAGCGCTCGGCAAAATCCTTCAAATCACCCATTGGGATAAGGAATTACAATTCGTTTTCTGAACATACCTTTCGGACGCGCATCTGCAGCACCGATAACCAACGGCACAAAATATCCGTTCCGAACGTTTCCGTTGTTGCATAAAAAATTTTTCTTCATAATAATTTGAATTTAATTGTGATAAACTTAATTTGACATCGCTAGAATAATGCCGCGGCCGCATTCTGTCAACGAAAGATTACCACCAGATTTTTGCCAGCCTGATACCCGCAAACAAAAACAAAATCCCTGCGGCCAAAGACCCGAACAAATACAAAAAAGCCTCGCCGCTCCGCTGGCTGTTGACCAGATTTCCAAAATCAAGCATATAGGTCGAAAAGGTCGTAAAGCCACCCAGCATCCCCGTCACGACAAAGCTTCTGATCTCAGGACGCAGATCCGTCCGGCTCATAAAAAACTGAAAGGCAATGCCGATCAGCATCGCACCCAAAATATTGACCAGCATCACCGCCCAATGGCTCCCGATTCGCGCACACAGCAGATGACGCAGGATTGAACCGATACCGCCTCCTAAAAAAACACTCAGCAAATTAATCATTTTTATTCTCTCCGGGAAAATTCTGTTTAAACTGGTTATCCTGTTCCCGTCCGTTTCGTCTTTTCCGCATTGGTAGCCCATAACAGACAAATCTGTACTAATCTCCTTTAGAACGCTTCTGCTGTTTCTCAGCGCGCAGACGGTCAAAATATTCGATTCTCTTTTTAACTTCCCGCTCAAAACCTCGGTCAACCGGGAAATAAAGCTTGGTTCTGCGCACACCGTCAGGAAAATAGTTGGCGCCGGAAAAACCGTCCTCACAGTCGGGATCATATTCATATCCCTCATGATAGCCCAAATCTTTCATCAGTTTGGTCGGCGCATTCAAAATATTTTTGGGCGGCATCAGCGAACCGGTTTTACGCGCCAAATCTCTGGCGGCATAGGTCGATTTGTAAACGGCGGCCGACTTTGGCGCCGTTGCCAGATATGCCGTCAGCTGATATAATGCCAAATCCCCTTCCGGAGACCCCAGCCGTTCGTATGCCTGCCAACAGGACAATGCCTGCGTCACGGCGTTGGGATCGGCCAGCGAAACATCTTCAACCGCAAACCGCGTCAGACGGCGCAGCAGATATTTCGGATCTTCACCGGCTTCCAACATTCTCGCCACCCAATATAACGCGGCGTCAACGTCTGACCCCCGCAGCGATTTGTGCACCGCCGAAATCAGGTTATAATGTCCGTCCCGTCCCTTATCATAAATCGGCGCGCGGGAACGGATGATTTTGACTATGCTGTCTTTGTCAAAAATTTCGCCGTCTTTAGCATAAGACCAGACGCTTTCTGCCAAATTCAGGATATAACGACCGTCTCCGTCCGCCGTGTCTTTCATAAACTGGCGCGCTTCTTCGTCGACCGGAAGCTTTTTGCCGGTCTCTTTTTCGGCGCGCTGCAAAAGCTCTTCAAAATCGCCCGAACTCAGCCGGTTCAAAACGAAAACCTGACACCTGGACAACAGCGCCGCATTAAGTTCAAAAGACGGGTTTTCCGTCGTGGCACCAACCAAAATAACCGTGCCGTCCTCAACATAGGGAAGAAAACCGTCCTGCTGCGACTTGTTGAAACGATGAATTTCATCTACAAACAACAAAGTGCCCTTGCCCTGATTAGCTCGCCGTTCCTGCGCATACTGAAACACGCGCTTCAAATCGGCAACGCCGGAAAACACTGCCGAAATCTGTTCAAAATACAAATTGGTATGCTCGGCAATCAGCCGGGCTATGGTAGTTTTGCCGCAGCCGGGCGGCCCCCATAAAATAAAAGAAGATATCTTGCCGGACTTTATCATCCGTCCCAGCGGCGCGTCCTCACCGACAATATGATCCTGTCCGACCACCTCTTTGAGACTTTGCGGACGCAGACGGTCGGCAAGCGGTCTTTTGATATTTGCTGAAAATAAAGTTTCTTCCATGTCAAATCACGATTCGTATTAAAGATGCCTTTAACATATCAGAAACTTTTCAAAGATAAAACACTTTTTGCAAAACAAGAACAAAATTAGAACTAATGCTTTTTGAACGGATTGGTTTCTTCTGTGTTGCTGCTGAAATCAAACGCGTCTTCTTCCAGCCACCATTCATTGTCGCCCTGTGTCGTATGCGCCGGCTGGGTTCGTTTCCAACGGTCTGAAATATCATCGGCCAGAGCGCTCTGCTTGTCCGCCACCACCTGTCTGGTTTCTACCGCTTCTTCGTATCGGTCTTCCAGATAAATGTTAATGTCTTCCTCATTTTTCAAATCCAATCCCGTCTCGTTCAAAACCTCCAACAGCCCCGGCGTCTTAATATCCTGAACATTGCGCTTTTTCTCCAGGTCCTCGTCCAGAAAATAACAGGCATCGGCCGCAGCTTTTTCCTTTAGAACTTCATTTTCCAGAAAATATAGGCTTTTTAGCTTGATCGGCAAATGATAATACCCCGCCGCGATCAAAAATTCATCGCCGGTTTCAAGCTTATGGCGCCGTTCGTTTTTAAGGTTCTTGGCAATAATTTTGTAATAACTGGCATCCGTCAGTCCTTTTTTGGCCCGCAGCAGAATTCCGGAATCCCGGGCTGGTATTTGCACCGACTTGGTACCGAACATCGCCAGATTATCAAACTTCCACGCCAGCGTTTTGCTGCTGTCCGCCAGCATCAGTTTATAAGTGGCATTGCTGACAATCTCCTCCAGCATTTCGGTACCATACTTTTCATGCATCATCTTCACATAGTCGCTCAACAGCAGAAATGCCATCCGCGAATGCGGACCGTGCACCAACCCTTCCACCAAAGATTCGTAACGCGGCTGCTGCTCAATATCGTCAATGACAAATAGCAGGGGAAACGGACCGCTCCCCTTCTGCGGAGCAATATTGGCATCAATCAGCATATCCATAAACATTTTGCCGACGAAATCAACCGACTTGTTGCCGCTGATATTATAAATCGTGACAACTTCCCATTCTCCGTTCTCGGGATTTTTAATTCCCCGTGACTGGGAAATGCAAAAATCGCTGGATGACGTCCGTTCTCTGATGCTGGAATTGCGAAAGACTGACAACGGATTAATCAGCATCGGAAAAATAATGCTGCGCTGTTTTCTCGATAAATAAAACAACTGCTGCAAAAGTTCCGATATTTTCTTATCATAACCAAAAAATTCTGCTTCTTCTATCCAGCGTCCGATAACCGTTTTCCAACCGTCGACGTCACTGTCGTCCGCTGCGGCCTTAACCGCAAAATAGCTTTGAATCAGCCAGTCGGAAAACATCGGGAAACTGATTTCCTTGCCCTGCCAGGCGCGGGGAACACCCTCCCAGCTGCCGATCGGCAGATAATTGTCCATATCCAGCCTGCCCAGTTCCATATTTTTGATGGCCGGCAAAGAATATTTTTTTGACATTGAAGCATAATAGCTGAGCAAAATATCCCGGTCTTCTTTACCCAGACGGCCTTTTTCCAGCAGTTCGCTCAAAAAATAATCGTTAGCACTGGCTTGTTCGAGCTTGGCGATAAAGAAATTCAGAATACCGTCCATTGCAGCCATGGCCAGCCGTTCCCAATACTGGTCGCCTCCTCTCTCCGCAGCGCTCAGAATAAAATATCTGACCAGTCCCGCTATGTATTTGTCCCTAGCCTCTCCCTTAGGCGGCATATCTCTGGCCGATAAAGGATTCCAGCGCGGATAATATTCTTTCTTAAGCGGTTCGTCCCGCAAATTCCAGTTAAAGTAAAAAACTCGTCCCAGCTTTGACCTGTAGCCGCTGGTATATTTGGCCAGTTCGTTATGATTGTCTGCCGCCACGATGCACGCGCGGTCAGATTCCAAAATCGACGGAATGGCCACGCCGGCAGTTTTGCCGCAGCCGGTCTCGCCCAGGCACAAAACTGAAAAACACCTTTTCAATTTCAGAATATGTTCCTCAAACTGTCCCAGCGCCATCAGAGTTCCGTCAAACAACCCCATACTTTTTATATCTTCAAGCTCGGCATAGCGGTTGTTAAATCTGTACCACAAGCCAAAAGAATAAGCGCTGCGCATAAAGGCAAACAACGTAAGAAGCACAAACAAAAGCGGTGTTCCCAGCGGCAAAAACACCCCCCAACTCCAGCGTCCGTTTTGTATGGCAGCAGTAAAAATATTCCACCATTTTTCATACGCGTCCCATAAAAAGGAAGGTTCGTCTTTCAATTTAAGCAAAAACCGTTCGACCAGGGCAATATTCTTGTCATTAAACCCTTTGTCAACCAGCTGTGCCAGCGATAAAAAAACCACCGATGCCAAAATCAAACCTGCCGCAATAAAAAATAACACCAAAAACAACTTCGCAATTGCCTTCAGTGAGTATTTTCTTAAAATTTTCATTTCTGAAATTTTCATCTAAACGCGGCTTTCCCTGTCAATCCCGGCCGCGGTCGAACATATTGGCCATTCTTTCGCGCAACTCGGGATCCAGCGTTTTCTTTTTGGCAGAATCCGCATTCTCGTTTTCCCGGCTGACTTCATTCTTAAACTCGTTTTTCAGCGCCATCCTTTTCTTCAATTCTTCTTCCTTGCGCTGTTGGATTTTTTCCTTCAATTCCTCGTTATGAGACTTCTCGCTGTTGTTGCGCATTTTTTCTTCTTTGATATGCGCCAGAATTTCTTCGTCTTTCACCGGTGGCCGCGGCGCCGATTTACGAAACAGTTTCATTCCGGATTCAACCAGTTTTCCGATATCGATTCCCTTTTCATGCGTCACATCCCATACACCGAATTCTTTACCGTTGTCAAAGAAAAGATCTGTCATGTCAATCCCTTCTTTTTGTTTTTTCTTAGGCGTTTTCGGCGCCAAAAGCTTTGCCAGTTCCTGCGGAGTCGGCACTCGCCCCAGCGCTTCGGCAATCTGCTCGGGAGAAATGATGCATTCGCTGATGTCCAGTTCCCAGATTTTAACGCCTTTCATGCTGCACCCGGTAAAGTCCACCCCCCTGAGATTAACCTGACTCAGATCAATCTTAGACAAATCAAGCAAAGTCAGATTCAAGCGTCTTAGGTTGAGCTTATGCGGATAATAAACCGCCATATATTCGACCAAAGCCTGAAGTTCTTCTATTGCCAGATCGTCAATTTCAATATCCAACAGAATGGCATCTTCCAGATTCGCTTCGGTCAAAACCACTCCGTTCATTTTGGCGCCGGTGAAATTTGTCCGCAGCAGATTGGCGCCCGACAGCACCGCCCCGGTTAAATCGGCCTGTGACAGATTGGCATCGGTCAAATCGCTCCCTGACAAATCGGCACCGCGCAAATTGGCGCCGCTTAAATCGGCATGCGACAGATTGGCCGCGGAAAAATTGGCATTGCGCAAATCAGCGTTGGCATAAACGCCCCCTTCCAGATTTTTTCCGGCAAATTCTAAACTGTCTTCGGCTTTAAGCGCATCGGGAATATGAAAGAATTTTTTCTCAAGTTCGACTGCGGCCTGAACGTTGAAAGAAGCTTTGTCATTATCTTTTTCAGGCCGTGAAACCGCCTGCCACGAACAACTTTCTCCCTCGACGTCTCTTTTGGGCGGATAAGAATGACCGGCCGCGGAAAAATCAAACGTATTCGCTTCCTCGCGCCGGCCTTTGATTTTTTCTTTCATCGCAGCAATATTAAATTCCTTGCTTTTATTGACCATGATTCTTATCTCACATTCTTACGGCATCTTAATATCATAAAATATTTAACGTATTTTTACAAACATTTTATCATATCAGCGCAGAATACACTCAATCCGGTCGCTGCGCAGCTTGTTGCACATCTCCATAAAGCCGCCGCTTTCGGACGTAATGACCAGCCGGTATATTTTTTTGCCTTTTAACAATGCGCTTTCCACCTTGGGTTTATATGCGATAAATTCGGGATACAGTTCCCGCAGCATGTTCCATTCAATATCGGCGTTTTTGCGTTCCCGATAAGAACCAAGTTGCATTGTTTTCAGCTTATTATACTGTTCGCCGACATAGGGGGCAAAATCTCCGGCCGGTTTTTGCGGAATATTAATCGGCGTTTTTTTCTTCTCGGGCTGCCCGTCAACCAGCTTTTCCAGCCAGTCATCGCCCTTGGACCATTGGTTGTCGGGATGCTCCCGCGTTTTCTGCTTAACGTCTGCCCGCGCCAGCATCTCAACCATATCTTTGTTAAAAGAAACTTTGAGGCTTTCTTCAATGCCGCTGATTTTCGCCTGCAGCAGTTTCCGGCCAAACGGATTCAGTCCGCTGTGAAAATACAGCCCGCGTAAGGCGACAGCTCGTTCCGCTTCAATCTGGCTCAATTGCAGCTCTGTTTCCATAAAAGCTATCTGCCGGTTCAGCAGTTCGACCTTTTCCGCGCCGGACAAATTGCGGCGGCGCTCCAGTTCTTTCAGTTCCCGCCGTTGCGCATGCATCTTTTCCTCAGCGGCGGCATAATCCAAATCAGCCATCCGCACAATATCATAGTCAAGTTCTGCCTGCGCCATGATTGCAACGCCAAGTTCCTCATAAGCTGCGGCCTTCAGCCTCGTTTTATCTTCCGGCTTCTCAGCTTTTTTATAAGCGCTGACCGTATCGACCAGATGATCGGCGATTTTTCCGGCCCGTTTCTGCAAACTGTCGATATATAATTCGTCTTTCACTTCATAGCCGTTGATTTCAAGCGTTTCAACTTCCGGATACAGGCGGACGGCATTCTGCATCACCTCTTTTTCCGAATAACGGTAGCCCTCGTCACGCATTATGTTAAACTCGCTGCGATTATTAACGGCGGCATGTTGAAAAGTGGCCAGAGCGTTTCTCTTGTCAAAATCTTCCAGTTCGTAAAAATGCCGCCCTTCCAACTGCATTTTTTCCCGCTCGGCCTTCACCAGGCTGCCGTAGGCTTCCGTCCCGGACTGCAGATAGGCCTTAAGCTGCCCCAACTTATAAAGGCCGACCTCAATCCCTTTTTTCAGTTCCAGATCTTCGCGGCTCAACATTCCGTTACGCGACAGCTTGTCGTTCAGACGTTTGAGTTCTTTGCTTTCTTTGGCCGCAAGCCGGTCTATTTCTCTGATTTTTCTGATGGCGAACAACGCGTCCTTATGCCCTTTTATGGCTGCCAGCGCCAGCTGTTGAGCCGATTTGGCATAAATGTTGTTATCAACGTAAGCCTTGTTTTCACTCAAGTTTGACATGGCATAAACCACGGCAAAGTCCAACACCCGAACCGCATCGTACAGCTGATTTTCGCCGCCGGTTTTAACATTCATCGCCCGTCGGATTTCCGCTTTCGGATTCGCCTCTGTCTCGGAAGAAAACACTTTTTTGTGGATATTTTTATCCGTCACGTCAACATTATATTTCACGGCTCTGGCCATAGAGGTATAGACGTTCAGCTTTCCTCTGGCAGGTTCGACATGAACAACCGGCAGCACCTCCGCCGCTTTCTCGGCCGGATTCGCCGTTTTTTTCTCCGTTGCACAACCGCCGATTCCTCCGGCCAGCAACACGGCAAGTGCAAATTTCAATACATTTTTTGTCATAGGCAGCCGTTTCCAGTGTAACAATATGTAACAAGAATTTAAAAGCTTTTTATCAAGAAATTTGCTATTAGTAAACTAAATTAATTCAGCAAACCAATTTTAGGGATTAAAAAAGCATGACAAATACTGTAAAAGTTGCCGTAATCGGTGCCGGTATGATGGGACGCAACCACTTGAAAACTTATAAGGCTCTGCCGGGTGTCGAACTGGTCGGCGTCTATGACATTTTTCCCGAAGCCGCCCAAAAGGCTGCCGAAATGTTCGGTATCAAAGCTTTTTCTTCCATGGAAGAAGCTGCGGCTTCCGTCGATGCAGTTAGTATTGTTACCACTTCGGTTACGCATGCCGACGTCGGCGAGTTTTTCTTGAATAAAGGCATTCACTGTCTGATGGAAAAACCGCTGGCCACCACCGAAGAAGGCTGCCGCCGCCTGATTGACGCCGCCGCCCGCAACAACGTCACCCTGCTGGTCGGCCATATCGAACAGTTCAATCCTGCCGTTGAGCAGATGCACAAAATCTTATCCGATACTTCAATGATTCGTTCTCTGACGGCTCAGCGCATGTCTGCCGCCAGCGGCCGTATTACCGACGTTGACGTTTCCATGGACTTAATGATCCACGATGCCGAAATCATTTTGTCGCTGGTCAAATCCCCGATTGTTGACATTCAGGCTTCCGCCGTCAAAACGCCGGATCATATCGAAGGCAAAGATTATATCACCGCGCTTCTGAGCTTTGAAAACGGCGTAACCGCAACCATGACCGCCAGCCGCATTACTCAGGCACGCGTTCGTACCCTGACGGTGACCACCGATACAAACTACATTGACATGGATTTCATCAACCAGAGTATCAACGTCCATTCTCAGGGCCGCATGCCTTACGTCAATCAGGAAAATCTCCCTGACTGGATGAACTACGGCCTTAAAGGCTCGGTCGAACAGTTGTTCATTCCGACCAACCAGCCTTTGTCCGCGGAGCTGACCCACTTTGTCAACTGCATCAACGGCAAGGAGACCCCTCGCATCAGCGGTCAGAACGCCCTCGATGCCCTGCGTGTTATCTGGAAGATTCAGGAAAAGCTCGGCTTTATCAAAAACAGCGACATCGACAGTGCTTTGACCTTTGCCGCCGAATAAAGAATATATTTGCCAACCGGCGGAATTTAATTTATAAGAAGGGGATTATTGTTATCCCCTTTTGTTTTAATGAAAACCACGGCTATGAGATACAAACTGACACTGGAATATGACGGAACCGGACTTTTGGGTTGGCAGCGGCAACTGGACGGCCCCAGCGCACAGGAATATCTGGAAACCGCCATCGCCTGCTTTACCGGTTCGGAAAAGGTTCAGGCCGATGAACACGGCCGGGTATACAACCCGTTTCTGATTTTCGGAAAAGAACCGTTGGTTACGGTTCAGTGCGCAGGCCGAACCGATGCCGGCGTGCATGCGCTGGCCCAGGTGGCTCACTTTGACCTTAACCGTGATGTCGACTGTTTCCGCCTGCAGGAAGGATTAAATGCGCATCTGCGCACAAATGACGTCGCCATGTGCGTCTTAAAGGCCGAAAAAGTTTCTGATGATTTCAACGCTAGATTTTCTGCCGTCGGCCGAGGTTATCTCTACCGTATTGTCAACCGCCGCGCTTTTCCTGCTCTGGAAAGAAACCGCGTCTGGTGGGTTCCTTATCCGCTTGATGTCGACTTAATGCGCCAAGGCGCACAATATCTGCTGGGACAGCACGATTTTACCTCTTTCCGCGCCGCGGCTTGCCAGGCTAAATCTCCAATCAAAACGCTCGACCGGCTGGATATCGTCCGCGATGGCGATGAGATTCGTTTTATCGTTGAAGCCAGATCTTTTCTGCACCATCAGGTTCGCAATATGGTCGGTACGCTGAAGATGGTCGGTAACCGCCAAATTTGTCCCGAAGACGTAAAAAAAATCCTCGAAGCCCGCGACCGCACCCAATCCGGTCCCAATGCGCCGGCCTGCGGCTTATATTTAAACAAGGTCGAATACTAAAACCCGTCATCCGCACAAATTTTCTGCGCGATGTCATAACTGAAGCCGGCACGGGCCAGCGCCGCCATGTCTTTCTGCCGGTATTCCGCCCGCTGTTCCTCACTCCGAAATCTTCCGATTCCTTTTTTCTTGGCCAGTTTCAGAGCTGCATCTTCTTCGTCATATGCCTGCTCCTCGCTCAAGCGTAAAATCATTTCTTCGCTGACACCTTTCTCCCGCAGTTTTCCCCGAATATAGCGCATCGATTTTCCGGCGGCGGCATAATCGCGGATTTTCATTTCGGCAAAACGCTCGTCATTGACATAGCCGTAACGTTCAAAATCGCTGATGATTTCATCGACCCACCCGTAAGCTTCCGAACGGTCAAACTCCTTGTTCTGATACGCATAGTCATTAATGCGTTTTCGCAAAACCTGCCGCAGGCCGGCGGAAGTCGTCTCGAACCTTTTCAGATAATACAGTGCAATATTTTTCAGGCGCGCCAGGGTAATCTTTTTCAAAACCCTGACTTTCCTTTTTTTCTCATCATCGTCAAACACTTGAACTTTTCCTCGATAAACACTATAACATAAGAAATATCATATTAAGAGGATTTACAATGAGCAACAACAATTTTGACACCTGCACTTCTTTTCACATCGACAACGGCGCTTTCCGCGGCCGGCTCGTCCGCCTGAACAAGGTCATCGACACCATTCTTGAAAAACACGGCTATCCGCTGCCGGTTTCCGCCGTCATTGCCGAAAGCTCGGCTCTGGCCGCCATTCTTGCCAGTTCGCTAAAATATGACGGCCTCTTCACGCTGCAAACTCAAAGCAGCGGACCGGTTTCAATGGTCGTCGTCGACATCACCTCTGAGGGCAAAATCCGCGCCTATGCCAAATTTGATGAAAAACATCTGGCACATTCTCAGGTTCTGCGCAAAACTGACGGCAAAATCGAAGCCGCCCCCCACCTCATGGGAGAAGGTCACCTTGCTTTCACCGTCGATCAGGGACCGGACACGGATCTCTATCAGGGCATTGTCGACCTGCAGGGCAAAACTCTGACCGATTGCGCCCTGCGCTATTTCAAACAGTCGGAACAGATTGATACGGCTCTGCAACTGTTTCTGCTGCCACCGGAAGGAGATTCTCACAGCTGGAGCGCCGCAGGTATTATGATTCAGAAAATGCCGGCAACCGGCGGAAAAACGCCGCAGGATGAAGAAGAACTGGCAGAAGCCTGGAACCAGGCGCAGGTTTTCATGCACAGTCTGACCGCTGACGAAATCTTCAACGCCGACCTAAGTGCCGAAGACATTCTCCACCGCCTGTACCATGCCAACAATCTGGTCATTACCAAAACTGCGGATTATAGCTTTGGCTGTCGCTGCAGCCGCGAAAAGCTTTTGAAGACGCTGCGCTCTTTCTCCAAAGAAGAAATCGAAAGTCTGGCGGAAAACAATAAAATCACCGCCGATTGTCAGTTTTGCTCGGAAAAATATGTCTTTGACAAAGGTGAGATCATCTCGCAGTAGTTGTTAACGACATTTTAATTTATAAATCATATATTAATTAAAAATAATTAATTTTATGGATGGCAAAAATGACTGTTTTAAAAAAAATCTTACCTGCTCTGGTTATAATTTCGCTTATCTCGGGTTGTTCCGTTTTCAAACCGATTGACCCGGAAGCGGAAAAATATCGTGAACCTCGTTTTTCAAGCAACGACCCGATTGAACTCAAGGTAAAACAAATCGACATCACCTCTGAATTCACGCCGACTTTTACTCGTCCGAACGTCGAGCACTTGTTTCCGATTTCGATTGAACGTACCGCCAAAATTTGGGCCAAAGACCGCTTGAAAGCAGTTGATTACAGCAGCGACCGCGTTGCCGAAGTCATTATTAAAGATGCCAGCGTAACCGAAGAAATTGAAAAGTCTCAGGAAGTTTTTCAAAAAGACCGCATCAAATACCGCGCCAACCTGAATGTCGTCGTCCGCATCACCGACACCAAGAGCCTGTCCCGCGCCGAAACCGAAGTCATTGCCTGGCGTGAATTGATTATTCCGGCCGATACCGACATTACTGACAAGGAAAAATATTGGAACGGTATGGTCACCAAGCTCTTTGACGAATTTAACGTCAAAATGGAACAAAATATGCGCCGTTATCTGAATATGTACATTGCCAATAACAGCCATGTTGAAAACTATCAGTAAAAATTTCCCGAATATAAAAAAAGAACCTCAAACCGAGGTTCTTTTTTTATATTCGTACCTTGTTTAACGAACCGGAACATAATCTATCTTTGCTTCTTCGTCAGTCGCTTCCAGCTTAAAAATAACCGGCCGCAAACCGTCGTTGCAGCTGCATATCGCCACGCCGGGCTTTCCGATCCAGTCTCCATAGTAAAAAACGCCGTCGCCGGCTCCGTGAGCCAAGGCAAACACATATTGGTAAATAGCTTTCCAGGCTTCATCACAAAATCCCTCCGGCTTGGCATAATCGGCATAAAACACCTGCCCGGCCCGCAGCATCGGACATGCCTGCAACCCCGGAGCACCGTATTCTTCCGCCAACTCCTTGTCCAGCGTTGTCTTCAAAACCGTAATCTTAACCTTTTTCATCCAGCGTCTCAGTTAATAGTCGCCGAATATGCATCTTTGCCGAAAGCCGACAGAGAAAAAGTAGGAATGCGAATGTCTTTGGTCACTTTCTGCGCTTCGTCAAGAATTTTGCAGCTGCCGTAAAAAACCGCATTCGGCGATTTCAGCGGCGCCGTACTGGTAAACTCAAAACACTCGCCGGGCTCAAGCTCGGGAATCTCGCCCTTAAACCCCATGGTATCGTCAACATAGCAATTGCCTTTGTCGTCGGTAATATTCCAGTTCTTGCCGACAACATGAATCCGATGAGAAGAGTTGTTCTCAATGCAGAGATAATACCCCCACAAAACCTCGTCCTCTTTGCTTTCTTCTTCAACCAGCACCGGACAGGCCGAAATGGTAATGTCGTCGGTCCGGCTGACCTGCATCTCATCTTCATAATCAAACATTGCATCAACCTCACAAATTTTTGCTTCGGGTTAATGATTCCTTAACTTTTAAAGATTCGCAAACTCAACTCTGTCTTATCCCCAAACTTGTCCTCAAGATTCTGTTTTCGCCATTTTCTGTTTGACAACTAAAACGATTCTTTGGTTCTTTTTCCGGAGTCTGAATTGCTGACAAAAAAAAGCGCTTTCTACAAGCGCTTTTTTCAACACGAATAAACTTTGTCCTACGAAACTTTAGACAGGATATCCACCAGATCTTTCTGGGCGTCTGCCGGAGAAATATTCTTAAAAACGGCATATTCGTTGGCCAGACGATCCAAGGCCTGCTCATAAATCTGCCGCTCGCTGTAAGACTGCTCGGCCAGATTCTCGTTGCGGTGCAGATCGCGGATAACCTCGGCAATTGCTACCGGAGACCCTGAATTAATCTTGTTTTCATATTCCTGAGCACGGCGCGACCACATAATCTTTTTGACCTTGGCTTTGCCCTTCAGGGTCGAAATTGCGTCTTCCATCACGCTGGAATCAGAAATCTGACGCAGACCGGTTGTCTCAGCCTTAGCCATCGGAATACGCAGCGTCATTTTGTCTTTGTCAAAATTAACCACAATCAATTCCAATTCCGTTCCGGCCACCTGCTGCTTGGTAATGTCTGCAACTTTGCCCACGCCATGGGCGGGATAGACGACATAGTCGCCGGAAGAGAACGCTAATTTGTAAGGTGTCTTTTTGTTCATTTGCTTGTCCTGTTTTATTTAAAACCGATAGGCTTAATTGCCTCAATAGAATTCTGTTTTTTGGAAAACATCAACACCATACCACAAAATGCGCCTCAAATCTAGTCAAAAAACACATCTTTTGTCAAAAAAAACGACATTATTTTTACAGAAAACAAATCCAAAGAAAAATATGGCAAAAATTCAAAACGTTAATGTTTCTATTTTGCGTCATCCAGCGGTTTGATTCGTCCGCGGCTGATATAAACCAGTTCCGGCCGGGAAATCATGTTCCCGTTCTGCCCCACCTTAAAGCTGGCAATTGCGCCGTGCCAGTCTCTGATTTCCATAATCGTGCGAACCACGTCTTCATTGTCCGGAATATCTCTTCCCTTGCGCCGCGGCGTACGCTCATAGGCCCAAATCAGCATATTGAGACTGTCATAACTGTTCGGCGCGCACAGATAAAGCGGCTGCATATACTGCTCACCGTATTTTACGGAAAATTCCTTGGTCGCGTTGGCCGAAGACACAAACCACAATCCGTCAAACGCGGAACGGTCTTTGGCCTCGGCAAAATCGTTAATCGTCGTCAGCCGCACGTCGCCGGTTATCTCTTTCAAATCGCGTGCCACATTGGCGGCATCCGGCGTCATGCCGCTGATAAAAAAGATATCGGGCATCCCTTTTTTCAAAATGCTTTTAATAATGTTGGCAAAACTCTCGGTACCGGCCTGATAAACTTTTTTGCCGACGATTTCTATGCTGCCTTCTTTGTTTAAAATCTCTTCCAGTATACGACTCTGAACCTGAGAATTCTCATCGGTAGAAGTCAAGATGGCAATACTGCGGATTCCTTTCTCCTTCAGAGCATCCGCCATCATCTGCGCCATACTGTCATTGCGGGTAAGATTGTTGAAACTGTAATAGTCCTCGGCCATTCTGTCCCCGTACGCACAACCGAAATGAATCACTTTTTTATCATTGGTTATGGTATTGGCTTCGGTCGCCGCCGGCGTCAAAACCGTCAGAACCGCATTGACTTTCTCCACATTCACCAACCGATTCGTATTACGGTTGATTTTTTTGGGATCCATCGCATCATCGTCAAACACCAGTTTATATTCATAACGCGTACCGCGCTTTTCCCACTCGCCGAAAGCCATTTCCATGGCATTTCGCACCGAATTGCCGATATAGGCATTTTCACCGCTGAGAGGCAGCGTAGCGCCGATTCTGATAACAGGCTTTTTAGCAGGAACCGGTGTCTCTTTGCTTTCAACGTTAAACATCGCCGACAGCAGTGCTGCCGATGCCGTTAACAATGCCCCCAAAAAGATTTTCCGTTTCATGTTCCTTCCTCTAAGCCTCAATAATTCTGATATTCTGATTTATATAATAGCATTTATTTAAATTTGATTACAGTTTAAATTTATGTGCGGCATAAATTATTTATGGTTTTAAACCACAAAAAAAACTCCCCGGACAGGGAGTTTTTTTCAAAGCTCAAAACAAACTATTTGGTTTCGTTTGCAGCTTTCTCAGCTTCGGCCTGAGCAGCTTTTTCAGCAGCAACACGAGCCAGATCTTTGGCGCCTTTGGCGTTAACGTCGCGGTCAACCAACTCAATGATAGCCATCGGAGCACAGTCGCCATAACGGAAGCCGGCTCTCAAAACGCGGGTATAACCGCCGTTGCGGTCTTTGTAGCGTTCAGCCAGAGTAGAGAAAAGCTTGGAAACGGTCTCGTTGTTGCGCAGGAAAGACAGAGCCTGTCTGCGATTGTTCAACTGGCCTTTCTTGCCGAGCGTAATCATGTTATCGGCAAAAGTTCTCAGTTCTTTGGCGCGGGTAACGGTAACCTTAATCTGCTCATGGGTCAGCAAAGCGTTGGTCAGATTGGAGAACAAAGCCTTGCGGGCATTGGTGTCCATATTAAGTTTTCTGTGTCTCATACCATGTCTCATGACATATTTCCTTTCGTTTTCTCTGTGCTTTGCGGGGCAAAGCGGATAAATACCCAACCTTCACCACGGAATCGCTTTTGCGACCATGCATGAAGATTAACTAATCGAGTGCGTTTCTAACATACAATTATCTGAAAAGCAAGCAAAAAAATCCCGTTTTTTTATTTCACAATCCGTTTCCGGTTTCACAAAAACAAAAGTTTTCTTTTTTTGCTTTTCCAAGTCCTCAGCACAGACCTTCGCTGCCGACCTTAAGTTTGCTCCGGCAAGCGACAAATTACTTTATCTCTCCGCCAAAAGGTTGACAAACGCTTAGCAGTTAAATACATAATATTTTGTGTTTTCCGTAACGTTTTTGTGAAAATTGCCATTCCGATGGTAATTTATTGTTGTATTTCTTCGCGGCGCGTGGCATAATATACTCAGGCTTTAGTTCT
>CABUUO010000014.1 GCA_902494875.1 uncultured Pseudomonadota bacterium
AGGCGCAGACAGAGAGCGCCAGAGCGGATACGGAAAGTAAGCACATATGATTAATATTGAGCATGGCACAAACTCCTTAATAATTAGAACTAAAACCTGAGTATATTATGCCACGCGCCTCGAAGAAATACAACAATAAATTACCATCGGAATGGCAATTTTCACAAAAATGTTACAGGAAAACACAAAATATTATGTATTTAACCGCTAAGCGTTTGTCAACCTTTTGACTGAATCTGCATACGAATGAAAAGCGGAATATATTTTAAGCGCGGCCGGAAGAGGCGCTGAGGCGGGTAATGTCAATGCCGAGGGAATCAATCGCTTTTTGCCATTTGTCCTCGTCTTTGGTACGGAAAACCAGTTCGGTGTCGGGCTGTGTCACCAACCAGGTGTTGTTGATGATTTCCTTTTCCAGCTGTTGCGGCGCCCAACTGGCATAGCCCAAGGCAATAAGGTTTTCTTTCGGCCCCATGCCGAAAGCAATGTCGGTAATAATGTCAATGGAAGAGGAAACGGCAATATTGTCGCTGATGACGATTGTATCGTCTTTGA
Source organism: uncultured Pseudomonadota bacterium (assembly GCA_902494875.1). Lineage (GTDB taxonomy): Bacteria > Pseudomonadota > Alphaproteobacteria > RF32 > CAG-239 > CAJLXD01. Next base: position 556 of record CABUUO010000014.1, read on the forward strand.
CATAGTCTGTCGAATGAATGACGAACCCGCGCACTTTTTCCAGCGGCCCGCCCTGATGAAGCTCAATCGGGGCAATGGGTTTTATCGTGCTTATCGGAAGCTGGTTTGCTAAATCTGCGAAGGAGAATTCTTTAATCTTTTTGTTGACGACAAAACCCATGGCACCGTCTTTGGTATGAGAACAAATATAAATCAGCGAACCGTCAAAACGCTCATCGTCCATGTGGGGCATGGCAATCAGGCATTTTCCGGTCAAATAGTTATTCTCGTTTTTCATCATTTTGAAAATCCAGACATTTATTATTATATTTATTTCATTCCACTCTTGTATAGTATCATAAAATATAATAACTTAAAAACAGATTTTTATCAACTTAAAGAAATAAATGAAAAAATTTTTAATTTACATATTTTTTGCTTGCTTTTTTCTGAATTTACGATCCGTGGCGGCTTCCGAAGGCGGAAAAGTTGTTCTTGAGCTGCAGCCGGAAGATGTTTCTCCTGTTTCTGCCGGCAAAGACGTCGATTCAAGCGTGCCTCGGCAGATTGAACGCCTTTTGAAAGACTATAAGCATTTTCATGACCTTTTCCCCGGGGACGCCATCGACGGCAATATTTATGATGAGATCGCCAAAATCTATCCCGGTATCGGTTATAGGGAACTGAACGAGAAGGCCGGCGACATTCGTTCCGCCGTTAAGGCTTATCGTTATTTCAGAAAACTTTATGATGATATTAAGGAAAAAATGCTGGTACCGGAGCCTCCGCCGCTGATTGTCGACGAACAGGAATATGATACGCCTTATACCGGAGAATATGTCGATTCGCCGGAACTGCTGGTGATTAATGATTTCAAAAAAGTCATCTCCTATGGTATGGACAAGCGCGATTTTGAAGCCGTTGAAGCCCGGGCTCAGCGCAATATTTCCGCAAAAGGCGGTGAGGCGGCCGGTTTTCAACGTTTGGGCGAACTGCTGAAAAAGCTGGAGTGGCAAAAACTTTTTTTCTATGGTGTGGCTTATGACGATCCCTTTTCCGGCAATGACGGCCTCGGTTCTTGGGTGGAGGGAGAGCGTGCTTCGGCTCGGCTGATAACCGAAGATATCAATGTGCGGGAACCGATTGTCCGCGCAGCGGTGCATTTCAACCTGAAACCCGGACAAATGCTGCTTTGGAGTCCCGAAAAAAATCTGGATGAACCTTCATTTGACTTTTCCTCTTCAAAAAACCTGGCCTCTGCCGAGGTGTTGCTGCCGATGCCGGTCAGAGTGTCCGCGCGGGACAACGATAATATTATGGGCTATACCGGAAACTTTGCCGTCCCGGTAAAGCTGAGCGTAAAAGACGTTAATAAACCCTTGGAAGTGAAAGCTGCGGTCAAAGCCAATGTCTGCGGAGAAAACAGCTGCGCGCCGCAGGCTTTTGATCTGCGGTTGGAGCTTTCTCCCGGCGGAGATACCCTGAAGTCTGCCGTCGGCAGTTTTATTGCCAAAACTTATTCGTCTCTGCCTCAGGACGAACTTGATGATTTGAAAATCGTCAAGGCTGTTGTCGATCAGCCTTATGACGGCTGCAAAAACGAAACGCTGCGCATTGTGCTTAAAAGCGATGATGCGCCGGAAAAATTTAATATTTTTCTCAAAAGTCTGGACGGCGGCAATTTTGACCGTCCGAAAATAACGATTGACGGAGAGCTTATCACCGCGCGTTTTTGCTCGCGGGACGAAAATGTCTCTTTATCCGGGCGGAAATATGAAGTTGCGGCCGGCGTTTCCGTCGGACGTTCTCTGCGGCAGACGGTGACGGCCCGTCCGGCTTCGCTCTGGGATTACGAACGCGGAGAGTTGTCTTTGGGACTGCTGGTCATGGCCTTTTTCGGAGGGCTGATATTAAACTTTATGCCTTGCGTCTTTCCGGTGCTTTCGTTAAAGTTCCTGTCTCTGACCAAATTCGGCGCCATGAAGGAAAATCGCATCCGCCGCGCTTTTGCTTTCACGGTTTTGGGCGTCTTTGTCGCCTTTGCTCTTTTGTGCGCGGTTTTGCTGCTGCTGAAGTATACGGGACACGCCTTGGGCTGGGGAATGCAGTTTCAAAATCCGTATTTCCTGGTTGGCATCATGTTTGTCATGATCTTGTTCATTGCCCAGATTTTTGAGCTGATAAATATTCAGACGCCGCAGTTTCTGCTGCGTTGGTTCAACCGTCAGCATACCTCTGACAATTTTTTGAATCTGCTGACCGGGCTGTTTCTGGTTTTGGTTGCCACGCCTTGCACCGCGCCTTATCTGGGGACGGCGTTGGGCTTTGCTCTGGCCGGAAGTTATTTTGACATCATTGCCGTGATGACGGCGGTTGCCCTGGGATTGAGCCTGCCGTATGTGATTCTGGCCGTATCTCCGTCTCTGGGACTTCTGATGCCCAAGCCTGGTGCTTGGATGCAAAGCGTAAACCGCTTGATGGTTTTAATGCTGTTTTTGACCGTCGTATGGCTTTTTTCGGTGCTTTCGGTTCAGACCTCAAGTTTTGCCGCCTGGATGCAGGCTCTGTATCTGATCTTGTTTCTGCTGGTGCTGTATTTGCGCCGCCGGACGCTGGACGTGGTTGAAAATCAGAAAGAAAGTCCGGATGTCCGCGAAAAGGCCGCTAAACTGGTAAAATCAGTTTCTCTGGCGCTGTTGGTTTTGTTTGTCGCATTGGGAATGTATAGCTCTCAAAAGGCCTTTGTCGCACGGCAGTCGGAAGTCTCCCTCAGCCGCAAGATAAAACTGGACCGGGAACTGATTGATCGGGAACTCAAAGAAGGTAATGCCGTAATTGTCAAGATCGGCGCCGATTGGTGCTTAACCTGTAAGTTTAACGATGTGACCGTATTCGGAAATACCGGCGTTGAGGCCGCGTTCAAATACCATAAAGTCAAGTTGATAGAAGTGGATTGGACCAATTATGACCGGGAGGTGCTGGCTTTTATGAAAAGTTTCGGCCGCAGCGGCCTGCCTTTTTATATTTTGTTCAGCCGCAGCATTCCCGACGGTATGGTTCTGCCTGAAATTTTAACCGAAGAAGATTTGGTCAGACTGATAAAAGGCTTAAGCTGAAAAACTTTTGGCAAAGTCGCGCGCCAGCTTGTCGACGCGCTCGTTTTCCGGATGTCCGTTGTGTCCTTTCACCCAGACCCATTTGATTTTGTGTGCGGGCAAAAGTCTGTCAAGTTCCTGCCACAGGTCCAGATTCTTGACCGCCGACTTTTTGTTGGTGGTTTTCCAGTTGTTCTGTTTCCAGTTCGGCATCCACTGAGTGACGCCGTCCATAACATAGCGGCTGTCGGTATAAAGCGTAATTTCGCATTCTCTTTTGAGCGCTTTCAAAGCCTCAATAACCGCCGTCAGCTCCATCCGGTTATTGGTGGTTTCCTTTTCGCCGCCGCTGAGTTCCTTTTCTGTTTCGCCGCAGCGCAGAATAACGCCCCAGCCGCCGGCGCCGGGATTCCCGGAGCAGGCTCCGTCGGTATAAATTTCAATTGCCGTCATTAATTTTAACCTTTTATTCCATATTAATTAAAAATTCGCCGAAAAACTCGTTAATAAGGGCTTCTCTGCCGTCGTCGTCCCGCAGCGCCTTGGCCACAAAGGAACGCAGCCGGTTTTTGGGAATATGGATTCTGAAATCTTTCGGGGCGCATTCGTCTGCGCCGATAACGCCGTCAACCATCAGGTCTTCGTCAATCAGCGGCGAAAGAATAATTTCCACGTTGCAAAACTTGATAATTCCGCGCGGCGGCAGACGCAGTTCCGGCCGCGTAATCAGGTTAAGCTGCCCCTCGATGCCGGGAATAGAGTCCATTTGGTTGTAATTCAAAAAACGGACTTTGTTATATTCGCCGCTGGTGCTTTCGGTGCGGCAGGTGAGATATATTTCGCGGGCAATGACGTTGCTGTTGTTGGCTGCCTGAACGGCAAAGCCGATTTTTATATATTTTTCGGGCGGGTTGTCAATGCTCTTGGGATAAAGCATATCTTCGTCAACGTTTTCAAGCGCTTCCAGATATTTGTTGGCAATAATCAGTTCAACGTTGGGCTGCGGACGTCTGCCGAACATCCCGGCAATGACTGCATAGGGTGCCGGCACGTTGTTTGAGCCCGAGCGAATATAAATGGCGCCGTTGGTCGTTGACATCAGCGGAGCGATTTCGCATTTGGGAATATAAGTCGCGACAAAACCGTCGCCGTTTTCGTCAACGCTGATAATATGGTTGCGCACTTTATTGTGGCTGGGAATGGTACATCCGGAGATGGCGTTTTCCAGCCAGCTCAAAAAACGGTGCACGTTTTTAACTTTGACTTTGGCTTTGGCCACGTCGCCGACTTCAATGTCTCTGGAACATTCCACGCCCCAGAGAATGACGCCGCCTTCGGAATTTCCGAAACCGGAAATGGCCTTGGACAGGTTTTTGCGGTCGTCGCGGTGCAGCGTGACAAAGTTTTTGCCGACTGAAACCGCCTGCTTGAAGTCCAGAAACAGCTCTTCGGTCTGCTGGTTAATGATAAATTCGTCAATCGCATCTTCGCCGAAATATATCAGTTTCTGAAAAATGTCTTCTGCGCGGGACATGACCTTTCTCCTTAAAGCTTAAAGTCAACTTTTTCCTGCTCGACAATAGCATCGATAATCTTAATTTTATCATAACGGCGGCGCAATTGGTAGAGCAAATCTTCAATCAGATATTCAGGCGCGGAAGCGCCGGCGGTAATGCCGATTTTTTTTGCGCTTTCCAAAAGTTTCCAGTCCAGTTCGGATGCGTCGTCTATCAGAAAAGCCTGCGGCACGCCGGCCTTGAGCGCCGTTTCTTTCAGTTGTTTGGAATTGGAAGAGTTTTTGGAACCGATGACCAGAACGACCTCAACCTTGCCGGCGATTTCTTTCACGGCTTTCTGGCGGTTGGTTGTGGCAAAACAGATGTCGTTTTTTTTCATGCTTTCGATGCTGGGATATTTCTTCTTCAGATATTCGGTAATTTCCAATGTGTCATCCACCGACAAGGTAGTCTGGGTGACAAAGCCGACGCGCGCTTCCGTCGGAAGAACCAGCCGTTCGGCTTCGGCTTTGGAGTTGATGACATGTATTTTCTCAAGGTTTCGAGCCTGCCCGACCGTACCGATGATTTCCACGTGATTTGGCTTGCCGATGACGATGATTTCCCGCTCGTCCGCTTCCAGACGCTGTATGTGACGGTGAACCTTTGCCACCAGGGGACAGGTGGCGTCAATGGTTTGCAGCCCCAGTGCCGCGGCTTCTTCTTCCGTTTTTTTTGACACGCCGTGTGCCGAAAACACCACCGGCCGTTTCTTGTCCTCAATTTCGGCAAAATCGTCGATAAAAATCACGCCTTTCTGCTTAAGAGCATTGATAACGTGTTTATTGTGCACAATCTCATGCCGGACATAGATCGGGGCGCCGAAGCGGGTCAGCGTTTCCTCCACGATGGATATTGCCCGCCGGACGCCGGCGCAAAACCCCCGGGGCTGCGCCAGATAAATTTCCGCCTCTCTCTTCCCGTTCATCGGCCGTTCCTAAAGCCTGATCTGTTTTTCCAGCTCGTCATAGGGCAGATAGTCTCCGATTGAGCCGAGCAGAGTGTAAGAAGGTTTGCTGGCAAAAATCTTAATCGCGGCGTTTTGAATGTCTTCAAGGCTGACTTTTTCAACTCTGGAAACCATTTCTTCCACCGGAATAACGCGGTCAAACAAAAGTATCTGCCGAGCCAGAACTTCCGCGGAAGAAGAAGAGCTTTCCAATCCCATCAGCATACTGGCCTTGAGCTGGGTCTTGGCGCGCTCAAGTTCCTTGGCGGAAACTTTTTCGTTGCAGACTTTGCGGATTTCTTCGGCCACCACCGGCATCAGCTCTTTCAACTCTTCTTTTCCGGTTCCGGCATAAATGCCGAACAGCCCGTTTTGCGTGTGAGAATTGGCAAAGCTGTAGACGGTGTATACCAGACCGCGTTTTTCTCTGATTTCCTGAAACAGACGCGATGACATTCCGCCGCCGAACAGGGTCGAAAAGATAATGCCCGGATAATAGTCTTCGGACTCATAGCGGAAACCCTGAAATCCTAAAACGACGTGCGCTTGTTCGATGTCGCGTTTTTCAATGAAAAAGCCGCCTTTGTAAACCTGAGGCTCTATTCGGAAGTCTGTTTTGCTTTTGTAGCCGGACCAGCGGCTTTCCGCCATTTTGACAAAGGTCTCGTGCTCAATGTTGCCGACGGCGCAGACAACAATGTTTTCGGCGGCATAATTGCTGGCAAGATATCCGCGCAGCGTGTCGGCGGTAAAGCTCCTGACTTTCTCTGCCGGTCCGAGAATGGTTCTTCCGAGCGGCTGTCCGGGAAAAGCCGTTTCCTGCAAATAGTCGAAAATAATGTCGTCCGGCGTGTCAATGGATTGTTTGATTTCCTGAACCACCACCTCGCGTTCTTTTTGCAGTTCCTCTTCGGGAAAGGTTGCGTCCTGTAAAATGTCGGAAATCATGTCCAGCGCCAGTTCGGTGTCGCCTTTCAGCATTTTGGCATAAAACGCCGTAAACTCGCGGGAAGTATAGGCGTTCATCTGTCCGCCGACATCTTCTATCTCTTCTGAAATCTGCAGCGCGTTGCGGCGTGTCGTTCCCTTAAAGCAGGTATGTTCGAAAAAGTGCGAAATTCCGTTAACGTCTTCCTTTTCAAAGGCTGATCCGGTTTTAATCCACACGCCCAGCGAAACCGTTTCCAGATGCGGCCGCGTCGAAGTGAGGATTCGCAGACCGTTTTTCAATATGCTCATTTGCCATTGCATTATTGTTTTTTATCCTATTTGTTTTTGCTTGTTATATTGCACAAGAATATTATATAGTATATCAAAATGTAAACAGCATAACAGAGTTATTCTCAGAAAGAAAGGAATTTATTTATGAGCGATCGCCCTTTATTTGCCGTTGTTTTGTCCGGCTGCGGCGTTTTTGACGGCAGCGAAATTCACGAAGCGGTTTTGACAATGCTGGCTTTAGACGAAGCCGGCTGTGATTACCGGTGTTTTGCCCCCAACACCTGGCAGGCCAGAACCATAGATCATTTTACCGGGCATGCTGTTGCCATTGCCGGCGATGAGGATAACCGCAACGTTTTGGCCGAATCTGCGCGTATTGCCCGCGGTGAAATTAAAGACTTGAAAGAGTTCAAAGCTTCGGACTTTGACGGCATCGTCTTTCCAGGCGGATTCGGTGCCGCTCTGAATTTGAGCGATTTTGCGGTCAAAGGCGCGGAATGTGAAATAAATCATGAGGTCAGGCGTGCAATTGAGGAAAGCTATAAGGAGGGGATTGTAATCGGCGCTATGTGCATTGCGCCGACGGTCATTGCCCGCGTTTTGGGAAAAGAACGCGTTAAGGTCACAATCGGCAATGATGCCAAAGTTGCCGCCGGCATCAGAAAAATGGGTGCGGAACATGAAAACCAGCCGGCGACCGGCGTCTGCGTCGATGAGGAGCACAAGGTCGTCACCACGCCGTGTTATATGCTGGCCGTCTCCATTAAGGACATTGCCGCCGGTACCCGCAATCTGGTCAGCGCCATGCTCGACCTGCTGTAAACCCTTTGTCACATGCCAAAAGAAACCCCGGATAAATCCGGGGTTTTTCGGTCAGATGCTGCAGCTGTTTCCCGACAGCGGGTTGGACGAAACCGAAGATGTAAATTTATATTCCCCGGCAGATGTGGGTTTACGGCAGGTTCCGCCGATTTGGATTGAGCTGTTGGCCTCATATTTTATCCGTCCCGGATAACCCGACGATGTACTGAGAGACGGTACCGAAAATGCCGAACCGGAATAACAGTTGATCTGTCCGGCGTGGGTATAGAGCTGAGAGGTCTTGATCGTGCCGTAGTTATGCACGCCGTTGCTGGCATAATAGGTAGGCGTATAACCGCTTTGGTTGACAAACAGCGCTTCGCCGTTGACGCCGGAGATGTTAAGCGTTGCGCCGCTGTTCACCGTTAGTCTTGAACTGTACAGATAAAGAGATCCGTTGACGCTTACGTTTGCGCCGCTGGCAACGGTAACGCCGGCATGCTGCGACGAGCCGCTTCCTGAGAAGATGGCGCGGCAGCCGTAGTCGGTTTTATAGGTGCAACTGGTTGAAATTCCGGAAGTTCCCTCAAGAGACAGCGTTTGAGACGGAATGACCCTGAACACGCCGCCGGTCGCTTTTACCGTGGCATCCTTAATAACCATATTGCCGGAACCGGAAGGTTCGACAGCCGCCGTCCGGGAACTGTACTGGCTCATATCGACGTCAAAGTTAAGGTTGACGTTTTTGGCGTTGACAAATCCCTGAGTCGGGTTGGTAATGGTTAACGTCGGCGTACTCTGATTTTGGCAGACGTCGGCGGCAAAGAAGTTTGGTCCGACAAAAGTAAAGGTTCCGCCGTTGGCAATCGAAACGGTTCCCGAGCTTAAAACGGCAATGTTTCCTGCTGAAAGGCTGGATTTGCTGCCGTCATAAACGGTATAACCGCTTTGATTGGCTTTGACCCATTCCGCGCAGGTGGCCGGTGTTTGGGGCTTGCACTGATAACAGGCGGTGCCGGCCTCGGTATATTCGGGATCGCCCTGAGTTCCGGTCTCGCAGGACTTGTAATAGCCGTTGGGACAGGTGTCGTCCTTGTCCACACAGGCGGTTCCCGCGTCATTGACTTTTTTGTTGTTGCTGCATTCGGTAATTTTGCATTTTCGGGGCGAGCAGTTGGAATTGGCATTCTGACAATCGGGACATTCTTTGTAAGCGCTGACGTAGCTGAGCCCGCTGACAGTGCTGCAATCCAGCGTATATCCCGAGCAGGAAACGCTTTTGCAGTCTTTATAACAAGTCAGGCCGCTTTCGGTCGTTTGGGTGCAGATGTTGTCCGCGGGAATTTCGTCTTTATAACCGGAGTTGATGACGGAACAGTTTGCCGGCACGCAGGTGTTTCCTGATATATTATAGCCGGAAGCGCAGGAATCCAGCCGCCATTTGTTGGCGGTCGGACATTTGCTGCAGCGTCCGTGGTCTGGACAACTGCCGTTAATCGGATAATTAAGGCAGGGATCGCCGCGGTTATAATCGCCGCTGCTGCTGTCGCGTCCGGAAAAACCGAGATCGTCTTTGGTATCCGGCAGAAAAACGGATTTGGCAATTTGATATGAAGCGGCAGTTTGAGACAGGTTTTCCGCCTGCAGCCGCAATGTGCCGGTTTCGGCGGCAACACCGTTGAAATATCCGCAACAGCAAAAGCTTGTTGCAGACACCAGCAATATTTTATAGATTTTGCTCATCACATACACTCCCATAATAATTCAACGCCCTTAAATAATATTTTATATCATTTGGGCGGGACGGACAATCTCTATGTGCGGCAAAAACAAAAAATTCACAAAAACGTCATAAATTAACGGCTCGCTTGGCCGAAACGACGGCGGCCTCCAGGCAGCAAGGCCAGTTTTTCATCGTCCAGTCTCCGGCCAGAGCCATATTTTTGTAAGGACTGGCGGCGCTGTTCGGACGTTTTTGATTGTTAATGTCATCTTGACGTATGGTTGCCTGCGGATAACGCATAACGCGGTAAGGCGGAAGAAACGCCGGTTTCAATCCCCTTATGGCGCGGATTTCCTTCCAGAGCAGACGGGCAAGTTCGTCATCGCTTTCCGTAATGCCGCCGCTGTCGGAAATTGTAACTCCGACAACGTCGTCATTAATGAAAATCCAGTCGCCGAGGTTATCGGGCGTTGCGGCAAAGGAAGCGTCATCAGGCAAGCTGAGAGCCGTGCTGGTTCTGAAAAAAACATTGCATATTTCGTTGAATTCAAACTTTTCGCCGCCGAAGACGCGCCTATAAGCGGCGGCGTCAAGTGCGCAGATAACCTTATCGTCAGGAGCGACCGGCACTTCCTCTCTGTTAAAAATGAGAGATTGCACATATTTTTTTGAACTTTCCACTCTTTGCAGCACATAGCCTAAACGAATTTCATCAATATAACGGCTTAGAGGCTCGACCAGCTTGGCGTTGAGGTCCCCTTTGGAAAAATAAACCTTCAGCTGCGCCGGCAAAAACGGAAAAAGTTTCCAAAACAGTTTGCGGGTCAGGCTTTTGCCGATATCCTCAGGCTGCGTGTTGAAAACGGAAAGCAATATATGCCCGGCAAACTTTTGTGCCTGTTTGTCACAGTATTGTCCGTTCCAAAAGCGTGCCTTGCCGTCAAAATCAAATCCTCCGGCCAGAGCCAAAACGTTTTTGTTGGCACCGAGGATAACGTGTGTGGCATTGTCTATTGTGCGGTCAAGTTTGGCGTCAAAAAAAGAAAAGCAGCGTCCGCCGAGCTTGTGCGTCGCTTCATATAAAATGACATGGTTTTCGGGATTTTTGTCTTTGATGAATTTTGCTGCGGCCAGTCCGGCAATGCCGCCGCCGATGATATGGTATTTCACAGCCGTCCTGTTCATCAGTTCTAGCTGAAAAAGGCTCGTAGCGCCAGACCGAGTTTTTTCATTTTGCCGATTGTCGGTTTTGGAGATATCACCTCCCAGCCGCGGTTCTGCATAATGTCAAAATATCTCTTGTAAATGCTGGCGATAATCATAACCGAGCGTGCGGTTTTCTTGTCCAGCTGTTTAATCAGCCGGTAAGCCTCATCGTAGTTTTTTGCGGCAATTTGCGCCAGCTCTTCGCGGGCAATGGCCAGATTCTTGTCGACGATAACGCTTTGCGGATCCGTAGAGGTAATACCCGCTTTTTCCAGAAACTCCTTGGGAATATACAGGCGGTTGGCCATTGCGTCTTCTTTAACGTCGCGCAGAATATTGGTAATCTGCAGGGCCGTTCCCAAAGTCGTTGCCAGATTTTCAATCAGTTTTTCGTCTTCGCAACCGAATATACGCAGTGACAGATTCCCCGGAACGCCGGCCACGCCGCGGCAATAACGGTTAAATTCTTCCATGCTTGGCGCCTGTACCGGGTTGGGCAGATCCATAGTAATGCTGTCAATCAGTTTGATGAATTCGGACTTTGGCAGTTTGAAACGCATACAGTTTTTGTAAATTTTTCGGCCGATTTCGGTAACCGGCGTTTTCTTGTCGTAAATGTTGTCAAGTTCTTGACGCCAGGCCTCAATCAGGTCTAGCTTTTCATTGACGTCCTTGTCGCCGTCGACAATATCGTCGATATGCCGGAAAAAGGCATAAATGGTGTACATGGCATTTCTTTTGCCGAGCGGCAAAAGCCTCATGCTCCAGAAAAAAGAAGTCCCGGATTTTTTTACCATTCGTTTAATGCTGTTCATTTATGCTCCGACAATGTTTTCTTTTTACAAAATAGCGAGCGTATCAGACCGCTGGTGACACCGCAAAGCCAATTCCATGCGGAAAGTTTGATTTCCTTGGCCAAAACGTCGCCTTTCAATATCTTTTTTACCATAATATTGGTTAACGAAAGGATAATACATACCTCTGTACGCAAACTTGCATGGCGTATAATTTGCGGCAGAACTTCGCCTTCCTTGATCAGCCCTTTGGTTTTTTCCATGATTTTTTCGATCGCCTTTCTCAGTCCCAGCGAAGATTTATCCGCTCTCAGATCTTCGGGCGTAATGTGATATTTTTCCATCATTTCCGACGGAAGATAAATTCTGCCCAGCAGTTCGGCGTCATATTTCAGGTCTTGAATGTGGTTGACGATTTGCAAAGCCACACATAAGGAGGCGGCAGGCAAATAGGTGGAAGGATTTTCGTCATACACGGCCAGCATAAAGCGCCCTACCGGCGCCGCCGAATATTTGCAGTAGTCGACCAATTGCCCCCAGGTTTGATACTCAAAACCCATGGCGTCTTTCCGAAACGCGATTAAAAGGTCGGTCGCCAGAGAAGTGGAGAGGCCGAATTCTGCAAATTTTTGCCGAAGTTCACGGACAAATCTGAATTTTTGTCCTTTATAGGGTTTGTTGTTCAGAAAAATGTCTTCCAGTTGATAAAGCAGATCAACTTTGCGCTGGGGCTTAAGTTTAGGATCGTCGGCCACGTCGTCGGCATATCTGGCAAAATGGTAATAGTCGAAAACCAGCTGCCGTTTGCTCCGGTCAAATATCATCATGCCGACCGGAAAATTTTCCTGTTTTCTGTTTTTATGTCGGATTTTCATGGTCATATTTTCTTTATCCATTCTCCGATTTCGCGCAGAGCCCGTTCACTGTAAGCTTTTTTACGGTCTGCGCCTTTGATTTTGCGGAATTTCCCGCTGGGCGTAACCTCTCCCTGAATGGTCGGAAAAATGCCGAAGTTGATATTCATCGGCTGAAAATTTTCAATATTGGTATCATCAATCAGATGATTCAGCATCGAACCGAATGCCGTGCTGCGCGGCGGCAGCACCGTTTCAACGCCGTTGAGCCTGCAAGCGGCAAAATATCCGGCCAGAAAACCGACCGAAGCGCTTTCAATGTAACCTTCGCATCCGGTGATTTGTCCGGCAAAGCGGATGTTCGGACGTTTTTTCAGGCATAAAAAGCGGTCCAGCAGAATAGGGCTTTTGATAAACGTGTTTTTATGAATGCCGCCCAGTCTGGCAAATTCGGCGTTCTCCAGTCCCGGAATCATCCTGAATATCCGCTGCTGCTCGCCGTATTTCAGCTTGGTTTGAAAGCCGACCATATTGCGCAGCGTGTCTTCTTTGTTGTCCTGGCGCAGCTGAACCACCGCATAGGGTTTTTCGCTGTTGTGGGGATTGGTCAGGCCGATGGGTTTCATCGGACCGAAAGCAAGAGTTTCGTCGCCGCGCTCGACCATAACCTCAATCGGCAGGCAGCCTTCAAAATAATGGACTTCTTCCCAGTCATGAAATTCGACTTTTTCAGCTTTTTTGATTTCGTTGACAAAGTTGTAATACTGCTCGCGACTCATGGCGCAGTTGATGTAGTCAAGCTTGTCGCCCTTGTCATAACGGGACTGATACCATGCTTTTGAAAAATCGATGCTGTCTTTGAAAATTACCGGCGCAATGGCATCGAAAAAAGACAGCGACTGGTTGTCGGCGGCAGCCAGAATATCTTTTGCCAAAGCCTCGGAAGTCAGCGGTCCGCTGGCAATGATAACCTCGCCGAAATCTTCGTCGGGCAGGGAGGTGATTTCTTCATGGATGGTCTTGATCAGGGGATGTGAACGGATTTTTTTACTGACCATGGCTGCAAAGGCTTCTCTGTCCACGGCCAAAGCGCCGCCGGCCGGAACTTTTGTGGCGTCCGCACATTCCATAATCAAAGAACCTGCACGGCGCATTTCTTCATGCAGCAGCCCGACGGCGTTGTGCTCGGCGTCGTCGGAACGAAAAGAATTGGAGCATACCAACTCGGCAAATTTGTCGGTTTTATGGGCCGGAGAATATTTTTGCGGCCGCATTTCATGGATAATGACTTTAATGCCGCGTTTGGCTGCCTGCCACGCGGCTTCGCTTCCGGCCAGCCCCGCGCCGACAATATGCACAACTTTTTCGCTCATGGTTGTTTTCCTGTTAAAATCATACCCCTTTATAGGCATTTGAATACAAAAAGTAAATACAAAAGTTCTTTTGATAAATATGCCGAAATGTTTGATATGTTACAAAAAAGAATATAACATAAATCAATGTTAAAGAAACGAATGAAGAAAAATAAATGATAAGGTTCTTGTATATTTGTCTGGTTTGGACGCTTTGCCTGCCGCAGGCGGCTCTTGCCGGCGAAGATTATGCTCCCGCGGCCGGCACTGCGGAAATCAATGCTCTGGCCGGACAGTTAAACCAGGGGCCTGCCGCCGGAACAACGCCGTTGATGTCAGCCGAAGACATGGCTTTTGACGACGGCGCTGCGGATGCTTTCACGGTTGAACCGGATTCTGATATTCTTCCCGTAATTCCCATGATTCAAAAGAACCGCCCCGGTTTTGACGCCGTTCCGCAGGCATCGCGTCCGGCTTCTCAAAACAATACCGTTGCTTCGGCAGCCGGAAGCAATGCAGACAAAGCGGTTTCCGCGCCGCAGCCGATTGCCGGAACTCTGACCGATACGCTGCAAAAGCAGGACAAGGAATCCTTGTCGGCGCTTCCGCTGCCGGATGTTTCGGGAACTTGGGTCGATAAACTGGCCGGCAGCGTGCCCCTTTCAATCGGAAACGGTGAAACCGTCGCCGAAGACGGTATGCCGCAGTTAAGCGGCGATGATTCGGCTAATGCCAGTCTCCGCAGTCTTGTTGACGGTTCCAAACAATCAGACAAGCGTTCCAACGCCTCGGTCTTTGACATCTCGGGTATTATGCTGCGCATGACACTGTCACAGGCGGACAAGGCCATGATGACGCGCGGATTTAAAAAGATTTCTCAAAGTTACGAGATTCCGAACTTCATTAAATGGCGCAATGAAGAAAAATGCCGCGGAGCCGGGGTGGTCGGTTATGAACGGTTGATGAACTGCGTGGTCAAAATGGCGAAAAGCGCCAATCATCAGTATGTAGACACTGTAAAATATTCAAAATTTTCCACCAAGGAAGAAATTGAAATAAAACTAACAAGTAACTTTACCAATAACAAAGTTTATCGTATTATTTATAAGAGTATGTCCGGCAAGGTTGTCGGCAGCGGTGCCAAGGCGGCTTATCTGAGAAACATCAAAGTGTTTGACTTCTGGAAAAAGGTCAATCAGAAATACGGCACGCCGGACAACAAAGACGAGGTAACCTGGGGATTGGGCGGAAACAAGCCTTATCTGAAAGCCTCCACCGGATTTTTGGTGCTGGAAGATCCTATGCTCCGTGAATTGGATTATACCAGAATGTCCCGGGAGGACCAGCGGTTTATGAATACGGATTTATATAGTTTTTAAGAAAGGCTGAAATGAATACGACTCCGCCACATATATCTGAACTCATCTGCACCCGCATCAGTCATGATTTAATCGGCAATATCGGCGCCGTAGCCAATGCTGTTGAGCTTTTGGAAGAAGGAGACATGGATTTTCTTGACGACATCCGTTCGATTCTCAAGGTCAGTTCGCAGGTTTTGGCAGCCAGACTGAAATTTTTCCGAATGGCTTTCGGACTGGAAAATGCCAATTTGGAAGATACCTCGTTGGTGAGAAAAACAACGGCCGATTATCTGAAAACGATTGGAAATCAAAACAGTAAGATTGAGCTTGAAATCGGAGACTATACAACATCTTATGCTAGGCTCATAATGGTAAGTGTCATGGTCTTGGCGGACCTTGTTATCCGGGATGGAAAAATAAGCGTCAAAGAGGACGGGCGTAAACTTTATGTTAACATTTATAGTTTAACAAAACTCTCTGAACAAAAGAAAACTGTTCTCACCACCTTGTTGTCCGGGGCAGAGGCAGAATACCTCGCCCAATATGCTCCGGTCTTCTATTTGAAAGAACTACTCAAGGCTTCTGAACTGCCTGTAAGCATATCAGAAGGGGATGACTACGGTTTGATAATCGGGTAAAGGATGAATATATGGCTACTTGTTTAATAGCAGACGATTCAAAAATAATCCGCATGGTTTTATCCAAAATCATGGGTAATCTGGGCTTTGACACCATTGAAGCCGAAGATGGAGAGGAAGTTATTAAACAGTGGAAAACAGGAAACCTTGATCTGATCATTATGGACTGGCGGTTGCAGATGATGGACGGCATTGACGTGTTATATATGATTCGTTCCAACACCAAAATGAAGCAGCCCAAAATAATCTTCTGCTCTTCTCTGATTGACGAAGCCAAAATAAGGGAAGCGCTTCAGGGCGGAGCCGACGATTATATCATGAAACCTTTTGATGAAGACATTATCGAAAGCAAAATAACCATTTTGGGTTTGCTGTAGGGGGAACCGATGCGTAAAACAGATTTTGAATTCCTGATAGAGCTTTTGCACCAGAATGCGGGATGGAGCTTTTCCGAGCGTGAATATTTTGCCATTGACAAGAAAATTTCAAATTTCATCCGTGAAAAAAACTATCCGAGCGTTGAAGACTTGATTGCAGATTTGAAATCCGGGCATAAGGCGCTGGTTTCACAGGTTATTGAAACGCTGGCTTTTTCCGATACGCGCTTTTTCCGGGACTATGCCGTGTTTGAGCAGTTTGAAAACTATGTCCTGCCGTTGGTTAAAGAAGCCAACCGCAGCCAGAAAAAACTGCGTATTTTAAGTCTGGGCTGCTCTACCGGCCAGGAAGTTTATTCAATTGCCATTTGCGTAAGCCGCCTGATCGGTTTGAGTGATTGGCAGGTAAACATTATTGGAACGGATTTGTCTTCGGCGGCCATTGCCAAGGCACAACGCGGATATTACGATCAGTTCGAAATCCAGACCGGTCTGAATGCCGAAACGATGATTGATAATTTTACTTTGGACGGAGACAGTTGGCGCGTTAATGACAATATCAAAAAAATGGTCGAATTCCGGCGTTATAATCTTTTGGACGATTTAACTTTTAACGATAAATTCGACATCATTTTCTGCCGCAATGTTCTGCGTTTCTTTACTTCAGATGTCCAATACAGATTGAGTGAAAAAATTCACGATATGCAGATTCCCGGCGGAATCCTGTATTTGGGTAAAGGAGAGAATATTAAGGGAATGAATGATTTTTATGGAGCAATTTCCGGCGTATCATGTGCTTATCAGTCTAAGCTGATGAAAGAAGCCGCCGTCCGTCTGATGCCTGATGAAGCTTTGGTCATTCCCGGTGACGCTGCTTCAGAAAGCAGTAAGGATGATGATATGCCGCGTTTTATCCGACCGGCCAATTTGGCACCCAAACGTCCGTTGATTTCAGAGGTCTTGCGTAAATAATTTTCCTGAAACACAAACAAAGGCCGTTTGTATCAAACGGCCTTTGTTTGTGTTAGAGACATTATATCACTTGTATCCTATTTATAATTGATAACAGGTAAGATATAATTTTTTCCAAAATATTTATCATTCTTATATTCTTTGGATTGCGTTCCGTTGTCGTTAAAATATATATACCATGCCATCTTACCATTTTCAGTAGATGACCATACTTTCGAATTTAAGGCTGTAAAAGTTTTGTTTTCTATTTTATTAAATGTTGAATTAATAAGGCTCCTTTGTTTATACATTTTTAATAGTTCAAACATAGACGGTAAAAACCATTGTCCGGCAGATGTCCCTGCGGTTGTGTAATTGTAGACATACTCTGCAGCTGGGCAGCTTAGTGAATTTGCCTTACAATAATTGATAATTATTTGAGTATTACTCTTACCATTAGTATCATTTGTTCCATTTGTTGGATAATCTTGCAAGGCAGGTATATCAAATCCTGTTGTAGACCAGAGATCCTTAGCCATATTTAATCCTACAGCCAATTTATTTGTTTCATCGAAAATAATCCCGATAGGGGTCTTACCTGCAATAACTTCATTTGCAATACTCATATCCGAATATAAAATTGGTAAAGCAGTTTTGTTTGGATTTATTTGAGAATAGTCAATAATAGGACGTACGCAGAACCATTGCCCAGTCGTTTTCCACATACCTCCAATATATCCTCTAGAGCCAAGATCAACATACCATGCCGTATCATAATCTACTTCAGAAGATGACCAATAATATAAACAAGAATAGCTCCCAATCTCATCTCCTTTTAATTTAGATAAAATCGGGTTTAATATGTCTTTTTTTTGAGCTAAAATTTGCAATTCTCCCGTCGAGCCTAAAAACCAATCACCGGGATTTGTCCCGACAGTACTGTATTGGTAGGCATATTCAGCGGCCGGACAATTTTTATTATTATTTTTACAATAATCAACAATAATTTTAGTGTGTTCTTTTCCTCCCCATTCAACAAAACCATACGTCAAATTATACTCAGGAGATGAGTTGGGCAAATTAGGAATATCAAAATTTCCAGACCACCCAATATAAGAATCATCTTCTAAAGCAAGAGCCAGTTTTCTTTCTTCATCATAAACAATAGCTATTGGGGTTTTATCTGAAAATATTTCTTTGGATATTTTTCCGTCAGAATATATAATAGGCAAATCAACAGTGTTTTTACTTTCTATACAGATACTACCAGAAATTTTATATCCGTTCTCGCAAGATGATAGCTTATACTTAGTGCCGTCAGTAGAGCAGTCGAGAGCGGTTTTTGTGCATTTATCACATACACCATGTTCAGGACAAGAATCCAGCGTATATCCAGAACAAGAGGTGGCATTACAATCTTTCTCGCAGCCGTTATCTTTGGTATGATAACCGGAAATACAACTCCAATTGTCTTGAATCTGGTGAGAGCCATCCCCGTCTGCACAGGTGGTGTAGGTATAATTTGAGTTCTCAGGTTTAGTGGTGATTTTATCAGTGCAGGGCACACAGCATTTTCTGGTTGTTCCGCCACAGCCATCGTCACAAGCTTGAGTGCTGTTGGTGCATCCGGTTTGGTCAGCAGATTTTTCACAGGTTTTCTTAATACAATTATTGCCACAATACAGGTTGCACTTGTCATTAGGGTAATTTAGTGCAACAGTCGGCGGACAAACACAGGCTTGTCCTGATATGACATAAGGAGAAGAACAAGAATCCAGCCTTTTTTTATTGGGGTTGGTCAGGCAGGGTGTGCACTTGCCATTAGCCGGACAGGTATATATGTTAAAATCTTTACAAGGGTCACCTTTGTTGAAATCGGTACCACCGGTATCGCGCCCGGAGAAACCGAGGTCATCTTTGGTTTCAGGCAGAAAAACAGCACGAGCCAGCAGAAAGGAATGGGCGGGCTTTAGCTCTGTGGAGTGTGATGTTAGAGTGGGGTTGAGGCTTTCTATGTCAGGATAGGCCAAAACGTCAGAAGCTGCGTTTAAAACGATAAACGAAGCAGACAGACACAACATTCGGTTAAAACGAGACATAATACACCTCATAAATAATTAGAACTAAAGCCTATAGATATTATGTAATAAAACGCATAAAAATACAACAATTAATTATCCTTGAAGTGATAATTTTCGCAAGAATATTAAATGACACACAATATATTGTGTACTCGGCGGTTTGGGATTTGTCTTGCTTTTGTCTTATAATTATGAAAAACCCCGGAAGTTCCGGGGCTAGTAAAAATAATTATTTTACTTTTTTATCTCGTCGGGATCACGCAGAACATAGCCGCGTCCCCAGACCGTTTCAATGTAGTTTTTGCCGCCGGAAGCCTTCTCAAGCTTTTTGCGCAGCTTGCAGATGAATACGTCAATAATTTTGAGTTCCGGTTCGTCAATTCCGCCATAGAGATGGTTGAGAAACTGATCTTTGTTCAACGTAGAACCTTTGCGCAGAGACAAAAGCTCCATAATTCCGTATTCTTTGCCGGTCAGGTGCAGAGTCTTGGTCCCGACTGTAACGGTTTGCGTATCCAGATTGACCTCAACGTCTCCGGTACGGATAATGGAATTGGAATGGCCTTTGGAGCGGCGGACAACGGCTTGAATACGCGCCAGAAGTTCGGCTTTGTCGAAAGGTTTGGTCAGATAGTCGTCAGCGCCGTAACCGAGGCCTTTGACCTTTTTGTCGGGTTCCGACAGGCCGGACAAAATCAAAACCGGAGTATTAACCTTGGCGGCGCGGAGACTTTTCAGCACTTCATAACCGTTCATGTCCGGCAGCATCAGATCCAGAATGATAATGTCATAATCGTACAATTTGCCGATTTCCAGACCGTCTTCGCCCAAATCCGTCGTATCGACAATCATACCTTCTTTTTTCAGCATTGTCTCAATACTTTGAGATATTGCATAATCATCTTCAACAAGTAAAACGCGCATACCGCTTCCCCCAAAAATTTAAAATCAGATTATGGTTAGATAATATAGCTTAATTTTTTATTTGTTAACTTTTTTGAGCGCCCTGTTAATAATTATTAACAAAATATTTATCGGTCTGTTTTTTATTGTGAATAACCGCAATGCAAAGCTGAAATTTCCAGGCTTTGATGCTACATATATATAAGATTTTTCATCGGAGGACGATTTGGCCGCAATATTAGATAACATTATCAGCGAAATAAACAAGATCGGGGACTGTTCTTATTACGGTCGGGTTTCTGCCGTTCAGGGATTGTTTATTGAAGTCAGCGGTATTCGTTCGGATTTGTCAATCGGTGACCGCTGCACGGTTTTCAGCGCCGACGGCCGGAAAATTTCCTGCGAGCTGGTCAGTTTTCGTCAGGGAAAGCTGTTGTTTATGCCCTACGGTTCTTTAGAAGGCATCGGACTGGGCTGCCGGGTTGAGGTTGAAAACGCTGCGCCGGTGATTTATCCGCATTCATCTTGGCTGGGACGGATAATCAATGCCTTTGGCGAGCCGATAGACGGCAAGGGGCCATTGATAAAAGGCGGTGCGGCCTATCATATCAAAGCGTCTCCGCCGCCGGCGGCGTTTCGCGACCGGGTATGCGGCAAGGTAGACCTCGGCGTAAAGGCTGTTAACACGTTTTTGACTATCTGCAAAGGTCAGCGTATGGGCATTTTTGCCGGATCCGGCGTAGGAAAGTCGACCCTGATGTCCATGATGGCCAAAAATACCGATTCTGATGTTTCCGTAATTGGTCTGATCGGCGAGCGCGGACGCGAGGCCAAGGAGTTTGTGGAAGACACGTTGGGTGAAGAAGGGTTGGCTAAATCGGTTTTGGTTCTGGCCACTTCGGATGAAAGTCCTCTGATGCGCCGGCAGGCCGCCTATACGGCCATGGCCGTGGCGGAATATTTCAGAGACCTCAACAAAAATGTTTTGTGTATGATGGATTCCATTACCCGTTTTGCCATGGCTCAGCGTGAAATTTCGCTTTCGGTCGGGGAACCTCCGGCATCCAAGGGATATACGCCAAGCGTATTTGCGGAGCTGCCGCGCTTGTTGGAGCGTGCCGGCCCCGGTTCCGGCAACGGTACCATTACCGGTTTGTTTACGGTTTTGGTGGATGGCGACGACCATAACGAGCCGATTGCCGACGCGGTTCGTTCGATTCTCGACGGACATATCGTCCTTGACCGCTCTATTGCCGAGCGTAACCGCTATCCTGCCATCAATATCCTGCGCAGCATTTCGCGAACCATGCCCGATTGCAATACGCCGGAGGAAAATCAGATTGTTTCCAAGGCGCGCAAATATATTGCCGCTTATGAAGACATGGCGGAGCTGATTCGTCTTGGCGCTTATAAAAAAGGCTCTAACCGCGAAGTGGACGAGGCAATTTTCTATTATCCGAAGATTGAAGCCTTTTTGTCGCAAGGCAAAAAGGAGCGGGTATCTCTGGCCGAGTGCTATGAGCAGCTGGGAGCGATTCTGGCCGTTCCGTACAATCCCGCGTAGAGTAAAGAGAAACGCCGATGAAAAGCTCGCTGCAGACCCTGACCCGCATTCAAAAGTTTCAGATTGACGAACAGCGCAAGATTTTAACCGAATATCAAAACAAGGAAGAACAGTTGATTGAAAATCTGCGTCGTTTGCTGAAAGAATATGAGCAGGAAAAGGATTTTGCCCGCAGTGAAGGCTATGTCGGCGATTTTGGCGCCTATACCAAGCGCTATCTTGAATTCAGGCGCTGGCTCGAAAACGAGCTTGAGCAGGTTCGCCGGAAAATTGCCGAAGTCCGCGATGTTATTGCCGATATGTTTAAAGAGCAGAAAACTTATGAGATTGTTGACGACAACCGCAAAAAACGCGAGTTGAAGGAAGAAGATTTAAAAAATCAGAAGATGCTTGATGAAATCGGAACCAATACCTATATAAAAAGAAACAAGAACAATTAATTTTATGACAGGAGAAAAAATATGTCCTTTGATTTACCCGCGCTGCCTTATGAAATGAATGCTCTGGAACCGTATATCTCAACGACGACCATGGAGTATCACTATGGAAAACACCACCGGACTTATGTTGAAAATCTCAACAAACTGGTAAAAGATACTGAGTTTGCCGCAATGTCTTTGGAAGATGTTGTTAAAAATACGGTGGACAATCCGTCTTATGCGTTGATTTTCAACAATGCGGCGCAGGCATGGAACCATGCCTTCTTCTGGAACTGTATGTCGCCGAACGGCGGCGGTCGGCCGGAAGGAGAGCTGTTGAAAAAAATTGAACGCGATTTCGGTTCTTATGAAAACTTCCGTCAGGAGTTTAAAAATGCCGCCACTTCGCAGTTTGGCAGCGGCTGGGCTTGGCTGGCCGAAAAAGACGGCAAGCTTTTGGTTCTCAAAACCGCCAACGCCGATACGCCATTGGCGCATGGTATGAAGCCGTTGATTACCATTGATGTCTGGGAACATGCTTACTATCTTGATTATCAAAACCGCAGAGTCGATTTTGTAGATGCTTTTCTGGATCATCTGGTCAATTGGAAAAAATAATTTCCGTATCAGGTATTGCACAGTCCCTCCGCGGTAGCGGAGGGATTTTTTTTAAGAAAATTAAAATGTTATTAAACATTAAATGTTACACATTCTTTAAATGTGCAAATCGGCACCGATATTGATTGACATTTTTTGTCTAAAATATTATGCTGAAAATAGAAATGAATTATAGGAGAATTATAATGGAATTGGCTGATAAAAAAATTAAAAACGTCGTTTATGGCGGCCGCGAAGCTGATTTGAACAGGAAAGTAGATGCCAACGATCTGGGATCCGTGGCTAAGGCTTTTGGCGCCGAACTCCGCAATGATTCTCAAAAAACGCTGTCGTCCGTAATGATGGCGCGTCAAGCGGGCAGTCTGTCTTACTGATTTTTTCCGGACAATACCATGGCTGGCTTTACCACAGAAAAGAAATTTATGATTGCCGAAGGTGAAGAAGGGGAAATTTACTTCTTTATCGAAGCCAAGAAAAACCAGCCGCAGTCTCCGCGCATTGTTTATGACGGCAAGGATCACGCGCTTTTCCGCCGCAACGAAGAACAGAACATCATTCTTGACTATATTCATCCTTCCGTGCGGGAAAGTCTGCGCAAGGCCAATGAAGTCGTAATCGTCGAAATGATTCTGGAAAACATCAAAGATAGCTACATCGTGCGCTTGCAGCATGTTGACAATATTCCGCTGGACTGGAGCAAAGCTGGCCTCACCACTTGGGAAGAAGCCTCTCTGGCTCAGAAATGACTTCTTTTAAGGATGCTTCGGCATCCTTTTTTTGTTCTTTTTTAATTTTCCAATATTCCTCCGGAAATAGGCTTGCCAAAGTTTCCCTCATTGCGTTATAACAGTTTCATCCGAATGTCAAAAGGGTAAAGAAAATGGAAAAAACCAATGTAATGCGTATTTTGGACAAGAATAAAATTGCTTATAAGAGCTACAGCTATGCCGGCACCGGAGCGCTGAGCGGCGTTGAGGTGGCGCAGGCTTTGGGACAAAATCCGGCGCAGGTGTTCAAAACTCTGGTAACGGTAAGCAAGTCAAGAAACCATTATGTCTTTATGGTTCCCGTTGCCGAAGAACTGGATTTGAAAAAAGCGGCTGCGGCGGTCGGCGAGAAAAACGTGGAAATGATAAAATCCAAGGAACTGTTGCCCGTTACCGGCTATATTCACGGCGGTTGTTCGCCGATTGGTATGAAAAAGGCTTTTCCTGTTACGCTTGATTCAACGGCAAAAAATTTTGATACCATCATTTTCAGCGGCGGCAAAATCGGTTACCAGGTGGAAACTTCCGTCGCCGGTTTGGAGCGTGTTGTTCGCTTGCGATTGGCAGATCTGACCGAAACACAATCTTCTTGACTTTTGTCTAAAAACTTGCCATAACACCAACCGATAAGCTTATTATTCACCCTTAAAAATTTAAATATATTATGAATGTTAACAAAAACGGGCAATTATGCCGGACAATCTGGTATAATGCACAAAAGTTTGAAGTTGGTTTACTGGCAGCTTCGGCTGTACAGGGTCATTATCTCTTAAAAAACGGACAAAAGTCAATTGTGCCGGTTTATGATCAGGAATATGGCGTTTTTATTGACGAAAACCACTATATTCCGCTGAAGTTTTCCACACGTCCGCTGACTTATCGCGAAGCAGAGGTTTACTATCAGAGCATTGGCGGCGAAATGCCGGATCTCTACGAAGCGGTTCGGCTGTCTCTGGCTGTCGATTCTGTAAATGCAGCGCTGGAGAAAATAGGTATGTCCGAATTTATTTTTTCGGCTCCCGTCTTGTCTTCAGTCTGGTACAAGCAAGCTGTTCCGGAAAACTCCCGGGAGAAACGCCGCTGCATCGTTATTGCGCCGTATGGGGATTTCAACCGGCCGGAATATCTGGTGCTGGACAAAGGCTATCTGCTTTATAAGCAGACAGCGCTCTATAAGCTTGAGGAAGACTGTTATAAGCCTCTGGCGCTGACTTTGGAGTTCAACTGTTCGCAAACGGACTTTTTCACGGCTTCGGACGGTCGGGATACGCTGTGTCTGTATCGCGGCTCCGATCTGAAACTGGTTCCCCTCGGGATAAACGTTTTTATTTCGATGGTAAGTGATGACATCATCATTATTGACAATCATTACTGCCAATGTTGGAACGGAAAACTGCTGCCGCTGCACGGATATAACCTCTATTGTTCGTTAACCCGTGTCAGCGACAATGAATTTTTCATCTACGAAAGCGGACGCTATGACGAGCAGTTGAATGGTCCCGGTCCCGATACGCAGACTGTTTATTGCAAAAATGCAGAGGGCCGCTATGAGAGAAAAAGCCAAGAAACCATAGAATATTAAAAAAACAGACTTTATGAATGCACAGCAAATCAAGGCGCTGGAGTCCTGTATGTCGGACCACGCCATTAATCCGCAGGAGCTTTACGGTTATCTGGAAGATGTCCGCACCGGAGATTTTCATTTTACCAACGGAGCCCATTTTCCGGTATTGATTCCCGGTTTGGTTGCCGACGGCGTATTCATTACGCCGGAATATTACGTAACCAAAGAAGAACGCGACGGCAGCACTTCCTATGCGCGCGCCTGCCGCTTTTGCGAAAACCGAAACACGGTTTTGCCGAGTCCGCAGGCTCGGGACGTTATGGAACGAAACTATGTTTCCATCAATGAATCTCTGGCCGCAATCGGCTTTCCCGAACTGGTGTTTGGTGTCTATTGGGCCGAAGGCGACGATACCTGCTGGGGAATGAACAAACATGTCCGCGGCTGTATCCGGGTAACGCCCAAACCGGCGGAAAGCCTTCCGTTTTTTGTGGAGACCTTTGTTGCCAGAAGCGTTTTTGAGCGCTTGTTGAAAGGGTTAGGCTGTTCGGCTTATGCGTTTGACTCCTATTGCCGCAGCCTGAACAATTATCCTCAGGCCGGACAATATCTGCTCAAAAACGGAAGCTGCTCGTCGGTGACGGTGTTTAATCAGGAGACAGGCATATTCGTCAATCCGAACCTGTATCTCAGTCTTGAACTTCCGCCGGCGCCGCTGACGGCCGAACAGACAGATGTTTTCTGCAAGGCGTACGGCGTTCGCATTCCGGAGTATTTTGAACTGCGCCAGATCGCGAAAGCGTCAGAAGCCCTGAACCGGGCGTTGGATGCGGTCGGTATGGCGGATTTCAGGCTTCCGGACGACGTGGTTGCCGGCTGCTGGTGTTATGAAAGCATGAGCCGGGCGCTGGAGGATGATGACGCATCGCCGCGCCGCGTATTGTTGGTCGGCAAAAAGGACAACGTTCCTGACTTTTATATTCTTTTGCAGGATATTCAGGCCAATGTCCGGTATCTCTAGCCGCTCAAATCTCAAAAATAAAGCCCGCCGTAAAAGGCCGGGCTTTATTTTTTTGCCTTAAAATCCATGGAAACCGAATTGATGCAGAAACGGTTGCCGGTTTCGGTCGGACCGTCGGGAAAAACATGTCCCAGATGGGAGCCGCATTTTGCGCAGCTGACTTCAATCCGTTTCATGCCGTGGCTGTTGTCTTCGGTAAGTTTTACGCTGTCGGGAATTGCCCGGTCAAAACTCGGCCAGCCGCTTCCGGAATCAAATTTTGAAGAAGAAGCGAAAATCGGGTTGCCGCAGGCACCGCAGACATAAGTCCCGTCCGCTTTGTTATGAAGATATTTGCCGCTGAACGGGCGCTCGGTGCCTTTTTCCCGCAAGACGCGGTATTGTTCGGCTGAAAGTCTGTTCCTCCAGACTTCCTCACCGCCGTTTTCTTCTTCCTCTTCTTCGGACAAGATGACGCTGCATGACTTTTTGCCGCGTTTTTTAAGATATTTTTGATGATATCCTTCCGCCGGATAAAATCTGCCGGCAGGCACAACTTCGGTGACCACGGGATTTTTATAACGTCCGGATTGGTTGATTTTTTCAATCATGCTTTCGGCTTCTTTTTTCTGTTCGTCGCCGATGTAAAATACCGCGGAACGGTACTGCGGCCCGATGTCAAGCCCCTGACGGTTTTTGGTTGTGGGGTCATGGGCGTTGAAAAATACTTCCAAAAGTTCTTTATAGGATATTTTCTCGGGATCATAGCTGATGTCGATGGCTTCGGCATGACCGGTTTGCCCGGTGCTGACTTCCTGATAAGTCGGCATATGCATTTCACCGCCCGTATAACCGACCTCGGTCGCAACCACGCCCGGAACGCTGTCAAAAGTGGCTTGTACGCCCCAGAAACATCCGGCGGCAAAAATGGCGTGCGCAATACTCATATCTTTTCCTTTCGTTATTTCAGCTGGCTGTCTTTGCTGCCGCGGCGGTTGTAAAGTTCGGCCGCCTTTTGTTTTTTGTCGGCCTCTTCCTGACAGGCAATGCACAATCTGACGCCGGGAACGGCCCTGCGCCGGGCTTCGGGAATTTCTTCGCCGCATTCTTCGCAAAACATCAGGCTTTCGCCGTCAGGCACGTTGCGCCGCGCCCGGCACACCTCGTCGTTGATTGAATCCTGAATCTGGTCTAAAACCGCATCGTCGTCTGTCCAGCCGATTGCCATAATTTCCTCCTTATATCTAATATAAATATAATATGCCCGGCAATATTCAACAATGATTTGTAAATTATCATAAAATTTATCAGCGCTGGAAACAAACCGAAAAATATGCTATGCTTTATAAAAGATCCATAAGCAAAGGAGTTGGCAATGATCCGGATTTTCTATTATCGTTTTAAGAAAAATTATATCTGGCTACTGCTGAATCTGCTGGCGCTGATTTTGTTGATCGGCTGCTGTACGCGCTGCTGGTTTTGGTGGCAGTTTCAGACGCTGATCGGTTTGTTTGTCGTCACGCTGCTGCTGTGGGGATATAAATATCTGCTGCGTCATCCGGTGGCGGTTGCCGATGACAAGGGCATCAAAATTGATCACTGCCGGATTTTGCCCTGGCGGGATATTGTCTGCGCCGAATACCGGACTGTCAGCTGCTGTTTCCGCAGCCTGCCGGTCATAGTGCTGCATCCCCGCAAAAACATTCGTTATAAATACAATTTTCTGCAAAAGCGCTGCGCCCGAATGGATTTTACGGCCTTTTCCCTGCCGCTGTATGATGTCAGCCGGCAGACGGCGCGTGATTTTGCCGCTCTTGTTGCGGAAAAAGTGGGGATAGTGAAAAAATAGAAGCCGGAACGAACCTCCGATTTACTAATGTAGCAGGCCTGAAACAATAAAAAATCCTCTGCAAAAACAGGGGATTTTTTTTATATTGATGAAATTAAGCCGCTTCCTACCTCTCACGCATACTCTCGTTCAAATATTTCATCACCGGGGATAGCAGGTACTCAATCACGCGGCGTTTGCCGGTTTTGATTTCGGCCGTTACGCTCATGCCTGGTTTTAGTTGGATAATCTGTCCGTCGGCTTTGATTTTGTTATCAAGCAAAGTCAGCCGGGCGTTAAACACCAGCCCAAGCTTTTCGTCCTGTATCGCATCGCCGGAGATGTTGCGGACTTTGCCTTTAATCGTACCGTATTTGGTAAACGGAAAGCTGTCGATTTTGATTTCCACGTCCTGTTCCGGCCGTACAAATCCGATGTCTTTGTTTAAAATCTGTACTTCCGCCTCCAGCTTATAGTCTTCCGGCACCAGGTTCATAATCGGTTTGGCGGTTTCCACCACGCCGCCCTTGGTGTGATAAACCAGCTGCTGAACATACCCCGAAAGCGGCGCTTTAACGATGGTGCGTTTCAAAGCTTCTTCATATTTAATCAGTTCCTGCTGATAAGACGCCAGTTTCTCGCGGCTTTCGGTCAGCTCCTGCATAATATTCTTGTCAAACTCGGCCAGATATTGCCGCCGTTCTTTTTTGAGCGCTTCAATGTTCGCCTCGGTTTCCGCCATTTTCTTGGCTTGTACGTTGCGCTGCTCCTGCAGGTTGGTTAGTTCTTCTTCCTGTTCCAGAAAAGTCAGCCGCGCCAAAAGCTTTTTATCCACGAGAATTTTCTTTTTCTCAATCCGTTCCTGCACACTCGGCAGCAACTTTTCAATACGCGTCAAATCAGCCTGAATGGTGTCCTTTTCTTTCTCGGCCTTGGTAATCTGTCCGTTCAGAACTTCAATCTTGGCCGCTTTTTCGGTCATCTGGCTTTTAAGCAAATCCGTGTGCATTTTAATCAGGTATTCGTCAATATCCGGATTATAACTGAAATTCTTCTCCGGATCATCCGATAACAGGGCTTTTAGCCTTGAAATCGCAATTTCCAACGCTTCCATTTCATTTTCCACCCGATTAATGTTGGCCAGAACCTCGGTCTGGTTAAATTTAATCAGGTCTTGCCCCTCTTTGACATATTGCCCTTCCTGAACATAGATTTCTTCAATCTCGCTGTCGGTCAG
>CABUUO010000015.1 GCA_902494875.1 uncultured Pseudomonadota bacterium
ACGCCTTTGCCCGCTTCCAAACGTTGAACATATTTGACTGTCAGACGCGTCTGCCGGGCCAGATGTTCAACGCTGACTTCCCTTTCACGCCGCAAACGCTCCAGTTCCTTGCCGATAAGTTTTCGGACTTCGTTAAAGCGCAGTTTATCCGTTATTTCTATTATCATATTTTCAAACTCCCGTTTTGTTTGCACTAAAACAAAACCGCCTTGAAAAAACATCAAGGCGGTGGAGCTGAAAAACTGTAACTACACAGTCACCCTTATTCGTCCGGCAAGCCGGCTTATATCGGATACTCCACCCCAAAGTGGATTATTTTTGTAGTTAAGATGTTTTTCAGACACCGCAGACCGTCTCCGACCTGCAAAGCTTATTGTAGTGAAGAATGGTTAAATTACAATAAAATTTTCACCCCAAAAACAAGACATACTGCAAAACTATAAAAGCCGGAGAATGAGACTTATAGCGCGATTTAAGGAGTGAGAAAAATTTTAGCCGACATAAACGTAGGTGAATTTTTCGAACCGACGATAAATTACGCTAGAAGGCCATTATACGGCTTTTATAAAAAAGGCGTTATATGTGCCTAACAGTAAGAAACAAAAGAAAATATGAGGGCGCGTACATAAACGTACGTAACCGAATATTTTACTTGCTGTTTCTGTACTGGGAGGCCATAGAACGATTTTTGCAAACAAGGCGTTATATGAGGTAGATTATAAGATTTTAGAGAGAAAGTACCGGAGCGTACACAGAAGTACGTGAGGACACTTTCTACTCGCGAAATCTGTATTAGATACCCATAGAACGCCTTGTTTTAGTTGTCGCCGATGCGAAGTGCCTCTATAAACGCCGACTGGGGAACTTCGACCTTGCCGAACTGCCGCATCCGGAGTTTGCCTTTTTTCTGCTTGTCCAACAATTTGCGCTTGCGAGTAACGTCGCCGCCGTAACATTTGGCCGTTACGTCTTTGCGCAGGGCGGAAATGGTTTCGCGCGCAACGACCCGGCCGCCGATGGCCGCCTGGATCGGAATTTTGAACAGATGTCTGGGAATTAAATCTTTCAGACGCTCGCATATCTGGCGGCCGCGGGCTTCGGCCTCGCCGCGGAAACACAAAAACGCCAGCGCGTCAACCGGTTCTTCGTTAATCAAAATCTGCACCTTGACCAAATCCGATTCATGATAGCCGATCAGCTCATAGTCAAAGCTTGCATAACCGCTGGTGATGGATTTCAACCGGTCATAAAAGTCAAACACAATTTCATTAAGCGGAATTTTGTAAACCACCATTGCCCGGCTGCCGGCATAAGTCAGTTCGACCTGCTCGCCGCGGCGTTCGGTGCAGAGTTTCAAAACCGAACCGAGATATTCGTCCGGCACCAGAATTGTCGCTTTGACCCATGGCTCTTCAATTGACCTGATTTTGGTAACGTCGGGCATATCGGCCGGATTATGCAGCGTCATATCGGTGCCGTCAGTCAGATGAATCTTATAGGCCACGGACGGCGCTGTCGTAATCAGATCCAAATCAAACTCGCGGCTCAGACGCTCCTGAATGATTTCCATATGCAGAAGCCCCAGAAAGCCGCAGCGAAAACCAAGTCCCAGCGCCGTAGAGTTTTCATTCTGATAATCGATGCTGGCGTCATTGAGCTTCAGCTTGGCCAAAGCGTCTTTCAAAGCCTCATACTGGCTGGAATCAACCGGAAAAATAGAACAGAAAACCACCGGAATCGATGGCTTAAATCCATGCAGAGGTTGCTCGCACGGACGTTTGTTGTCCGTAATTGTATCGCCGATATTGCAGTCGCTGACGCTCTTGATGCTGGCGGTAATGTAACCGACCTCGCCGGGATACAGTGCTTCGACCTCGGTCATCTTCGGCGAAAAAATTCCCACCCGGTCAACCAAATAGGTTGCATTGTTGCTCATCATCCGGATTTGGGTTTTCTTTTTCAAAACGCCGTCCTTAATCCGCACCAAAATCACCACGCCGAGATAAGAATCATACCAGCTGTCAATCAGCAAAGCTTTCAGCGGCGCTTCTTCGTCCCCGGTCGGCGCCGGCAGCCGCTGAACAACGGCTTCCAGCAAATCGGGCACGCCCAGCCCCGTTTTGCCCGAAGTTTCCACCGCGTCCGAAGTATCAAGCCCGATGACGTCCTCAATCTGACGCTTGACCTTTTCCGGTTCGGCGGAAGGCAGGTCAATCTTATTTAAAACCGGAATGATTTCATGATTGTTGTCCAGCGCCAGATAAACGTTGGCCAGTGTCTGCGCTTCCACGCCCTGAGTAGCGTCCACCACCAAAATAGAACCTTCGCAGGAAGCCAGCGAACGCGACACTTCATAAGAGAAGTCCACATGTCCGGGCGTATCCATCAGGTTCAGCTGATAGGTCTTGCCATCCTTGGCTTTATAGTTCAGCCGCACGGTCTGTGCTTTAATGGTAATGCCGCGTTCACGCTCAATATCCATTGAATCCAAAACCTGTTCGGTCATCTCGCGCTGCTGCAAACCGCCGCAATATTCGATAATGCGGTCCGCCAGCGTCGACTTGCCATGGTCAATATGCGCAATAATGGCGAAGTTTCTGATCAAATCCAATTTAGATTCCATTTGTATCAATCTTTCTGTTTCATAACTTTTGCAAAAATTCAGCTTCAAAATATATGAAAAAAAAATTATTCGCAATATATTATTAACTGTGCTAAGATATATATCATTAAAAAAGGTCACGCTAGCGGGAGAAGGGTCATGAAAAAAATGCTGGATATTGATTTTGGCTCAACAAGATACGAACAGCTCGTGCAGTTGCGCTACAAAATTCTGTTGGAACCGCTGGGACTGAAATTTCTCGATCATCACCGCGCCAAAGAGGCCGGATACCTGCACATCGGCTGCATTGAACAGTTGGATGACGCCCTCGTCGGCGGTCTGATGCTGGCGCCGGTAGACAACGAAACCATCCGTCTGATGCAGGTGGCGGTCGACACCAAATATCAGGGTGAGGGCATCGGCCGTGAACTCGTAAAATATGCCGAAAAAAGAGCCAAAGCCGCCGGATATCACAAAATTGTCATGCATGCCATGCTCTCCGTCGTCAATTTTTACGAAAAAATGGGTTATGTCCAGGAAGGAGACATCTTTGAAGAAAGCGGCATTTCCTTTGCCAAAATGGTCAAAGATCTCAAATAAGCACCCTGCCCGCAAAATCAAAGCCGCCTCAATGGCGGCTTTTTTATAAAAGCAAAACACTCGTTTTGAGCAAACCCGCCTTTTAGATGAGCTTTATACCCGTGGCGGCCGGTTTTCCGTCCCGGTCGTTATACAGTTCATAGTTCACGAGCTGTCCGTCGAACAAACGGCGCAGACCGCTTTTTTCCAATTGGGTCACATGAACGAAAATGTCTTTTTCGCCGCTTTCCGGCTGAATAAAACCATAGCCTTTTTTGGTGTTAAACCATTTGACAGTACCTTTTAACATAGATCAAATCCCTTTATGTTTGTTGTCGTTTAGTAAAATTATTACAGCAATGACTCATATAGTCGGCATCATTGGGATTTAAAGTAGTTTTCAATAAAAAAACACTCCCGGCTCAGCGGGAGTGTCCTTACCAAACGCCGTCAGCGTTCAAGTTTTTTGTAGCGCATGCGGTGCGGATCGCAGGCATCGTCGCCCAGACGGCGGCGCTTGTCTTTTTCATATTCTTCAAAGTTTCCTTCAAACCATTCGACATGGCCGTCGCCCTCATAGGCTAGAATATGAGTAGCCAGACGATCCAAAAACCAGCGGTCGTGCGAGGTTACCAATACGCAGCCCGGATAGTTCATGATTCCCTCTTCCAGCGAACGCAGCGTATCGACGTCCAAATCGTTGGTCGGTTCGTCAAGCAAAATCACGTTGCCGCCCTTTTTGAGCATTTTGGCCATATGCACGCGATTGCGCTCGCCGCCCGAAAGCTGCCCGACTTTCTTTTGCTGGTCGCCGCCCTTGAAGTTAAACTGGCCGACATATGCACGGGATGGTATGGTTTTCTTGCCCAGCTCAATCATATCCAGACCATCCGAAATTTCCTCCCAGACGTTTTTGTCGGGATTCAGATTGTCGCGGGACTGGTCCACATATCCCAGTTCTACTGTATCGCCGATTCTGATGGTGCCGGAATCAGGCTGCTCCTGTCCGGTAATCATCCGGAACAAAGTGGTTTTGCCGGCACCGTTCGGACCGATGATTCCGACAATCGCGCCTTTCGGAATCTTAAACGAAAGGTTGTCAATCAGCACCCGGTCGCCGTATGCCTTGGAAATCCCCGTCGCCTCGATTACCAGATCGCCCAGACGCTCGTTCATCGGAATATTGATATGCGCCTGCGAAATACCCTCCTTGGCCGTTTGCGACAACAACTCGTCATAAGCGTTGATACGCGCCTTAGACTTGGCCTGACGGGCCTTCGGATTTTTCTGAATCCATTCCAGCTCGCGAGCCAACGTTTTCTGGCGGGCGCTTTCCTCTCTGGATTCCTGCTCCAGACGTTTCTGTTTCTGCTCCAGCCAGGAAGAATAGTTCCCCTCATAAGGAATGCCCTGCCCTCTGTCCAGTTCCAAAATCCAGCCGGTGACATTGTCCAGAAAATAACGGTCGTGGGTAACCATAACCACCGTGCCGGCATATTCTTTCAGATACTTTTCCAGCCATGCAACCGATTCGGCGTCCAGATGGTTGGTCGGCTCGTCCAAAAGCAGCATATCCGGCTTTTGCAACAGCAAACGGCACAGGGCCACGCGGCGCTTTTCTCCACCGGAAAGCTTGGTTACGTCGGCGTCAGACGGCGGACAGCGCAAAGCGTCCATCGCGATTTCTATCGTGCGTTCCAGATCCCAGCCGTTGCAGGCGTCGATTTTTTCCTGAAGTTCGGCCTGCTCATTAATCAGCGCGTCCATTTCTTCGTCGCTCATCGGCTCGGCAAACTTCATCGAAACTTCTTCAAAGCGCTTCAACAGGTCGCGGGTTTCGCCCAGACCATCCATAATGTTTTCCATTACGTTTTTGGAAGGATCCAGCTTTGGTTCCTGCTCCAGATAACCGACCTTGACGCCGTCAGCCGCCCAGGCTTCGCCGTTAAAATCCTTGTCAACACCGGCCATAATCTTCAACAGCGTAGATTTGCCGGCGCCGTTCACACCCAGCACGCCGATTTTGGCTCCGGGCAGAAATGAAAGCGTAATTCCCTTGAACAGCTCTCTGCCGCCGGGAAAAACTTTGGTTAAGTTCTGCATCACATAAACATATTGATAAGCAGCCATACTGATACGTCTCCATAAAAAAGTTAGCTTGGCGCCTAGTATACAGGCAAATATAAATTATGCAAGCCGGGAAATCCGCCGTTTCAGTAACGCGATTTGCGACGGGAGATATGCTTGATTGCAGATTCGGAAACTGCCGCCTCTTCCGCCGGAGCCGGCGTCATAACCTGCGGAACATAAGCATTGTTAACCGCCTGCCGATTCGGAACTGCGACTTTCTGCCCTTGTTGCAGAGCCTGTTTGCGCACTTTGTTGGTACTGCCTTCGTAAATGGCCTTCAGATTGGCAGTCAGCTTTTCGTCGCGGCGGTAAATTTTGGACGCGTCATAGGGCATCCGCGGCGTAATAATCTGCCCGTCGGGCATCTTCAGCGTCCCGTCTTCATACAGCGTAATGTTGAAGATGTCCTGACTGTCAAACCGCTGGACCGTCTCTCCGCAAAGGAAACCGGCGTCCATCTGCTTGGAAAGATAAGTGTCAGCCTTTGCTTCGGTGTAGGCATAAACGCCCTTTTGCAGCATGGCGTTGTTCGGCGCCTTGGTCAGCATAATGGCGCGCGCCAGCATCTCAAACTGGTCATATTTGGAAGCGCCGCAGGCCAATCCCTGTCCGGCGACGGCACCCAGCGCTTTCATCTCCTCCAGATACGGCATCTGCGCCCCGGCGGCGGACGCCCACAAACACATAAGCACAATCAGACCTGTTCTTTTTATCATCAGAAAACATCTCTCCTTCTTTTTATACCGACAGCCTATAGAAAAATGCGCTTAAATGCAAAAGTAATCTTACTTTTTTACCGGACTTGTGCAAATTAGGGTTGACAAAGCGGAAGTTTTATCATAAGTTGCGGTCAACTATTTATGAAAAGGAAGAAAAATGAAAGTTTACAGCTCATTGAAAACTAAGAAAGTACGCGACAAGAACTGCAAAATCGTTCGCCGCAAAGGCCGCGTATACGTTATCAATAAAAAGAACCCGAAACTCAAGGCTCGTCAGGGATAATTTTATTGAACATTAAAACAGTTGAAAACTAAAACCCGCCGTTTTTAAGCGGGTTTTTTTATTGCGACATTCCCTCAAAAAAAACACGCTTAACCTTTCGGTTAAACGTGTTTTTAACTTTAAGCCCGACCGTTACGGAATATAAACCGTATGCAGCATATTGGTCCGGCCTTTGGTGTTCAGCGGGAAACCGGCCGTAATGATAATATGGTCGCCGGATTTTGAAAAACCGTTTTCTTTGGTTACCTTAACCGCACTGCTCTCAACCTTGTCAAAACTCTTGAAGCTTTCTTTGTTGACAAAGCTTTTGACGCCCCAGACCAAGACCATCCGCCGCGCCACTTCAATTTCCGGCGTCATGGCAATAATCGGCAGATTCGGACGTTCGCGCGCCGTCAGCAGCGTGGTAAAACCCGACGACGTAAAGGTAACGATTGCCGACACGTTGTCCAATACGTTGGCCACTTCGCTCGCGGCAAAAGAAATCGAATCTGCTTCGCTGCCGCAGCACGGAGAAAGACGGGATTTCTGCATCAAAGTATAAAACAGCGGATCCGCTTCCACCTGCTGGATAATGTTGTTCATCATCTTAACCGCTTCCACAGGATATTTTCCGGCCGCGGTCTCCGCGGACAGCATCACCGTATCGGCGCCGTCATAAACAGCGGTTGCCACGTCGGAAACCTCTGCGCGGGTCGGCGTCGGGTTGTTAATCATGGACTCCAGCATCTGGGTGGCCACAATCACCGGCCGTGCGTATTTGCGGCAGCAGGTAACAATCCTTTTTTGCAGAACCGGCACCGTATAAACCGGACATTCCACGCCCAAATCGCCGCGCGCAACCATCACCGCGTCGGCCAGTTTGATAATTTCTTCAAGCTCGTCAATCGCACTCGGCTTTTCAAGCTTGACAATCAGTCCGGCCTTGTCGCCGACCAGCCGGCGGGCTTCCCTGACATCTTCCGCGGTCTGAACAAAGGACAGGCCGATCCAGTCGACACCAAGCTTCAGCGCAAACTTCAGATCCTCGCGATCTTTTTCGGTAATGGCCGAAATCGGCAGCTGCGTATTCGGCAGGTTAACCCCTTTGTGCGCCGACAAAAAACCGCCGACAACAACTGTCGTATCGGCAAAGTCGACACCGCAATCGTCAACGTTCAATACGATGTTGCCGTCGTTAAGAAGCAGACGGTCACCGGGCTTGAGCGCAGCAAAAATCTCTTTATGGGGCAGGTTGACGCGCTGGTTGTTGCCGGGCGTAACATCCATATCCAGACGAAACTTCTGGCCTTCTTTCAAGTCCGTTCCCGCGCCGATAAAAGTACCGACCCTGAGCTTGGGTCCCTGCATATCGGCCAAAATCGAAATAAAACGCCCTTTTTCTTTTTCAAGCTTGCGGATGTAGCCGACCCGCTCCTTGTGTTCCTCATGCGTCCCGTGGCTGAAGTTAACCCGGAAAGCATCGGCGCCGGCGTCGATTAATTTTTCAATTTGCTCCTTTGATGCGGAAGAAGGTCCGATTGTTGCCAGAATCTTGGTCTTTGTTAACTGCGGCATAATATACCCCTTTTTTGATTTACACTTTTCATTGTCTGCAATATAACCCTAAAAAAGTTAATAACGTACTTATTTTAAACAGATTTCCGCAGAAAATATTTTGCTTGTCAAAAAACGCATCGCTTGTTATCTTCAACGGCAGCTGATTCTAAAACAGTACCATAGGGAGATATAATCATGAGTGAAGAAAATAACAATTCCGAAGTCGGCGGAATCGCCGCCGACAGACTGCGTTCCCTGATTGAGCGCATTGAACGCCTGGAAGAAGAAAAGGCCGCTCTCGGTTCCGACATCCGCGACATTTATGCCGAAGCCAAATCGGCCGGTTTTGACGTTAAAATCATGCGCGCCATTATCAAACTGCGCAAAATGAACGCCGCCGACCGCGACGAACAGGAATTTCTGCTCGAAACCTACAAGAAAGCTTTGGATATTTAAAACTGAAAGCCACAAGCCTCCCGCCGGGGAGGCTTTTTTATTGCCCAAGTTTAAGCACAATGCCGAACACGGCGCTGACGATGATATAAAAAATCGGACTGCGCTTGTAAAAATGGATTGCGGCAAAGAAAACAACAAACAGACCGGCTGTTTTCCAATCTGTCACCGCCAGTTTGGCAACCTCTGCCCCTGCAAACAAAATCAGGGCAATAACCGCGGGGCGTATCCCGTACAAAACGCTGCACACTATCGGATTGTCCCGAAACTTTTTCAAAAGCTTTGACAGCATCATGATAATGACCACCGAAGGCAGAACCAGTCCGAAAGTCGCCGCCAGCGCTCCCGCCACGCCGGCAGCCCGGAATCCGGAATAAGTCGCCATATTAACCCCCAGCGGCCCCGGCGTAGATTCTGAAACGGCAATCATATCCGCCAGATCCTTGGCGTCAAACCAGGGATAAACCTCGGCCAGATCAAAAAGAAACGGCACCGTGACCAAACCGCCGCCGATGGCAAACAATCCGATTTTAAAAAACTCGAAAAACAAAACCAGATAAATCATTTTCTGCCGTCCTTTCGTTTAAACTGCAACGGACAGAAACGACAGGCCAGACCGCTCAAGGCGGCCAGCAGCACTATCCACACCGCCGAAAGGTTGAAAAACAAAAGCAGCAGCGCGCTGCACAGAAAAATGACAATTCCTTTTTTATCTTCGATTCCCTTTTTCCAAAGCCCAATTAACGTATCCAAGATCAAAGCGGTTACGGCAATTCTGATACCGGCAAAAGCATAACCGAGATACGGATTGTGCATATAGCGCTCCAGCACGCTGGCCGCCAGCATTATGATAATCAGCGAAGGCATGACCATTCCCAGCGTAGAAATGCTACCGCCGAGTTTTCCTTTCTGCTTGCAGCCGATAAACGTTGCCACGTTAATGGCAATAATGCCGGGCGTGCACTGTCCGATGGAATAATAGTCCATCAGTTCTTCGTCCGTAGCCCACTTGCGCCGCCGCACCAGTTCGTCCTGCAAAAGCGGCAGCATGGCGTATCCGCCGCCGAACGTAAACAGGCCGATTTTGAAAAATACGGCAAACAAATCCCAAAGCTGTTTCATTTTTGCACAATCCCGTTGTTTCTGATTCCATATATCCTTATATTAATGTTATATTGATTTATCTTAAAAATAACTAAAGGACAAGAAATGATTATCGCCGTCTTAAAAGAAGTCAAAAACGGGGAAAACCGGGTAGCCGTCACCCCTGACACCGCTTCCCGCTTCAAGAGCTGGGGGTTCAACGTCAAAGTGGAAAAAGGCGCGGGTCTGCAAGCCGGTTTTGACGACGAAGCCTACCTCAAAGCCGGAGCCGAGATTGTTTCCTCGGCTGCGGAGGCCTGCCAAAATGCCGACTATCTGTTCAAAATCTGGGCCCCGCTGCCGGAAGAAGACAAACACCTCAAACCGCAAATGACTGTCATTGCCAATTTTCAGGCCTTAACCGAACGGCCGCGGCTTGAAAAATTTGCCAAACTCGGCCTCACCTGTTTCGCGTTGGACCTGATGCCGCGCATCTCCCGCGCCCAATCCATGGACATTCTTTCTTCGCAAAGCAATCTGGCCGGATATAAAGCGGTCATCAACGCCGTTGAAGCCTTGGATAAAGCAGTCCCAATGATGATGACGGCAGCCGGTACCGTTGCCCCTGCCAAGGTTTTGGTTTTAGGCGCGGGCGTAGCCGGACTTCAGGCCATTGCCACCGCCAAACGCCTCGGCGCACAGGTTTATGCTTCCGACGTCCGCCCTCAGGTAAAGGAACAGGTTGAATCTTTAGGCGGTCGTTTTGTTGAAGTCAAAACCGACGAAAATTTCGAAACCGCAGGCGGCTATGCCAAAGAAACTTCTGACGAATACAAGAAAAAACAGCAGGAAGCCGTTGCCGAGCAGCTCCGCAAAACGGACATTGCCGTCACCACGGCGCTTATTCCCGGAAAACCGGCGCCCCGGCTGATTACAAAACAAATGATTGAAGCTATGCCGCGCGGCGCCGTCATCATCGACATGGCGGCCGAAGCCGGCGGAAACGTGGAAGGCTCCCAAAGCGGCAAAACCGTAACCATCGGCGGCGTCAAGGTCATCGGCAATTCCAACCTTGCGTCCGAACTGCCTAATTCAGCCAGCCGGCTTTTCGCCCAAAACATCTTTAACTTTCTAACCCCGATGTATAACCCGCAGACCAAAGAAATTGTTTTCAACTTCAACGATGAACTGATCAAAGGCACCTGCGTATGCAAAGACGGGGAACTCACGGGAGCTGTAAAATGATTGATATCTGGACTCTTTTAACCATTCTCACCTTGGCCTGTTTCGTCGGCTATTTCGTCGTCTGGGGCGTCACGCCGGCACTTCATTCGCCGCTGATGAGCGTTTCCAACGCCATCTCCGGCATTGTCATCGTCGGCGCGCTCATTACGGCCGGCGTTCAAACCATGGATACCCCGAAAATTCTGGGACTGATTGCCGTCGGTCTTGCCGCCGTCAATATCTTCGGCGGTTTTGCCGTTTCTCACCGGATGCTGCTGATGTTCAAAAAGAAAAAAATGCCCCGCACCGATTCTAAGGAGACCAAATAATGTCCGCATCCATACTTCCCGTTACCTACCTGCTCTCCAGCATTTTATTTATCTTTTCGATTCGCGGCTTGGCTTCTCCCGAAACGGCGCGCCGCGGCAACCTGCTCGGTATGCTCGGTATGACCGTTGCCGTAGTCGTCACCATGTTTTCGCCGCAAGTCAGCGAATATTACTGGATTATGTTTGCCATTGTCATCGGCGGCCTCATCGGCACCGTATCGGCTCTCAAAGTCAAAATGACTTCCCTGCCGCAGATGGTTGCCGCTTTCAACGGTCTCGGCGGTCTTTCTTCCGTTTTCATCTCTCTGGCCGAAATTCTCTCGGGTTCGCAAACCTGGGTGGAAAGCTCCGTCGGCCTCATCATCGGCGCATTGGCCTTTTCCGGTTCAATGATTGCCTTTGCCAAACTCCAAGGCCTGATGTCCGCCAAAGCCGTGCTCTTCCCCGGACAACAGCTTCTGAACCTGTTGTTGGGACTGTCAACAATCGCAGCCTGCGTCATCTTTTGTCTCAACGGCGACGTCCGGATATTTTATGTTCTGGCGGCTCTGGCTATCGTTTTGGGTTTTCTTCTGGTTCTGCCGATCGGCGGCGCCGATATGCCGGTTGTTATTTCCGTTCTGAACGCTTATTCCGGCTGGGCGGCCGTTGGTATCGGCTTTTCAATGCACAACGTTTTGCTGATTATCGTCGGTTCCATCGTCGGCGCCAGCGGAGCCATTCTGTCCTACATTATGGTTAAGGCCATGAACCGCTCCCTGACCAGCGTTATGCTCGGCGGTTTCGGCGCTGACGGCAGCGCCGCTTCCCACACCAATGACACGGACAATAAAGTGGCCAAAACCGGCAATCCCGAAGACGCGGCGTTTATCATGGAAAATGCCAACAAGGTTATTATCGTTCCGGGATACGGTATGGCCGTTGCCCAGGCGCAACACATCCTGCACGAAATGGCCAAAGATCTGCACGACCGCTACGGCGTCGAGGTCAAATATGCCATTCATCCCGTTGCCGGCCGCATGCCCGGACATATGAACGTGCTTCTGGCCGAAGCAAATGTTCCCTATGAAGACGTCTTCGAACTGGAAGACATCAACCGTGAATTTGCCACCGCCGACGTTGCCTATGTCATCGGCGCCAACGACGTCACCAACCCGCTGGCCAAAACCGACCCGACCTCGCCAATATACGGCATGCCGGTCTTAGACGTTGAAAAGGCCAAAACAGTCTTCTTCGTCAAACGTTCGCTGGCTTCCGGATATTCCGGCGTGGAAAACCCGCTGTTTTTTGCCGACAATACGATCATGCTTTACGGCGACGCCAAAAAAGTAACCGAACAGATTGTTGCGGCGCTTGAAAAATAACGGCAAAAAAAAACGGAGTCCAACGCTCCGTTTTTTCTTTCTCCGCCAAACTTTACAATCCAAGCAGACTTAAAACCAGAGCACCGATAAGAACCGCATACAGCAGCAACCCTGCAAAAGAAGAAGTTGCCACCCGCACGTCGGCCGAGGACGGCACCGCATTTTCAATAATAATCGTCTGCAGCAAGACATAGAGAACATAATTTAAAAGCGTTGCCGGCAGCAGCGGCAGCAGATACTCGTTAACATAATACCCCAGCGGCAGAAGCAACAGCGGCGCCATTGCCGCCGGAAAAGCGTTATAAAACGTAATGTTGCGAAAACCGACGCTGCCCATGACATATCCGCCTTCCATGCTGCGCCGCGGCAAAATCGTAAAGTTGCACGGATGTGCGTTCATCACCAGACCTACCAGAAAATGCATCGATTCGTGCAGAATTGTCCCCGGCACATTCACCAGCGAACACATCCACATGCTGTTATAAGTGGCATATTTGAAACGGGTCAGGACAATCACCAGCACAATCAGATAAAAACGGTTGTCAAACACGCTTTGCAAGAACTGCGGTGAATTAATAATGCCCATTACCCGCCAATAAACTTCATGAATCATCGGCGTTTCAGTTCCTCTTCAAGACGGTCAAACCGGCCAGATAGGTGTTAAGCAGAAGTTTACAGACCGACCTTTTGTTAACCCGGCTCATCTTGTCCAAACCGCTCAGGGTCAGGAACGAACTCAGAGAAAACATCGACAGCCACAACACCCGCAGCGAAACTTTCTGCTCTGCGGGCCTTAAGGCAGAAAACACCGCATTAAATTCACGGCGCCATAGATTGATTATTTTCAAAAGCCGCCGCAGATACCGCGGAGGATAAACCGTATTTTCCGTATGCAGATGAAAGTTGAACAGCAGATTCCACAAATTCGGCTTGCCCAAAACGAACGAAACAAAAGCGTCGACATAGCGGTTCAGGTTTTTATACGGATTTGTGTCCGGCATAATCTTGTTCAAAACCGCATACAGTTCTTCCAGGGTCTGCATATTCTGCTCCAAAACATAGGCATCCATGCTTTCAAACTGGTTATAAATTGTCCCCACCGAATACCCCGTAGCTTCGGAGAGCTTGCGCGCGGTAAGAAAATCGGCGCCTTTGGAGCAGACCAGTTCCCGCCCTTTGGCAATTAATGCCGAATGAATATTGTCTTTTGTATTGCTCATTGTTATATATTATTTAATAAAATGTTGATATTGAAAATATAATAAAACATTAATGAACGGTGTTCAATTTTTTTTATGGGCAAAGGGATAAAAATATGAAAACAGGTCTGTTTATTTTAGCCTCCGCAATAATATTTTCATTCGGCGTCCGGGCACAGGACACTTCCGACTTCTATCAGGATCTGCTTATATCGGACGAACTGAAGGCCGAAGAAGCCGAGCAGAAAGCCAAAGACGAAGAGGCGCGCCGTCTTGAAAAGGCCAGAGCTGCCGCCCGCAGCCTGCTGAACAAGAAGACCGAAAAACTTGACATAGACATTCCCAAAATTGAACGGCGCACTCAAAGCGAAGACACTAAAGCTCTGGCGGAAGAAGTTCAGAATCTTGACGCCGCCCCGTTCGGCCTGCTGTGGAAAGCAAGCATTGCCGCCATCAAAAACCTAGGTGTAATCCTAACCCCGGTTGAACAGAAAGATTACGTAAATTCGTTCTCTGCGACTCATCTGCCCAAAGATCCCAAAGGCTTCCGGGATATTATAATCACCTTTGGCGAAGAAGACGAACTGTGGCGAATTATTGCTGTCGGCGACTTCCTCAACGACGATGCCTCTGCATCCAAGGTTCTCAGGGAATATCGCAAATACGTCCGACTGCTGACACAAAAATATGGCAACCCGCAGGAGTTTTTTACGCCCAAAGTCACGGTTGTCGAAAAAAAGGTCAAAGAATACGGACAGGAAAAAATTATCACCGAACAACATCCCGAACCCATCGGCAACCCCGAATTTTTAAGCCAGCTGCAAAGCGGAGAAGCCGTCCTCTACAGTACCTTTGAAGGCAACAATATCGGTGCAGCACTTGCTATAAATGTTGACGGCGACGGAAAAAGTTACATAATCATTGACTATAAAAACATCAAAATTTTACAGGAGCGCGAAAACGAAGCGCTGGATATATTATGAGAAAGTGAAGGGACTAAAGACTAATGACTAAAATAAGTTTCTGCGGAATTTCGGGCAATGGCGTCAGTGCCGTCGCTCAGATTATGGCTAAAAAAGGATTTGAGGTTCGCGGTTCCGACCGCAGTTTTGACAACGGCGGCGATCAGGACCGCCGCAAAGCGCTGGAAGAAGTCGGCATCAAAATTTATCCGCAGGACGGCTCGGCAATCACCGATGACGTTGACATTCTCTATGTTTCAACCGCGGTTGAAGATTCCATTCCCGACGTCAAAGCGGCCAAAGCCAAAAACATTCCGATTAAAACCCGGCCGGATCTGCTGGCCGAACTGTTCCATCAATACCCGCACAACATAGCGGTCAGCGGAACTTCCGGCAAAACCACCACCACCGGTATGATCGGTTATATTTTGGACACGCTGGGCAAAAAGCCCTGCACCATCAACGGCGGCTATATGAAAAATTACGCCGGACAGAAAGGCATCCCCAACATCATTTACAATCAGGGAGACATTTGCGTCATCGAAGCTGATGAAAGCAACGGATCCATTGAAAAATACACTCCTTATATCGGCATTATCAACAACATTGGCATGGATCACAAGTCTTTGGACGAACTGGAAACCCTGTTCCATAATTTTGCCGGACGTTGCACTCATGGCCTGGTCGTCAACCGCGATTGTGACAACTGCAAAGACATCCGCAACGACAAAATCACCAACCTGTCTTTTTCGATTGAAGATTCTTCCGCCGACTTTTTTGCCGACAACATCAAGGCCATTCCCGGCGGCACCAGCTACACACTCGACGGACGGGAATTCAAAATCCGCCTCATCGGCCGTTTTAACGTATCCAATGCCTTAGCGGCCATTGCCGCTTGCTCGCTGTTGGGTGTTGACAAATTTGCCGCTGCGCAGGCTCTGGAGGGCTTTCTCGGCACCCAGCGGCGCCTGGAAGTCGTCGGCACCAAA
The DNA here is from genome assembly GCA_902494875.1 of uncultured Pseudomonadota bacterium. Classification (GTDB taxonomy): domain Bacteria; phylum Pseudomonadota; class Alphaproteobacteria; order RF32; family CAG-239; genus CAJLXD01. Next base: position 15,456 of record CABUUO010000015.1, read on the forward strand.
AAAGACATCACCTTCATTGACGATTTCGCCCACAATCCCGACAAGGTAATGGGTTCCATGTCGGCTTTGAAGGATTATCCGGGACGCGTTATCGTTATGTTCCAGCCCCACGGCTTTGCTCCGATGAAACTGACCGGCCGCGACATTGTAAAATCTTTCGCCGCACAAATGGGCAAAGACGACATTCTAGTTATGCCCGACATCTATTTTGCCGGCGGTACCGCCGATCAGAGCATTTCTTCCAAACAACTGATTGAAGAGGCCGTTTCCTTAGGCGTAAATGCACGCTATATTCCCGCCCGCAAAGACGTTGAAGACTTTATCCTCAAAACCGCCAAGGCCGGCGACCGGGTCGTCATCATGGGCGCCCGAGACAACACCCTGCCGGACTTCAGCCGCAAACTTTTACAGGAGATATAAGATGTTTTCGCTCAAAGCCGGAGATAAAGTCGGAATAGCATCGCCTGCCGGACATATCCCCGGCTTTGAAAGCATAAAACTCGCGCTTGATTATATTGAAAGCCTGGGGTTGCGGTATGTCATCGGTGCCAATGCTTATAACGTCAGCCGCTATATGGCCGGTACCGACGAAGAACGGGCGGAAGATCTGATGTCCTTTTTCAAAAACCCCGAAATCAAGGCCGTTTTTACGACTGCCGGCGGTTGCGGTTCCCAGCGCCTGCTGGACCTTTTGGATTATGAAATCATTAAACAAAACCCCAAACCCGTCATCGGCCTCAGCGACAATACTGCTCTGCAGCTCGGCCTCTGGACACAAACCGGCAATATGAACATCACCGGATTTTCTCTGAAATATGATTTTAAAAACGGGCATATTGACGGCTTGGTTGACGCTTCGCTGCAAAAAGTGCTGAGCGGAACCGGACAAAACATTGTCAGCGGACAAACCCAAACGGCCGGAACCGCGGAAGGCATCCTTGTCGGCGGCTGCCTCAGCCTGATCCGTTCGCTGGCCGGCACGCCGTATTTCCCTGATTTGAAAGATACGATTCTGTTGATAGAAGATGTCGGCGAAAAAACTTACAAACTTGATTTAATGCTGACCCAGCTGCGCCAACAGCCGGGATTCTCAAAAATTAAAGGCATTGTCTTCGGCACCTTTGCCGGCTGTGAGGAAGCCGATCCCGGAGACGGCAGCGTCAACGACGTTATTGATGATTTCTGCTGCCGCATACACCGTATTCCTGTTATCAAAAACTTTGCTTATGGACACATTCCGTCGCGCTATGTTCTGCCGACCGGCGTAAAAGTCCGCCTCAATGCGGATCAATGCCGTCTCGAATATCTTTAGCCTAAAAACTGCCGGATGTAATAAAGCGCATAATCCCAGTTGCGTTCGTTCAGTTTGGAAATCACGCTTTGATAAACCCAAAAGCCGTTCCATCCGCGGCTGTTGAAAGCCATCATCGAACAGACCGCCCAAATATTGGCCGACGGTAAAAACATCACGCAGAACTTATAACTGACCTTCGGCAGATCCGTTTGTTTTTCATGGATTTGAGAAGCAACCGTATCAATATGGTAGGCGATGAAAAAACCTATAATCATATTCAAAATCAGGTTAGACGGCGCATAATGCGTATAAACGGAAACCGCAATCATTGCCGCGAAACCAAACAGCGGAAAAAAATAAGGAGCAATGATAATCAGCCAGTTGCCCTCGCCTTCAAACGACATCGAACCGCCGTCGTTGTCGGGATTCACCCGGATACTCTTGATTTTGTGCAAAGTCAGCAAGGCAAAAAAAGCATGCGTCATCTCATGAGCTGCAATCTCCATACTGGTTTTCATTTCCGTATCCATAAACCCGCGGGAAATAAAGAAAAGAAAAAAACCGCCAAGCATGGCGCCCGACCACAAATTCATAAAGTTAAACAAATAAAAAGACTGTACATACGCCGGCAGGGAAATCAGCATATAAACGGCCACCGGCCATTTAAGAAGCTCAATAAATCTGTTCAGCAGTGTCCGCATATATTTTATCCCTCCGTTTTGAATTTCAGCATATATGAAAAATAATCACATTTCACGTTATTTTGCCAAAATATTAACATTTCTTCAATCAATAGCGGCTATCATTCGGATAAAGGGATAAGCAATTGTCCCGCCGTCTCTTGCTTCCCCCAGAAAAACAGAGGCGGTTTTTTTATTGCATTGACTAAATCGTTTATTGTTATAAGATAAGATTATGATTTAGACCTTTATAAGGATTTGAGCTATGGATGAAAATGAATTAAATACTTTTGACTTTGTGACCAACGACGAAGACGAGGTCATGCTTCTGCTTCATGCTCAGGAAACGGAACCGAAAAATCCCCGCATTGAGTTTGACTTTAATGACAAATCCGCAGTTCTGATCCGCAATGATACCGATGAAATTCTGCTGGAAGGCATTCCCGACGACATCATCGACAGTCTTCAGGACGCAGACAACCTGATGGTATGCGAACTGCAAGTCGGCGAAAGTGATGAAGATACCCGCATTATTTATGCTTATGAGGCAGATATCAACGCTTAAAATAAAAACCAAACTAAAATACGCTGTCTAAGACAGCGTATTTTTTTGTTCCGGCAATGGCACTATTTTTTTATGCTGAAAATGGTCTTCCTCGGCTGAGCCGCCAGCAGACGCTGAATATAGCGTCCCTGATACAGATTGATGCCGAGTGAATTTCCGACCTCCACCGCCTGCGGATCGTCCACGCGGCACAAAATCATTCTGGCCCGTTCCGCCTTGTTGACATAGTCGGTGAAATGCTTGTCCTCTTTAATGACGTCCATAAAACTCGGATGCCAGATGATTTTAATTAAATCGCCGTCCAGATGTTCCCGGTCAATATATTGCAGTTTGTCAACCGTAATACCGTCAATACAAACCTTATAACCGCGATATTGGGCAAAGGTTTTGGCCAGAATAAAGGCTTTTATGTCACTGAAGATGTCCGCCAGCTGCAATTCCAGCACAATCGTCGAACGCTGCGCCGGATTAATGTTTTCGTCAAACTCCAGAAAATCGTCCGAAAGAATGGTCGAAACATTAAGATTCAGGCTGAAATTGCTGGTCAGAGAACCGTCGTCGTGCCGGCTGACGCTGACCAGAACTCGCTTGTCCAGCGTCTCGGTCAAATACAGAAACAGCCACGGATTAGAGGTCAAATCCACATCCGGCATCAACATATCGCGCAAATCGGCAATGGAAACGAACACCTCGTCAAAAATCATCTGCGGCGGCGACTTGCCGATAACGGCGCACACCGACTGCCGCCGAATTAAGCTTGAAAAATCCATCATCGACAATGCTTTCTGCATTTTGGCCAACATGGAAGGCGTCAACTGCCGGCGCAGTTTTCTGGTACCGGGAACAAAACTCGGTTTTGACGCAAGCGAGGATTTTCCGGCCGGCTTGTCCTCTTCCATAATCTTGACCGTACTTTTGACCGCCTCGCGAAACTCCGCGGCGCCGCCGCCCAGCGGATACACCTTGGCAAAACCGACCTGCATCAAATCAACCGCATTCCTGATCATCGGATCATCATGAAAAATAAACTGAACTTTCACCAGACAGGCCAAAACCTCATCATGCGCCCTGGCATTGAAAATCACAACCATATCGTCATTCGGCAACGCAAAAATCTCGCCGCCGCTTTTCTTAACCACATTTTCAAAAGTCTCTATCAGGGACTGACGCTGAGCCGAACGCAAACTCTGATTCTGAAGTTTGCTGGTTGTTAAAATCAACGCCTCAAAAGATTCGATGTCTTTTTCAATTTTACGCAGATAGTCAAAAATAATCGTATCTTTTTTGGTTGTGCTTTTCTCGTTGTTTTTCGTAAAAACCGCCATCGGCCACCTAACCTAACAAATATTCCAAAACTTCTTTGTCTTTGCACTCGTCTCTGAACCACCCGGCCAGCCGGCGTTTGCGCTTCAGGCAGTCTGCCGCGCTGCATTCTTTGGCATGCGGACACTTGGAACGGATGAGAGCCACTTCCAGCGTATCGATATACGGCCCCTGAAATGCGGTAATACCGTAATGCACGCCCCAGCGGATTGCCCGTTCGCTGTCGCATTTAGCCAAAATGACATTTTCCCGCCCCAGAAATTCAATAGTCTTTTTCAAATCTTCGTTGTCAGTATCGTCTTCCAGCAGCGGTTCCCAGAATATCTTAATCATATCCGGCTTGACGCGTTTAATGTTAAGCATTTTCAGCGCCGTCGGCGACACCGCGTCAATCAGCAGCTTATGCCCGCCATGGTGCAGAATGTCCTGCGCCTGAAAATACAGCGGCAGATTGTTAAACACATCCATCAGCTGCACCTCGACGATAATTTTCTGCTCGGGTTTGACAAAGTTGCGGCCAAACTCGACAAACTCTTTGGAAAAAACCGAGGATAGATTCAGATTCAGGCTGATTTCCTTGGGCCAATTTTTAATGTCGGATCCGAAAAACGCTTCCATGGTTTTCTTATCCAGGGTCTGCGTCAGATATAAAAACAGCCAGCGGTTGGCCACCAGATCCAGATTGGCGTCGAACTGCAGGCTCAAATCTTTGACCGCTACGAAAAACTCCTGAAAAATAACCTCAAACCGACCTGCGCCTTTTATCCGCAAAACACTCTGACGTTTGACAATTTCGGCAATGTCAATATCGTCCAGCGCCAAAATCAGATCTTCAATTTCGCCGGCCGCCACCGGACGTTTTTGCGGAAGACTGTCGTCTCTCGTTTTCTGCGCAGCATTTTCAACCAGTCCTTCAATATAACTGTAAAAAGACGGAAAATCCTCGGGAAAATCATAAATTTCAAAAAACTCGCGGCTGTCTTTGGAATGAAGAACCGGATCGGAGGACAGGCCGTCACGGAGTTTTTTCACGGCATCTTCGACAATTTCATGCGTAATCTCCTTGCCGAGAATGGCAAAATCACCGTTGCTCAAAACAAAAAGCGTACCTTTGGCGCTGCCTGTAACGCTGTCAAACAGTTTTGCAAAAATTTTGATAAATTCGGGATGGCGGTTTTTGGGCTTGAGTTTGGAAACGTTAACATACAGCACCGAATAGCCGCTCGGGTTGCGCGCAACCCGGTCCAAGGCATCCAACAAATACTTCTCAGATATGGTGCTGACCGTTTTAGCCATCTTTTAATTTATCCACGCTTCAAAAAAATACTGCTCCGATTATAAACATCTCCGTATTTTATATCAAGTCTATTACTTTTTTGCTAACATTTTAGAAATTTTCTCCTGACAACCCGTCACCGTATAAGGTTTGCTTATAAATGCCGCGTTCGGATTCTTTTCAATCAGTCCCAAAACTTCGTTGTCCTTGTTGTACCCGCTCATAAAGATAACGTTAACCCCAGGATTAATCTGTCGCAGCTCGTCATAAATCTCCACGCCGCTTTTGCCCGGCATAATCACGTCAAGCATCACGATATCAATCTCCGGGTGTTCCTTATAAGTCTGCACGGCATCCAGCGGCTCATTGACAGTAATCACTTCCGCGCCGAGCGTCGTCAGAATATCTTTCATCAGCTCCAGCAGGATTTTTTCATCGTCGACCACCATCACTTTGGCCCGCAGCGAACCGGCCTCCTTGTGTTCCGCCTTTTTCTCGGTCTTGTTGGCCACCACCGGAAAATAAAGATAAAAACAGGTGCCCTTTTCGGAGCTTTCGATTTTGATTGTCCCTTTGTGTTCCAGAACAATGCCGTATACCGCCGCCAGCCCCAGACCGGTACCCTTACCGATTTCCTTGGTCGTAAAAAACGGTTCGAAAATCTTGTGCCTGATATTTTCGGGAATGCCGCCGCCGTAATCACGAACCGCCACTTCCAGATAGCGCTGCGGTTTCACGCTGATGACCAAATCGGCAATATCTTCTTCCCTCAGTTCAACGTTACGGGTTGAGATGTCAATCTCTCCCTTTCCGTTCATGGCATCCTTGGCGTTAAATCCCAGATTCAAAATCATACTCTGAATCAGGTTTCTGTTACCGGAAATACAATGTTTCGAAGCTTTAAAATCCTCCTTGATCACAATTTTTTTGTTAACGCCATGCTCAAGCAGGGTAACGGCATCGTGCAGGCACGCGTGCATATCCATCGGGCTGAACTTCTGCCCCTTGTCTCTGGAAAAAACCAGAAGCTGGGACGTCAGGTAAGAAGAACGTTCACAGGCGTTAATGATAATGTCCGTATATTTGCGCAGATCCCGCCGGCTGCCGATTTTCATCTCCAGCATTTCGGCCGCACCGTGAATGCCGGCCAGCATATTGTTGAAATCATGCGCCACGCCGCCGGCCAACCGGCCGATTGACTCCATCTTTTGAGTATGCGCAATCTGCAAGGCTTTTTTCTTGTTAAGGCGCGAACGATAAAACAAAAACAGCAAAATCAACGCAAAAGCGGCAAAAGACAGATACAAATACTGCAAATAGCGTTCTACCGCCATTTTTTCCCGAACCGAATAGTCGCTGGTCCAGCGCTGCCTGATTTCAAAATGCTGAACAGGACTGATCTGCGACAAAACTTTGTTGACAATGCGCATCAGCATGGCCCGGTCCGGCCGCACCGCCATGCTGAACGAATAAGCCGAACCGACCACCGGCGCCACATAGCGCAGATTGTCCAACCCGTACATATCCATTGAAAATTTCGTATGCAGAATATCCCCGACAAAAAAGTCTATTTCGCCGTTGTTAACCGCGCGCAGCGCTTCCGCCACGTCGTTATAGACAATGAAATTATGTTCTTTTTTGCTGAAACGCGGCATCTGCGCCAGCGTCGTCCCGCTGATAGCCACCTTTTGTTCCAAAACATCGTCAAAGTTATTGATAAAAGCCGTATTGTTATTGCCGAAAATTCCCAGTGACGAAGCGACGTAAGGGCGCGAATAGATAAAGTCCGCCGGATGGCCGAAATTTCTGACCGCGGCCGACAGCATATCGACCTGCCCGTCTTCCAGCAGCCGGTAGCTGCCGTCCCAATCGTTTGAAGACACCAGTTCGAAGCGGATTCCCGTCAGTTGTTCAATAATCCGGACATAGCTTGAAGAAATACCCTTAAAATCCTCCTTGTCCAGATATTCGTACGGCGGCGCATCGTCAGCCACCCCCAGCTTCAAGACCTTATGCTTTTCGAGCCACGCTCGTTCTTCCGCATCAAAATGCAGCGCCGGAGCGTCAAAACCGCGCGGCTGAGCCCGAAGTCCGGCGCCGCACCACAACAGCACCGCCGTTAACAAAGCGAGAAAGATTTTTCGTTTCAATGCCGGGGCTCCTTTCAAAACTCATTACAGTTTAATCTTGCCACATCCTGATTTTTTTTACAAATAAAACTTTATAATATGACCCATATAAAACTTGCCATTTTGAACTTCGCCATATATAATTTTGTATAAAACAACTCTAAACAAGGAGGCCTGGTTTTATGTCGTCAACAATCAAAGTCTGCATGGGCAGTTCCTGTTTTGCCCGCGGTAATGCCAAGAACCTCAAACTGATACAGAAATTCATTGAAGACAACAATCTTGAAGCCGAAGTCGAGCTGACCGGACTGCGTTGCTGCGACAACTGCTCCAAAGGCCCCAATATCAGCATTGACGACACCGACTACAACAATATCGATCAGGGCAGCCTGCTGGATATTCTGGAAAAACACTTTCACAAACATGAGGGCTGATGCCGATGTCTAACCGCGAATATCCCCTGTATACCATTAAAAACAACTGTCAGGACTGCTATAAATGCGTCCGCCACTGCCCGGTCAAAGCCATCAAAATCGAAGATAATTCCGCCATGATTGTCTCCGACCTCTGTATTGCCTGCGGCACCTGCTACAAAGTCTGCCCGGCCAAAGCCAAACAGATGCGCAACGACCTCACCCGTGCCAAGCACCTCATATCCTCAGGCAAAGACGTGTATGTTTCTCTCGCACCGTCATGGATTACCGAGTTTGAAGGCATCAGCCAGGAACAAATCATTGCCGCCATCCGCCGGCTGGGCGTCAAAGGTGTCAGCGAAACCGCGCTCGGCGCCGAAGAGGTTTCGACCAACATTGCCGCGCTTCTGGAAAAGGCCGACCGGGGACTTTTTCTCTCAACCGCTTGTCCGGCCGTGGTCGAATACATCAAAAAATATCAGCCCGACAAAGTAAAAAATCTCACGCCGGTCTCTTCGCCGCTGCTGGCGCACTGCCGCATGCTGAAAGACAAACTGGGAGAGCATATTGAAGTCATTTTCATCGGCCCCTGCATCGCTAAAAAAATTGAAGCGGACAATCATCCCGATCTTTTGAATCTGAGCCTGAGTTTCGGCGACCTGCGCCAATGGCTGAAAGACGAAGGCATCAGCTTAAAGGAGATCAACACCAGCGTGTTTGACAAGTTTGTGCTGGAAAAGGCCGAAGACGGCACCGCCTATCCCATTGAAGGCGGAATGATAGAAACGCTTAAACCCTATGACAAAATCAAAAAAGCCTACCTCACCCAGATTACCGGCATTGAAAACATCAAACGCGAACTGGCCAATATGAAAGCCGAAGACTTCAGCCATCCCGTATTTATCGAATGTCTGGCCTGCGAAGGCGGCTGCGTTTCCGGTCCGTGTATGACCTCCAAAAAGCCGGGACTGGAAAAACGCATTGACATCTTGAAAGAAGCCTCTTTTTCTCCCGACATCAAAAACCGCACGCCGAGCTTTGACATCAAAATGAACTACGACGCCCAAAGCATTCCGTGTCCGGATTTTGAAGAGGCAGACATCAAAAGGATGCTGGCCTCCATCGGTAAATATACGGTTGAAGACGAAATCAACTGCGGCGGCTGCGGCTATGATACCTGCCGCAACTTCGCCAGGGCGCTGCTCTACGGCCATGCCGAACCTGAAATGTGCGTTTCGCACATGAAGCATCAGGCTCAAAGCAAAGCCAACGCATTGCTGCGCTGCATTCCCTCGCCGATAGTCATTGCCGATTCGAAACTGAGTATTCTCGAATATAACGACAAGTTCGTCGAGACTTTTTGGGATGACAAGGAACACGCCGACATTTACGAAAAAGACAATCTTCACGGTGCGGATCTGCGGGACTTTGTCAGTTTCACCAATCTGTTCTCGGCTTCGCTTGATTTGGAGCAGGACATCAGGCGCGAACATATCCGCCACGACGACCGACTGTTTGACGTCGTGGTCTTCAATATTGATAAAAAACAGATTGTCGGCGGCATCATGGAAGACGTCACCAATGTCGAAATGAAAAAAGAGCAGATTGCCGCGCGCGCTAAAGAAGTCATTCACAAAAATCTGGCTACCGTACAGCAGATTGCCTGCACGCTCGGCGAACACATGGCCGAAACCGAGGTTCTGCTGCGCTCCATTGCCCGGGATTTCTCATCAGAACCCGGCGGCAGCGACGAAAACATCACCATCAGGACCAAAACCAACAAAGGCGGCTAAATGGACAATTCCTTATTCATAGAAGTCAGCAAAGAGCAATGCCAGAAACACGGCGAAGACTGTTTCGGAGATACGGTTTACACCAAAAAGATTCCCGAAGAACAGCGCATCATTTCGGTTTTGTCCGACGGTCTCGGCAGCGGTGTCAAAGCCAACATTCTGTCTTCCATGACCACCCGCATGGCCATGAAGTTTGTTGAAAGCAATATGGAGCTGTTGCGTTCATCCGAAGTGATGATGGACGCGCTGCCCATCTGCCAGGTGCGCAAAATCAGCTACGCCACTTTTTCCATCGTCGACAGTGAGCTTGAAGGCAAAACCCGCATTATCGAAATGGACAACCCGCCCTTCATCTTCATTCGCGACGGCAAAGAGCTCAACATCAAAAGCCGCGAACTTTCTTCACCCAAATGGAAAGACCGTACCATCAGCGTCTCACAGATTACCACCCAGCCCGAAGACCGGATTATCCTGATGTCTGACGGCGTGTCGCAGGCCGGGCTCGGCAATCCGAAATATCCGCTGGGCTGGCAACGCCAGGGCTGCGTTGCCTATGCGCTGAAGATGATTCGCAAAAACCCCTATATCTCCGCCTATGACCTGGCTCATGCCATTGTCCGGGAAGCTCTGGACAAAGAGGTGGATAAACAGGCCGGCGACGACATCAGCTGTGTTGTCCTGTACTTTCGCAAACCGCGCAAGCTTTTGGTGCTTACCGGCCCTCCGTTTGACGAAAACAAAGACCGTGAAATTGCCGAAATGGTTTCGCTTTATGACGGGAAAACAGCCATTTGCGGCGGCACGACTGCCAATATCATTGAGCGCGAACTCTGCCTCAAATGCGAGATAGATAAGACTTCTTTTGACGAAAACATCCCGATGGCTTCCATAATGGAAGGCATAGATTTGGTTACGGAAGGAATTTTAACCTTGACGGAAGTTTATCGTATGCTAAAAGAAGGTATCGAAAAAAACAAAAACAATGCCGCTGTCCGGCTGGCTAACCTGTTATTAGACAGTGACAGGATTGATTTCGTTGTCGGAACCAAAATCAATATTGCCCATCAGGATCCCAATCTTCCGATGGAACTTGAGATTCGCCGCAACATTGTCAAAAAGATTTTCCGGCTGCTGCAGGATAAATATTTTAAAGAAATTAGTGTTAGATACGTTTAAAAAAGGACCCGAACCATGGAAAAAGTAAAAATTAAAATCTGCTCCGGAACTTCCTGTTTTGTTATGGGGGCTGCCGCTATCCAGGCCTTGGAATTTACACCGCCGGAAGACATTGCCGACAAAATCGAAATCGTTGAAGTCCGTTGCATGAACCTTTGCCATAACGTCAATGACAAACACAATCACGGCCCGTTCGTATATGTCAACGACGAGCTGATTGAAGAAGCGACGTTGGAAAAAGTCATCAACAAAGTCCGCAGCATTTTAAACAGCTGCAACGCCTAAGCAAAAAATAAAAGAGGAATAAAAAGTGCTAGTACCCAAGAATAACGCAAGCTTTATGCGTACTAAAATTTTGATCAAAATTGCCGAAAGTTTCTTTGCCGACAGATTCGCGAGCGCTGACCGCATTCCGCTTGAACTGCGCCCGAAAGAAATGAACCCGAGCCGCTGTTGCATTTACAAAGACCGAGCGGTCTTAAAATACCGCTGCATGGCCGGTATGGGCGCCTGTCCGGAAGAAGAAACCGACGAGCTCAAAACCCTGAAATCATACGGCGAAGACGCGCTCAGCCGCGAAGAACTGCCCAAAAGCAAACTCTCGGTCATAGACATTGCCTGCTCGGCCTGCATCAAAGCGCAATATATGGTGTCCAATGCCTGCCGCGGCTGCTTTGCTCAGCCCTGCCGGCTGAACTGTCCCAAAGACGCCATTACCATGATTAACGGCCGCGCCCACATCGATCCTGAAAAATGCGTTAACTGCGGCCGCTGCCACGACGTCTGCCCGTATCATTCCATTATCAAGGTTCCTGTTCCCTGCGAGGAAGCCTGCCCCGTCGGCGCCATTACCAAAGACGAATTTGGCAAGGAACATATTGATACCGAAAAATGCATCTCCTGCGGCAAATGTCTGGCCTCCTGTCCGTTTGGCGCCATTGTCGAACGCTCGCAGATGGTAGACGTGTTAAAACAGCTGCACGAAACCGAAAACAAAGTCGTCGCCATGCTGGCGCCGGCCGTCATCGGCCAGTTCCCGGGCAATCCCAAAAACTTGGTCGCCGCACTGAAAAAAGCCGGTTTTGACGAAGTTATCGAAGTTGCCGTCGGAGCCGACATCACCACCCAGAAAGAAGCGGCCGAATTTATTGAACGTCAGGAAAAAGGCGCCAAACTGATGACCACTTCCTGTTGCCCGGCTTATTACCGCGCGGCTAAGGTTCACATTCCCGAAATTCAGCCTTTCGTTTCCGACACGCATACGCCGATGTATTACACCGCGGAACTGGTCAAAAAAGACACTCCGAACTGCAAGACGGTCTTTATCGGCCCCTGCCTGGCCAAACGCGTTGAAGCCGAATATGATCCGAACGTCGACTATGTGCTGACCTTTGAAGAAGTCGGCGCCATGTTTGTCGCCGCCCAGATCAACGTTGAAGAGTCCGGCGAAGAAGAATTCAGCAAAATCTCCTGCGCCCAGGGACGCCAGTTCCCGATTTCCGGCGGCGTGGCCGGCGCGGTACAGGCTCTGGTCGGAGACAAGGCCGACTACCGTCCGGAAAAAATCGACGGTTTGAGCAAGGAGAACATCAAACTGCTGAAACGCTATGCCACCAAAGGCTGCGAAAACAATATGCTGGAAGTAATGTGCTGCGAAGGCGGCTGCGTCTCCGGCCCGGGCTGCGTAGCCCTGCCGGCCAAAGCGACCCGCGCGGTTCAAAACTACGTCGCCACCGGAGAACAACTGACGCCGGAAACCAAAGTCGGCGAAAAATAACGTTTCCGCGACAAAATCAAAGGGCTTGGAAAAATCCAGGCCCTTTCTTTATGTTCAGTCGGTCAGTTCTATTTTGATGTTCCTGCCGTAAAAACTCAACAGCCGAAGCAGCAAAAACAACGGCACGCCTTTGCCCGCTTCCAAACGTTGAACATATTTGACTGTCAGACGCGTCTGCCGGGCCAGATGTTCAACGCTGACTTCCCTTTCACGCCGCAAAC
>CABUUO010000016.1 GCA_902494875.1 uncultured Pseudomonadota bacterium
AGAACTAAAGCCTGAGTATATTATGCCACGCGCCGCGAAGAAATACAACAATAAATTACCATCGGAATGGCAATTTTCACAAAAACGTTACGGAAAACACAAAATATTATGTATTTAACCGCTAAGCGTTTGTCAACCTTTTGGCGGAAAAACAATACAATGATAAATTTCGAAATCAGTCTTTTTTCCAGACAATCAGCGGATAATCGGCGCCGTTAGGCAGATTATAGTGCCACCATTCGTTAGGAATAGATTCAAGTCCGATGCTTTCCATCAGTTCTTTCAACTGTTTGCGGTTGGCAATTTCATTCGGCATATCGGGATTTTGATAGTCGTGTCGAGCCTTTTGCAGATGCAGGGTAAAAGTTTCTTCGTTCCCGCTCATCAGCTGTTCGGCATATTGTTTTTCATAGGCGTCAATCCGGGTCGGATAAATAAGTTCCCGGCCGTCTTCATAACATAGGCAGCAGTCTATGGCGGCACCCCGGCAATGTAGGGAGCGTTGGCAGGAGGAGGCGAAAAAACCGGGAATGGGAACAATGTCGTGCAGCATCTCGTGAGCGATCGGCGGACGGTAGGCGTCGCATATTTTGAGTTTCAGCCGCTGCCGGCGGAGAAACGGAGTCAGTTTCTCCAGCTTTTTCAGCATTTCTTTACGGACAAAGGCCCGGTTGCCGAAGCCGATGCGCTCATAAACGGGACACAGAGTCATATTTTCAAAGCCGGCGTACATTAAATCGACAATGAACAAATCGCTGTTTTTTATTTCGAATAAGTCTTCGCTGAACATTTTACCGTCATTTATATAAATCGGGCAGCAGTTTTGCCTCGGATTTTTGGTTTATTTTTTTCTTGTCAATTTTTTCAAAGCTTTTTAAAAATGCGTCGGTATCCCATTCGCTGCCGTTATCGGCGTAAAGAGCCGCCGTGAGTTTGTCAAGCTCCTCGGCAAAGCTTTTGTCTTTGACCAGTTTGTTTACGTCGTTAAAGCTGCTGACTTTTGCCGCGCCGTATTTTTGCCGGCACCATCCCAAGATAGCGTCGCGCAGCGTCCGGATATCTTTAGCCTGAGCCGCCTTAACCAGTTGTCGGCGATAATCGCGAATATCTTCGTGTTCTTTGCTCCCGCGGGGTTTCATCAGCATATAGCTGATTAAAATGCCGAAGCCGCATGCACTGAGCAGCAGAATGACGATTTCGGTATTGGTAAAGCCTGTCGTTGCTGCTTCTCCGCCAATCAGGGCTTTCGTATCTTGGACAATGTTCTTTATGTTTTTGCTGCGCTCTTCAGGCGTGTCGCTTTTTATCTCGTTTGCATCCGGTGCTGCCGCGGGCGTTTCGCTTGGCATTATCTGTCCCGGAGCGCTCGGTTCCACTTCTATCTCCATGGCCGGAAGCGATGCTTTTTCATACTTGCCGCTGTTAACGTTGAACCAGTCTACCTCTGCGGCCGGAATGGTTATTTTGCCGGCGGCGGTCGGAATATATACGTTTGAAATTTTGGCAATTGAAACGACGGATCCGTTCTCTGCCTTCATTTCGCTTTCGGGTTTTTCCGGATATTGTTTAAGGCCTTTGATTGCCGCAAACTTCATATCCGGCAGCTGATTGTCCAAAACCCCGTCGGCTTTAATGTATACCGTGCGGTTGACGGCTTCTCCGACCTTAAATTTTGGGTTTTGCGGCTCCCACTGCTGTGCCAGAACCACATCCTTGGCCGGCAGCCACCAATGTCCGTTGTTTTGAGCCGGAATCGGCTTAACTTCGACGCTGACTGGTTCGGTAGACAGCCGCACCGGATTTCTGGCTGCAAAAAAGTCCGTGTCGCCGAGCAGGGCGCTGCGTATGTCATCGCCGAACAAACGTTCAAACGGATCAATGCTGCGTTTGTTTTTGGTCAGGTAAAAGCCTTCAAAATGAGCCTGAGGAATTTCCAGTTTGCCGCTTCTCTGCGGAAACAGGGCATAGCTGAAAACAATTTCACGGCTTTTTTTGCCGTTGACGACCATCGGCCGCACTTCAGGTTCTCCCAAAGAGCGGATAACCCAGTCGCGGCTGGTCGTAAAAGTAGGTTCGCTTCCCTGCAGGCCGCCGCCGTCAAACAGGCTGACTTTATAAATGACTTCCTGCTGAACATAAGGTGCGTTGTTGCTTATCCGTGCGCTCATCCTGTATGTCGGTGCCGCATTTCCGTCATCGGTCGTGCCGCCGCTCTCCGTTACGTTAATGGTTATCGGCTGGCTGCTTGCGCCGTTGATGTCAAAAGCCGGAATTGTAAAACTGCCTTTTTGCTTAGGCATTAAAATCAGTTGCCAGCCGGAAGTGGACGTCTGTTGTCCGTTGATAAACGAAACGTTGGAAACATAGCCTTGGGAATAGATGTTGAAATCTTTCTCCAGCACGCCGAAATCCGGTTTTTGCGGATTTGAGACATCGGTTTCCACGGTCAGCATAAAACTTTGTCCGAACGGAACCGTACTGCGGTTAACGGTTGCCTGCGTAAAATCGGCCCGGGCCTCGCCGCTGAACAACAAACTGACTAAAAGCAAACTTAAAAATCTTTTCATTGTTACTCATCTCCATATCGGTTTAATCTGTATTCTTTGGCAATAAACGCTTTCAAAAGCCCGCCCGGATCTTCGGGAATTTCCCGAAACTTTTGTATCCGCGCCTGCCGTTCTTCGTCGTTTTCGCCGCCGTCTTCTTTTTCGTTGCCTCCGGCCGCTTCGGCTTCTCGTTCTTCATCGCCTTCGTTTTGCGGTTCGGCGGAAGAGCCCTGCGGCTGGTTGTTGCGGGAACGTTCGTCGTCGCTTTCATCTCCCTGCTGAGGCTGCTCCTCTCCTTGTCCCTGCTGTGTATCCTGCGGCGTTTGTTGATTTTCTCCGCTTTGGGCATCTTTCCGGTCTTGCTGCTTATTGTCCGGTTCCTGTTGGTTTTGTTCGCCGTTTTCGGGACTGTTTTGCGCCTCTTGATTGTCACCCTGATTGTTTTGGGACTGCTGCTGGTTGTCCTGAGCCTGCTGCTGTTGGTTGTTTTGCCGGCTTTGCTGTTGATTCTGCTGGTTTTGCTGTTGCTGTCGTTTCAGATATTCCAGATTGAATTTTGCATCTTCGTGTTCGGGTTCAAGCTTCAAAACCTCTTCGTATTTTTTGATGGCCTCGGGAATCTTTCCGCCTTTGGCCAACGCGTTGCCCTGATTGTACAAGCCGGTTGCGTCATTTGCCTGTTCAAAGGATTTCAGCGCCGCCTTATAGTCGCCGAGCCGGTACAGGGCCGAAGCTTTCCAGTTTGTGTCTTCAAATTTTTCTGCGGCGGTTTTAAAATCTCCCCGGCTGAAAGCCTGATACCCCTGCTGATTGCTGTTTAAGAACATATCGGGCATTTGAGCCTGAGCCGTTTTGCTGACGCCGAGCAGCAGTACGATGACAAAAATGCCGCGGCGGAAGAAGTACAGACAGCAGAGCAGGGGAATAATGCTCAGATAATAACCGGCGTCTTTCCAGGTAGACTGCATATTTTCGCTGAGTTTGAGTTCGCTGATGTGCGTGTTGACAAAAGAATCAATGGCGTTAACGTCCCGGTCGGAACTGCTCAGGTTTTCATAAACGCCGCCGCCGTATTTGCTTATGAGTTTGAGCTTTTCGTTGTTTTCTCTGCTGACGGCCAGAACGCTCACCGCATATTTGTCGTTTTGCGCGTTTTGGGCCGCCTCCAGTGCCAGATCAAACCTTTGCCCAACGTCGGGGCTGAATATAACGATATTGCCGTTAAAGTAACCGGCATTCTTAAATTTTTCCACCGCCAGATCTATGGCCCGGTCCAGTCGGTCGCCATTAGACGGCATAATATCATAATTGACGGCCGGCAAAAGGTTGATGATGATTTCCTTATCTTCTGTCAGGGGAGTAATCAGAAAGGGTTCGTTTGTATAGACGATAAGCCCGCTTTGAGCCGATTTCAGACCGTTAAGCAAATCGATGATTTTATATTTTGCACGTTCCAGCCGGCTTGGCATCAAATCCTTTTCTTTCATGTCCGAAGACAGGTTCAGCAAAATCATAACCGGATTTTCCGGTGCCATCGACGGTGCTTCCTGTTTTTGCCAAGACGGCCCGGCAATGGCAAAGATACCGGCGACAAAGGCGCTTATTCCCAAAAATCCCAGAACGCGCCGCTGAACGGAAGAACCTTTGATTAAAAGAAAATTGAGCAGCTTTTTGTCGCAGACGTTTTCCCACGAAGACTTATTGCGGATTCCGCGAAAATATCTGACATAGAAAAAAATCGGCAGCACCAGGGCCAGCAGCCACCAGGGACGCAAAAAGTGAAAATTATCGATAAACTCCTGCATCTTATTTCCTCCTGGCCAGTCCGAACAAAATGCCTGCCAGCACCAAAGCCGCAATTAGGGGCACATAAAACAGCTCCTTGGTTTCGACCACGTATTGCTCATTGTTTTCGTCCGGTTCCAGCTTGTCGATAATGTCATAGATTCGCCGCAGGCTTTCCGTATCCTTGGCGCGGAAATAATTGCCCTTTGTTTCCGCGGCCAGCTGTTTCAGGCCTTCTTCGTCGAGCCCGCTGTTTGGCGCGGCAATCTGAAAGCCGAAAAACGATTGTATCAGCGAGCCCTCGGCGCCGACACCGATGGTATAAACCTTAACGCCTTCCGATTTTGCCAGATTAATGGCTTCCGGCAGGCTTAGCGAACCGTCGTTGTTTTCGCCGTCGGTCAGCAGAATGATAATTTTTTTGTCTTTGTCTTTGCTGTCCTGCAAAGATTTAAGAGCCACGCCCAGAGCATCGCCGATGGAAGTTGAATCTCCGGCCATGCCGGCGTCCATGTTCCACAGGATTTCCTGAACGGAGCGTTTGTCATAAGTGATCGGCGCCTGAAGATAGGCGCGTGTTCCGAACAAAACCAGTCCCATACGGTCGTCGCGGCGTTTTTGGATAAATTCGCTGGCAACTTTTTTGACGGCGCTGAGACGGTTAATGCGGCGGTTGTTAATGGTAAAATCTGGTTGCAGCATGGAGTTGGAAATGTCCATCACCAGCAGGATGTCGCGGCTGTAGTTTTTCACCCGAACTGGTTCGCCGATCCATTGCGGCCGGGCGACTGCCATAACCAGCAGCGCATAAATAACATAAAGCAGAGCCAATCCCGTGCTTGATCCTTTTTCGGGAAAACCGCGCCCCCAAATGCCGCCGGACTGGATTTTAATTTTCTCTATGTCTTTGATAAAAGGCACCCGCAGCGCATCGCCGTGCAGACCTTTGACCGCCGGCAGCAAGTAGCGCAGCAGTACCGGAACAATCAGCAGAAATACCGCATAAGGAAAGGCAAAATGGTTCATAAATTTTCTCCGATCCAGTTTTTGCAGAATCCGCGCAGCCTTTCGATGTCCTGTTCGTTATAAAGATCCGTGTCCCGCGGAATGTAGGGCGCGTTTGTCAAAAGCTCTCCGGTGCGCCGGTCGAGTTTTTTGCGGGCATGGCTGTTCAGAAAATCAATCCACTCTTTTCCTTGCAGGGTGGTGGCGTTTTTATATTTATAAACGCAGATTCGCCGCAGAATCTCCGACATCTGTTGAGCGGCATAAACCGCGTTGCCGGAAGAGATGTTTTGCAGAAGTTTGATGGCGTAACGGCTTTTGCTGTAGCGGCGTACATAAAGGGCAAACTGAATCATTAAAATCAGCAGAATGACGGCGCACAAAACCAGCCACCAGCCGTACGCCACCGGAAACGGCGAAACCTCAAGCGGTATATGTATATCTCTTAATTCCGGCAAATTGTCATTCATATCAACACCTTACGCCCGATTTGCAGCCTTTTGCGGACTTTTTTTGATTCCTCTTGTAAATTTAGGCGTTCCGCGCTCAAATATCAAGCGCTTTTAAAAATAAAAAGTCCCGTTTCCGGCGAAAGAAACGAGACTTTGGTAGATAGGAGTGTTTTAGGCTTCGGTAGCGGATGTTTCCTTATAGGCGACAATGTCCGAAACTCTGACCTCCTCGCCGAGCGCGTTGGGAAATTTGATAATCCGGGAGTTGTAAAGATGCTGTAAAACGGTTTCTTCTTCCTCGGGGACAATCCCGTGCCGACAGTCTTCCAGCAGAGCATTGCTCATAGCGTAAACGTTCATCATCGTGTTCCAGTCAAGCTTGCCGTAATCCGGATAATATTGCCGGATCTGCTGTTCGCTGATGATTTTTTCCTTTTCCCAGAGACGAACGTCTTTAAACGCCAGATAAATGTTTTGCACGGCTTCTTCAATCCGCAGCTCCTTGCGCCAGTCCTTGAGCTGCATAAAGCTTTTGTCGTTGGCCGTCAGAATGGCGACTCTGATTTTGAACAACGGGAGCAGTTTTGCCAGTCTGCGGTTGGATTCCAGATTGATTTCCATCCGCCTTTCGTCCTCGGCCTCAACGGTCAGTTCCTTTTGCAGCTGTTCCATTTCGGGCAGGAGCTCTTCCTTGGTTTTGCAGAAAATTTTGTTGCCGTTGACAAACAGTTTCTGAACCAGATTTTTGCAAAATTCGGCTTCAATTTCTGCGCCTGATGAAATCCCTTTGGCTAAGTCGGAGGCAAGCTCAAATTCAAAGCCGTTGGCCAAAACCAATACGGTGTTTCCGTCACGGACGAGAACACGGTCGATAATGTCTTTTACTGTCATATGTTAATAATTTTATAATTCTACGTTAATTAAAGATAAAATATCACAAAAACAGAATGCTGACAATAAAAAAACATATTTTATTTAAATAAAAAAGCCTCCGTGAACGGAGGCTTATGCTTAAAAGCTTCAGGCTGCTTTTATCAGGCCGTGCTTTTTCTTGCCCTGAGAAAGCTTAACCTGCCCGTCGTGGTAGTCTTTGGCCGAAATTACGTAATTTTCGTCGCAGATGACCTCATCGTTGATTTTCAGTCCGTTCTGCTTAATCAGCCGACGAGCTTCGCCTTTGCTGGCAACAAAGCCGATTTGCAGAAAAGCGTCCAGAATGCCGATGTCGCCGTTGACGCTGATGCTGGGCAGCTCGCCGCCGGCCGCGCCTTGTTCAAAAACCTGAACCGCCGTAGTCTGAGCCGCTTTGGCTTCTTCTTCGCCGCGGCAGATTTTGGTTGCTTCAAAGGCCAGAATCTTTTTGGCTTCGTTGATTTCCTGATCTTTCAACGCTTCCAGACGGCGGATTTCGTCCATCGGCAGATCAGTGTAAATCCGCAGGCATTTTCCGACCTCGGCGTCGCCGATATTGCGGAAATACTGGTAATAATCATAGGAAGAAAGCTTCTCGTCGTTAATCCATACGGCATTGCCCTCTGATTTCCCCATTTTTTTGCCGGCCGAATCGGTAATAATCGGACTGGTAAAGCCGAACAGTTCCACGTCATATTTGCGGCGGCCGAGTTCGGTGCCGGACGTAATGTTGCCCCATTGGTCGGAACCGGCGATTTGAGCGCGGCAGCCGTATTTTTGATACAATTCGCAGAAGTCATACCCTTGCAGCAGCATATAGTTGAATTCCAAAAAAGACATCGGCTGTTCGCGGTCCAGACGAGACTTGACGCTTTCCATCGTCAGCATGCGGTTGACTGAATAATAGGTGCCGATGTCGCGCAGAAAGGCAAGGTAGTTGATGTCCTTAAACCAGTCCCAGTTGTCGACCATGACCGCGTCGTTTTTGCCGTCGCCGAACTTCAGAAATTTGCCGAAAGATTTTTTTAGTCCCTGCACGTTGTGAGCCAGCGTTTCTTCGCTCAAAAAGGGCCGCAGCTTGTCTTTGCCTGACGGATCGCCGATGCGGGCCGTGGCGCCGCCGACCAGCGTCAATGGCTTATGGCCGCATTTTTGAAACCACCTCATCATCATCAAAGGGACGATATGACCGACATGCAGACTGTCCCCGGTCGGGTCAGACCCCAGATATCCCACCGCCGGCACGCCTTTCTGTTCGCATTCGCAGAGGTAGGCGTCAAAACCGCCCTCATTGGTGCATTGATTGTAAAAGCCGCGTTCAAGCATGATGTTCATGAATTGTGATTTAAATTGAGTCATTTTCCCTTTCCTTATAATAAATTCTTAACGCATATTAGCATATATTTGAGATAGTGCAACAGATTCGGTAAACTTATGGATACAATAAAAAAGATAAAGGCTCTGGGGTTGATGAGCAGCTCGTCGTTAAGCGGAATCTCCGCTGCGGTGATTACCACCGACGGGGTTGATATCTACGACGTCGGCCGTTCGGTTTATGTACCCTACGATGACGACATCCGCGAACGTCTGCAGGCGGTAATGGGCAAAAAGCCGGAGACGCCGGAGCTGGAAGCGGAGTTCAAATCTTTGAACGAATGTGTCACCCGCGCTCATGCCGAAGTGGTTGAAGATGTTCTCGGTTATATTGAAATGCCGGTGGACGTCATCGGTTTTCACGGCCATACGGTTTTGCACGAGCCTCAGAACCGCTATACCTATCAGTTGGGATCGGGGCAGCTTTTGGCCGATTTGACCCGTACCCGGGTCGTCAACCGTTTTTCCAATGCCGATCTTCTGGCCGGAGGCCAGGGCGGTCCTTTGGTGCCCGTATATCATGCGGCCTTGGTTAATGATTTTGAAAAACCGGTGGCAGTGGTAAATATCAGCGGCATTTCCAGTATTACCTGGGTTGGCGGCAACGGCGAGCTTTTGGCTTTTGATATCGGTCCCGGCAATGCGGCTGTCAACGACTGGGTATTTCATCATGCCGGCCAGCAGATGGATTATAACGGCAAGCTCGCCATTACCGGAACGGTTCACGGCAAGGTTTTGGCCAGCCTGATGCGTCACCGCTTTTTGGCCAAATATCCGCCCAAATCCATGGATCGCAATCTGTTTAACGACAAGCTTGAGCATCTGGAAGGGCTGAGCCTTGAAGACGGCGCGGCGACCGTCACCGCTTTTGTGGCCGAAGCCATTGCCTACTCAATGGCAATGTATCTTCCCCAGATGCCCAAAAAGGTGATAGTCAGCGGCGGCGGCGCCAAAAATCCGACCCTGCTCCGATTTTTACGGCAGCGTTTGGAAGGCGTGGAGGTTCTGGTCTCGGGCGAGCTGGGCTGGCGGCCGGATACGATGGAGGCGCAGGCTTATGCCTTTTTGGCGGCTCGGCGTCTGTATTTTCTGCCCAATTCTTTTCCGTCCACTACCGGCGTTCCCGAACCTGTCGTCGGCGGCGAAGTTTACGAGCCCGCTTCGCCGGAAAACGCCGGATAATATGTTTGTCTATTTTTGCCAAAATAACCGTTGACAAAGAAAAATAAAAATGCTATCAATCCCGCAATTTAATATTTTTATCGCTAAGTATTTGTCAATGAAGAATATTTCTGTTTTTTTTTAGGCGGTCCGGTTTGCAGGTGATGTTGTTTTTTTTAGATATTTCCATACGCGCTGAAAACCTCCCCTGTGCCGGACTGCCTTTTGACAGATGACAATATGCCGAACTGCGGTTGATAATCGGCTTCAAACAGCCTTCGTTAATAATGTGTTTATTTACAAAGCCGCATTTCGGTCCGGATCATAAATATCTTGCGGGATATCAGGGTTCGGTTCTGGTTCTGTGCTTACGGCGGTAAGGCGGAACCTTTTGTAAAGAATATGAGACAATGTTGAAAACATTGTACCGCATAGATGATGAGTCCATCAGAAAGGAGCCTCTGTGAAGAGTCTCCTTTTTTGTTTGTCTCAATGAACCAAATTAACAATTGACTCGTTGACCGTACTGGTCTAAATTACTCCCCAGTAAAAACTTAAAAATAGAGATTCTTTTGCAGATGTGCGCTTTTTATATACATATTCCTTCCGTTATTATCCCTTAGGGGATACACTTTTCTGCACATAATAAACACTTTTCAATCCAAAACGTTAATTCAAATCATATTTTAGGGTATTTTAAATGACTAAATACTATGCTGAGGTGAAGGCCAAACCTGACTTTGTCGAAGTCGAAAAAGAAGTTCTCAAATTCTGGGAAGAAGATAAAACCTTTGAAAAATCCGTAAAAAACCGTGACGGCGCCGCCGAATTCGTTTTTTACGACGGTCCCCCGTTTGCCAACGGCACGCCGCACTACGGACATATTATGGTCTCTTATGTCAAAGACGTGGTTGCCCGTTTTCAGACCATGAACGGCAAAAAGGTAGAGCGCCGGTTGGGATGGGACTGTCACGGCCTTCCTGCCGAAATGTCCGCCGAAAAACAACTGGGTGTTTCCGGCCGCAAGCAGATTGAAGAGTTTGGCGTTGAAAAATTCAACGATTTCTGCCGTTCCGACGTTCTCAAATATTCCGGCATCTGGGTTGAAATGTTCAAGCGTATCGGCCGCTGGGTAGACTTTAGCCATGACTACAAAACCATGGATCTGCCGTTTATGGAAAGCGTCATCAACAATTTCAAGCAACTCTGGGAAAAAGGTCTGGTTTATGAAGACTACCGCGTGCTGCCGTATTCCTGGGCAGCCGAAACCCCGCTGTCAAACTTTGAGGTAAATCAGGGCTATCAGGACAAAACCGACAATGCGATTACGGTAATGTTCAAGCTTGAAAACGGTATGAAAATGCTGGTCTGGACCACCACGCCCTGGACGCTGCCGTCCAACCTGATGCTGGCCGTCGGACTGGATATTGACTATGCGGTTATGGAAGAAGACGGACAGAAATATATTCTGGCCGAAGCATTGCTCGGCCGCTATAAGAAACAGCTGGAAAAAGCCGTGAAGGTCGGTTCCCTGAAAGGCCGGGAGCTGGTCGGTCTGAGCTATGAGCCGATGTTTCCTTATTTTAAACATCTGAAAGACAAAGGGGCTTTCCGCGTATTGAGCGGCGAGTTTGTTTCCACCGAAGACGGTACCGGCATTGTGCACATTGCTCCGGGTTTCGGTCAGGACGACTTTGAAGCCTGCCGCGCTTACAAGGAAGATTTTCCGGTCGTCTGCCCGGTTGACGAGGCCGGCAAGTTCACCGCCGAGGTTCCTGATTATGAAGGAAAACAGGTTTTTGAAACCAATGAACCGATTATGCAGTGGCTGAAAGAAAACGGTCTGCTGGTCAAAAAAGAGCAGTATACCCACTCTTATCCGTTCTGCTGGCGCACCGATACTCCGTTGATATATAAAGCCATGTCTTCCTGGTTTGTCAAAGTAACCGACTTTCGTGACGATATGGTCAAAAACAATCAGCAGATTAACTGGGTGCCCGAGCATATTAAAGACGGGCGTTTCGGCAAATGGCTGGAAGGTGCGCGCGACTGGTCCATTTCCCGCAACCGTTTCTGGGGCACGCCGATTCCGGTTTGGAAGTCGGACAATCCGGCTTTCCCGCGCATTGACGTGTTCGGTTCCGTGGCCGAAATCAAGGAAAAGACCGGCATTGAGGTTACCAATCTGCACAAGCCCTATATTGATGATGTGGTTTATCCCAACCCGGACGACCCGTCGGGTAAAACCATGATGCGCCGTGTGGGAGATGTCTTCGACTGCTGGTTTGAAAGCGGATCCATGCCTTACGCGCAGGTTCACTATCCGTTTGAGAACAAAGAATGGTTTGAAAATCATTTTCCGGCCGATTTCATTGTCGAGGCTATGGATCAGACCCGCGGCTGGTTTTATACGCTGACGGTTTTGTCGACCGCGCTGCATAACAAACCGGCGTTCAAAAACTGTATCTGCACCGGTCTGTTGATGGCCGAAGGCGGGCAAAAGCTTTCCAAACGCCTCAAAAACTATCCCGATCCGAACGAGGTTCTGGAAAATACCGGTTCTGACGCCCTGCGCTGGTTCCTGGTTTCTTCTCCGGTTTTGAAAGGCGGCAATCTGGCTGTGGATAAGGAAGGCAAGGAAATTGCCAAGGCGGCCCGCGTGGCGCTCATTCCGCTGTGGAACGCTTTTTATTTCTTCACGCTCTACGCCAACGCCGAAGGCTATAAGGCCAAAGAAATTTCGTCGTCTTCCGAGGCCATTGACAACTATATTCTCTCCAAGCTCAAACGGCTGAGCCAAATTGTCAAACAGGGACTGGAGACTTATGATGTGTCTCAGGCGACCGGCGAACTGGCCTCGTTTATGGAGGTTTTGAACAACTGGTACATCCGCCGCACCCGCGACCGTTTCTGGGAAGGCGATGCGCAGGCTTTTGACACTCTGTACACGGTTTTGGTCAACGTTGCCAAAATTGCCGCGCCGCTGATGCCTTTTGTGGCGGAATATGTTTTCAAAAATCTGACCGGCGAAGAATCCGTCCATCTGACCGACTATCCGTTGCTGGAAGCAATCAGGCTGGACGAAAAACTCGTTTCCGAAATGGACTTTTTGCAGGATTTGTGCTCCGCCGGCAAATTCATCCGCGAGGAAAAAAATCTGCGCAACCGCTTGCCGCTGCAAAGCCTGACGGTTGTCGGCGATAACCTGTCCTTTATCGGTGCGCAGTATCAGGAAATCATCAAAGACGAGCTGAACGTCAAAGAGGTTAAGCTTGACAGCGAGCTGTCCCGCTATGCCGACAAAACCGTATATCTCTATACGCCGCTGCTGGGCAAAGCCTTGGGCAAGGATATGGGACCGGTAATGGGCGCTTATAAACAGGGCAAATGGGAACTGAATGCCGACGGCACCTTGAATATTGCGGGACAAACTCTGAATAAAGATTTGTTTGAAGTCCGCCTGAATATGAAAGAGGGCGTTGCCGGACAGGCCTTTGCCGACAACAAAGCGGTTGTAACGCTGGATACCGATGTTACCGATGCTTTGCGCCGCGAGGGTATGGCGCGCGACTTTGTCCGCTTGGTTCAGACCTTGCGCAAAGACAAAGACTTCAACATTTCGGACCGCATTGAGCTCTGCTACCGGACGACGGATGCCGAACTGGCTCTGGCTTTGGAAGAAAACAAGGCTTATGTGGCCGAACAGGTATTGGCGGTTAAGCTGAAGGACGATTGTTCGGAAGGAACCGAAGCCGATATCGAGGGAATGAAAATTGTTTTCAATGCCCGGGTAACGGATGCCAAAGTGGCCTAGTTCCGCCGTATGATTGTAAAAAAAGCCCTCGTTTTGAGGGCTTTTTCTTTATCGTTTTTTTAACTAATCTCGGCTACAATAAACCTAATTTTAATGTTACAATTTTATGAAACGTAGCCATATTAGACAAAATTTATTGTCTTTTTCTGTAAAATAGGCTATGATTAGATAAATGCAAATTTTTTGGAGTTGGAACCATGGCTGAAAATATGACTTTAGATGAAGCTGTAAAAATTATGGAAGGCAATACTTCCGAGTTGTCCGATGCAGAACTGGGACAAATAAACGAAACCTTTTACAACAGTTTCACCAATGGCGGTTATCGCGACCAAAAGACGCAGGATGCTGCGGATATTGCTCTGGCGTTGGCGGAAAGCCGGATTGATGCCTTAAACGGCCAGGACAATTTTGATCCGGCAGATTTGGATTCCGTCATTTCCTTGGCCAATTCCATCAGCAGCTTTTCAAGCAAGGGAGACATTGCCAAAGCCGTTGCCGAAAAAGCGCAGAAACAGAAAGCCGAGCTTGAGGCTCAGACCCAACCGGCTCAGGAAAATACCGGTTCGGAAAACGCCAATGACGATGTCATTGTTGACGAAGCTGCCGCTGCTCAGCAAACAAATGAAAATGTTCAGGAAGAAGAAAGTCGAACTTTTAATAACCCTGAAATGTTTATGGAAGCGGCCAGAGAGGCCAGCAAAGCAAATGAAGATATTGTTCCGCCGGCTACAACGGAAGAAGAAAAAGCCTTGGACAATACGGAACAGGAAGCAGATAAACTTCCTGACCAGCCGGAAGCCGTTGCTGCTTTTAACAAAGAATATGGCATTGATACGCTGACGCCGGAGCAGGCAACTCAAAACGACGAATGGATGGAGCGCCTGAATGAGGTCTTAAATCGGCCAGGCAATGAAAAAGACGAGTATGACAATGCTCTGAAAGAAGAAAGAGAACTTTTGGATGCGTTGCAGATTGTTGATGAAAAAGGTAAAGAAGTTTCTGAAGACAAAGCCCAAAAGAGTAAGGCAACCATTCTTGAGGCGGCCGGCCTCGAGGCGGAAACGCTGACCGTAGCTTCTTCACGGGCTCAAAGCTATAACGAGTTTGTTGAAGATTTTATCAACAACAGCAAGGATTCAATGCGCAAGGCGATTGTGTCCACAGCCTTTGCCGAAAATCTGAAAGGCGCCGACGGTAAACCGCTTGATCCTTCCAAACTGACTAAAGAACAACTGGGCGAAGCTTATGCCCGCGCCGCTGCCGGCGATAAGCAAAATCCGCCTAAAGCCAGCGTCAAATCCATTGCCGATTACGCCGGTATGGTCAGCGCTGAGATGAATAACGTCAAAGAAGCCATGAAGACCAAAGTCGGTAATATTCCTGCCGTTCAGAAGGTCGAGGCCAAACTGAAAAAATTTGACGAAAAAATGAGCGGCAAATACGGCAAATATTGGGATTATGCCAAACGAGCCGGCAAGGTTATTGCCAAACGGGGAAAAGGTGTCGCAATCTATACAGCTGTCGGCGCAACCATGGGGCCTGTCGGTTTGGGATTGTTGGCCGTCAAAAGCGGTTATGATACTTATAAAGGGTTTAAAAATGCCGCAGCCAAAGAAGGAAAATCTTTTGGCAAATATGCTATGGAACACAAATTGGATGTCGGCTTAGGACTTGCAACTTCCGGCTTGGCTGCAGTCGGCTCTGCGCTGGGTATGGGTATTGGCGGAGAAGAACTTGCCAGTAAGATTAAACCGGCGCTGAAAACCGCCACCCAGGTTTTGGCCGTTGCGCCTAAGGCTATTAAAACGGCAACCTACGGCATTCAGCTTTTTGCCCAGAAGAAGGGCTGGATGAAAGGCAATTCGGAAGAAACCAAAGCCCGGTTTGACGCATCCAAAAAAGAATTGTTTGATGCCACCGTCGGTATTATTGCCGGTAGCATGATCAATAATGCCATGCACGGCGGAGAGCAGAGCGCCGCTGACGATAAGACGGCGGAAACGCAAAATACCCAGGAACAGTCCGCCCAAACCGCCGCTGTGGACGGAATTACGGCGGAAAGCGAGAATGTCCAGTCCGCGCATAATTTACAATCTATGCCTCCGCAGGAAATGGCCGCTACTTTGGAGCAAATGGGGTTAAGTCCGGATAGGGTTGACTCAATGTCTCCGCAGGACATGCAGCGCTACATTATGACGCATCCGGAAGATTTCCAGAGCGCGCAGATGATGATGCAGGATAAAGATAATGATGGCGTTGTCGACGGTCTTGACGCAGATCACGGACAGGGTTGGGCAACGGCTAACGAAACACAGCTCGATCGGGCGTTTGATGCCGACCCGCGCGGCATCAACGAGATATTGAACGACGGTAAATGGCATTCTTCGGCCGAATTGCATTCCATGATGGAAAACGGCGAGTTTTCCGAAGAACAACTGAAAGCTATTCATGCGCATGCCAGTCAGACCTTTGATGAAGACGGCCATATTGTTGATCCGGAACTGAAAGCGCACTATGAACAGCTTGCCGAACAGCAGGCCCAGGCAGAACAGCCCAAAGAGCAGACGCATGAAGAATATGTGCAGGAGGTAGGAGCCAGAGCAGCTGAGGTGAGCATTGAAGCCATGACTCATGACACACTGAGCGCCAGCGGGCTGATGCCGGGAGAACAGTTGGCTGATTTGGAAGGATTGATTGCCGGTGCCAAACAAAGCGGAGATTTTTCTCAGGTTGACGCGTTTATGGCCGGTCATGGTATTGATCCGAACTCGGAAGCGGGCAAAGGCATTCAGGATTATATTAATGCTGCCAAAGGTCTGAGCGCAACCGGTGGTGAAGATCCCGCAACTTTCTTCAATCAGGGACAGGAAGAAAGCCATGCGCCGGAAAGCAGTATGCCGAGCCACCAGCAGATGCACGATCTGGCCCTGAAAACGCAGGAAGCCTATAAAAACGGTATGCCGATGGGAGATGCTTTCGCCCAGACGCTGCAGGCGGAGGTCGCTGCCGGAAACATGACGCTGGCACAGGCCGAGGGCGCCATCAGAACGGTTGATAACCTGATGGAAGAAAATAAAGATAATCCGGACAAAATGCTGAAACAATGGGTTAAGGGTTCTGAAAAGGCCGCTGAAGAAGAAATTCAGTTGCAGCAGGAAGCCGCATTGAAAGCCAATATGCCGAGCAACGGCGAAATGCTGAATGTTCTGGTCAATGCGCGTGAAAGTTATGAAAACGGCGCCAGCATCGGTGCGGCCGTAAACCAAAGCCTGAGCGCGGAGGTTGAAGCCGGACGTCTGACGGTTGAACAGGCCAATGCCGTTCAGCAGACCATTGACAAAGAATGGCAGGCGGACAATAAAAATACCGACCGTACTTTCAAGGATATGATTAAGACTTATGAAACCGAAGCCAAAAAAGACTTTGAAACCACTCAGGCCGCTGAACGTAACGCGTTTTTAAATCAGACGCAGCCGACTCACACGGAAGAAGAAAAAGCTGCTGTTCATAACGATAAAAGCGACGCTCAGAAAATTCAGGCTTTGCGCGGCAATGCGCCGGCCGAGCATACGCCGGTCCGTCAGACGACAGTAAATGTCAATGCGGTTCACAAAGGCAAAGAGATGGCATAACAATATCGGAACCGCTGATCTCAAAGCGGTTCCGTCATTCAAAACCAATCGGTCGGTATTTTTGTTACACTTTTTTGACAATTGCGTCAAAATACAAAAATTCGCGAAATTCGACAAAAATACAATTGCTTTTTCTGTTTTTTTATGATAAAGTACAGACAATTCTAGTAGATAAAGGATTTTTTAGGGGGAATTAAAAAAATGGTACGCGATTTCAAAAAGATGACAAAAGACGAGCTGAAAGCGGTTCTGACCAGTCAGGAACTGGCGGTTATGACTGTGGCCGAACTGACCAGACTGCGTAAGGCGGCTCAGGATGCCGGTCTTGATGATGCGGCTCTGAAAGACAATTTGTCCATTGCCATCAACAATCGCACTTGCGAAGACATTCAAAATTCGGATAAATATACGGCTCATGAAAAGAAACTGGCCAAAAATTATCGTGACGAATATAACAACGAAATCAAACTGGCAGCCGTAAAACGCAAAGCCAGAATGGACGGCGGAAAATTCATTTTTGCCGATTTGACCAAAGGCGAGATGGATCTTCTGATGGCTTCCGGCGTTTCCATGAATGATATTGTTCTGGAAAATGCAGAGAAAAACGAAAAAATTTCCGGAATTGTCGGCGCTCTGAAAGACAATGCTGTCAAACGCGAGGCCGCCCTTGATAAAAAAGCCCGTCTTGAAGAAGAGAAAAACAAATATCGTGCCGGTTTGGTTAACGTCGACCGGAACGGTGATACTGACAATAAAACTTTTGTCGCTACGCCGGAAATGTTTCGTGCTGCGGAAAATGAGCAGAAAAAAGACGGTAAAACTTTCGTTGCTCCGGTTGTCCTGAACAATCAGGAACCGGAAAAAGAAAAGAACAACAAAGGCAGAACGGCCGTCGGTATTGTTCCTGTTAACGGCGGTTCCGGCAATGGCGGAAATTCCGCTTCTGCGTCGGCACAGCCCGCCAAAAAGGAGGGTTTTTGGAGACGCACTTGGGATAAGCTGAAAAAGCCGCTGTTGTATGTCGCGATTACCGCTACAGCTCTGTTTGGCGTCAAACAGTGCAACGACAAACAGAAAGAAGATATGAAAAAGGATCTGCTTGAAACCGTAGAGGAGAAAATAAAAGCGAATATTTCCTGTGATCCGTGCGAAGGTCTGGATATGCTCAATGCCCGGGTTGACAGTCTCGAGCAAAAAATTGAGGACGGCCGTTGCAAATGCAATGAGAAAAAAGCGTCGGTTCGCAAGAAAACTCCGGTAAAAGGGCAGGTCAGAAAGGCTAAACCGATTATCCTGCCTGGCGATACTATTAAGGGTGATCCGATTTATGTTCCGGGAGACACCATTAAAG
This sequence comes from uncultured Pseudomonadota bacterium, assembly GCA_902494875.1. Classification (GTDB taxonomy): domain Bacteria; phylum Pseudomonadota; class Alphaproteobacteria; order RF32; family CAG-239; genus CAJLXD01. The sequence goes on from CABUUO010000016.1 coordinate 18,033, forward strand.
GTGAAACGGTTATCATCCCCGGCGACACGATTAAAGGCGCACCTGTTTATGTTCCGGGTGATACCGTCAGGGGCAAGAAACGCATTGCCATTAATTTGGAACAGGGTCACAAGGAGCATAACGAATATGAGGAAGCCGCTTCCGCAAACAAAGGTAAAGTGGTTGCCGCCAGAAAGAAAATTGAAGAAAACAAGCAAAAGACCCTTCAGGCCGCCGGTGAAGAAAAAGGACCGGGTGTCGTGGTCGAACGCGTTGCCGTTAACCTGAATTCGGAGAAAGGAAAGGGCAAAACGGCTCAGACCGCAGCGACCGACTTTTATATGGCGCTCAACAACCTTGGTCGCAGCGAATAACAGTTATTGCCGCAGCCTCTGCACCGGTTGCGGCATTTTTTCTGCCCGGACGGCTGATAATATAATTTTAGGAGAACAGATATGGCTCAGGTAAAGAAAGTATTCAAAAAAGGCGCTTTTGTAGGAATTGCGGCACTGTTGCTGTCTGCCAATCCCAAAGAAGCCAGGGCTCAGGACACTGTCAGAGCCAAAACCGAAGTCTTTGACCTGAAAAAAGCCTCCGAAAGCGAGAAAAAGGTATATAAGGCCATGGTCGATCTCCTGTCTTTCAAATTTACGCCTGAAGCCGCAGCGGAAAAAGCCGGCAAGATTATGTCGGAATCTCGTCGTTTTGACAAGCCGGAATCGGCTCAGACCTTTATTCGCGTTTCCGTAGAAAAAAACATGGGTAAAGAATATTACTATGATTTGCAGACTGCGCGCGAAAAGGTGCGGGCTTCGTCAACGGAGGTTCGCGGCGACACGGTCATTGAACGCAGCACCACCATTGACAAACTGGGAACGGTTTCGAGCGAAAAAGTGATGACTCCGACACAAACGAGAGAAAAAACCGTCATTTCGGGAACATTCAGCATTCTCAAGCTGACCCCGGAAGAACGCAAAGAATATGATAAGATTGTCAATAAGCTGAAAGTGGCGAACAAACTGCGGAAGAAAAGCGATATCGGCAGTCAGGCTATTGCACAGACCGTCTTTATGAATCCGGATCGGGAAAAAGCCTTAAAGCTTTATACCGGCAAAATTCAGTTCCGGGATGTCGACGAGAAAAGTTTTGTTGCTTTCAATCCTGATACCGGCGAAGGAAAAATTTTTGCTCCCAAGAGCGAGCATAAGAAAATTTTCAACGAGATAAAGAAAGCCGGCGGTATTCCGCAATATATAGAGCTCGGCGCTTCGGACAAACAGGCCGTGACCGCTAAAGCGGGCAAAACCGGAACCCGTCGGGCCATAAATTTGAATGAGGGACGTTAATAAAAAGCCGCTGGAAAGCGGCTTTTTATTATGCGGTGTATTTGCGGATGTAACGCGTGTTTTTGCCGACCCTTGACAATATCTCGTAAGATATGGTTCCGGCATCGCGTCCCATGTCGTCCAAAGTGTAAAAATCATCGGCGAGAAAAGCCAGATCTCCGACTTTCAGCCCTTCTACGTTAGTCACGTCGCAGATGATGTTGTCCATGGAAATGCGACCGATGATCCGCGCTTCGCTGAGCTTGCCGAGCGTTTTAAAAAAGATTTTGCCGACATTTGAAAGCGAACGCGGAATGCCGTCGCCGTAACCGATGGAAACAATGGCGATTTTGCGCGGAGAATTGGCGCGGTAGGTTGCCGAATAGCCGACAAACTCCCCGGTCGGCAAATCTTCAATCTGCAATACCGGCGCTTTGATGTAAACCACGTTTTCCATTTGGTTTTCGCGGTAAGGAGCGGTATTTATGCCATACATTGCCGCCCCGAGCCGAACCATGTCCTGCTGAAAGTCGCGCCCGAGAAAAACGCCGTCGGAGGCCGAAAGCGAAGCAGGAAGCTTGGAAAAATATTTTTCTTTCAGTCGGGTAAAGTTTTCCAGCTGGTGCTTGTTCATAAAGTGGTCTTTTTCGTCGCCGCAGGCCAAATGAGACATCACCATGCCAAACATTTGCCGGTCGGCATCACTCAGAGCTTCCAGTTCTTTTTCGCGGAAACCCAGACGATTCAGCCCGGTTTCGATATGAATGACCGGTTTGATTTCCTCAATGCGGTGTTCTTTCCAAAAGGCCAGCATTTCCGGAGAAGAAATGACCGGAACCAGTTTCAGTTTTTGAAAGGTTTCCAGACTGTCTTCGCCAATGCCCTGCAGAACATAAATTTCGGCGTCGGGAACCAGGCTCTTAATCCTTTCACCCTCAACGGCATGAGCCACGAAAAAGTGGCGGCAGTGCGCCTTGTCATATAGTGTTTTGGCCACGATTTTGGCGTCAAGCCCGTAAGCGTCGTCTTTAACCACGGCTGTCGGTGTTGAATCAGCCGCCAGCTTTTGCAGCAGTCGGTAATTGTTAACCAGATGATTTAAGTTTATTTCTAAAATTGGTCTTGTCAAAATACTCATAACTAACTAAAATCCCTTTCTAATTCCAATATTTCGCTAAGGAAATTTTTTATGCAGTTTATCGACACTCATATCCATTTGCAAGATTATAAACGGAAATGTGCAACGGATATTGTCGCTGCGGCTCAGACTGCCGGTGTCGAAAAAATGGTCTGTGCCGCTGTCCGGGAACAAGACTGGGAACGGTTGGCCGCCTTTGCGCGCGATTTCCCCGGAAAAGTGCTTCCCGCTTTCGGCCTTCACCCGTGGTATGTTTCCGAACGGAAAGACGGCTGGGAAGAACGGCTGGAAACTTTTTTGCGGCGCTTTCCGCAGGCCTTGGTCGGAGAGGCGGGACTGGACCGTGTCCGCGATGAAAACGCCGAGCCCCAGAATCTGATTTTCAGACGTCATGCCGCGTTGGCGGTGAAGTATCGACGGCCGTTGATTGTTCATGCGGTTAAGGCTCAAAACTGGTTGGAAAACTGTTGGACGGATATGCCCGCTAAATTTGTCCTTCATTCTTACAGCGGCAAAAAAGAATTGCTGAAACAGGCGGTGAAACGCGGCGGCTACATTTCTTTTTCGCCGTCGGTTTTAAAATATGCCGATTGCCGGGAGCTTGTCGGTGCGGTGCCGTCGGAGCGTCTCTTGCTGGAAACCGACGGGCCTTTCCGCGGCGATGAAAATATTGCCTCAGACGCTGTTCCTCAGTTGGCCTGTCGGCTGGCGGCAATGCTTAATCGGGCGCCGGAAGAATTTTCCGCCCGCGTATATCAAAATTCATTGGAGTTCATCAAGCCATGGTAGATGAAAGATTCTTGCGCACGTCGCTGCTGTTGGGAGAAGACGGGCTGCGTCGTCTCCAAAATTCTTCGGTCATGATTGTCGGGCTCGGTGCCGTAGGCGGCTATGCTTTGGAGGCAGTTGCCCGTGCCGGTGTCGGACATTTGATTTTGGTTGACTTTGACCGCTTTGAGCTTACCAATGTCAATCGCCAGATATTGGCGTTGACCTCATCCGTAGGGCGGAAAAAGACCGATGTCGCCCGGGAACGCGTTGCTGAAATCAATCCTGCCTGCCGGGTGGAAACATTTGATATGTTCGTCAATGCCGATACGCTGCCGCAGTTGCTGAATCTCAAGGCGGATTATGTAATTGATGCCATAGACGCGCTAAATCCCAAATGCTGTTTAATCGAAGCGCTTTATCAGGACGGTATTCCGTTTATTTCTTCCATGGGAGCGGCGCTGCGGTCCGATCCCGCGTGCGTTCGCTGCGGACGCCTGAGCGACACCAGAAATTGCAGCCTTTCGAAGTTTGTTCGCAAGCGTCTTCGCAAACGCGGCATTGATCTCAGAAAAATAAACTGCGTTTTTTCCGACGAGCAGATATCTCTGCCCGCAGGGGCAATTGCGGAAAGCGGGGACGCAGAGAATGAAAACAACGGCCGCAAACGCGCGGCACTGGGGTCTCTGCCGACCATAACCGCCATCTTCGGACTAACGGCGGCCAATTATGTCATCAAGGCTCTGGCCGCGGCGCCGAAGGCTTAAAAAGCAGCTTAAAACTCGGTTTATTTGCTTGATATGAAAAAAGAATTAGCATAATTTTAAACATATTGAAAAAATTTTTAATATTGGGAATAAAATAATGAAAATGATAAAACCCATCGTCAATATTTCCAAAATTATTGATAATTTTGACGCTGTTGTCGTCGGTTTATACGGCGTATTGACCGATGGTGCCGGCATAAAGTCTGAGGCGCAGGATGCCTTGATTCGTATGAAAAAAGCCGGAAAGAAAGTCATTCTGCTGACAAATTCGTCCATGCGCGTCGCTGCTCTGGCCTCTTGGCTGCATGAAAACAAAGTTCCCGTCGCTTTGTTTGATTCCGTTGTTTCTGCCGGCGAAATTCTGCATCATCGTCTAAAGGTTCGCAACGGGGAATACGCCGCCGTCGGAACCGCCTATTACAAAATCGGCGATGCTGCCGCGACCGGAATTTTTTCAGGACTTGACTATCAGCCGGCGGAAGAAATGACCAAGTCCGACTTTCTTTATATGGGCGGTGTCGCCGATGCCGAAGACACGGTAGATACCTACCGCCCGCTGCTGGAACATGCCGCCGGTTTGGGTATTCCTCTGGTCTGTGCCGGAAATGATACTTCCAGCTACTGTGCCGGAAAAGTCTGCGTCGCTCCCGGTGCCGTCGCCGAACAGTATGCCGTTCTGGGCGGAAAAATCATTACGGTAGGCAAGCCCGATGCCAAAATTATGGAATATGCCCTGGCAGATTTTGAAGATGTTAAAAAAGAGCGGATTTTGTTGATTGGCGACAATATGACCACTGACATTAAGGGGGCCAATCTGTATGGAATTTCCAGCGCGCTGATTTCCAAAGGCGTACATGTTAATTTTCTGGGCGAGGGATATATTCCCGACGTTGCCAAAACCCGGGAATTGGCTATTAATTTTGACACTTATCCCGATTTTGTCATCTCCAATCTGCGCTGGTAAGAACCAATGAAGAAAAAGCTCTATGTCGTTACGATTGCGGTTGCCTGTCTGATTTTGCTGTTTGCCGCTTATGCCGCCTATACCTATACGGAAGACGGGTTCGCGCCGGTTTATCCGAATGGTGTTGTCTCTCAGTCCCGGGAAATTTCTGCGGAAGAGCTGCGGGCTTTCCTCAAAACCTGGAACCGCTATCTGGCGGAAGGGATGGATAAGGTCGGCTGCCCTCAGGTTTCAATGACGGCGTCGTCTTCGTTGAAAGAGGCCAACCCCAAAGTAACGACGTGGCTTGAACGCAAAAGGTGGGACGCCGATCGCTTCTTTTACATAGAAACCAGATTGCGCGCCATCGTTTCTACTATAAAAAAAGATGAGTTTATTGTCAGAAACAATAAAATGATTTTGGAGCAGGCCAAAAACAGCAACGATATTGATGTGTCCGAAAGTCTGATTAAATATGCCGACGAACAATACAAAAAACTGAATGTCGAAAAAATATCGGCGGCCGAACGAGCCATGGTTACCGCGCAGTTCGATGAAATCGTCGGTCTGTTGCAGGGCGCTTCTTCGGCGAAAGACGGAACTAATTAGCTGTTTCAAGCTCTTCTTTCAGCATTTGAATTTCCAGCCATCGATTTTCGGTGTCTTCCAGTTCTTTCTGTTTTTGAACCAGGGACTGGCTAAACCGGTCGAATTCTTCGCGGTTGCGGATATATAAGTCCGCATCACCGAGTTTTTGTTCAATTTCGGCAATTTCGGCTTCGAGTTTGGCGGCCGTTTGCGGCAGAATGTCTAACAGCCGCTGCTGATTGTAGCTGAGCCTTGTCGTCTTTGAAGACTGAGGCGCATCAGGCGTCTGGGTTTTAACCGGAGCCTTTTTGTTTCCTTTGCCGGTATTCTGCATTTTGCAGGGGAGTTTTTCCAGGAGTTCGCTGTAGCTTCCGGCATGTTCGTATACGGTACCGTCTCCGGGCATATAGATAACGGACGTGACAATTCGGTCAAGAAAATCACGATCATGACTGACAACCAGTAATGTGCCTTCATAATCGCTCAAAACTTCCTGCAACAGATCCAACGTGTCCATATCCAAATCGTTGGTCGGTTCGTCCAAAACCAGAAAATTTGACGGCTGAGCCAGAGCGACCGCCAGCATCAGACGGTTTTTCTCGCCGCCGGACAGCGCCGAAACCGGACAATGGGCCTGATCCGGGCGGAAAAGAAAATCTTTCAGATAGGCCACTACATGGCGGTAGGAACCCCGGACCAGAATATGGTCGCCTTTGTCGCACAGGGTCTGCCATAAGGTTTTTTTCGGATCCAGCGACATCCGGTTTTGGTCAAAATAGGCTTCTTCAAGATTTTTGCCGATTCTGACAAATCCGCTGTCGGGATCCAGACGTTTTGTCAACAGCTTGATCAAGGTGGTCTTGCCGGCGCCGTTGGGGCCGACGATGCCGATTTTGTTGCCTTTGATTATACGGGTGGAAAATTCTTTGACAATAATACGGGAGCCAAAGGCTTTGCTGATATTTTTGGCCTCAATGACCATCTTGGAGCGAAAATCGCCTTCTTCAACGTTCAAATCTATTTTGCCGATTTGTTTCATTTGTTCCCGGCGTTCGATTCTCAGCTGCTGCAGCCGGCGCAGGCGCCCCTGATTGCGTCTTCTGCGGGCGGTGACGCCTTTGTGCAGCCATTCGGTTTCTTCTTCCAGTTTTTTGTTAAGGTTCTTTTGCTCGATAATTTCCTGTTCAATGACCTGTTCCTGCCATTCTTCAAAAAACTGAAACCCCTTGTTGTTGCGCCGCATAATACCGCGATCCAGCCAGAAAGTCGTTTGGGAGACATGTTTTAAAAACATTCTGTCATGCGAAATAACGACGACGGCTCCCTTAAATTGCCCGATAATGTCTTCAAGTATTTCAATGGCGGCAATGTCCAGATGGTTGGTCGGCTCATCCAGAAGCAGAATGTCCGGTTCGCCGATCAGCGTTTTGGCCAGAGCGGCTTTGCGCCTTTCTCCGCCGGAAGCGGTCGCCGGGTTTTGCTCTGCGGCGATGGCAAACTGCTGAATCAGAATATCGGCCTTGTATTCTTCACCGTGTCCGTTGCCAGGCAGGCCTGACAACACGACTTCCCGCAAGGTGTTAAATCCGGAAAAGTCCGGCTCCTGCGGCATATAGGAGATTTTAATGCCCGGCTGGATGAATATTTCGGCACGGTCGGCCTCTATAACGCCGGAAATTACCTTCAGCAGCGTCGATTTGCCCGAACCGTTGCGCCCCACCAGCGATATCTTGTCGCCGCGGTTGATGTAGAGGTCAACGCCGCTGAACAGTTTATTGGCGCCGAAACTGAGCTCGGCGCCTTTAATGGCATAAATAGGAGGTTCGGCAGGCATGGCTATAAGTCTTCTTCAACCAGTTTAATGCCTTCGATCTGCCATTCGACACCGCGCGCAGCCCATAAGAAGAAGTCATCTATTTTATCTTGGGACACGCCGCTCTGGGTACCGATATGATATATGGTGTCAACGTCTTTGTCGGTCAGTTCGTGGTCGGCAATGGCCAGCATAATCATTTCCCGAACGACATAACGCTTCAGGCGAATGTCTTCAATGCCGGAAATAAGCTTTATCAGTTCAGGAGCCTTGAGGCTGCATTTGGTTTTGAGTTTTCTAAGGTCAAAACCGATTTCAAACGCACGAGCCTTGAGATGATCCAGTTTTTTTTCGTTCAGCTTTTTATCAATGTTCAAAATAAAGCACAGCGCGTCCAGATAAATTGCTTTTTGTTCTTCGCTGAAATATTTTTTGACGATAGTCATAAAATTTTCTCACCCCAATGTTTTTAGTCGATATGTTTATACAATAGAAAATAAAGATTTGCAAAAAAAAATAAAATAATTATATAATAAGCGCAGTTTTATAAAAAAAGAATTAAAAAGGGAGTAGTAAATGCCTTTAAAAATTGAGCTGAAACCGCACGAAAGCATTATTATCGGTGAATCTTTGATTACCAATGACGGAGAACGCACCAGATTTTATATTGAAGGCAATGTCCCTATTCTCCGTGAAAAGTTTATCCTGCGGGAAAAAGAAGCCAATACGCCGAGTAAGCGCGTATATTTTGTAGTGCAGCAGATGTATCTTTCCAAGAATGCCGACAAGCTGCGGCCTATTTATCTGGAATATGTTCGTGATTTGCAAAATGCGGCGCCGAGCCTGATTCCTTATATTTCGGTTGTTAATGAAAACATTATTAACGAAGACTATTACAGCGCCATAAAAAATGCCGACAAGCTGGTAAAAAAGGAAGACGAGCTGTTTGGGGCGGCACTTCGCGGCGAAATTTAGTCTAAATAACTGTGGATAAAATAGGTTTTTATCTAACAATTTACTGAAAAAGTTAATAATTTATTTACAGATATTCTGTCTGAAGGTTTTAGACGAGTGTAGGCAAAATAAAAAAACATATTATTTATGTTATTGCAGAATGCTTTAAAATATACTTAAAAAGCTTATTTGCTTATATGAAACTATAATTGTGAAGACGTAATAATAACAGCCCGTCCAAGAGTAACAAATACGGGCTATGTGTTCCACAGTATTGGGAAGAAAAGAAATGGCAGATATTTCACTTACAGCGAGTATGCGCTCCAACTTATTGTCTTTGCAGAATACGCAGAGCCTGATGGATATGACGCAGGAGCGCCTCTCAACCGGAAAGAAGGTAAACTCGGCAATCGACAACCCTTCTTCCTATTACACCGCTCAATCCTTAAACAACCGCGCAAATGACCTGAGTAACCTGCTTGACAGCATGGGGCAGGGTATTCAGACCATTAAGGCGGCGGATGAGGCAATCACCACTATCACCTCGTTTGCAGAGCAGGCTAAGGCTATTGCCAACTCGGCGCGCGACGTACCATCGAATTTTGATAAATATGCAATCTCGTCAAACCAGATTTTGGAGCCGGTTGAAGGTGACATAATTATGGATGCTCGTACGGATTTGAGCACTTTTAACCTGAAAGTATCTGATGCTGATGATTCCAAAAAGTTTACTGTGTATCTGGGGGATGGATCAAAGCATGATATTGCGGTCAGTGGTGGGGACGCCTCAGCTGTTGAAGCTAATGTAGTCAACCAGTTGCAAGGTCTAGGACTAAATGCTAAGGGTGATGGACAGGGTGGTATTATCGTGTCTTCAACCGATGGCTCGTCTATTTCTTGGACTAATGGCGATGACGGCAAAGGAAATGACGGTCTTGCGGATAAGACAAGTGCTGCTGTCGTTGTAACCTTGGATGGTACCAGTGGTGCCAACTCGGCAACCATTGCCGGCGCTATAAATAATGCGGCGGGCAGCTTGGGTATTGAAGCTGCGGCTGATGGTAAGGCTTTTTCGGTTACTGCCAAAAATAAACAGTTCACAATTTTCAGTGATGGCGTAACAAAAAATGTTACGGCATTAAAAGCGCTGGGTATTGAGGGCAGCCGCAAAGCTGGTGATGCTACGGCCGAAACGCCGGAACGCACCAGCTATGCTAAACAGTTCAATCAAATTCTGGAACAGATTGACGCTTTGGCCAACGATGCCGGCTACAAAGGTGTAAACCTGTTGCAGGAAAACAATTTGAAAGTGATTTTCAATGAAGACCGTTCTTCAATGATTGAAATTCAGGGTGTCGATGCCAGTTCCAAAGGTTTAGGTATTTCTCAGGCTCAGAATAATTGGCAAAAGGATGCCAGCATTGAAACTTCTATCACTCACATTGAAGATGCAATTTCCAAACTTCGTACCATGGCTTCCGACTTCGGTAACAACTACTCCGTTGTTCAGAGCCGCGAGGAGTTTACGGATAATCTGATCAACGTATTGACCGAAGGCGCGGACAAGCTGACTTTGGCCGATATGAACGAAGAGTCCGCAAATATGCTGGCTCTGCAGACCAGACAGCAGCTGGCCATTAACTCTCTGAGTTTGGCTTCTCAGGCTGCCCAGTCGGTCCTGAA
>CABUUO010000017.1 GCA_902494875.1 uncultured Pseudomonadota bacterium
AAGGGATGCCCCTGCTCCATGGACCGTTTTGCCCAGAATGCGTCTACCTGTAACGGCATTCTCGCCGGCGCTTCCTGCGGCGGTAAATACGAAAAATGTGAAACCGTCGAAAACTGCGCAACCTACGACGCTAACCGCACTCAGTGTACTAAATGTAATTCCGGGTACCACTTGAGCGGTGGTAAATGTGAGAAAGATTGCGACGCCGGATGCAGCGGCTATACCTTAACATCTGCCCCTGCCAACGCAAACTACTCCAGCTGTACCAAGAAAAACACCAACTGCTCTAACGGGGCTACCGTATATCGCTTAGATTCTTGTAAAGCCGGATATAATCTCTCTAACGACAAATGCATAAAAGCTGTAGATTGTTCTAGATTAGAGGAGTATTACGATCAAGCTCAATGGGAGTATGATATGGCAAATAATGCCTGCGGCACCGGAGGAAGCCCTCAAGATTGTGACTTACTCAGCAGTTACGCACAAAGCGCTAATGAAGCTTATGTTGAATGGAGGACATGCCTTTGTGAAGGAGAAGGAAAAAAATATCAAGCTGGAAAGTGTATATAATCTAAATAGATAACGTAAAACATCCCCGGTGGAATTATCCGGGGATGTTTTTTTTATGTCTAATGTCATGTTGAGCGGAACGAAGTGCAGTCGAAACATCTCAGCCTTATTAATATTGCCAAGATGGTGTTCGACAAGCTCAGGATGACATTTTAATGTGCCGACAACGGAGGCCGTGAGACAGTTTATTAATGGAATCAAACGCCCTCGCGTTTGTGCCTCCGGGGCTGCCGGTTCTCGCGTTTACAGATGTTGCCCGACTATGAAAAAAGCCTCTTTTAAAAGAGGCTTTTAGGTTTATAACTTAATTTATAATAATTATTTTCTTCTCAGAAAAGACGGAATTTCCAGATTCAAACGCTCCTCACCCGGATAATCGTTGCTTGCATTTGAAAAACTCGGAGAAACAGGTTCCTGAAAACGTTCGTTTTCCTTCTGTTTTTTCTTGTTGCGCTTAGCAATGGAAAATCCGGTCACCCGTTCAATAAGGGTCGGCGTATATTCTTCCTCCTCGTTGACAATCAGCTCTTCGGGCTCTTCCTGACGGCGGGACGCAAACGGCGCCGGATTATGGTTGGGGAAAAGCTCGGGCTCTTCTTCTACCGTGCGGATAGAACTCTTGGGCGTAAAAGCGTTCTCATTATTGGAAAGAATTGTTTCCAACTGCTCGTTGACGTTAATGTCTTCGTTTTTATTGATAATTGCCTTAAATAAAGCCGAAGCGCGGGGCATTTCTTCCAAAACGGAAGATCTTTCCAAATCATCAAAGTCGTTAAACTTATCTTCGGAAATTTTCGGCGCCGCAGGTTGTCTGACGCTTTCGATTTTTACATCTTCGTTGATGGAAACAATCGGTGCGCTTTCAATAATATTTTCAATTGTTTCGGCAACCGTTTCCTCCTGAACCTCAGCTTTGGTCGCCGCAAACTTTTCCAGATTGGAATCCAACTCCTCACTCGGAACAACCGGAGTTGCCACCGTACTTACGTAGCTTTCTTCCACATAATGCTGAGCCGGCTGCGGTGCCTTCGGACGGGCATTTTTAACCCCGTCGCCGATACCGGTCGCCACTATTGAAACTCTTATCTTTCCGGCCAGAGACTCGTCAAAGCTTGAACCGAAAATAATGTTAGCATCCTCGTCCACTTCTTCTTTAATGCGGCTGGCAGCTTCGTCAATTTCAAACAAGGTAATGTCGGAACCGCCGGTAATGTTAATCAAAACGCCTTTGGCGCCGCGCATTGAACAATCGTCCAACAACGGATTGGACAACGCCTGCTCGGCGGCCTTGACCGCACGATCTTCACCTTCGGCCTCACCCGTACCCATAATCGCCTTACCTTTATCTTCCATAATCGACTTGATGTCGGCAAAATCCAAATTAATCAGTCCCGGCATCATCATCAAATCGGTAATAGAGCGAACGCCGGCATAAAGCACGTTATCGGCCATCACAAAAGCGTCAGCCAGCGTGGTTTTCTTATCGGCGATTCTAAACAGATTTTGGTTAGGAATGATAATAATTGAATCGACTTCTTTGGTAAATTCTTCTACCGCAGCTTCAGCAGTATCCGAACGTTTTTTGCCTTCAAACTGGAAAGGTTTGGTCACAACGCCGACGGTCAAAATACCCTTTTGCTTAGCCAGTTTGGCCACAACCGGAGCCGCGCCGCTGCCTGTACCGCCGCCCATGCCTGCGGTAATGAAGACCATATTGGCGCCTTCAAGCTCCTTTTCAATTTCATCTTTGGCTTCTTCCGCAGCCATCTTGCCGACTTCGGGTCTGGCACCGGCGCCAAGGCCCTGCGTTGTTTCCAGACCGAGCTGAATTTTGCGGCTGGCGGTAGAATGAGCCAAAGCCTGCGCATCCGTATTGGCAACAATAAAGTCAACGCCTTCCAGATTTTGTGCAATCATATTATTTACGGCGTTGCCGCCGCCGCCGCCGACACCGATAACCGAGATTCTGGGTTTGAGATGGGCAATTGTTTTTTCCGGTACTGCTAACTTTATTGACATTTCATTTCCTAACTAAAAATTTTTAAAACAAAAATTTCAACTTTGTTGTCAGGATACAACACAATAAATTAAGGTTTGGTTACTAAGGAATATTTTTTTGAAATTAAAATTTTTGCATAAACGTACTTTTTTGTAAAAAGGCATTATATGAGCCTAACAGTAAGAAACAAAAGAAAATATGAGGGCACGTACAAAACGTACGTAACCGAATATTTTACTTGCTGTTTCTGTACTGGGAGGCCATAGAACGCCTTTTTAGAAATTTTGCTTAAACCAGGAAACCAGTCCCTGCAACACTCCGCCCTCGGAATGAACCGGCTTGTTGATGATTTTGTTCGGCTTCTTTTCAGTATAGTTCAAAGCGAAAAGCAACAGGCCGATACAGGTTGAAAAGCTCGGATTATAAAGATTGTCCGGCAGATTAACGATGTTTTTCGGCTTGCCGAGACGCACCTGCTTGTCCAGAACCATTGCCGCCACTTCACGAATGCCGGAAAGCTGGCTGCCGCCACCGGTCAAAACTACTCTGTGACTGGAAATGTCTGCGAGTCCGTGCTCGCGCAGCTTGTCGTTAACCAGTTCAAAAGTTTCTTCAATACGCGGCGTAATAATGCTGATCAGCTCCGATTTCGGCACCTGTTTGATTGAACTGTCGTCTTCTTCGCCGACCGGATACACATTTATCAGTTCCGACTTGTCCTGAGAGGTTAGGAATGCGCAGCCGTGCAGCGTTTTCAAACGCTCGGCATGGGCAAAAGAGGTTGTCAGCCCATAGGCAATGTCATTGGTAACGTTGTTGCCGCCCACCGCCAGCGAAGAAAAAAACACCGGATGCCCGTGTCTGAAACTGGCAATGCTGGTGGTACCGCCGCCGATGTCGATAACCGTCGCGCCAATCTCTTTTTCGTCGTCCACCAGGCAGGACAGCGCCGAAGCATAGGAAGAAAAAGCCTTGCCGGCAATCTCCAAATGCGCGTTTTCGATAACCGTCGCCAGATTGCGGAACTGGATGTCGGGCACCAGCCCCAGCAGAATGTCAACCGAAAGGTTCTCGCCGAAGATATTGCGCGGATCCTTGATTTCCTCGCCCATATCCAGCCGATAGCTGGTCGGCAGGCAATGAATCAGCTCATGCCCTTCAACGTTGATTTTGTTGATGCCGCGTTCAATGACCTTGTTGATGTCGGCCTCGTTGACCGGCCGGTTTTTGTTTATGGAAATGGAAGCGCTTTTAATGGTGCTCTTAACCCGGTCACCGGAGATGTTGACAATCACGCGGTCAATCCGCTCATTGGCCATTTGCTCGGCCGCCTCAACCGCGTTACAGACCGACAGCGTGGCCTGCGTAATGTCAGTAACCACGCCGTTTTTGATTCCCTTGGAGGCATTATATCCGTAACCGACCACATTCACCCGCTTGTCCCGGCTGATTTTTGCAATCACGCAGCAGACTTTGGAAGAACCGATGTCCAAAGCCGCAATCGTTGTCAGTCGGTTAAATGAATGCGTCAATTTTGCCCCCCTGAAAATCTTCGGTTATTTATATTTTGGTTTCTTTGGCATCCCTAAGTTTTACCCGCTCATCTGCATGGGTTTTCTTTAGTTTCACCGTTACTTTATCTTTTAATCTTAAATCAATGATGGTTAATTTACGTTTAAGAATCCCGTTAATGCGGTCAAGACGCAGCAATTTTTTCCAGGCTTTTTTGACGTTTTCTTCCGGCAGTTTAATCGTAATGCCGTCTTTGATGTTGTCCAAAACCAAATTCCAGCGGCGCCCGGAAATAAAATTGGCCACCTTCACTCTTTGCAGCAAACCGCTGTCGTCGCTGATTTCATCCAGCAGAGAATTAATGTTTTCCGGCGCCCCTTCGCCGACAATCAGCAAAATCGGACGGTCCGGCTTAAAATAGGCGTTAATCACTTTCCCGTCAAAATCAATCGGATAAAACTTCTCGTTAATCTGCCAGATGGAACGGACCTGCCGCTCTTCAATCGAAACCTGTAAGATATTCGGGAAAAACAAACGTTTGACGACGACTTTTCGCACCCAAGGCAAAGTTTCTATATTTTGCTTAATACGATTGATGTCTATTTTCAAAAAGTTATCGCCGCGTTTCAGGTCAATTGCCTGCAAAATGTCAGACTGTCTGGTTTTCTCGCGCCCGGTTATCACAATGTCGTCAAGCACAAAACCGGCCTCGGCCGCCCGGTTGTAAAAAACCTCCCGCAATTCCGCGGTTTTTTCCGCCACCAAATCGGTGCTGAGCAGAACCGTAACAAAAGCCAAAAGAAAAATTATCAGCAAAACCAATGTATTGCCGATTAATCTGCATCCGAATTCTTTGGGAAGCGTTACGATATTGTTTTTAACCGCAGCCGCCGCCGGTTTCGGCGTTTCCATTTTTTCTTCGGTGTCACTCATCCCCTACTTTGAAATTCCCATTCTCTTTACTTCCCACTCCAAAGTTATGGAGGTTTTTTCCTTCACTTTTTTAACGATGGTTTCACCGAGCTCTTCAATGTCGGCGGCTTTGGCATTATCACTGTTAATTAAAAAATTGCAATGTTTTTCGGATACTCTTGCCCCGTTTACCCGCAAGTCCGCACAACCGGACTTCTTAATCAGCTCCCAGGCCTTTAAGCCTTCGGGATTTTTGAAGGTGGAACCTGCGGTTTTTTCATTATAAGGCTGATTCTTCATCCGGTAAGCTTTCTGCTCGTCCAGCTTCTTGGTAATGTTTTCGGCACTGTCGGGATAGGTTTTGAACGTAATGGACGTCACCACCCAGTCTTCCGGAAAGAAGCTGCTGCGGTACGAAAGCATCAGATCGTCAACACCGATAATCTTTTTTTCGCCGCTGCCGTTGACAATCGTTGCCGAAACGATCACGTCTTTCACCTCCGAACCGAAACAGCCGGCATTGGTTTTAACCGAACCGCCGATAAGTCCCGGAATTGAGCACAAAAACTCCAAACCGCCGATTCCCTTTTCAATCAGGGTTTTGCGCAGATCCTTGTTGCGGTAGCCCGCGCCGAGCGTTATGGTGTTGTTGCCGATTTCCATTTTTTTGAAATTTTTGTTGTCCAGCTTGATAACTACGCCCGGAATGCCCCCGTCCCGCACCAGAAGATTGGAACCCGCGCCGATAATAAACACCGGCAGATTATAAGGCTTGGTTTTCATAAATACGCACAAATCGTCTTCATCTTCGGGAAAATACATTACTTCGGCCGGACCGCCGACACCAAACCACGTATAACGCGACAAAGGCACGTCTTTCATATATTTGCCGCGCACAATCGGCAGAATTTTTAACAAATCATCGGAAGGCGAACGGGACCAGAACATCATTTTTCTCCTAAAAAACTTGCGACAACGATTATTTTTTCTTAATAATTTCGTTTTCTATGGCGTCGGCAAAACGTTCGGCCGCATTTTTAATGCCTGCCCTTTTGGCGTTTTGAGACATTTTTTCAAACTTTTCATAATTATCAAACAATTCGGATATTTTCCCGGCCAGCAGCACCGGTGTCAGCTCCTTCTGCCGCACCAGAACCGCCGCTTTGGCATCGGCCAGCCATTCTGCATTTTTGGTCTGGTGGTCATCGGCCGCCGTCGGCAGCGGCACCAAAATCGACGGCACGCCGGCTACCGCGATTTCGGAAACGGAAGACGCCCCCGAACGCGAAACCGCCAGATGAGAAGCGGCATAAAGTTCCGGCATATTGTCAAAAAAGCTGGAAACAATCGCTTCACACGGCAAATCCCTGTAAGCGGCGCTGACTTCTTCCAAATCCGCTTTGCGGCATTGCTGCACGATTTTCAGCCTTTTTTGCAGTTTGGGTTCCAACAGCCGCACCGCCTCAGGCACCACGCTGCTGAAAACCGAAGCACCCTGGCTGCCGCCCAGCACCAGAATTTGAAGTTTGTCATTTTTATCAAGCTTCGGATAAGGCAGACTTCCGACCTCTGCAACCGACTGGCGGATCGGCATTCCCGTCAGTACCGACTTGACATGCTGCGGCGCAAACCGCACGTTTTTAAAACTCTCCGCAATCAAATCCGCATATTTGCTCAAAAAACGGTTAGTTCGGCTCATCACCGAGTTTTGCTCATGAATAACCAGGTCCGTTCCGGTCAAAATCGCCGCCACCGAACAGGGAAAGGAAGCATAGCCGCCAAAACCGACCACACAGACCGGACGCCGTTTCAGCAAAATGAACAAAGCCTGCAGCGTTCCCCAGCCGACCTTGCACAGACTCTTGATTTTAAACCACGGAGACTTTCCCACCATTCCGCCGGCATATACGGCATAATTCTGAATTTCGCCGAGTTTGCCTTTATAATTGTCCTTGCCGCGCTTGTCCGTCACCAAAGCCAGATTATACCCCCTTTTTGTCAGCTCCTCCGCCAGAGCCTCCGCCGGATAGACATGACCGCCGGTTCCGCCGGCCGTCAGAATAATCAGGGGTTTTTGCTTATTCTTCGTACGCTTCATCTTTGTCCTCCGCATGCACGTTTTTGCGGGTAATGGCCAAGAGCATGCCCATTCCCAGCGCTGTTGCCAAAAGGGAAGAACCGCCGTAAGAGATAAAAGGCAGCGTCATACCTTTTGTCGGCATCATATGCAGTGATGATGCCATATTAATAATCGCTTGTAAACCAAATGATGCCGAAAGAGCCGCGGCGGAAAGGATAATAAACAGATTGTTGTCCTTGGCCGAAATCAGCATCGACCGTACCACAATCGCTGCATATATGCCCACAATCAGCAGGCACAGAAGCATACCGTATTCCTCGGCCGCCACCGCAAAAATAAAATCGGTATGCGC
Organism: uncultured Pseudomonadota bacterium; assembly: GCA_902494875.1. GTDB lineage: Bacteria > Pseudomonadota > Alphaproteobacteria > RF32 > CAG-239 > CAJLXD01. Next base: position 7,426 of record CABUUO010000017.1, read on the forward strand.
GTCGGGAATATTCACCTTAACTACGCCCTCTCCGGGTCCCCGTCCGAAAAAACCGCCGCTTTGAAAAGCTTCCAGCGACTTTTTAATCTGATAACCCAAACTGTTTTCTGAAGCCAGAAACTGATCAACGCGGACATGCACGTGCGGAAAGATAAAATACGCCGCCACCGCGCCGGCCAGGCCGAGCAGCCCCAAAATCACCACCAGTGAAATGGAAAGCCCGGACAGAAAAAACTGAAAACCCCAGATTAGCGTTACCACGATGGTCATGCCCAGATCCGGCTGTAACAAAAGCAATGCCGCTGTCAGCGCATAAAAGGCCATCGACAACAGGTTGCCCGGAAAATCGCAGTATTTTTTCTGTCCTTCAAACAGCCACGCCGCCACCACGGCAAACGTCGGCTTCACAAACTCAGAAGGCTGCAAAGAAAACCCGAAGAATGAAATCCAGCGTGAAGCGCCCTTGGTTTCTTCTCCGCAAAACAGCGTCAGCACCATCAGAAACAGCGCCACCCCGTAACCGACAATTGCTGTGCGGCGAATGGTTTTGAGACTTTGCATGGACAAAAACAGCATGGCGCCGTATGCTATCGGCACAAAAAACAACTGCCGTTTAATAAAATGAAAACTGCCGACACCGATTCGGTTAGCCACCGACGGACTGGCGGAAAAGTTCAGAAAAATTCCGATGGCAAGCAGCAGCGTAATCAACGTCAGCAGCGTTTTGTCAACCGTCCACCACCAGTTGGCAATTATGCTCCGGCTATTTCTCGAAAAAGAAACCACTGCCGTTTTCTCCTACTTCAAAATCAAAGCCAGCAGGCCGACAACCGCCAAAATCAAAGCCGCAATCCAAAAACGCAGCACCACGGTCGTTTCTGCCCATCCCAACTGTTCAAAATGATGATGGATCGGAGCCATCCTGAAAACCCTTCTGCCGGTGCGCCGATACCAGAAAACCTGAATCATCACCGAAATGGCCTCAATCACAAAAACGCCGCCGACAATAGCCAGCAGAATTTCCTGCTTAACCATAATCGCCACCGTACCCAGCAAAGCACCGAGCGACAAAGAGCCGGTATCGCCCATAAACACCTTGGCCGGCGGAGCGTTAAACCACAAAAAGCCGACGCAGCCGCCGATGACCGCGGCACAGACCACGGCCATCTCCCCGGCCTTGGCAATCGGCATCAGATAAAAATATCTGACCATATCGCCGCCGCAGATATAGGCAATCACCATAAAAAAAGCAAAAGCCGCAATCAACAAACCGCCGGCCAGTCCGTCCAGACCATCGCTCAGATTGACTGCATTGGAAGCACCGACAATGACCACCATCGCCAGCGGAACATAAAAATACCACAAATTGACCGCCAGCTCCTTAAAATACGGAATAGTCAGGGTAAAACGCGTTTTCTCCGGCGTAAAATAAGACGTCACCAAAACTGCCGCCAAAGCCGTTGTAAACTGCAAAAACAATTTCATCTTGGCCGACATGGCATTGGAAGTCTCCTTGGTAACCTTGACATAGTCGTCCGCAAAACCGACAAAACCGTAAACCAGCAAAACCAGAATACATATCCAAACGAAAGGATTGGCCAGATTGGCACAACACAGCATTGCCAAAATACTGCTGCCCAGAATCAACAGACCGCCCATTGTCGGCGTGCCCTTTTTTGCCAGATGCGTCTTGGGACCGTTTTCACGGATCGGCTGTCCGTGGTTCTGATGATGGTGCAGAAAAGCAATCAGCCGGCCGCCGAAAGCAAGTGACAGAATCAAGGCGATGAAAAAGGCCATAAATGCCCGAGAAGAAACTGTATCCAAATAATCCGGCGCAGAAATTAAATCAAACAGATACTGAAGCATAGCAAATTCCTAAAATAAAGACTTTAGGATATGATAACCGCCAATATCTAAATATTTCTTAAAAAAATACCTGATTTGACAGATTTTTTTATGTACGCTTCACAAACAAAGAACAATCCGTCGAAAAAACATTTTCTGCCTGAAATCAGTCCTCAAGATACAAAGAACTTTTCTTATAATTCTCTATGGCATGACGCAGCAGAACACCGATAATCGCCGCCACCGGCACCGCAATCATCAACCCCAAGAAACCAAGCAGCACGCCGCCGGCCAGCAGCGCGAACATCACCCATACCGGATGCAGACCGACGCTGTCGCCCACCAGCTTCGGCGTAAGGAAATTTCCTTCCAGAAATTGTCCGACGGCAAAAACCGCCGCCACCTGCAAAATCTGCGGCAGGTTGTCAAACTGAGCAAACGCAATCGCCATACTGATGACAAAACCGGTAATAGTGCCTACATAAGGAATAAAGGAAATAATGCCGGCAATAAAACCGACCAAAACGCCCAAATCAAGCCCCACGACATATAAGCCCAGCGCATAAAAGCTGCCGAGCAAAACGCAGACGCTGAGCTGACCGCGGATGAAGCCGGCCAAAATCGTATCTATTTCCCGAGCCTGGGTTTCAATCGATTCTTTAGACTGCTGCGGCAGCAGGCTGTCTACCTTGCTGACAAACTTGTCCCAGTCTCGCAGCATATAAAAGGCCACCACCGGCGTAATCAGGAGCAGAGACAAAACATTGAAAAAAGCAAAACCGCTGGTTATCACGCCACGCAAAATAGAGCCGACCAGTTTCAGCCCGTTTGCCATGTTGCTGCGGATATAAAGCTTGATCTTATCGGCTTCCAACCCCGGAAAACGTTCCTGAAGCTCGGCAAAAAACGGTTCGGCCTTTTTCAGAAACGCACTCAGATAAGCAGGAACCGACGCAATAAACTGCCCCAACTGCTCGTCAATGACGCCGATCAGCAAAACCAGCAGCGGAAACAGAATGAGCACCACCAGCGTCATAACCAAAATTGTGGCCAACGTACGGTTCATGCCCCATTTTTCAAACTTTGAAGTCAGCGGATCCAACAGATAGCCGATGATAATACCCGCTACAAACGGCAGCAGTACCGAACGCAGGACATAGACCGACACACAGAAAAACACGAACAATGCCAGCCAGAATACCCAATTGTGACTTATTTTCTTTTGATTTTCAACCATTCTCGTCTCCGTTTACTCAAGCAGGAACACCGGAAGCGGTTAACGCTCCAGCAGATAAAATTCATCATATTGCTTAAGATTCAGTCCGTTAGCACGCAAAGCCGCCCATACTTTCTCATCAGAGCCAACAAACTCCAGCTTAAACTGAACCTTGCCGCTGCCCATCGCCTCAACCTGAAGGCTGCGCACATAAGCAATGCTCTTCAAAAGCTTTTCGGTCGCCACCCAGTCGCGCAGCTCCGGATAATTGTAAATGACCTCAATGCTGGAAAGCATTTGGTTTTCGGCAATGCTGGCCGTTTTAACCTTGTTTTCGATTTTGGCGCTGACCATATCCACCGCCGCAGCCATCAGTTCGGCGCTTTGGCCGCGGTCTCCGGGAACCATAATCGTTTCCTCCGCATTAGAAGCGTTTTTCAAAGACATCAACCGCACTTTTAAACCGTCAATTCCGTCATAAACGGCATCGGCCACATATACGTCGCTGGCATTATTATTCAACAGCACCTCTTCCAGCGCGGCCTTGTCAAAAGCCTGAGCCTTTTCCGCATCTATTGCAGCAAAGCTGACGTCATTGGCCGGAAGGCTTGAAATTTTTACCAAGCTGTTCCGCGGCGCCTTGTTTTCCCACGCCTGGCGCCAAATATTACCATCTTCCCACAACAGGGGCTTGTCCGCCTCAAACGCGCGGAAAACCGGCACCACAACCACTTTTGACGACGCTTCCACCACCGAATTGATTTCTTTTTCCTGCATATAGGTTTTCAAAATATTTTCATTGATTGTCACCAGCAAATCGGCAATATAACGCACGTTTGAAGACTTTTCCGAAACCACCGACACTTCCTTGATAAAATTAAGTATCTGATTATCGGTAAAATTCATCAGGCTTTGAGCGCCTTGTGCTGTCGTAATCTTGCGCACTACTGTTTCAAAGGCTCTGCGATTGGCAGCCAACATTGCCTTTTCCCGGGCCAGAGAAGCGTTCGCGTCCGTAACGTCGACGCTGACTTCAACTGTATAGACCGGGCTTTCGGCATATGCGGGCAAAGCCAGCATAATGCCGCAGAACAAAAGCAAACCCAGACGTTTCAAATCAGGCAACGAAAATCTCCTAACTGACAATTTCAATTTGGCTGAAGAAAAAAGAAATTTCGCGTTTGGCACTTTCTGGACTGTCGGAACCGTGAACCGAATTTTGCGTAATGGAAAGCGCAAAAGTTTTGCGGATAGTTCCTTCCTCGGCCACCGCCGGATTGGTCGCGCCCATAATTTTGCGATACTCGGCCACGGCGTTTTCGCCTTCCAGAACCTGAACCACAATCGGCGCCGAAGTCATATACTCGACCAGCCCGCCGAAGAAAGCCTTTTCCTTGTGTTCTTCGTAAAATTCTTCCGCCTGAGCCTGTGTCAGACGAATAAGCTTCTGTGCGACAATTTTCAGACCGGCATCTTCAATCATGGCGTTAACCTTGCCGGTAATATGGCGGGAAACGGCATCCGGTTTGATAATTGATAAAGTTCTTTCCATAGTTTTCCTCTCTTTAAATTAAAAACGCATCTGAAATTTGCGCTTATGCTATTACAAAATACTTAAATAATCAAAAGTTTTTATTACACAATCAATACTTTTTAATAGACTTTTCGTTTTCCTAAGAGTAAACAATAGTAAAATTCAAAAACTTAAGAGGAAAAATCATGCTGGAAAGTAAATTCATCCAAGATGTTCTGGCCAAAGCCAAACAACACTACAAAACCATTGTCCTGCCCGAAGGCGAAGATCTCCGCGTTCTTAAAGCCGCGCATCTTATCAACAAAGACAAAATCTGCAAAATCATTCTGCTCGGCGACGAAAAACGGATTAAAGACGATTTTGCCCAGAACGGCTGGGACATCAACGGCATTGAAATTATTAAACCCGAAACCTCCCCGAAACTCAAAGAATATGCCAACCTGCTCTTTGAACTGCGTAAAAACAAAGGCATGACCGAAGAAGAAGCGTTCAAAACCGCGCAGAATTACAACTACTTCGGAACCCTGATGATCAAGTCCGGCGATGCCGACGGCATGGTTTCCGGAGCCAATCACTCCACGGCCGACACGGTTCGTCCGGCTTTGCAGATTATCAAGTCCGCCAACAAGGATCGCGGTGTATCTTCCTTTTTGGTCATGGTCTCCAAAGACAAACCCTATGTTTTTGCCGACTGCGCCATCACCATTAACCCGACGGCCAAAGAGCTTGCCGACATTGCGCTCGAAAGTTCCCTTTCCGCCATTCGTTTCGGCTTTGAGCCCAAAGTTGCCATGCTGACCTTTTCCACTTACGGTTCCGGCAAAGGCGAACAAGTCGACAAGGTGGTCGAAGCGACCAAACTGGCTAAAGAAGCTCTGAACTCGGAAGAATTTAGAAACCTGCATATCGAACTGGACGGAGAACTTCAGGCCGATGCGGCTCTGGATGAGGTTGTCGCCCAAAAGAAAGCGCCGGCCAGTCATGTTGCCGGTCATGCCAACGTATTGGTATTTCCGAACCTTGAAGCCGGCAATATCGGCTACAAACTGTTGCAGCGTCTTGGAGGCTGCGAAGCTTACGGCCCGATGCTCCAGGGTCTGAATGCTCCGGTCAACGACCTGTCCCGCGGCGCTTTTGCCGAAGACATTGTCGGCGTCATTGCCATCACCGCCTTGCAAGCTGTAAAATAAACCACCGAAAGGAAGATTGACACATGAAAATTTTAGTTTTAAACGCAGGTTCCTCCACCCTGAAATATCAGCTTTTCAATGTTGACGGCGAAAACTACGACGTCATTGCCAAAGGCAACGCCGAACGCATCGGCCGCAGCGCCTCTTTTGTCGGCATCAAATATGCCGACGGCAGCAAAAAAGAAGTCAGCGTCGATTTGCCCGATCATGACGCCGCTTTTAAGGAAGTGATGAAACTTCTGATGGACGGCGTTATCTCTGACCTGAACGAAATTCACGCCATCGGCCACCGCATTGTTCAGGGCGGTTCCGTTTTTAAGAACTCCGTTCTGGTCAACGACGAAGTGATTGAACAAATTGCCGAACTCGGCACGCTTGCGCCTCTGCACAACCCGGCCGCGGTACTGGTTATCAGAGCCGTCAAAAAACAGCTCCCCGACGTTCCTCAGGTAACCGTATTTGACACTGCGTTTCACCAGACCATGCCGGTTGAGGCCTACACCTACGCCCTGCCGGAAGAGCAGCGCACCAAATACAAAATCCGCCGTTATGGCGCTCACGGCACGTCTCATAAATTCGTAGCCGAAGAAGCCGCCAAAATCATCGGCAAAAACACCCGCATCATTACCTGCCACATCGGCAGCGGCGCTTCCATTACTGCCGTCAAAAACGGCGAGTGCATCGACACCTCCATGGGCATGACCCCGCTGGCCGGCATTGTTATGGATACGCGCTGCGGCGACATTGATCCCTACATTCCGCTCTATATGATGAAGACCCAAAACCTGACTCCCGACCAGGTCAATGAGATTATGAACAAACAAAGCGGCAAGTTCGGCCTTACTGGCTACAGCGATTCCCGTGACTTCGAAGCGGCTTATAACCGTGGCGAAGAGGCTGTTTTAGATGCCATGAAATGCTATATTTACAGTATTGCCAAATACATTGGCGCCTATAGTGTTGCATTGGGCGGCGTTGACGCTATCGTTTTCACGGCCGGCGTCGGAGAAAACTCGGCCCTGGTTCGCAAGTTGGTTTTAGAGCGCATCTCCTGCATGGGCATTGAGCTCGACGAAGAAAAAAATCAGATTCGCGGCGAGATCGTCGAAATCACTAAGCCGACTTCAAAAATCAAAGCCTTTGTCATTCCGACCAACGAAGAGCTGGCCATCGCCCGCGATACCGTGGCCCTGACCAAATAACTTGTTTTTCAAGACATTGGGCGGGAATTTCCCCGCCTTTTTGTTGTCTTCATCTTCTCCGTTTTCAGAAATGAAAACGTCTCTCTGCCTCGTTTGGTTCGCCGTATTTCGGATATCTTCCGCCAGCCGGAAACCTTATCGCCCGGCTCGGTAAAAAGAACTGGAATTTTATTTTTTTCACTTGCAATTTAATTTTTTTTGCGATACATACAGCCCTGAATGTATGTGTTTTTTATAACTAACGGATAGATAAAAATGGCTAGAAGGACCAAGGAAGAAGCTGAAAAAACCCGAATGACGATTCTGCGTGCATCGCTTGACTTATTTTGCGAAAAGGGCTACTCCAAAACCACTTTCGACGAAATTGCCAAGCGCATTGACCTGACCAAGGGCGCCGTATACTGGCACTTCCGCAACAAGCCGGATTTGCTGATAGCGCTGATAAAGGAAGTCATTGTCAAGGTAAATGAATATGTAAGCGAAAAATTTACGCAAATTGATAATCTTAACGATTTAAAAGAATATTTTTTATACAATGCCAAATTGATAAAAGAACACCCGGTATTCAGAAAATTTATGTTTTTTGCCATCTACCAAATGGAATGGTCGGAAAGCATATATGAAAAAACCAATAAAGGTCTGGAAGATATTCTGGATTTTCCGTTAAAACAAATAAAAGAAACATTGACAAAGATGCAAAAAAGTGGAGAAATAGCGCCAACCATAGATATAAATGAAATATCCGAAATCTTTTATTGTTTCTGGAAAAGCGCCGTGGGGAAAGAAATTGTCAATGACTCTCCGGCGGATTTTCTTTCGTTTGTAAGTAAAGGATTCGACATAATAATTGGCTGCTTAAAAGAGGAAAGGTAATAAAATGCAAGTTACGAAGATTCAAAAAAGAACAATTTTCAGAAAAGTACTGGTTTTGAGCCTGTGCGTTGCTGCCGGCTGGTACCTCAAAGCCCGCCTGACCCCTCAAATGCCCAATATGGCCGCTATGAGCGGCGGCACGCCTTCAGTCTTAATCAAACAGGTAACTCAGACCAACATTGCACCTAAAAAAAGTTACATTGCACGGGTTGAGGCAATCAAAAGCGTCGATCTGAAACCCCAGATCAGTGGCTACGTCGAGAAAGTGCTGTTTCAGGAAGGAAGCCTGGTCAACGAAGGTGACATTCTTTTCATCATCGAACAGAAACGCTATCTGGCCAACGTAGAGCTCCGTCAGGCTGAACTGGCCAGCGCCAAAGCCAGTCTGGTTCGTGCCGAAAGAGACTACAACCGCCAAAAATCCCTGAGCAAGCAAAACTATGCTTCCAAAGCCACTCTGGATACTTCCGAGAGCAATTATTTGCAGGCAAAAGCAGCCGTAGCTCAGGCGCAAGCCAATCTCGAACTCGCTAAAATTGATTTGGACTACACCGAAATCAAAGCTCCCATCACCGGTTACATCGGCAAAGCCATGGTCACGGAAGGAAACTATGTCAACTCTTCAACCGAAAGTCTGGCGCGCATTGTCCAGACCAATCCCATTCGCGTGGCCTTTGCCGTCACCGATAAAGATATGTTGTCGGCTCAAAACAGCAACCTGAAAGATCAGCCTTTGCAAACCGAACTGGTTCTGCCTAACGGACAGGTTCTGGTCAATCACTTGAAATCCCGCTTTTCCGACAACGAGATTGACCCGTCTACCGCAACCATTACTTTATATGCGGAATATGAAAACGACAAAGGCCTGCTCATCCCCGGCAACTACGTTGACATCCGTATCGGCAACAAAGAGCCGCAGATGGCAATTCTGGTTCCGCAGGCAGCTCTGGCACAAGATGAACACGGCAACTACGTCATGACCGTAAACGACGACAATGTTACAGAACAGAAACGCGTTGTTCTGGGCGACGTTATCGAAGACTCGCAGATTGTTCTGGAAGGCCTGTCCGGCGACGACAAAGTCATCATTCAGGGTCTGCAGAAAGTCAAAGACGGACAAAATGTAAAGGCTCAGCTCATTACCGATACTCAGGAGGCAAAATAGTCCATGTTTTCAAGAATTTTCATTGAAAGACCTCGTTTTGCGATGGTTATTTCCATCGTATTGACGCTGGCCGGCGCCATTGCCATTTTCTCGCTCCCGATTTCATTATATCCGGAAATCACCCCGCCTGAAGTCGTCGTTTCAGCCGACTATCCGGGCGCGAGCGCCGAGGTTATCTCAAAAACCGTCGGTATCCCGCTGGAAGAAGAAGTCAACGGCGTTGAAGACATGCTTTATATGAGCTCGTCTTCGGAAGACTCTTCATATTCTTTGACCGTCACCTTCAAAGTCGGTATCGATCCCGATATGGCGCAGGTTAAGGTACAAAACCGTATCCAGCAGGCCACGTCCAAATTGCCGACCGACGTAACCCGTCAGGGCATTACCGTAAAACGTCGCTCTTCGGATATGCTGGGTTTCATTACCGTTTTGTCTCCCAACCGCACTTATAACAGCCTGGCCTTGGCCGACTATGTTGAAAACAACATCAAAAACAGCTTGAGCCGCGTTAACGGTGTCGGTGAAGTAAACGTATATGCTTCCAAACTTTCAATGCGCGTTTGGCTGAATGCCGACAAAATTGCAGCCTTGAATCTGCCGGTCGACAGCATCAAATCCGCCATTGAAAGCCAAAACTACCAACCTTCTCTGGGCAAAGTCGGCGCCATGCCGGGTGATGGTTCGCAGCAGATGGTATATACGCTGCAAACCCAAGGCCGTTTGAACAACGTCAAAGATTTTGAAAACATTGTCGTTCGCACGGCTGAACAGGGCGGCCTGGTTTATCTGAAAGACGTCGCGCGCATTGAAATCGGCGAAGAAAGCTATCATGCCAACAGCCAATACAACGGCGCTCCGTCCGTAACCATCGCCATGAACCTGTTGTCCGGTGCCAACGCCCTGGATACTATGGCGGGCGTAAAGGCCGAGTTGCAGAGACTGTCTTCATTCTTCCCCGAAGACATAACTTATCTCATTGCCTATGACGCTACCGACTACATCAACGCCTCCATTGAAGAAGTTGTGTTTACGCTCATCCTGACCTTTATTCTGGTTATCGGCGTATGCTATATCTTCCTGCAGGACTGGCGCGCAACCCTGGTTCCGTCACTGACCATTCCGGTATCTTTGTTTGCAACCTTCGCCGTTATGCTGGCTCTGGGATACAGCATCAATATGCTGACGCTGTTCGGTCTGGTGCTGGCCATCGGTCTGGTGGTGGATGACGCCATCGTTGTGGTCGAACGTGTGCTCTATCTGATGGAAGATGAAGGTCTCTCGCCGAAAGAAGCAACCATAAAAGCTATGGAACAGGTATCCGGCGCCATTGTTGCCACCACCCTCGTTCTGTTGGCAATTTTCGTTCCGGTCGGTTTCCTGGGCGGTATTACCGGTAAAATTTACCAACAGTTTGCCGTGGCCATTTCCACTTCCGTCGCTTTCTCGGCACTCAACGCGCTGACTCTGTCTCCGGCGCTCTGCGCAACGCTGCTGCGTCCGCTGAAACCGTTCCAGAGCGGCCCGCTGTTCTGGTTCAACCAGAGTGTAAATAAGGCTCGTGACCACTATACCGGCCTGGTAGCGCTTATCGGCCGCAAAGTCGGCGTCATTGCCGTACTGCTCGGCTTGCTGGTTTTAAGCAACTACGGCTTTTTGAAAATCAGTCAGACGTCGTTCATTCCGAGTGAAGACCAGGGCGTTATCATGATGAACATTCAGTTGCCTGAAGGTGCCTCAAGAGAACGCACCTCAAAATTCGTTGATAAAATCTTCCCGTTAATTAAAGAAGAAAAAGGCGTCAAAGATATTATGAACGTTATCGGCGTTTCCATGATCGGCGGCAGCGGCGAAAATATGGCCATGGGCGTCATCATTTTGGAACCCTGGAACAAGCGTCCCGGAGACGAATTATATTCAACCAACATTCTGAACCGCATCCGCGCCAAACTTTCCAATCTGCCTGAAGCAGACATTCAGTTGTTTGAGATGCCTGCAATTCCGGGATTGGGAAACAGCGGCGGTATGGATTACCGCCTGCAGTCTCTGGATACTGACGATCCGCAGAAAATTGACGCAACCTTGCAGGGGATGCTGGCCAAAATCAACCAGGCTCCCGAAATCATGTATGCCTACTCGACCTACACGGCCAAAACGCCTAACATCTATGTTGACATTGATCGTGAAAAGGCCGAAGCAATGCAGGTTCCGGTCGGCAACATTTTCTCGGTACTTCAGAACTACCTCGGTTCAAGCTACATCAATGACGTAAACTTCGGCACGCAGGTGAACAAAGTGGTCATCCAGTCAGACTGGAACTATCGTAAAGACATTGAAAGTATCAGAAAACTCTATGTCGAAAGCTCAACCGGCAAAATGGTGCCGCTGGGATCGCTGGTTACGCTGACCAAGATTCTGTCGCCGCGCGTCGTCACCCGTTACAACCAGTACCCGAGCGCGTCCATCACGGCAGTTCAGAATTCCGCTGTCAGTACCGGTCAGGCCATGACAGCATTGGAAAATCTGTCTAAGACGCTGCCGGCCGGCTACAGCTACGACTGGTCCGGTATGAGCTATCAGGAAAAGGCCAACCAGGGCCAAATCGGCTACCTGATTGCGCTGGCCATTACTTTCGGCTATCTGTTCCTGGTTGCCCAATATGAAAGCTGGTCAACCCCGCTTCCGGTATTGACGTCGGTTACCGTGGCAATGCTGGGCGCTTTGGCCGGATTGTTCATCTGCAACTTGTCGCTCAGTATTTATGCGCAGTTAGGACTGATTCTGTTGGTCGGTCTGGCCAGTAAAAACGCCATTTTGATTGTCGAGTTCTCCAAAGAAGAACGGGAAAAAGGCGCTTCAATCGTCAAAGCGGCCATGGTCGGAACCAAAGAACGTTTCCGCGCCGTTTTGATGACAGCCTTCACCTTCATTCTGGGCGTATGGCCGATGATTGTCGCCACCGGCGCCGGCGCGGCCAGCCGTGTTGCCATCGGCGTTCCCGTATTTTACGGCATGCTGCTGGGAACGGCTCTGGGTCTGCTTGTCATTCCGCTGCTTTACATATTGTTCCAAACCATGCGTGAAGCAACTTATCGGAAGACGCACAAGTCAGAACTGGACAAGTTCTCCGCCAAGAAATAACAACCCAAACCCCGGACAATCTCCGGGGTTTTTTGTACCTCTCCGCCAAAAGATTGACAAACGCTTAGCGGTTAAATACATAATATTTTGTGTTTTCCGTAACGTTTTTGTGAAAATTGCTATTCTGACGGCAATTTATTGTTGTATTTCTTCGAGGCGCGTGGCATAATATATCCAGGCTTTAGTTCTAATTATTTATGAGGTGCATTATGTCATACTTTCGCAAAATGTTGTATCTGTCCGCTTCGGTCTTTATTTTGACCCAGGCTTCCGA
>CABUUO010000018.1 GCA_902494875.1 uncultured Pseudomonadota bacterium
ATCAGGATTAGCCAATGTTTCGGAAGCCTGGGTCAAAATAAAGACCGAAGCGGACAGATACAACATTTTGCGAAAGTATGACATAATGCACCTCATAAATAATTAGAACTAAAGCCTGAGTATATTATGCCACGCGCCGCAAAGAAATACAACAATAAATTACCATCGGAATGGCAATTTTCACTAAAATGTTACGGAAGACACAAAATATTATGTATTTAACCGCTAAACGTTTGTCAATCTTTTGGCTCAAACAGATTTTATTCTGGTTTAATAAACAGGCAGCGCAACGCAGCCATTCGTTTATGTTTCAGAAGCAATTCGTTTTTGCGGGTTTGCTTTTGTTGCCGTCTTTGTTTGGCTATAAGCAGGGTTTCTCTAAGACATTGGCGGTCCAGAGAAAGACTGATGTTTTCTAATTCATAATCTTTGGGAAGATAGTTGTATTTATTTTCCAGTTCACTTAGTTTTGCATCACTGAGCTGCAGATATTTTTTTATATTCATCGGCTTCTCTTTTATTGTCCGGCCCAAACAATGCGATGCACCAGTTTTACGCCGCTTATGGCAATTTCGATATTTTCGTTGCTGCGTAACAGATGTTTCAATATCAGACTGGCGGCCGTTCTCCGGACAAACTCGTATAAAACGGCGGTACAGTCTTTTTTATAAACAACAACCCGATCTCCTTTGCGGATGTCAGAGTTGCTGGCTGCCAGAATTACGGAACCGTCGCGATAAAGAGGAAAATATTCCTCATTGTCAATTTCTATGGCATAGAGCATATCTTTGCTGTCGGGGAAGATAATTCTTTTCCAGGACGTCGTATCGATGTTTTTTGTAATGAACTCATTTTTTCTGTTTAATTGGGAAAATTTTATAAACGGAATTAACGATTCTTCGCAGTCGATATCATCATCGGCCTTTTCGCCTAAAGAGTAAAATTCTTCGAAATTAAGGCCGCAGGCTTCCAAAATTTTATTTATGCTTTCCAGTGACGGCCATCTTTTGTTTCCGTCAGGACGAACTCTTTTGCTCTTATTAAACGTAGTTGCGTCAAGTCCGGCCAGTTTTGCCAGTCCGGAAGGGGATAGTCCTTTGGTCTTGGCCAACTTATCAACAGCATTCCATATCTGTTCGTATTTCATATGAGTACCTCTCCGTCTTGTTTTCTGGACGATATAATCACTATAAAATATTTTTTAATAGGAATCAATTCTTTTTTATGTTGAAATTCCTACAACCTTATATATAAATTCTATTTGTTAACAATTGATTAATTGAGAGGAAGAGATGAGGGAAGATTTTGAACCTTTTGAAAATGCCGAAGAGGTGTGGTTTTGGTTCTGTACTTCGGCATCCGCCAGAAGTGGAGGTCTGCGTTCCAAAAGCGATTACTGGGGAAAACCGCGTTGTTGTGAGCTTCCTGATATACAGCGGATCATAAAGCAAATGAAACGTAATCATCATTTGGACAACCGCCAGTTGCGCGTTATGGTCAAATGGGGGCTGCTTCAGGTTCCGCCATATTATGAGCGCAGTGCCAAAAGAAGCGAAATACGTCTGTGGGAAACGGCGATGCTGAATTTTGAAGCTTATTTGAAGCAGCGTCGCATTCTTTAACGGGGGAATTTATGCGTAATTTGTATGATGATGTTTATTTCCGCCACGGTTATGTCGTATTTGAGGACAATACCACACTATGGTGGCTGCGCCTGTTGAAAAGAGGATTCCGGCATTGTTATGTCCTGATAAAGCTGCGCGGAGGAAAAAATTCCTGGCTGGAAATCAATCCGCTGTCCAATCAGCTTGTTGTTTCCGAGCATTATTCCTCGTCAGAGGAAGATTATCCTGTCCGTTTACGCCGTTGCAGAGCTTGCCGCGTCATTGCCGTAAATTTTGCCAGAGCGCCGCTCAAATGCGCGCCGTTAGGCATTTTCAGCTGTGTGGAATTTGTCAAAAGAATAGTCGGCATACACTGCTTCAGCATATTTACACCCTATCAATTGTATAAAAAATTAAAAAAATCTCAAAATTGTAGGAAAAAAGTCTTGACAAGCTGATTTTTTTCATATATATCATAAAACATCACTTGCTAGTAGTGTATCTGAAATAAGTTAAGGGCTCTTTAACCGCATGCCGGTTTGGAGCTTTTTTTATTGGAGTTTTTTATGTCTGCAAGGAAAATAAAAACGCTTCAGTCTTTGAAAGATGCATTGAAAAAAACGCTGCCGCAGCAAATCTCAAAAGTAATCCGCAGTTATGAGGATTTTTCCGAACAGCCGGTGCCCTGCGATGCCAAAGGGTTCGGAGCGCATCACAATGCCTGCAAATCGGCGGTGGTGCATGCCGAAACGCTTCTCAAGCTGGCCCGCTGGACCGAAGACGAGATAAAACTGCCGCCTGCGGAAGAAACGGACGGTTTTTTAGAACGTTTGCTTAACGAAGCAGAAGCGGAATGTGAACAATTTAAGGACGAAGAATGACAGGGTTGCGAAAGAAAATCGGATTTTTCGGCTTTGTTTATGTCTGGATGCGGCTTCAGGGATTAAACGTTCCCAAACACCAGAGAAAAATGTCACTTTGGCTGGAAAAACTCTGGAGCGGAACAGCTTCAAGACAAGGTCTGCTGATGGCTTTTCGCAACTCCGGCAAATCAACGATTGTCGGCTTGTTTTGCGCCTGGTGCCTGTATCGTAATTCTGCTCTGCGGATATTGGTTATGGCTGCGGATCATGCGCTGGCAAAAAAGATGGTGCGCAATGTCAAGCGTATTATTGAACGCCATCCGCTTACCGCTGATATGAAACCGCCGCATCAGGACCAATGGGCTTCGGATCAGTTTACGATTCTTCGCGAGCGTGAACTGCGTGATCCGTCCATGCTGGCCAAAGGTCTGGGAGCTAACATCACCGGTCTGCGTGCGGATTTGATTATCTGCGATGATGTGGAAGTGCCCAAAAATTGTGATTCGGCACTGAAGCGGCAGGAACTCAGAGCCCGGTTGGACGAGCTGGACTATATTCTGACGCCGGACGGCATGCAGCTTTATATCGGGACGCCGCATACGTTTTATACCATATATCAAACCGGCTTTGATCTGTCACGGCCGGAACAGAAACCGTTTTTGCTGGATTTTCAAAAACTGGAGATTCCCATTTTGGATGAAAACGGCAATTCAAACTGGCCGGAGCGTTTTTCGGTTGAAAAAATTGCTTCTGTCCGGCAGCGTTCGGGGGAGAACAAATTCCTTTCGCAGATGATGCTGAAACCGGTTAACATCAAAGACAGTATTCTGGATCCGGAACGCCTTTGTCCGTATGACGGCGAAATCAGCGTCAGCTCTGCCAACGGACGCGATTGTTTGAAAATCGGCGGCCGTCGGATGCTTTCGGCTTCCTGCTGGTGGGATCCGTCTTTTGCTTCGGCCAAAGGGGACAATTCGGTCATTGCCTGTGTCTTTGTCGATGAGGAAGGACGTTATTGGCTGCATGATTTGGAGTATATCAAAATCAAAGGCGGCTCGGATGAAAACATTGCTTCGCAGCAATGCGGCGTTGTCGCCGCTTTTCTAGAGCGAAATTGCCTGTCGTCGGTCAGGATTGAGGTCAACGGCATCGGAAAGTTTCTGCCGGGGATATTAAAACAGATGCTGCAAAAGAGAAATTACCGAGCCGCGGTGCTGGAAGCCAGTTCCAATGCCAATAAGGCGTTGCGCATCGTTCAGGCTTTTGAAGTGCTGCTGGCTGAAAGGGCTTTGAATGTTCATAAGAAAATATGGTCGACGCCGTTCATTGAAGAAATGCGCGAATTTTGTCCCGGCGGCACTCATCACGACGATGCTCTTGACGCTGTCGCCGGATGTCTGGCTTCCGAGCCTGTGCGTCTGCCTGCTTTTGTGTCGGACGTTTCGCAAACGCGCATGAACGCGTGGCAGGGCACAAACCGTCAGTTTGCCGCCCGAACCGGGTTTGACGTACTATAAAGGATATAAACGATGTTTAGTGAATTAACCAGCTGGGTAGCCATGGTCGAGCTCCCGGTTTTTGTGACATTGTTTCGGATGATGGCCAGAAACCGCAAAGAAACGGATCGAGATCTGGCGGTTTTGAAAAACAGTTCGGAAAAAGGCATGGCTTCCGTCAGGGAAGCTTTGGCCGACTTCAAGCTGCACGTTGCCAGAAACTATGTTTCCATCAACTATCTTAAAGATGTTGAAGACCGTTTAACCAATCATTTATTGAGAATTGAAAAGAAATTAGACGAGGTGGGAAAAAACAGATGACAAACTTAACAACCGATATTCTGGCCAAAACCATTTGGGGAGAGGCCAGGGGAGAACCGCTGGCCGGACAGGAGGCCGTGGCCATGGTCGTTCTGAACCGGGTGGCGTTCAGCCGGCAACGCGGCGGAAAATACTGGTGGGGAAACGATATTGCCGGGGTTTGCCAGAAACCGCGGCAGTTTTCCTGTTGGAACACCGATGATCCGAACTATCGCAAATTGCTGCGGGTTAACGATTCCGATCCTGTATACGCGGCCTGCAAAAGGATAGCCGGACGGGCGGCCGCCGGTCTTCTGGAAGACAAAACCTGCGGCGCCACGCATTATCATGCCAGGAACGTTTGCCCCCGATGGTCAATCGGCAAGATTCCCTGCGCGGAAATCGGCAGCCATGTTTTTTATAACGATATTGAGGAGAGCAAACGGTGATAAGCAAAGTTTTGGGAAAAATCGGCCTGCCGATTTTGATAAAGTTTGTAAGTTCATCTTTGGGGCGTCTGGATGCCGATTGCGCTCAAAAAGCCGGTTCGGCGCTGCTTGATGTCAGCAGCGCCATCAAAAACCGCGAAATTTCTGCCGAGCAGATTTCCGAAGTCAATCGTCATGCGGAACGAATGCAGGAAATTGAAGGCGAATATGATGACAAAACCTTGGCAGTGATTAATGAAACTATTCGCCGCGAGATTGCTTCCGAGGATCGTTTTGTCCGCTTTTGGCGTCCGGCGTTCGGTTATTCGGTCGCTGCGGCCTGGCTGCTGACCATGGCTACGATTTGTTATGTGGTTCTGGCCGATTATCCCAATGCCGCCGATATTATCGGCGCTTTGGTAGAAACCACGTCGTTGTGGAGCGTGGCGCTGGGCGTGCTGGGCATTTCCGTTGTCAAGCGCAGTCAGGAAAAGCAGAATGCCAAAAAGGAAGACATCTTGTCGAAAGTGGTCAATAAGATAACCTAAACTTAACTGCCCCGATTTTTTTCGGGGCTTTTTTTATAACATAAATTATGAGGAGAAAGAAATGGGAGGAGTATTCAGCGGCGGTTCGCCGAAAATAGAAGTCCCGGCGGCGGATACTTCGGCGCAGGATGCCGAAAAAAAGGCGGAAGAAGAGCGCAAAAAGGCGCTTGAGCGCCAGCGCCGGGGAATGGACAGCACCATCCGCACGTCTTACAACGGATTGCTGGATTTGAAAAATATGGAACTGAACCGCAAAAAGTTGCTCGGAGAATAGCCGATGAACGGTAAAATAGAAAAACTTATCGAACGCTTCAAAAGAGCGGAGAACCGAAAGCAGCAATGGCTTCCCCACTGGCAGGAATGTTACGAATATGCGCTGCCGCAGCGGGAAAATGCAGGGTCGACAAGTGTCGGCACCGATTATGGAAACAAAAAAAATCTGCATTTGTTTGACGGAACTGCACCTGATGCCGTCGATCAGCTGGCGTCTTCGCTTTTGTCGGAACTGACGCCGCCCTGGGCCAAATGGTTTGGCCTTAAAGGCGGTGAAGAGCTCTCGGAGGAAGAACGTTCCCGGGTTGCGGAAACATTGGAAAAAACCTCGGAAATTATGATGCAGAATTTTGAGCATTCCAATTTTGCCGTGGAAATACATCAGTGCTATCTGGACTTGGTTACGGCCGGCACTGCCTGCCTGATGTTTGAAGAAGCGCCGGTCGGCGAGGCGTCGGCTTTCCGCTTTTATGCGGTTCCGTTGCGCGAGATTGCGTTGGAAGAAAGCCCGGACGGTAAAATAGACACCACTTTCCGCTGTTCGCAAATCGGTTTGGAGAGTATCCGTCTCCGATTTCCGAAAGCGGAAGTGCCGCCGTTGTGGGAGGAGCGTTTTCACTCTGACGGCAATTTTCGTCTGACCTTGATTGAGGCCGTTATTCCGAGACACGGCAGTTTCGGGCAGTCGGGATATGAATATACGGCTTTCGTCTGGGACGAAAATTCCGGTCCCGAAGACAATCTGGTGTTGCGGGAAGGCGTTTTTGAAACCTCGCCGTTCATAAATTTCCGCTGGCTGAAAGCGCCGGGGGAGGTTTACGGGCGTTCTCCGGTGATGAAGGCCTTGCCTGACATTAAAACCGCCAACAAGGTGGTGGAACTGATATTGAAAAACGCGTCAATTTCGGTGACCGGCATCTGGCAGGCCGATGATGACGGCATTCTCAATCCGGCCAACATCAAACTCGTTCCCGGCGCCATCATTCCCAAGGCGGTCGGTTCCAAGGGACTGACGCCGCTTGAGGCTCCCGGTAAATTTGACGTTTCGCAGTTGATTTTGGAAAATCTGCAACGCCGGATTAACCATGCGCTGCTGGCCGATCGCCTTTCGCAGGTAAATGTTCCGAATATGACGGCAACCGAGGTGTTGGAACGCTCGGCGGAAATTGCCCGCATCTTGGGCGCCAGCTTCGGACGTCTGCAAAGCGAACTTCTGACCCCGCTGCTGAAAAGGGCTTTTTACATTCTGCGGCGCCGCGGCGATATTATGAATTTTGATTTGGACGGCAAAATTGTCGACCTGCAGTATAAGTCTCCGCTGGCTTTGCTTCAGGCCAGACAAGACGTCAGCAATATCAGCGAATGGATCAATCTGGTAACGGCGTTGGGCATGGACGGGCTTTCGGCGGTCAATATGTTTGAAGCCGCCAAAACCCTGGGACGGATTCTGAACGTTCCGGCCACGCTGATTAACGAACGACCGCAGGGGAATATTGCCGATGCCGCTGAATGAATATAACGCCTCGGCACTGTCGGATGAAGAAGTCCGGCGGATGTTTGCCGGGTGTTTTATAACCGGAGAGGGCAGATTCGTCCTCTCTTTTTTGAGAAAAGTAACCCTTGAGCGCTGCCTCGGTCCCGATGCCTCAGATGCCGAACTTAGATATCTGGAAGGGCAGAGACGTTTAGTGAAACATATTGAGGCGCTCAGCGGTTGCAAAAAATCTGATTTTTAGAAAGGAACAAAAATGCAAAGTCAGGAAAATGAAAATCTGCTGAATGTTTCCGCATCGCGGCAGTCTTCCGGCCAGACGTCCGGGCGTCCGTCCGGTTTGCCGGATGCTTTCTGGGACGAACAGAAAAAACAGGTGAAACTTGATGAACTTATTGCCGCTTATAATGATCTGGCCAAACGGGACGACAATCTGGTGGAGACCAATCTCCGCAATATTCCCGAAAGCTATGACCAGTATCGCATCAACATTCCGAGCCCGCTGTTGGATGTGGATGAAGACATCTTAAAAAGGTTCTATGAAAAGGGCTTTACCAACGAGCAGGCGCAGCTGGTCTATGATTTGGCGGGCGAAAGGGTTCTGCCGGTGTTGGATGAGATGAGCGTCAATTTTGAAGCGGAACGCCAGCTGGAAAAACTGGCTCGTCACTTTGGCGGCCGCGACAAGTTTAACGAGGTTTCGCGTCAGCTTTCGGCCTGGGCAAAACAAAATGTCAATCCCGAGGTCTATGATGCGCTGGCCTCCACTTCCGAGGGCGTCATTGCGCTTTACAATATGATGTCTTCTGCCGAACCGTCCTTGTTGAAAGAGGGCGCGGAGACCGGAGAGCTGAGCGAAGCCAGCCTGCGGAAAATGATGGAAGATCCGCGCTACTGGCGGGATAAGGACAGCGCTTATATCGCCAAAATAACCCGCGGTTTTGAAAAGCTTTATCCGGAAAAATAAAATAGTAACGTGTTTTTAACTGAAAAATCCGCTTCTTCGAAAGCGGATTTTGGCAAATATAAGGAAAAGATTATGTCTACAGAAGTATCCAAGTCGTTTATCAAAAATTTTGAAGCCGATGTGCATCTGGCTTATCAGCAGATGGGTTCAAAATTGAAAAATACCGTTCGTTATAAAAATAATGTCAAAGGTTCGTCAACCGTGTTTCAGCGCGTCGGCAAGGGCATTGCTTCCGGCAAGGCGCGTCACGGCCTGGTTCCGGTAATGAGCATTGATCATACGCCGATTGAGTGCGAATTGCAGGATTATTATGCCGGTGATTGGGTCGATGCTTTGGACGAGTTGAAGCTCAGCATTGACGAACGCCGCGTTATCGCTTCTTCAGGCGCTTATGCGCTGGGACGCAAAACCGACGAACTGATTATTGACGCGCTGAGCAAAGCCTCAAATGCCAACGATGTCGGCGATTATACCAAGGCTTTGTCCAAAACCGACATCTTGAACGCTTTTGCCAAGCTCAACGAAAATGACGTTCCCGACGACGGACAGCGTTTTGGCATTGTTGGCCCCCTGCAATGGAATGCGCTGCTCAACATTGCCGAGTTTTCCAATTCTGATTATGCCGGTGACAATCTGCCGTTCCTGAAGGGCACCGAAAGCCGCAAATGGCTGGGCATTAACTGGATTATGCATACCGGTTTGCCGCTTTCCGGCACCAACCGCGACTGTTTTATCTTTCATAAAACGGCGGTCGGCCATGCTTCGGGTCAGGACGTCAAGTCTGACATCACCTGGCACGGTGACCATGCGGCGCACTTTGTCAATAATATGATGAGCCAGGGTGCCTGCCTGATTGATGAAACCGGCATTGTCCGCATCAAATGCAAAGAAGCTTAATTTTTTATTATCAAGGAGAAAATATATGTCATTAAACACCAAAGATTTAAGCGTGATGGCCTACGCCAACGGCTTTACGCTGTGGAGCTATTCCACGGCCGATGCGTTAACCGCCGTGAAAGGGGCCGGCTACTTTAACGATGCGGCGCCGTTTGTCCGTCCCGGCGATATGATTTTGGTTTCCGCTTCCAAAGACAGCGCGATTGAACCGGCCGTGCTGGCGGTAACCGCCGTTGCCGCCGCATCCGTTACGGTCACTTCCGTTGCGCCGGCCGCGGCAGCCTAGTTTTTAACCCGATACCTGTTAGCAAATGATGAGAGAGTCCCCCCGCGGGACTCTCTTTTTTTTACAAAACGAAGGAATTTATAATATGAACTATTCCAGCATCAGTTTATGTTCCAAGGCTCTGCTTAAAATCGGGGCTTCCAGCATCACTTCCTTTGAGGAGGGAACGGCTGAGGGGGAAGTTGCCGCCAATTTGTACCCTTATATTCGCGACGGACTGCTGTCTTCATATCCGTGGAGTTTTGCCGTGGCGCAGGTGCGTCTGGGGCGCTTGGAAACCGCGCCGCTGGCAGATTACCGTTATGCCTATCTGCTGCCCTCTGACCTTTTGCGGATTATCTCCGCCGGTTCTCAGGGACGGGGACGCGGTGTGGAATATCGTGTCGTTGAAGATAAGCTCCATACCGATATGCCGGAGGTTAACCTGACCTATATTTACCGTCCCGACGAAAGCGTTTTTCCGGCTTATTTTTGCGAGGCGCTGATTAATAAGCTGGCGTTTGAGTTTTGCATTCCGCTGACTGAGAGTTCGACCCGGGCCGAATTTTTAAGCAAAATTGCCGAAGATTCGGTCAGTCGCGCCCGTTCGATTGATGCGCAGCAGGATACGCCCGGACGTTTTGAAGACTTTACGCTGGTGGAGGTGCGAAAATGAATCAGATTTCGGTCAAAACCAATTTCACTTCGGGACAATTGTCTCCGAATTTGTACGGTCGCGGAGATCTGCGCATTTACGAAAACGGAGCGCGTACGCTGCAAAATGTCATCATCTATCCGACCGGCGGTGTCTCCAGACGTCCGGGACTGCAATATGTTGACGAGCTTTCCGGTCCCGGCCGTCTGATTGCTTTCGAGTTCAATACCGAACAAACCTACCTGTTGTGCTTTTCCGATAAAAAGCTGCGGGTTTATAAGGACGGAGTCAATATCAGTGAGCTTGAAACGCCATGGACGGAAGAGCAGATAAAGAAAATAAACTGGACCCAGAGCGCAGACACGCTGCTGGTTGTTCATCCCGATGTGGAGCCGCGCCAGATCAGCCGCAATGCCAATGAGGTCTGGATGATTGAACCGTGGGAATATTACCAGAAAGATGGTTGCCTGTATTGCCCTTATTTCAATTTTTACCAAAACAAGGTCAAGCTCACGCCCGGCGGCACCGGCGGAAACATAACCCTGACGGCGGATGCGGATATTTTTTCGGATGCGTTTGTCGGTGTTCGCATTAAAATCAATTCGGGAGAAGCGGTTATAACTTCCGTGACCGATTCCAGACATTGTCAGGCCGATGTCAAAAAAGGGTTTTCCGGCACCGGCGCGTCTTCAGATTGGGAAGAGCAGGCCTTTTCGCCCGTCCGCGGATATCCGAACTCGGTTACCTTTCACCAGGACCGGATGGTTATCGGCGGTTCTAAGAGTCTGCCTAATCGTTTGTGGCTTTCCAAGTCGTCGGATTTGTTCAATTTTGACATCGGCACCGGTCTGGATGACGAAGCGATTGATTTTGCCATTTTGTCCGATCAGGTAAACGCCGTGACCAATGTTGTTTCAACCAGACACCTACTGGTTTTTACCACCGGAGCCGAATGGATGGTGTCGGGCGAACCGCTGACGCCGTCCAGCATCAGGCTTAACCGCCAGACCAACATCGGCAGCTATGCCAAATATTCTCTGCCGCCGCAAAATATTGACGGCGCCACGACCTTTATTTCGCAAAACGGCCGCCAGCTGCGCGAATTTTTGTATACGGACGTTGAACAGGCCTATCAGGCCAAAGATCTGACGCTGATGTCCGACAATATAATCGACAAACCGGTGGACGGCGTATACTATCAGGACAACAGCGTATTGTACATAATTTTGGAAGACGGCACTGTTTCCTGCCTGACCACCTACCGCACCGAGGAAGTCAACGCCTGGAGCAAACTCAGGACGCAGGGCGATTTTACTTCCGTTGCCGCTATCGGAGACGGGCTTTATTTTATTGTCCGTCGCCGGGAGAATTATTATCTGGAGCGTTTTAGTCCCGGATGTTTTGTGGACGGCTGCGTTTCTCTCCGTTCCGAAACGCCCAAAAAAGACTGGGACGGATTGGATTATCTGGAAGGCGAGAAGGTGCAGGTTGTTGCCGATGATTTTACCGTCGGTGATTTCGAGGTAAAAAACGGCCGGATAACTTTGTTTGAAGAAGCTTCGGATGTAACGGTGGGGCTGCCTTATGAACATATTATCGAGCCGCTGCCTTTTGTCTGTGAGGCTAATAAGCCCTATCCGCCGAAAGCCTATCGCATCATTCAGGGAATTTTCCGCATTATCTCGTCAAAATCGTTGAAGCTCAATTACGGCAGCGGTTATGTCGAAGTTCCGCTGAAAAAAATGTATTGGGATCAGATTCTCGATTCGCCGCCGCAGTTGTTTAACGGAGATGTCATTTTGCGCTCCATCGGCTGGATTCGCGATCTGGAAAAACCGATGTGGAGCATAAAAAGCGAAATTCCCTGCGAATTTACGCTGCTTTCCGTTGTTAACGAAATCAAAACCAAAGATTAGAAAGGAAAACCGACCATGGGTGGAATCTCAATGGCAACGGCCGCCGGAACCAGTTTGGCTGCCATGAATTTGTTAAACGATACCAGAAAAAACAATCAGCAGATGAAATATCTGCGTCAGGATCAGCAGGCGGCCGCGGCCAAACGCAAAAACCTGCTCAACCAGCAGCTGGCAACGCGCCGTGCCGGCCTTGGCGCCATGGGCATTACGTCCAGCAAGTCGTCTGCCGCCGTGCAGCAGCGCCTGGCGCGGGAGACTTATGATGACATTGCCGAAGATGAGACGGATTATAAACGCAGATACGCCGGTTTGCAGCAGCAAAACAGCAACAATTTATTCAATACCGCGCTGTCCGCAGCCGGAAAACTGATTAAGTGAGGAAATGACCATGCCCCGAACTAAAATGACCTATGCCGAAAAACGCCGCCGTGCTTATAATCGGCAGATACCGCTGACAGATCAGCTCGACGCCGTTCTGAAAGCCTTTGATATGGTGCTGCAAGACGGCGGCGACCTGCCTTACGAGTTGATAGACGTTATTGAAAAATGGCAGGACATCAAAGCCAAATATCCCAAGGAATGACAACCGGCGCCTCTTGACGGGGCGCCGTTTTTTATTGTTTCATAAGGCGTTTAATCCTTTTGTTTACGTTTTATTTAAACAGTTTGCATATATTTCAAACGAAAAATAAATTTTAGCGGAACGGAAGTATCAAATGCTGAATGCCATTAATGAAGAAATTGTACATGTAAACGGCCATCCCCGAAAGCTGGTGGTTTTTCTGCACGGCTATATTGATAATGCCGATTATCTGGAACATACGATTCTTCCGATGATATCAAACATAGACAATGCCGCGGTTCATCTTCCCCAGGCACCGATCAGCTGTGAGATTCTCGATGACAAACGCCAGTGGTATTCTATGCACCGTTTTGATCCGGACGATGCCCGCAAAACGGTTCCGACCATGGAAGAATGTGTCCAAATCTACGACCATATGGCTCAGGGTCTTGAGGAAGCGCGTTTTTATCTTGATGAATATATCGACGCCTGCCTCAATGAATATCAGCTTGAAGACAAGGATTTGTATTTGTGCGGTTTTTCTCAGGGAGCAATGCTGGCGCTTTATACGGCGTTGATGCGCGAAAACAAAATCGGCGGCTGTGTCAGCTTCAGCGGCATCATGGCTTCGTACAGTTTTCTGATGAAGCACCACCGCAGTACGCCTGATGTTTTGCTTATGCATGGCAACAAGGACAATCTCGTCCGTTTTGAGGCTTTGGAATTTACCCGTCATAATCTGGAACAGATCGGCAGCCGCGTATATACCTATATAGTAGACGGCGGCCAGCACCGAATTACGCCGGACGAGCTGGAACAGGCCGAACGTTTTATCAACGGCAATGGCAATTTCAGAAAAAAGATTGCGGTATAATCAGCCCGCCGTCGTCAATCAGCTTGTTTTTTTCGCGATCAATGTTCAGGTCTGAAAGCGAACCGAGGTTGCGTTCGTAAATTTCGCCGTAGTTGCCGAGTTCGGTAATGGCGGTTTTGACCCAGCCCGGCTTCAGTTGAAACTTTTCCCACAATACCGGATTAATTCCGAACAGATTGACGATGGAAGCGTCTTTGACGCCGATAAAAATGTCAATGTTTTTGGAAGTAATGCCTTTTTTCTCGGCCAGCGTGACGGCATTGACCACCCATTTGACGATTGTGCGCAGAGTTTGATTGTCTTTGAGAACCTGAGCATAAACAGGTTTGTAGGCAATCACTTCCGGCAGCATAGTTATGTCCATGTATTCGTTGGCCATTTGCCGGTATATGCTTTTAAGGTAAATTTCGCTTCCGGTCAGAAGTTCGCACCGTTTAAGCAGAAAAGCCTCTTTGGCCGCGCGCGGATCCTTGAACATCAACGGTCTCAGCTCCAGACTGTATTTGTCGCTGTAGTCCTGCAGATTGTAAAAGTCTTCGGAATTGGTAACCGTGCAGACTTTTTTGCCTTTATAGGCTTCCATCGAATTGGCGCCGTCAATCTTCTGAGCCAGAAACATCTGACGTCCGTAATAAAGCAGCTGCGCCTGAGTCGCTTTGCTGCCGATGTCTCTTGTTGCGGTGGAAGGGGCGTCGCCGAGCATAATGTCTATTTTGTTGGAGGCGATAGCCTTGGCCGTGTCATAAGATTTTACGTCCACCATTTCAAAGCGGTCTCCGCGTCCGAAAATCGCGGTGGAAAACAGCCGGCAGAAGTCGGCGTCAATGCCCCGCCAGTAGCCGGCTTCATCTTTGTAAGCATAGGTCTTAGTCGTCAGATCGCTTCCGCAGCGCACCGTGCCGCGGGTGTTGATATAGCGCAGGCCGGCATCTGCCGCGGCGCACTCTTTGCCGAAAAAGACCAGAGAAAGAACCAAAAACCATAATTTAAGTTTCATTTTATTAACCAATATGTGTTATAATCTTATCTGAAATGATTGTTACTATAGGACATATTTAAATGAATTGTAAGAAATATTTGCAACTTATTATCGTCTGTTTGAGCCTTGCTTTTCCGCAGGCGGCCGGCGCTTCCGAAATCGGCGCTGCCGAGGCCCGTTCCTGGGCGCAGGATCGGGGCAACCTGCTGCTGACAACCTTTCAGGAGAAAAATCTGGCGGTAAAGTATAAAAAGCTGGACGAATTGTTTTTGAAATATGTCGATCTGGATTACATTTCCAAATTTGTCATCGGCAAGCACTGGCGCGAGATGACGTCTGAACAGCAGCGGCAGTATCAGTCTTTGTTCAAACGCTATGCGCTGGGGGTTTACAAAAGTTTTCCCCTGACGTTTGAAGAAGAAATCAAATTTGAAATTTTGAATGCCGACGTGCAGCCCGATTATACCGACGTTGCGGCGCAGATTGATCTCGGCCGCAATTTCAGCGATGCTTCCCAGCCGCCGAAAAAAATCAACGTCGTTTTCCGTCTGAAAAAAAACAACGGAATCAAACTGGTAGATATTAAGTTGGCTGAAAGCAGTCTGATTTTGTCTTACCGCAACCGTTTTTACCAGATGGTAGCTGATGCCGACGGCGACATGACCTGGTTTTTGGAAGATTTGGAAACGGTCACCGTTTCTACCGAGAAGACCAATCGGATGAAGTTGGAAAATGCCGAATATCAATGATTTTCTGACAGAAATACCTTGAATTTATGACAATAAGCTTATAATATCCACTTTAGTTTTTTTTGATACCGAAGTGGATATTTTTTTAAGATGAATGAAATTAAAGTTAGATTTGCGCCCAGCCCGACCGGCTTTATGCATATCGGCAACACCCGCACGGCTCTGTTCAACTGGCTGCTGGCCAAAAAGCTTGGCGGAAAGTTTATGCTGCGGATTGACGATACGGACAAGCTGCGCTCCAAGGACGAATACGAACGCGCCATTCGCGATGCACTGACCTGGCTCGGTCTGACCTGGAGCGAAGAGGCGCGCCAGTCGGCTCGTTTTGACCGCTATAATGCCGTGGTCGAAAAATTAAAGGCTGAAGGACGCATCTATGCCTGCTGGGAAACGGCCGAGGAGCTTGAGTTTATGCGCAAGCGTCTGTTGAACAAAGGGCTGCCGCCGATTTATGACCGCAAATCGCTGCACCTGACCGCGCAGGAGATTGCCGCCTATAAGGCCGAAGGCCGCAAGCCGCATTATCGTTTTAAACTTCTTGACGGCGAAATAACCTGGAACGATTTGGTTCGGGGCGAAGTGAAATATGAAGCCAGGAACTTGAGCGATCCGATCGTCATTCGCGAGGACGGAAGCTTTTTATATCATTTGCCTTCGGTTATCGACGATGTCGATTTCGGCATAACCCATATCGTCCGGGGAGAAGACCATGTGACCAACACCGCCTCCCAGGTGCAGATGTTTGAGGCCCTCGGCGGAAAAGTGCCCGCTTTTGCCCATCTGCCGCTGTTGACCGGCAAAGAGGGAAAACTGTCCAAACGTTTGGGCAGTCTCGGCGTGCGCGAACTGCGCGAAGAAGGCGTTGAAGCCATGGCAATCAGCTCTTTTCTTGCCAAACTCGGAACCTCTGAAGCCATTGAACCGTTTTATGATTTGAACGCGCTGGCGCTTTCTCTGGATTTGCGCAAAATCGGACGGGCACAGCCGAAGTTTGATGAAGAAGAATTAAAACTCTTCAATACCAGATTTGTGCGGACGGCGCCTTATGAATATGTAAAAGAACGTGTAAACGTTGATAAAATGTTTTGGAATGCGGTTCGGGGCAATTTGAATATCGTCGGCGACATCGGCGTTTGGGAAGAAATCTGCCGGCAGGAGTTGGAACCCGTGATAGAAGACAAGGAGCTCACCGACGCCGCCGCGGAACTGCTTCCGCCGGAACCCTGGAACGAGGAAACCTGGAACGCCTGGATAAACGAAATCAAAAGCAAAACCGGCAAAAAAGGCAAAGAGCTTTTTCATCCTGTCCGCAAAGCCCTGACCGCTAGGGAAAACGGCCCCGAGTTGAAAATCCTGCTGCCGCTGATGGGTAGAATTAAGGCCTATAACCGCCTGAAAGGCCTCAAAGCCTGATATGGCCGTTCCGAGCCGAAGCGTTTCGGTATATTAATTTAACAAAGGAGAAAAAACGTGGTAGACATATATTTGCACAATACTTTGAAACGTCGTAAAGAAAAATTCGTTCCCATCGACTGTAACAATGTGCGTATGTATGTCTGCGGACCGACGGTTTATGACAAGGCTCATCTGGGCAATGGCAAAACGCCGGTTTCCTATGACGTTTTATTCCGTCTGCTGCGTCATGTTTACGGCGCGGAGCATGTCACTTATGTTTCCAACATTACTGACGTAGACGACAAGATTTTGAATAAACATAAACAGACCGGCAAACCTATCCGGGAAATTACCGAAGAAACATACAACTGGTATATTGCCGATATGAAAAAACTGAACAATCTGGAACCGAACTATCGGCCGCGCGCCACGGATTATATCGGCGATATGATAGAGCTGGTCAAGCGTCTGCTGGCAAACGGCCATGCTTATGAAGCGGCCGGACATGTTTTGTTTGACGTTGATTCCATGCCGGATTACGGCTGTCTGTCCGGACGCTCAATGAAAGAAATGCTGGCCGGCGCCCGGGTAGAAGTTGCCGATTATAAGAAAAATCCTGCGGACTTCGTTCTCTGGAAGCCGTCCGATGCCGACGAACCCGGCTGGGACAGTCCCTGGGGATATGGCCGTCCGGGCTGGCATCTGGAATGCTCGGCGATGAGTTCCAAGCTGCTGGGCAACGATTTTGACATTCACGGCGGCGGTTCCGACCTGATTTTTCCGCACCACGAAAACGAATGTGCCCAGTCCTGCTGCGCTTTTGAGGGCACGCGGTTTGCGCATTACTGGGTTCACGCCGGTATGTTGATGGTTGACGGCGTTAAAATGTCAAAGTCTCTCGGCAATTTTTATACCTTGGACGAAGTGTTGGAAAAAGCGCCGGCCGAAGCGCTGCGCCTGCTGTTTCTGACTTCGCATTATCACCAGCCGTTTAACTTTACGTTTGAAGGACTGCAAACGGCCAAGCAAACACTGGACAAGTTTTACAACGCTTTGCTGAAGGTCAGGGATATTGCGGCGGACAAAACCGAACCCGACGCCAGAGTGGTCGAGGCGCTGGCCGATGATTTGAACACGCCGCTGGCTCTGACTTATCTGCATGAAAACGTCAATAATTTGAACAAAGCGGAAACGGAAGCCGACCGGAAAAAATACAAGTCCGAACTTTTGGCCAACGCTTATCTGCTGGGACTGTTGTGGCAGGATCCCGAGGTTTGGTTCAAAGGCGATGCCGGCGGAGATGACGCGGAAATCGAAAAACTGATTGCCGCCCGAGCCGAAGCCAAAAAGAACAAAGATTGGGCTGTGGCCGATAAAATCCGCAATGACCTGAAAGAAAAAGGCATCGTTTTGGAAGACGGTCCCCAGGGCACCACCTGGAAAAGGATTTAGTTAAGATTTTGAAACTCCCCGAAACATTCGGGGAGTTTTTTTATTACCTTCCTACAGAAAACTCCGAATAAACTCGGGGTGAATGTCAAGGTGTTGGAACAATACCGTTCCGCGCTGACAAGTGTGGGGAAAGCGTAAGGTTTGTAACTGTTTTAGAATCACGGGTTTACCCGAGAATATCTATATTTTTAAAAAGCTTCCCTGTATTTGATGAGAGGGAAGCTTTTTTGATTAGTCTCCTTTCAGAAAATTATTTTTTACAATAACTGTATGTAATCGTCACATTCTCTCTTCCTGTCGGAATATTATAATAAAGCTCATAGTGATCGTCTTGATACTTTTCTTCCTTGGCAGGATATGGGTATGAACCACAGTATATATATGTACCGGAAGGTATAGAAACCGGATTTGCCGAAATCCTCAACTCACCGCCGAGTTTGACTTTACCATCTTTGTTTGTCCATGAACTTGATGTGGTTACCCATGCATAATTTTTGACTTCACCTCTATTGAAATTGACATTATATACGGATTCTCCGGGCTCTTTATAAACAGGCATATACCAGGGGCCATATCCTAAGTCAGGGGTTCCTGTCGGAAATTGATGGACAACAGTAATTGTACCTTCGGCTATTTCTTTGATACAAGAGTTGTTACTTAATACATACCCGGAGCTGCAAGAGTCGAGCTTATATTTAGTCCCGTTGGTGGAGCAGTTGGAAGCGGTGATGGTACATTTGCTGCAATTACCGTTGGCCGGGCATGAAGATAGTGTATAACCGGAACAGTTTGTGGCATTGCAGTCTTTTTCACATTTACCGCTGCTCAAGTGATAGCCGGACTTACAGGAATCTAGCTTATATTTAGTCCCATTGGTAGAGCAGTTGGAAGCGGTGATGGTGCATTTGCTGCAATTACCGTTGGCCGGACATGAAGATAGTGTATAACCTGAACAGTTTGTGGCGTTGCAGTCTTTTTCGCAGCCGCTGTCTTTGGTGTGGTAACCCGAGATACAGGTCCAGCCGGTCTGAATCTGATGAGAACCTTCGCCGTCAACGCAGGTGGA
>CABUUO010000019.1 GCA_902494875.1 uncultured Pseudomonadota bacterium
ACACTATCTTCATGCCCGGCCAACGGTAATTGCAGCAAATGTACCATCACCGCTTCCAACTGCTCTACCAATGGGACTAAATATAAGCTAGACTCTTGCATCTCCGGGTATAAAGTCTCCGGAAATAACTGTGTGAAAGCCTGTACACCAGCAACGACATGTCCGGCCAATAGTTACTCGTCAATTGAAGAATTACAGAAAAATTCTCTAGGTGTTTATTATCCGAGTTACAGAATAAAAAAATATCAATACAGCAACGGTTGCGGAGGATATATTACCTGCTACAGAGGAAAAAATTGTGAAGAAGCCTGCGCTTATGGACAATCCTACAACAATTGCAGATGCACAGACAACTGGGGAAACAGTTCATCAATCTGCCGTGATGAAGATTATCAAAGATGTTATGAAACTTGTAAACAACATTGCGAAATGTTCCCAACGGACGAATGTTGGTGGGAGGGATGCAATTATAATTAACCTCATTTTTATTCAATCAAATTAAACTTATAAAACCCCGGTGGAATTATCCGGGGATTTTTTATGTCATGCTGAGCCTGTCGAAGCATCTCAGCCTTATCACATTGCTGAGATGGAGTTCGACAACTATGTTGCTCACTCACTTCGTTCTGGATGACAGTTTACCTTTCGGTAAACTCAGGATGACATTAAAAAGTAACTGTCATATCGTTTAAAAGTTCAAAGGCTCTGAAATATTCAGAGCCTTTTTATTTTACATAAAACGTCCGTGGCAGTGTTTGAACTTTTTGCCGCTGCCGCAGGGGCATAAGTCATTGCGGGCAACCCGCCCCCAAGTTGAAGGATCTTTGGGGTCAAAAGCCTTATGCTGGAACGGGGTTTGCTTTTCAGCTTCATCTGCCGCCGGCGCAGAATTTCCGACAACGGACTGCGGCGTTTCGTGAATTTCCCGGACATTGCGCGGCTGCTGCGCACGAGCCATATTTTCCACGGCATTGGTCTGAATCTGCGTACGGCAAATCAGAAAGGTCACTTTTTCGCGCAACTGATCCAACAGGTAGGAAAACATATTAAACGCTTCTTTTTTATACTCGTTCAAAGGATCTTTCTGACCGTATGCACGCAGGACGATGGTATGACGCATCATATCCAGCGCGGCAATATGGTCTTTCCACAGCTGATCCAAGACCTGCAACAAGATGCTCTTTTCAACAAACCTGACAACATTATCCGGCACGTCTTTGTTCTTTTCGGCAATGGCTTCTTCTATCACGCCGATGATACGTTCCTGAAAAGCATCGGCCGTCAGTTCTTTGTCGGCGGCCATTTCGGCCAGCGGCAAAACAAAACCGGTAGTGCGGCCCAATTCCTGTTTAAGGCCTTCCAAATCCCACTCGCTGGGCATGGTTCCGTAAGGCGCATAGTTCCGAATGATTTCGCCGATAAATTCATCTCGCATATCCCGCACGGTTTCCGAAACGTCTTCGGTTTCCATAAGCTCTTTGCGCTGTTCGTAAATGACCTTGCGCTGATCATTCATCACGTTGTCATATTTCAGCAGGTTTTTACGAATGTCAAAGTTGCGTTCCTCAACCTTTTTCTGAGCTTTTTCCAAAGCCTTGTTGATGAACGGGTGAATCAGCGCCTCGCCTTCGGGCAGACCTAAACGCTGCAGCATGACGCTCATGCGTTCGGAACCGAAAATACGCATCAAATCATCTTCCAGGGACAGGAAGAATTTTGAGGTACCGGGGTCACCCTGACGGCCGGAGCGGCCGCGCAGCTGATTGTCAATGCGGCGGCTCTCGTGGCGTTCGGTACCCAAAACGTACAGACCGCCGGCAGCCATGGCCTTTTCCTTGCCTTCTTCAATCTCTTTTTTGAGTTTGGCTTTGATTTCGGCAACCTGTTCTTCGGTTTCGTCGCCTTTCAAAATTTCTTTCAGGCGCATATCCAAGTTACCGCCGAGCTGAATGTCCGTACCGCGGCCGGCCATATTGGTGGCAATGGTAATGGCACCCGGCACACCGGCCTGAGCGACGATAGCGGCCTCGCGCTCATGATGGCGCGCGTTCAGGACTTCAAAATGGACCTTGGTCTTGGCTCTCAACATCTCGGCAAGCTGTTCGGATTTCTCGATGGAGGTGGTGCCGACCAAAACCGGCTGGCCGCGGTCATGACAGTCGAGAATGGTTTTGATGATGGCGTTCAGCTTTTCTTTTTCGGTACGGTAAATCTCGTCATGCTCGTCTTTTCTGGCCACCGGACGGTTGGTCGGAATTTCGATGCAGCTCAAACCGTAAATGTCGCCAAACTCGGCCTCTTCGGTCATAGCGGTACCGGTCATACCCGAAAGCTTCGGATACAGACGGAAATAGTTTTGGAACGTAATGGAAGCCAGCGTCTGGTTTTCGGACTGGATTTGGACGCCTTCCTTGGCCTCAATCGCCTGATGCAGACCGTCACTGTAACGGCGTCCTTCCATCATGCGGCCGGTAAATTCGTCAATGATGACGACCTTGCCGTCCTTAACGATATAATCCACGTCCTTAATGTGCATTTTATGGGCGCGCAGAGCCTGGTTGACATGGTGAACCAACGTTACGTTTGCAACATCGTACAGTCCGCCTTCCTTAATCAGTCCCACTTCTTTCAAAAGCTGCTCGACGTGTTCCTGTCCGGCTTCGGTCAGGACGACGGTTTTGGCCTTTTCGTCCTTTTCGTAATCCGTTTCCACCAAATGCGGAATAATTTTATTTACCAGAATATATTTTTCGGAACTGTCTTCGGCGGCACCGGAAATAATCAACGGCGTGCGCGCCTCGTCAATCAAAATAGAGTCAACTTCATCGACGATGGCAAAGTTAAACGGACGCTGCACCATCTCGGACAGCTCAAACTTCATATTGTCGCGCAGATAGTCGAAACCTAACTCGTTGTTGGTACCGTAGATAATGTCGCAGTTATAGGCGGCGCGGCGCTCGTCATCATTTTTGCCGTGAACGATATAGTCCACCGTCAGACCGAGGAAACGGTATACCTGCCCCATCCATTCGGCATCGCGTTTGGCCAGATAGTCGTTGACAGTCACAATGTGTACGCCCTTACCTTCAAGGCCGTTCAGATAAGCGGCCAGCGTGGCGACCAGGGTTTTGCCTTCGCCGGTCTTCATTTCGGCAATCATACCGTTGTGCAAGACAATACCGCCGATCAACTGCACGTCATAATGCCGCTGACCCAGGGTTCTCTTGGCGGCTTCGCGGACGACGGCAAAAGCCTCGGGAAGGAGATCATCCAGAGTTTCGCCGTTTTTCAGACGATTTCTGAACTCTTGCGTCTTGCCTTTTAACTCTTCATCCGACAGCTTGGAAATTTCGGGTTCCAAAGAATTGATTTTCTGTATTGTTTTGGCTTGTTTTTTGACAAACCGGTCATTGGCGCTGCCAAAGATTTTGCGAGCTAAAGTGCCTAACATTATATTTTTCCTCGTTATATAGTCTTTTAATTTATGTAGAAAATAGTGTTTATATATTATAAAGTCAATAGCACATCCCAAAGTTATAAACTTCGCTAAAAAAAATGTATTGGAATTAATCTTAATTCTAATTATATTATGTGCAGTATTAAATTTTACGGAGAAAATACGATGCAGAAAAAATATATTGCCCTGGCTTTGCTGGCCATGCTGGCGGCTGCCCCGAATCAGGCAAACGCCGAGGGAAAAGACGGCACGGCCGCAATCGTCAACGGCGATAAAATCAGCGTTGAAGAAATCAGACAGGCATATAATGCCAACCCGCAACTCAAAGGCCGCGTTTCTTT
Organism: uncultured Pseudomonadota bacterium; assembly: GCA_902494875.1. GTDB lineage: Bacteria > Pseudomonadota > Alphaproteobacteria > RF32 > CAG-239 > CAJLXD01. Next base: position 3,799 of record CABUUO010000019.1, read on the forward strand.
CAACGATTTTTACTACAAAGCCCTGGACGGTTTCATCAGCGGCAAAATCGTATATCAGGAAGCTATGAAAGCAAAAGTTACCGATACGCCGGAATACGAATCCCAGCTGGAACTGGCAAAGCAGGAACTGGCCCGCAAAATTTATCTTGAAAAGGAAGTGGACAAGAAAGTTACCGACGCCGATGTAAAGAAACTTTACAAGGAATATAAGTCTACTTTCAAATCTGAAAAGGAAGTCAAGGCCAAACATATTCTGGTTGACAGCGAGGCCAAAGCCAAAGAAGTTATCGCCAAGCTCAACAAAGGCGGAAATTTTGATAAGCTGGCAAAAGAATATTCCAAAGACAAACCTGAACTCGGCTACTTTACCAAAAAAGTTATGGTTCCGGAATTTGCCAATGCTGCTTTTGCCATGAAAAAGGGCGAAGTTTCAAAAAAACCGGTTAAAACTCAGTTTGGTTACCATATCATTAAGGTAGAAGACATCAGAGATTCCAAACCGTTGCCGATGAAGCAGGTGGAACCGCAGCTGAAAGCCATGCTGACCCAAAGCGCTCTGGCTCAGACATTCCAAGACGCCGCCAACAAGAGCAAAGTCGAAAAATTTGACCTTGACGGCAAGGAAATTGCGGCATCCAAAGCCGAATAAGCTTTTGCTATAAAGAAACCCCGGATTTGTTCCGGGGTTTTTTATTTGAGATTTACACCATATTTTATTTGTAGCCGTGTGCGGCTTTGATCGCGGCAATTCTGTTTTTGACATATTCCAGTTGGTCTGGCGTGCGCTGTTCCTGCTCCAGAGCCTTTTCCATAACGACAATGATTTCCCGCGCATATTTTTCCGCAGTTAAGGCAATATTGGCCAGATTAAAAATGGCACCGCGAAAAATCTGGTCATCTTCGACCTGAAGCTGTTCGGCAATTGACTTATAAGGCGGCGTAACGGCATCTTTAACCTTGGCATGGCTTTGATCATAGGAATTTTTTTGAATTTTGCGGGCAATATCTTCGCTGATGGCCATATTTTCGCCACGGCGGCGAAAAGGTCGTGTGCTTTTTTTAACCAGAGACTTTAGCTTTTCAATAATGGCAAACTGTTTGGTCAACTGCGGCATCTTTTGTCTCCTCACATAGGTTTTGTTTTAAGATAATCAAGTTTTGCCTAAAAATCCAGTTAAATATGAACCGGCGAACAAATTACATCTTCAGACGATAATAAGCATAAAAAGCAGCTGCGGCAATCAACAGGACAAGAATCAGTTTAAGCATGTTTTTAGCCAAAACCCATACAACCCAGAAAGCGGCGGCGGCCAGCAGCAATTTATATTGTCCGGAATCGTGTCCGACGACAAAAGCCATAAAAGCGAAATATATCATCCCCAGACCGAGGGCAATCTGCACCGGCGACCTGACAAAAGCCAGCAGCATTCGCACCGGCCAGCTTTTTTCCTTTTCCTCACTGCTCATAAAAGCCTCCTTTTCCTGTTTTCCCGTCGAGCTTCGAGTTTCCCCCGTCACAGCGGCCGCAGTTCGAACAGCCGTTGCAAATGATTTTGCTGCCGCAAACGGCACATTTTTCCCGCCAAAATTTTTGATACGGCGGCACCGCCTCGTCGAACAGCCCTGGCTGCGGCAGCCGCAGTTTGAAGTTCTGCGGCCGGCCGACAAACTGCAGTCCCGAGCGAAAAGCCATCCGGCTTTGCAGATTTTTGTCCGGCAGATGATAGGTTTTGCCGTCCTTGACGAAATTGGTGCCGGTTTCAATAAAACAAAAAGTTACATTTGCGTCCACACATTCATTATATAAGCCTTTAACCCACTCATATTCAAGCGGCCGCGAACCGTCATAATTTTCTCCGCCGGCAATTACCTGCTCTATTTGCCCCTCAGGCAAATAATCTTTAATGCTGACTTTCCCGATAAACGGCGCGACCATAATGCCTTTGTGCTTAAACGGCAATTCAAACAAGAGAGGAATCCGCTCGTCGGCCCGAACCTGATTTTCGCAGGTGACGTTGAAAAAAACATTTTCCCAGCCGTCACCCCAGTCCGGCGGCAGACAAAACGCCGCCCGTTCAGGTCTTTTGGTCAGCAGGAAGAAAACCACGTCCGGCCGCTGTTTTATTATTTTCCAGGCTTCGGAGCGCCAGGCATCGGCTTCTTCAAGAAAAAAATCCGACGTCATGCAAACGCGAATCTGTTCTCCGCTCCGAACTTTATAAGCTCCGTTCTTATCTTTGTGCAGCGGATAATCAAAATTGTTTTTCACCCTATAAATTTTCTGTCCGTCAGCATTGCGCTGCCGGTCAAGGAAATACATATAGCAATTTTGACAGCCTTCGCTTTTTTTGACGCAGCCGTGCCAGGGATTCCAAATATCGTGCATTTTTTCGTCGTTGTTTGTCGTATCAGACCTTATATATTATACTTAGTGGAAAATGTCACATATAATATTTTAGTTTCCGGCCGTTTGTTTGAAATATTTCCGCCCTTTTCAAAACCGGTATTTTTACCCGCGATACTCGGCATAATCCGCAATCTGCCTTTTGATTTCCGCCCCGTCTTCCGCACTCATGGCATAAAGAGGAATTGAAAAGGCCGTAAAACAGCTGTTACGGCAGAGTTTCTGCATAAAATTCAACGGATAATCAACCCCGTCCCGGAGATGAAAAACGATAATGCGTTTCCGACGCAGACAGCAGCGGACATCCTTTTCTTCGGCAAAGGCAACGTCCTTCCACAACAGAGGCACACTGCGGTCAATCTTTATCGATTGCCGGGTTATGACGGCCAGCGGCTGCGGAAAAAAATAAACCCAGGCTGAAGCAACAAAAGAAATGCCGACCAATGCCAGCACCATCCAGGCTTCCCACCAGTAATAAAGGCACCAGCAGCTTAAGAAAGCAAAAACCACCGTAATCAGCGCCGCAGCATTCACGGCAAACCAAACGCCCAGCTTTAAGGAACTGTAATAAAAAATTTTTTCCTGACTTTTCATTTTCTCTGCTCCCGAATTTTTACTTTTTTCAGTTTAATATATAGAGTTAACTCTAAGTCAAGATGTTTTTTTATCATAACTGAAGAGAAGTTTCAAACCCGCTTCGCTCCTCGCCGCTTAACAAATTCTTTTCAAACACTCTAAAAACCTGACATTCAGTCAGCTTTTTATTCGGTTTGCTCGCAACCGAGGCCGCTTCATTCGAGCGCGAAACTCCAACGCATTAAAAAAGCCCGGAATAAATCCAGGCTTTTTAATGGCGGGAGTGACGAGGCTCCTCTTGCTGCGTAAATTTCGCTTATTCTCATAAGCTCAATAACTGCGCTTCGGACAAAGAATTTATAACAGCGGCTCTTTACGCTCTCGCTCCTCGCCGCTTAACAAATTCTTTTCAAACACTCTAAAAACCTGACATTCAGTCAGCTTTTTATTCGGTTTGCTCGCAACCGAGGCCGCTTCATTCGAGCACGAAACTCCAACGCATTAAAAAAGCCCGGAATAAATCCAGGCTTTTTTAATGGCGGGAGTGACGAGGCTCGAACTCGCGACCTCCTGCGTGACAGGCAGGCGCTCTAACCAACTGAGCTACACCCCCACGGTGTTTTCGGATATCCTTATACATAACAAAAAAAATAAAAGCAAGCACTTTTTTTAAAAATTATAAAAAAATTAATATCCGAATGATAATATGTGAAATATACATTTGCAGTTATGCACACCAGAGGTTATTTTTGTTTTGAAATTTCAATAAAATGCTTCTATATTTGGTGCGTTGAATTAAGTTTCAACATTTTTTTTAATCATAAACAAGTGTGGATTATATGGTTTCTTTAACCCAGTTTATAAACAAGATAAAACCACGGCACAAACATCGTGTTATTACGATGGGATATGCTGTTGCAATTGTTTTTGCATTTATCCTGTCTTTGTCTAACAACAATGATGTTAACGCCTCTGTTTCAACCACGGATCGCACAGATTATCTCCTGTTGGAAAACACCATAAGCGAAGGTTTTGACGAACCGGAAACCCTATATCCGACCGAACGGATATTAAACATAAAATCGCTTTTTGACATGGTCAGCAGCTATCAGCGCGAAAAAGAAACGGAAAAAATGCTGACAGTCGAGAAAGGCGACACTTTCATCTCAATGCTGACGGCAGAAGGCCTTTCTTATGAAGACGCTCATGAAATCTACACCGCTTTCAAGAAAATTTATGATCCGGCCAAAATTCGCATCGGACAGAAATTTTTGCTTAAAGGCATTTATGACAATCAGTTGAAAAAAATCACCGCCATTGACAGTATTATACTTCAAGCCAACAATATAGAGCGCTTTATTCTGGAAAAAAGCGAAGACGGAAAGTATGCCGCTCGCAGCGAAAAAGAAGAGCTTATCGCCGAAGTCAACAGCGCAACCGGGGCTATCAGCGGGTCCTTGTCCCAATCTATGAACAAGCAAGGCGTGCCAAATAAAATCGTCAATGAATTTATTAAAATCTTTTCTTACTCCGTTGATTTTAGAAGAGACGTACGCAAAGGCGACAAGTTTGAAGTTATCTTCGAAAACAACATTACCAAAGAAGGGAAAATCGCTTCTTACGGAGAAATTTTATATGCCGGCCTGGTATTGCGCAACGATAAAGTTTCACTCTACCGTTTCAAAGACAGCAAAGGCAATGTCGATTATTATACCGACAAGGGTTATGCCATGAAAAAAACGCTGCATCGCAAACCGCTGGCCTTTCAGAATGCGCGCATATCATCGCCGTTCGGCAAAAGAAAACACCCGATTCTGAAACGCTGGATCGTTCACTGGGGCGTTGACTATGCCGCACCGCAGGGTACTAAGATTTTTGCCGGCGGCGACGGCGTGGTTCAGGTTGCCAAATATAACGGCAGCTACGGAAACTATGTGAAAATTCGTCACAACTCCGAATATTCCACCGCTTACGGACATATGTGGAAAATTGCCAAGGGGATTCGTCCCGGAACCAGAGTCAAACAAGGACAGGTTATCGGCTATGTCGGCAGCACCGGAAGATCTACCGGCCCGCACCTGCACTATGAAGTGGTTCAAAACGGCAAACGCGTCAACCCGACCAAAATAAAAGCTTCCACCGGAAACAATCTGGCCGGCAGAGAGCTAAAGAACTTCAAGAAAATGGTAGCTGACATTAAGGGGTCTTACAGTAAGATGTTTGCGGCTAAATCAGATACTAAAATTGCCAAGAAATAAAAAAAGGAGCTTTACGCTCCTTTTTTTATTTTTCCTCTGTCGGTTTTATTAAAATTTTAACTTTTCTGCCGCATAAGTTAGCCGATATGAAGAGGAGAGTTAAAATGAATATCCGATTGGCCGTATTGACCGTTTTTTCATTTATAATTGTTGCCGCATCCGTTCAGGCACAGGATATGATGCCGGATCTGGAAGTTGAATATACCGGTTCTCAAGAAGTGAAAAAATTTGCAGCAGCCATGTTTTTGGAAGATATCCCGGTTGAAGCGCCTATGACGTTTAACGAAGATGCCAATGCTTCATCCGAAGATTACAGCTTTATCCTTCCGACCGTATCATTTAAAATTTCTTCCATTTTTTCCGAATATCTGGGGCTGGACGACAAAAGCCTTAGCTTATAAAGCATCTTGTACTGACAAAAGACAGACAAATCTCATTGCGATAACAACATAATATTTTATATTTTGTTTTACATTTTTGTGAAAAATGCCGCTGCACGGTCGATTTTATATTGTATTTACCTAAAATTTATTTCATAATAACCTTAGGCTTTAATTCTAATTATCTATGAGGTGTATTATGTCTAAATTTAACAAAATGCTTTATCTATCGGCATCATTTATTATTTTAAATGCTGCTTCCGACGCTTTGGCTAATCCTGACATAGGCAGCCTCTCCCCTACTCCGTCATTACACTCTTTAGAATTAAAGCCTGACAGTTCATATCGGCTGGCCAAGGCGACTTTTCTGCCAGACACCAAAGACGACCTCGGTTTCTCCGGACACGACTTCAGCAGCCTGGGTTCAAACGGGAGTTATAATAAGGGTGACCCCTGCGAAACCTATACGCTGAAAAAATGCCCGACACACGGAAAATGCAGCACTTGTCCGACCAGCACTTCCCTTTATAAGCTAAACAGCTGCGACAACGATTGGAAAATCAGCGGTGACACCTGCGTTCCTGCCGTTTGCACAGCAATCAACAGTTCTTATAAATCATCAATCCCGAGTGACAATATTTGTACAAAAGTAACCGAAAGCGGACTGACCTGTTATAAAGACTGCCGCTCCGTCAGCTGCAGCGGTTATACGCTTAACTGCGACAACTTTAACGTTTCTTACGCTACATCAAAAGCTGCATGTCCGGATTGTTTGTCAGCCAACTCCAACTGCTCTACGCAGTTGTGCAAAGTTACCGCTTGCCAGAGCGGATATAAGATTGCCGACGATGGTACCAGCTGTCAGGCTCTTGATGACAACTGCCCCAGCGGCTATTACAAAACCTGCGACACCGGTATCGAGTCAACGGTATCTCCGGAATATACGGAAGCAGGAACGGCCTGTTACCAATGTAAAACGACTTCAGACTGCGACAGTTCAAGCGTCTACAAGAACATAAACGGTTCTTACACCGTATCTTCTTCCCAAACGGCCATTAACCTTTACGGACAATACAATACCACCACCATTCCCAGTTCCGGCGTAAACGTCTGCTGGGCCGGATGGACTTATCCGAGCGGCGCCACCGTTAACGGCGGACCGTTAAATGTTACAGGCGATATGGTAATCGGTATTCACGGCGGCACTATGGCTACTCCGATCACCTTTAACGCTCCAGTTACGGTCAACGGCAAAATTCATTTTGAACCAGGTTCCGAATTTACTTTCAACCGCGGTCTTACCGGTGATTACAAATGTTATGAGCTGTACGGAACCGGTGTTTCGGTTACTTGTCCGTTTACAGTCACCTGTAACGAATCAGATGTCTACGAGAACATGGACGGTTCTTACACCGTATCTGCATCACAAACGGCTATTAACCTTTACGGACAATACAATACCACCACCATTCCAAGCGACGGCGTGAACGTCTGCTGGGCCGGATGGACTTATCCGAGCGGCGCCACCATCAACGGCGGATCGTTATATATAAACGGTAGTTTGGTTTTGGGAGTCCATGGCGGACAGATGAAAACCAACGCCACGTTCAACGTACCGGTTACGGTTAACGGCAAAATTTATCTGTTTGACAATTCCAGACCGACGTTTAACAAGGGAATATCCGGCAACTATACCTGCTACAGCGACTACGATACCGTAATCAGCTGCCCGTTCTGATGCAGCTTCGGAAGCTCGTAAAACAAAATAAAATATCCCGAAAAATTTTCGGGATATTTTATTTTTCCTTAAGCATCGGCCATTGTCCTTTTCCGAGAGCCCTGATACCGCTCAGCTCCTGCCCGAAGCGCGATTGATAAATCCAAAGATTGGCCATAACGCGCTCAATATAAATTCTGGTTTCGCGCGCGGGGATAACTTCGATAAACAAAAGCGGATCATTGTTGTAACGGGTGTTTTTCTGCCATTTGACCAAATTGCCGGGACCGGCGTTGTAGGCTGTCATCATATAAAACAAATTGCCGTCAATAAAAGGTTTTTCAAGCAGATAATTTACATATTGCTGACCAAGCGCCATATTATATTCCGCATCCAAAAGCGGCGTAATGTTATTTTTCAAACGCCGGTCTTTGGTGATGTGAAAGGCCGTATTGGGCAAAAGCTGCATCAAACCGCAGGCACCAGCAGCACTTCTGGCCTGCGGACTGAACGAAGATTCCTGACGTGTCAGCGCCAAAATCAGCGCCTTTTCCACTTTCCACCCGCCGCGCGGCTTCCAGGATGGTATCGGATAGGCTATCGCATCGTAGGCAATATCGTGTTCTTCGTCTTTCAACTGATTGGAAATCATAATTGACAGAGCGTGCATTTTATATTGATCAGCAATAAACAGCGTCACTTCCTTCTGCTTGTCGTTCATTTCCTCATAAGCATGACGCAATTCTTTTTCCGCCAGCTCCGGCTGCTTGGCATATAACAGCAACAAAGCGCGGCGGATGGCCGGAGAGGCCATTATCTCGTCAATATAATCGTCTTGCCTGAAATCGTTTAAGTATGACAATGCCGTCCAATTGTAGTTCAGCGAATTTCCCAGACGATAATTGGCCAGAATGCCGTAAAACGTCCGCTTATAGCGCGAAGCGATCTTCAGCCATTTGGCCGCGGCTTCCCGCTGTCGACGCATATCATTGGCGCGATAAGCCCAATATGCACCGGCAGAAACCAGCCATTCGTCGCTGTTGCCGCTTCTGGCCAAACGGGAGAAATAGGTGGAAGCGGTTTTATATTGCTTCATGCGCCAGGCTGACAATCCCGCCACCCAGGAAGCGGTTGCGTCATTGCTGCGTTTGGATGCCTTTGAAGCCCAGGCAAAAGCCAGCTTGTCATAATTATCCAGCAAATATTTCATGGAAAGCGTCGCAGCCATTGCGTCCAAATCACGATTGGGAACCAGCTTCTTAAAGCGCTGATTTTCCAGCACCAAACGGGCAACTTTAGTCTTGCCGCGGTTAATTGACTTGCGGAATAAGGACACCTTTTGCCGCACAAATTTTTTATCTGCCGGAGAAAGTTTGCTTAAATCCGTATCCTGCCAGGCATAGAAACCGGCCTGACGTTTATTCTCATCATAAGGGCAGGTCAGATCGGAAGCCTTGCCTTTGCGCAAAGCCAGACGATAAATTCTGGCGGCCTGAGGATGATCCGTATAGCGGTCAAGCCAGGCTTTCAGTTCATCAAACCGGCTGCGGTACGAATCAGACAGATATTTTTCGGCAAGAACATTGCCCATCAGGATGTCGTTGTCCAGCTCTTCAATTTCTTCGTCGGCGGCTTCAAAATCGCCGGCCTTAACGGCACGAAAAATTTTTTTATAATGCTTGATATCCGCATTGCTGACCATCAGATAGGACAATATTTTATCCGAACTCTGAGAATTGATGATTTCCGGTGCCGCAGACACTTCCGGCAGACAAACCGCCAATACCAAAAATACGGCTAAAGAAACCGATTTTATAAAAATCAGAAAGTTTTTCATCTTTATTTTTTGCTGTGGCTGAGCCAGCGGATCCGCCGGGAACATTCTTCCTGCGTCATGCCCTTAACCCGGCAGCGGTTGACGACAATATTAGGAATCTTATCCATATTATAGCACCCTTTGCCAAACAACGCATAGTCAAAATAAGTATTGATATTGGGTTCGACATCGCTGAAGCTGATACTGGTTGTCAAATCTGGCCAAACCAATTTCACGCTGAGGTTATTCAAGCGTCGATCCAAATTGCTCAAAAGCGTAAAGCGGACGTTACAACCAGTACCGGTCGAATAGTTTTTGGTCATGCGAAAGTTGCTGTAATACAAAAAGATAAAACGGTCATCTTCATTCGGGTTTCTTTTTTCTCCTTTTTTCAAAACCCGGATTAAACCCGCGTCTCCCCGCTCGGAACCGTCTACCGTCGGTCGCAGCGCCGGCGGATTCATCTGAATGGAACCGTTGACAATTTTGGCGTCCAGCTCCTGCAGCGTCTGCATTTTTTTTGATGCGGCAACAGCCGCGGCCCGGGCTTCAGGTGAGAGCGTCTGCTTTGCGGCAGCAGTTTCTTCCGTTTTAACTTTTTTTGCCGCCGTCGTTGAAGAATCTGCAGAGCGAACCTTATCATAAACTGCGGCTGCACTTTCAGACGCAACGGGCGCCAGCATCTGCGCAGACGCTCCGGCAGAAACAAAACCCAATGCAGAAACCCAAACCGCCGTTGAAAACCTTTTTGACATTTTCCGCCCCTGTTTTTGATTATTGCATAGAGTTCAGCGTTTCAGAAATTCTTCTTACAGACGAAACGGCATTACCGTAAAGCTGGTCCAGTTCTTTCTTTTCTTCAATATTCTGCTGCATTTCCTGAGCTTTTTCTTCCTCATAGGAAATTTCCTTAAACTCAGTATAATATTCGCCGTCGGTCGGAGAGATATAATGGAACATGTCTTTGCAGGCGCCGGCTGTTTTGTCACCGTCGCCGCTGCCGCCCATGGAACATTTACGAACAATCAGTTCCGGCATCTGCATCAGCAGAAAACAACGATCGGTATTGATTTTATATTTAACGCTGATTTGTTTACCCGGCTGCAACGGCGGCACAGAAACATTGGTTGAAATCATTTTGGAGGTGAATTTTTCGGTCTGCGACTGGCCGGTATATCCGCGAACGCCGCTGTTGCGGTCAACAACCTTTTCCGCTTTTTCTTCCTTGATTTTGTTTTCAATGACGTCGTCTTTCCAGCCGATGTCCAAAGAAAGGTTATTTACCGTCATATCTGAACGGTTGAACAAAGTCAGGCTGAATTCACAGCCGGTAACTTCCGTCTCGTCCTTAACCGGATGAATATCATGAATCTTATATATTACCTCCTGAGAAGCGGCATGGGCATCAAATGCTGCACTCAGAGCAAAAGCGCCGAGCAAACCGAAAACAAAATTTTTTCTGAAGTTCATTTCACATTCCTTAACATAAAGCGTTGGACATCTCTTTGCCCAACATAATATCTCCATGAATTTATTTTGCCAACAAATAATAAAAAAAGTGATAATTTATGGGATATTTTTATTCACCTTCCGACATTTTGCGCGTCAGACGCAGCAAATCGACCCAGACTTTGGCTTTTTGTCCGGGATTGCGCAACAGATAAGCCGGGTGAAAGCTGGCCAAAACCTGCACAGGCTTTCCATCCGAGGTTTTATAATCCAGCCAGCGGCCGCGCAAGCGTGAGATTGACTCCTGCTGTTCCAAAAGCGCATTGGCAGCGCTTCCGCCCAAGATGAAAAGATAATCCGGTTTGATGATATCTATCTGCCTTTTTAAAAACGGCAGGCAGACGGCTATTTCGGCATCGGTCGGCGTACGGTTTCCCGGCGGACGCCAAGGCAAAACGTTGGTAATGTAGCAGATGCTGCGATCCAGCCCCACGGCTGCCAGCATCTTATCGAGCAATTGGCCGCTGCGACCGACAAACGGACGTCCGATGCGGTCTTCGTCCGCTCCCGGAGCTTCGCCAATCAGGACAACGCGCGCCGTCGGACAGCCATCGCCGAATACTGTATGCGAAGCAGTCAGTTTGAGCGCACAACCGTCAAACCCTTCCACAAGCCGACGCAAGTCTTCCAGATTGTCAATTTTGCCGCAAAGCTCCCGGGCATTTTGTCTAGCATCGACCGTAGCCTGAGCCAGAGCGGTGGTGGCCTGACGAGGAGACAAAGCCTGAGGCTCGGTTCTGCGAAACGGAGAATCGACCTGCATCCGGGGCTGAGGCGGTTCTTTTTTGTCAAAAGCGAACGGATGCTCGCCGGCGGTTTCTTCAACCCCGGCCGCAATATACCATTCTATCAGTTCTTTTACATCCATTTCGCTGTCCATGTCCGCTAAAATATACCATCCGGAGGCAAATGCCAAGTAATTTTATGAAGAATAGACATTAATCTTGAACTTAACGAATATTTACACATTTATTGTAAGATAATTCTAAAATTTTATTGTATGATTTTAAAACTTATATAGAATAAGTGTAGTTTTTTAAGAGGATAGGATAACTATGTCAAAATTGGAATATATTGTCGTTTTGGCGGCTGCCATGTTCATGTTTAATTCCTGTGTCAACAGGAAAAACGAACCGGCCGCGCCGACCGTGCATTCCTATACCAATCCGTATATGGACCAGAAGGTCAAAAAATCTTACGGCGCTTATGTTGCAGGAAGGGTAGCTCACCTGCGCAAAGATTTTAACGCGGCCGCCGACTACTACATCCAGGCCTTGAAAGTCGATCCCGACAATCCGGAACTCATCAGCCGCGTTTATCTGATACTCACTTCCAAAGGAAGAGTGTCGGAAGCGGCGCAATATGCCGAATTGTCCTTGAAAAACGGTGACAAAAATAACTTTATCCATATTATCATCGCCGCAGACAAAATAAAGAAAGGTCAATACAAAGAAGCGAATAACATCATTAACGGAATTGACGGCACGATTTACAAAGAATTTATCACCCCGTTGATTTCGGCTTGGACCTATGCAGGTCTGAACGACAAAGGAAAAGCGCTTAAGGCCATGGACCCCATCGGAAAGGAACCAAGCTTCCGTGCTTTGTATAATTTCCACATGGGAATGCTGAATGATTATTTTGGCGACAACAACGCAGCACAGAAATATTATGAAGTCATTGTCAATGAAGAAAGTCTGGAAATGTCATTCCGCGCTCTGCAAGTGATTACCAACTTTTATATTCGCTCCAACCAAAAAGACAAGGCTCTGGCTTTGGTCAACAAATACAGCGACGAGCGGGTATTGGCCGATATGATGGAACAGCTTAAAAACAAAATCAAAGACGCAGATCCCGAAGACACGCCAAAAATTATCAACAGCGCAAACATCGGTGTTTCGGAAGCTTTGTTCAATATCGCCGCCACTCTGCGTCAGGGTACGGCCGGAATAGATTTGGCTCATATGTTTATCAGCCTCTCTATCTATGAAAATCCCAACTATGATCTGGCGATGCTGTTGCTGGCTGATATTCTTGAAACCAGAGAAATGTATCTTGAAGCCAACAACGTCTATGACCGCATCGGTGAAGATTCAGAAGCTTATAATACGGCTCAGTTGAAAAAAGCCAATAATCTGGTCATGATGGAGGATTACAAAGGCGCTGAGCTGTTGATGAAAGCGCTGACGCTGGACAAAGGAAACTATCAATTGTACTTGGATTTGGGGGATGTTTTGCGCGTCAGCGGCAAACCCAAAGAAGCCATTACCTATTATAAGGATGCAATCAAGAGTCTGCCTCGGGTCGAAAATCAGCATTGGGTGCTTTTTTATGCCTTGGGTATCTCCTATGAACAAAATGACGAATGGGACAAAGCCGAAAAGGCCTTTTTGCGAGCATTGGACCTGAGTCAAAATCATTATATGGTTCTTAACTATCTGGGCTATAGCTGGCTGAAAGAAGGAAAAAACACCGATCTGGCCTTCGGAATGATTGTTGACGCCTATAATCAGGCGCCGCATGACGGGAACATTAACGATAGTCTGGGCTGGGCTTTCTATCGTATGGGAATGTATGACCAAGCCGTAACCTATTTGGAAAAAGCCGCAGAGATTGAGCCGGCCAACGCCCTGATTTCAGACCATTTGGGTGACGCCTACTGGATGGACGGCCGAAAAAACGAAGCAAAATTTCAATGGCAGCACGCTTTGACCATGAAGGACCGCTCCAACGAACTGGATACGGAAGCGGTAAAAGAAAAACTGAACAAAGGCGGTACGGACAACAAACCTGTCAGCTATGACAAAGAAGCCGTGTTGGCTAAAATAGAAACTATAGCTACAGAAGATTAGAAAACAAAAGCCCGGAAATTTCCGGGTTTTTTTATATCTGGCCGCCAAAAGTTCGACAAATGTCGGCCGGATAAATACATAATATTTTGTGTTTTCTTGTAACATTTTTGTGAAAATTGCTGTTCTGACGGCAATTTATTGTTGTATTTCTTCGCGGCGCGTGGCATAATATATTCAGGCTTTAGTTCTAATTATTTATGAGGTGCATTATGTCATACTTTCGCAAAATGTTGTATCTGTCCGCTTCGGTCTTTATTTTGACCCAGGCTTCCGAAACATTGGCTAATCCTGAT
>CABUUO010000020.1 GCA_902494875.1 uncultured Pseudomonadota bacterium
ATAGCCTGTCCGTTTGACGCTTCAAAATTTGCCTGTATCGATTTCAATTAAGGAGAAAAACTATGAACGTTTATTCCAAAATTCCGCTTTATCTGCTCTCCGCCGGCCTTACCTTCGCCATCGCAGCGCCTGCCTTGGCTGCCTGCGTTTCAAACGACTGTTCCGCTCTCGGATATACCAAATCCGAAAGTTATTGCGACGGAGACATCATCCGCTGCCCTTTCGATACCTCTAAAGTTTTTTGCAAGGAGGGATGCAGAGTTGCCAACTGCGCGGCATGTTCCCCAAGCAACCCCAACTATTGTTCTGCTTGTTACCCCGGATACAGCTTAGAATACGGACAATGTGTCATTGCTCCCAGAATGGTCAATTTAACGGTTTGCTTTAAATTAGACAGATGTCCTTCCAGCGATTCACAGACATGTTTTGGCAACCATCCGTCCATCTACGGATCAATCAGACAAGGGAATATCAATAAAAGTCTTACTTTCGGTCCGGCATGGAATGAAGAAAAATGTCTTAGTGCTGAAATAGATGGCAATTCTCCTGTAACTATTTCTTATAGTGCCGGAAGAACGACATCAAATATTAATTACAACCGAGATGATTGCATTGTTGCAGAACCTCAAATATCTGCGGGATATGGATTGAACTGCCAAGAACAGAGTTTAAGCGGCTTTTGGCAAGTTGACTCTATGACGATAAGCGCTGAATTTCAGCCTGACCCCAATGCCCTGAATAATAAAGTTACCATTTTCTACAAAACTGAAAGCGCTTACAATTATTGCCAAAATTTCTATGGTCGCTTAGATTATCAGTGCAGAATACAAAAATCGTATTAACAAGGGGAAAAGCATCACCCGAAGCCTCCCTGTTTTACAGAGAGGCTTTGGTCTACCTAAAATTCTTCTGCCTTTTGCGGTTACCCATTTGCCGATTTAAAAGCTATTCATCCGTATTATTTATACATTTAGATACCCACGCTGCCTGATTAAAAGCAAACCATCAAAAAAGCTCCCGTAATTCGGGAGCTTTTTTATTAGAAGTGTTCGTCAACTCTTTTAATGAGTTCTTCGATATTCTCAGGCGGCCAGCCCGGTGTATCCATACCCAGATGAATACCCATCTTAGCCAGAACTTCTTTGATTTCATTCAAAGACTTGCGACCGAAGTTCGGTGTTCTGAGCATTTCGGCCTCGGTTTTCTGTACCAAATCGCCGATATAAACGATATTGTCGTTTTTCAGGCAGTTTGCCGAACGAACAGACAATTCAAGCTCTTCAACCTTCTTCAGCAGGTTACGGTTGAACGGCAACTCTTCTTTCTCGGCTTCTACTTCGGCTTCCGGTTCGTCAAAGTTAATGAACGGCTTCAACTGATCCTGCAGGATGCGGGCTGCAAAAGCAACAGCGTCTTCAGGCGTGACGACACCGTTGGTTTCAACCACCATGGTCAGTTTGTCATAGTCCGTAACCTGACCGACACGGGTGTTTTCAACTTTGTAGGAAACCTTTTTAACCGGAGAGTAGATTGCATCAACCGGAATCAAACCGATCGGAGCGTCAGCGGCTTTGTTCTGGAAAGCCGGGACATAACCTTTGCCTGTATTAACCGTCAGTTCCATGTTGATTTTGGCGCCGGCATCCAGATTGCAGATAACATGCTCCGGATTTTTGATTTCAACATCATGACCGGTTTCAATCATTGCCGCAGTAACCTCGCACGGACCTTCCGCTTTTAACGTCATGTTTTTCGGACCTTCGCCGTGAACGGCGATTGCCAGACCTTTAACGTTCAGCACGATATCCGTAACATCTTCTCTTACGCCGGGAACAACAGAAAATTCATGAAGAACCCCGTTGATTTTAATAGCGGTAACTGCACCGCCCTGCAAAGAAGAAAGTAAAACTCTTCTGATTGCGTTACCCAAAGTCAGACCAAAGCCACGCTCTAAGGGTTCAACCACTATCTTGGCCTTATTGCCTCCGTCAAACGGTGTAACTTCCAAGTTAGTTGGTTTAATAAGTTCTTGCCAATTCTTTTGAATCACTGGTATGTCCTCTTTTCTACTGCATATGCAAAGTTTATAAACCACAAGAAGGTGAGACTCTTCGAGTCTCACTTCTTAAAATAAGATGATACTAAACGCGACGTCTTTTTCTCATGCGGCAGCCATTGTGAGGAATAGGAGTAACATCACGGATAGAAGTGATGGTAAAACCTATAACCTGCAATGCTCTGATCGCAGATTCTCTACCAGAACCGGGACCTTTAACTTCGACTTCCAAGGTTTTCATACCATGTTCCTGAGCCTTTTTACCGGCATCTTCGGCTGCAACCTGTGCGGCATAAGGGGTAGATTTTCTGGAACCCTTAAAACCCTGAGCACCGGAAGTAGACCAAGAAACAGTGTTACCCTGAGCGTCGGTTATTGTTATTCTTGTATTATTGAAAGTAGAATTTACGTGAGCAACGCCCGCTGTAATATTCTTCTTTTCTCTTTTTTTCACACGTTGTGTTACTGCTTTTGCCATTTAACAATTACCTTTTCAAACTATTTCTTTTTGTTCGCAACAGTTTTGCGTTTGCCTTTGCGGGTACGGGCATTTTGTTTTGTGCTCTGACCGCGAACCGGCAGACCTTTACGATGTCTCAAACCTCTGTAGCAGCCGAGGTCCATCAGTCTCTTGATATTGACACCGATCTCACGGCGGAGTTCGCCTTCTACAACGAGATCATTGTCAATAACTTCACGGATCTTAGCTACTTCATCTTCGCTCAATTGATGAACGCGACGCTCTGAGGGAATTCCAGTTTTTGCACAAATGTCTTGGGCAGTTTTGCGACCAATGCCATAGATATAAGTCAAAGCGACCTCTACCCTTTTGGCAGTTGGAATATTTACACCAGCTATACGAGCCAAATTAACTCTCCATTTTCTTATATTATTAACAAATTTAAAAAGTTGATCACCACTTTTCAAAATTAAGCCGGATTATAGGCTATTATTTGTTAGTGTCAACCACCCTTTATCAAAATTTCTGAAAAAAACATCATTTTTTTTCAAAAAAATTATTCTCTTTGACGATTCCTTGCTTCCATCTCCGCACCAAACGCTTAAAAGCTGAATTTTCATAATTATTTAGCTTCAGGCTTTGATGTTTCCGATTCGCGCGCCGCCGGCCGTTTTCGTCAAATTTTCAGGCTACCGCCAGCAGGCTGTCAATCTTTTTGGCCACGGCCTCAATTGTTCCGGTACCGTCCACGCAGCGCAACAGCCCCTTCTTCTCAAAATACGGAATGGTCGGATAAGTCAAAGCGCGATAGTTCACCAAACGATTCTGAACCGTTTCACGGTTATCGTCGATTCGGCGATAAAATTCTGTTCCGCCGCAGTTGTCGCAGACACCGTAAATTTTAGGCTTCTGATACTTGTCATGATACCCCTGTCCGCAAGACATACAGGCATAACGCCCCAAAATACGTTCCATGATAATCTCGTCCGGCACCTGAATTTCAATAACCGCATCAAGAGTAATGCCTTTTTCGGCAAACATCTTTTCCATAGCCTCGGCTTGCGGCAGCGTCCGCGGAAAGCCGTCCAGAATAAAGCCGTTTTTGCAGTCCGGCTCGTCAATCCGCGCCGAAAGCATTTTGATAATCATATCGTCGGGAACCAGGTTGCCGCCGTCAATCAGCGCCTTGATTTCCAATCCCAGCGGCGTACCTTTGGCTGCCTCTGCACGCAGCATCTCGCCGGTAGACAAATGCGGAATGGCAATCCTTTCTTTCAAAAGCCTTGCCTGTGTACCTTTACCGCAGCCCGGAGCACCGGTAAAGACAATATGCAGTCCCAAACCGTCCTTGTTCATTATCTTCTCTTGCCTTTACCTGCCAAAGACGCCTTTTTGATCAGCGATTCATACTGATAGGCAATCAGATGCGATTGTAATTGTCCGACGAAGTCCATTGTGACCTGAACCACGATCAGCAACGTCGTTCCGCCCAGAACAAAAGGAACCGAAAGCTTGGAAATCAGAATTTCCGGCAGAATGCACAGCGCGGTCAGATAAACGGCGCCGAGAACCGTCAGTCTGGTAACGACATAATCCAGATATTCGGCCGTATTTTTACCCGGACGGATACCGGCGATAAAACCGCCGTGTTTTTTCAGATTGTCAGCCGTTTCTTCTGGATTGAAAACAACCGCGGTATAGAAAAAGGCAAAGAACAAAATCAAAGCCGCATACAAACTCAGATACAACGGCTGTCCGTGACCGAGCAGCTGGCTCAACTGCTGTACCCAGGCCGGACCGTTTTCGGCGCTCAGATTGGCAACCGTAATCGGCAGCAGCAGCAAAGAGCTGGCAAAAATCGGCGGAATAACGCCGGTCGGATTAATTTTCAGCGGCAGGTGAGAACTTTCGGCCGCGCCCATGCGTCCCATAACGGCGCGCTTCGGATACTGAATGGTAATTTTGCGCTGTGCTCTCTCAACCAGAACGATGACATAAATCAGTGCCAGAACCATAACCAGCAGCATCAGAATGACAAACATCGACATTGAGCCGACGCGTCCCAACTCAAACGTATGCGCCAGAGCAGTCGGAATGTTGGAGATAATACCGACCGTAATAATCAGCGAAGAACCGTTGCCGACGCCTCGGGCGGTAATCTGTTCGCCCAGCCAGACGATAAACATGGTGCCGCCGACCAACGAAACGATTGTCGTGAAACGGAATACGAAGCCCGGATCAATAACGGCAGACATACCGGCGGAACCGCGCATACCTTCCAGACCGATGGCAATGCCGTAACCCTGGATAATGGTAATAAGAACCGTCAGGATTCTGGTATATTGCGTCATTTTGCGATGTCCGGCTTCACCGTCTTTCTTCAGGGCTGCCAGCGACGGAATCACCGTCTGTCCGAGCTGAACGATAATCGAAGCCGAAATATAAGGCATAATGTTCAAAGCAAAAATGGTCATACGTTCCAGAGCGCCGCCGGCAAACATATTAAACATTCCGAGGATGCCGCCGGAATTTTTAGCAAAAATATCGGCCAAAATGTGAGGGTCAATACCCGGCAACGGAATAAAGGTTCCCAGCCGGAAAACAATCAGAGCCAAAATTGTAAACCACAGTCTCTTTTTGAGTTCGTCAGCTTTGCTAAAGGCAGACATATCCAAATTGCTTGCCATTTTTTCTGCTAATGATACCATTTTTTAATTATCCTTACTCATTTTAAAACATCAATACAGGGCAAAAACCCTTCTAAGCTAAGGATATTAATACACTATATTTTTTTTAATTCAACAAAATTATCAATTTACACTACCATTAATAAGTCCGTCTCGCCAACTTGCGACAAAACTATTGCCCAAAGACGTTCTTTGGCTATAATAAAACACCTGTCACAAATTCGTTTTGGTTGCCGCCCCGCTCGGACAGAAAATCTATACTTCTTTCGGCTTTAAGACCATTGCCGAACGTTATGACTATATTTTGAATTAAAAGGATTCCCAATGGAAGATAAAATTTTCAGATATTCAATGAAGGCAATTATCGTTAAAGACGGAAAACTACTGGTCGAAAGCTGCGATTACGGCCGCGGGCGTTTTTGCAAACTTCCCGGCGGCGGACACCAATGGGGAGAAACCATGACTGATGCCCTGATAAGAGAATGCCGCGAAGAATTAAATCTGACCGTTGAACCGATCAGGTTGCTGTTTGTCAGGGATTATATCGCCAAAAACCACCATACGAAAATAGATCTTCCCTGTTTCCATCAGGCAGAATTAATGTTTGAATGCCGGGTCGAAGATTTTTCAACCCTTGCCATCGGCTCTGAACCCGACGGTGCTGAACAACAGATTAAGTGGATAAAACTTAAAGACTTGCCTGCTTCCGATTTTGTCCCGCAAGCCATCGTTCCTTATCTTAAAAATCTTGATAAAATCAAAGAAACCCTCATTCTCGGCGACGTAAACTAGGTTTCGCCTGCAAACGCCGAGTGCTTAAATCTCCCGTAATATCTTCATAAAAGAATGCCTTGCCAAACACAGCAAAAGAGGCGGGAAAATCCCGCCTCTTTATCAAATTTGCCTTCAGCTTAAATTAAGCGACAATATTAACTTTACCGCCGGCTTTTTCTACGGCTGCAACTGCTGCTTTGGAAGCAGAGTTGACGCTGATGGTAACGCCGGTAGTAATGGCGCCGCGAGCCAGCAGACGAATACCGTCAAGTTTTTTGCTGACAATGCCGGATTCCATAAGAGCTTTCATATCAATGGAACCAGCGCTCAGTTTGCCGGCATCAACAGCCTTCTGGATAGTATCCAAATTAACAACGGCATAAACTTTAGCAAACGGATTTTTGAAACCGCGTTTCGGAAGTCTGCGGTAGATAGGCATCTGTCCGCCTTCGAAACCGTTAACGGCAACGCCGGAGCGGGATTTTTGACCCTTCTGGCCGCGCCCGGCAGTCTTGCCGGAACCGCTGCCGATACCGCGGGCAACACGCTTGCGTGATTTTCTTGCGCCTTCGTTATCTTTAATTTCATTTAACTTCATTTTCATTCACCTTAAATAGTTTAGCAATGGATCTGATAAAACGCTGTGCTGCGCCGGGAATTCTCAACGCAGTGTACACCAAAGGTACATAAGGAGAAAATTCCCAAGCATGACAGCATTTTTGCAAATCCCCTATTCTTCGACTTTAACGAGGTGGGCCACCTTCTTAATCATACCGCGAATAGACGGAGTATCTTCCAAAACAGATACTTTGTTCATCTTATTCAGGCCCAGACCGATAAGCGTTTGTTTCTGAACTTCAGGACGGCCAATCGGACTGGCGATCTGAGTAACCTTAATAGTTTTTTTGTTAGCCATAATTAAGCCTCCTCAACAATTTTTGCATTGGAAGTGTTTTCGCGGCGGCTGACGATATCGCCAACTTTTTTGCCTCTTTTAGCAGCAACCATTCTTGGAGAGTTGATGGCTTCCAGAGCGTTGAAAGTTGCTTTAATCATATTGTAAGGATTGTTGGAACCCAAAGATTTAGCAACAACGTCCTGAACACCCAGAACTTCAAAAATAGCACGCAGCGGGCCGCCGGCAATAACACCGGTACCGGCAGGAGCAGTTCTCAGATAAACCTTACCGGCGCCGAAACGGCCGGCAATGTCGTGATGCAGAGTTCTACCCTCGCGCAGAGGAATGCGAACCATATTCTTTTTGGCTTCATTGGTAGCTTTGGAAATGGCGTCCGGAACTTCGGTTGCCTTGCCGGTACCATAGCCGACGCGGCCTTTTTGGTCACCGACGACAACGATAGCGGCAAAAGACATATTGCGTCCGCCTTTTACGGTTTTAGCTACACGGTTGATATGAACCAGTTTCTCAACCAATTCGTCTTTTTTCTCAGTTTTACGACGATCTACAGCTTGTGTCATTTAATCTCTCCTAAAATTTCAGACCAGCAACACGTGCTGCATCAGCTAAGGCTTTAACACGACCGTGGTAAATATAGCCGCCTCGGTCGAAGACAACTTCACTTACACCGGACTTAACTGCGCGTTCAGCAACAACTTTACCGATAAAGCTTGCCGCTTCAACCGTAGAAGTTTTCTTGATGCTGTCTCTGATCTCTTTGTCCAAAGTAGATGCAGAAGCCACAGTTACACCTTTGGCATCATCAATGATTTGAGCGTAAATGTGCTTACCGCTGCGAAATACAGACAATCTCATCTTTCCATTCGCAGCTTTTTTCAAAGCAGCACGAACGCGGTTCTTTCTTTTTTCGTTTTTTTCAAACAATTTACTTGGCGTACTCATTCGATTAATCCTTATTTCTTCTTGCCTTCTTTACGACGTACATATTCGCCAACGTATCTTACGCCTTTGCCTTTATAAGGTTCAGGAGATCTGTAATCGCGAATTTCCGCAGCAACCTGGCCAACTAATTGTTTGTTAGCACCAAATACGCTGATTTGGGTCGGAGAAGTACAGGTAATCTTAATGCCTTCCGGTACTTCAAAGTTAACGTCATGAGAAAAACCCAGAGACAGAACCAGTTTTTTGGTTCCTTCCATACGGGCTTTGTAACCAACGCCGATCAGTTCCAACTCTTTGGTAAAACCTTCGCTGACACCCTTAACAATCACATTGATGTTTGCACGGGTGGTTCCCCACAAAGTTCTTGCCTGCTTAGAAGAAGACAACGGGGTAACGACTACGGTATTGTTCTCTAATTTTGCGACTACGTGGCTGTCGTCATAAGCATAGCTTAATTCGCCCAATTTACCACTTGCTTTAACAACGTTGCCGTTGATAGCAACATTAACGCCATTAGGGACGATAACCGGATATTTTCCAACTCTAGACATCCATTTTCTCCCCTAAAATACCTGACACAGAACTTCACCGCCGACATTGGCTTTTCTCGCATCATGATCGCTCATTACGCCCGAAGGAGTAGAAATGATGGAAATGCCAAGGCCGTTGTATACACGGGGCAGATCCTTAACGCTGGAATAAACGCGGCGGCCCGGTGTGGAAACACGGTAAATTTCAGTTATAACGGAAGTACCTTCATGGTACTTTAATTTAATGTGAAGCTCGTCAACACCGGCTCTGACATTGACCTTTTCATAACCGGCAATGTAACCTTCTTTTTTCAGAACTTCCAATACATTTTCACGCAAGCGAGAAGCCGGAGATACAACCTCGTTTTTCTTCGCTCTTTGTGCGTTTCTAATGCGTGTGAGCATATCGCCCAAAGGATCACTCATAGACATATTACGATTCTCCTACCAGCTTGATTTTACTAATCCAGGAATTTCACCGGTACCGGCTTTGTCGCGGAGCTCAATACGAGCCACGCCGAACTTCCTGTAATAACCACGGGAACGACCTGTAAGCTTGCAGCGGTTTCTGAAACGGTTTGCTGCAGAGTTACGCGGTAATTCGGCTAATTTCAAAGTCGCCTGGAATCTTTCCTCGGGAGAAATTGTCTTATCCATAACGATCTCTTTGAGTTTCAAACGGCGGGAAGCGAACTTCTTAGCCATTTTAGCTCTTTTCAAGTTTCTATAAACTGCACTTGTTTTTGCCATAGTTTAATCTCCACTTATTTCTTGCAAGGCAAGTTGAAACTGGTCAGAAGAGCCTTAGCTTCTTCGTCTGTCTTTGCAGTGGTGCAAATGCAAATATCCATACCTCTGATATTTTCTACTTTATCGTAGTTAATTTCAGGGAAGATGATCTGCTCTTTGATACCGAAAGCAAAGTTGCCGCGACCGTCAAAATTCTTGCCGCTGATGCCGTGGAAGTCTCTAACCCGTGGCAAAGCCATGTTGATCAGTCTTTCCAAGAACTCGTACATTCTGTCGGAACGCAGAGTTACTTTGCAGCCGATAGGCATGCCTTCTCTCAACTTAAAGGTAGCAATAGATTTGCGGGCATAGGTCAAAACAGGTTTCTGACCGGCGATCAAAGCCAGCTCTTCTGCTGCTGTGTTGAGTTTTTTCTTGTCCGTAACGGCATCGCCGACACCGATGTTCAGGACGATTTTAGTCAATTTAGGAATCTCATGTGGGTTCTTGTAACCGAATTTTTCCACAAGAGATTTCTTTATGACATCATTGTATAGTTTTTCAAAATTGGTCATAAGATTTTCCCCTATTTATCGATTACTTCACCGGATTTGCGAGCAACGCGCACTTTCTTACCGTTAACTTCCTTGTAGCCGATCTTGGAAGCTTTTCCGCTTTTCGGATCAACAATGGCTACGTTAGAAATATCGATCGGCGCTTCTTTAGTAACAATGCCGCCAGGAGTAGTTTGGCTGGGTTTGGTATGTCTTTTAACCAGATTGATACCCTGAACAACCACTTTACTCTCTTTAGGCATAGATTTTACTACTTCACCAGTCTTGCCTTTGTCCTCACCGGACAAAACAATAACTTGGTCACCCTTTTTAATTTTCATTTTAGGCATATTATAAAACCTCCGGCGCTAACGAAATTATTTTCATAAATTTCTTTGCACGCAGTTCTCTCGTAACGGGTCCGAAGATACGGGTACCGATGGGCTCACCGTCTTTGTTAATCAAAACTGCGGCATTTTTGTCAAAACGGATAACACTGCCGTCTTTACGTCTGATGTCGGAAGCTGTTCTGACGATAACGGCTTTCTGAACATCACCTTTCTTGACACGACCTTTAGGTATAGCGTCTTTAACAGAAACTACGATAACGTCGCCAACAGAGGCATGCATTCTCTTGGAACCACCAAGAACCTTTATGCACTGCACCTGACGAGCACCTGAATTATCGGCAACATCAAGGTTGGTTTGCATCTGAATCATTTTTTAATTCCTTCTCTCTTAGGCGTTATTAACGATTACAGTCCAAGACTTGGTCTTAGAATATGGTCTTGATTCTTCAATCGAAACCACATCGCCGACTTTGAACTGGTTATTTTCATCGTGAGCAGCATATTTTTTGCTTTTACGGATGAATTTCTTGTAAACAGGATGCATAACCTGACGTTCAACTTTAACGACAACCGTCTTGTCCTGTTTATCGCTTACAACAACACCCTGAAGAATTCTTTTAGGCATATCTTTTCTCCTAACTATTCTTCTTGCGCTCAGCGATGAGCGTGTTGATTTTTGCTATTTCTCTACGGACATTTCTTATTACAGCAGTATTTTGCAATTGTCCAGTAGATTGTTGTACTCTTAAGTTAAATTGCTCTTTTTTCTTCTCGATCAATTTAGCATCAAGTTCATCAATTGTCATAGCACGAAGATCTTTAATCTTAAGCATTAGCTTGTACTCCTTGCTCTGAATTCAATTTTTTAACGAATTTGGTTTTGATTGGAAGTTTAGCAGCGCCAAGAGCAAAAGCCTCGCGAGCGGTTTCTTCATCAACACCTTCGATCTCGAACATAATGCGGCCGGGTTTAACGCGGGCGCACCAGTATTCGACAGATCCCTTACCTTTACCCATACGAACTTCAGCCGGTTTGTCTGAAACGGGAACATCGGGGAAAATCCGGATCCATACTCTTCCGGCTCTCTTCATCTGACGAGTAATTGCACGGCGAGCAGCCTCGATTTGACGTGCGGTAATACGGTCAGGAGTAAGAGCTTTCAATCCATATGAACCGAAGCTTAATTCTGTACCGCCTTTAGCATTGCCGTGAATACGGCCTTTATGCTGTTTGCGGAACTTTAATCTTTTAGGACTTAACATTTTATTTTAACCTCAAAAATTATTTCTGTTCAGCCAACTTCTTGTCTTGCGCCATCGGATCGTGAGCCATGATTTCGCCTTTATAGATCCAGACTTTTACGCCGCAAGCGCCATAAGTTGTGTGAGCCGTAGAGGTTGCATAATCAATGTCAGCACGCAAGGTATGCAAAGGCACGCGGCCCTCGCGATAATATTCTGTTCTTGCGATTTCAGCACCGCCGAGACGGCCTGAGCAGCTAACCTTAATACCTTCTGCACCTAAACGAAGAGCGGATTGCATAACTCTTTTCATTGCACGGCGGAAAGCAACGCGGCGTTCCAGCTGCTGAGCAACGGAGTCGGCAACCAGTTGGGCATCCAACTCAGGTTTTCTGACTTCCAGAATGTTCAACTGAACTTCGGAATCAGTCATTTTTTGAATTTGATTTCTCAAAATTTCAATATCCTGACCTTTTTTGCCGATAACGACACCCGGTCTTGCAGAATGAATGGTAACTCTGGCCTTCTTGGCAGGACGTTCGATAACGATCTTGCTGACGCCGGCCTGAGCCAGTTTTTCTTTCAAGAAATCTTTGATTTTCAAATCTTCGTGCAGGTAATCAGCATATTTTTCGTCTGCATACCAGCGGGAATCCCAGGTACGGTTAACTCCAAGACGAAGACTTGTAGGATTTACTTTCTGTCCCATTAACTTACTCCCCACGCTCAGATACGACGATGGTCAGGTTGGAGAAAGGTTTCAAAACTCTTGCTCCTCTGCCGCGACCTCTAGCGTGCATACGTTTCATAACTAAACCTTTGCCAACATAAGCTTCTTTAACAAAAAGCTTATCAATATTCAACTGATGGTTGTTCTCAGCATTAGCAATGGCAGACTGCAAAACGCCCAAAGCGGCTTTTGCGATTCTCTTCTTTGAAAAAGTCAATTCTGCAACTGCTTTTTCTGCATTCATACCACGAATGGTCTGGGCAACTAAGTTCAGTT
Source organism: uncultured Pseudomonadota bacterium (assembly GCA_902494875.1). Taxonomy (GTDB): domain Bacteria; phylum Pseudomonadota; class Alphaproteobacteria; order RF32; family CAG-239; genus CAJLXD01. Next base: position 12,250 of record CABUUO010000020.1, read on the forward strand.
TACGGGGACTGGTGCGAATAGAGTTACAAATAGCCAAAGCTGATTTTGCATCTACTCTTCTTGCATTGTTAGTCTGTGCCATAATTAACCTCTCTTAGCTTTCTTGTCTGCCGCATGACCGTAGAAAGTACGGGTCGGAGCAAACTCACCAAACTTATGACCAACCATATCTTCGGTAACCAATACCGGGATAAATTTGTGGCCGTTGTGAACACCAAACGTCAAACCGACAAATTGCGGCAGCATGGTAGAACGACGAGACCAGATTTTGATCACTTCATTTTTGCCTGCAGTTCTAGCTTTTGCAGCTTTTTTCAGAAGATAGCCATCAATGAAAGGGCCTTTCCATACGGAACGTGTCATTAGCTTTTCTCCCTATTTCTTTTTGTTTTCATGACGGCTTCTCATAATGAACTTATCCGTCTTCTTGTTAGTACGAGTCTTATAACCCTTAGTCGGTTTACCCCAAGGTGTGGTCGGATGACGTCCGCCGGAAGTGCGTCCTTCACCACCGCCCATCGGGTGATCAACAGGGTTCATAGCAACACCACGGGATACCGGACGATTACCCAACCAACGGTTGCGGCCGGCTTTACCAAGTGATCTGTTCTGGTTATCCGGGTTGGAAACAGCGCCGACTGTAGCCAGACACTCTTCACGAACGACGCGGAGTTCACCAGAGCTCAATTTCAATTGAGCGTAGCCGGCATCTTTACCAACCAGCTGGGCATAACAACCAGCAGAACGAACTAACTGTCCGCCTTTGCCAGATTTCAGCTCAACGTTGTGAATAATAGTACCAACCGGCATATTCTTCAAAGGCATTGCGTTACCCGGTTTAATGTCAGCCTTGTCGGAGGAGACGATCTTATCACCGGATTTCAGTCTCTGCGGAGCCAGAATATAAGCCTTTTCGCCGTCAGTATAGCTGATAAGAGCAATAAATGCCGAACGGTTAGGATCATATTCGATTCTCTCAACAGTAGCCTCGATATCAAATTTATTACGTTTAAAGTCGATAATGCGCAGTTTGCGTTTATGACCGCCACCAATTCTGCGACTGGTAACGTGACCGTAATTATCACGTCCGCCGGTTTTGGTTAAACCGACCGTCAGAGATTTCTCAGGTGCTCCTTTATACAGCTCTGATCTATCAACGATGACAAGCTGACGAAGTCCAGGAGAAGTGGGCTTATAATTTTTTAATGCCATGTCTTATATTCCTGTAGTAACATCAATATTTTGACCTTCGGCCAAGGTAACAACGGCTTTTTTATAGTCAGAACGCTGACCGACAAAACCTTTGAAACGTTTTTCCTTGCCGAGTTGACGAATTGTATTAACTTTGTTTACGGTAACGTTAAAGATGTTCTCGACAGCGGCTTTAACGTCATCTTTTGTAGCTGACAGCGGAACCAGAAAGGTTACCTTACCGGCTTCCGAAGAAATCATCGATTTTTCGGTAATAACCGGGCGAACGAGCGTATCGTACATTTTTGCAGTTACTTTGTTTGTTTTTTTAGAGCTACTCATTTCAATCTTTCTCCTAAGCAAACAACCGCATCTTTAGTCAGTACCAATTTGTCTTTTCTCAAGATGTCATATACGTTGGCACCCATGGTCGGCAAAACGTCAACGCCGATAATGTTGCGGGTAGCCAAAGCAAAGTTTTCATCAACTTCTTTACCATCAATGAACAGACTGTTGTTCAAACCGCAGGCTGCCAGCTTGGCTTGCAGATCTTTGGTTTTTGGAGCAGACAGTTTCGCTTCGTCAATGATAACGAGATTACCTTCTTTCGCTTTTGCCGAAAGAGCGGTTTTCAGACCGAGTTTTCTAAACTTCTTGGTCAGCTCGTGAGAGTGGTCGCGAACAACCGGACCAAAGACAATACCACCTTTTCTGAACTGAGTACCTTTGCGGGAACCCTGACGAGCATTACCGGAACCTTTTTGTTTGAACGGTTTTGCAGGAGTCAGAGCAACTTCGCTGCGGCCTTTGGTTTTGTGGTTTCCAGACTGCAGTCTGGCCAGCTGCCAATTTACAACGCGGTGCAGAATGTCAGCGCGAACTTCCAAGCCGAAAATAGACTCGTCAAGCTCAATCGAACCGACATTTTTGTTTTCTAAATTTAAGATGTCCTGTTTCATAATTTACTTTCCTTCATCCATTATGCATTCTCAGCTGAAGTCTCTTCAGCTTTAGCTGCAACAGGTTCATCAACTTTTTTCAATCCGGCAGGCATCGGCAGATTAGAAGCTGCGGCTTTCTTCATGGCATCGGTAACATAGACCCAGGCATTTTCGCCGCCCGGAACTGCACCTTTAACCATAATCAGACCTTTCTCAGCGTCAAGAGCAACCACTTTCAAGTTTTGAACGGTTACGCGTTCGTCACCCATGTGGCCGGCCATTTTTTTGCCTTTGAATACTTTACCGGGATCTTGTCTTTGTCCTGTAGAACCATGAGAACGGTGAGAAATAGACACACCGTGAGAGGCTTCCAGACCGGCAAAGTTGTGGCGTTTCATAACGCCGGCAAAACCCTTACCTTTGGAAGTGCTGCAAACGTCGACAAACTGTCCGACGACAAAATGTTCTACAGATAATTCACTGCCGACAGAAAGCAGGCAGTCTTCAGATACTCTGAATTCGGCCAATTTTTTCTTCGGCTCAACATTAGCCTTGGCAAAATGTCCTTTAAGAGGTTTGGATACGTTTTTTGCCTTAACGGCGCCTGTACCGAGCTGCACAGCCGTATATCCGTCTCTTTCCATTGTCTTAACATCAACAACCTGAAGATTGTCAACACTCAGCACGGTAACCGGGGTATGAGTGCCGTCAGCTCCGAAAATGCGGGACATTCCAAGTTTTTTTGCGATTAGACCCGTACGCATTATTATTTTTTCCTTTTCTAATTGGTTGACAGCCCGTCCTGCGAACCGCCAACATTAACTTATAATTTAATTTCTACATTTACGCCGGCAGCCAGATCAAGCTTCATCAAAGCGTCAACGGTCTGCGGTGTAGGATCTACGATATCGAGAAGTCTCTTGTGAGTACGAATTTCGAACTGCTCACGAGATTTTTTATCAACGTGCGGAGAACGGTTTACCGTAAACTTCTCAATTCTGGTCGGAAGAGGAATCGGTCCTCTAACGTTAGCCCCGGTTCTTTTGGCCGTATGCACGATTTCTTTGGTCGAAAGGTCGAGCAAACGATGGTCAAAAGCCTTGAGGCGAATTCTGATATTTTGTGTATCCATCATATTAAATACTTTTCCTATAACTAGACAGCAAAATTTTAGATTGAGCAAAAATTTTGCCATCTAAAATGTTAAACTCAACAAATCATTAAAAATCAAAGACTTGCTTTATGGTTTATATCACAATCCCGGCCGTGATTCGCATCACTATCCTTGATTGCACGGGCTTTGTAACATAATTGAGTCTAAGATGCAAGCAAAAAAACACAAAAAAATCAACTTTTTTACCGCGGCAATCTTTGACTCAGACTCTGTTTGAGGTCGATTGACAAAAAAGACGTTTTAAAGTCCATTTTTGTAAAAAAGCAACCGTTCGGTGCACGAAGTTTCCTATACCCGTAATCTATTTTTATCTTCTGGTCATAAACATATTGACGGATTATTATTAAATCAGAACGACTTCATGTTCTATACCAAAACAATTAGGAGAAAAAAATATGAAAACATCAACCAGTCCCCATGAAAACATGAGCCGCGACGCTATCCTAATCGGCCGGATTTTAGAAAGTTTTGAAGCCATGGAAGACACATTAAGCGGCTTAAATCTGGAAGAACCGTTATTTATTACCCGAGTTGCCAAAGAAGCTTTTGCCGAAGCCGTTTTTAAAACCCCCCGAAAAAAGCGCAAAACTTCCGCCTCAAGCGACCGCTTGCAATAAAGTCTTAATTTAGTTTTTGAATAAAAGAAGACGGTCAGGAAATGTGATGGCTGCATTCCCTGACCGTTTATCTTATCTTTCATATCTCACCACTTTTTCATTTAGAACAGCGAAAATATTTCAGATGGTAACAAAACAAAACGGCCGAAATTCATTTAGAATTTCGACCGTTCCGTCGTTTTGGTACTAAAAGCCCAAATATAGTGTTTACACTACTTCAAGATTTTAGAAACTACGCCGGCTCCTACCGTACGGCCACCTTCACGAATTGCAAAACGAAGACCTTCGTTCATCGCAATCGGGTGAATCAGTTTCGCTGTCATACGGATGTTATCACCAGGCATTACCATCTCCGTTCCTTCCGGAAGCTCTATCGCTCCCGTTACGTCCGTTGTACGGAAATAGAACTGAGGACGATAGTTGCTGAAGAACGGGGTATGACGGCCGCCTTCTTCCTTCGTCAGAATATAGCACTCGCACGTAAAGTCCGTATGCGGCGTAATCGTGCCCGGTGCTGCCAATACCTGACCGCGCTCTACTTCTTCTCTCTTCGTTCCGCGCAGCAATACACCGATGTTGTCGCCGGCTTCGCCTTCGTCCAATAACTTGCGGAACATTTCAATACCGGTGCAGGTCGTTTTCTGAGTCGGTTTGATACCAACGATTTCAATATCGTCACCTACATGCAGTACGCCGCGCTCTACACGACCGGTTACCACCGTACCACGGCCTGAAATCGAAAATACGTCTTCAATCGGCATCAGGAACGGCTGGTCTTTCGGACGATCCGGCTGCGGAATGTAAGCGTCTACCGCTTTCATCAGCTCAATAATTGAATCATGGCCGATCTTCGCATCGCCGTTTTCCAATACTGCCAGCGCCGAACCTTTGATAATCGGAATTTCGTCGCCGGGGAAGTCATAAGAACTCAACAGATCGCGGATTTCCATTTCTACCAGATCCAGCAATTCCGGATCGTCTACCTGGTCTACTTTGTTCATGTAAACGACCAATGCCGGCACGCCTACCTGACGGGCAAGCAGAATGTGCTCGCGTGTCTGCGGCATCGGACCGTCCGCGGCCGATACAACCAGAATTGCTCCGTCCATCTGAGCGGCACCCGTAATCATGTTTTTAACATAGTCCGCGTGGCCCGGGCAGTCTACGTGCGCATAGTGGCGGTTCGGGGTCTCATATTCTACGTGCGACGTAGAAATGGTGATACCGCGTGCCTTCTCTTCCGGGGCTTTATCAATTTGATCATAAGCCGTGAAGCTCGCGCCGCCTTCTTCTGCCAATACTTTTGTAATTGCTGCCGTCAAGGTCGTCTTGCCGTGGTCTACGTGACCGATCGTGCCTATGTTGCAGTGCGGTTTGCTCCGCTCAAATTTCTCTTTTGCCAT
>CABUUO010000021.1 GCA_902494875.1 uncultured Pseudomonadota bacterium
ACGGAGTTGTTTGGCAATAACTCCGTTCTTTCGTCTGGAGAAAAAGCCGCTAACGGATTTGAGGCGCTGAAGGATTTGGACAGCAACGGCGACGGTGTGTTTAATGCTGAAGATAATGCATGGAGCGAAGTGAAAATCTGGCAAGATGCCAATAGCAACGGTTATCTGGATGCCGGAGAACTCTATAGCCTTAACCAAGCCGGCATCGAAGAAATAAACCTTAATTATATTAATACCAATGTCGCGGACATTAACAATAATCTTCACAAACAACAAGGAACCTTTATTAAAACTGATGGTACAAGCGGAAGTATCCACGATGTTTGGTTTGATGCCGATATGTCTGATTCTGCTGACTTGACCGAACTCAGCATTCCCGATGAAATCAAAGCTATGCCGGATATAGCCGGTTCCGGCAACGTACATAGTCTGCAAGTTGCTATGGCCTTAGATGAGAGCGGTGAATTGAAGACTTTGGTTCAGCAATTTGCTGCAGAAACAAATGTTGAAGCACGCAACGCGCTGTTGTGGAATATTATTTATCATTGGACGGGTGTACAAGATATGGATCCGAATGGAAGAGATCCAACCCAGATTTACGACAAAGTGATAGATGACAGCCGTAAACTGGAAGCTCTGGAAGAGTTTATGGGTAAAGAATACCTCGGAACTTGGTGCTGGGGTGAACGCGACCCTAATCCGCATGGTAAGGCTGCACCTTATTTAATTCGTGCGTTTGATATGCTGTTTAATGATATTAATACAACGCTTTTGGCTCAAACACATTATAAAGATTTGTTAGATGCTGTCGATTTATCTTGGAATGCTGCTACGGAAAAGTGGAACGTAGATGTTTCTGCTGCAATGGAAATGCTACAGTCAATATATGCCGGAAATTCTGTTGATGGTATGATAGCCGTACGAGAATTTGAAAATATTATTCGCCAGTTAGAGTTTTCAGGTGTTCAGGAAATTTATACTGCATTTAGAAATTATGGTAATTTGACCGGAAATGAGTTTGAAACAGCATTAGCAAAATTTGGCTTTACTTATGGTACGGAAGGACATGATACATTAAATGGAAGTTCCGGTGTCGATGAAATTAATGGTCTGGCCGGTAATGATAAAATCTATGCGGGAGGAGGAAACGATATTCTGGACGGCGGTGACGGAAACGATACCCTTTGGGGAGAAGACGGCAATGATACCCTCATCGGCGGAGCCGGTAACGATACGCTTATTGGTGGTAATGGAGCTGATACCTACATCTTTAATCCCGGATTTGGCAATGATGTGTTAGACAATTCTGATGATAACGCTTCAGCCGACGAACCCGACATTATCCAATTTGGCGAAGGGATCCTGCCTGAGAAAGTAACCTTGCAACGCCAAGGATATGACCTCATTATAACCGTGGCATATAATGCCGATGAAACAGGGGTTAAACCAACCAATGATTCTCTGAGAATTTACAGTTATTTTGATGAGCAAGGAACAACCAGCGCTACGGTAAACAAAATTGTTTTTGCCAACGGTACGGAATGGAATTATGAATATATTCTCAACAATTATGACAGTATTGCCGGCGCCGGCGGCGGTAAAACGGTTGAGGGAGATAATCAGGATAACAATCTCAGCGGCACCAACTATGATGACGTTTTGGTCGGCAATGGCGGAAATGATACGCTCAATGCCGGAAACGGCAATGACCGCCTGATTGGCGGAACAGGCAATGATACCTTAAACGGAGGCGCCGGAAATGATGCATATCTGTGGAACTGGGGAGATGGCATGGATACCATTTCCGACGGAGATAATCATGACAGAATTTCTTTCGGTGCGGGTATATACCCCTCTGACTTAACATTCCGCCAAGTCAGTAACACGGATGATTTGCAGATTATTGTCAAAGGTAATGAAAATCAGGGAATGATTATCAAAAACTTTTTCTGGCGGCAAAATTATAAAATAGAAGATTTGTATTTTAACAACGGTGAACGATTATCTCTGCCGGACATCAATTTAACTCTGCGTCAGAGTGATGATGGGGAGATTATCCGCGTAAAAGACAACGTAAAAGTGGTGTATGCCAATGGCGGCAATGATACCGTCCATGGCAGCAATAATGCAGATGTTATTTATGGCGGTGATGGTTTTGATACGCTCAACGGAAACAATGGCGACGATCTTATCATTGGCGGCCGCGGCAATGACATTATTAACGGTGGTAATGGCAATGATACTTATGTCTGGAACTTGGGTGACGGACTTGATGAAATTACCGATTATGTCCCATCTTCTACGGAAAGTAAGCAGGATAAGATTAAGTTTGGCAGCGGTATTGTGCCGGAAGATATATCTTTCCGCCGCGAAAACTCAAATCTGCGGGTTATTGTCAATAATGATGACACACAGGGGATTATCGTCAAAGACTTTTTCAGCAATGATAATAATAAAGTTGAACAAGTAGAATTTGCCAATGGCCAGACAATTGATATTTCACAAGGAATGACACTTGTTCAATCAGATGCTTCTGAAACTTTTTCAGGAACGGAATTTAATGACATCATCTACGGCATGGGTGGTGATGATGACATCTCCGCCGGCAATGGCGATGATATTATCATCGGCGGCAAAGGCAATGATGTTGTTAACGGCGGTAATGGCAATGATACCTATATTTGGAACTTAGGCGACGGCTTTGATACGATTACCGATTATGTTCCGTCATCTACGGAAAGTAAGCAAGACAAGATTAAGTTCGGCGAGGGCATTACTGCAAGTGATTTAAGTTTCCGTCGCAATGGATACGATTTAATTATCAATGTTAAAGACGAGATTAATCAAGGGATTAAAATCGTTGATTTTTATAGCAACAGCAATAATCAAGTTGAAACAGTCGAATTTGCCGATGGCTCAACTTTGGATTTAACGGCCGGTTTAACCTTCACTTATATGGATAAAGCGGATACGGAAAGCGCTTCTGACGGTAATGACATTATTTATGGCATGGGTGGTGATGATAACATCTCCGCCGGGAATGGCGACGATGTTATCAGCGGCGGAACCGGCAATGATGTTGTTAACGGCGGTAATGGCAATGATACCTATATTTGGAACTTAGGCGACGGCTTCGATACGATTATCGATTATGTTCCGTCATCTACGGAAAGTAAGCAAGACAAAATCAAGTTCGGTGAGGGAATAGCACCGGAAGATGTAACCTTCCGCCATGTCGGCAGAGATTTGATGATCAATGTTAACGGAGATCCGTCACAGGGAATGAAAATTGTCGACTATTTTTCCAATTCACATAATGAAGTTGAATATGTTGAATTTGCCGATGGAACATCATTTAGAATCAATGATGGCGTTACCTTTAAATATGATGACGGTGATGAAACAGTCGGAGCGACTGACGGTAATGACATTATTTATGGCATGGGTGGTGACGATAACATTTCGGCCGGGAATGGCGACGATATTATCATCGGCGGAACCGGCAATGATATTGTTAACGGCGGTAATGGTAATGACACCTATATTTGGAACTTAGGCGACGGCTTCGATACGATTACCGATTATGTTCCGTCATCTACGGAAAGTAAGCAAGACAAAATCAAGTTCGGTGAGGGAATAGCACCGGAAGATGTAACCTTCCGCCATGTCGGTTACGATTTGATAATTAATGTTAATGGCGATCCATCACAGGGAATGAAAATTGTCGACTATTTTTCCAATTCACATAATGAAGTTGAATATGTTGAATTTGCCGATGGAACATCATTTAGAATCAATGATGGCGTTACCTTTGAATATACAGACGCTTCGGAAACAGTCGGAGCAACAGATGGAAATGATACCATTTATGGCCTTGGAGGTAATGATGACATCTCGGCCGGGAATGGCGACGATATTATCATCGGCGGCAAAGGCAATGATGTTATTAACGGCGGCTATGGTAATGACACTTATGTCTGGAACTTAGGAGACGGATTCGATACGATTACCGATTATGTTCCGTCATCTACGGAAAGTAAGCAAGACAAGATTAAGTTCGGTGAAGGAATATCTTTTGACGATTTAAGTTTTTATCGTAACGGATATGATCTGTTCATTTATGTAAAAAATGATTTTGGACAGGGAATTTCTGTAAAGGATTATTTTTACGGTTCAAATAATGAAGTTGAATATATAGAGCTTGCAGATGGGACAACCGTCAACATTGATTCTGAAGTACAAATAAATGAAAATATTCCAACTCAAACAATTGTCGGAACAATTAATGATGAAACCTTGACCGGCGGTATCGGAAACGACACAATCAGCGGCGATGACGGCAGCGACGTCATTACCGGTAATCAAGGAAACGATGTTCTCAACGGCGGTAATGACGATGACGTTTATGTCTGGAATATGGGCGACGGTTTCGATACCATTACCGATGAACATGGCGAATTTGATATCATCAGCTTTGGTGAAAATATCGCTTATGAGGATTTGACATTCAGTCGCGTTGGTGATGATTTGCTCATCAACGTCAATGCAGATCCTTATCAGGGGATGAAAATTGTCAATTTTTATAAGAATGATGCCAATAAAATCGAGTATCTCGAATTTTCCGACGGCAGCCTTTACGATATTGCAACCTCACCGTTGGTTTGGTCTTTAAGTAATGGCGATGATACGGTTGCCGGCACCGATTATGACGATACGATTTACGGCAATAGTGGTAATGACATGATTTCATCGGATAATGGAGATGATATACTCATTGGTGGTACCGGCAACGATACCTTAAACGGCGGTTCTGATAATGACACTTATGTTTATAATCTCGGTAACGGTCTGGATACAATAACCGATACGCAGGGTGTTGCCGATAAGATCAAATTTGGCACCGGCATTGCCTCGTCTGACATCACATTCCGACAAAACGGCAGTGATTTGCAGATTTTTGTAAATGCTGCATTAACCGAAGGAATGATTGTCAAAGATTTTTACAAATCAGGCAGTGCAAATCAAATAGAGGTTATAGAGTTTGCCGATGGCAGTAAGCTGAATATATCCGCACTGGGGTTGACTTTGTCGCAAAGCTCCGGTGATGATGTCGTCACGGGAACCGATTATGAAGATGTTGTCTATGGCAACGGCGGCAATGATACGATTAACACCGGCAACGGCGATGATACGCTTATCGGCGGCACCGGTAACGATATCTTAACTGGCAGTAACGGTAATGATACTTATGTCTGGAACTTAGGTGACGGACTGGATACCGTTACTGATGGACAAGGCACGGCAGACAAGATTTTGTTTGGCGCGGGAATAAGTCTTAATAATCTCAAATTTACGCAGGAAGGTAAGAATTTGCGGATTTATGTCAACGATAATATCGAACAAGGGTTTGTTATTGTAAATTTCTACAATTCCAATGCCGATAAAATCGAAAAACTGGAGTTTGCCGACGGATCGACTTTCAATCTGTCCACACAAGGCCTAACCTTAACCCAGCCGAATGGCGACAATGTTGTCAATGGCACAGTCTATGCTGATGTCGTCTATGGCAACAATGGTATGGATACCATCTCTACCGGCAATGGTCATGATATGTTAGTTGGCGGCCAGGGTAACGATATTCTTGACGGAGGGCGCGGAAATGATACCTACATCTGGAACCTCGGTGATGGTATGGATACGATTACCGATGCCAACGGCAATGATAAAATAGTCTTTGGTATAGGTATCAGCGAAGCTGATGTCCAATTTACTCAGGAAGGCAATAATCTGCGTATAACCATTAAAGATGACTTTAATCAGGGAATGCTGATTAAAAACTTCTTCAGTTCAACAGCTAACAAGGTAGAACTTATTGAGTTTGCCAATGGAGAAACGCTGGACATCTCGCAAGGTCTGCCCCTGATGCAAACGAACGGTTCAGAAACCATAAACGGAACCGGTTTGGGGGATGTCATCTATGGAATGGATGGTAATGACACCATTTCCGCAAGCGGTAACAATACATTTATCGGCGGCAAAGGCAATGATGTTGTTAACGGCGGAACCGGTAATGATACGTATGTTTACAACCTCGGTGACGGGTTTGATACCATTAATGAATCCGGCGGAAACGATAAAATTGTTTTTGGCGAAGGTATCAGTCAGAATGATTTGTCATTTGAGCGGATTGGCAACCACCTTAAAATTTGCATCAATGGTGATGAAATTAAAGGGCTTCAGATTAACAATCAATTCAGCACGGCATCTGATAAGGTTGAAACCATTGAGTTTGCCGACGGTTCGACCATGGACATCAGCAATGCCGATCAGTTGATTCAGGCAATGAACGGCTTCAGTGTCGGCAGCTCGGCTTCGACAGATACTCTGTCCAATCCGACGCAGGATGTCGGCGATATGTATTCTCTGGCTGCTAATTCGGATTTGACCAGAAAAGCGGTTTGAAAACATATTTAAATAACAAAACGCCCCTCATCTCCGGAGCAGGGGCGTTTTGCATACATATTTCCAAATTGGTGATCCCAACGAGAGTCGAACTCGTGTTACAGCCTTGAGAGGGCCGTGTCCTAGGCCACTAGACGATGGGACCACAGAAACAAGCATTTTGATAATATAAATTTGCAAAACTTGCAAGCCTTTTTTTCTTAAAACTTTCTTTTTCTGATTGAAGTGCGTTTTTTTCTGGGTTAACCTTAGACGTTGTTTTCACAGATAGGACAGGTAAATGCTGGAGCGCTTGCAAAACAAAATCAGGAGTATTCCCGATTTTCCCAAAAAAGGGATTATATTCAAAGACATCACCACGCTGCTGAAAGACGCGGAAGCTTTTCGCGAGGTGATAGACGTTTTTTATGAGCAGTTCAAAGGACAGGGGATTGATTATGTTGCTGCGGTTGAATCCCGCGGCTATCTGTTTGGCGCGCCGCTGGCCTATAAGCTCGGTGCCGGTTTGGTAATCATCCGCAAGCCCGGAAAGCTCCCCGCCGAAGTCGAACGTATCGAATATGATCTGGAATACGGTACCGACGCGCTTGAAATTCACAAAGATTCCGTAGAACCGGGCAAAAAGGTGCTGGTCATTGATGATCTTCTGGCCACGGGCGGTACGGTTTCCGCGGCTTGCCGTCTGGTGGAAAAAGTCGGCGGCAGCGTGGCGGCGGCGGCTTTTATGATAGAGCTTCAGGATCTGGGCGGTCGTTCAAAACTGCCGGTTTCCGTCGCCTGCTATTCAATGTTTCGTTATTAATATACATACTTTTTTCTGCGAAAATTTTGCTGATAATGGTTTACTGTCCCGCAGAATTGGGTGTATAATAGACGCATTAAAATTCAATATTGAAAGGAGTTCCGCCATGAATAAACGTTTGCGTAATATCCTTATCTTCTGTTCTCTTTCCGTTTTGCTTGTTGTTTTGTCGGCTGCTGCGGCGTCTGTCGGTTCCGTGCCGGCAACGCAGAAATTCGGTCCTGACGGTTTCAGGGATTATAATCTGGCGCTGACGGGAAGCGAAAAAGGGGTTGACACCTATTCCGGCAAGAAAAACAACCTGCGTCTGATTTTCAGCATAGAAGAAGATCAGGTCCGGAAAATGATTCTGACCTACGACAACAACATCGCCGCAGGCGAGCGCCAGACCCTGAGCCTGGAAATTCTGGATTTGTCGGGCAGGCTTTTCCCCGGAAAAATCGTTTCTTTGGCCGAAGCGCAGCAAAAACTCTATGATGAGCTGGACAATTTGAAAACCGACCGTGACGACAAGGTTTTTGTCATTGACCGTTTACGTTTTGAAATAAATCTGGTCAATGATCTGGTCAACATCCGGGTAACGGCGGTTCAGCCTACCGGCCAAGATAACGCCGCAATGCCGCTTTGACGGATTCCAGACCGAAGTCGTCGATGTTTATTTCCCGGCGGGGAATAAACAATATTTCCGAATTTTCGCTTTTGTCCGGCAGCAGGTGCTCCGTATCTTTAATTTCCGCTTCAAAAAAGAAGTCCAGCGGATAGAGTTCCACACCCTTGTATTCATAATGGTTGGGAATGCTGAACAAATATTTTCCGAGCGAAATTTCCAGATTCGTCTCTTCCCGAACCTCGCGTTTTACGGCGTCCTCAATGCATTCTCCCGCTTCGCAGAAACCGCCGGGAAGATGCAGGGTGCCTTTGGCAGGGTCTTTGGCGCGCCGCACCGCGAGCAGGCGGTCCTGTTGGTCAAAAATCAGCGCCGCGCCGCCGATGGTGGGGTTTTTGTACATTTCATAGCCGCAGCTCCGGCAGACGCGCATATTGGCGTGTTTGTTTTCCCAGGCGGATTTTCCGCACTTCGGGCAGAATTTCAAAACGTCGAACGGATCCATTTTTTTCCTGCTTTCCATTATAATTAAAACGTCTGCAATAATAGGAAAATATGTTTAAGGAAAAGATAATATTCTTAATTTGTGAAAAAAAGCACCCTTTCGGGTGCTTTCCGTTTGGCGTTATGAGTTCTTTTTCTTATGAGGCGCTTCTTCGCTGATGTCGATTTCGTCTTCTTCGACGATGAGGTCTTCGTCGTTAAAACCCTTGGCATAGCGTTCGTTCATATCCATGCAGGGGCAGGAAGGTTTTTGAGCGCTTTTTTTGGTAGTAGAGGTATGTTCCATTGTTTTTCTCCTTGTAAAATGGTTACAGCAATGAGATAAGCCGTCAAAAGCAAAAGCCAATAGATAATTGGTCATAGGCTTTGAATGCCATCTTTGATTGACAAGCGGAACAGATTTGATTATTTATAAAAATAAGTTTTACTAATAAGGCCTTTATCAAATGAACAACACAACCGTCCGAAAGCTGCCTCTTGCGGAAATTTTCAAGTCCGCGCTGCGCTTTTTCGTTTCCAAACCGCTGGCAATGCTGGTATATTCTCTCATAAACTATGCGATTATCATTGTCGGCATTGCCACTTGGTCGCAGCCGGCGTTTTTGCTGCTGGCCGTTGCGGCTTATGCCTTTTGGAGCTGGTTTTTCCGCTGGTATTTTGATAAGAGGCCGTATTTTGACCGGCGTTCTCTGTTTTCGTCTTTGGCGCCGTCTACCAAGATCCTGGTTTTGGGCTTTATTGTCATGACCATACTCATTTTGCTGCCGTTTGCGCCTTTGTTTCTGGGTTTCAACGGGCAATATGCCGACCGCTATCTGGCCTTTTTGCAAAAATATATGCAGGAAAATCAGACCATAGACGCGGTTTTGAGCATCATTACCGTTTTCATTGCGCCCTACATTCTGTTCCGGCCGTTTTTCGCCTGGATCGGTTCTCTGATCGGCCGCAACGGCAACCTGCGCTTTGCCATGCAGAAAACCCGCGGCAACTATTGGCAGATTGTGGCGCTGCTGCTGGTTTTGAATATTCCGTTTATGATTGTGGAACAGGCGGGAAACTGGCTTGGCTGGTCTTCTTACGTGCGGTTTTTCCTGATGTCGCCGCTGATTGTGTACGGCAATCTCCTGATTGCCAAGTCTTATGAATATTTCTTTATGGAAGAATAAGGCGGAAAGTCTATTTTTTTCTGGCTTTTTCCAGGATTCTGATGGCATCGGCCACCAGATTCAGAAAGTCGAGGTCATATTCGGTTAAGTGGACGGCAATGTCTTCAATCTTCTTGCGAAGAATTTTATCCTTTGGTTGTTTTTTGGGAAATTCGAACAATTCACTCAATTCTACACCCAGTTTATCGGCAATTTTCTTTACCGTTTCTATTTTTGGAGATATTTTTCCGAGCTCAATGCCTGATATGGTGTTCATCGACATATCCATATCATAGGCCAGCTCAAGCTGGCTCACACCCTTAAGTTTCCTAAGCTCCCGAATTCTTATCCCAAGCTGCGCTGCAAAATCGTTTTCGTTCATACGGAACATATTCCTATTTTATTATGAAACTATATATACTATTTAATGGTAATTTTTTTTCTTGACTCTAAAAAATTACCAATATATTATGAATCATAAGGCGGGTGATTTATAATATTAACAATATTTAGTGAATCATTTGCCCGGGAAAAGAGGACACAGAACTAAAGCCTATATTTCTGTTATCCTCACTAAAGCATACACACTCGTAAAGATACTCCGGCCCTCTTTTCCAATTTTTATGTTAATTAAGGCAGGTATAAAATGAAGTCAGGTATTTTACATATTTTATTTCTGAGCGGCATGGTTCTGTGTTGCGGACACAGAGAAGCCTGTTCCCGGGCGGTATTTTTGCCCGATGCGCAAGACGGCGAATGGGCGGGGCACACGGTCTCTGAAGATTATAACGTTTACAGTTCCTGCGTGCAGGACGGATATAAGCTGACTTCTTGCCCGGAAGGCTCCACGCCGAGCGGTTATTGTCCGCTTTATCCGACGCTTTTTGAAAAATGTATCTCAAATTCGGAAGTCTGCCGCGGGCAGGGGTATGTTATCAGCTGCCCGGAGGGGGAAGAAGCCGATTATTCGCAAAAATGTCCGCAAGATCCCGTATATACAAAATGCAAATGTGCCGCTTGCCTCGGATATGCCTATACCGAGGTTGAAGCCAATTCTGACGGCTATATTGCCGACGGAGAGCCGTGTCTCAGCTGTCAGACGGAGAAATACAAGAGAAAAATAAACCCCTGCGAAGGTTATGAATATGATGCCGGAAACTGCGGCGTAACCTCTTGCAGCAAGCTTGCCGGAGATACGTGCCAGTCCGGCTCGACGCTGAAATATAAAAAATGCGATCCGTGTCCGGCGCCGTCGCCGACTTGCAGCGACGGTTCTTGGAATTTGGACCACTATTGGTGCAACGGTGCCCTGCGCTGCTGGCTGCCGCAGAGCAATTAGACAAATCGCGAGGCAGAGAAATGTTTGACAGATTGATAGCGCTGATTTCGGTAATTTTAATAGTTGCGACGGTTTATATCCTCTCGCAGATGATTTTATGACAGCCGCCATTATTATGAAAGGAGAAAGAAAATGAAAACAAATTTAAAAAACATATTCGGAGCAGGCCTGTTCGCTCTGGCTTTCTCCGTCGGTGCGACAGCCGCAGCTGCGGCAGAGAGCTGCGCTGTCCCGCCAACCTGCGATTCATTGGGTTATACCAAAACCGCGTCTGATTGTCAGGATATGTCAACGCTGAAATGTCCGTTTGACACCTCAAAGGTTTTCTGCGTGTCGGCCGATGAACTGCCGACCGGTTCCTGCGGTACGCCGGAAGTCGGTGATATCCTTTATTCGGATATGAGCTGCTCAACAGATGTTGTAAAGGGAAAAAGAGCTATTGGCGTAATTTTTGATCCCAGCCGGCGTTTGGCTTTGGCCTTGGTAAGTGCAACCAAGGTGTGGTCAACGGAATATTTTGATATTCCGGGATTGGCTAATCAGTCTACCGCCACCGGAGATTTTGACGGTAAAAACAATACTAAAACAATTATAGATTATTGCAAAGCTAATTCAAAAAGCTGTCCGGCGGCCGAATACGCATATGCGCACTCTACAGTGGGAACGAAGGCCGGAGACTGGTATCTGCCTGCGCTGGGTGAACTTAACCTGATATACAGCAGAAAAGGTACGTTAAATCCGGTGTTGTCTACATTGGGTGCTGATACGCTGAGTGACAGTTATCACTGGTCTTCTTCCGAGCGCTCGTACAGCAGCGCTTGGGCCCAGTACTTCTATAATGGTAAGGTCAGCCTCACCAACTATAAGGACGATACCAATTACGTTCGCCCGGTCCTGGCTTTTTAGTGGTTTTAACCATTTAACTTTTATCTGCCCCGCCGGCGGGGCAGATTTAATTTTGAAAACCTTAGAATTTCTCGCGCTCCGCAAGGAGCGCGAGTCAGAATAGACAATTTTATACACAAAAAAGCCCCTGTGGCAATCTTGGATTGACTAAAGTTGTTTTTTTCTGTCAAATTTGCACCATAAGCTGAAAGATTGGAAAAGATGGTTTTATACAGTGAATTGCCCGTTTATCGCGACAGCTATCGGCTCTGCTGGATATCTATCGTTTGAGCAGCGGGTTTACCCATGAATATAAATACAGTCTGGGGCAGGATATGAAACATGACGCCCTGGCGCTTTTCCGCCACCTCTATCACGCGAACCGGTCTGCTGACAAGGCTCGGCACCTCGAGCAGTTTTTAGAGGATTTTGAGCTTTTAAAACTCGAATTGCGCATATGCATGGACTTAAAGCTGCTGTCCGTAAAAAAAATGGCTGAGCTTTCTCAGCTGATGGACAGCATCGGCAAGCAAACCACCGCCTGGCGCAATAAGAGCAAAAACCTATCATTATGAATATAGTCTTAAACAAAAGATGAGCGGGAATCCGTCCGGTCACGGCCGGCGGAGAGAGCATGTTTTTTCATAAAAAAGGACTGCCGGCAGGGAAACCTGCTAAGAACCAAACCGGCAGTTTATATTGTGTGGTTGGTCTTCTTCCGAGAACTCAAACAACAACGCTTGGAACCAGAACTTCAATAATGGTAACATCAACAACAACAATAAGAACAACAATAACAATTACGTTCGCCCGGTCCTGGCTTTTTTAGAAAAAACATATAGATATGCCTTTGCCGCTGCATAGGAATAAAATCCCGGAAACCGGTTTGCGGTTTTGCGGCGGCAAACGGCTTAAAAAAAGATGAGCGTGAATTCGTCCGGTCACGGCCGGCGGAGAGAGCATGTTTTTTTTCAAAAAAGGACTGCCGGCAGGGAAACCTGCTAAGAACCAAACCGGCAGTTTATATTGTGTGGCTGGTCTTCTTCCGAGTATAATAACAACAACGCTTGGAACCAGAGATTCAGCGATGGCAACATCAACAACAACAATAAGAACAATAACAATTACGTTCGCCCGGTCCTGGCTTTTTTGAAAAAAACGTTTATATGAATGAGAACTGGTTATGCAGTTAGAGCTATTTGAGGAAAATTGCGGCGGCATCGGTCTGGATGAGTTGTTTCAGGCTTATTATGACTGCCGCAAAAACAAACGAAAAACCTTTAACGCGCTTGAATTTGAGGCCGACTATGAAAACCGGCTGCTGGAGCTTTGGCGCGACATCAACGCCCACCGCTATTATCCCGGCCGCTCCATCGCCTTTGTGGTGACGGAGCCCGTCAAAAGGGAGGTTTTTGCCGCAGATTTTCGCGACCGTATCGTTCATCATCTGATTATCAACAAAATCAACCGCCTGCTGGAGGCTGATTTTATTTCCGACAGCTACTCCTGCCGGGAGGGAAAAGGCGTGCAGTACGGCATAAAATGCATTGCCGAATATATGTATCTCTGCTCGGAAGGCTATACCAAAGACTGTTATATCTTAAAAATGGATATACAGTCTTTTTTTATGAGCATCGACAAGCGCCTGCTTTTTGAACGTCTGAAAAGCTTTTTGAACCGCCGCTATTTTGCGCCGGACAAAGAGCTGCTGCTTGAAATTATCGAAAGGGTCGTCTGCGCCAGTCCCGAAAACAACTGCCATATCAAGGGGCGGAAAAAAGACTGGGACGGCTTGCCTCCCTCCAAAAGCCTGTTTACCACCGCCAAGGACAAAGGGCTTCCCATCGGCAATCTGACCTCGCAGGTCTTTGCCAATTTTTATCTCAATTCTTTTGACCATTTTGTAAAAGACGTCTGCGGCGTGGAATATTATGGGCGCTATGTCGATGATTTTGTCATCATCCATCCCAGCAAGGAATATCTGCTGCGTCTGCGTCAAAGGCTCCGGGACTTCATTAAAAAGGATTTGCTGCTGACGCTGCATCCGCGCAAGGTTTACCTCCAGCACTACGGCAAGGGCGTCAAATTCATCGGCGCCGTCGTCAAGCCCGGCCGCCAGTATATCGGCAACCGTACCAAGGGCAACTTATACAAGTGCATTCACCGCTATAACCGGGAGGCGGAAAAAGATCCCGCATATATTAAGGAAAACGCTGAACATTTCGTGTCCAGCGTCAATTCTTATCTGGGGTTTATGATCCATTACAGCACCTACAAACTGCGCCGCAAAATTCTGGAAGAAGAAATGTCCGCCGCCTGGAAAAAAGTCGTCTCCTTTGATGAAAACGTCCGTAAGGTGGTCTTAAATCCCAAATATAAAATCCAAAACATCCAAAAGGAAAAAGTTCGCCGCCGCGCACGCAACAACCGCCGCGCCGCCGGCAAACGGGAACGCCTGGACCGCGAGCTTCTGAGCCTGGGCGTCAGCGCCTGCTCTTAAACCGATTGCCTGGCCAGTTCCAAAAATTCGTTTTCGTTCAGGACCGTTATGCCCAGTTCCTGCGCTTTTTTGGCTTTGGAACCGGCGTCCGCGCCGACGATGACATAATCGGTATTCTTGGAAACCGAACCGGCCACTTTGGCGCCGAGCGAAAGCGCTTTGGCTTTGGCTTCGGCCCGCGTCAGGCGTTCCAACGTCCCGGTAAAGACCACCGTCTTGCCGGCAATCGGCGAGTTGTAGTCCGTATCATCGACAAAGTCTTCGACCTTCACCTGTTCCAAAAGTTCGTTAACGGTTTTGAGGTTGTGTTCTTCGGCAAAAAAGCCGGCGATGTCATTGACCATTGCCTCGCCGATTCCGTCGATTTCCAGCAGTTTTTCGGTGCGGCCGTGAACCATGTCGTCGCGAAAATGCTCAAAGCTGCCGTAGTTTTTTGCAATCAGCCGCGATGTGGCCGTTCCCACCTGACGGATGCCCAAAGCGTAAATGAAACGGGGCAGGGAGATGTCGCGGCGGCCGTTGATGGCCCGGAACAGGTTTTCCACCGATTTCTTGCCCCAGCCTTCGCGATTTTCCAGATAGATACCGCCGTCGTCAAGCGCAGCGAACAAATCGTCGCGCAGCTTTTGGTTGCGGCGTTCCAGCGTAAAGATGTCAACCGGGTTGCGGATGATGCCTTCGTTGTAAAATTCTTCCATAATCTTTGCACCCAGCCCCTCAATGTCAAAGGCTTCGCGGGAAACAAAATGCTTGAGGCGCTCAATGGCCTGCGCCGGACAGGTGAGACCGCCGGTGCAGCGCCGCACCGCTTCGTCTTCTTCGCGGATGGCATGGGCGCCGCACATCGGGCATGTCTGCGGAAATTCGTATTCTTTGGATTCGGGCGGTCGCTTGTCTTTAACCGCTTCCACAATCTGCGGAATAACGTCTCCGGCGCGCTGGATAACGACCGTGTCTCCGATTCGGATGTCTTTGCGTTTGATTTCGTCTTCGTTGTGCAGCGTTGCGTGCGAAACGATGACCCCGCCGACGTTGACCGGTTCCAGATCCGCCACCGGCGTCAGCGCGCCGGTTCGGCCGACCTGAATTCTGATGTCGTTGATTTTGGTAAAGGCCTGCTCGGCCGGAAACTTGTGCGCAATGGCCCACCGCGGCGTGCGGGTCAGAAAACCGAGGCGCTGTTGCAGCTCCAGATTGTCAACCTTATAAACAATGCCGTCAATGTCATAAGCCAGATTGGCGCGCTCTTTCAGCAGATATTCAAAATAGTCGGACAAATCCCGCGTCGTGTGGCAGATACGGTTGTATGGATTGGTCTTAAAACCCCAGCCGCGAACCTTTTCCAGAAATTCGCTCTGCGATTTCCAGACAATTTCGGACACGTCGCCCCAGGTATAGACAAACAGACTCAGCTTGCGCTCTTTGGTAATGTTGGCGTCAAGCTGCCGCAGCGAACCTGCCGCCGCGTTGCGGGGGTTAGCAAACGCTTTTTTCCCCTCGGTTTCATATTGCCGGTTAAGCTCCAGAAAATCCCGCTTGGACATATAAACTTCGCCGCGCACTTCCAAAATCTCCGGTACGTCTTTCCCTTCAATCTTTTGCGGCAGATCCTTGATAACGCGCAGATTTTCGGTGATGTCCTCGCCGGTTGCGCCGTCGCCGCGCGTCGCGCCTCTCACAAACAAGCCGTTTTCATATCGAGCCGAAAAGGAAAGGCCGTCGATTTTCGGTTCGGCGGAATAAGTGATCATATTGTCGGTTTCATAACCCAGAAACCGGTTGACCGAAGCCGTGAAGTCGCTTAGCTCCTCTTCGGAAAAAATGTCTCCGAGCGAAAGCATCGGAATCTTATGCTTAACCTTGCCGAACTCGCTGCGGACGGCGGCGCCGATTCTGACCGACGGGCCGTTTTCAATTTTCAGTTCCGGAAACTTCTTCTCCAGCAGCTCGTTTCTGCGTTTGAGCGCGTCGTATTCCGCGTCGCTGAGATAAGGATCGTCGTTTTGATAATAGGCAATGTCGGCTTTCGCCATTTCTTCGGCGATTCGTTTTAGTTCTTCCGCCGCCTGTTCTTTGGTTAGGATTTCAATATCGTTCATTTCGGTCATCCTCGTTTTCGCTTGAAGACAATATAATTTTTTTTTGCCTGTTTTTCTAGGACAATTACGGAGTTTTACAAGGGGAAATTCCGGCTTTAGGACAATAAAAAAGGGAACCGAAGCGATTCCCTTTTTGTTTTTGTTGACGGCCTTATTTTTCGGGGGCGATGACCATCATCATCTGCTTGCCCTCAAGCTTGGGTTCCGATTCGAGTTTGTACAGGCCTTCCAAATCGTCCAGCAGCTTCATCAGAACGTCTTTGCCCATGTCGGCCGAGTTCATTTCGCGGCCTTTGTAACGCATCGTAAATTTCACCTTGTCGCCCTGAGCCAGAAACTTTTTGGCTTGTTTTACTTTCACTTCATAATCGTGCGTGTCAATCATCGGGCGCAGCTTAAGTTCTTTAATGTCTATTACTTTCTGGTTCTTCCGGGCTTCTGCTTTGCGTTTCTGCATTTCATACTTATATTTGCCGATGTCCAGAATCTTGCAAACCGGGGGATTCGCCTGCGGAGAAATTTCAATCAGATCCAGTCCCGCTTCGTCAGCCATTGCCAAAGCTTCCCTGATCGGAACAATTCCCCGATTCTCTCCTGTTTCATCAATAAGGCGAACCTCTTTTACTCTGATATCTTCATTAATGCGTGGTCCATCATCATCGCGTACTGGCGCATTGGTATTCTCTTTAGCTATTTTAGCCTCCTAAAAATGTTGTTAACTGACTATACATAATACAAAAGTAATAATTAATGACAAGTTAAAAGTGATTCTTTTCTATGTCTCCGCCCGGAGATTCTCCGCCTCTGCGGCGGGTAAAACATTCCTGACTTATATATAATATAAAGGATTAAGACTTCAATACAGCTTGACTTGCAAAATATTCCATAATAATATCACAAAATATCAATACGTTAATTGTTTGTTCACAAAAAAATAAAAAAAAATGAAAAAAAGTTATTGACTTCTGCAAGAGACTGTCATATAAACCCCCTTGTCGCTGGGATGGCGGCGGTCAAAAACTAAAGGCCACCAACACTTACAGCGAGTTATAAAGAAGAGTAGATAAGAAGAATAAGAGGATACGCAGACGGTTTTATTAATCTGTGAGAGATAAGATAAATAAAAGTCTGATTGTATCAAACAAGGAACCTATAAAAATTCCAGAGATTTGAGTAATTAGGCTAGG
>CABUUO010000022.1 GCA_902494875.1 uncultured Pseudomonadota bacterium
CAACCGGAGCAGTGGTTGCGTCAGCCGTGTCGTCCTCGACTTCTTCGTATTCCCACTCCCAGTCGCCGTCGTTTTCGTCGCCGCTTTGGGCTTCAACCGGAGCAGTGGTTGCGTCAGCCGTGTCGTCCTCGACTTCTTCGTATTCCCACTCCCAGTCGCCGTCGTTTTCGTCGCTGCTTTGGGCTTCAACCGGAGCAGCGGTTGCATCAGCCGTGTCGTCCTCGACTTCTTCGTATTCCCACTCCCAGTCTTGCTGTTCCGGATTATCTTCCGCTTCGGTTTCTTGCGCATTTTGTTCCAGCGCGATTTTATAATCGGCGTCCAGATCAACGCTTTCATTGTCTTGGTCAAGACTGTCGTTTGCCGACATTAACGCTTCTACGGCGTCGGGATCTTCCAAATCGGGAATAAACGAAGCATGAGATATACGGGTGTGTGCGCCCGTCTCGGTATTTTCAACGGCGGACTGTGTTTCGTCAACCGCAGTTTCCGTTTCGGCGTTGACCACGGCCGGATTCGTTTCAATGGAAGATACTGGCTGCTGAACGGCCGCTTCTTCCCATTCGACATTGGTAATATCCTGAGCCGAAAGGGATGCGTTTTCTGCTTCCGTGACATTATCCGCCGGAATGGCAGCATCATCGCTGTCAGCTTGAATCATAGGTGTTTCCGATGGTTTTTCTTCAGTGTCGTCTTCCGTTTGGAAAAACAAATCCTCGCTGTCGGAAACCGTATTGTCACCATCAAATATAGACATATCCAGTTTGGGAAAATCATCATTTTCTTCTTCTGCGGCAGATATGTCAGTTGCAGCGTTTGTAGCCGGAAGGCTCAAATCAAACAGTGACGTATCCAGGCCGAAAGAGTTGTCCCCGACAGAAGAAAACGCGGTATCTTTATGAACGTCCGTATTGCTGCCGCCTGTTTCCGAACTGTTGTCTCCGGCATAAATCGGCACATATCCCGGCTCGTCCTGTATGTCAGCGGCATTGTTTTTATTTTTGTTTTTTTTCTTCTTCTTTTTTTTCTTTTTCGATTGAGTTTCGGTATTGCTCAAGCCCAAACCGTCACCGTTTATGGCATATTGGTTGTCAGCGGTTTCGTCTGTGGCCGGTTCCCCGTCCGTCTCTGCGCTAGTGTCATTTTGACCTGTCGGCAAAGTTTCAACTGACGGGTCTTGGGCTTCAGGAAGGATGTCTTCAGGTTCTTTATGTACTCGGTTAAAAACATTACCGAAAACTTTTTTAATATATGACGGTTCTTCGGTTTTGGGTGTTTCTTCGGCCGGAACTTCCTGTTCGACATATTCATAAACCGTATTGTCTGCAGTCGGTGCCGCATAGTGAATAATCGGCTGATTTTGGTTCTTTGCCTGTTCTTTCAGAAATTTCATATTTTCCTTTTGAAAGGCGGTCAGCGCGTTAATCAGATGTTTGTTGGACAGTTCGCTGCTTTCCCTCAGCGCAACGGATATTATCGCCGAAAGTTCCTTGGTTTGTTCTTTAGCCATTTCGCGAAACAGCTGCGACTGCGCTTTGATAATATCGCCGATAAATTCCTGCTGGTTGAAGTTGGCCGGTGCATTGTTGATCTGAATATTGTTGGCGTTATTGGCACTGCTGGCACTGGCCGTAATCGCGTTATGCTGCAAAAACATCTTGGCCATTTCCAGTTGTGATTCGGTAATGGCTTTGGTTATCTCCTGCGTATTGTCAATTACCCGCACGTTTTGTCCGTCGGCATTAACGGCCATTGCCGGAGCCGCGGCGCTGCGACTTCCTTTGGCAATTTCATCAACCAGCGCTTTGGTCATCTGCATTTGGGATTCTGTGATGGTTTTGGTTAACTCCTGTGTTTCTTTGCGCCGTTGCTGGTCAGATGCGGCCAGCGCCGATGATATGGCCGACGCTACTTCTTTGGCAAATCCCGGATCTGTTTTGATGGCTGTCGTTTGCGGCTGAAGGTTTTGCTGCATGGCTTGCATCATCTGCATCATTTGTCTTTGCATATCCTCGCTGCCGGCCGCTGAGGGCTGAGGTGCGGTCTCAGGCCGCGATGTTGGTGCCGGAGGCGTTTTTTTATCTTCCATGGCACTGGCTAAAATGGTTTCGCTTCCGGTCGTTTCCGCTTGCTGTGTCTCACCGCCGTCCAGACGCTGGTCAGGAGCGATACCCCGGGTCTCTTCCAGTTCGTCAATATATTCCTGCAATAATGAACCGCCCGGCAATACGGAACACATATGCCGAATTTCAGGAGGCTGCTGTAAGATCATATTGTTGAAGTTTTCTTTCTGCTCGTCATTCAGGATATGAAGCTGGCGGAAAATATTTAAAAACCGTTGAATGATAACAATCGGGTCATCAACACCGGCTACCTTCTTATTACGTCTTACTGATTTTGTGCTTTCTTCCAAGCCGAAAATCCCCGAATCTACAGTTCATTAATATAAAATCTATCCATATTACCAATTTTATATTGAATGTCGTAAATTTCAGGTTAACAAAAGCCTTGCGGAGACTAAAAAACAAGAAACGGCGGTTAAGTTTAGTTAGCCATGTTCGAATAATAGGTCGTCTGAATTTCGCCAATCTGATTCAGCTGCTCTTTCGTCATGATATACAGACAGTTGGCTCTGTTGTATGACAATCCGTCTCCCGAATAGTTGTTGTAAACCACGGCATAGATGTCGCAGTAATTTTTGATGTAAGCTTTCCAAGCATTGAGCATTTTTCTGAAATATTCTTCAGGATTGCCGGAAACTTCTCTGATAAGCCTTATTTTTGGGAGTTTGGAGAGTTGGGCATACTTTTCCTCAATCTCTCCAAAATAGCGTTTGGCTTCATTCATATAGCAGCTTTCCAGTTTTCTTGCGTTATATGCATTGTCCGAGACACATTTTTCAAACTCCGCGGAATCTTTTGCCGCCTGAGCAGATGCGGTTTCCGGAACCAACAGGGTTAACAGCAATAATGAAAAAAACAGCCGCAGCATGAAACGCTCCCTAAAAAATGATTATAAGTAAATGGCTACGACCTTATGAGTCTTGTTAAGATCGTCGTTTCCGATTTCAATCCGGTCTTCCGGATTCCATCTCATGCCATAAAGCTTTCCGTTTTCGTCTTCTCTGATGCTCAGAATTTTAGCTTCGTTTTCAGATGTATAATAAACGGCTATGTCGCCGACGCTGACAACTTCCTGCGGGTCGACGAACAGGGTCGAACGTGTCGGCAGCAGGCTGCCCAGACGTCTGGTGCACAGGTTTAGGGCATAAGCGTCTTTTTTACCGTAAAGATTGGCCGGACGTTGAACTTTTCTCGTTTCCTGATTGAAATCGATAATAACGTCGCCGTCTTTGCCGGCAGTGCCGTATACCGAAATTTTCAATCCGTCGGGATTTGCGCTGCCGAAAGTGGAAATGGCGCCGCGCGGTGTAGACAAAAGCTTATATTTGGCATCGTTTCTCTGAATGATTTCATCCAGCATGCCTTTGTCTTCCAGCGTCTTGATTTCTGCTTTCAGTGCCTCCACATCGGTATTGAGCGCTTTGGCGATGTTTTTAAGTTCTTTGTCGGAAACTTCGCGTTGTCCCATTTCAATACGATGATAAACCGAAAGGGTCATGTCGGCGCTTTCAGCAACTTCAATCAAAGTCAAATTCTTTTCGTTTCTGATCTGGCGCAGCCCGGCACCGAGCGTTTTCAAGCCGGTTTTTTCATTGATTTTGTTGCGTCTTTCCTGTTCGCGGCGCCAAGCTTGAACGATTTCCTGTTGAGAGTTTTGTTCATTGACAAACAAATCCTGTAAGGGGCAGTCTAAAAATTCGGCCACGCGAACCAACTGTTCCTGATCAACACGGCGATATCCTTTTTCAATTTTAGAAATTGCCGACAGGCTGACGGACAAATGATCTGCAAGTTCTTGCATCGAACGTCCGCGGAGCCTTCTAAACATTCTGATCTGATTCGGGAAAATAATCTCTTCCATACTGAACATCCTCTTATATTAAAACAATAGTATTTAACTGATTGCATCTTAATATAAGCGGTAAATTAATCAAGAAAATAGTACAAAAAAAGACAATTTGTGTACAAATCAAGCTTAATTACCGCAAAATTTTTCTATTTGATTCCGGGCGTGCTTCTCGGCGTGCCGTTACGGCGGTCGGTTTGGAAGTTTTCCTTGATTTCCTTAAGTTCCTCGGAACTGAACGCCGAACCGCCGTGTTCTTCGAAAATTTCGGCAAGTTCGCCGTCGACGTTAACGCCGAATTTGCTTCTCTTGGCATAGAAAGCAGACATAGCATAAGTAGTGCTGACATCGATTTCTTCGCCGCTTTTCAATACCTTGCAAGATTTTGAACGGTTAAACATACCGTCTGTCGCCACGCTGGTTCTTTCACCGTTGCTGTTGGTTCTTTCAAATTCGACCATGCCGCGGCTGTTGTCTTCGTTAAAAGACATTCTCAAAACCCGTGAAGCGCCGTTCGGGTCGGTTTCTCTCATTTCAATAACGTCTCGGCCGTTCTCGTCTTTGCCGATGCTGATGTTGGAGGCGTCCATATGTTCAATCCGGTCCTTCATTTCCGGGAAGCTTTGCTTTGCATATTCCTGCATGGCCGCGGCTTTGATCATGCTTTCGTCAAAAGCGGAATTTTTAAGCGCGGCGGCCATGGCAATGTTGTTCAGCGAACCGTCCTGATTGCGGATTCCTTTCAGTCCGGCCGATTGAATAGAGAGTTTGGACTTGAGGACTTTTCCGTCTTTGTCGGTCATAACCTCTTGTTTTAGGTAGCCGTCTGATTTCGTGGTTTTAACCTTTCCGTTGCCATAGTCTTTGGTCGTCGTCAGCATTTTTGTCCCGTCTTTACCGACCGAAACGGTAAGCGTTTTGTCGCGTTTTCTGAACCATGATTTGGTTTGAATCTGATAGCCGACCACATTGCCTTTATCGTCTTTGACTTCTGTGCGGTTGCCGCTGTTCATAACGCTTTCCATCTGCCGGTTTCGATTCCAGTCTTTGGCGGATTCCTTAATATTTTCGCCGATGGCGCCGCCGACCTTTTTTGCACCGCCCCAGGCTTTCAGTCCGAGAGCTTTGGCGCCGCCTGCCGCCAGACCGCCGATTTTTGAACCGATTCCCTTTGAACCGAGGCCGCTGCCGGCAAATTCGTTGGCAAAGTCGCTGGCTTCGTCCAGACAGGCCCAGCCGAGCAGCAGGACAAAGACGATTTTAATGACGGCAATGCCGCCCCAGGCCAGATCTTCAACCACCACAGTCATAAAGTTTTGATCCAGTAGTGCCGCGAGCTGATCTTCGGCATAGCCTTTGGAAGCGCCTATACTCTGGTAAATGCTGTTATAAACGGTCTCCTCAATCGCCGTGGTCAGAATAAAGATAATAACGCTTAGGAAAACGAAATTGAACATTGCGTTAATAAACGTGTTCCATACGTGTTTGACATACCCTTGCGTTGCCTTAAACGGATAAGCGCCGATTGCCGCCGGAATCAAAGCGCAGGCGACGGTAAGCTGGAAAATGACGTCCAGCATCAGGAACGGAAAGATAATAATCATGATTCCCGCTCCGCACCAGATTAAGAGTCCGGTCAGCAGATACGGAATGGACGGGAAAATAAACAGCGTCGCTTTGATAAATAGGCCGACGCACATCGATGATGCGCCCAGAGCCATTGTATTTTGCAGCTTGTGCTGAATGGCTTCAACTGTGCACAAGATGCTGTTGCCCATAGATACCGGCAGTCCGCCGTCTTCAATAAGGTGATAGGTCGGGCTGCAGGCCCCGTCGCCGACAACCAGCTGTGCCAGCTTAAACCCGGTATTAAATATCGGTTCCAGCGCCATGGAGAAAAACTGAGATGAATCTCCCTGCAGGAAAATGACCACAACCATAACGACCAATCCTTTGGCCAGAATGGTCTTAAACAATGTCGGTGCATCTTTGGTCTGCAATGAAGAAATATGTTTCATCACTTCAAAGGCCAGCCACAGCGCCCAAGCCACCAGCACCACCAGCATGATCGGGTGGGATAGCTTGTCAAAAGAGAGCTTTGCCATTTTGCTGGCGGTATTGAAAATAACTTCAAACAAAGGACAGAACATACAGTTTCCGTATGTGCCGATATATTGCGTCGGAGCACAGTTTTTGCCTTCGTAGAAACGCTCTTCACCCGATGCTGCGCCGCCGCTGATGCTGCAGTTGCTGAAACTGCTGCTTTGACCGGATGCGCAAGGCTCTTTGCCGGTAATGCCTTTGACTACTTCTTCGTAAGATCTGCGTTCGCCTTCGGGTTTTTTCTGTTCTTCCTCCCAGGCTTTGCTGACCTTAAGGGATTCCTGAATATCCGCCAATTCCCGGGCAAAACGTTTTTTTACGCCTTCCTGCACCGCGGCCGAGCTGCTCTTAAAATATTTGTCTGTTTTGCTGCGTTCGGCATAGATTTCGTTCAAGAAAGCCTCTTCGGTCATCGGTGCCCTGACGCTGGAATTTTTAATCATTTTGCAGGCCGAACCGAATTGTACGCTGATTGAATATAAGGCCGCTTTGACCGACGGGCTGAAGTCGTCATAATTAAAGCCTTTGCTCTTTAAGCAGTCGCGATTGGTCTTGGTGTCGGAGAACATTCCTTCGGTGAACTTGTCTTGAGATGCGACAAAGTCGGAAGCTACGCTGGAAGAACACATATTGGCAAATTTCTGCTTAAATTCGGTTGCCGGTGCAGTACAGGCCTTTTTAGCCATGGTGTTGACATCGCCGCCGCCAAGCGCTGCATAAACGGAAGGATAGCTTTTCTGCAGATATTGAAGATATTTTTTCATTGTGCCCGGGCCGCAAGCCAGCTGGGTGGCGCCGTAAGAACAGCCGCCTGCGTCACCCGAAGCGCATTTGTTGTTGATGCAGTAGTTGCCGCCGCTTTCATATTTGTGGGAAAGCGCCGTTATCGTATTGTCATTATATACCTGAGCGCATCCGGTCTGCGGTCCGCAGCTGACGGAAGCATTGCCGCTTGCGCCGCCGGAAGATATACCGGCAGTTCCTTCGGGAGACATGCCGCTCTGAACAAATTGATCGGGAATCTCGCAAAGCATGCCGCTTTTTTCGTTTTCTTCCAATGTAGCGTTATAATAAACGCCGTTTTTAATGATTTCATAGTGCAGGTGGGGGCCGGAAACGCCGCCGGTGGTACCGACAAAACCGATAACTTCGCCTTTTTTGACTTTGGAACCGTTTTTAAGCTGGCGGACTTTGCCGCTTGAATCTTTTTTAGAGGCAAAGCATTTCATATGTGCATACAGCGTATAGGTTACGCCGTCATCATGCTTGATTTTTATGTAGTTTCCCCAGCCGGTGTTTTTCTGGGAGTTCATTTGAAAACCCATGATTTCAATGGTGCCGTCGGCGGCGGCATAAATGGTGGATCCCTCGGCGGCGGCAATGTCATTGCCTTTGTGTCCGGTTGAACCGACCGGTTTGCCGTTTTTGTCATAAGATTGTGGTCGAGTACCCGGCACGCTGGAAAATCGTTTAGCGGGTTTTACCGGTGCCGGATCCAGACAGCCGGGTTTGGTTTCGCAGCTGTCTTTGGTGCAGTTGGCATCTTTGGTCTCATCAGGTGTGGTTTCTTCCGTAACGGTGCAAAAGTCTTTGGGAGCCGTCGTTGCGGCGGCGGCAGGCTTCCCTGCCAGTAAAATACAGCAAAGCGCCAATATCGCCAAAGATATTGGTGCTGCTTTTTTCAATATGTCCTGCCGTTGTCTGCTCATTTTACTTCCGTCTGTATTAAAAACCCGTCTGCTCTAATAATTGGTTAATTGTCATTTCTTTTGCTCATCAATTTTACGTCGTAATTCTTCTTCTTTCTGCCGCTCGTCAGCTTTAATCTGCGCTTCTTCTTCCTTTTTCCGCAGAGCGGAAAGATCCTCGTCAATCACCCGTTTTTCGTCTTCTCTTCTCTGGATTTCGCCTTGCAGATCAATAACTCTTACCCTTTCTCTTTCTTCTTTTTCACGGGCTTCGTCCAGTTCTCTTTCCGCTTTGATGCGGTCTTCTTCCTGCTCTCTCTGAATGTCGGCGAGTATCGTCTCTGCTCTCGCTCTTTCCTCTTCGGCGATTCGTTTCAATTCTGCCAGTTCAGCCTCGGCGTCGGTTCTCTCGTCATAAGCATCGTCAAGATGTTGTTCGGCCCGTTCTTTGCTTTCTTCAAGATTTCTTACTTCCTCTTGCAAAGATTCGTTTTTAAACCGTTCTTCGTCTTCTTTCCTTCTGGCTTCGGCCAGTTCATCCTCGGCACGGATTTTCTCGTCCGCATCTTCTTTCCCGCGGGCTTCTTCCAGTTCTTGTTCAGCGCGTTCTCTTCTTTCGCGGGCCTCGTCGAGCAGTTCGTCGCTTCTTTCTTTTTCTTCTTCTTTTCTTTGCAATTCCTCCCGTTTTTCCTCAAGTTCTTCTCTTCGTTTTTCTTCTTCGCGGACGGTTTCTGCCAGATCGTTCTCCGCGTCTTTGATCCAGCCTTCCATCTCGTTCTTCCTCTCTTCGATAAACGCCAGCTTATCCTCGGCCTCACGGCTCAGGTTGTCATAGTCGTCTCGTTTGGATTCGGCGGCCCAGCGGCGTCTTTCGGCTTCTTTTCGGCGTCTTTCAGCCTTTTCCTTCAAACTTTTCTGATAATCGATTTCATTTTGTTTTTCTCTGCTTTCATGCTCTTTCTGCCGTTGTTCCCGAGCCCATTTGCGTTTTTCTAAGTCTTCCGTTTTTTCTCTTTCGCGAGCTTCGCGCTCATAGCCGGCAACGCGTTCGTCCAGAGCTTTTTCCTGCTCCTCAAGCCATTTCTGACGTTTTTCTTTTGCTTCCTTGGCTTTGGTCTTGGCCTCGGCTTCCATTTGTTTTCTTTCTGCACGTCTTTTCTTAAGTTCTGCCAAAGAAACGCCTTTTTGACCGTATTCGCCTTCGCCTGCGGCCGCTTTAATCACATTCCACGGCAAAGAAATAAGTGACTTGCGAGCCACGGTAAGGCTCTTGCCGGTGACGTGATAAACTTTGCGGCTTCCGCGGCCGACTTTGGTGTTAACCAGATAACGATAACCGACATGTCCGACACGGCCGAGCGTTTTGGTGCCCTCCCAAGCAGTCTGGGCAAGTTTGGCGGTTCCGTACAGAGTACTGTCGACAAGACTGAGCGAATGTCCGATGGCGCTGGCCGTATGTCCGACCACGTTGCCGACCACTTTGGCCGGCGGAGCAACCACGGTAAGGGGCAGTCGTCCGAGTGTTTTAAGCGTATCTTCTCCAAGACTGACTACGGAGCCGATCGGACTGAGAACCATTTTAGAGGCCTCCAAACCGATGGATCCGACACCGAGCGCTGCTTTTCCGGCAACACGAGCAGGCGTCAAAGCCACTCTGGCAACGTCAATGCCCAACAGCGCCGCCTTGCCGACGACTCTGGCAGTACTGTCAACCGTGTCGTTAATTGTTTGTATGGAAGCCCGGGTTGCAACCAAACCTAAGCGTCCGACATCCAGCCCCGCGTCAATCAGATTGGCATTTTCAAAAGTTCCCGCAGCTCCTTGCAGAACAGAGCGGCCGAAACCGTTGCCGCTGCTTCGGCTTTCCTTGAATGCGGCTTTTCCGGCTTTGATTTGGTCTGACGTATGCAAATGCTGAAGACCTTCCGCCAGATTGTCTTTAAGATGTCCCGCAGCGGCCACAATCGGCGAACCGAGAACAAGGCCGAGGGAGGCCATTTTTTCATTTGCCATCGTATGCAATAAATCATTAGTGGATTCTTTAATGCTCTGCATTCCCGGATTTTGTCCTACGCGGCGAACGCCTTCCTTAAAGGCTTTGCCGAGAGATTGTCTGATATTGCCGCCTTCTTCGTGACGCGCTTTGAATGCACCGATTCCCTCAGTAACCGGAGAAAATGCTGTGGCGATTCCTTTTCCGCCGCCTTTGGCCGCATCTCTGACCGCGCCGATAACGTCAACATTGCTCTTAAGCATCTGGTCATGCACTTTGTTGGTTGTTTCTTTTGCCGCGCTGACGGTTGCGGAAAGAATGCCGTCTGTTTCTTTGACTTGTTTAAACGTTTGGTATCCGGATTTAACTGCTCCGGCCGTTCCGACCACGTCGTCAATTGCGCCGCCGATAATACCGGCGCCGGTTTGCAGGGTCTGCATACCCTGTTCTTTGAGTTTGTCGGTTTGTTTGGAAAATTCGTATCTGACGGTAGTCGGGCTTTCTTTGATGTCTTTGCCGACTTTTTTAAGAGCGCCGATGGCTTTGCCGCCGTACTGGCCGACTTCTGCGCCGGCCTCGACGATTTGGGCAGCGGTTTGAGCGGTTTTTTTCGCTTGGTCACCAAGTTTTGTAACCGAATCGTCAAATTTTTTCTGAGCAATGGAACCGTCATCTTTTGCCTCCTCGGCAACTCTTCCGGCCGCATCGATAACATCCATACCACTTAAAATAGCCGCGTTTTTCACTCTGCCGACGGTATTAAGCAACGGCTGGTTCAGCTTTTTGCCGGTATTGTCAGCCATTTGACCGGCACGATCCATCGTTCTTCCGAGCAGGCCGATACCGCCGGCTATGCCGGAATCAATAGCATTGTTGAAACGTTGGAACATTTTTGACGCGGCACTTTTGTCGCTGTTTTTGATTTCCTCGTTTTCGGCTTGAATGCTGGCCTGAGCTTTTTGGCTGAAGCGATTGATGCCTTTGCCGGCAAAGCTGACACCTTTGCCGATTCCGCGCATGGCCAGACCGCCGGCCGCCGCCGCTGCGCCACCGCCCAGATTGATGCCGGCTTTGGCTACGGTTGTTGCCGCTTTTCCGGCTTGATGAGCCACAATCTGTCCGGCCAGTTTGAACGGAGCGGCCGCTTTGTTTGCCGCCCACATAGTTGCGGCGGTAGCCGTATGGTGCATCGGCGAAGCGCCGGCTGTCATCCCGTTTTCGAAAAACTCAGTCGGATATTTGTTGGTCACTTCGCTGATAAGCTTAATAGCATATATATAGCAGAACAAAATAATGATGAAATACGGACCCGTAAACTCGAAAACCTCTTCAATATATTTAACGTTATCATGTTCCATAGCATACATCAGGGCGTCTTTTCCTGTCAGATGCTCAGCGCCTTTGGGGCCTTCTTTGACGTTCAGCGATTCGTCAATCAGCCTCATGGCATAAGAAGAAGACAACGCCAGAAACAGAAACGTGCCGGCCGAATTTAAAACAATTTGTATGCACGATTTAAGTTTTCCCGTCGTCAGCTTAAACGGCCACAGGCCGATAACCACCGGCAGCGCAATAATGGCAAAACCAAGTTTGAACGGAATGTCAATCAGATAATAACAGACGCTTAAGGTCAGCATAAATCCGGCGCACCAGATTGCCGCGCCGCAGAGCCACAGCCAGATATCGGGAATCCGTAGGCTGATAAGTCCCGGAACGTAAAACAAATATCCTTCCTTAATGGAGAAACAGGTCAAAGCATTGCCCATCGCCAAATTCATGGCTACTTCGTTGCTGACGCTTTCCGAAAATTTCAGTACTTTGTTCATAACCCGTTCCGAAACAATTTCCGTCGGGCCGTCATAACGGTTTTCGGGCTGCGGGTCGCTTTTTACGTCAAGCGTTTTGGATTCGAGCATT
The DNA here is from genome assembly GCA_902494875.1 of uncultured Pseudomonadota bacterium. Taxonomy (GTDB): domain Bacteria; phylum Pseudomonadota; class Alphaproteobacteria; order RF32; family CAG-239; genus CAJLXD01. Next base: position 11,671 of record CABUUO010000022.1, read on the forward strand.
AATGCAACGCCGAAATCGGCTCCGGCGCCCAAAATCGGGTTGACGACATAACTTACCAGCGTTCCGGTTCCGGCTGTCAGAAAACAATAAGCCACCACGCATTTGCTGAGGAATATCACCAGTTCGTTCATCATTGCCATCGGTTCGGGATTGGCAAACGAGGACAATTTTTTCATCGCCCAGAAAACCAGCCAGATCATGGCACCGAGCAGCAGCAGTTTTTTGCCCGCTTCTTTGGAAGTTTCATAAACCTTGTCGGCGGCTTTCATGAACGATGCAATCAGCGTTTTGACAATCTGGCACGGAAAACAGCCGGTCATATAACGCTCTTTCAGTTCTTTTGTGTCCGGGCAGGAATAAAACCACGATGCCGGATTCAGCGAGGCCTTGGCTTCGGTCGGCGTATATGCCACAGCACAGAAGCACAGCATGATTCCCATCCAGAAGTTTCTGGATGTGAGCGCTTTTTTCAATATGTGCCCCAATCGTTTCAACATCACTTGCCTGCCATTCGGTTAACGTTGTCTTTAATTCTGTCAAACTTGGCTTTGACATCCTTGTATTTTCTGGCGGTAGCCATAGCGGCCTTGCCCACGTGGGATTTTTTTGCCTTATCAATTGTTTCCTGAACTTTTTTGATTCTCTGAACGGCTTCGATACCTTTGCTGGCGCCGGCGGTAAACCAGGCCAATACGCTTTTCCCGATCATCTCAACCAAAGCCTTGAGTTTTTTCTGGAACTTGGGTTCTCCTCCGGTTCCTCTGCCGACAATTGCCTTGACCATCTTCTGGGCAACGGACAGGGTATTTTTAACCAGAAAGGCAATCAGCAGCAGGGACATAACCGCCGGGTTGAGTTCTTTAAAAGCTTCTTTGGCCGCATCGCCCTGCGGATTAAAAATATCGGGATTGTCCTGCAAAATCTGCATGACCGTCAGCAGAGCCATGGCAATCAAAATGGCAATAACCATCATAAATGCCGCTGAATTCAAAATCACCTCAAAGCCTTTCTTCGTCCAGTCGCGGGTTTGCTCAAAGGCATAGGCCATGATCAAAATCGGCAGAATCACAATTATAATCGTAAAACGGAAAATCGTATCGACCAGATAAAAAACAAATCCCAGCTTGACAATGGTAAAGGAAACCAAAATCAGCAAACCGACCACGACAACCATAAAGCCGCTTTGCTGCATGACCTTAAAGGCCAGGGCGTTGCCCAGAGTCAAACGCTCGTTTACCGCGCAGATCAGGCAGTTCATCATATCGCGGGGACCTTCCGGAAAACCCTCCAGCGAGGCTGACGATTTTCCGGTCAAAGTGCAAACGATGCTCTTGCCGGCCGTAATCTTTTCGCCGAAAACTTCAATGACCTGATTTCCGTTGGCGTCTACTGCCGAAGATGCTTCCAGCACTTTGCCGCCAAACTCCAGAAAAGCATTGTAAATCGGGAAAACAATCATGTTAAGGGTATAAAGCAGCCCGTCGGTTGAAGAGGCCAGCAAGCCGCAGACAAAACAGAGCAACAGCTTTTGCAATACCTCATTCCACATCTCGGCATTTTCGCCGCTGGCATCTTTGGGCGAGGAGATAAATTTCATCAGACGGAAGGAGAACCACAGGGCAAAAGCAACCATCATAAAGCTGAGCGCACCTTGCGTCAGTTTTTCGTAACTTGTCATGGCCACCACGCCCATTGTGTCGTAAAGCAGAGTCAGAACCTTGTCCTGCCAGCAGGTACGGTGTTCTTCGGCCAGTTCGGATTCGCTTTTGTTGCTGGCATTGGCTCCGTCTTCAGAACATCCGGACAAAGTAAACACAACGGAAAATGCCAGCATCAGCATTCCTAAAAACCGTAATATGTCTACTTTCCTTTTTAACATTTCTTTTCCCGCTGTTTAATAATTTACTTTTTAGCGTTTCTTTTCTTTTTAGCTTGACGATGGCGTTTCAGATTATCCATTTGCTTCTTTCCCTTTGTCGGATTTTTCTTTGAATTTCCGCCGCCCGGCCCGGTTCCCCGGTTTGGCCGTTTGCTCTGGTTGTTTGCGTTGTCCCCGTTGCCGCCGCCACCTCCGGAATCGCCTCCTCCGGCCGGAGCCATTGCAGCGGCGCCCGCTTTGGCGCCGGTTTTACCGCCGTGTCTGCCCAAACCGAGTTTTTTGCCGATAGCGTTGCCGGCTTTGCTGGTAAGTTCATTGGCTTTGTTAACAACCGCTTTGCGTGCCGGTTGGGTAGCTTTTTTGGCTAAGGCTGCCGCGCCGCCTGCCGCCATACCTCCGATTTGGGCGCCGATTCCCATACCTCCGCCGCCGGACATTTTATTAGCAAGCGTTGTGGCCTGAGAAGTGAATTTGAAACCGAAAATGCAGCAGCACAGCAGAATCAAAAATCCGCCGAAGCCGATGTCCGTAAGCTTTTGCAGTGTTTTAACGTCATCATCGTTTAATGCTTTTTGAATCTCGACCAGCCCGCCGCCGTCAACATCTGAGGAAACGGAGGAAGATGATGAAGAGGAAGAGCTTCCCGATGAGGAGCCCGTGCTGGCCATTTCAGCCGTCTGACCGCCGGTCAGGGCTTGGCCGATAAGCTGCATGTTGACGCTGACGACAAGGCCCATAAAGACATAGGTGAAAAAGGTGTTAAGAAACATCTCAATGCCTTTCTTGGTATAGCCGGTTGTCCATTTGAATGGCCAGCAGGCAATAAGAAACGGCATCAGGGCACCGACAATGCCGAGCATAACCGTCGCGTCAATGAGATAAAAGGCAAAGGCCAGCGACAGCATCAGGGCAAAGCCCCAAATAATCAGTCCTTGAAACATCATGCCAAAATCCCAGATACCCCAGCTTGTCGCTTCATGTCGTGCCACACACATCAGAGAACTGCCGATAGCCTGCGTCAAAGCGATTTCTTTTTGAATGGCGCGGATAAAACAGTCGAGTTTTGCAAAAAGGGAAACCGGCAGCAGAGCCGTATCGCGAGTGCTGTCCAGCTGGGAAATGGCGTCGGTGCATTCCTGAAAACCGGTTGGATTGCTGAATAGCAATGCGGAACCAAACTCAAGTCCGGCACTCAGTACCGGCGTAATAAAGTAGTCGTAGATCTGTTTGCTGTTGGTCAGCAAAATGTAACAAATCATAACCTTAAAACCCATTGTCAGCAGTTCGCCTAAAAATTTTGGCGCGTCCTGTTTAGTCAGAGAACTGACGTGAGCGAGAGTTTTAAAAGCTATATAAAGTCCGAACCCGATAAGCATCACCATGGCAATGGCCTTGCCGAGCGTACTGAACGACAACTCGGACATTTGGTTGGCCGCGCCGTACAAAACGCCGAATAACGGGCAGAAAATGCAGTCAGATGCTTCAATGACGTTCATTCCCACCGGATTGCAGCCGTCCAATGCGCCTTCGCCTTCGGTTTTGCCGCCCCATTCGCCCTTGGTGTAGGTTGTGGTTTCGCCGGTTGTCGGATCCGTATAGGTCAGTGTTTCATCAACACTTTCGCGAATACTGTACCAGTCTTGCGCCGTAAGTGGAGCAACATCGGCACGGGAGATTCCCGGAAAACAGAAAAATGCAGCCCAGAGTATTGTTGCAGCAATCTTTTTGAGACTATTCATCGCCATCTTTTTTATCCCCAGCAAAAGGATTGCCCAAAACTTTCCAGGCAACAATAAATACCAAGATAACCAGAGCGAAGGAAAAAATGAGAGCATTTTGGGTAGCAAACCAGCCAAACAAGTCGAGATAATAGATTAAAAAAATTCCCGCTATGATGCCGATGTTTATCAAAATGCTTTTTATCATTTTTGTTTTTCCACTTCACTTCCTTATTTTATTGTAACATTTAAATTACAAAAAAATTGTTACAGTTTCTTTATTTTTTGCGCTTGAGGTGCGGAAAAAGAGCCGATATTCAAAAAATTAACTGTTTTTTGGACAATCTCTTTGTTTTTCAGCGGATTGAGATGCCAGTTGCCGATGCGGACCGTTTCTTTCGCCTGCTGAAGAATACTGTCGTTTTCGCTGTAAATAGATCGGTTTTGCGTCTTTTCGGCAATAAATTTAATAATTTTCTGCCAAAAGGAATCGCAGGCAATAATGCCGATTTCCGTTCCAGATGGAAATTCAGGTATATATTCTGCTTTTGACGGTGCGGCATCATTAAGCATCGGGCCGAAGATCATGTGCATGGCCTTATATTGACCGAGCCAGCCGAAAAATCTGCTGCCTCTGTTCGGCGGGGCAATTTGCACTATGCGCCCGATTCGAATACGTTTACGCCAGGCACTGTCCTGAATATTGAGCAGCGAACGTAGAATAAGTCCGCCCACGCCTTTGCTGACAAAGGAAATTTCCTGAACGTCTTCCAGATTGTTCAAAAAGAAGTCCAGCTGGCGGACATGAGACTCCAAATGCTTTTGTGTCGAAGGATAATTCAATGCCGCTGCCATATACCCGTGTTTGAGAACTTCCCGCCACAGCGGTTTGAAAATATTTTTGGAATCAAACAGCCCGTGCAGCATAATAACCATATGCCCCTTTTGACGAGAGATTTCATAAACCTCTATATATTTAAAAAAAGCCTTGCGGCACGATTCAAAACTCCCCTGATGACGTCTTATGTCCCAGGGGTCGAGAAGCCGGCAGACTTTTGTTTCGAAATTTCTTTGGATTCGCCATTTCTGATAAAAAAAGACATCTTCCCAGAATTGACAGCCCCCCATGGTAAAAAAATCAAATTTCATTTTTTTTAGTCTCCGGTTCTTGAAAACAAACAGCCTTTACTTATATGTATTCTGATTCGGAATCGCCGTAATGGTCACTTTGGCTTTGTCGCTTCCTTTGGATTCGATTAGAATCTGAACCACGCGTTTATTCCGTCCGTAGGTCATCTGGCTGAATTTTGCTCTGACCGTAGCTACTTCCACCCAGTTGAGTTTCGGCATTTCCAAGACATAAAAGTCAAAAACGCTGCTGGCATTATAAGGAGTCTCAAAGACCAGACTGCCGATCCAGCTGTCGCCACTGCCCAAAGCCTTGGTTTCATCCAAATCAACAAACGACTCTTCCGGAAAAGGCACATCTGGAAAATTGGCAAAAGCGGGAGGAATCGCCGAACCGTCTAAACCGACCAGTTTAGGCTTGTCAGAAGCGCATCCGCAGAGAAGCAATACCAAAGTTATAGCTAATATTTTGTTTTTTAACATTTTTACTACCTTGTTTTTTGTTTGCTTGTTTTATAATATGACTAATGTAGCTCAGATAGGTTAAAAAAAAGGAAATGAATGCATTTCTGCCGAGCTCTAAATAATCGGAAAAAAGTTTACACTTATTCAATGACTTATAAAAAATATGAAAAAAAATCATTTTTTTTTGATTTTTTGTGTTGACATCTGAGAACGAGTGTCATATAAACCACATCACCGACGCGATGATAACAACGTCACGTTGATTAGGAAAGCGCGGTAGTTATAAAGAAGAGTAGATAAGTAAGAATAAGAGGATACGCAGACGGTTTTATTAATCTGTGAGAGATAAGATAAATAAAAGTCTGATTGTATCAAACAAGGAACCTATAAAAATTCCAGAGATTTGAGTAATTAGGCTAGG
>CABUUO010000023.1 GCA_902494875.1 uncultured Pseudomonadota bacterium
GAACCAGACCGGATGTACTAACGGTTCCCAGGCTTGTGACGACGGATGCGGCGGTACTGCAAGACAATGCTGCGTTCCCTGTACCGACAAGATACCCTCAAAACCCGCCAATTCAAACTACACTAATTCCACTTGCGTTGACGGCGAAGGTTCTCATCAGATTCAGACCGGCTGGACCTGTATTTCGGGTTACCACACCAAAGACAGCGGCTGCGAAAAAGACTGTAACGCCACAAACTGTTCCGGTTATACACTATCTTCATGCCCGGCCAACGGTAATTGCAGCAAATGTACCATCACCGCTTCCAACTGCTCCACCGACGGGACTAAATATAAGCTAGATTCCTGTAAGGACGGATATACATTAAGTAATGGTAAATGCATACACGCTTGTTTGGACAAGACTGCAAAATATACAGAACGCCCTAACTTTATCCAGTGTCATTGCTATAATTGCTATACAATAGAGGTTGATAAGAGGCCAAATGTATCTGATTATACATCTATTTGTCAGCAAGAATGTTGTTCACCTAACCTAACTTGTGAACAAGAAGAGACCATCGCATTACATGGTAATGCTAGTTGTCCCACTGGTTTAGGATGTTATCCGCAATATGAAAATTGTATGGAAAGATATAGTGCTCATATTTGCAATGAAGAACTTTCCACATGTATTAACGAGGCAGAGTATGCATATCAACAATGCCGTCAGTAAATATGTTAATAACGAAAGACTTTCCTACAATTAACCGTTAATGAAAAACACCCCGGTGGAATTATCCGGGGATTTTTTATGTCATGCTGAGCCTGTCGAAGCATCTCAGCCTTATCACATTGCTGAGATGGTGTTCGACAACTATGTTGCTCACTCACTTCGTTCAGGATGACTGTTTACCCTTCGACAAGCTCAGGGTGACAGTTTATAAAAGCCGAGAGACAGCTAACTGATGCCTCCGGGCGCTACCCGGTTATGTTGAGTATTCAGAAGAACTGCAGCCTTTTTACGATATCGGCAATTTGATTTAAGGCCACATCGGCCGCTTGGGAAAAATCTATTTCTATGTTCTCGGAAGTCAGACATTTTCGCGTTTGGGCATCATAATGACAAAACGGCGTCGTAAACCATTTTGCATACTGTGTACTGTCATCAATATGCATATTAATGCCTTTGGTTATGCAATATTCCGCTTTTGCCGAATTCCAAAGCTGGTCAGGCACCTTAAATTCGCCGTTGTCAAAAAAATCAACATCCCCTTTTGCATCATAAAAATCCAAAATGGCAAAAATAACCGTATAAAGAATCTGATGTTTGCGCAAATATTCTTCCACAACCTTTTGAGGGCCGCCGGTAATGATATGGATTTCATAGCCGCGGCTCAGCGCACAACGGCAAAATTCGCTGAAATATTCAGGATGTTTGGTAATGACACCGTGAAAATCCAAGCCAATTTTTATATCGTTCAGCATTACTTGTCATTGCCTCCAAACAAAGAAGACCACAAGTCCTTCAATGACCCGGGACTTAACGCCGACAACGGATTGATACTGATTTTGGGATCATCAAGATATCCGGTGATTGAATAATTGGCGGCAAAAACCGTTCCGTCTTTGCTGCTGAGCAAATTTCCGACTACGGGAATTTTGCCGATAAAAGTGTTCAGCCCGTAAGCCGGCGCAATGGTTCCTTCAATATTAAACTCTTCATATTCCCGATCATAGGTGCCGCCGGCGGTAATGCCCATAACATTGCCGAAAGCTTTGGAATCCTTTACCGTCAAGACTTGATTCTGATATTCAAACGGCGCGTCGAAATGCGAAAACGTCATTCCTTCTCCGGTCAGAAGATTAAGCATACCGGTAAAAGAAGCGACAGTCAGCAGTTTGGCCAGAATCGGCGTATTGTAAATACTAAAGTCTCTGATTTTGGCATGGCCGACAAATTTTTTATTTTTATCACGTTTGCCGTTGATACTTAAACGGCCGCCGCGCATATAATCATATACGCGCAAAAATTTCAGCGTACCGCCAGCGTCGTTGCTCTCAACAGCCAGCAGATATTCCTTATTGGCCCGCGGCGTATAGTCCAGTTTCAGAAAGCGTTTTGAATCCCCGCCGAAATTGCCGATCAGGTGCATTTCCTGAATTCCGACGCCATTGCGCAGCTGGGCCGAACCGGCAAAATTTTTGACCGAAACAAACTCGTTGGTCCACAAGCTGTTTACGGCAATGAAGATATCCGTATCGGTCACGTTTTCCAACTCGTCTTTGCCGCTGTTTTTCGAACGCACTTTATTGACAGGAACCTGTTTAGGCTTCACGTTTTCATCTTTGGCGAAAAACTCCGACAAATCGTAGCTATTGCCCGAGACATTGATTTTAACTTTCTTTTTAGGCTTATAGTTCAACTCAATTTTGGCCTTGGCATCAGTTTTGGGCGCTTTGATGCTGTAGATGTCCACCAAATTGACGTTGCCCTCTTTGTTCAGGCCTATTTTGCCTTTAAGGCTGAAATCGTGTTTGGTAATGCTCAGGCTCGGAATATCCGTTAGTCTGCCGTCTTTGAAATTTAGTCGGACATTCATACGACCGGGCTGATTCAAATATTTTCTCAGTCCCAGAAACGAATAGTCGACAGCAGCATTGGCCAGATTACCGTTAATGTCTATTTGCAGACGGTTATCGTCGAAACTGGTGATCTCGGCATCAACCAGAATATAGCCGCTGATATACGGCGCATTAATTGCATCGAAACTAATACCCAGTTTTTTCTTAATATCATCGTCCAGCTTGAAAGATATATTGTAGCGGCTTTTGTATTTTTTATCGGTAAAGTTTTCGTTCCAGACCAATTTGGCCGGGATGCCGTCCAGTTCTATATCGCCGCTGAGTTTCATTCCGCTGTTGGTCACATTCAAAGCAAGCCTCGGTGCCTTGACGGCTTTTTTGTCAATGACATCGGGGATTTCCACATCGGTCAGTTCGGATTTTACTTCTACCTTGACCTCTTCAGGTTCCAAATTTTTCTTTAATTCAAAATCAAGTTTCAAATCTGTTTTGGCATTGCCTTTCATTTCTTCCGGCTTAAGCCCCATTTCCGAAGCATAGTTCAACGGTTTGTGGTCAATGAGCTTAAGCGCGTCGGTTATGCTGGATTCCGCTTCCAGACTGATGTCGGCAAAATTGTCGTACTTGTCCAAATCATACAGACGCACATATCCGCCGTTGACGAAAACATTGTCAGAAACGGCCTTGTCTACATCAATCTTAATCGTATCATTGGTAAAGGTTGCTGTACCGTACATATTGGTAATCAACGGCATACCATCCAAATAGTTCAAGGTTGAATCGGCAATTTGCCCGGTTCCTGACAATTTGCGAAAAGCAAACTTTTTGCTTTTTGCATCATAACCAAAATCAAAATTGAAATCGGCGTTTTTAATTTCACCGCCGGAGATGCTTTCCTTGCACCAATCCCAGGCAACCGTACCCAGGTAACGGGGCCAATAGTCGTAAAGCTCATCAAACTTAAGTGCAGCCACTTTGGCGTTTATGCTCACATTTAACTTTTCAACGGATTTTTTCAGCAAATAATCTTTAACACCGCTGACATAAACGCTGAAAGACGCCTTCTGACCGCCGAGGTCAAAGCCGGCATTCTCAATTTTCAGTTTATCAAGGCCGCCGGTCAAATCGCCCTCAAGCATAAATCCGCTGATATTATAATTTTGGTCTTCTTGTTCGGAAAAGGCTACCGTGCCGCTGCCGCCTTCAAAATTAAAGTTTATTTTTTCAACGGCCGTATCCAGACTTTTAATAATATTGTCCTTGTTTTTGAGCACCCGATCAAAATTTATCAACGCATCGACCCGGCCGCTGACAGGAACATTGATTTTATACCAGCCGCGGGCATCATCTTCTCCAAGCACGGTATTGATAATGTCATCGGGAACCAGATCCGAAAAATAAACGCGAAAAGCCAGTTTTTCCGAAGACGGACGATATTCGGCATCAACCCCGACGGAAGATATGCGTCCTTCTTTTTTTATCAGGGCATTAAATTCGCTTTCTATATTTAAAAAATTGCGTTCAAATTTGTAATTCAGGTCAGAAAAAACCCATTTGCGCCCCAAATCAACCTCATGAAACTCAACCTCCGCATTTTCGATTGTGATATCGTTAATATAGCTTTCGGGATATGATTTGTCCTCAGAATTAAAACGCTCAATAAACTCTTCAAAATAGTCAAAATAATATTCCAGTTTTTTCTGGTTGACCTCATTTTTGCTGACTTCTTTGGTGCCATAATCGGTAAAAATATATACCGTCGGATTCATTACGTTCACAGAACTCGGCGCAATCACACCCTTCAGCAGAGCCTTAATACTGAAAGACAAAGATGTTTTCGGCGCCGTAATCTTAATCTCACCGTCATTTTTTCGATAATCAACGTTGGTGGCAATAATCTTTAGCGGACGAATGGAGCGAACCAGTTCAATATTGACAGCATCCAGCGTAACCTGATATTGGCTGTCATCGCGGTTCAATGCCTTGATAATATATGGCTTCAAAAAAGGTACGGCAATAGGCCCCCGGTAAAGCTGCCAGATAAACAGAAGCAGCAGTACCAGGAAAATGACTCCCGTAAAATCCATTATCTTGCGGATTTTATATATTTTGGGACTCAGCTTTTTCATTGCTTTCCTTTTGCCAACCAGTTCAAAATATCGTTATAGTTGCGGAAATTGTACAAATCGTTGTGGGCTCCGCCTTCATATATAATCATCTTTTTGGGCTGCGGCGCCAAAGCGAACAAGTTTTTCGCCAAACGGACAGGAACCGTCGGGTCCAGACTGCCGCCCATAACGAGAACCGGGCTTCTAATGTCTTTAATCATAGAAGTATTATCATATTTGTCGCGGACAATATAATCAAAAGGCAGGGGAACCGGCACTACGGCTTTGACCGTATTGAGCAGGCTGTCAAACGGAACTTCCAAGACCAGTGCTGCGAAAGGCTCTTTCTTTTGCAGCTGCCAGACGGTATTGACTGCCATATGCGATCCCAGAGACATACCGTAAATGACTATATCCGAATTTTTATACCCCAGAGAATGCAAATAATTGACGGCAGCCAGCGCATCATTTTCAAGGTTTTGCTGGCGAATTCTGCCGCTGATGTCTCCAAAACCGCGATATTCCGGCATCAACGTGCCATAACCGGCTTCAACAAAAGGAATCATCTTATGATAAAACTTTTCAATATTATAGGAATTCCCGTGCATAAAGACGATAATTTTATGCTGATATCCGGGCGCGGTATACCAAGCGTAAAGCTCTTTTCCGTCAGCCGACTTATAATCGACACGTTCGGCCGGATATCCGTTTTGGCGGGCATATTCCAAGTTTGAAGCCCGGTGCGTCGGATTGTAAAAGAAATATTGCGGACAGAAATAAACCAGCGTACAGAAAACGATATAAACCGCTGCCATAATTACAAATGCATATTTGACAATTTTTTTCATTTTAACCTACCTTTTGCGCAAGAGACGCCGCCAAAAACAAATCAATGTCGCCGTCAAGCACCGCCTTGGTGTCGGAAGTCTCCACCTCGGTACGCAGATCTTTGACCAGTTTATAGGGCTGCAAAACATAGGATCTGATCTGATATCCCCAGCCGTTGTCACCCTGGCTGTCCCTTGCCTGTTCGGCCGCAGCTTCGCGCTTTTTCAACTCCATTTCATACAGTCTGGCCTTGAGCATATTCCATGCGCTCTCACGGTTTTGAAACTGAGAACGCTGGTTTTGGCACTGTACAACGATGCCGGTCGGAATATGCGTAATCCGCACCGCAGAATCCGTTTTGTTAATATGCTGCCCACCGGCACCCGAAGCCCGGTACGTGTCGACGCGGCAATCGGCCTCGTTTATCTCAATCTGAATTTCATCATCAATCACCGGATAAACTCCCACGGAAGCAAAACTGGTATGGCGGCGGGCATTGCTGTCAAAAGGAGAAATCCGCACCAGACGGTGAACGCCGCTCTCAGACTTCAGCCAACCGTAGGCATTGCGGCCGATGATTTTTACGGTCACCGACTTGATGCCGGCAACATCGCCCTCTTCTTCCTCAACATATTCCACTTTGTATTTGTGCGCTTCCGCCCAGCGGGTATACATACGCAGCAGCATTTCAGCCCAGTCCTGCGCCTCGGTTCCGCCGCTGCCGGAATGGATTTCAAGAAAAGCGTCATTGGCGTCAACCTCTCCCGAAAGAAGCGCTTCCAGTTCGCCGCGTTTGGTCTGGGAACGGAGTTCCTCAAGATGAGCATATACCTCATCTAAAACCGTTTCGTCATTTTCGGCATCGGCCATTTCGGCCAGTCCCTGATAATCATCCAAAGCCTGCTGCATGGCCTGAAAATTCTCAAGATTAGTTTCGAGCGTATTTTTCTCACTCATCAATTTTTGCGCTTTTTCCGGCTCCGACCACAAATCGGCGTCGGCTGTCAGCGTGTTTAATTCTTCCAGACGCAAAATCGCGTTGTCATAGTCAAAGAGACCTCCTCAGCAATGCCAGCGATTGCTTGATTTGGTCTGTTATTTCGATTATTTCGGCTCGCATTATACGTTATCCTTATGGTTTAATATTGTGTACCTAACTGAAAATCATCATTATCATCGGAGGCCTCAAACATATTTTTATCATCCGCAGTTCCGGTATCATTATCGTCGGAAGTCTCTCCCCCGCCGATAACGCGCTGCTTGCTGCGGTCAAAATCGAAATCAGGCTTCAATGCCTCAACAATAACAGATTTGTCAGCAGGCGTTGCCGGTTTGCCGGTATCATGATTGATACGCACCAGTTTGATCCCGGTCGGAATACGGAAAGGAATGTCAGGCTGGCTGGCCAAAGCCTCTTGCATAAAATCATAGAAAATCGGCAATGCCGCAGCAGCTCCGGTTTCAATACGGCCCAAGGTGCGAGGTTCGTCAAAGCCGACATATACGGCTACGACCAGATCGGGAGAAAAGCCCACAAACCAGGCGTCCTGCGTATTGTTGCTGGTACCGGTCTTGCCTGCCAGATGCTTGTTAAGGCTGCGCAACCGTGCGCCGGTGCCGCGAATGGCAACGCCTTCCAAAATGCTGACCATTTGATACGCCGTCAGCGGATCGACAATCTGCTCGCGGTTATCTGGAAGTTTGGGAATCGGCTGTCCCTCTCCCCAGGCTTCGACATTGCAACCGATACATTCGCGCTTGTCTTGTTTTAAAATCGTACGTCCGAAACGGTCTTGAATCTGTTCAATAAAATAAGGATGGATTTCCTTGCCGCCGTTTACCATCATACCATAAGCACGCGCCATATCGATCACATGGGTTTCTCCGGCGCCGAGAGACATGGAAAGCAGATGAGGCAGATGATCGTTCACACCGAACTTTTTGGCATATTCGGCAACCTTGTCCATTCCCACATCCTGAGCCAGACGAACCGTCATCAGGTTTTTGGAACGTTCAATTCCTTGTCGGAGCGTCATCAGCCCGTAAAATTTCTTAGAATAGTTAACCGGCTTCCATTTCGGCAGACCGGGTCCCTGATCGGCAACAAACGGCGCATCCAAAATTAAATCCGTCGGCGAATAGCCATTGTCCAGCGCCGTGATGTACACAATCGGCTTGAAAGCAGAACCGGTTTGGCGCTTGGCCTGCGTGGCACGATTAAACTGGGATTTGGAAAAATCATAACCGCCGACCGCCGCCAGCACTTTGCCGGTATGCGGATCCAAGACAATCATACCGCCTTCCACATTGGGTACCTGGCGAAGATTATAACTGTTTTCAGGCAGCCCTTTGTTTTTGGCAACGGAAGCGGAAACCTTTTCCACAACAATAACGTCACCTGGGGCAAAAACCTTATCGACTGTTTTCGGCGCTTCGCCGATGCCTTGGTTTTTCAGGTTTTTTCGAGCCCAAGACAGCAACGAAAGCGGAACTTCTCCTTTGTTGCCGCCTTCCGTTTCAATAACGGCTTTATCAGGTTTTACTTCTAAAACGACAGCTTTAACCCAACCGCTTTTGGAACCTTTGGGAAGACTGATTTTAGCCATGGCTTCCTTATATCCGCCATTCAGCGGAATATTGGACAAAGGCCCGCGGTAACCGTGGCGGAGATCATAATTTTCCAACTGTTTGCGAAAGACGCGGGTGGCAATTTCCTGCAATTTGGGATCAACCGTAGTACGGACGATCAGACCGCCCTCATACAATGCGTCTTTGCCGAATTTTCCGCTTATTTCCCGACGCACTTCTTCACTAAAATAATCGGCATCTTTGATAAAGGCATCGCCGCGGTCAACGACTTTCAGCGGCTTGTCCCGGGCAACGGACGCTTCCTCCTCGGTAATGTATCCTTCTTCCTGCATGCGCTCAAGCACCCAGTTGCGACGGCCGACAGCCGCTTCATATTTGGTTTTGGGATTATAATTATTAGGACCTTTGGGCAGCGCGGCCAGATAGGCGACCTCTTCAATATCAAGCTGGTCTAAAGACTTGCCGAAATAGTTCAATGCCGCGGCCGCCACGCCGTAAGAACGGTTGCCAAGATAAATTTCATTCAGATAGAGCTCCAAAATGTGGTCTTTGGTGAAGGCCTGCTCCATGCGGGTAGCCAAAATAGCTTCCTTAATTTTGCGCGTATAAGACAACTCGGACGAAAGCAAAAAGTTTTTGGCCACCTGCTGCGTTATGGTCGAAGCACCGGCCGGACGGCGCCCTGTACCAATATTTTTCAGATTGCCGATAAGGGCACGGACGATGCCGAAATAATCAATGCCGGCATGATGATAAAAGTTTTTGTCCTCCGCCGATATAAACGCCTGCTTTACTTTTTCGGGAATCTTGTCAACCGGCACAAACAAACGCTTTTCATTGGCATATTCCATCAAAAGCCTTCCGTCGCCGGCATACAGGCGCGTTGTAACCGCCGGCTCATATTTGGCCAACTGATGATAATCAGGCAGCTGCGAGGCATATTCCCACAGCGAACTGATAAGAAAAACAAACGCGATTACCGCAAAGAAAAAAAACGTGCTGATCAGCGAAGATAATGTCTTTAACATTTTAATCCTGTTTTATCATGATAAATTGTTCGTATACGCAGTAAATCTTATAAAACATTTAATTTTAAAAGCCAAAACAATTTTGTACTTTACACAAAGTTCTTCATTTTTCCGTAAAAAAAACGCCGGCCGAACGGCCGGAAAACAATCCGATAAATTAAAAAACGGACGCGTGGCGCATATTTTCAAAATATTTGTCGATAGCCTCGACGGTAGATTCCGCCAGTTTTTTGCGGTAAGACTTCTGTTGCAGGAGCTTTTCCTCCTGACGGTTTGACAGATAGCCCATCTCCAACAGGACAGCCGGAATGTCCGGCGCTTTCAACACGGCAAAACCGGCAAAACGATGAGTGTTTGACACCAGCTTGACCGACTTTTTCATTTCCTGCACCATGAAGCTGGCAAATTCCGACGAACGGTTCATCGTTTCCCGCTGGGCCAGATTAATCAAGATATCCGACACTTCTTTGGAGTGTTCGACCAAATTCAGTCCGGCAATAACATCAGCCTTGTTTTCACGTTCGGCCAGCGCCGCGGCTTCCTTGTCGGACGCCGTTTCGGACAGGGTATAAACCGAAAGCCCTTTGGCATTGCGGTTCAAGGCGCTGTCGGCATGGATGGACATAAACAAATCCGCTTTATAGCGGCGGGCAATTTTAACCCGGTCGCGAAGGGGGATGAACTTGTCGGTGTTGCGCGTTAGATACACCTTGTATTTTCCGGTTTTATCCAACATGGCTTTTAACTCACGCCCCATAGCCAAGGTAATATTCTTTTCGTAGACACCGGAATAACCGATGGCTCCCGGATCCTGACCGCCGTGACCGGGATCCAGAACAATAATCTTTTTGGCGTTATTGTCTTTTATGCTTTGAGCTTTGCTGTTGGACGAGGCTTTGGAAACGATTTGGCTCTCGGTGTAAGAATCGTTGGTAAAAGCATTGCGGCTCCCCAGCTTAGAAGCAAATTCCCGTTCGGAAGCCAGTTCCAAATCGACGACGAAACGCCAGCCAAAGCTGCTCTGCGGCGGAAGAAGAAAGGCTTTTTTCACAATAACCGGCTTGCGCAGATTAAAAGCTATGCGGACATCGTCCACACCCACCGTCCCCAAGCGCGGATCCGAAATGAAATTATTGGAAGCTAGTTTTTTTACGATCTGAGGATTAACCTTAACGTTCTGGGTATCAATAATCAGACGTTTCGGGTCGCTCAGAAGAAAAACCTTGTAATCAAATTTCTGATCCGAATCAAAAACAAGGCGAACCGAACCCACGCCCTGCCCGACCCGCATATCCGAAATGCCCGCACAGGCATCGGAAGCATTAAACAAAGACAGCACGCACAGCAAAAAACACGGAAGCCAGCGTATAGCTTTCCGTTTGAAAAAAACGTTTATTTTTTTCAGCAAATCCGACATCTGCTTTCTCTACAACCTATTTCTACTGTTTATCAGTATACGTCATACTTATTACCAATCTCTTAAAAAAAATCAGAATATATTTGATAATAATTATTGTGTTTTAAAACATTTCGTATATTTTATTTACAAGTTGTAAGGATTTTATATATCGGTTTCCGTCCCCAATCAACGAATAAACAAAGACCGGGCGGAAACGGGTATCGCGGTTTGTTCGCAGAGTTTTTTAAGATAAAACCGGCACCTTGCGACTTAAAAGGAAAAGTTTTTGCAGGACAGTGTCCGTGCCGGAGCCGCTGATATGACAAGAGTTTTGAGAGTTTTGCGCACCCGGCGAAAGAGTTTTTGAAAATGCCGCTGACAAGGCGGATATCAGGACAAAAGAAGACAGCGTTTCAGGCTGTCAGAGATTGTCGAATCTTTGAGGTACGCTCTTCTGCAGTGGTATATTTTCATCATCCCCGGATGATGCAGAGCGGAGTTATTATATGACAAAAAGAATGCTTATCGACAGCACCCAGGACGAAGAAACCCGGGTTGTTGTCATTAACGGCAACAAACTGGAAGACGTCGAGTTCGAAACCAGTCACAGAAAACAAATCAAAGGGAACATTTATCTGGCCAAGGTTATGCGGGTGGAACCTTCCCTGCAGGCCTGTTTTGTTGATTACGGCGGAAACAAGCACGGCTTTCTCGCTTTTGGCGAAATACATCCTGATTATTATACGCTTCCCAAAGAAGAAATTGAAGCCGTAGAAAAAGAGGTAAGCGACATTATCGAGGCCAAAAAGCAGGCCATTAAGGAACGGGAAGCGGAGAGAGAAAGAATCCGTGAGGAAAAAGCCGCGGCCTATGCCCAGAAAATGGCTGAAAAAGCCGCTCGCGAAGCCGAAGAACAAAAAGCCAGAGAAACAACGGCTCAAGAAGATGACAACACGGAGGCGCCGGTTTTGACAGAAGATGCGGCACCAATCGCTGACGAAGCGGAAAGCGCACAGGAAAATTCTCCCGAAATGCCCGCAGCGGCAGAACAAAACGCTGAACAGCCGGCTGCAAAGGAAGCCCCCGAAGAAGAGGAAATCAAAATCAGCGACGAAGAGATTGCCGCAGTTGCTGAAGAAGAAGGCAAAAAGCATCCCCTGAAAAAACGGGTGGCAAAAAAAAGAATCCGCAAGAAAAAAGAAGAAGAACTGAAAGTCATGGCCGAGGCGACCGGACTTGAAGACGAATGCGTCTGTGAAGATGTGGAAGAATGCGCCGAAAAATGCGGCAGCGACGACAACAACGATCTGGATGTCGAAGATGACGACGACGATGAGCAGGAGATGGATTTTGAAGTTCAGAAAAAACTGCTGAAAGCGCGCAAACTTTATCATAAGAGCAAAATTCAGGACGTTATCAAGGAAGGCCAGATTTTACTGGTGCAGGTAGTAAAAGAAGAACGCGGCAACAAGGGGGCCGCCCTGACAACCTATTTGTCACTGGCCGGACGTTATTGCGTTTTGATGCCCAATCGCATCAAAAGCGGCGGCGTTTCAAGAAAAATCACCAATGTAACAGACCGCAAGCGTCTGAAGGGAATCGTCAAAGAACTTCCGCTCAGCACCGATATGTCGCTCATTGTCCGTACCGCAGGCGAAGAAAAGACCAAATCAGACATCGTCCGCGACTACAACTATCTGATCCGCAGCTGGAACATGATTCGCCTTGCCTCTCTGAAAGCCAAGGCTCCGGCGATGATCCACGAAGAAGGCAACCTCATCAAACGTGCCCTGCGCGATATTTATACCAAGGAAATATCCGAGATTATGGTTGCCGGTGACGAGGGGTATAAAACGGCAAGAGAATTTTTCAGAATTCTGTCGCCGCACAGCCTGAAAAAAATCAAACATTATCGCAACAACGAGATGCCACTTTTCCAGCGTTTTCAAGTTGAAGGACAGCTGGACAAACTGCACGAAGCGACTGCTCAGCTTGAATCCGGCGGTTATCTGGTTATTAATCCGACCGAGGCTCTGGTTGCCATTGACGTCAACTCCGGCCGCGCAACCAAAGAAAAAGATCTGGAAGAAACCGCACTCAAAACCAATCTTGAAGCCTGCGATGAAATCGCCAAACAGTTAAGAATGCGCAATCTGGCAGGTCTGATTGTCGTCGACTTCATTGATATGGAAGAACCGGCCAACAACCATGCAGTTGAAAAAAGAATGAAAGAAGCCCTGAAAAAAGACCGTTCACGAATTCAGGTCGCCAAGATGAGCTGCTTCGGCCTATTGGAAATTTCGCGCCAGAGAATGCATTCTTCCTTTATGGAAAGCAACTATCAGGTTTGCCCGCACTGCCACGGACAGGGTATGGTCAGGACCATTGAATCCAGCACGGTTTTTGTTCTGCGCGGCATTGAGGAAGAGGGAATCAAAAACCGTTCTTCCAAAATCAACGTTTTTGTTCCCGGCGATGTTGCCATTTATCTGTTAAACCAGAAGCGTCAGGCGCTGATTAATCTGGAACAGAAATATAAAATCAGCATTGTCATCAGTGCGGATGATACGATTCAGAATATTGCCGACTACCGGATTGAACGAATTAAAAGCGTTCCGGTGAAAACAGCGGCAACCGAAGAAGAAAAAAATATGCAGACCGTCAGCGAACCCGATGAAAACGAAGATTTCGCAACCGGCGAAGAAAATTCCGAAAACAGTACGGCCGAAGACTTGTCAGAAAACAACGGGCGCCGCGGCGGCAGACGCAACCGCAGAGACCGGCGCAACCGCAGAGGCCGCGATCGCGGCGAGCGGCGCTTTGGCACCGGCAATGAAGATGAGGGCCGCAAAGAGGTAAGCGACGAACCGCAGCCTAACAATAATGTCAAAGAAAAAAGAAACGGCAGTGAAAAAAAACAGGAAGCAGTTATCTTATATAACAGCCATGAAGATACCTCATCCGCTGCCGAAGGGCAAAAGGCGGAAGACAAGGAAAGCAAAGGAAAAACTGCCTGGTGGAAAAAACTGATCAAAAGTTAGAAGACCGAACCGGTTTTCCGATTTTCAAACGGCTAATGAAGGGAATGTTCTTATCATTGGCCGTTTTAATGATAAATGTGCCGCAAGCCGGCGCATTAAGCCTGATATCGGACGAAGAAACGGAACTTTTCCTGCAAAAGGTTACCCGTCCGCTATTTAAAGCTGCCGGCGTGCCGTTTGACCGCAACAAACTGCATATCGTCAACGACAATACGCTGAACGCGTTTGTCAGCGATGGCAATAACCTCTTTATCAATACCGGAACCATTATTTCCGCAGACGGACCGGATGAACTGCGCGGTGTTATTGCGCATGAAACGGGACACATTATGGGCGGACATATTATCCGGCAAAAACTTAAAAACCAGTCTTTGCAGCAAGCCAGCCTGGCATCTATGATTTTGGCGGGAACAACGGCAGCCGTAACCGGCCGGGGAGACGTTGCCATGGCCATTGCCCTCGGCGGGCAGTCTTCCACGCTTAACAATTTTCTGCAGTATCGTACCGAACAGGAACGCAGCGCCGACGAAAGCGCCGTTAAACTGCTGAAGCAGACACGGCAGTCGCCGGCGGGAATGCTGCGTTTTATGAAAAGAATCAACCAGCGTAACGAGTTGAGCGGTATTGAAGAAAGCCCCTATTTTCGCACGCACCCGGTTACCAGAGAACGCATCGGCTTTTTGGAGCAAGCCGTAAATGCATCGCCGTATAAGGATGTCCAGTCTGACAAGGAAGAGTTTTTAAGGGTCAAAGCCAAACTTCAGGCTTTTTTGGAAACGCCGGAGCAGACTTTCCGCCGTTATCCGCCCGGCAACACTTCCACCGCGGCCCGATATGCGCAGACAATCGCTTATTTTAAGCAGTTGAACATCCCTGCGGCCTTGAAAACGATTAACGGCTTAATTGAGCAAGAACCGAAAAATCCGTTTTTCAAAGAACTTAAAGGCCAAATCTATCTTGAAACCGGCAAAGTTAAACAGGCCAAAGGAGAATATCTGCAAGCGTTGGCACTGATGCCATCTTCCGCTTTGCTGCAAGTCAGCGCGGCGCAGGCCATTATTGAAGACAATCCGTCCAAGGCCGATTTGCAAAAAGCCGTAAAAATACTTAATCAGGCTAACCTGAAGCAGCCTTCGCTGATGAACTGGATGCTTTTGGCACGGGCTTACGGCGAGCTTGGAGATGAGGCTTATTCCAATTATGCGGCCGCCGAATACAGTCTGGGAATGGGAAACGTTAAAGTTGCCGAACGGCAGGCGCGGGCAGCTCAAGCGTCGACCAAAGGAAATAACGCGCTGAAGCTGAAGATTACAGATCTTTTGAACAGAATTTCCGAGCAAAAAACTGCTGACGAAATAAAATAGTTCCCCATAAATAAAAAGACAGAATATAGACATAACATCAGATGTTAAACACATAATACATTATGATGTTTTGTTGCTGTTTTGTGAAAATTTTATTTACCCTTACAAATCTTTGTTGTATTTTTTTGATTTTAATTTTATAATGATTGATGTGTAGATTTTAGAACCAATTATTAGTGAGGTGTGTCATGTGTAATTTAAGAAACATGTTATTTTTATCGGCGTCGTTTATAATGTTAAGCGGACCAACGAATGCGTTTACTTTAGATGATGTTGACATACCTCCCAACACACACACATTGGATATTTCGGTTCTAGAGTCTACACCATCGTATGATGTAGCCGGCCTGACATGGCTACCGAAGATAAAGGACAGCGAAGTCGGCCCGACCGGCAACGACATGGGATACAACGCCAATCAGGGCGCAGACTGTTCCGGCTACAAATATTCAACGTCAAACTGCAAAGCCAACAATCAGGA
>CABUUO010000024.1 GCA_902494875.1 uncultured Pseudomonadota bacterium
GTCCGGCATCGACAAGCCCGTCGTCTACAACCGTTTTCAGCTGCACGACCAGAAAATGTAAAATCACCTCCTGCCCAAGCACGCAGAAACTGAACTCGGCGGGAACGGCCTGTATCGACAAGGACGACACCTGCCCGACAAACTACTACAAATCATGCGAGACCGGTACCCAGGGCGATCCCAAATATACCGAGCTCGGCACTGCCTGCTACCAGTGCAAACCCAAAATCGAAACTTGCGCTCAGTATGTAGCATCGGCTTTCCCAAATAAAACAATTATTACCACTCAACAGGAATTACAACACGCGCTGATCGACGGCAAAGATGATTTCGTCCTTGCCAATAGTATAACCTTAAATGCTGATATTGATTTATCCGGCAAAACAATTGTCGGTGCCAATGAAATTGCGTCAGCATCTCCATTATGTGCCTCTAAACCAACAGTTACAACCCAAAACATAATAAAAACAAATAACAATACCGTTATGAAAAATTTAAAAATTAACTCTAATAAAGAAGGAAAATATGGCGAAGAAGGCTTCATCATTTCCGGCGGAGGAAATTTTTATAATATCGAATTGTCTACAGATAAATATTATACATATCTGATGAATTTAAGCGGAACAGCCAATTTATATGATACAACATTCAATATCGGTTATCCTATAAAAATAAATGATAAAGCTAATGTTTCTTTCTACGGCTCAACAACCATTAACAAAGTTTCTTCATTTTATGGAAGTGGTATAGTTTATGTCTCTGGAGCACCAATAATTACTCTTGATAGTAATGCAACCATCAGAAACAACGGCCCTTATGGTATCTTTATGAGTGACTCCGTATATACCAAAATCGCTTCTTCTGTTTATAACATAAATGGAACAATAACATGTGCTAATTCTGAAAGAGCATATGATTTACTAAGAATTTTGGGAGGGACAATTAATATACGAAAATCTGTTCAATGCCCCAAAGGGGGTATTGAATTCAATGGAGGAACTGTAAACATTAATGCCAGTTCATCTTTAGGAAGACTACAAGGACATAGTACACAAACGAGCAACCCTTCAAAACATGCGACAGCGAATATTAATGCTGCAACAACCATTGATGCTGATAATTATGTTGCAGTCAGTATGTCATATCATTATAGCCAACCGGATACATTAAATATTAATGCTCCGTTAACTATTACAAATGCCAGAAAAGATAGTTTAGGACAGTTTGGCGATGCTTCATTGGAAGTAAATACAATCAACGTAAATTCTGACGTAAATGGAGGCGGAGGAATGCTCTTTGCATACATTCAACCTTATCAAATTACTTTCGGAACTAAAGCAAATATCAAAAATGTATCTAGAATCTATTGGAAACAACAATATAGTGATGTAAAATTAATTTACAATGCAGGAGCCCAATTAACACTTGGCGGTGTCTGCAAAAGGGTTACGTCATATACTGTTGATGATAGAAAACTCAATAGTCCGACTGTCGATTGGAGAACACCACAATCCCCCTTTACAGCATCTTGTAATCGGTAAATAATAATAAAAAAACCTTCCGGTTGATTTATCCGGAAGGTTTTTTTATCAGCATATTTAGATGACCTTAGAATGTAACCTAAGCGTTGAAGTTAAGCCCCCAGTCTTTATACCTTGCCGGATCGTCGATCCAGTTTTCGCGGACTTTCACAAACAAAAAGAGATGAACCCGGTCTTCCAGAAGCTCTTCTATTTCATGACGCGCCGCCTGACCTATTTTTTTTATCATCGCGCCGCCCTTACCCAGAACAATGACTTTCTGACTGTCCCGCTCCACATAAATCGTAATCTCGGCGCGCACCGAACCGTCCTCCCGGCGCTCCCAAAGCTCAGGTTCAACCGTCAGAGCATAGGGAAGCTCATGATGCAGATACAAGAAAAGCTTCTCGCGGACAATTTCGGCTGCCAACAGTTTCAACGGCATATCCGAAATCTGGTCTTCGTCATAATACCAAGGGCTTTCGGGAAGATTATCAGCCAGATACTTGTAAAAATCATCCATATATTCGCCGTTTTGCGCCGAAACCATAAAGGTTTCCTTAAATTTTCCGGCTGCGTTGATTTCCGCGCTCAAACCCAGCAGTTTTTCCTTCTGAATCAAATCAATCTTATTCAGCAGCAAAACCGCTTCAATTTTGTTTTTGTTCAATTTGTTGACAATAGCCCGGGTTTCATCGTCAAAACCGCGCTTGGCGTCCACCACCAGCACCGTAATATCGGCATCACCGACCCCGCTCCAGGAAGATGCCACCATGGCCCGGTCCAAACGGCGTTTGGGTTTGAAAATGCCCGGCGTGTCAATAAAAATAATCTGGGTATTCTCATAAATGCCGATTCCCTTAACCAAAGTACGCGTTGTCTGCACTTTCGGCGACACAATCGAAACCTTGGAACCGACAAAATTGTTGGTAACGGTTGATTTTCCGGCGTTCGGCGCACCGATTAAGGCGACAAAACCACAGCGGCTGGGCAGACTGTCATGATTTTTTTCTTCGCTCATAAGCTCTCCAGTTTTTTCAGCATTTTGGCCGCCGCTTCCTGTTCAGCCAGTTTCTTATTGCGTCCCTCGCCGACTTCGGGCGCAACCCCTTTCAGCGACACCGACATATAAAAAATCGGCTCATGTTCACTTCCCTCGCGCCCTTCCAGTCTATAAACCGGCACGCCGCGCCCCTTGGCATGCGCCACTTCCTGCAAGGCGGTCTTGGCATCTTTCGGCGGCGCAACGTTTTTATCAATCAACTCACGCCAATGCTGGTTGACAAACTTGATTGCCTCTACACAATCGCCGTCAATGAAAATGGAACCGATAACCGCCTCGCAAACGTCACACAAAACGTTTTCGTTATCGCGGATTTCTTCATTGGCCACAATCATGTATTTATCCAGCTGCAGCGTTTTGGCCACCATGGCCACCGTTTCCTTGCACACCAGCCCCGTATGCCGCTGGGAAAGGCTTCCTTCCGGTTCATGCGGAAAAATATTATACAACAGACTGGCAATGGATAACCCCAAAACCCGGTCGCCCAAAAACTCCAGCCGTTCGTAGTTTTTTTCGACATCCGAGGCAAAGCTGCTGTGGGTCAGCGCTTGCTTCAGCAACGCCGGATTTTTATATTTGTAATTTAAAATCTTCTCTAATTCTTCAATCATTTCAAACATCTCTCAACACACCGAAACGGACGACAGAAAAACTGCGCCGACCGGTTCAGGACACAACCTTGAAAACAAAAGGGTCAGGTTACTGGATTTTATTAAACAAACGTGACCAGCGGATTTTCTTCGGCCAGACCCAAGGTTTATACCAGGCATCGTCCTCATTGTTGGAAAAGAACAGAAAACGAGCCTTCCCGATCAGATTTTCGGCCGGGACGAAACCGACGTTAACGCGGCTGTCGTCAGAACGGTCACGATTGTCACCCATGACAAAATAACTGTTCTGCGGAATTTCAATTTCCGGCATATCGTCAACGTTCTCAAAGTCAGAAACCTCAAGAATGTTATGCTTCACGCCGCCGGGCAGCGTTTCGACATACTGGCGGTAACGTTCGGCATTGCCGCTTTTGTCGCGCAGGACAAAATCTTCCTGAGCTTCGCGCTGAACCAGTTCGCCGTTAATATATAATCTGCCCTTTTCAAGTTTCAGCCGGTCGCCGGGCAGACCGATAATTCTTTTGATAAAATCCGTCTTATTGTCCTGCGGAAATTTAAACACTACCACATCGCCCCGTTGCGGTTTGTCTTCCCATATCCGGCCTTCAAACAACGGCAGGCTGAACGGGAAAGAATGTTTGGAATATCCGTAAGTATATTTGGAAACAAACAGATAATCGCCCACATACAGGGTCGGATACATTGAACCTGACGGAATTTTAAACGGTTCAAACAAAAAGGTTCTGATAACAACGGCAATGACAATTGCAAAAAAAATCGTCTTAACAGTATCTAAAAATCCTTCATCTTTTTCCATATCGACCTCAATTAACCAAAGACATTGCCCATACCCCTTTGGAGATTACTTCAAATTCTTCAAAATAATCTCTAATGAGGCAAGTGACTACATACTAAACATAATTCCAGATATATCAACAAATATTTAACCAATTAACAAATATTTAGAAATTTTTTACCACGGCCTTGCCGATAATGTTCTCAAACGGAATCAAACCAAGACCGCCACGGCTGTCTTCCGATTCGTCCCGGTTGTCGCCCATAAACAGAAAATATCCTTCCGGCACATAAATTTCTGGAACATTATCCAGTGTCCGATCGTCTGAAATTTCCAGAATTTTATGGCGCACGCCGCCGGGCAGCGTCTCAATATACTGATGATAAATATGCAGACGACCGCGATGGTCTTCCATTTCAAAACCTTCAATTTCCTCCCGTTCAACCAAAACGCCGTTGATAATCAGGCGGCCGTTCTGCATGGCAACCCTGTCGCCGGGAACGCCGATCACCCGTTTGACATAAGGCCAGCGCTCTCTTTCCCGGGTAGATTTAAAAACTGCGACGTCACCGCGCTCGGGATAGCGGCCGAACCATCTTTCTCCCGCGGGAATAGGAACATTAAACGGAAAAGAATAACGGGAATAGCCGTAATTGTATTTCGTTACAAAATCCCACTCGCCGTGCTGCATGGTCGGCAACATAGAAACTGAATAGATTTTAAACTTTTCAAACACAAAAAAACGCAGCAACGCGCTGATGACCACCGCAATGACAATCACCCTCAAAAGGCTGAACTTAACTTTTTTATTCTCTGACAAAGGATATTCCTAAATTGCTTCAATAACTACAAAAGCCTGCGCCCACGGATAATCATCCGTCATGGTCAACTGAATATTGGCATTCTTTTCCCGGCACAATTTCTGAGCATTCTTAAATGCGCTGCCGGTCAGTTTTAATGTCGGTTTCCCCGTTGACAGATGGATCACTTCCATATTGCGCCAGTAAGTCCCGTTGCGCAATCCCGTTCCCAGCGCCTTTGAGCAAGCCTCTTTGGCTGCAAAGCGTTTGGCCGCCATACAATAATATTCCCGTTCCGAAATATGCTCGCGCCGCGCCATTTCCGCCAGTTCGGCCTTAGAAAAAATCTTATTTAAAAAACGCGTCCCGTATTTTTTTATGGTATCGCCTATTCTTTCAATATTCGTCAAATCACTGCCAATTCCAACAATCATTCCAGCCTCTTCTTATTTTTTACGCCGTCCGGCTTCCAGTTTTTCCAAAGTGTTTTTCATTAAATAATAAGTCATAAACCACGCTGCAAAATAAAAAGGAACGCAGCCGACCATCATTGGCCACAAAATCGGCCAAACATCTGCGGCAAACAAGCGAAAGTCAAACGTCATCAAAGCACGCGTCGCCTTTTCAAACATCGGGATAAAAGCCACTTTGGTTTCTTCGCTGTAAGTACCCAGCAGATGACGTCCCGTATACAAAACCGAAACCCAGATAAATGGAAAGGTCCACGGATTGCCGGCTGCCGTGCCGATAGCACTGGCCAGAATATTGCCGTTGACAAACCAGGCCGTCACCGCCGCCAGTACAAAATGAAAGCCGACAAACGGCGTAAAGGAAATTGCCACACCGCAGGCTACGCCGGCAGCAATCTCCTTCGGCGTCCCTTTCAGCCGCTGCAGACGCAACAGAATATAGCGCCCGTAACGTTTCCATCCGCCCTGCGGCCAGAGAAAACCCGCAATACGTTTGGTCAGACTTGGTTTGGTCTTCCGCTTAAACAAATTATTCTCCCGATATCTTTGCGTTTTTGAATATATACATAATCGTCCGGGAGTACAACTCTAAAATATGTTATTAAATGAAAATATCCTTCTTGCCCGACCAATAAGCGGCCGAACCGACGCCAGCGTGGAGAGAACGCTTTCCTCCTGCAAAATCTGTATCTGGCATCTGTTACAAAAAGGGTGGAGAATGAGATAGATAGAGTGATTTAAGGAGTGAGAAAAATTTTAGCGTACATTGAGGTACGTGAATTTTTCGAACCGACGATAAATTGCTCTAGATACTCATTATACACCCTTTTACTGGTTGGCTCGGGAAACATACGACACTACCTTCGACGCTTTCAACGCGGCAATAATGTCGGTCAGGTGTTTCAGATCTTTTACTTCCACATCGACGATGATTTCAAAATAACTGATGGTACGATACACAATATTCAGATTGGCTATATTGCCGTTATAACGCGCTATCAGATTGGAAAATTCGCCGAGCGCGCCCGGTTCGTTAGACAACATAACTTTAAGCCGGCCGATATGAGCTCCCTCGTCCGCCGCGTCACCCCATGAAATGTCGAGCCATCTCTCTGGTTCATCGGCAAACTTTTCAAGCTGCTTGCAGTCTATGGTATGTACCGCCACGCCTTTGCCGGTCGTCACAATGCCGACAATGCGGTCTCCGGGCAATGGATGGCAGCAACCCGCAAAATGAACTGCCATTCCGGGAATCAGTCCGTTGATTTTCAAATCTTCTTTCTTTGCCTTCTTGGCCGATTTCTTGAAAACCGGTTTCAACGAATTGACCACCTTCTCCAGCTTGGACTGCTTATACCCCGGATATACAGCCCGCAAAACATCCCAGCCGCTGATCAGCCCCTCGCCGACCTTGGCATAAATGTCGTCAATGGATTCAGCTTCAAAATTCGGCAGCACGTTAATCAGCCCCTTTTCTGAAAACTCCAGATTTTCACCCTTGAAAGTGCGCTCCAAGATCTGCTCGCCGATAGCGATAAACTGATCCCGTTTATGCGCCCGCACATAACGCCGGATTGCCGCTTTGGCCTTTCCGGTTACCACAAAGCGCTCCCATTCCGTTGACGGATGCTGGGCTTTGGATGTCAAAATTTCCACCTGATCGCCGTTCTGCAAAACAGTCCGCAACGGGCGGATTTCTCCGTTAATTTTAGCGCCGACGCAGGTATCGCCGACCGAAGAGTGAACAGCATAGGCAAAATCTACCGGCGTCGAATTAATCGGCAAGCCGATCAAATCGCCTTTCGGCGTAAAACAGAAAACCTGGTCATTATACATTTCCAGCTTGGTATTTTCCAAAAACTCTTCCGGATTTGAAGCCTGCTCCAAAATTTCCAGCAACTCGCGTATCCACTTAAAATTACGGCCGACTACCTTCTCACCTTGTTTATAGGCCCAATGCGCAGCCACGCCCTTTTCAGCGACTTCATGCATTTCATAAGTGCGGATCTGAATTTCAATTCTGGTGTTCTCAGGCCCTATAACGCCGGTATGGATAGATTTGTAACCATTGGGTTTTGGGGTGGAAATATAATCCTTAAAACGTCTGGGAACCATGTGATATTTGCTGTGGACAACGCCCAACGCCTGATAACAGCTGGCAATGTCTTCCACGCAGATACGAAAAGCCATAATATCGGACAACTGTTCAAAAGACGCATTCTTCTGCTGCATTTTGCGCCAAATTGAATACGGAGTCTTCTCACGGCCGGACACCGTTGCCTTAATGCCGTTTTCCGCCATATCCTTTTGCAGTTGTTCTATAATCTTCGGCACCAGATTGTTGCCTTGCTCGCGCAAAAAGTTCAAACGCGCGACGATTGAATCATGAGCTTCTTTGTGCAGTTCCGCAAAAGCAATCTCTTCCAGCTCGCTTTTAACTTCCTGCATGCCGATACGTTCCGCCAGCGGCGCATAAATATCCAGCGTTTCTTTGGCAATGCGCGCCCTTTTTTCCGGCGCGCAAAAATGAAGGGTCCTCATATTATGCAGCCTGTCGGCCAGTTTAATAAGAAGGACCCTGATATCTTCAGACATTGCCAACAAGAGTTTACGGAAATTTTCAGCCTGTTTGTTGTTGGCA
Source organism: uncultured Pseudomonadota bacterium (assembly GCA_902494875.1). Classification (GTDB taxonomy): domain Bacteria; phylum Pseudomonadota; class Alphaproteobacteria; order RF32; family CAG-239; genus CAJLXD01. The sequence goes on from CABUUO010000024.1 coordinate 7,902, forward strand.
GATTTCTGCTCAATCATCGCCAATTTGGTCAGACCATCGACAATTTGAGCTACCTGATCGCCAAACAGGTTTCTGATTTCTTCCACCGTCGTGTCAGTATCCTCAACCGTATCATGCAGCAGTCCCGCCACAATCGAAGCCGAATCAAGCTTAAATTTGGTCAGAATACCGGCCACTTCAACAGGATGGGAATAATACGGGTCACCGGACGCTCTCAGCTGGGCGCCGTGCTTTTTCATGGCAAAAACATAAGCCCGGTTCAACGCGTCCTCATCAGCATCGGGATCATACGATTTAACTAAATCAACCAATTCATATTGTCTTAACATCCGGGCCTCAGATTTCTTTTCTCTAAATTTTCCGCTTTTTTCTCAATATTATACGAATGTAATGAAAGCTACAATAAAAAAATTAAAAATTGCTTTAAACCCCTGCCGGGAAACCTTTGAAACAATCCGTAAAAAAAACGGAGCCGAAAACGGCTCCGTTTTCTTCATATTTATAATTCTATTCGTCGATATCGTCAAAATCATCGCCGAGATCACCGCCCAAATCCAACGATTCGTCCAAAGAAGCATCATCATCGTCAAAAGAAGCGTCGGCATCACCGGCGGCATCCGCCTCAAGATCAATATCCTCATCCTCGCCATGAACCTGCATCGCGTCATTAATGTCTGCATCCAACAGCAGGCCGGAAAACTGTTCGTCCAAATCGGCCAGTTCTTTTTCCGCGGCCATAATTTCAAGCTCTTCCTCTTCCGGCTCCTCAACCTCAACATATTTTTGCAGCCCCATAACCAGAGATTTCTGCAATTCTTCAATGCTGACGGTCTCATCGGCGATTTCACGCAAAGCGATAACCGGGTTTTTATCATTATCACGGGCAACGGTAATCGGTGCTCCCGCGGCGATATCCTTCGCCCGCTGAGCCGCAACCATCAGCAGTTCATAGCGGTTGGGAATTTTATCTATACAATCTTCAACTGTAACGCGTGCCATTTGTTATCACCTTATAAAAAAATGCGAATTATTAAAATTAATCCTACTTATACTAAGTATGAATCTGAAATGCAATAAAATTTTATCAAAAAAAAATACAAATTTCCCGCTTTCGCAAAAAAATATTAGGAAATTGGATTAATCCAGGCTTTCAACAGGGCTTGATACCAGCATATTGTCCATCTTGATAAACTTTTCTCTGAGCTCTTTGCGATTCTTTCTGGCTTCCAGAACATCGCGTAACGGCGCCCGGTACATTTCCACCACGCTCTGCATCGTCGCAAACTGTGCACCCGCCACCGCCTCGTTGAAAGCCGTCACGCTCTGATTGTAAATACCGCGCTTATAAGCCAATATGCTTTGCAGCGTAGACATACTGACATTTGACACCCGAAAAGCCTTGATGGTCTTGTCGCAGGTATAAGCCCATTCTTTGAGCGTGAAGCCCTGCTTGCCGACAATCGCAGTAAACTCGTTTTCTTTCAGCGGTCCCGCAATTTTAAGTTTTTGCGCCAGACGCTGGCACGGATTGACCATGTCTTTGACCTCGTTGATCATCAGGCCGTTACCATGCTCCTTTTCATACATATCCAACAGCAGCCCTATATTATACAGCTCCAGACGGTTATTGTCGCGTTTGGCAAAAGCGTCAACCTCATCCAGCGTATTGATAAAGGCTTTGATATCCGCCGATGTCAGCGGGCTGTACTTGTCAGGATGCATGGTTCTAAAATCGCTGCGCGTAATCTTCTCGGCTTTCTCCGCACCGGGCATAAATTTCTCCGGCGGAACAATTTTGCGCAGTTCTTCATAAAATTTCGGATCATAGGCAGCTTTGGGACTGGTCTTGTACAGTTTAGGAATCTCAAGCATCTCCATCTTCTGAGGCCAAACCTCAGGCATTAAAATAAAATACAGCGACGGAGATAAAAACTCCAGATCCTCAATATCGGCCAGCTGTGGCGCAATTCTGCTCGGAAACTTGTTTTTAGTCTCCTTAATGCCGGGCATATTCAAAACCTTTTCGGAAATTCCCGGCACCGAATGCAGATATGGCCCGATATACTCGTACATACTCTTCGGAATAGAATTGAGCAGGTTAAGCAGCGCCTCTTCGTTGGCGTCCGGCATTCGTTTTTCGCGGCTGCCGTAAGTACTGATGGTCAGCTTAAATACATCGTCAAACACGTTGCCGATATTCCAGCCGTAATCATAACGCCTGTCGTACAAAACGTTAGGCTTGACATATTTTTCGTTCAGTTCCGCAAGCGTGGGCAGCGGCGCATCAAGATCTATCTCAAAATATTTGGCAAAATCCTGAGGCGCTGCCTGTGCATTCCATGCCCAACCCAAAGCAGACAGCCAAAACAGTCCTTTTTTTATCATCGGTTGCGATATACCCTCAGGCTGAATTCCAAAACCTTTTTGCCGTTTTGCGGAACATCCAGATTCCATTTCAGGGTAGAAGCATTTTTCTTTTCGCTTTTAACATTCTCGTTCAACACTTCCCAGTTATTGGCAATATTTTGTTCAAAAACAACGTTTTTGTTTTTGGAAGCGGCGTTGTTGAATGTCACCTCGACCGCTACCTCGCTCATATCCTTGGAAATGGCCTTAACATTTTTGATTTTGCCTTTGGCATATATGTCAAAGGCCTTGCCGACAGTCAAATCGATTTTCTCACCCGAAGCGGACTGTTCGATACGGCTCTCGCCGATAAACTGCAAATTATTGCCCTCGTCCTTTTCATAAAAGCGGACAATACCGCCCGGCATCGGCAACCCCAAATTGGAAGCCTTGTCATTAACCAACTTGAAAACTACGTTCGGATTCTGCTTTTCAAACTCGTTGGCGCTGACGCCGACGCCGATATACAGCGGAGAATGCAGCAGATATTCTTTGGCGTATTTGACGTTGTCCAGATTCATCAGACTGACCTGTTTGGACTGCTTGTCCCTGATTGTGGTCTTGACCGGCAGCGTATACAAATAATAGTCGGCAAGACTGGTGCGCTCCGCGGCGGTGCTGTCAGCTACGGCACTTTCCATCGCCATCATACCGCGGGCCAGCATCACTTTCGGACGAATGACGTTGTTTGTGCCGGTTTCCTGATTCACATTGCCGGCCACTAGCTGCACTCTGGCGTTTTCATAATCGGCACCGGTTTCGTTGTTCAGCGTAATCCAGGTGTTAATGTCCAAAACGTCGTCAGACTTCACCTCGGCGATGTAATCGGCCTTCCAGCTGATGCCGTTGGTCAGATAAGCCAGTTCCAGCTCTTTGTCTGCTGCGGCATTGTTTTTCAAATTGACCACCAGCGTCGGTTTCACCCGGAGGTTGGACGGAATTTTGTCATAGACGACGCGTCCCGGAAAATTTGCCTCCACACCATAACTGAACTGCAAAATCGGCGAGCCGTAATTGCTGTTTAGCAGTTTGGCCTTGTCAAAAATGGTCTGGCCGTTTTCGGGATTTAGAATTGCGGTTTTAACCTCTTTGCCGACAAATTGTTCCATTATGTTGTTGGCTGTCAGCAAATCATAGTCATAATTCTGCTCAATCACCTCAATGCCGTTGCCGCTGACCATGGCGGTTTCTGGTTTTATCCGGCTGGCCACGCCTTCAAAGGCAATGGCGTTGTTTCCCGCCGGAAGATTCACTTTCCGCACATCTCTGACAAATCCGAGATTATTATTGTAAATGCTGACCGTCATATCCACGTTTTTGTCGTTGTCAACCAAGACCTCATCAGCGGCGGCAGCGCCTGCTGACAGAAAAACACTCATTGCAATAAAACTTGCGGCATATTTATTAAGCATAAAAATCCTCCTTAACGGGTTAACTCCCAGACAATATAATCCAAAAAATATTAAAAAAGAAGTGATAATTTGAGAATATTAGTAGACTCGCGGGAAATATTGAACTAATATCGGGACAGTTTAGATTTATTTTGCTGCAAAGGAGAAAAACTATGGCTTGGACAGATGAAATGGTTGACCAGCTCAGAGCAATGTGGGCCGAAGGACTGACCACCGGAGAAATCGGCAAAAGGCTGGGCGTATCCAAAAATTCTATCGTCGGCAAAGTTCACCGTCTCGGCTTATCAGGCCGTCCGTCTCCGATTAAGAAAAAAGAAGACGCCGATTCAGAAGCCGCTCCCGCTGCCGAGCTCAAAACTGTCAAAGAAAAACCGACCAAAGAGCTTAAACCGCACAAAACCAAGGTGGAAAAAGCAATGCCCGAACCTGCCGCAAAAGTTGACATCAAGGCCATGGAACGTGAAAGCGAACCCCAAACAGCCGCAGTCCATACCCGCAACGGCAAAACCATGTTGACAGACCTTGACAATCATACCTGCCGCTGGCCTCTCGGCGACCCCAAGGATGAAAATTTTCATTTTTGCGGCAGAAAGGTTCGCATCGGTCAAACCTATTGCGACGAACACGCCAACATTGCCTATGTCAAAACCAATAAAAAATAAGATATTTGCAAAAATTTAACCTTTGGCCTGCATTATTAGATATAATATAGTAAGCAATTAAACAGAAGGAACTGTCGCCATGTCTATGGGCACATTAATATCGTTTATCGCCGGAGTTCTGGTCGTTGTAGGAGCTATTATTTCAGCAACCGACAAACCTTCCGCATTTATCGACGTTCCCAGTATGATTATCGTCTGCGGCGGTACCTTTGTGGCCTTGTTTATATCTTACGAGTTCAAAACGGCCATGGAAGCCATTCGCCTGATGGGAAAAGCTTTTAACCGCCACTCCGATTCGGAAAACTCGCTGAAAGATGAAATCGGCCGCATTGTCCGCTGGGCATATATTATTCAGAAAAACGGCCTGCAGGGGCTGGAAAACGAAATCACCGATGATTTGCGAAAAGAAAGTCCGTTTCTGTCCTATGGTTCGGATTTAGTCGTAACCGGATATACCGGGGCCGAAATCAACCAGATTTTAGATCAGATGATTGAAGCCGACGTTGAACGCAACAAAACCGCTATCGACGCGCTGAAGAAAATGGGCGGAGACTCCCCTGCTTTCGGTATGCTGGGCACCCTTATCGGTCTGGTTATCATGCTCGGTAAAATGGGCGGAGATCCTGCGGCAATCGGTCCCAGTATGGCCGTAGCGTTAATTACCACATTTTACGGCATTATTCTTGCCCGTCTGATTTTCATTCCTCTGTCAACCAAAATCGCTGCGCGCAATGATGTGACTATTTTTAAAAACACCATGCTCAAAGAAGGCCTGGTGCTGTTGGCTGAACGCAAAAGCCCGCGCTACATCCAAGACAAAATCAACTCCTTTGTTGATGTCAAAGACCAGTTCCTGATTGACCGAGATATGAAAACCCCGGCATCTTCGGAAGAATAGGAAACGCTCATGAAAAAAAAGCCGGAAGAACCGATTGACGAAGGATGGATGGCAACCTATGGCGATATGGTTACCCTGCTTCTGTGCTTCTTCGTAATGATGATGTCTGCATCCAAACCCGATGTTGCATTGTTTGAACAAATTCAGGCTAGCATGAACGAAGCACTCGGAAAAAAAGACAGCGCCCGCCCGATAGAAATGATGATGGTCGATCTCAATGATGATATCCAGTCTGTTGACATCAGTGACAAGCTCTCTATCGGCAGCGATTCGCAGGGCGTAGTCATCGAAATGGACGGCGACACATTCTTCGCTCAGGGGTCGGCGGAACTCAAACCCGAGGCGACAACCGTTTTAAAAAGGATTGCCGCGACACTTCTTTCTGATCGTTATAAACATTTCAACTTCAGCATCGAAGGCCATACCAGCGACGAAAAATTTTCCAGCGAAAGATATCCCTCTAACTGGGAGCTTTCTTCGGCACGCGCCTCCAGCGTCGCCCGTTTTCTGGAAAGTCGCGGTATACCGCGCGTTCGCCTCAAAGCCACGGGGCTGTATGACATTTCTCCCAAATATCCGAATATGAATCCTTACGGAGAGCCCATCCCGGAAAATCGGCGCAAAAACCGCAGGGTTGTTATTCATGTAGAACCTTCGTTTAAATAATAAAAGAACTTCGGTTCTTTTATTATTCATAATACAACATCGTCTTTAACGCATATTTCGTATAAAAATTTCACAAATCGACTTTTTCGACACCTGTTACCCAAAAAAAAGTTAAGGTGAGAGATTTTTTCGATAGCTGTATCAGTTTTTTACAAGCTTCCCATCTCCCGTTTTTCAGTTAAGATAACATCATAACAACAAAATAAACTTATACACAATAAACAAGGAGAAATATAATGGGAAAAAGTGCCACCCGGGAAAATAAGACACCGCTGGAAAGCAACATTGTCTTAATAAACAAAATCTACGAAAGCTTTGAAGCATTGGAAGCAACGCTTGGCGGACTAAAATTGGAAGAGCCTCTGTTCATTACTTACGTTGCCAAAAAAGCTTTCGCCAAAGCCATCTTCAATGAAATAAGACCGGAAAAACACACCCGCCAATAGTCCAATCAATCAAATAAAAGCCTCTCTTCAGAGAGGCTTTTATTTTTGCTTAAGACAAAATCCAGACAAACACATCCAGCAAAAATGACATAATCCTTTATATTTTTATGATATTTTTGTGAAAATTATTTTTTTATCGCCCATCAAGTGTTGATTAAATCATTTTTTTTATTTATAATATTTACAGGTCTTAGTTCTAATTATTGATGAGGTGTATTATGTCTCGTTTTCATAAAATTTCATATATTACCGCAGCACTTATGATTTTAGGTACCGCGTCCGAAACTTTGGCTAATCCTGACATAGGAAGCCTCTACCCCACTTTAGCAACACACTCTTTAGAACTAAGACCTGTCACATCTTATCAATTGGCACGTGCCGTATTCCTGCCGGACACCAAAGACGACCTCGGCTTCTCCGGACGTGATACCGGCAGCGGAAATTTCGGACAAGGAGATGCCTGCAAAGGTTATACTCTTTCTTCCTGCCCGGCTAACGCAACATGTACGCCTTGTCCGACTAATCCAAACAAAAAGAAACTTACCGGGTGCAAATCAGGTTATACCTTGAGCGGAAACGCCTGTGTTGCCGCTACCTGTTCGGCACTCAATTCCTCTTATAAAACCTCCGTTCCCAACAA
>CABUUO010000025.1 GCA_902494875.1 uncultured Pseudomonadota bacterium
AGCGTAGGTGAGGGAGACGGTTTGAGGACAGATACATCTGTTTCCGGAGACGAGATAAGGAGAAGAACAGGAAACGAGCTGTTTTTTGTTGTTATTGACAAGACAGGGTTTGCAGGTACCGTGCGTAGGGCAGGTGAACAAGGTATAACCTTTGCAGGGATCGCCGCGGTTAATGTCGGCGCCGCCGGTATCGCGTCCGGAGAAGCCGAGGTCGTCCTTGGTGTCCGGCAGGAAGGTGGCGCGTGCCAACAGGAAAGAATTGTCAGGCCTTAGCCCTGTTGAGTGTGATGTTACAAAAGTGGGAATGAGGCTGTCAGCATTCTGAACAGCCGCAGCCGGATATGTCGTGCTTAGTGTTAAACATAAAACGGACATAACCGTCAACTTATTGATTGCTGACATAATACACCTCGTAAAATAAATTAGAACTAAGGCCTAGATATATTATGACTTATGAATTGTTTAAATACAATACAAAATTGCCGTAAGAGGCGTATTTTTCACAAAAGTGTCACATAAAACACAAAATATTATGTGCTTTCAAGGGCGGAGATTTGTCCGGCTTTTGTCTGAGTGAATATAGTCCGACAGCCGATTTATATATCAATTTTGTAAATATGTTTTTCCACAGCGGTAAGTGAAAAAAACTCCCGGATCTTCCGGGAGTTTTTTGTCAGGCTTTGCGGACGTAGTCTTTCATGAGTTTTTTGTGTCCGTAGTGCTCAAACATGATCTCCAGTTTGTTGCCGTCGACGGCAACAACTTTTCCGTAGCCGAAAGTGTCGTGACAGACGCGAGTGCCGACCGGCGTTGAAGACGTGTAGTTTTTGGCGCTTTGTTTGGCCTGCCAGATGCTGCCGCCCCAGGGCTGTTCGTAATCGTCGTCGCGGACGTAACTGTAGCGTTCGTCATCGTCATAGGTAACGTTAGAGACTTTTTTCTTTTTCTGATACCACGGTGCAAAACCGTTGTCCGATCTGTAACTGCTGAAATTATTGGAACCGAAGTAGTTGGCGCAGTTGTTGACGATTTCAATGTTTTGCGGCGGCAGTTCGTTAATGAAGCGCGAGGGCAGATTGTTTTGCCATTGTCCGTATACACGGCGGTTGTGCGCCATCAGAATATAGAGTTTTTTGCGGGCGCGGGTGATGGCCACATAGGCCAGCCGGCGTTCTTCTTCCAGAGAATCGGAGCCGCCTTCGTCCAAGGCGCGCTGATGCGGAAACAGGCCTTCTTCCCAGCCGGGCAGAAAGACAACGTCAAATTCGAGGCCTTTGGCAGAATGCAGCGTAATCAGCATAACCTTGTCTTCGTTGCTGACGTTGTCGTTGTCCATAACCAGACTGACGTGTTCCATAAATTCGGCCAAAGAAGGATATTTTTCGGTGTCGCTCATAACGCTGACCAGTTCCTTTAAGTTTTCCAAGCGTCCGGGAGCTTCGACCGACTTGTCCATTTTCAGCATTTCGATATAGCCCGAATCTTCCAGAATCTGCGACGCAAGTTCGTCAGGGGTGACGGCGTTCATGGTGCGGCGCCATTCAGAAAATTTGTTCATCAAATCGGTAAGGGCATTTTTGGCCTTGCCGGATATGGTGCCTTCCGTCAGCATTTTTTCTATGGCCGCGTACATGGAAATGTGATGAAAACGGGCTTCGTTTTGAAACTTTTCAATGGATTTTGCGCCGATGCCACGGGCAGGTTTGTTGATGATGCGTTCCAAGGCCAGGTCGTCCGAGGGCTGCAAAACAACGCGAAAGTAAGCCAGAGCATCGCGGATTTCGGCGCGTTCATAGAATTTGAGACCGCCGATGACCTGATAGGGAATGGCTTCGGAGATAAACTTTTCTTCAAATTCGCGGGTTTGAGCGGCGGTACGAACCAGAACCGCCATGTCGGCATATTTGAAGCCTTCGCGCCGCGCGTTGTCGACGGCATCAACCACGTAGCCTGCTTCTTCTTCGCCGTTATAAGTGCTGACAACCTTGATTTTGGCGTTTTCGCATTTCTGAGCCGGGGAGTTTTCGGCGACTTTCAGGGTCTTTCCCAAGCGTCCCTGATTATGGCTGATAAGGTTGGACGCTGCGGACAGTATGTTGGCGGTGGAGCGGTAGTTGCGTTCCAGACGGATGATTTTGGCGTCGGTGAAGTCTTTGTTGAAGCGCAGGATGTTTTCGATTTCGGCGCCGCGCCAGGAATAAATGGACTGGTCATCGTCGCCGACGCAGCACAGATTGCGGTATTTTTGAGAGAGCAGGCGGATGAGCAGATATTGGGTGACGTTGGTATCCTGATATTCGTCAACCATAATGTATTTGAAACGTTCCTGATATTTGGCCAGAATGTCGACGTCGGACATCAGAATGTTGAGCGCATAAAGAATAATGTCGCCGAAGTCCACGCAGTTGAGTTCAAGCAGGCGTTCCTGATATTTTTTGTAAATATATGTAGTGACGTTTTCTTTGAAATCGTCCGCAATCTTGTCAATGCTCAGCCCTTTGTCTTTCCAGCGGCCGATTTTATCCAGCACGGCCTGCGGCGGATATTTTTTGTCGTCAATGCCCTCGGTTTCGAGGATCTGTTTGATAAGGCGCTTTTGGTCGTCTTCGCCGAGAATGGTAAAGTTGTTTTTCAGGCCGACGATTTCGGCATGGCTGCGCAGAATTTTGACGCAGATGCTGTGAAAGGTGCCGAGCCAGACCGAGTTTGCCACTTCGCCGATCAGCCCCTGAACGCGTTCTTTCATTTCGCGGGCGGCGCGGTTGGTAAAGGTGACGACCAGACAGTTCCACGGGTTAGCCTTGCGTTGAGCCAGAATATAGGCCAGACGCGTGGTCAGCACCTTGGTTTTTCCGGTGCCGGCGCCGGACAGGACCAGCACCGGTCCCTCCGTGGTTTCAACGGCCTGTCTCTGCTCGGGATTGAGCATTTCGAGCCAGGGATAGGAAGGGGCCAGACGGCTTATGTTGTCATAGGTCTGCGGAACATCGGGTTCGGCCAAATCAAATATATCATCCATGTCTAAACTACTTCATCAAACTGCTTGTTTTTTTTCTGATTAAAACATATATATAATAATAAAGGTTGATTGAAAAGGAGTTTTTAAATGCCGAGAACAATTCAGGGAAAATATGTCACCGAGGCTTCAAAAACCTTCCAGAAAGGCGATGATGCCTGGCGGAGCGGCGCTTATGACGATGCGCGAAAATATTATGAGAAAGCAGCTTCTCTGTATCATGATGACAAGGATGTTGAAGGCGAGGCTTTTGTTTTGACCCGGCTCGGCGAACTGGAACTCAGCCTGGATGATTTTGATCGGTCACGCAAGAGTCTCGACGCCGCAGCGGAGCTGGTCAGACACGAACAGTTCGGACAGAATACGTATGCGGAAGCTCTGATTAAGCTTTCAAAGACCGAAGCGGCGGCCGGGGATTTGGAAACCGCGCTGGCCAAAATCAAAGATGCCCAGAAAGTCGCGGCTGCCATCGGCAGCAAGGATCTGGAGGGTGACGCCTATGATCACGAGGCGTTTGTCTTTTTGATGCGCAATCAGGAAAAAGAAGCTCTGGAGGCTTACGCCAAGGCGGCGGAGCTCTTTCGCCGGGACGGCACTTCGCTTAAAGAAGCGTCGGTGCTGCGGGCCATGGCCAGAATCGAAATGAAAAGCCGCAATTTTGACACGGCGCACGATTTGCTTGAACGCTGTCGCGATTTGTATCGCGAAAACGGCGATTTGCTGGGCGAGGCGAGCGCCTTGTCGGCCATCGGCAGCCTGCGTTATGTTATCCGTGACATTGCCAATGCCCGTAAAGCTTTGATGAAGTCGGTGTATCTATACGGAAAGGTCTCTCATCATTTTGCCGAAGCGGAAGCGCTGCTTTATCTGGCGCGGGTGGAGGCCTTTAACCGGGAACAGGGAGATTTTGAACGCGCAAAAGCGCATTATAAACGTTCTGTGGACCTGTTTGACTTTTTGCAGAACGATACGATGAAAAAAGCGGTTTTGGAAGAATATCACAATTTTTTAAACCGTGCGGCATGTGAAGGATAGAGGTGCAGAAAATGTCTGAAATCAGAAATAAAATAATGGCTTTGAAATCTTATCTGGACACCAAAATTATCGGTCAGGAGGATTTGGTCAAAAAAATGATCATTACGCTTTTGGCAGACGGGCACGCTTTGGTGGAAGGTGCGCCGGGATTGGCAAAGACCAAGGCGATCAAGACCATGGCCGAATGTATCAACGCCAAGTATAACCGTATTCAGTTCACGCCGGATTTGCTGCCGTCGGATATTACCGGCAGCGAGATTTATGTTGCTGCCAAAGGGGAGTTTGAATTTCGCAAGGGGCCGATTTTTGCCAATCTGGTTTTGGCCGACGAGATCAACCGCGCGCCGGCTAAGGTTCAGTCCGCGCTTTTGGAAGCAATGGCCGAGCGTCAGGTCAGTGTCGGCGGCAAACGTTATATTCTGCCGGAACTTTTTATGGTCATGGCTACCCAGAACCCGATTGAGCATGAGGGAACTTATAATCTGCCGGAAGCGCAGCTTGACCGTTTTCTGATGTATATCAAAATTGACCAGCCCGATGCCGAAGCGGAGAAAAAAATTCTGCATTTGGTTCGCGGCGAGGTTTCCAAAGCACCGGAACCGAAATTTGACCGGCTGGCGGCAGAAGATATTCTGGCCGCGCGCAAAGAGGTACTCGGTGTTCATACCAGCGAGGCTGTGGAAGAGTATCTGGTTCAGCTGATTATGGCGACGCGGCATCCCGACAAATATGATGCCAAGCTGACCGGGCAGGTTTTGTTCGGCGCCAGTCCGCGCGCAACCATTGCTTTGGATCGCTGCGCCAAAATCAACGCCTGGATTGCCGGCCGCGATTTTGTGACGCCGGAAGACATTCAGTCGGTCATTCACGATATTTTGCGCCATCGCATTATTCTCTCTTTTGAAGCGCAGGCTGAAGGGGTTACGACGGACGAAGTTATTGCCAAGCTGCTGAATTTGGTTCCGCTGCCCTGATAAAAGGACAATGCTGCGGTTGTAGAGGAACAAAATGAAACGCTTAAAAAATCTGGCCAAAATATTTTCCTTTAAGAGCGAGTATGACAACTCGGGGCTTTTTGTTACTCTTGAAGAACTGCTGGAGCAAAAGCGTTATGTCGCTTATCTCCGGGCGCTGACGCGCCGTTTGGCGACTTCCAACCAGACCGGAGACGTAAAGTCGGCATTTAAGGGGCGCGGCGTCGAGCTTGAGGAAATACGCAGCTATACTTTCGGCGATGACGTGCGCGACATTGACTGGCGCGTTACGGCGCGCAAAGATACGCCTTTTACCAAACTGTATGCCGAGGAAAAAGACCGGGAGATTTATCTGCTTTTGAATTTGTCGCCGGAAATGGCTTTCGGTACCAGAAAAGAGCTGAAATCGGCGGCGGCGGCGAAAATTGCGGCGCTGTTGTCCTGGCTGGTGCTGGAAAACAAGGACCGTCTGGGCTGCGTTATTTTTGACGGGCGGCAGAACTATGTCTACAAACCTCAAAATCATCTGGCAAATATGATTGCCGTTTTCAAAAAAATAGCGGCGGTTTCGCAGGGGCTTCTTCATGCGCCTGAACAGCGGGAAGAAAGTTTTGCCAAATCGGTCAAACTGTTGCAGAAGAACATTAAAAGTCAGGCGACGGTTTTTATCATCAGCGATTTTCTTAATTTTGACGAGGAATTGAAAAAGGCCGTGGCCGGGTTGTCAAAGAAAACGAAGGTCTATATGATCAACGTTTTTGACGTGTTGGAAGAAAACGCGCCGAAAGCCGGGGAATATATGGTCGAAAACCGGGGGCGCAGGGTGGTGTTTGATTCGACCGCCAAGCAGTTTCAAAAAGCCTATCGGGCATATTTTGCTTTAAGGCGGCACGAAGTTAAGGATTTTGCCCTGAAATTCGGCTGCCGCTATCTGGAAGTCAGAACCGACATTGAATTGTATAAACAGTTGAAAGCCGTATAAAAACCGGCAGCGAATCGGTATAATTTTTTTCAAGAGGAAACTTGACAGAATCGATACTAGATGATAGCATTCATAAACAATTATTCTGTAACACGTATAATTCGAGAAGAGAAATATTATGGTAAAGTCAAACGAGAACAATGCTTATAAAAGAGGTCAGGAACTTTTGGATCAAGGCTTATATAAAGAAGCCATTGAGCAATTTGACGCAGCTATAGCAGAACAGCCGCAGTCTTGGAAAGCCCTGAACAGTAAAGGATTTGCGTTTCAGAAGATGAGCCGTTATACGGAAGCCGTTGAGTGCTTTGATAAGGCTTTGGCGCTGAACCCGCAGTCTGTGGAAGTTTTAAACAACAAAGGCGTTACTTTGAGTATGCGCGGCCTGTATAAAGACGCAATCGCCTGCTTTAACGAAGCGGTGGCCATTGACAAGACGTCTTTGGAGGCTCTGAACGGCAAAGCTATTGCTTTGCAGCACATGTTTTCTTATAAAGAGGCGTTAGATGTGCTGGAGCAGGCTATGAAAATTGACAATAAGCATGCCCAGACTCTTCTCAGTGTTGCAGTTACGCTGCAGAAGCTGAAGCAGTATGAAAGAGCGATTTCTTTCTTCAAAAAGGTTTTGGCCAACGATAAAAACAACATCAAGGCCTGGAACGGCGTCGGCGTTACTTATCAGCTGATGGGTGACAATGCTTCGGCAATTAAATGTTTTACCAAAATTCTGAACATTGACAGCCGCGAGATTCAGGCATGGATCAGCATCGGTTTCGTGTATCAGAAAATGTTGAAATTCAACGATGCACTGAAGTGTTATAAAAAAGCGCAGATGATTATCGGTGCGGGAAAATACCATCACAAACTTTATGACGGGCTGGCCAGTTGTCTGACCAAGCTTTCCGAGTTTGATCAGGCGATTGAGGTTTATCAGCAGATATTCCAGAGAGAAGAAGGCAAGAAGAAGTGGGATGCCCAGCGTTCCATGAAGTTTGTCAATAAGCTGAAGCGCAAAAAGGCGGTCGGAACGCTGCAAAGCATTATTCCGGCAGATGCTCCGGCAACCTCAGGAGGTGAAACGCCGGCAGAATAGGTTTGTCAGTTAGAGTTGAAAGCAAAGCTCCGGCCTTGGAAAGGGCGGAGCTTTTTTTATGCCAGGATTTTCAAAGTAAAAATGTCGGAAAAGACTTTTCGGTCATAATTGAATCCTGCGGCCAACAGCGGTCTGCGTCATCATAATCTTCTGAACCATCGTAAAAAATGTGAAGGACGACACTTTTCAGACACTCATTTTGTGCTGTTATGATTTGCCGCTGTTCAAGGATAGTCCATATTCCGCAGAGAATCAACGTGATGAAGAACGTGTAAATCGGGACGTTTATTTTGAATCGGGGCTGCGTATATTCGTTCAGAAGAAAACGCATACGTTCTTTTTGGGCTTCATCCTCAATCGTTTCTATTTCTTTTCGGAGCAATTCTTCCGATGAATTGAATTTTGTTTTATTATCCATAGCTGTAGAGTGTTATAATTATAGAAATAATGCTTAGAAAAACGCGGTGACGTTAGCACTGTCGGGATTAAAGCGCAAGAAAAATGTTGTTTGGTGCCGGTGCTGGGGCAGTACAAACGAGGGGCGTTTTATCCCATCAGTTAGTAGTCTTGCGTTCATTCTTTATAAATTGTCACCCTGAGCCTGTCGAAGGGTCTCAGCAATATGATAAGGCTGAGATGGAGTTCGACAACGATGTTGCTCACTCACTTCGTTGCTTCACTTCGTTCAGGATGACAATCGTGATAAGGCTGAGATGTTTCGTTATGCTCAATATGATAAAAAAACACCCCGGATAAATCCACCGGGGTGTTTTTTTTATAAGATTAAATTATCTTATCATGCACATCAGACCGTTAACGGTAATATTGTGATAGTTTTTACCTTGTCGGCATGCAAATTCACATGATCTGATACAACCATTATCACTATAAATTTCGGAGCATATTTGAGAACATTCATTAATACATTTTCCGTTGTTCAGGTTATAGCCACTATTGCAGGTTTTGCAGGTCGTTGACGAACCGCTGACGCACTCTTTACAATTGGCGACGCTACAAACGTCATCATTATCGTATTCCGGAATTTGTATTGTACATTTTCCGTTTGTGCAAACTGCGTTAGCTATGCATCTTACACCATGGTTGCCCATAGTTTTTTCAGATGTCAGCCAAATGTTGTCTACTATTGAATATCTCCAGCCGGAAGCATTATTCTTTTCAGAAGATGACCAATAGTCATATTTTCCTCCCAAGGAACCGCTGACACTTGTGTCTTTTAGCAGGGTTTTGCCCAGAGATGTTAACGTGTTGTTAATTGTATTTTTATTATTTATAATTCTCTGAAATTCACCTGCTGCCGGCATATACCAAGCTCCTTGCGCAGCACCCTCGGCGGTATATTTAACACAGAAGGCGGCTGCAGGATAGGTCGACGGAGAATCTTTCATACACTGCGTGTTTTTTATGCCGTTGGTGTCGGAAGTCGCCGAGGAAACATTGGTGATACAGGTATTATCGTTGGTATTAGTACTCCAGTGGGCATAAGTTTGTTCTAAGCCCAAAATCTGATAGTTTGAACCGTTCTTGTAAGAAACGACGCCGATTGGAGTCTTTCCGTTGATTTTTTCGCCTGAACACGTCCCGTCACTATATATAATACTGCCTATATCGCAAAGAACGCATTTTTCATATTTACCGCCACATGATTCTCCACTCAATGTTCCGGCACAGTTTGAACTGTCGTAGGCAAATTTGGTAACCGAGCAAGGGCAGTTGCCTTCGCCTTGTTTGATATTGCTGACAATGCCGGTTTTGCTGTAACGGTAATCCGGATATTGCTGACAGGTGAAGTCGCCGCCTACGCCTTTTTTGAAGTTCATTGTGGTAAACGGGTCATATTCAATAACGCCGGTTACCGTGACCAGATCGTCAAAAGTGATTGTACGCGGCGATTTTGAGCAGGAACCGGTGGAGGAGCAGGCACCGCCGACCGCGAGTTTGGTTGTTGTAAACTGGCCTTTAACGGTGGAATTTCCCCACAGGTTGGCCCAGGAATCCTGATAGGAACTGCCGGACGGAAGCGTGACAGTGGCATAATTGCCGTAAACGCGCCATTCGCAATAACCGCTTGGAACTGAGACGGAACCGTTCGTATTTACATAATATTTTTTACAGACTTCGGGACATCCGCTGGATTTAGCCTTAGGGCAGTTGCCTTCGCCTTGTTTAATGTTGCTGACAATACCGGTTTTGCTGTAGCGGTAATCCGGGTATTGCTGGCAGGTGAAGTTTCCGCAGACGCCTTGTTTGAATACCATGGTTGTAAACGGATCATATTCAATGACATCGTTGACGACAACCAAATCGTTAAAAGTAATGGTTCTGGGAGATTTGTTACAATAGCCGGAAGACGAGCAAGCGCCGCCGACAGCGAGTTTGTTGGTGGTAAAGGCACCGTTTACGGTAGAATTACCCCACATATTTACCCATGAATCGCTGTAGCTTTTATTAGCGGGCAGCGTTGTGGTGGTATAGTTTCCATATACACGCCAAGAACAGGCCGTATCGGGAACAGTGATGTTTCCGTTAGCGTTTTTATAGAAGTCACAGTTAGAAATGTCTTCACAACGATAGCATTGTTGTGAACCGCTTTTATTGGTGGTTTCTTTCCAAGTGCCATTACCGTTGTTACAGGAGTCGTTATTTTTATGTCCGGTTTCCTGACCGGTCGGGCAGGGAACTGCTTCACATTTATAATGAGCACCATAAGCATCGGTACATTTGGAACAGAGATATCCTTCGCCTTTGTCGGAAGAAAATTCATATTTGCCGGCAGCGGTGTCGCATTTGCAGCGCTCGTAACGGGTTGTGTTCTGATAGGAACATTTTGAAGCGTCATCGAGCAGAGTTTGCGGACTGGAACAGGTCGCGGTACTCGTATGAGGGAAGTTTGCGGAAGTACAGAGACATTTCTTGCCGTACATACGGTTTGAATATCGCTGATCCTTACATACGTTGTCGCCTAACAGCCAGGCCTGGCTTCTGAGAGAGCCTGAATAGGAACATTCAGTCTGGCTGATGGG
>CABUUO010000026.1 GCA_902494875.1 uncultured Pseudomonadota bacterium
AAGGGATGCCCCTGCTCCATGGACCGTTTTGCCCAGAATGCGTCTACCTGTAACGGCATTCTCGCCGGCGCTTCCTGCGGCGGTAAATACGAAAAATGTGAAACCGTCGAAAACTGCGCCGAATACGACGCTAACCGCACTCAGTGTACTAAGTGTAATTCCGGGTATAACCTCGAAAACGGTCAGTGTGTCAAAGCGGCGACCTGCTCTTCTTCCGTCGGTTCTTACGGTTGTACGAATTATGGTTCCAATCTGGCTTTCTTGACCTGTGACGGAATCAAATATTGCACGACGGCAGGAACTGCATATACAACGCAGGAATATTGCGAATATGCCATCTCGGGCGTAGGCGGATTTATGCCTTATCAAAAATGTCCGGCCGAATATAAATATAACTACACAAACTGCAGCGGAACTCTGGGCGGCAAACGGTGCGGCATGAACTACACAACCTGCTCCCAGGTCAAAGACGAATGCTTCCCATGTGAGGCTAGCAATTGTCAAACTTGTGAATCAGGTTCAACAATTGTCTGCAAGCTCTGCAAACCGGGATATGTCTTAACCTCGAGCGGGAATTGCATCGAAGACACCTCAAATCCGTGTAACGGCATTGGCGGTGAATTCTGCAGCGGTTTTGACCCGTATGGTTCTCAAAGGCCATACTGCTATAACAGCAGCGGTCAATCCGAATATGCCGCAGGACTGAATAACGGCCGTACTTGCTGGACCTGTTCTGCCGGATATACACTGAGATGCAACAACAACAGTACTCCTGTATCAGGATGCAACGAATATAAAAACGGTGTCTGCATCGACTGCTACAGAGGAACGCTCCAAAACGGAAAATGTGTTGAAAACACCTGTTCAGTTGCCAACTGCAAAGAATGTGTCAGCGGTTCGTCAACAAGCTGTAAAACCTGCAATGACGGATACACGCCATTATTCAATCTTAATGGTCCCACAACCTGTGTCAAAAAACCGACCATTGATAATGGTTCCTGCAAAGCTCCCAATCATTCATGTGGTAACGGAGTATGCTGCCCGGCAAACGTAAGCTGTGCGGCTGCCAACTCGGGGCCTGGTTATATGTGCTTTACAACGGCAATCGTTGACCAACCCGCTATAACCAATCCACGATAACCGACTGGTTATATAAAAACTAACCCTAAAAAAATCCCCGGTGGAATTATCCGGGGATTTTTTTATGCCTTAATATCATGTTGAATCTGCCGAAGCATCCCTGCCTTATCACATTGCTGAGACCCTTCAACAAGCTCAGGGTGACATAAAAGAGAAAATAAACAACTGTACGGAATTATAACCCCAGCTTGTCTTTTACTTTGGCGGCAATGTTCTCATAAGCTCTGGTATGCGGACTTTCGGGTTCGGCAAAAACAATCGGCGTGCCATTGTCGGCATTCTCTCGGATGGCATAATGCAACGGAATTTCCCCCAAAAAATCGACACCGATTTCTTCCGCGGTTTTTTTGGCGCCTTCATGCCCAAAGATATCTGCGCGATGTCCGCATTTTTCGCAAATATAATAGCTCATATTCTCAACAATACCCAGAATCGGCACATCTACCCGTTTGAACATATTGACGCCTTTGACTGCGTCTATCAGCGCAATGTCCTGCGGCGTGGAAACGATGACAATGCCATCCAAATCCAGCTTTTGCGAAAGCGTTATCTGGATATCGCCGGTGCCGGGCGGCATATCAATCACCATTACGTCAATCTCCCCCCAATTAGTTTCAGTCAACAGCTGTTCAATTGCGCCACAGGCTTTGGCTCCGCGCCAAATGAGAGGCTGCGACTTGTCAAGCAGCGTACCGATTGACATTGATTTGACATTTCGATAGTCAAAAGCTTCAAAAATTTTTCCGTCAAAGCTGACCGGCGGCACACCCTCATATCCCAACATCGTCGGAATGGACGGCCCGTAGATGTCCGCGTCGAAAATGGCGGTTTTTAATCCCTGATTGGCCAAAGCCAGCGCCAGATTTACCGCCGTCGTCGATTTTCCGACGCCGCCTTTGCCGGAAGCGACACCGATTATCTTCTTAACGCCGCGAACTTCGTATTTGTCCGTTTTCGGCGCCAATTTTTCCACTTTTTTAACCGCCGTATATACAACCGCAACTTTGTTCACGCCCTCCAGCGCGGCAACCGCCTGTTTCAGAGCTTCGGTTTTGGCGGAATCTTCCGCCGCATTTTGCAGGGTGATGATAACCCGCCGGTCAAAAAGCTTTATGCTTTCAATATTCCCCGGATTAAAAAAACGGAGCGCAATTTCTCTGATTTGATCTTCCATAGTCAGTGTCCTGTTGATAAAACTCTATATTCTTGATATGTCCGCTCATATATTTATATTATATAAATGTTTAAAGCAATAAATAAAGTTAGAGGTGTAAAATATGGCAAAAGTTGAAGGTCCGTGGGGGAATAACGATAATCAAAATCCCTGGGACGAAACCCCGAAAGAAAACAAAAAGCCCAAGATTGTTGATATTAAAACTATCAAAAATCCGCAAGGCATTGACATCAGAATTTCATGGATTGTCATCATTCTCATTGCCGTGTGGCTGGCTTCCGGTTTTTACCAGGTTCAGCCCAACGAGGAAGGCGTGGTTCTGAGATTCGGAAAATATGCGGACACGACCGAAGCCGGTTTGCACTATCATCTTCCCTACCCGATTGAAAATGTTACAAAAGTGAATATTACTCAGGAACGCAGCATTAACCTCGGCGTACAGGAAGCTTATGCCGTCAGCAACGTCCGGGGAATCCGCAACGGTGCAAACTACAGCAACGACGCTTTGAAATCTTTTACCGAAAGCCATATGCTGACCGGCGACGAAAACATTGTCGACATTAATCTGACCATCGTCTGGAAGATTAAAAACGCCAAAGACTATCTGTTTAATATGAGAGACCCGGATCAAACGGTCAGAGTGGCAGCCCAGTCGGTTCTGCGTGAGATTGTCGGACAATCGGAAATGCAGCCGATTATTACCGGTGACCGCGGAAAAATTGAAGACGACACCAAAGAAGAACTGCAAAAGGTGCTTGACGAATTCGGCTCCGGCGTGCAGATTGTCCGCGTAAAACTGCAAAAGGCAGATCCGCCGAAACAGGTGGTGGACGCGTTCAACGAAGTGCAGCGTGCCAAAGCCGATATGGAACGCTTCAAAAACGAAGCCGAGGCCTATCGCAACGAGATTCTGCCCCGCGCCCGCGGCGAAGCGTCTCAGCGTCTGCAAAACGCTCAAGCCTATCAGGAAGCTGTTATCAACAAAGCGCGCGGTGACGCCGACAGGTTTATTTCCGTGTACAATGCCTACAAAGAAGGCAAGGAAGTTACCATCAAACGCCTGTATCTGGAAACGATGGAAGACGTGCTGGGCAAGTCTGACAAAGTGATTTTGGACCCTTCTTCCAAAGGCGGAAACGTTCTGCCCTATCTGCCGCTTAACGGCCTGCAGAAGAAAAACATTGCCGTTGATGCTAAAAACTAGGAGTTATGACAGATGAATGATAAATTAAAAGTTTTTCTGGCGGTTGTGGCTGCCGTCGTCCTTTTTGTCATCGGCAATTCGGTTTATATCCTGAATCAGACCGAACAGGCTATTGTTCTACAGTTCGGCGAGCCGATGCGCGTGGTTAAGGAACCGGGACTTAAGTTCAAAATTCCGTTTATTCAGAACGTGGTTTTTTATGACAACCGTCTGCTTAACCTTGATCCGCCGGCGCAGGAAATCGTTCTGAACGATAAAAAACGTCTGGACGTAGACAGTTTTACGCGTTACAGAATCGTTGACCCGCTCAAATTTTACAAAACGGTTCGCACCGAACTTCAGGCTCGCGGCAAACTGGAAGAAATCGTCAATTCTTCCGTCCGTAAAATTCTGGGCAGAATTACTTTGCAGGAACTTCTCTCGCAGAAAAGGACCCAGATTATGCGCGACATCAGTTCGGCAGTTAAAGTTGATGCGGAGCAAATCGGCGTCAGCGTGGCCGATGTGCGTATCCGCCGGGCGGATCTGCCGATTGAGGTTTTGCAGGCGATTAACGCCCGCATGAAATCAGAACGAGAAAGAGAAGCCAAAGAATTTCGCGCGCAAGGACAGCAAATGTCTCAGCAGATTAAGGCTCAGGCTGAAAAAGAAAGAACCATCATTATTGCCGAAGCCGAAAAAAACGCACAGATTATCCGCGGTACCGGCGACAAACAAGCCATTTTGATATGGAACGAAGCTGCCAACAAGGATCCGCAGTTCTACGCCTATTACCGTACCCTGGAAGCTTATCGCAATTCTATGGCCAACGGCGACACCTCAATGGTTTTGTCTCCCAATTCCGAATTTTTTGAATTTTTCAACAAAACGATGAAGAGCGGAAAATAACGACTGATGAGAATAAAAAAACTGACTTTGCTGGCAATGGTTCTGAGTCTGGGCATCGGCAACGATGCCCAGGCTCAAAACATTGTTCCATCCTTTGCCGACCTGGCCGAAGGGCTGCTGCCTTCGGTAGTCAACATTTCGACCACACATGACAAAAGCGAAGAAACGGACGATGTTTCCGACATTGACAACAATATCGAAACCACGGTGGAAAGTATTTTTAATGCGCCTAAAACCAACAGGATTTCTTTAGGTTCCGGTTTTATCATCAGCGAAGACGGATATATTATTACCAATCATCACGTAATAGACAAGGCTAAAAGCATTTCCGTGACCCTGTCGGACAACAGTTCCGCCGAAGCCAGACTGATTGGCGGCGACAGCAAGACTGATACGGCGCTGATAAAAATCGACACTCCCAAAAAACTGAAAGCAGTAAAGTTCGGAGATTCTGACAAAATCAGAATCGGAGATTGGATTTTGGCCATCGGCAATCCATTCGGTCTCGGCGGCAGCGTTACCGCCGGCATCGTTTCCGCCAAATCGCGCGATATTGAATCCGGCCCCTATGACAGCTTTATTCAGACTGACGCTTCCATTAATCAGGGCAGCTCCGGCGGACCGATGTTTAATATGAACGGCGAAGTCATCGGCATCAATACCGCAATTTTTTCCACCAACGGCGGCAGCATGGGCATCGGCTTTGCCATACCTGTCAATCTGGTTGACTTTGTCATCAAACAACTGAAGGAAAGCGGCGAGGTTAAACGCGGATGGATTGGCATAAAGATGCAGCCTTATGACGCGGATACGGCTCAAAGCCTGGGGGCGACTGAAAACGGCGGCGTTATCATTTCTTCGGTTTCGGAAAATTCCAGTGCCGCACGGGCGGGGATTCAGGCCGGAGACATTATACTTAAATTTGACGGACATTTAATTGATAACACCAAAAATCTTTCGCGAATGGTTGCCGAAACACCGATCGGAAAAAATATTGACATGGAAATCCGCCGCAACGGAATTGCACAAAACATTAAAGTGTTGATTGAAGAAATGCCGGAAGAAAAACCGCAGCCGCAAGCATCCAGGGCAGAAGACAACGAACCGATTGACATGCCGCAGGATGAAAACCGGAGCATAACGGTCGAGACGGGTTTTTCGGTTGAGGATATCAGTGCTGACAATGCAGAAAAGTATAACCTGCTTCCGGATGAAAAGGGTGTTGTTGTCAGCTATGTTGACAAAGACAGCGACGCGGCTCTGAAAGGACTTAAAGCCGGCGACATCATCACGCAAATAGACAAGAAAACCGTTTTGGACGGCAATGACGTGCAAAATTATGTCAGCGATGCCCTGCGGGAAAACCGGCGGCCGATTTTGCTTCAGGTTAAAGACGGAGAAACGCTGCATTTTGTGGCCATAAAACTGACAGCATCGAAAAAAGGAGAATAGAAGAATGTCCCGGGTTGATTTTTACCATTTGCAAAAACAGACACTGGAACAGGTTCTGCCCAAGCTTTTGGAGAAAGCCTATGCTACCAAACAAAAGATTTTGGTTAAGGTCGGAAACGAAGAACGCGTCGAATTTCTGAATTCACATCTCTGGACTTTCAGCGATACCTCATTTATTCCGCACGGCAGCCGTAAAGACGGTTTTGCCGACCAGCAGCCGATATGGCTGACTGCGGGCGATGACAATCCCAATCAGGCAACAATGCTGTTTTTGGTGGACGGCGCCTATGCAGCCCCTGATGTTTTGCAAAACTACGAACGCATTTTTAATATTTTTGACGGAAATGCTGACAGTTCTTTGAACCAAGCCCGCCAATTTTGGAAAGAGGTCAAAAGCAGCGGGCTTGAAGCCTTTTATTGGAAACAGGACGACAACGGCCGCTGGAGCCAGCAGTAAAGATCAATACAGACCATAACCGGTGAATATCTTTTTAAATCCGTGCCGTACATACCATTTTTCCAGATAAGAACTGCTTGGCTGCAAAACAAATATTTCTTTACCGTTAAGTTCCTTAAACTTTTTGATACAAGCACTTAAGACCGACTGCGTATATCCGCGACCGCGGTCTTCCTTATTGGTTACCAGGCCATAAATCATGCAATAGCCGTTATAAATTCCCAAAGAGACCGTTGATACCGGCCGCCGCCCGTCATATGCGATAAAGCTGTAAAAATTTGGCGCAGCCAGACATTTTCGCACACCCATAAGATATTCCGGCGTCACTTTAAATGCAAAATTATTTTCCGATTTGGAATATACTTCCATATAATCTTCAATATTGTTTTCCGTCACGGCCTGAACCGGATGAATTTCCTTAATGTCTGCGCCGTCATAACGTAACCAGCTCTCAGTATAGCGAACCTGAATTTTTTGTTCTTGCAGCTCATTGAGATCATTAAACTGGGTAGAATTAATATAAATGCAGGGCTGTCTTTTCAATCTGGCAAAATCTTCAGAAATGGTTCCAAAAGATTTTTTTGCTGAGGTTAAGTCAGAAATAATCGCGTAATTGCAGTATGCTGACTTTTGTTCCATACAATGATAAATAGTATAAGTTTCTGTAACAATTTTATCTGAAAAAAACAGGCCTTTCTGGATATTATAGTGCAGTTCTAATAAGGTTATCATTTCTATTCCAAAATTTATATGTTGACGGCTTATTAAATAATACTTGTTTTAAAAATTAAAAGATTAATTTTTCAGTTATGTTAAAATAAACTAATTGTAAAAACAATTAGAATTTCAACTTTTGGTAAAGATATCCTCAAGAAAATTAGAACTTTCTAATTTAACGTATCAGACTGATGCAACCTGTTATTTTAACTAAAAAAACGTCTTGATGACTAAATCAGCGCGGATAGATTAAGCGTTCATCGCTGATATTGGCCAAAACTTCATCCAAATAACGTTTTGCCAGAAGATTGGCCATCGGCAGATTCATATCCAAATAATTGCCGCAGTCTTTTGCTGAGGCTCCCGGAACTTCGCCTTTATAATCGCGGATAAAAGCAAACATCTCCCGCATCAGAGGCACAATATCGCGCGAAGTATAGTCTCCGGCCAAAAGCAGATAAAAACCCGTGCGGCAGCCCATAGGACCGAAATATAACGTTTTGGAACCATATTGCCGATGATTTCGCAGAAAAGTAGCCCCTAAGTGTTCAATCGTGTGCATTTCGGCCGTATTCATCACCGGCTCATCATTGGGACTGGTCATTCTGATATCAAAAGTCGTAACCGTTTCCTCGCCGATATTATCCTTACGGGAAACATACAATCCGGGAATCAACCGGATATGATCAACGGTAAAACTGGCAATTTTTTCCATTTTCAGCTCCTTTTTTTCAGATTATAACCTGAAAAAGCAAAATAGAAAGCTTTTTTATAAAATCATACGACAACCGGCGCCAATACGTTTGAAACCATTGTGCTCATACCATCTTTCAAGCCGGCAGCTTGAAAGCAGATTAACATTGAGACTGACACAACCGCTTTGCCGACAGTATTCCGTACAGGCATTAATAATTGCCGCCGGATGCTCCGTTTCGGCATACCCCGAAGCAACAGCAACATTGAATAAAAGAGCATAATTATCAAAACATCCGACAGTTGCTACCGCTGCCGGATGTTTGCCATCATAAGAAATGAAATGGGTCAGGTTATTGTTATCAAAAGAACGCCGTAAACCAGACAATATTTCCGGAGAAATCTTTGCCATATACGGATTAGGCGAGCGGAAATATTCCGAAAAAACTTTTATATAATTTTCCTGATCGGTTTTGTCTTCCACACGGCGGGCTGTAAATGAGGCTTTGTGAGCTCCGCCCTCATAGCGCATCCAGGTATCGGTACAATTAACCTTAAACCTGTTGTTTTGCAATTCATTCAGGTTTTCTCCATCCGTTACGCTGAGCTGAATGTGAACAGGACGTCCGATCCGTGAAAAATGCTGCTTTAATTCGCTAAGGACACTTCTCAGCGGGCATAAGTCGGATACAACGGCATAATTCCAATACTTCTCCGAAATATTTTTACTGTAATAAATATTGTAAGAATGCGTTGTAATTTTGTCTGTAAAATACATTCCCTTCTGCAGCTGATACTGAAGATCAAATAAATACATCATATTGGCCACCGTAAAAAAATTGTATTTTTAGACGATATATCACTAATTGGGGAAAAATGCAAGCAAAAATGAATCTCCTGACAAAAGTAAGACAAATGGATAGTGCACTAAACATAATATATTATGCTGGTTTAATCATATTTTAGTGAAAATTTCCATTCTGGTGGCAATTTATTGTTGTATTTCTTTGCGGCGCATGGCATAATATACCCAGGCTTTAGTTCTAATTATTTATGAGGTGCATTATGTCATACTTTCGCAAAATGTTGTATCTGTCCGCTTCGGTCTTTATTTTGACCCAGGCTTCCGAAACATTGGCTAATCCTGATATAGGCAGCCTCTACCCCACACTCACATCACACTCCTTAGGGCTAAAGCCTCACAATTCCTTTCTGCTGGCAAAAGCGACCTTCCTGCCCGATACCAAGGACGACCTCGGCTTCTCCGGACGCGATGCCGCCAGCAGCGGCTATGGTCAGGGCGACGTCTGTAAAGACTATCCGCTGTCTCAATGTCCCGCTAACGGCACATGTTCTTCCTGTGTTAC
>CABUUO010000027.1 GCA_902494875.1 uncultured Pseudomonadota bacterium
AGGCGCAGACAGAGAGCGCCAGAGCGGATACGGAAAGTAAGCACATATGATTAATATTGAGCATGGCACAAACTCCTTAATAATTAGAACTAAAACCTGAGTATATTATGCCACGCGCCGCGAAGAAATACAATAATAAATTACCATCGGAATGGCAATTTTCACAAAAACGTTACGGAAAACACAAAATATTATGTATTTAACCGCTAAGCGTTTGTCAACCTTTTGGCGGAGATGAATATGTTCTAGAGTTGTTCCAAGTTTTTAGTTATTTTTGCCAAAGTTAATGCCGCGGCCGATAATGCCAATCATAATGCCCAGCATAATGTAACTGGTGAGGCATTCGAAACTGACGGCAATTCTGGCAATGACCGTGCTGGGTATGATATGACCGTATCCAACGGTGGTCATGGTAATGACGCTGAAATAAAGCGCGTCAAAAATTCCTTTGATTCCCGGATCAAAATTGAAAGCTTGCGACGTGCTGAAGCTTGTATGCAACATATTGATTGATAAATTTACGACGGTAAAAGTTATAATCAGATTGATAAAAAAATTGGCAAATTCGGCCAAATCTTCTGCCGAGGCCATTTTATCCGGTTCCAGCAGTGCGGTTATCCGGCTTGCAAAGCTGCGGACGCTTAAAAAAGCAATGTAGATGATGCTGAGGCTGATCAGCAGGGTTCCAAGGTTGGAAAAGGATAGGTATAAGCTTGAAAATCCGGCTAAAAAAGAAACCTGAATCAGCGAATTGGTATCTTGCGTATAGTATCTGCGAGTATAGTTTTTTCTGGCAAAGTAACGGTTCAGTCCCAAGGATATGAGGGTTGTCAGCATACCGTTGATTGCGGGAATAACCAGATATAAAAACCATTTTTGCGCCGGGTATTTGTGCATGAATATTTCCGGGTTGGGCAAAAGGGACAAAATAACCAGGCTTACGAAGAAGCAGAGATTAAAATTTCCCAAAAGAATGTGAAAAAAACTTTTTTTGTTGAAAAAATTCATCGTTAACCCCGTAATTGCTTGCTGAATGTATAAAAGATAGTCAATAAGAGGCGGATGTCAAGTTAATGATAAATAATGCCGTCAGTCTGCCAATGGGCATTGTTGTATTGAAGATGAATGACGCTGCCGTTGGGGATGTCGTCTATCTCGGTTCCCAAAGCTTTGAGCGACTGTTTTAGGATAATGCCGTGGCCGGAAACGCCTATGTTGCGGTAATCGGTCTGTTCGGCATAGTGGTTCAGGGCTTCAAAAATGCGTTTGCGGACGGTCTGTTTGCTTTCTCCGCCCGGAAAGCAAAACGTTTCGTCTTCGCGGTCGGCATTACGCCAGCGATTGTAGAGCTCCCCGTATTTTTCCAATACTTCGTCATACAACAGTCCTTCAATGATGCCGATGTTGACCTCAGTAAAGCGGCGGTCTATGTTCAGGGGAACATTAATTTTTTCGGCGACGATGTTTCCGGTTTCAACGGCTCTTTTGAGCGGACTGGATATGATAACCTCAATGTTTCGGTCTTTCAGAATTTCGGCAGTATCTGCCGCCTGGCGGCGTCCCTTGGCGGTCAGGACGGACATATCCGTGCATCCTTGAACCCGGCCGGCCAGATTGAAAGTGCTTTCTCCGTGACGGAAAATGTAAAAATTTTTGTTCATTGCCTCCTCCCTGTCCAAGAGGTAGTTGGCCGCCGTTATTTTTCAAGATTCAACTTTCTGGCAATCCAAGGCAGGCTTTTCCCCTGTAAAATGACGGAAATTATTACCAGGAAAAATATGAGGTTGAACAGAAACTGCGAGTTCGGGAAACCTTCCATCAGCGGGTATGTCGCCAAAATAATCGGTACGGCGCCTTTGAGTCCGGCCCAGCTGATGAGTATTTTTTCGCGGTTGTTAAAGTCACTGCCGGTGAGACAGATGTATACGGCAACCGGTCTGGCGACAAACATCAGCATCAGGGTGCAGCCGAAGCTGACCAGCATGACGCTGCCGAGTTCACTGGGGTTAACCAAAAGGCCGAGAATGAGGAACATGCTTATCTGCATAATCCAGGCTAAGGCATCATTGAACTTGATAAACTGGCGGCGGTAAATGAAAGGGCTGTTGCCCATGACGATGCCGCAGAGGTAAACGGCCAGAAAGCCATTGCCGCCGATGAGCTGGGTGATGCTGAAAGTCAGCAGGATGACAGCCAGGCCGTAAACTGGATAAAGCCCCTGATACGGCAAAGACCATCTTTTGAGAAACAGGGCGCCGGCATGACCGAAAGCAATACCCAAAGCTATACCCAGACTCATTTGCAGAATAAACATCGTTATAAATTCGCTGAGGCTGAACTGCGGTGAACTCAGCATGGCAATGGCGCCCATGGACAGAAACACCGCCATAGGATCGTTGCTGCCGGATTCAAATTCGAGGAGGGATTTCAGGTGGTCTTTGAGGCGCATGTTTTGTGACCTTAAAACTGAAAAAACGGCCGGAGCGTCGGTTGAAGAAACAATTACGCCGAGCAGAACGGAAATTTCAAACGGCAGCCGCATAATGTAGTGAACGGTTAAAAATAAGAACAGCGCGGTTAAGAATACGCCGAGGGTGGATAAGACCGAGCCCCGGCCGATGATAGGGCGGATGCTGGTCCATTTGGTATCCAGTCCGCCGGAAAAAAGAATGAAAATCAGGGCGACAGTACCAATGTAGTTGGCCAGACGGGAGTTTTGAAAATTGATACGGCCGATGCCGTCGGATCCGGCCAGCATACCCATAGCCAGAAAAATCAACAGCGACGGGATACCGTATTTGTCGGATATTTTATTGGCAAATACGCACAGCAAAAGTAAGAATCCGGCTATTCCCAGCAATATTTCAAGCTTCATTTCCGCTCCTTGTTTTTAGGAGATATATAATAGTGATATATCCTAAATACTATAGGCTTGAAATATTTAAATTTCTTTAACCGCTTGAAACGATAGGCACACGGTTTATATCTGCTTTAAACAGATTGTAAGGAGAAAATTTGATGACGGACAATAATGCAGGGGCGGAGTGTGCGTGCGGCGCGATACCGCTGATCGGCGAAAAGGCGCCTTCTTTTGTTGCTGATTCGACTCAGGGGGTTGTTAAATTTCCTGAAGATTATGAAGGGAAATGGGTGATTTTGTTTTCTCATCCGGCCGACTTTACACCGGTATGCACTTCGGAAATAGCGACTTTCGGCGCTTTGGCCGGCGAATTTCGGGCTTTGAATACGGAACTGATCGGAATTTCGGTAGACAGTATCTGCGCACATGTGGCGTGGCTGAAAAACATTCAGGAAAAAATCCGCTATCATCGTTATAACGGCCAGCCGATAGATTTTCCGATTGTGGCGGACGTGAAAATGGACGTAGCGCGGAAATACGGTATGATACAGCCGTCTTCCAGCGATACCAAGGCCGTGAGGGCGGTGTTCTTTATTGATCCCGCACATAGGGTTCGGGCGCTGATTTATTATCCGCTTTCCAACGGCAGAAACTTTGAAGAGATTAAGCGCCTGCTTCTGGCTTTGCAGACAACCGACAAATTCGGCGTGTCAACGCCTGCGGACTGGGAGCCCGGAGACGAAGTGCTGGTTGCGGCGCCGTCAACCATGAGCGATTTGAAGAAAAGGGAAGGCGCGGAAGAAGAGGGTGCGATGGATTGTCAGGATTGGTTTTTTTGCCGGAAAAAGCTCGGAAAGGCTATCTGACGACTGCCAAACCGTCCCAAGATGTGGTATAAGACGAGGATTTCAGCCGCCGGCGGATATAATGTTTAATCCCCGAAGCCTGGATGCCGAAATAGATGCTTTTGCGGCCGAGTTTGGCATTGATGGCGTCAAAAGCGCGCATCAGGCTGCGTTCTTTGTCATTTTGAGGTGCCGGAGTCAACAGGTCCGGCTGCAGAGTATTGTCGTTTTGCAGGCCGAGCAGCGTGACGCCGGCGCGTTTGTATAAGATTCCGGGGCGGAAAATCTGTCGCAATCCCAAATGCATGGCGTGCAGAAAGCGGGCGGTGTTGTTGCCGGGCGTTTCAAGGTTTATGACTGTCGAATTTTGATATTGTATATGTTTGGGGTTAAAGCGGTTGGACGATATGTAAACGCAGATGCCGCCGGCGACGGCGTTTTTTTGGCGCAGACGCAGGCAGGCGCTGTCTACAAATTCGGCAATGATTTGTTCCAGGCGTTCAGGGGCGGAAATTTCGGTTTCAAAACTGCGCGAACAGATTATGGATTTGCTGTTTTCTTCTTCCGATATGTCCAGGCAGGATCGTCCGTTCAGCTCCAGGGCGGTTTTTTCGAGGTTAATGCCGAAAGCCGCGCGCAGCATTTTCAGCGGTGCCGTGCGCAGTTCTTCGCCGGTGAAAATGCCGATGAAGTTCAGTTTGCGGGCCGTATGACGGCCGATGCCCCAGATGTCTGCGACGTCAAGCCGTTGTAAGTGTGAGGAAATGAGTTCCTTATTGTTAAGTATATAAATTTTGCGGTGCTTTTTGGCGTATTCTCCGGCAATTTTGCATAAGGTTTTGGTGGGGGCGATGCCGATGGAAACCGAAACGCCGACATATCGGAGTATTTTGTCGTGAAAATCGGCGGCGGTGCGGCCTAAAGCGGTATTGTCCGGCAGCCTTACAAAGGCTTCGTCGATGGAATAAATTTCCAAATTGCCGAACTCCTGACGAATCAGCGACATAATCCGGCGGGAAATGTCGGCGTAAAGTTCGTAATTTGACGACAGGGCTATTCCGCCGGCCGATTTGAACATATTCTCAATTTTGAAAAAGGGTATGCCCATCGGAATGCCGAGATCCTTGGCCTCGTAAGAACGGGCGACCACACATCCGTCGTTGTTGGAAAGCACAACAACCGGACGGCCTTTGAGCTTGGGCTGGAATATCCGTTCGCAGGAGACAAAGAAGTTGTCGCAATCGATGAGAGCATACATTGGCGATGGTCTTAAAGCTTTCTGAAAACGGCTGAAACGCTTCCCCAGATGACGAGATTTTCGGGGCTGCGGAGAAATACCGGCCGGTATTTTTCATTTTCCGGCATCAGGCAGATTTGGTTGTTGGCATTTTTGAAACGGCGGACAACCAATTCTCCGTCCTGTTCGACGACAATAATCTGATTGTTTTCAATTTTGAGCGAACGGTCAACTACCAAAAAATCGCCGTCGATGATGCCGGCGTTTTTCATGGCGTCGCCGCTGACTTTTAAGAAATAAGTTGCGGCCTTGTGCGGTACCAGATATTGGTTAAGGTCAAGGCTTTTTTCAACATAATCACTGGCTGGCGAACCAAAACTCATTTTCGACTCTCCTTTTTTTTGTTCTAGTTTTGTTCTTATAATAAAAGTGAGATTTTAAATTGCAATAAAAAAATATTATCTTTTTGCAAAATTTGTTTTATGTTTAAACAAACTTATAATTTCAGGAGGATTGAAGATGAAAAAGATTGTTCCCGAAAAGCTTGCCGCCGGAGACGAAGTCCGAATCGTCGCACCGGCCAGAGGCCTGAAACTGATAGGACGGGACAGCCGTGCGCAGGCTTTGAAGATATTTGCCGAAATGGGGCTGAAAGTTACTTTCGGTAAAAATACGACCGATGAAAATTTTGATATGATGGGATCTTCTTCGATTGAAAAACGCGTTGCGGACATTCATGACGCGTTTGCGGATCCGAAGGTTAAGGCCGTTTTTACGGTTATCGGCGGGTCTAACTCCAATCAGCTGCTGCCGTATCTGGATTATGAACTTATCAGGGACAATCCGAAAATTTTCTGCGGCTTTTCCGATATTACGGCTCTGTTGAACGCCATTTATGCACAGACCGGGCTGGTGACTTTTTCAGGCCCGCATTTCAGCTCTTTGGGAATGATTAAAGGGTGCGAATATACGATTGAAAATCTGAAAAAGATGGTTATCGGCGAAGGAAAGAACGAAATCAAGCCATCGCCGGAGTGGAGCGACGATTTGTGGTTTTTGGATCAGGAAAAACGCAACTTTATTAAGAATGAAGGGTGGTGGGTTATCCGTTCCGGCAGCGCCGAAGGAAAAATTATCGGCGGTAATCTCGGCACGTTTGACCTGTTGCTTGGGACGCCTTATCGTCCGGTATTTGAAGCTGACACCATCTTGTTTATAGAAGACTGCTTTACTTCCGGCGGTGATGCCGGCGCCTTTGAGCGCAACCTGCAGGCACTGATGTATCAGGAAGATTTTAAGAATGTGCGGGCGCTGGTCATCGGCCGTTTCCAGAAAGCAT
The DNA here is from genome assembly GCA_902494875.1 of uncultured Pseudomonadota bacterium. GTDB lineage: Bacteria > Pseudomonadota > Alphaproteobacteria > RF32 > CAG-239 > CAJLXD01. The sequence continues at coordinate 6,282 of CABUUO010000027.1, forward strand.
CGGAGGTCAGCCGGGAAAAACTGGAGTTTATTCTGGATAAGCCGCAGCTTAAAAATCTGCCGATTATTGCCAATGTGGATTTTGGTCATACAACACCGCTGTTGACGCTGCCCATCGGCGGTTCAGCCCGGATTACGCCGCGGAATGAGATTTTTGTTCAGATTTAACGGAATATGACCGGACAGCGCCCGGCGGCACAAACGCGAGGGCGTTTGATTCCATCAGTTAGCAGTCTTGCGTTCATTCTTTATAAATTGTCAACCTGAGCCTGTCGAAGGGTCTCAGCAATGTGATAAGGCTAGGATGCTTCGACAGGTTCAGCATGACAATCGTGATAAGGCTGAGATGTTTCGACTGCACTTCGTTTCGCTCAACATGACATTAGGCATAAAAAAACACCCCCGGATAAATCCACCGGGGGTGTTTTTTTATATGGAATGAATTAGCTGCATTCGTAATCACACATGGATTCAAGTTCGGACTGAACAGACCAGATATCTGTGGAGTATTCGTCACCCCCCAAATAGGTGTCGATATCTGTTCTGCGGACTTCATTGCCATTTGCATCTGAGCATATGCAGGTCGCAGAACCACCGCATCCGTCTTGGTAACAAGACATTTCCGGGTTCCATTCACAATCATCGGTACGTCTACAATAGGTGTCTAAGTTTGTGATAGAACCATACAGTTCAACGACGCATTTACCGTTGCTTAAGCTGTAGCCACTGTTACAGGTTTTGCAGGTCGTTGACGAACCGGCAACACATTCTTTACAGTTAGCTGCACTACAACTGATGACACATTTTCCGTTTTCGACCTTATATCCGGAGTTACACTGGGTACAAGCGTTAGTGCCGTTTGTTGCGGAACAATTGTCAACCGTGACACATTTTCCACCGGAGAGGATGTAAGGCGAATTACATTTAGTACACTGAGTGCGGTTAGCGTCGTATTCGGTACAGTTGTCGATTTTGTCGCATTTTTCGTATTTACCGCCGCAGGAAGCGCCGGCGAGAATGCCGTTACAGGTAGACGCAGTCTGGGCAAAACGGTCCATGGAGCAGGGGCATCCCTCCTCGCCGGGCTGGATAACGCCCAAGTCTTCAATCTTGTTGGAACCGTCAGCCGCTTTGTAACGACGACAGGTGTAGTTTCCGTAGATACCGCCGTCAAATTTGGTGGTGGTAACGTCCGGGTCGGTTCTGAGTTCGCCGCTGATTGTCACCTTGTCTTTAAAGGTGATGGTTCTGGGATCGTTCCAGGAACCGACGTTGGAAACGACAACGCCTGAGGTCAGGTTTTTTGTTTTGATTTCGTTTTTAATCGTTGCCGGCCCCCACATACGAACCCAAACGGTTTCATATTCGGCATTCAACGGTTTGCCCGAAGAAATGGTAGCGGTATGTCCGTAGGCGTCCCAACCGCATTTACCGTCAGGAATGGA
>CABUUO010000028.1 GCA_902494875.1 uncultured Pseudomonadota bacterium
ACTATCAAATTGACAGTTTATTTAAGAATACCTTGCCGCATATTTATTAACTCCTTGTATAATACTGAATCTAATTATATTCCTTAACCCTTTATTTGTCAAGCTGACAAACTAAAGCAATTTTTTGCACCACGATATAATACACAATAGGTCAAGTCGGGTAGGTTGGTTTTACTAAACCGACAATAAATTTCTTATTTTACCTGACCCTTTTTCTCTAACTGCAAGTCAAATCACAGTTATAGTGCAAAAATTACCATTTCCAAAACCACAAAAATCGGACTGGCTCAAAGGCTTGGTTTTATATAACAAAAATCGCCCTCAAAGGGGCGAAATATATGGTGCGCTAGGCCGGAATCGAACCGGCACGTCCTTGCGGACAACAGATTTTAAGTCTGCAGCGTCTACCTGTTCCGCCACAAGCGCATCATCTGCAAAGTTTATACTAATAATTTTGCATAATTGCAATATCTAATTTCGATTTTTTTCAGCCGCCTTTCTGTTGGGGAAGTCCGATAGATAAAACTTGCCTGTTTGCAAAAAATATGCTTACCTGACTGTTGTAATTGGAAAAATTACATTTAAATATTAATTGCCTGTCGGTATTCGGCGCTGCGGCAGTTGACAGCGTCACGGCACCGCTGCATATCGGCAGGCCCTTTAAAGGACTATAATACATGAAAACCATAGATATCTCATGGCGTAGATACATTCTTCCCAATATCCACAACGAGGGATGGAAGTTTGTAGGCATTTTTGCTGCCGTTACCGCATTGTTGGCAATGATGTGGGAACCCTTAGGCTGGATAGGTATTGCTTTAACAATCTGGTGCTTTTATTTCTTCCGCGACCCCGAACGCGTTACGCCGGAAATCAGCGATGTCGTTGTTTCTCCCGCGGACGGTATTGTGCAGATGATTACCAAGGTCAAGGCTCCGGAAGAACTTGGTCTCGGTGACCAGAAGTTTACCCGCGTCAGCGTGTTTATGAGCGTCTTTAACGTTCACGTCAACCGGGCGCCGGCTGAAGGAAAAATTACCAAAGCCGTATATGTTCCCGGAAAGTTTTTTAACGCCACGCTGGATAAAGCAAGCAAGGATAACGAGCGCCAGCTGCTGGCGATGAAGACTAAAAGCGGCAAAGACATTGCCTTTGTTCAGATTGCCGGATTAGTGGCCCGCCGCATTTTGTGTGAAGCGACGGAAGGGCAGGAGTATAAAGCCGGTGAACGCTTTGGGATGATTCGTTTTGGTTCCCGTTTGGATGTTTATCTTCCCGAGGGCGTTGAGCCGCAGGTCTGTCTCGGCCAGACAATGGTTGCCGGTGAAAGCGTTATTGCCCATTTGAAAAGCGATGCCGCACAGGTTAAGGGAGTAGTCAGATAATGGAAAAGACATCTTCTAAAACCCTGCCGTCTAAACCGGGGTTCGGCGGTCGTTTGCCGTTTCGCAAAATCGCTCCGAATATTGTCACCATGCTGGCTTTGTGTGCCGGTGTGACTTCCATTCGCTATTCCGTGCAGGAGGATTGGGTTAAAGCGGTTATCTGCATCTTTCTTGCAGCTCTGTTTGACGGCTTGGACGGCCGTGTTGCCCGGATGCTGAAAGGTTCTACCAAATTCGGTGCCGAGCTGGATTCCCTGTCTGACTTTGTCAGTTTCGGCGTAGCTCCGGCTATTCTGATGTATCAGTGGACATTGTTTGATCTGCCGAAATTCGGCTGGTTTTTCTGCCTGCTGTTTTCTATCGGTATGGCGATGCGTCTGGCCCGTTTTAACACCATGCTTGACGATGAACCTCAGCCGGAATATTGGCATCATTTCTTTGTCGGCGTTCCGGCTCCGGCTGCCGCTGCTTTGGCGATTATGCCGATTATGATTTCATTTGACTTTCCGGAATATGCTGTTTTTCGCTCCAATATGTTTTGCAGCATTTTGATGTGCGTCGTTTCGTTCCTGATGGTCAGTCGGATACCGACAATCTCCACCAAAAAGATGAAAGTTCCGACATATATGTTTATCCCCATGATGTTGATTGTCGCTTTATTCGCCAGTTTTGTCATGAGCCAGCCTTGGCTGACGTTGGGAATTTCAACTTTGTGTTATGCCGCTTCGATTCCAATCGGCGTCTTGTTCTTCCTCAAGGAAAAACACGATTTTGAAAAGAAAAACTAAACGAAAGCCCCTTAAATAAGGGGCTTTTTATTTAGGGATTTTAGCCAAAAATAAAGGGGAAGTTTATTTTATATTGACATTGTTTTGATGATGTGGTACCTTACAATCAGGCTATGATTCAGTTATATGTGAGGTGTATGATGAAAAAACTCAGCAAAACTCTGTTAATGTCACCGGCGGTCTCCTTAGTTCTGCCGGCGGCTTTCTTTGTCTCGTTTAATTCGGCGTATGCCTCCCTCGTAGATACAAGCCAAAACCAAACCTTTGAATCACGGCCTCAGGCCGCCGCAGCTTCTAAGCGGCCTGTTTCTTCCCCTTTTATCAAACTGGCCGCCGTTCATTTTCTGGGAAATGACGGCAATTTGAGTTTCGGCAATCAGGAGTTTCTGCCTGAAGACATCTGCAAACAGGGAGGCTACACCCATAAAGGCTGTCCCGCCGGATATGTCAAGGGCGAGGCCTGTCCCGAAGACGGTTCTTATGTCAAAGACTGCATCGACCCCGACACCTGGTGCAAGAACAACGGCTATGAGGTGACAGGCTGTCAGGTTCCGCAATATCCGCAGGGAGCCTGTCCTTACGGCTCGGGTTATTACAAAAGCTGTGAAACCGACAATATCCGCGCCTGCAAGGAGCTTGGCTACAGCCTGACCTGTGAGGCTGGGAAAGTCGGCGACACCAATCAGAGCTGCCCTTATAACGAGAG